>NZ_JBIGII010000001.1:0-109630 GCF_043556445.1 Microbacterium shimangi
GGCATTTTGACAAGTGCACGCTGTTGAGTTCTCAAGGATCGGACGCACCTGCTACTCGGCTCCTCAGCCTCGCCCGCAGGGCAACTTCACTACCTTATCCCAACCACCCCAACTGTCAAATCAGCGTTTCCAGCCCCATGAAGAGGAGGAAGCGCGCCGAATTCGACGCCCGAGTGGCGGTCACCTCGAGTCTCAGTCTTGCGACTGACTGCACACGAAGTGCAGCTGACCTGAGGGGTGTTCTCCGCTTGAGGGTGGGGCCAGTCCTTCGGACTTTCCGCTCTTCCCTGTGGGGCGAACAGATAGAAACTTACGCGGGATGCACCGTGTCGGCGAATCGGGCTGCATCCCGGGCGTGTCGCGCCCCTCCGGGGTTCACGTTCATCGGTCGATTCAGCGTCGTGGTGCGGATGTCGCGCCCCTCGTCGTCACCACCGCGGCGAGAACGAACACGGACAGCCCCCACACCCCCACGGCAGTAGGCAAGACCCGGTAGGCGAGATGCTGCGGGGTCCACTCGTCGGTCATCGGACCGTACACGCTGAGGCCGATCACCCACGCCCCGACCAGCACGGCGGGCAACGACAGCCACACGGTGTAACGCACCGCGGCCGGCAGCATTCGTTCGACGGCTTCGGGGCGCCGACGCCTCAGCCAGACCATCGCCCAGACGCCGAGGACCAGCAGCGCGATCACGGACGAACCGTGTTGCAGCCACTTGTACCCGGGCAGCACACCCCACGGGTCTGCCAGTGCGGGCAGCAGCGCGACTCCCCCTCGTCCTTCATGGGTGAAAAGGTCCCAAACGATGTGGCTGAGCACACCGAGGAGAAGGGAGATCGCCAGGATCGCCGCCGAGCGCGCGGTGACCCTGCCGTCCTTACCGGCGAAAGTCTCGCGGAGAGATGGACCGGGTCCGCTCTCCCATGCCGCGGGCAGGCGCGCGGCGAACCACCGCGGCGTCAGCTCCCCGACCGACGGGCGCAGCACGCACCGCCACACCAGAAGGAGGGCGAGAGCGAGCACCATCGTCACCGGAAGCATCACGGCGTCGTGCGTGACGTCGTACAACGGGAGTCCCGTGCGGATGAACAACGGAAGGTCGGGCGTCATGGCCCCCACCGCGATCGCGGCGGGGATGAGCGGGGTGCGGACGAACGGCAGAGCGACGACGGCGTGGCTCAGCGTGAACGGCATGGGCGCGTCTCAGCCGGTGACGAAAACGCCCGCGAGGGTCTTCTTGCCGCGGCGGAGAACCGAGACTCCCCCGGGCAGGCCGCCGGTGACCACCGCATCGTCGGCAGCGACCCGTTCCCCGTCGACCGAGACACCGCCCTGCGCGATGGCACGGCGAGCCTCTCCGAGACTCGCCACGAGACCGGTCTCGACGAGCGCTTGCACGACGGTCGTGCCGCGCGGCACTTCGGCGTGGGGCAGTTCGTCCAGCGCTTCGCGCAGCGTGCCCGCATCCAGACCCGCCAGGTCGCCCTGGCCGAAAAGCGCATCGGATGCGGCGACGACGGCCGCCGTCGCATCGGCTCCGTGGACGATCGTCGAGACCTCGGCCGCGAGTCGCTTCTGCGCGGCCCGCCGGAAGGGCTCCGTCTCGACCAGTCGGCCGTACTCCTCGATCTCCGCGCGACCGAGGAACGTGAAGATCTTCAACCGCTCGACGACGTCGGCATCGTCGGTGTTGAGCCAGAACTGGTAGAACGCGTACGCACTCGTGAGATCGGCGTCGATCCAGATCGCGTTGCCCTCGCTCTTGCCGAACTTCGTGCCGTCGGAATTCGTGATGAGGGGCGTGCCGATGGCGTGCACCGACGTGCCCTCGACCCGATGGATGAGATCTGTGCCGCTGGTGAGATTGCCCCACTGATCGCTTCCGCCCGTCTGCAGGACGCAGCCGTACTGGCGGTGGAGCTCGAGGAAGTCGAGTCCCTGCAGAATCTGGTAGCTGAACTCGGTGTAGCTGATGCCGGCTTCGGAATTCAGCCGCGCGCTGACGGCGTCCTTCTTCAGCATCGTTCCGACGCGGTAGTGCTTACCGATCTCGCGCAGGAAGTCGATCGCGCTCAGAGGAGCGGTCCAATCGAGGTTATTGACCATCCGTGCGGCGTTCGCACCGTCGAAGCTCAAGTACCGCTCCACCTGTCCACGCAGACGCTGCACCCAGTCGGCGACGGTTTCGGGCGAATTGAGAGTGCGTTCGGCGGTCGGGCGGGGGTCGCCGATCAGGCCCGTCGATCCGCCGACCAATCCGAGGGGGCGGTGGCCGGCCAGCTGCAGCCGGCGCATGGTCAGGAGCTGCACCAGGTGGCCGAGATGAAGGCTGGGGGCGGTGGGGTCGAAGCCGCAGTAGAACACGATGGGCGGTCCGGCGAGCGCTGTGCGCAACGCCGCCTGATCGGTGGAGACGTGCACCAGTCCACGCCACACGATCTCGTCCCAGACGTTCTCGAAGGTCGGATCGATCGTCGGCTGCGCGGCTGTTGACACGTGTTCGAGGGTATCAACCAGCCAGCGGCCTCCCGACCTCAGAGGCCGAGTTCGTGAGCGAGGGCCTGTGTGCGAGCGACCAGCTGCGCGCGCTGTTCAGCGACGCGCTCGGGCGCGGTGCCGCCCACGCCCGTGCGGCGCGCAACCGAGCCCCCGATCGTCAGCACCTCGCGGACGGCAGGCTCGAGCAGCGGCGACACCGATGCGAGAAGTGCGTCGTCGGCGTCTTCGAGGCCGATGCCCTGCTCTTCGCAGGCGCGCACCAGTTCGCCCGACACCTCGTGCGCGTCGCGGAAAGGGACGCCCCGGGTGACGAGCCATTCCGCGACATCGGTCGCCAGCGAGAAACCCTGCGGGGCGAGTTCGGCCATGCGCGCGGTGTCGAAGCGGAGCGTGGCCATCATGCCGGTGAAGGCCGGCAGCACCGTTTCGAGGGTGACCACCGTGTCGAAGACGGGCTCTTTGTCTTCTTGAAGGTCGCGGTTGTAGGCCAGCGGCAAGCCTTTCAACGTCGCGAGAAGCCCGGCGACATTGCCGATGAGCCTGCCGGACTTTCCGCGCGTGAGCTCTGCGATGTCGGGGTTCTTCTTCTGCGGCATGATGCTCGACCCGGTCGAGTACGCGTCGTCGAGAGTGACGAAGGAGAACTCCCGCGTGTTCCAGAGGATGATCTCCTCGGACAGGCGGGAGAGATCGATCCCGATCAGCGCGCCGACGAACGCGAACTCCGCGACGACGTCGCGCGCGCTCGTTCCGTCGATCGAGTTCTCGGAGGGCCGCGTGAGTCCGAGCTCGTCGGCGACGAGCTGCGGGTCGAGCCCGAGAGTGGATCCGGCGAGCGCACCACCGCCGTACGGCGAGACGGCCGCGCGGATCGACCAGTCGCGCAACCGCTCGAGGTCGCGCACCAGCGGCCACGCATGCGCTTGGAGGTGGTGAGCGAGCAGCACCGGCTGGGCGTGCTGCAGATGCGTGCGCCCCGGCATGATCGCTTCGGCGTGGGCGTCAGCTTGCGAGACCAGCGCATCGATGAGGCGCACGATGTCGCGGGCGATCACGCGCGCGTGATCGAGCAGGTACAGGCGCACGAGGGTGGCGATCTGGTCGTTGCGACTGCGTCCGGCCCGGAGCTTGCCGCCGAGGGCTGGGCCGACGATGTCGATCAGCGCCCCCTCGAGGGCACCGTGCACGTCTTCGTCGTCGGGCGCAGCGACCAAGGTGCCGTCAGCCACCTTGCGCCCCAGCTCGTCGAGACCCTCGTGCATCGCGACCGACTCGTCGGCGGTGAGGTAGCCCGCAGCCGTGAGAGCGGTCGCGTGCGCGTGCGAACCCGCGATGTCGTACGGTGCGAGAACCCAGTCGAAGTGGGTGGACCGGCTGAGAGCCGCGAGCTCCGGCGACGGACCCCCCGCGAATCGTGCCCCCCACAGCGCTCCGTCGTTCGTACCGTGACCGCTCGTGATGCTCATCGTCTCAGCCTAGCGACGGCGTCGCCGGCGCCCGGTCGGGCTCTCGCACCATCCATCGCACGACGCGGTCGATCGCCGCTTCGAGAGGGCCGCGTCCGGCGAGGAGCGCCCAGACGAGACACCCGACGATGATTCCCAGGGTGATCGGCCAGAAGGGCTCGAGCGCGCGGAAAGCGGAGAGCGCACCCGTGGTGCCGAGAGCGGAGGCGGCGTAAACCGCCCACACCACGATCTGCGCGGTGTAGGCCGTGAGCGGCATGGAGCCCACGGCGCGCAACGGAACGGCCACCCAGCGCACCGGCGTGCGACACAGCAGCAGGCACGCCGCGATGACGGCCACGGCGAGACCGCCCGATCCGAGGACTTCGAGCAGACCGGTCGAGTGAGCCCTCGCGGTCCACACCGCGGCGAGATAATCGGTGTCCTCCGACGCCCGATCGGACCCGCTGATCGCGGCCACCCCGTAGGCCAACGTCGCCACGGCAGCGCCGGCAGCGAGCAGCGCTCCCTGCACCGACACCGAACGAAGGTCGGCGCGACCGAGCGCCATTCCGGCGAGAAGGAACGCGATCCACGTGGGGAACGGGTACGCCCACCCGATCGAGACTCCGACGAGCTCGCCGACGGGGGTCGACCAGAAGGGGAAGGCGTCAAGGAACGCCTGCACGAACGGCATCACCACCGCGAGTGCCGCCGCGATGGCGAACAGCGCGGGGGCACGGAGGCCGAGGAACGGCAGCGACAGCAGGAAGAGGATGGCGTAGGCGGGAAGGATGACGAACACCGGCACGCCCGTGGCGATGAGCAGAAGCCCGATCAACCACAGCGCGGCCGCACGCACCGCGAGCCGGCCCGACGCGCGGGCCCGCGCAGTGCCGCGGAACGGCGTGCGGCCGCCCGTGACGAGGGCGATCGACACTCCTGCCAGGGTGGCGAACAGGATGGACGAACGACCGTTGACGATGTCGATCCAGGTGTCAGGTCGGCTCGTCACCCAGGGTTCGATCGTCAGAAGGTGCGCCGCCAGCATCCCGACCACGGCGAGCCCGCGGGCGAAGTCAAGACCTGCCAGTCGCCCGGGTCCGTCGAGGCGCGCCCACCGCGAGCGCACCCACCCGCTCATCCCTGTTGCAGCAGCCACACCAGGAGCGCCTTCTGCGCGTGAAGCCGGTTCTCGGCTTCATCCCAGACAACGCTCTGCGGGCCGTCGATCACTTCGGCCTCGACCTCGTATCCGCGGTCTGCGGGGAGGCAGTGGATGAAGATCGCGCCGGGGTCGGCGAGCGCCATGAGCCCCTGAGTCACCTTGTAGGCACCGAGATCGCGCAGGCGCGCCGCTTTCTCTTCTTCTTTGCCCATCGATACCCACGTGTCGGTGACGACGACGTCCGACCCGGCGGCTGCCCGAACGGGGTCGGGCTCGAGGAGAACCGAACCGCCGGTGCGGGCGGCGATCGCCTCGGCGTCGCTCACGACGTCCGGGCGCGGCGAGTAGGCCGCGGGCGAGGCGACGCGCACGTGCATTCCGGCCGTCACCGCGGCCAGAAGGTAGGAGTGGGCCATGTTGCTGCGACCGTCGCCGAAGAACGACAGGGTCAGACCGGCGAGCTCGCCCTTGTGCTCCCGGATCGTCAGCAGGTCGGCGAGCAGCTGACAGGGGTGGAAGTCATCGCTCAGTGCGTTGACGACCGGCACCCGCGTTCCGCGGGCCATCTCTTCGAGGCCCGACTGCGCGTATGTCCGCCAGACGATCGCGGCGACCTGGCGCTCGAGCACCCTCGCGGTGTCGGAGGGCGTCTCTTTGCCGCCGAGCTGGCTGTTGGCGGTAGAGATGATCAACGGCGACCCGCCGAGGTCGGCGATACCCACCGCGAACGACACGCGCGTGCGGGTGGAGGATTTGTCGAAGATGACCGCGACGGTCTGCGGACCCGCGAGGGGCTTCTGCGCCCAGCGGTCGCGCTTCAGCTCGATCGCCATGTCGAGGATCGCGGCCTGCTCGGCCGGGCTCAGGTCGTCATCGCGAAGCAGATGGCGGGTCACGCGGGTACCTCCACGGTCGTGTCTGGTGTGACGTCGGATTCGTCGTCGAGAAGCAGTGCGTCGCCGACGGTCGCGAGCGACGCCGCGAAGAGCTCGAGGAACTCCGCAACTTCGTCGTCGCCGATCGTGAGCGGCGGGGCGAGGCGGATGGTGTCGTCGTTCGCCGCGTTCACGATGAGGCCGTGTTCTTGGGCCGCGGCGACCACGGCCTTGGCGACCGGGTGCGTGAGTGAGACCCCGAGGAGCAGGCCCGCACCGCGGATGCCGCCGACGAGCGGTGAGCCGAGGCCGGTGATTCCGGCGCGGAGTTCGGCGCCGCGGTCCGCGGCGTTCTGAACGAGACCCGCGCGCTCGATCTCTTCGAGCACCGCTCCGGCGACAGCCGTCGCGAGGGCGTTGCCTCCGAACGTGGAACCGTGCGTGCCGGGGAAGAACAGCTCGCTCGCATGACCGAAGGTGACCAGCGCGCCGATCGGGAAGCCGCCCCCCATGCCCTTGGCGACGGTGATCGCGTCGGGGACGATGCCCGCGCGCTGGAACGCGAACCACTCCCCCGTGCGCCCGACGCCGGTCTGGATCTCGTCGACGATGAGAAGCGAACCGGATGCTTCGGTCAGCGCTCGCGCGGCCGACAGATACCCCTCGGGAAGCTCGACAACGCCCGCCTCGCCCTGGATCGGTTCGATCAGCAGCGCCGCGACACGGTCGTCGAGGGCCGCTTCGAGCGCTTCGATCGTGGCGTCGATGTGCTCGACACCCGGGACCATGGGCAGGAAGTCGGCTTGCAGCGCGGGCTTGCCGGTGAGCGCGAGGGTTCCCATCGTGCGCCCGTGGAATCCGCCCTTCAGGGCGAGGATGCGCGGGCGCTCGGCGCCGCCGTGCAGCCGCGCCAGCTTGAACGCCGCTTCGTTCGCCTCGGCGCCGGAGTTGCCGAAGTAGACGCGGCCGGAGGAGCCGGTGCCGGCCAGCCGCTTCAGCCGCGCCGCGAGCGCGAGCTGCGGCGGCGTCGCGAAGTAGTTCGACACGTGCGCGAGGGTAGCCGCCTGCCGCGAGACGGCCTCGACGAACACCGGGTGCGCGTGGCCGAGGGAGTCGACGGCGATGCCGGCGAGGAAATCGAGGTACCGGCGGCCGCCGTCGTCGAAGAGATGCGATCCCTCGCCGCGGACGAAGAGCGCCATTCTGTCGCCGAAGCTCCGGACGAGGTCGCGTCGAGCGTCGTCCTGCCAAGTGGTGTCGGTCATGCGACGACCTCCGTTCCGATTCCGTTGCTGGTGAACAGTTCTACGAGCACCGAGTGCGGCACGCGCCCGTCGATGATCGCGGCCGTGGGTACGCCGCCGTCGACGGCGTCGAGACACGCTTGCATCTTCGGGATCATGCCCGATTCCAGCCGCGGCAGCATCGCGCGCAACTCGGTCGAATCCAGGTGCGAGACCAGCGACGCCCGGTTCGGCCAGTCGGCATAGAGTCCCGCGACATCGGTGAGGACGACGAGCTTCGTCGCGCCGAGGGCGACGGCGAGCGCTGCGGCCGCAGCATCCGCGTTGACGTTCAACGAGTGGCCGGGGTGGTCGAGGTCGGGCGCGATGCTCGACACGACGGGAATGCGCCCGGCGTCCAGATGATCGAGAACGGGTCGCGGGTCGACCGACACGACGTCGCCGACGCGGCCGAGGTCGTGCTCGACTCCGGCGACGGTGACGCCGCGGCGGCGGCCGCCGAAGAGCCCGGCATCCTCGCCGCTCAGGCCCGTGGCCAACGGCCCGTGGGCGTTGATCTTCGCCACCAGCTGCGGGTTGATCTGCCCGGTGAGCACCATCCGGACGACGCTGATGGCCTCGGTCGAGGTGACGCGGTAGCCGCCCTTGAATTCGCTCGGGATGGCCAGTCGGTCGAGCATCGACGAGATCTGCGGCCCCCCGCCGTGCACCACCACGGGCTTCACCCCGACGTAGCGTAGGTAGGCGATGTCGGCGGCGAAAGCATCCTGCAACTCGTCGCTCACCATCGCGTTGCCGCCGTACTTCACCACGACGATCTGGTCGCGGAATCGCTGCAACCAGGGCAGGGATTCGACCATCGTCGCCGCCCGCGCGCTGGCGGTCTCGGGGTCGGTCTTCTGCAGATCGATGTCTGTCATGAGGAGTACGCGCTGTTCTCGTGGACGTAGTCGTGCGTGAGGTCGTTGGTGTAGATCGTCGCGGTGGCGTCGCCGACCTTCAGGTCGATGACGACACTGGTCTCGCGGGGCGTGAGATCGACCTCTTCGCGTGGGCGGTCGGGCCCGCCGTTCGAGCAGACACGTACCCCGTTCATCTCGACGTCGACGGCGTACGGGTCGAACTCCGCCTGCGTCGTGCCGATCGCAGCGAGTACCCGACCCCAGTTCGGATCGTTGCCGAAGATCGCCGCTTTGAAGAGGTTGTTGCGCGCAACGGAGCGGGCGACCTCCACGGCCTCGTCTTCGGTGACCGCGTGGACGACACGGATCTGGATGCTGTGGCTCGCACCCTCCGCGTCGGCCTGCAGCTGGACGGCGAGATCGAGGCAGGCCTCGGTCAGAGCCCGACGGAAGGCCTCCGCGTCGGGAGCGACGCCCGACGCCCCGCTCGCCATCAGGGTCACCTGGTCGTTCGTCGACATGCAGCCGTCGGAATCGAGTCGGTCGAAGCTCACACGGGTCGCCGCGCGGAGGTGCGCATCGGCGTCTGCGGCATCGAGCACGGCATCGGTGGTGAGAACGACGAGCATCGTCGCCAGACCCGGCGCGAGCATTCCCGCACCCTTCGCCATTCCGCCGATCGTCCACCCGTCCCCGCTGCGGACGCTCGTCTTCGACACCGAATCGGTGGTCATGATCGCCTCGGCGGCCGCCTGACCGCTCTCGGCATCCAGTGCATCGATGCCCCGGGCAACCCCTTCGAGCACCTTGGCGCGGAAGACCTCGTCGCCGGTACCGATGAGACCGGTCGAGCAGACGAGCACGTCACCGGCTCCCACCTCGAGCAACTCGGCCATGAGCTCGGCGGTCTGGTGGGTCGTCTGAAACCCGAAAGCCCCGGTGAAGCAGTTGGCCCCGCCCGAGTTGAGCACGATGGCCTCGACGATTCCGTCGCGGATCACCTGCTCCGACCACAGGATGGGGTTCGCCTTCGCGCGGTTCGAGGTGAACACCGCGGCGCCGACCTTGAGCGGGCCGCGGTTCACGACCACGGCGACGTCGGGTTTCCCGGACGACTTGAGGCCGACGGCAACGCCCGACGCCTCGAATCCGGCGGGTGCGGTCACGCTCATGGCGCCACTCCGTTCACGGTGAGGGCGCGGCCTTCGGGAAGACCCAACGCGATGTTCATGGATTGCACCGCGGCTCCGGCGGTGCCTTTGACGAGGTTGTCGAGGGCCGCGACGATGACGACCCGGTTGGCGGGGCGGTCGATCGCGAGTCCCAGCAGAGCGGTGTTCGCGCCCAGGACATCGGCGGTGCGCGGGAATTCACCTTCGTCGAGCACCTGCACGAAGGTCTCGTCGCCGTAGGCATCGAGCCAAGCCGCGCGGATCTCGGCATCGGATACGCCGGGGGCGATGGGAGCCGTCGTCGTCGCGAGAATGCCCCGCGACATCGGAACCAGGACGGGTGTGAACGAGATGCGGACGTCGCCGACGGCCCCGGCCGCCACCAGCGACTGCCGGATCTCGGGGATGTGCCGGTGCGTGCCGCCGACGGCGTAGGGGTTGGCGGATCCCAGGATCTCGCTGGCCAGCAGGTTCGTCTTGAGGCTCTTGCCTGCCCCCGAAGGGCCCACCGCGAGAACCGTGACGATATCGCTCGCATCGATGACGCCCGCGGCGACCCCGGGGGCGAGGCTCAGCGCCACGGTCGAGGCGTTGCAACCCGGCGCGGCGATGCGCGAGGCACCGACGAGGCGTTCGCGCTGTGTGCCGCCGTGGACGGGAAGCTCGGGCACACCGTACGTCCACGCCTCGTGGAAATCGCCGCCGTAGAAGCGGTCCCACTCGGCGGAGTCGGTGAGGCGGTGATCGGCGCCCGCATCGATGACGAGCGGAGTGTCGGCGAGCGCATCGGTGAACTGCCCCGATTGGCCGTGCGGGAGCGCGAGGACGACGATGTCGTGTCCTGCGAGCACCTCGGGGGTGGTGTCCTGCAGCTCCAGGTGCGCGAGCGAACGCAGGTGCGGTTGATGGCGGACGAGCGGCTGGCCGGCGTTCGAGTGCGCCGTGACGGTGCGGATCTCGATGTCGGGATGTGCCGACAGCAGGCGCAGGATCTCGCCGCCGGCGTAGCCGGAGGCGCCGGATACGGCGACCGAATAGGTCATGGCTTCCACCTTATTGTCTGGGTCACGGGCCTGAGTCGGCGACGCCCGTGCCGCCTGACGGCGGGAAGCGGGGTCGCCTAGAGTCGGCGGTCGCGACGGCGCGCGCTCGAAACGCTCTCAACGAGCGAGACGGAGGCGGCGGAAAGCATGGCCCCGACGATAGCCCGGGGTTCGCAGCATCCGCAAATCGGTCCGTGCGGAAAGGCGACGAGCCGAACGGATGCTACTCGCGCAGGGTCGCTCCGAAGCGCTCGGCTGCGAACGCGACACCCGCCAGGCGCGCCTCCGATGCCTCGGCCGCGGTCAGTGTGCGATCGGGGGCGCGGAAACGCAGGGCGAACGTGAGGCTCTTGCTGCTCGCGGGGAGCCCGGCGCCGCGGTAATCGTCGACGAGCCGGAGCGACTCGAGCAATTCGCCCGCCCCCTCGGCCAGCGCCGCGCGTACCGCGCCCGCGGGCACGCTCTCGGGGAGGACGAGCGACACGTCCTGGGTCGCCGCGGGGAACCCCGAGAGGGATGCGGCGACCACCCGGTCGCCGCCGAGCGTGAGGAGCAGGTCGAGGTCGAGTTCGGCGACGACGACGCGACCGGGCAGGTCGGCGGCCTCGGACACGGCGGGCAGCACCTCGCCGACGTAGCCGACCTCGATTCCGGCGACCGTGACCGTTCCGGCACGACCCGGGTGGAGCGCAGCGCGCGTGGCCTGAACCAGTTCGACCTCGACGCCGACGGCGCCCGCGATGATCCGAACGGCGTCGACGGCGTCGGCAAGACCGGCAGACACGGCGGGTTGCCCCGGCTGCTTCTCGATGATCGGGCCGGTGAGGAGGACGGCGACGTGGCGACGCTGCGGCGGGATCGACGCGTCGAGAGCCGCGAGGGTGGCGTCATCGGGACGCTCACCCAGCGGCGGCACGGAGTCGGTGCCGTAGGTGACGCCGGGCTCGGGCAGGAAGACCGCGCCCGCCTCGAAGACCGCGAGGTCAGTGAGCCCGCGGGCCACGTTCCGGTGGGCCGCAAGAAGCAGCGCGGGAATCAGAGACCTGCGTAGGAACGGCGCTTGCCCGTCGAGGGGGTTCGCCATCTTCACACTCGGGAGGTGTTCGCCCGAGGGTGAGCCGTGGAGGTCGTTCTGCTCCTCGGTCGTGAACGGGAACGACGGAGTCTCAACGAACCCTGCGGAGGCGAGCGCATTCGACACGCGACGACGACCCTGCTGGGCAGGCGTCAGACCGCGCCCCGACGGGGGCACGGGAAGGATCGACGGAATGAGGTCGTACCCCTCAATGCGGGCGACCTCTTCGGCGAGAGTCCACTTATCCGTCAGGTCAGGGCGCCACGGCGGCGGAGTGACGACCCAATTCGTGGCGTTCTCGCGTACCGTGCACCCGATCATCTCGAGAGCTTCGACGATCTCGTCCGATGTGTAATCGACACCGATCAGAGCCGGAACGAACCCGCGGGGCAGCTCGACCGCGGGCGACGAAGTCCCGCGCATGAGAGCACCGCCGGCGCGAGTGTCGGTGCCGGAGGCAAGCTGCACCATGAGTTCCGCGACGCGCGCGGCCGCGACGAACTGGATCGTCGGGTCGACACCGCGCTCGAAGCGACGAGAGGCCTCGCTCGGCAGTTTGTGCCGCCGCGCCGTGCGGGCGATCGACACCGTGTCGAAGTTCGCCGCTTCGATGAGGACATTGCGCGTGGAACCCGTCATCTCGGTCGTGCCGCCACCCATGACGCCAGCGAGGCCGATCGGGCCCGAATCGTCGGTGATGACGAGATCTTCGGGATCAAGGTCGCGCACCTTGCCGTCGAGAGTTTCGAGCTTCTCCCCCGGCGTCGCGCGCCGCACGGTGATCCCGCCCTGCAGCTTGTCGAGGTCGTAGCCGTGGATCGGCTGGCCGAGTTCGAGCATGACGTAGTTGGTGATGTCGATCAGGATGCCCAAAGACCGGATGCCGGCAAGGGTGAGCCGCGCCACCATCCACGCCGGGGTGGGCTTCGTCGGGTCGACGTCGCGCACGATGCGGGCCACGAACTCCGGAACACCGACCCGACCGCGGATCGGGGCGGGATCGATGACCGAGACCGCGAAGGCCCGTTCATCGGCAAGATTCACTTCGCCCCACACCTTCGCGCCCGGGTCGCGGAACACCGCACCCGTGGAGTGCGAATACTCCCGCGCGACGCCACGGATCGACAACGCATAGCCGCGATCGGGCGTGACATTGATCTCGACCGCGACGTCATCCAGGCCCAGCAGCGCGATCGCGTCGGTGCCCACGGGCGCGTCGATGCCCAGCTCGGCAAGGCGCAGGATGCCCGCGTGCTCGTCGCCGAGACCGAGCTCTTTCGCCGAGGCGATCATGCCGTCCGAGATATGTCCGTAGGTCTTGCGCGCCGCGATCGGGAAGGGTCCCGGCAACACGGCGCCCGGAAGCGTCACCACGACCTTGTCGCCGACGAAGAAGTTGCCGGCACCGCACACGATGCCGTGCACGGCCGGTCCGCCATCCGCGGCGGTCTCGCCGTCTGGCGCGACTTGCACCTGGCACCAGCGGATCGTCTTGCCGTTCGACTGCGGTTCGGCATCGAAAGAGAGCACCTCGCCGACGACGACGGGACCCGTCACGTCGAACCGGTGCACGTCTTCTTCTTCGAACCCGACGCGCACGAGCGCCTCGAGAACGTCTTCGGGGGTGGTCTCGGGGGCGACGTCGACGAACTCACGCAACCAGGAGAGCGGGACGCGCATCAGACCACCATTCCGAACTGCTCGCTGAAACGCACATCGCCCTCGGCCATGTCGCGCATGTCTTGCACGTCGCTGCGGAACATCAGCGTCCGCTCGATTCCCATCCCGAACGCGAAGCCCGAGTAGACCTCGGGATCGATGCCCGCCGCGCGCAGCACGTTGGGGTTGACCATGCCGCAGCCGCCCCACTCGATCCAGCGAGCGCCGCCCTTGAAGGTCGGGTGCCACAGGTCGAGCTCGGCGCTCGGCTCGGTGAAGGGGAAGAAGTTCGCGCGGAAGCGCGTCTTCGCCTCGGGGCCGAAGAGCACACGGGCGGCGTGGTCGAGCGTGCCCTTGAGGTTCGCCATCGTGATGCCCTTGTCGATCACGAGCCCCTCGAACTGCGTGAAGACGGGCAGATGGGTCGCGTCGAACTCGTCGGTGCGGTAGACCCGCCCCGGGCAGAGGACGTAGATCGGCAGCTCCCGCTCGAGCATCGAACGCACCTGCACGGGGGACGTGTGGGTGCGCATGACGAGGTGGCGTGCCACCGGATCCACGAAGAACGTGTCTTGCATCTGGCGCGCCGGGTGATCGACGTCGAAGTTCAGCGCATCGAAGTTGAACCACTCGTGCTCGAGCTCGGGCCCCTCGGCGATCTCCCACCCCATGCCGACGAAGATGTCGGAAACCTGTTCCTGAAGGAGCGAGATCGGATGCCGCGCTCCGACGCGGGCACGTCGCGGAAGCGCCGTGATGTCGAGGCGCTCCGCCTCGAGCTTGGCGGCGGTCTCGGCTTCGGCGAGCTCGGTCTCACGCGCGGCGAGCGCCTGGTTCACGCGCCCGCGGGCCTGGCCCACCAGCTTGCCGAACTCGGCCTTGTTCTCGGGCGCGACCTGACGCAGCCCGGCGTTCAGACGCGCCAGTGGCGAGCCTTCCGCGGTGTGAGCCGCGCGGGCGCTTCTCAGGTCGGGGGTGGAAGCGGCGGCGGCGATCGCGGCGAGGGCCGCGTCGACCGCGGCGGCTACCGCTTCGGGGGTGATCTCGGGGGCGTCGGACACGAGAGTCGAGTCTACCGACGGGCGGATGCGGCGTTCTGCCCGCTCTCGCTCGTCACCGGCCGGGAACGCCGACCGCGGAGCGAGACTCGAGCCTCGCGAGGATCGTCGCCGAGATGTCGGCCAAAGCATCCAACTGCTCGTCGTTCAGTGCGTCGATGACGAGCGATCGCACTGTTGCGATGTGGTCGGGGACGGAGTGGATGAGCGCCCTGCGCCCCGCGGTCGTCAGCCGGACATTCGTCGCGCGGCGGTCTTGCGGACACGGCGAGCGCTCGATCAGACCCTTCTTCTCCATCCGCGAGCACACGTTCGACAGGCGCGCGAGGGTGGCGTGGGTCGCCTCGGCGAGTTCGGTCATCCGCAGAGTGGTGCCGGGCATGGTGTGGAGGACCGTCAGCACCCCGAACTCGAAGTGGGTGAGCTGCGCCTCTCGCTGGAGCTGAGCATCCAACGCTGCCGGCAGCAGCTGGGTGACCGCGATGAGTCCGCGCCACGCGCGTGACTCCCGCTCGTCCATCCTCGGCACTGCGAACTCCATGCCCCCAACCTAGCGTTAGTTGTTGCTAAAAGTAAATTGTGATAGACCTGGTTCCGCGAATACTTTTCGCAACAACAAAAGGACGGATCAATCATGGTCGCAGTAACAGTGGTCGGGGCAGGCAACCTGGGTGGAGCAGTGGCGAGGCTGGCCGCGAAGGCGGGCGCAGGCGTTCAGGTGCTCGCTCGTGAGCGCGACAAAGCCGACGCTCTTGCCTCGTCGATCGGCGCGGAGTCGGGACAGATCGGCGATGCGGTCTCCGGTGACATCGTCGTCCTCGCGGTCCCCTTCCACGCCGTTGCCGAAATCCTGACGAGCTATGCCGGGGCCTGGGACGGCAAGACCGTCGTCGACGTGACGAATCCCGTCGACCTCGCCACCTTCGACGGCCTCGTCGTGCCCGCAGACTCGTCGGCCGCCCGGGAGATCCAGTCAGCCGCAGCTCGGACGCGGGTCGTGAAGGCCTTCAACGTGAACTTCGCCGCGACGCTCGCCACCGGGCAGACCGGATCGGCGCCCACCACCGTCCTCATCGCCGGTGACGACGCATCCGCGAAGGATGCCGTCGCCGACCTCGTGCGCGGTGCGGGGCTCCGTGCCGTCGATGCCGGCTCGCTGAAGCGCGCGCGAGAACTCGAAGCGCTTGGATTTCTGCAGATGACCCTCGCCGCCACGGAGAAGACCTCGTGGACGAGCGGGTTCGCCCTGAACGACTGAACGCCCGACCCGGAACGACAGGAACACAACATGGTCATCGCCTACTGGATCGGGTTCGTCGCATGGGCGTGACGACGCCGGAGTGGCTCGGCACCGCTACAGCCACCCCGGGCGCCCTCGCCGACGGGGCGCGCATGGACACCGTCGAGCTTCTCGTCGGCGACCTCGACGCCATGACCGCCTTCTATCGGGATGCTGTCACCCTCGATGTCCTGGATCAGTCGGGGCCGACGGCGACGCTCGGTCGGCACGGACTGCCGATCATGGTGCTGCGGCACTCCCCCGATCTGCCGAGCCGCAACGCTCGCGGAGCCGGGCTCTACCACACGGCCGTCGTGTTCCAGGATGAGGCGCGGCTCGCCGCATCCCTCGCCTCGATGGCGCAGCGGGCCGCCCACCTCCATGAGGGGAGCGCCGACCACATCGTCAGCGAAGCCTTCTACTTCCACGATCCCGAAGGAAACGGTCTCGAGCTCTATCGGGATCGCCCCCGCGCGGAATGGAGCTACGGGGCCGACGGATCGGTGCAGATGGGATCGCTTCCGCTCGACCCGAACGGGTTTCTGCAGCGGTGGCACGATCCCGACCGGTCGGAGGTCGCTGGGCCGCCGACGGCAGCCATCGGACACGTGCATCTTCAGGTCGGTGATGTTGCCGCCGCGCGCCGGTTCTACGTCGACGCGCTCGGGTTCGACATCACTTTCGACCTGGGCTCGGCGATGTTCCTGTCGGCCGGCGGGTACCACCATCACATCGGCGTCAATACCTGGCAGAGCGCGGGCGCCGGGCCGCGAGCCGCGGCGCTCGGGCTCGGCGACGTCCGGATCGCGTTGCCCTCACGCAACGATGTCGAGGCGCTCAGCGACCGCTTGCGGTTCGCCGGGGTCGATCGTCGCGACGACGGACGCGCGCTGCGCTTCGCCGACCCGTGGGGGACGCAGATCGTCGCGGCCGCGGACGGCAGCTGACACTCAGCGCGCGTTCGCGCCGTCTCCACCGCCGAAACCGCCTCCACCCAGCCCGCTGCCGCCCATGTCGTGCTTTCCGAGGCCCCGCTGGGCGACGATGAGCTCGGTATCGGTGACTTCCTGCGTCGGCTGATTCGCACCGGCGACGTGGCCGCCGGTCTTCGACGAACGCCGCAGACGCTTCTCGACGGTCGTCGCGACGAGCGAAAGCAGGAGGCAGAGGCTGATGTAGATCGCGCCCACGATGATCGTCGCCGGAACGATCGGCGAGCCGTACGTCGCCTGGCCGCCGATGTAGCGGGCGTAGAACAACAGCTCGGGGTAGGTGACGATGAAGCCGAGCGCGGTGTCCTTCAGCGTGACAACGAGCTGGGCGATGATCACCGGCATCATGGCGCGGATGGCCTGCGGCAACAGGATCAGGCGCATGACCCCCGCCTTGCGGAGGCCGATCGCGTAGCCCGCTTCGTGCTGACCGCGGGGAAGCGACTCGACGCCGGCACGGATAACCTCGGCGAGCACCGACCCGTTGTACGCGATGAGCGCGATGACGACGGCCCAGTACGGCTCCATGCGGATGCCGAGAACAGGCAGGCCGTAGTACAGGAGGAACATGAACACGAGCACGGGGACGGCCCGGAGCACCTCGACGATTGCCGCGAACGGCCAGCGGATCCAGGCATGATTCGACATCCGTCCGATGGCGAGCACGAAGCCGAGGACGATCGCGCCGACGGCCGCAGCGGCGAACGCGCCCAGGGTAGCGAGCGCGGCCTTGCCGATGTTGATCCACACGTTCGCGTAGGTGAACGCCGACCACTTCTGAGCGGTGAACTGGCCCGTCGCCGCGAGGCGCCAGACGAAGAATCCGAGGATCGCGAGGACCACCAGCACGGTGATCGCTCCGAGCACGCGGTTGCGCGCGACGGCGCGGGGTCCGGGGACGTCGAACAGAACGCTGCTCATCGGGCCACCCTCCATCGGGTCTCGAGACTGCGCTGCAGCCAGGACAGCAGCAGCACGAGGGCGACGAAGATCACGGCGACCCAGAGGATGACGAAGAGTTGGTTCTCGCCGCGCTCGCTGAGGTAGCTGCGGACGGAACCGAGATTGATGACACTGAAGCCGGCCGCGACCGTCGTGTTCTTGAGGAGAGCGATGAAGACGCTCATCATCGGGGGGATCACCGAACGGAACGCTTGCGGCATCACGACCGATCCCATGACCTGACCGAACGTGAGTCCCAAGGCACGCGCCGCCTCGGCCTGCCCGACGGGGACGGTGTTGATTCCCGAGCGAATGGTCTCCGCGACGTAGGTGGCGGTGTAGATCCCCAGGGCGGCGACACCGAGGACGAGGGGGTCGATGCGCGTCTCGAGGAGCGGCGGGAGTGCGAAAGCGAACCCGAAGAACACCAGCGTCAGCGGGGTGTTTCGAATGGTGTTGACGTAGAGCGTGCCCATCCAGCGCGCGACGGGAATCGGCGACACTCTCATGCCACCCACGACGATGCCGAGCACGAGGGCGAGGAGACCACCGCCGAAGAAGAGGATGAGCGTGCCGACAAGGCCGTCCCACCAGATATCGGTGTTGTCGGTGATGATGTTCACGACATCGCCTTCCTACGTGTTCGAACGGACGAGGGGGATGGGGGCGGCCGAAGCCGCCCCCACGAGATCACTCGTCTACTGCGGGCTGCGTGCCCTCGATGCCGGCCGGCTCGAGGTGCAGGTCGAACAGAGCCGTCCACACGTCGCCCCCATCGGTGAGAAGCGCGTTGATGTGGTCCTTCAGAGCGGTGTCGCCCTTGGCGATTCCGACGCCGTAGCGCTCCTCGCTGAACGGGTCACCCGCGATCTTGAGGGCCTCGGGCTCGAGAGCCACGTAGCCGGCGAGGATCGCTTCGTCGGTCGTGATCGCGTCGACCTGGCCACCCTTGAGCTGCTCGACGCACTGCGAGTACGTGTCGTACTCGACGGTGTTGCCGGGGCTGTACTCGTCGCGGATGCGCTGGAGCGGGGTGGAACCGGTCACCGAGCACACCGTCTTGCCGGCCAGGTCGTCGGGTCCGTTGATCGAGTCGTCGTCCGCGGCGACCAGCAGGCCCTGGCCCGTCTCGAAGTACGGACCCGCGAAGTCGATCTGCTCTTTGCGCTTGTCGGTGATCGAGTAGGTGCCGACGTAGTAGTCGATATCACCGTTGACGATGGCCTGCTCGCGGTTCGCGGAGGGAATCGTCTGGTAAGTGATCTTGTCCTCGTCGAAGCCGAGCGACGCGGCGATCCAGCGTGCCATATCGACGTCGAAGCCGGTGCGCTCGCCGGAGGCTGCGTCTTCGTAGCCGAGTCCGGGCTGGTCGTTCTTGACCCCGATAATGACACCGTCGCGAGCGGTCATCGCTTCGTAGGTGGGGCTGTCGGCGAGGTCGACGTCGGTGGCGACCTGCCACAGTGCGTCGTCGCTGCCCGCTTCGGGAGCGCCGGGGCTGGTGGGCGATCCGCTGTTACAGGCTGTCAGGCCGAGCGTGGCGATGGCCGCCAGCGCCGTTCCGACGATCAGTCGTGTCTTCCGCATGGGATCTCCTTGGTGTGGGGTGCTGTGTGGTCGCGGACCCGTTGTTCGGGCCCGACGTTCGGGGGGGCCTCGTCAGTGCGTGATGAGCTTCGAGAGGAAGTCTTTGGCGCGCGGGCTCTGCGGGTTCGTGAAGAACTGCTCGGGTGCCGCCTCTTCGACGATCTGGCCGTCTGCCATGAAGATGACGCGGTCGGCCGCCTTCCGCGCGAAGCCCATCTCATGGGTGACGACGATCATCGTCATCCCGTCACCGGCGAGACCGACCATGACGTCGAGGACCTCGTTGATCATCTCGGGGTCGAGGGCGCTCGTCGGCTCGTCGAAGAGCATCAGCTTCGGTTTCATCGCCAAGGCGCGGGCGATGGCCACGCGCTGCTGCTGACCACCCGAGAGCTGCGCGGGGAGCTTGTCGGCCTGGGCGTCGATGCCGACGCGCTCGAGGAGCACGCGCGCCTCGCGCTCCGCATCCGCCTTCTTCATCCCTCGCACCTTGATGGGCCCGAGCGTCACGTTCTCGAGGATCGTCAGATGGGCGAAGAGGTTGAAGGACTGGAAAACCATCCCGACGTCGGCACGGAGCTGCGCGAGACCCTTGCCCTCTTTCGGGAGCTCTTCGCCGTCGATGGTGATGGAGCCGGACGTGATGGTCTCGAGCCGGTTGATCGTGCGGCAGAGCGTCGACTTCCCGGAACCCGAGGGGCCGATCA
Source organism: Microbacterium shimangi (assembly GCF_043556445.1). Lineage (NCBI taxonomy): Bacteria > Bacillati > Actinomycetota > Actinomycetes > Micrococcales > Microbacteriaceae > Microbacterium > Microbacterium shimangi. The sequence goes on from NZ_JBIGII010000001.1 coordinate 19,651, forward strand.
CGACGACCACCTCTCCGCGGGAGACCGTGAGGTCGATGTCTTTCAGTGCCTGGAAGTCGCCGTAGTGCTTCTGCACATCGCTCATCTCGACGAGCGAGTCGCCGGCCGGCCGTGAATCAGAGGTCGCCATGACTCAACCCTATGAGTCCGCTGGGACCCCGACCAGCTCTTGACGCCAGCCTTAACCGATCTGTAACAGCGGGGAAAGACGAATGCTCACGCACCCGCGCGCTGCGCGAACGCCGTCTCGTAGAGGCAGACACTCGCGGCGGTGGCCAGATTCAGCGACTCGGCGCGCCCGTAGATCGGCAGCCGCAGGGCCAGATCGGCGTAGGCGAGGGCCGGTTCTTCGAGCCCGCGCGCCTCGTTCCCGAACAACCAGGCGGTGGGCTCTGCGAGCAGATGCCGCGAAGCCAAGAAGTCGGTGCCGTCGACATCCGCGGCGACGACCCGCATGCCCGCGGCGTGGGCGCGCTCGACAGCCGTCTCGAGCTCTCCGCCCACGGCGATCGGGAGGTGGAAGATCGAACCGGTCGTCGCGCGCACGACCTTCGGGTTGTACGGGTCGACGGTGCGCCCGGTGAGCACGACCGCGTCGGCGCCGGCAGCATCCGCCGCTCGAATGATCGTGCCGAGGTTGCCGGGATCACGCACTTCTTCGCAGATCGCGACGAGCCGCGGGCCCGCGGCGAACACATCGCGCATCGACGTCGGAGCCTGACGTGCGACCGCGACGATCCCCTGCGGGGTCACCGTGTCGGCCATCGCGTCGAGCACCGCTTCTGTGGTGTATTCGATCTCGAGACCGACCGTTCGCGCGGCATCGCGGATGTCGCCGTGCTTCTCCATCGCCGTCGGGGTCGCGAACAGCTCCACCACGGTGTCGGGCGCATACTCCAACGCTTCACGCGCGGCCTGCGGGCCCTCGAGAAGGAAGAGACCGGTCTCCTGGCGGGCGCTGCGCTTCGCCAACTTCGCGACGGCGCGCACACGGGGGGAACGCGGATTCTCGAGCATTTCGCCAGCCTATTGGTCAGGCTCCGGCCGATACGCGACCGACGCGGTTCCCACGCAGAAAGGGCGCCCTCCCGGAGGAGGACGCCCTTTCGAGGAAGACGGATGCTTACGCGGTCTTGGCGGCGTTCACGTCGGCCGGCAACGCGCTCTTCGCCGTGGCGACGAGCGACGCGAAGGTCGCCGGCTCGTTCACCGCGAGCTCTGCGAGCATGCGGCGGTCGACCTGCACGCCCGCAAGGCCGAGGCCCTGGATCAGGCGGTTGTAGGTCAGACCGTTCTGGCGGGACGCGGCGTTGATGCGCTGGATCCACAGACGACGGAAGTCGCCCTTGCGCTTGCGACGGTCACGGTACGCGTAAACCAGCGAGTGGGTGACCTGCTCCTTCGCCTTGCGATACAGGCGCGAACGCTGCCCGCGGTATCCCTTGGCGCGCTCGAGGATGACGCGACGCTTCTTGTGGGCGTTTACTGCCCGCTTGACTCTAGCCATTTCGTTTCGTTCCTAACGTGCTTCGGCGCTCAAAGACCGAGGAGCTTCTTGGCGACCTTGGCGTCGCCCTTGGACAGGACCTGCTCCTGGTTCAGACGGCGGGTGCGCTTCGAGGACTTGCCCTCGAGGTTGTGCCGCATACCGGCCTGCTGCTTCATGAGCTTGCCGCTACCGGTCAACTTGAAGCGCTTCTTGGCACCCGAGTGGGTCTTCTGCTTCGGCATCTGTCTTTCCTTCGTTGGGTTTCCCGCCGAGGCGGGAGGCTGGGGCCTACTCGGCAGATGCCGGGGCGGGCTCGGTGTCTGAGGAGTCCGGGCGCGACCCTGAACGGGACGCTTCCTTCGTGGCAGCACGCTGGGCGTTCTGCTCGGTCTTGACCTCGGACTTGTTCTTGTGGGGGGCGACCACCATCACCATGTTGCGACCGTCGATGGTCGGGTTCGACTCGACGGTGCCGAACTCGGCCACATCTTCGGCGAACTTGCGGAGCAGGCGCACACCCTGGTCGGGCCGCGACTGCTCGCGTCCGCGGAACAGGATCATGGCCTTCACCTTGTCGCCGGCCTGGAGGAAGCCCTCGGCACGCTTGAGCTTGGTGGTGTAGTCGTGAGCTTCGATCTTCAGACGGAACCGCACCTCTTTGAGGACGGTATTCGCCTGGTTGCGACGCGCTTCCTTGGCCTTCTGCGCAGTCTCGTACTTGAATTTGCCGTAATCCATGATCTTGACCACGGGCGGCTTCGAGTTCGGGGCTACCTCGACGAGATCGAGGTCGGCCTCTTGGGCCAGGCGCAGCGCCACCTCGATGCGGACGACGCCGACCTGCTCACCAGCGGGACCCACGAGGCGAACCTCGGGGACGCGGATGCGGTCATTGGTGCGGGGATCGCTGATGCGGGACTCCTCTTACGTTGCGGGAGACCACCGCGACACGGGAGCATCGCGGGCGGAAGACGACACACTCCACCCGACTCGACGTGAGAAACGCCGGCTCTACACCCGAACAACCCCGGATGACCGGAGCGGAGTGCGTGGACCCGGTAGCCTTGAGCGGCAAGCGCGGGTGGGATGTGATCCTCTTTCGTTCGGAACCAAAAGCTCCGAAGCCCGCCAAAGTCTAGCAGAGAGAACCACGTGGACACGATCTCCGGAACCGACGGCCCCTCGAACACCCCCGGAGGCGACGATGAACGGCTCTCCCGCTGGGAAGAAGACGGCGAGCGATCAGCCGAAGCCGCCGGTCGCGACCTCGCCGACGTTCCCGCCGTCGAAGTCATCACGACCACCGCGGTGCACCTGATGAGCGCTGCCGCCGTGAAGGTCGGGCTCGCCGACGACCCCGAGCACCAGACCGATCTCGACGAGGCGCGCAAGCTCATCAATTCCCTGGCGGGGCTCATCACCGCCGGCGCCCCCGAGATCAGCGACATGCACGCCCGGTCGCTCCGCGACGGCCTGCGTTCACTGCAGCTGGCGTTCCGCGAAGCATCCGTGATCCCCGATCCGATCGGCAAGGGGCCCGGGGAGAAGTGGACGGGGCCGGTCAACTGACGACCCTCGTGCGGGGTGCGCAGGTCTCAGGTGGAGCGGTGGAGCTTGACCGTCAGTGAGTCGACGAGGACGGCGATGCGGTCGTCGGCGGCCCAGCGGCGAGCCAGGCGCGCCAGCACTGCGTCGAGCTCTTCCTGCTCGAGGCCCTGCATCAGGTTCAGATGCACGACGAGTTCGGGGCCGCGCAGGCGTCCGGCCGGATCCCCGGGCTCGACGGCGAAGTCGAGGACGGCCAGTTCGGCTCCGACACTCTCCTGCAGGCCGGTGAAAACCTCGGTCGACGTGTGGCTGGGCTCCCAACCGATCCCCTGACCGATCGCCCAGACGGCGGGCCGACGAAGCACGAACTCGGTATCCGAACCGGGATCGATAACGATGAGCTCGGTGTCGTCACCGGCGGCGGCGACCGCCGTGCGCACCCCGTCAGCCGGGATCGGGCGCGCCACGGCATCCCACCGTTTCATCGCGTCGACAGACGTGAAGACCGGCAGCACGCGGCGCCCGTCGGGGGCGGCCACCGTGACGATGGACAGCTCTTGCGTCTTGTCGACGACGAGACCATGCGGGCCGACACCCTCGTCGCCCTTGTCGGCAACGAGCGGTATCAGCAGACGGGCGTGGCGATACGCATCGACGATGGCCCGCGCATCACGGGCGCCCTCCGCATCGGCCGTCAGCGCGAGGAGCAACGAGGGGTCGGCGGAACCGTCGTCAGCCGCGTGGCGGTTGTCTTCGAAGCGCCGCCCCTCCCACGGGACCCCGGCAGAGTCGCCCGAGGGCGTGTCAGCCGCCGGCGACATCCAGCGCCTCGGCCAGGGTGAAGGCTCCGGCGTACAACGCCTTGCCCACGATGGCGCCCTCGACCCCGAGGGGAACGAGTTCACGCAGAGCCGCGATGTCGTCGAGGCTCGAGACGCCACCCGACGCCACGACGGGCTTCGGCGTGCGCTCGGCGATCTCGCGCAGAAGTTCGATGTTCGGACCCTTCAGCGTGCCGTCTTTCGTGACGTCGGTGACGACGTAGCGGCTGCAGCCCGCATCTTCGAGTCGGTCGAGGACGGCCCACAGGTCGCCGCCGTCGCGCGTCCAACCGCGCGCGGCGAGCGTCGTGCCGCGCACGTCGAGCCCGACCGCGATGGCGTCGCCGTAACGCCCGATGACGTCGGCCGCCCACTCGGGATTCTCCAGCGCAGCGGTGCCCAGGTTGATACGGCTCGCTCCGCTGTCGAGGGCTGCCTCCAGAGAGCGGTCGTCACGGATTCCGCCGGAAAGCTCGACCTGCACCCCGCGCACCTGCTTGATGACCTTGCGCATGACTGCGGCGTTGTTGCCGCGGCCGAAGGCTGCGTCGAGGTCGACCAGATGGATCCAGCGCGCGCCCTGTCGAGCGAAATCGGCGGCGGCATCGACGGGATCACCGTAGTTGGTCTCGGTGCCGGCCTCGCCCTGCGTCAGGCGCACAGCCTTGCCGCCGGCGACGTCGACGGCCGGGAGAAGGATCAACTCGGGTGTGGACGCGAAATCGTTCATGGCTCCTCGTGCCGGCGGACGCCGTTCGCTCGCTGTGGCACGAGGTTAGACAGTAGCGTCGGCGAGGCCGTCGATCCAATTGGCGAGGAGGCGGATGCCCGCCTCACCGGACTTCTCGGGGTGGAACTGCGTCGCCGACAGCGGGCCGTTCTCGACGGCCGCGAGGAACGGCTGGCCGTAATCGCACCAGGTCAGAGCGGGCGCGGGGAACGGCGGCTGCACGTCGAGCTCCCACCGCTGCGCGGCATAGGAGTGGACGAAATAGAACCGCTCGTCCTCGATACCCGCGAAGAGCCGCGAGCCCGCGTCGGGCCGCACGGTGTTCCAACCCATGTGCGGGAGTACCGGCGCTTCGAGCTGGGTCACCGCGCCGGGCCACTCCCCCAGTCCGTCGCTGTCCACACCGCGTTCGACGCCGCGCTCGAACAGCACCTGCATGCCGACGCAGATGCCCAGCACCGGACGGCCGCCCGCAAGCCGACGGTCGATCAGGTCGCCGCCGCGGTGCGAGCGCAACGCGCCCATGACGGCTTCGAAGGCACCGACGCCGGGCACGACGAGCCCATCGGCTTCGAGCACGAGGTTTCGATCATTCGTCAGCCGGGCATCCGCGCCCGCCGCAACGAGAGCCTTGACGGCCGAGTGCACGTTGCCCGACCCGTAGTCGAGGACGGCGACCAGGGGGCGCGAGCTCACAGCGCGCCCTTGGTGCTGGGAACGCCCACGATCAACGGATCCAGCGACTTCGCCTGCCGGAACGCGCGGGCGAAGGCCTTGTACTCGGCTTCGGCGATGTGGTGCGGATCGCGGCCGCCGAGCACCCGGACGTGAACGGTCAGGCCGCCGTTGAAGGCGATCGCCTCGAAGGTGTGGCGGACGAGCGATCCGGTGAAGTGCCCGCCGATGAGGTGCTGCTCGAACCCAACGGGCTCTCCGGTGTGCACGAGATACGGGCGCCCGCTGATGTCGACGACCGCCTGCGCAAGTGCCTCGTCCAGCGGGACGAGTGCATCGCCGTAGCGCGAGATGCCGGCTTTGTCGCCCAGCGCCTGCCGGATGGCTGTGCCGAGCACGATCGAGACGTCTTCGACGGTGTGGTGGGCATCGATGTGGGTGTCGCCCGTCGCACGCACCGTCAGATCGGTCAGCGAGTGCTTGGCGAAAGCCGTCAGCATGTGGTCGAAGAACGGAACCGACGTGTCGATCGAGCTCTCACCCGAGCCGTCGAGGTTCAGCTCCAGCTCGACGCTCGACTCGCTCGTGGCGCGGCGCATCGAGGCGGTGCGTGTGGTACCGGTCATGAGCCCGATTCTATCGAGGCCAGCGCGTCGAGGAACGCTGTCGTCTCATCTGCCGTTCCCGCCGTGACGCGCAGGTGGTGGGGGATGCCGATGTCGCGAATGAGCACGCCCCGGTCGTACAGCGCCTGCCAGGTGGCTGCCGGGTCGGCGACGCCGCCGAACAGCACGAAGTTCGTCCACGATTCGTGGGCCTGGTAGCCGAGCGCCTCGACGGTTGCAGAGATGCGGTCACGCTGAGACACGATCTCGTCGACCATCCCGAGCATCGTGTCGGCGTGCCGCAGGGCGGCTGTGGCCGCCGCCTGCGTCAGCGCGCTCAGGTGGTAGGGCAGCCGCACGAGTCGGAGAGCATCGATCAGCGCGGGATCGGCGGCCAGGTAGCCCACGCGTGCGCCTGCGAACGCGAACGCCTTGCTCATCGTGCGCGAGACCGCGAGCCTCGGCCTGCCGGGGAGGAGGGACACCGCAGACGGCACATCGCGCGGCGCGAACTCCTGGTAGGCCTCGTCGACGATCACGATTCCGTCGGTCGCCGCGTACGCCGCCTCGATCACTTCGAGCGACATGGGCGTTCCGGTCGGGTTGTTCGGCGCGCAGAGGAAGGTCACATCAGGCCGCACCTCGGTGATCTGATCCACCGCGGAAGCAGGACTGACCGCGTAGTCGTGCCCGCGGCGGCCGGAGACCCACTCGGCGCCCGTGCCGCGCGTGAGCAGCGGATACATCGAATACGTCGGACCGAAGGAGAATGCGGTGCGACCCGGCCCGGCGAAAGCCTGAAGCAGGTGCTGCAGAACCTCATTCGATCCGTTACCCGCCCAGATCTGGTCGCGCGTCAGCCCCTCACCCAAGTAGTCGGCGAAGGCCTCGCGCAGGCCCGTGAACTCACGATCGGGGTAGCGGTTGATGTCGTGGAGCGCGTGAGCCACGGCATCCATGATGTCTGCCGAGACCTCGTCCGGGACGGGGTGGGTGTTCTCGTTGACGTTCAGCGTCACGGGAAGCGCCGCCTGCGGCGCACCGTAGGGCTTCATTCCTCGCAGGTCGTCGCGGAGAGGGAGATCGTCGAGCGTCGTCACCCCTCGATGCTAGGGCCGACTCAGAGGGTGGTGGCGTACTCCGCGGGGATGGCGAGGCGCTGTCCTGCGGACACGGCGACGCCGTCGAGGGCGTTCAGTCGCACGATCGCGTCGACGACATCGCGGGGATCGGCCGACGGGGCGACCTCTTGCGCGATGCCCCACAGCGAATCGCCCGCCATGACCGTGACCTCGGAGAAGGTGCCCGCCGGTGCTCCGGCATCGCGCGAAGCGAGCGCGGAACCCCCGCTGATCGCGACGAAGCAGATCGCGACGGCGACCGGGAACGCGGCGAGCCCCGCGAGCACCCGACGGCCGCGGACGGTCAGACGAAGGCGCGTCGACGAGGCTGCGGGAAGAGCAGCAGGTGCGCTGGGGGCGAGTGCGATGGCGGTCATGGGGTTTCCTCCTGAGGTGAGAGATTCGCATCGGAGCCTCTGCCGGGAGGTTCCGATGCGAACCTCTATTCCGAAGCTATCTTCGATACAGTCACGGTGTCAAGACCGACCTGATCGCAGATCGATCGAACGCGACACGCGGCGATCAGCCGTGCAACGCGAAAGAATCCGGATACGGTTTCGACAGGGAGAGACCACCACGGACCTCCGACATTCGAAGACCCGCGCCCCCCAGGCGCGAGAGGGAGCAGCCAGAATGAGCGACGCGATGCCGTCCGGCGCCCGAGACAAGCCGCAGACGCGACGACGGAAAAGCCTCAGCGACAAGCAGATGGCGATCCTCGAGGTCATCCAGCGCTCTATCAGTCGTCACGGGTACCCGCCCAGCATGCGAGAGATCGGCGACGCGGTCGGACTCAAGTCGCTCTCGAGCGTGACGCACCAGCTGAACCAGCTCGAGCTCAGCGGATACCTGCGGCGCGACCCCGGCAAGACCCGCGCGATGGAGGTCCTCATCGACCTGCCGGGCACGTCGACCGAGAACCCCGCCGACACCGGGCCCACCGTGGGCGACGCAGCTCTCGTGCCGCTCGTCGGCCGCATCGCCGCCGGCGTGCCCATCACGGCCGACCAGCAGGTCGATGAGGTCTTCCCCCTGCCGCGGCAGCTGGTCGGCAAGGGCGATCTGTTCATGCTGAAGGTGTCGGGCGAGTCGATGATCGACGCCGCGATCTGCGACGGCGACTGGGTCGTGATCCGCTCGCAGTCGAACGCCGAGAACGGCGAGATCGTCGCGGCCATGCTCGACGGCGAAGCCACCGTCAAGACATTCCGCCGCCGCGACGGGCACACCTGGCTCCTCCCCCGCAACAGCGCGTTCGAACCGATCCTCGGAGACGAGGCCGTCGTCCTGGGCAAAGTCGTCGCGGTGCTTCGCGCGGTCTGACTCGACGTGATCCGCCCGTCATAGGGTGAGGGAATGTCCTCCCCCACCCCGTACGGCTCCTGGCCCTCGCCGCTCACCGCCCAGATGGTGGCGGCCGCTTCGCCCCGGATGGACGGTGCACGATTCGTCGGCGACGAGGTCTGGTGGGGCCAGACGGTGCCGTCCGAGGGAGGGCGCACCACCGTGCGGCGACGTCGGGCCGATGGTTCGGTCGACGACATCCTGCCGAACCCGCTCAGCGCCCGGTCGAAAGTGCACGAGTACGGCGGCGGCGCGTGGACGGCCGCGGGCGACGCGCTGGTCTTCTCCTCTCAGGCCGACCAGCGGGTGTGGGCACTCGCCCCGGGCGGCGAGCCGCGTGCGCTCACCCCCGACGACCCCACCGCTCGTTTCGCGGGTCTCACCTGGGCGGCGGGCACCCTGCTGGCGGTGCGTGAGCGCCACGGCACCCACCCCGTGCCGAAGCGCGACATCGTGCGCATCCCCCTCGACGGCTCTGCCGCAACCGACGGTGCCCTCGTCGTGACGGTCGTCGCGGGCAGCGATTTCGTCGCGCAGCCTGCTCTGTCGGCAGACGGCTCGCGACTCGCCTGGGTCGCGTGGGATCACCCCGACATGCCGTGGGATCAGACCCGGCTGCGCGTGGCAGACCTGGTAGAGGGCAGCGGCACGCCCGGTCGCACGATCAACGAACCCGGCACCGCAGCCCTTCAGCCGGTGTGGACGGGGGCGAACGAGCTCACGTACGTCGACGACCCCTCCGGCCGCTGGAACCTGTGGCGTGCCGCACCGGGCGAGGCGCCCATCGCGCTGGCGCCGAGCAACGCCGACACGGGCGGTGCGCTCTGGGTGCTCGGCACCCGTTGGTTCGGCGCGCTCGAGGACGGCCGAATCGTCGCTGTGCGCACCAATGGCGGCGACCAGATCGTCGTCATCGCGGACGGGCGGGCGACGCCCCTCGCGACGCCGGTGGTGGCGGGTGCCGCCGTCGAAGACGTCGCGGGTCATCGCGCCCTGGTATCGGGTGCGACCGCCTCAGGCGGGTCGGGGCTCTGGGTCGTCGACCTCACGGACGCCGCCGACCCCCGAATCGACCGCGTCGCGGGCGAGCGCGGCACCCTGGGCGAGGAGTGGTTCCCCGTCGCGCGAGAGCTGCGGGCGCCGGGGCCGCACGGGCCTGTCCACGCGTTCGTGTACCCGCCGACCAGCCCCGATGCCGAGGCGCCGGCCGACGAGAAGCCGCCGTACCTCGTGCTGGTGCACGGCGGACCCACCTCGCACGTCGGCCCTGCAGCATCCGCCAAGATCGCCTACTTCACGAGCCGCGGCATCGGAGTGCTCGACGTCAACTACGGCGGCTCGACCGGGTACGGCCGGGCCTACCGTGAACGACTCCGCGGCCAGTGGGGCGTCGTCGATGTCGATGACGTCGCCGCCGCGGCAGCAGCACTCTGCGACCAGGGCCTCGCCGACCCCGCGCGCGTCGCGATCGAGGGAGGATCAGCGGGGGGCTGGACCGTTCTTTCCGCGCTCGTACGCACCGACGCATTCGCCGCGGGGATCTCGCGCTACGGCGTCGGCGATGCCCGCGCTCTCGCCGCCGACACGCACGACTTCGAGGCGCGCTACCTCGACGGACTCATCGGGCCCCTCCCCGAAGCGGAGCAGCTGTACATCGACCGCTCACCCTTGACTGCGGCCGATCGGTTCCGGGTACCGATGCTGATCCTCCAGGGTTCTGAAGACGCCGTCGTCCCACCGACACAGGCCGAAGCCATTCGCGACGCGCTCATCGAGCGGGGCGTGCCCCACGCCTACGTCTTGTACGAGGGCGAGGGCCACGGTTTCCGCCGCGGAGAGACGATCGTCCACGCGCTCGAGAGCGAACTGTCGTTCCTCGGCGAGGTGTTCGGCTTCGCTACTCCCGGGGTGGCTCCGATTCGGCTGGAGTAGTCACCGGCTGTCCTCAGCGTCTGTGCAGATGACGGTGACGGATGCTGCGGGGCAGCCGCGATGATGCTCAGGCCGAGAACGGCTCGAGGTCGGAGGCGAGCTTCGCACCGACGTGCGCGTGGAGGAAAGTGCCCTCCTCCTGGTGCTCCTGCGAGACGATGATGCCGCTCTCGTGTGCGGCCGAGACGAGATCGCCCCGGTCGTAGGGAACCACCGCGCGCACCTCGACCGCCGGGAGCGGCAACGCCTGCTCGATGACGGCCCGGAGTTCGTCGATGCCCTCGCCGGTGCGCGACGAGACGAACAGTGCCGACGACACGAGGCCGCGCAACAGGAGACGCGAATCAGCGTCGACGAGATCGGCCTTGTTGAAGACGACGATCTCGCGCGTCGAGCGGGCACCGACGTCGCCCATCACGTCGCGGACGGTGGCGAGCTGGGCGACCGGGTCGGGGTGGGATCCGTCGACGACGTGAACGATCACGTCGGCATCGCCGACCTCCTCCAGCGTCGAGCGGAACGCCTCGACCAGTTGATGGGGAAGGTTCCGCACGAAACCGACCGTGTCGGTCAGCGTGTACACGCGCCCGTCGGCGGTTTCGGACCGGCGCACAGACGTGTCGAGGGTGGCGAACAAGGCGTTCTCGACGAGCACGCCCGCCCGGGTGAGGCGGTTCAGCAGGCTCGACTTGCCGGCGTTGGTGTAGCCCGTGATGGCGACGGCCGGGATGGTGTTGCGCTTGCGCTCAGCGCGCTTCGCGTCGCGGGCAGGGGTGAAGTCACGGATCTGACGTCGCAGCTGCGCCATCTTCGTGCGGATCCGACGACGATCGAGCTCGATCTTGGTCTCACCGGGGCCACGCGAACCCATACCGGCACCGCCGGCACCGACCTGGCCACCGGCCTGCCGGCTCATCGAGTCACCCCAGCCGCGCAGGCGCGGGAGGAGGTACTCGAGCTGCGCCAGTTCGACCTGCGCCTTGCCCTCGCGGCTCTTGGCGTGCTGGCTGAAGATGTCGAGGATGACGGTGGTGCGATCGATCACCTTGACCTTCACGACGTCCTCGAGCGCGCGCCGCTGGCTGGGTGCCAGCTCGGTGTCGACGATCACGGTGTCGGCGCCGACAGACGCGACGATGTCGCGCAGCTCCTGCGCCTTGCCGCTGCCGATGTAGGTGGCGGGGTCGGGATTCGGCCGCCGCTGCAGCACGCCGTCGAGCACGACGGCACCCGCGGTCTCGGCCAGGGCGGAGAGCTCGCGCAACGAGTTCTCGGCTTCTTCCTGCTGGCCCTGCGGGTGCACGCCCACGAGAACGACGTTCTCGAGGCGCAGCTGGCGGTACTCGACCTCGGTGACGTCTTGGAGTTCGGTCGAAAGACCGACGACACGGCGCAAGGCCGCGCGGTCTTCGCGCTCCCACTGATCGCCGTCCGTGTCGGCGTACGACACGGTCCTGTCGTCTTGGAGGGCCTGGGCCGATCCGAACACACGCACCCCGGAACGCGCATCAGCGCGCGCGAGAACTCGATCCACCGGGTCCGCCGGGGACTCGTCCGCACTCTGGGGGATGGTGGTGTCTGTCATCTGATCCTTCCATCGCGCCGCCCTCAGCCGTTGGCCGGGGCCGCAGCATCCATAAACTCTAATCCTCCCCTCGGGAGGATGCTCTCCGATACGCTCTCGGCATGGGGAGCGACCACTACTTCACCGGGTCACCCTCCAGCGCCGAGAACCTGCGGCACCTGCGAGTCACCCTCGCCGGTCGTGACGTCGAGGTTGTCACGGCTGGCGGCGTGTTCAGTCCTGAGAGGGTGGATGCCGGCACCGCCGTGCTGTTGGCCAACACCCCGCCCCCGCCTGCGGGCGGAAGCTTTCTCGATCTCGGATGCGGGTGGGGACCGATCTCGCTGTCACTCGCGTTCGATGCCCCCCACGCGACCGTGTGGGCTGTCGACGTGAACGAGCGTGCGCTCGACCTCGTCCGGCGCAACGCCGAAACCCTCGGACTCACCAACATCAACGCCGTCCGGCCGGAGGATGTTCCCTCGGACGTCGCGTTCCGCACGATCCGCTCCAACCCCCCGATCCGGGTGGGGAAGAACGAGCTGCACGGGATGCTGACGCAGTGGCTCCCCCGCCTCGAAGAGCGATCCGACGCGTGGTTGGTCGTGCAGCGCAACCTCGGCTCCGACTCGTTGCAGCGGTGGCTCGCGGCGACGTTCCCCCGGGGCTACAGCGTGCAGCGCGCAGCGACGGGGCGCGGATACCGCGTGCTGAAGGTGCGCCGCCACGGCATCCCTCAGACCGAAGCGATCGACATCGTCGACCCGGGCGACACCGGCCTTCAGGCGAGCGAGACCTCGCCCGAGTAGACGAGGACCGCCGGGCCCGACAGCAGCACGTGTTCGCCGTCCGCCTCGTCGACGATGCGCACGCCCAGGGTGCCGCCCGGCACGTCGACCTGCCAGCGACGCGGAGCCGCGGGACCGGCCCAGTGGCGCACCGCGAGGGCCGCCGCCGCCACTCCCGTGCCGCACGAGAGCGTCTCGCCCACACCGCGTTCGAACACCCGCATGCGAACCTCGCCGACGCCGTCGCGCACGAGCGGGTCGCCCGGGACGACGAACTCGACGTTCGCCCCGTGCCGCGGCTCGGGGTCGAGGATGGGCCGGTACGCCAGGTCGAGCGCGTCGAGCTCGGTGTGGGACGACAGCGCGACGACGATGTGCGGGTTGCCGACGTCAATCCCGGTTCCGGGGCGGGCGACGTCGAGCCCGCGCGCGCGCACCAGGGTGTCGTCGGGTTCGGCGCGCCAGGTTCCGAGGTCGACCTCGAACCCGCGATCGCTGCGGGTGAGCGTCTTCACTCCCGCGCGCGTGCCAATCACGAGCCCCTGATCGATCGAGGCGAGGCCCGCGTCGACGAGGTACCGGGCGAACACGCGCGCTCCGTTGCCGCACATCTCTGCCGGCGAACCGTCGGCGTTGCGGTAATCCATGAACCATTCGGCTCCGGATGCTGCGGCCGCGGCGCCCTCGTCGATCGCCGTCGAGCGAACCGCGCGCAACAGACCGTCGGCGCCGATGCCGATGTGCCGGTCGCAGAGCGCCGCGACCTGATCGTCGGACAGATCGAGCGAGCCGTCGGGGTCGGCGATCACGACGAAATCGTTGCCGGTGCCGTGACCCTTCGTGAACGGGAGGGTGCGCGCCATGGCTCCAGTCTAGGAGGGCACAACCGCGCTGTCAGTCGGCCGGAGTGGTCTCGACGAGGGTGCGGGCGTCTACCACTCGGGCATCGACCCACCGGATCGCCTCGTAGCGACGGAACCATGAGACCTGGCGCCGCGCGTAGCGACGGGTCAACGCCTGGGTCTCAGCGATGGCCTCGGCTTCGCTCAGCTCGCCCCGCAGCTGCGCGAGTGCCTGGGCGTAGCCGATGGCGCGCCGCGCGGTGACGCCGTCTTCGAGCCCCCGCGCGCGAAGCGCGTCCGCCTCGGCGACGAGACCGTCGCGCCACATCCGCTCGACGCGCTGATCGAGCAGCGGGACGAGCTCAGGGCGCTCGATCTGCGCGCCGACGACGGTCGTCGCCGCCCGCCACAAGACGGGGGCGGCCGGAAGCGCCGCGCCGTGGGTGCTCTCCCCCTGGGCGAGGACCTCCAGAGCCCGCACCACCCGGCGGCCGTTCTTGGGGTCGATCCGTGCAGCGGTCACCGGATCACGGTCGCGGAGCCGCGCGAACAGCACACCCGGGCCGACGCGCTCCAGCTCGGCCTCGAGCTCCGCCCGCACCAGGTCGTCGTGCGGCGGAAAGCGGAAGTCGTACAGCACGCTCGACACGTACAGCCCGGAGCCGCCGACGAGGATCGCGTCGGCGCCGCGGGCGAAGATCTCATCGATCGTCCGGCGCGCGGCATCCTGGTACCCCGCGACGGCCGCCTCCTCGGTCACCTCGAGCGCGTCGAAGAGGTGATGACGGATGCCGCGGCGTTGCTCGACTCCGATCTTCGCGGTGCCGATGTCCATGCCCCGGTAGAGCTGCATGGCATCGGCGTTCACGATCTCGGCCGAGATCCCTTTCGCGGCCAGCGCCTCGGCGAGCGTGAGCGACAACCCGGTCTTGCCGGTTCCGGTCGCACCGACGACGGCCCAGAGCCTCGGCGGCCGGCTCACACCCCGACGCGGAGGGCGGGAAGACCCAGCGACACGGCGCGAGGAGCACCGGCTTCGTCGACAGCCGGCACGGCGCAGGAATCTGCGAGCGAGCGTTCCCACGCGTCTCCGGCACGCGTGCGGCGGATGCGCAACGGCGCGTCGCCCGCGACGTCGGCGAGCAAGAAGTAGGGCGCCGCGCGGGTGACCGACACCGTGACGACATCACCGGGTCTGGGGAGCGGAGACCCCTCGGGGACCTCGAAATGGACGAGCCGATTGTCTTCGGCGCGTCCGGTCAGGCGGTGCGTCGAGGCGTCTTTGCGCCCCTCGCTCGTCGACACGAGCACCTGGAGCTCACGACCGACCTGGAGTTCGCTCTCTTCCAGCGAGATGCGGTCTTGCAGGGCGAGCAAGCGCTCGTAACGCTCCTGGACCACGGCCTTCGGCACCTGGTCGGGCATTGTCGCTGCCGGGGTGCCCTCGCGCACCGAGTACTGGAAGGTGTAGGCGCTCGAGAAGCGGGATGCTTCGACCACGCGCAAGGTCTCTTGGAAGTCTTCCTCGGTCTCACCCGGGAAACCGACGATGATGTCGGTGGTGATGGACGCCTGCGGCATCTGCGCGCGGACACGCTCGAGGATCCCGAGGAACCGTTCGCTTCGGTAGGAGCGACGCATCGCCTTCAGAACGCGGTCGCTTCCTGACTGCAGCGGCATGTGCAGCTGCGGCATCACCGCCGGCGTCTCGGCCATCGCGGCGATGACGTCGTCGGTGAAGGCCGCGGGGTGCGGGCTGGTGAAGCGGATGCGTTCGAGCCCCTCGATCTCGCCCGCCGCGCGCAGTAGCTTGCTGAAGGCGTGGCGGTCGCCGAACTCGATGCCGTAGGAATTGACGTTCTGCCCGAGAAGGGTGACCTCGATGGCACCGTCGTCGACGAGCATGCGGATCTCGTTCAGGATGTCGCCCGGGCGGCGGTCTTTCTCCTTACCGCGGAGGCTCGGCACGATGCAGAAGGTGCAGGTGTTGTTGCAGCCGACCGAGATCGACACCCACCCCGCAGCGACACTGTCGCGCTTGGTCGGAAGGGTCGAGGGGAAGACCTCGAGCGACTCGAGGATCTCGAGCTCGGCCTCCTCGTTGTGGCGGGCACGTTCGAGCAGGCTCGGCAGCGACCCCATGTTGTGGGTGCCGAAGACGACGTCGACCCAGGGCGCCTTGTCGAGCACCGCCTGCTTGTCCATCTGCGCCATGCAGCCGCCGACGGCGATCTGCATACCCTCCCGCACGTCCTTGCGCGATTTGAGGTGGCCCAGGGTGCCGTAGAGCTTGCCCGCGGCGTTGTCGCGGACCGCGCAGGTGTTGATGACCACGACGTCGGCTTCGTCACCTGCCGGGGCCGGCACGTACCCGGCGCTTTCGAGCGATCCCGACAACCGCTCTGAATCGTGGACGTTCATCTGGCAGCCGAAGGTGCGCACCTCGTAGGTACGCGGCTGCCCGTCGAGGCGCAGAGCGGCGGGCGATCGGTCGATCAGCGTGGGGGCGCTGGAAAGCATGGTCATGATCGGGCCATTCTACGAGCCCCCTGCCGGAGACGCTCGGCCAAGGGCAGCATCCCCCCGCCACCAGGTCTGCGAGGCGGTCAGGGGGCAGTGACCGGACCCGCCGAGGCCGTGGCGAAAACAACCCGGTCGATACTGGCGGGCGTCGAGGCGTCGGCCAGACCGATGCGCAGCGCCGATACGAGGTACTGCGGCGTGGAATCGGCGGTGCCGGCGACGAACGTCGACCCGGGCGGGGCGCCCGGCCGATCCGGCTGCACATTGACCATGAGCGACAGGATCGACCGCAGGGCGTTGACGACCGAGCCGACCCGCGCGATGACCGCGTTCACCGCCGTCGACAGCGTCGTACCCAGTGTCGTGATGGCGCCCACCGCCGTCGTCGTGATCTGATTCGCGACCACCGTCACCAGGACGGGTGACAACAGCTCGACCGTGTTGATCAGTGCGGTGACCGTCGGCAACGCGAGCGCGGCGAGAAGGGTGTTGATGGCTCCCACGGCCCCCGCCGTGTTCGCGTCGACCGTGAAGACGGCGGTCCCGTCGAGGATCGCACCCACCTGGCCGACGAAGTCGATCGATACGTTGAGGATGTCGAGCGGCTGCAGGGGGAAGATACCGGGAGCCGCCACGACCGCGTTCAGGTCGATCGTGATCGTCGAGGTCCGCAGCTCCTGTCTGAGAGCCGTGATGACCTGTGAGGTCCAGTTGTTGAGCAGCACGCC
Source organism: Microbacterium shimangi (assembly GCF_043556445.1). Taxonomy (NCBI): domain Bacteria; kingdom Bacillati; phylum Actinomycetota; class Actinomycetes; order Micrococcales; family Microbacteriaceae; genus Microbacterium; species Microbacterium shimangi. The sequence goes on from NZ_JBIGII010000001.1 coordinate 36,361, forward strand.
GACACGCGTCACGATCGGGGCCAGGACCGCGGAGTTCACCACCACCTCGGTGTTCGGTGGCGCGTTGTTCAGCGAGGGCAGGAGGGCGTCGAGGTCGACATCGACGGTGCTCGTCTGAAGATCGACCGTCACCACACCGTCGGTCAGCGGTGTGTTCAACAGGGTCGTGACGGAGCCCGCGAGATCGAGCCCCGCGATCGAGACGGTGCCTCCGATGCTCGTCGTCAGGGCGCCGGGGAGCGCAAGGTCGAGCCTCGATCCGATGACCGACGAGATCAAGCCCGACGAACCGAGTAGCGAGTTCACTGCGGTCGTGATCGTCGCCGCGCCAGTCGTCGTGGTGCCCACGAGGCCACCCGCTGCCGGGACGTCGATACCCAGGCCGAGTCCCGCGATGGCGTAGTCGCGGGTGCTCCCCGATACCGTGCCCGCACCCCACAGGGTCGACAGAAGGGCGGCGCAGCCGTCGAGCTGCGAACTCGCGCCGATCGCACCTACTTTCAGGTCGGCCCCGGCGATGCCGGTGAGGGCGGGCAGCAGCTCGTCGAGACTGATCGTGGCGGGGGCGGGAAGGGAGGCGCTCGGAGTCGTGCCGGCGGTGACGACCCCGCTGTTGTTCACGAGCCCCGACGCCCCGACGGCCGTGCCGAGTTCGGACACCTGGGCGTACTGGTTCGCCGCCCCGAGGGCCGCGCCCGGCACGGGAACCTCGAATCCGCTCATGTTCACCCCGGCGATGCCGAGCAGGTCGACGTCGAACGGGTTGGCGTAGGTATGGGTGGGCGGGGTCGCCGGCGGGTCGAGATCGACGGCATCAGTGGGCTGCACCGTGAGCGCCCCGTTCTCATCGAGGACGAGCCTCATCTGTTCGAGATCGGCGACCGGGTTCAGATTCGTGCCGAGGAGCGACCCCGAGAGGAACCTGCCGTAGGCGGTCGTCGCGAACCCCGTGTCGTCGCCGCAGATGAGCGACGACGTCCCGACGATGCCGTGGTTCCACTCCTCGTCTGTCCACGCGGCCGTGGTCGCGGTAGCCGACAGCGGCACCACCACCACGGCCACGGCTCCGAACGCCACGGTCGTCACCAGCCGGCGGTTCATCGCGCGCCCCGCGTCGGTCGTAGACGCAGTGCGGCGCCGAGTCCGAGGAAGCCCGCCGCCATTGTTGCGACGGCGGTCCAGAGAGTGGGATCCACACCCGTCGCCGGAAGGGCGGCTCCGGGAGTCACGGGAGCAGGCTCCACGGCGACGGCGGTGAGCCCGACGCCCATGGTTCCGGTGAGCCCCATCAGCGTCGCATCGGCGCGGGCAGCGTCAGAGTCCGCCACCGCCAACGTCACGAGGAGGTAGGAGGGGGCGGATGCGTCGAGCGGGCGCAGCACGAACCTCGGGCGGGTGGTGACACCGTCATCCGAGGGGCGCACCAGTGCGACCGGCACGGACGTACCGGCGCAGACGGGAGCTTCGTTCAGGCCTGCCCACGGCACCGTGCACTCCGCCACCCCCATTTCGAGGCCCCGGGGGTGTTCGACGAGCTCCCCGGCTTCGCGCAGTTCGAGCGAAAGAGTTGCGCTCGTCGCACCCTCTAATCGCGCTGCGACCTGCCAGTGCGAGGGGTCGCCGGGGCTGATCTCGAGGAATTGCGCGGGATAAGGGTCGGACGAAAGGACGAGCCGCCCTGGCGCCCCCGTCGACGGCACCTCGATGAGCGCCGCGCGCGCCGCATTGCCGGCCAGGACGGTCCCACCGACGAGCAGCGTCAATGACAGCGCCGCCACGAGCGGCGCCGCGACTCTGCGACGCACGGGCGATGCGGGGAAGAGCATTCGGGAGTTCTCTCTATGAAGCGGTTTCACGACGCCGCTCGCCGGGCCACAACGCCCAGGCGATGGCTGCCGCCACGATGAGACTGAACGCCACCATCGCGGCCGGTGTCTTCGCGGCGATGACGACCCAGCCCACGCCGGGTGCGGCGACGACCACACGGCGGGCTTCGTCGACCACGTAGGGATCGGGATCGTCGATGCTGTTCGCGTCGCCCCGCAAGACGAGGCTTCGAGAACGGTCGTCGCCGGGGACGGACGCGACCTCGACTACGCGGTGCGTGACCGGGGTCGCGGAATTCGGCCGCGGGACCGTCACCACGTCGCCCACGACGAGCCGCGAAGCGGGCACTTCTTGCACGACCGCCGCTGCCCCGGTCGGCATCGTCGGACTCATCGATCCCGTGACGAACACGATGATCGACAAGCCGAGCGCGGCGGACGCCGCCAGCCACACGACGGTCGCCACCCCGACGATGCCCAGCACGGTGATCACGGCATCACGAGCCGAACCGCGACGCGGCGGCGCTGCGGTGTGCGCCGCACGCGGCCCGTGGGCCCGCGCGCGATGCGCGGGCCCACGGACGAGCGGTGGGGAGGTGGAGGGCACGGGTCGGGCGATCAGGAGGTGGCGGCGAACTGCCACGCCGGTGCGGCGGTCAGTCCCATGTAGTCCTCGACATCGCCCGTGGCGGGGGCGAACGGGTCGGGCAGCGTGATGGCGAAGCAGTAGTACTGCGTCGAGCCGGCCACGGCCAAGATCTCTTGCTCCGCGGTTCCGCCCGCCGTCAGCAGCGGCCCGTCGGCGATCACGGCAGGGCCGCCGGGCGCCCCGGCGAAAGCCGTGTCGTCGCAGGTGAAGGGCGCGTCGTCGGTCGCGACCCTGACCGCGAGGGCGGCGAGCAGCAGATCATCGGGGTCGGTCACGGCCACACCCGCGGCAGCGACGGCGGGCTGGAGCGCGACCTCGCCGGCGATGGAAGAGGGAGTGGAACGCAGGGCGACCGGCGCGTATACCTCGTCGCCCGGCGAGAGCGCGAGCGCTCCCGGACTGAACGTGATCTCTCCCCCCGGATTCTCTTCTTCGTCGGTCCACGTTCCCGCCGCGAACGGGGGCACGGAGTTCTGCTGGATCTCGAACGTCGACGTGCCGATACCCGGCCCACCGGTACCGTTTCCGCCGAAGACCCATTCGGTATCGGTCCAGGCGGCGAGTGTCGCCGAAACTCCCAGCCCGAGAACCGCTCCGCCGGCCGCGATCGCGAAGATTTTCCGTCGCGTCGCACGGCGTTTTTCCTGCATTTCCATATCGTGCCTACCTCACGTTAGGTGTGTCCGATGCGACCTTCGCGCACAGGCGATCGTGGGATCTGGGAGCACGCTATGGGCCGGCATACTGGGGCGAATACGTCGAAATGCGATCCCGGTGCGAGTCACGAAAACTTCCCAGCGCGCGTGCGCAAGCCCTTGAGCGAACCCGCGAAAAGCCGGTAACGTCCTCGCTACTGAGTTCCGATACCAGTAGGCCGCAAGGCGATTCCTCCAGTGAGGAACCTCGCAGTCTCGGTAGGGTGGGGCTCTGCGGCAGGGCTGGGCCGCGACTCTCTGTAATGGGTGCAATCACTTTGGGGGGTGAGCCGAATGAGCATCAGAGACGCCAAAATCGACGAAGAAGTCGTCGGCGATGACCGAAATACATCCAGAATTCTGGCATCGCTTTCGCGCGGAATCAGCATTGTTCTCGTCGGCCCGCTAGGGAGCGGAAAGAGCCATTTTCTCCGCGACGTGATCGATCGTCTCATCGCCATGGATGAGCCACCTCTGGTCCTGCGGTCGAGCGGACCCCATTCGTCGGTGCCGCATGGGGCGCTCACCGCGTCTCACGATCCGCGCGCCGCGCGCCTGCGAGAGGGGCGGCCCGGCGAGGACGGGCGCCCGATCGTCGTGATCGATGACGCGCAGGAACTCGATCCCGCGTCCGTCGCCGCCGTGGTGCGAGCCGTGTACGCAGGTCACGCGACAGCGCTCTTCGCACTCACCGTGACGCGCGATGGTTCGACGCGACCCCCCGATGGCAACCCGGATGCCGCGCAGATGGCCACCGATCTCTGGCTTCGCGGCCTTGCCGACCGGGTGGATCTCTCGGCGCTGACCCCTCGTGACGCGGATCGGCTGCTCGAACTGTTCGCCGCACCCGAGCTCGATGCGCTCACCCGGGCATCGATCGTCGCTCTGGCTGACGGTTCGCGGATGCTGCTGCGAGAACTCGCCGGCGAGGCGGCGCAGGCCGTGCGGGAGGGGCGGGATCCCATCACCGCGCTTCGCGACAGTCCGCCTCACGGCCGGCTCTCCGATGCGCTGGCCGCTCACGTCTCGCAGCTCGGGTCTGTCGAGCGCAGCACCTTGGCGGCACTGGGGCGGGTCGCGGGTATTCCTCGCGCCGACGCAGCCCGGTTCCTGCCGTCAACAGTGTTGGATGCGCTGACGAGCGCTCGCCTCGTGCACGACGACTCGACCCCGGCTCATCGCCTGACCGCCAACGCCGCTCTCGCCCGCGAAGCATCCCGACGTGTGGGCGCGGCCGGGGTGGACGCCCTGCTCGAAGGGGCCGTGACGCGCATGTTCGCGCCCACCAGCGAATGGTGGTGCGAACCGCTCTCGGTCCTGGCCGCGCGCGGGTGGCTGCACGGCACGTCGCTGGGCCCGATGTACGAGAACGTCCCGACGGCCATACGCGTGAGGGCGGCGCTCGACGCCGCGCGCCGCGCCAACGACGCCGGCGAGCCCGCGGAGGCGCTCGCTCATGCCGAGCTCGGGCTGCAGAACGAGGACGACGCACGCCTCCACGTGGAAAAGTGTTTCGCGGAAGCGGCACAGGGCGGAACCGTCGACTTCGACGCGCTCCTCGAGCGACTGTCGGGCGGCCCCGTCGACACCCCGACGTTGTTGCGGTGCGTGAGGGTCGCGACCCTTGCGGGTGCGACGGGCGTCGACAAGATCGAAGCCGCCATCGGACGCGTCGAGTCTTTGGGGTGCCCGAACGCGCGCGCCTCCGCCGAGCTGGAGCTGTTGCGGGCAGAGCTGCTGAGTTCCCGGATGGACTGGAAGAACGCGGCTCGACTCGCCGAGACCCTTTTCGCACAGCAGGGCAACTCGACCTCCCTGCGCGTTCGCTCGGCAGTGCTGGCCGGACTCAGCCACACCTGCCTGGGGGCGTGGGACAAAGGACAGGCGTGGTTTCTGCGGGCGCATCGGAGTGCCGGGGAGCGCGGCGGAATCACCCCGATCACCACCGTCGAGCGCTTGGGCGTCGCCGGTAGCGAGATCATCGCGGCGGGCATCGCCGGCACGGACTTGGGCCCCACGCTCGCCCGCCTGGGGGGTGAGGTCGACGCCGCGGCACGCCAAGGGAACGCCGAGACCGCAGCGGTCGCAGGCCTCGTACTCGCGTGCGCGTATGCCGTCCTCGGGGAGCCCGAGCGGGCGGCCCGCGAACTCGACGCCGCGGTGCGCCGGGCACGCCCGCCCGCCGCCGCCGACATGGTTCCGCTGGCCCAGATCGCCGTAGCCCGCGCTCTCGCCCTGTCAGACCACGCCCTGGAGGCGCGCGAGATTCTCGACCGCATTCATCACGGGGCGATCACCGGTCTTCCCAACCTCGAACACGCCCGAATGGTCGCCGAGTCGTACGTCTCGGCTGCCCTCGGCCGACGCGAAGAGGCCCTCGCTGCCGCACGTTCCGCCGCGACCGCCTCGGCGGCCGCACCCGCTCTTCTCGCCCGCGACCTTTACCAGATGGTCGTTCTCGGCGACGCCGACCAAGCGCTGCCCGAGATCCAACGCATGGCAGAGGATTCAGAGGTTCCGGCCACGCGGATGCTTTCCGATGCAGCCACCTCCCTGGTCGATGACCACGACGACGACCCCGATGTCGTCGCGGCCATGCGCCTCGGGACGGCGTGGGACGGCCACGACGGAACCACCGGTATCGGCGTGGCCAGCGACCACGGGCGCGGAGCCGAACGCGGAAGCGGCCGCTCCCACGACGGTGACGCCAGCGACTTCGAACTCACCCGGCGGGAGCGCGAGATCGTCCTCCTCGTCGCTGAGGGTCTCGGCAATCGCGAGATCGCCGAGAGGCTGTACCTCTCGGTGCGGACGGTCGAGTCGCACGTCTACCAGGCCCGCGCCAAGCTGGGCGTGGGCTCACGCGCCGAACTGGGCCGGGCTGTCGCCGCGCGTCGACCCGAGCTGCGGTCTCTCTCGAGCCGAGTTCGCTGAAGACGGCGCGGCGGCCGTCGCGTAGTGGCGCTAGAGCTCGTCGAGCGCCTGACGCGCCGCGGTCATCGACACGGACGACGGGTACCCGCGCCGTGCCAGCTGGCCGAGGAGGCGGCGCAGAGCGGTCTGGTGATCCCGCGCCCCGAGTGAACGGGCCTTGGTTCGAGCGAAATCGAGGGCCCGCTCGAGGTCGTCGTCGGGCAACTGCGTCAGAACGTTGTCGACGACGTCGCGAGGGATGCCCCGTTTTGACAGAAGCGGCGAGATGACCTGACGCCCCTGCCCTTTGCGCTCGACCGCTGCGTGCACGAGCTGCTCGGCCAGCGCCTGGTCGTCGAGGTAGCCGAGTCGGAGGAACTGTTCGACAAGGTCGTCGGTCGCCTCGACGGTGGCCCCGACCTCGATGACGACGGCACGAGCTTCAGCGACCGACAGCTGACGCGTACGCAGCTTCTTCAGGAGGAGCGTCTCGGCCTGGTCGCGTATCGCTCCGGGTTCGGCCACGGTGCCGACGGACTCATCGACCTCCCCGCCCTCGCGCCCCTTTCGGGGTGCCGAGGCAGAACGTGATGAACGGTCGAAAGAGCCCTTTCCCTCACCATCCGATCGCCGCTGCGGCTCGACGCGTGGCTCGGCCTCCGGGACGAACCGCACGGTGCGAGGCCCGCCTCGAAGGGTCGTGCGCGCCTCGGCCGTGCCACGACCGAACAGCGGGGTCACGGGGGCCAGGGCATCTGCGGCGTCACGCGTCGAGTCGCCCCCGCCCCCGTTGTTCACCGGCATGTCACGCGGGACGGCGAGCAGCGAGTTCGTCGGAGACCGACGCGTCGTCGCGGGGTACGCCGACGCCGAGCTTGCTCTTGATCTTCGACTCGATCTCGTTCGCCATGTCGGGGTTCTTCAACAAGAAGCCTCGGGCGTTCTCTTTACCCTGCCCGAGCTGTTCCCCGTCATAGGTGTACCAGGCGCCGGACTTCTTGACGATCGTGTGCTCGACGCCGAAGTCGATGAGGCTGCCTTCGCGCGAAATGCCGGTGCCGTAGATGATGTCGAACTCGGCCTGCTTGAACGGCGGAGCCATCTTGTTCTTGACGACCTTCACCCGTGTGCGGTTACCGACCGCCTCGGTGCCGTCTTTCAGCGTTTCGATGCGACGGATGTCGAGACGGACCGACGCGTAGAACTTCAGCGCCTTACCGCCGGCGGTCGTCTCGGGAGAACCGAAGAAGACACCGATCTTCTCGCGCAGCTGGTTGATGAAGATCAGGGTCGTGTTGGTGGTGCTCAGACCACCGGTCAGCTTGCGCAGGGCCTGCGACATCAGACGCGCCTGGAGGCCGACGTGCGAGTCACCCATCTCGCCTTCGATCTCGGCACGCGGAACGAGTGCCGCGACGGAGTCGATGACGACCAGATCGACAGCGCCGGAACGTACGAGCATGTCGGTGATCTCGAGAGCCTGCTCAGCGGTGTCGGGCTGGGAGACGAGGAGGGAGTCGATGTCGACGCCGAGCTTCTTGGCGTAGTCGGGGTCGAGCGCGTGCTCCGCATCGATGAATGCGGCGATGCCGCCGTTGCGCTGGGCGTTCGCGATCGCGTGGAGGGTGAGGGTCGTCTTACCCGACGACTCGGGGCCGTAGATCTCGATGATGCGGCCGCGGGGCAACCCGCCCACGCCGAGGGCGACGTCGAGAGCGATGGAACCGGTGGAGATGACCTCGACAGGCGCACGGTCGTCGCTGCCCAGTCGCATGACCGAGCCTTTTCCGAACTGCCGGTCGATCTGGGCAAGAGCCGACTCGAGAGACTTCTCGCGGTCTGCGGGTGATGGCATGACGTTCTCCTAATGCTCGCGTTCCGTCGCCTGTAGGCTGTCGCATCCTTCGCCGACGACGAAGGATCTGAGACAAGGCGTGGGGTGTCATCCGACGTTGTCCACGCTAGGGAGGGCCTCCGACATCGAGCCGGAGGATCACCCGAACGGGGACAACCTGTCGCCGATCACCGCTGTGCAGGAGACTACGCCCGTTATCGAACAGAGATTCGATGACACGCCGCGTGGGCGGGTCCGAGATTCGGTGACGCGCCGAGTCAGGCTCGGCCGCGAGGCTCCAGTCGGCCAGCGCCGTACCGCCGATCGGCGGGAACCTCCGTCTCGGCGCACAGCGCCAGCCACACCTCACGCGGTGGAGCCCCGTCGGCCAGCGCCTCGACGGCCGTGCGGCCGTTCATCGCCATCAGAGAGAGGTCGGAGACCAACGAATCACCGCGCGCACCGAACTCGTCGGCGACGGCTCGCTCGAACTCGCTGCGGCGCACAGTGCGGTCGCCGCGCTCAGCGCAGCGAGAGCTGAGGCTCTACCGAGGCGACCAGGTCGTCGGGAACCACGTCGGGGAATGTCTGCAGGCCCTCGAGGACCGAAAGTCGATCGCCGACCTCGCGCATGATCGTCGAGATGGGCACGTCGAGTGCCTCTGCGACCGAAGCGAGGATCTCGCTGGAGGCTTCTTTCTGCCCGCGCTCCACCTCGCTCAGGTATCCGAGAGCGACACTCGCGCGGCTCGCGACCTGACGGAGGGTGCGACCCTTCTGCTGGCGGAGATCACGGAGAACTTCACCGATCTCTTGACGTACCAGGATCATGGGGCCCTCCTTACTTGTGATTCCGCCGACTGTCCGAGTGGACAACGGTACAACACCCGCTCTGCCAATCTAACCCGGTGCGCTGGAGAAAGGGTGGGAATCGCCGAATGTAACGGTGCGGAAACACGTTCTGTTCCCGCCTCCGCGAAACCGGTTCACAGAGCGGCGAGAGCGTGGCGCACCGCGATGCGCGCGGCCTCCTGACGGATGACCTCGCGATCACCCGAGAGAGCCAGGGTGTCGACGCGGGTGCCCAGCGGAGTCGAGATCGCGATGTGCACCGTGCCGACCGGTTGCCCATCCGGCGAACCGGGTCCGGCGATGCCCGTCGTCGCGATACCGACATCGGCCGGTCGTCCGTCGACGACGAGCGCTTCGCGGACCCCCTCGGCCATCTGACGGGCCACGCGCGGATGCACCGCTCCGTGAGCCTCGAGGAGCGTGGCGTCGACACCGAGGAGCGAACGTTTGATCGCGGTGTCGTACGCGACGATTCCTCCTCGAAGCACGCGCGACGCCCCCGGCACTTCGACGAGAGAAGACACCACGAGTCCGCCCGTGAGGGACTCTGCGATCGCCACCGTCCAGCCGAGCTCGGCGAGCCGATCGATCAGCCGCGCGGCACTCGCCCGCGGGTCGCGCACGAGGGTCGATTCGAAGTCATCGGGGAGTTCGTGGATCACGCGGCGCGACGCTTCTGTGCGCCCCGCACCTCGGAAACGACGTAATCGAGTCCGCTCGCGATCGTGAGGATCACCGCGGCCCACATCGTGACGATGTTCACCCAGACGATCCATTCGCCGACCACCGCCGCAAGCGGCAGGAGGGCGAACGACAGCGCGACGGACTGCGCCACGGTCTTCAGCTTCCCCATCCAGGCGGCAGCCAGCACGTGGTCGCTGACGACCATGAAGCGGTAGACCGTGATGCCGATCTCGCGCACGAGTATGACGATCGTGACCCACCAGGGCAGCTCGCCGAGGATCGACAGGCCGACGAAGGCGACCCCGGTGAGCACCTTGTCGGCGATCGGGTCGAGCAGCTTGCCCAAGTCGGTGACGATCTCGTACCGGCGGGCGATGTAGCCGTCGACTCCGTCGCTGGCGATGGCGACGATGAACAGCGCGGCCGCCCACCACCGGAGCGCACCGTCGGTGCCCCCGTCGGCGAGCAGCATCCAGAGGAAAACGGGAGCGCAGAGAATGCGGACGATGGTGATCGCGTTGGGGAGTTGGCGCGGAACGGCCATCAGTCGCGCCCCGTCAACTGCCAGGCGTCGCCCTCGTCGCCGTCGACGACCTCGAGCCCCTCGAACTGCGCATCGACGGGGTCTGCCACAGACGCCGCATCTTGCCCGCGGAGTCGTGCCAGAACAGACGGCAACTGCTCGTTCGTCACGAGCACGTCTCGCGCCTTCGAGCCCTCGGAAGGCCCGACGATCTCGCGCGACTCCATGAGGTCCATGAGGCGACCCGCCTTCGCGAAGCCGACGCGGAGCTTTCGCTGGAGCATCGAGGTCGAACCGAACTGCGTCGAGACCACCAGCTCGGCCGCGGCGAGAAGCAACTCGAGGTCGTCGCCGATGTCGGCATCGATCTCTTTCCGCTCGGCCGACGCGGCGACGTCGGAGCGGTACTCAGGTCTGGCCTGGTTCGTGACGTGGGCGACGACCTTCTCGATCTCGGACTCGCTGACCCATGCCCCCTGCACGCGCACCGACTTGTTCGCACCCATCGGCAGGAAGAGCGCATCGCCCTGTCCGATGAGCCGGTCGGCTCCGGGCTGGTCGAGGATCACCCGTGAGTCGGTCACGCTCGTGACGGCGAAAGCCAGCCGCGAGGGAACGTTGGCCTTGATCAGGCCCGTGACGACGTCGACGGAGGGTCGCTGGGTGGCCAGGACGAGGTGGATGCCGCTGGCCCGAGCGAGCTGCGTGATGCGCACGATGGAGTCTTCGACGTCTCGCGGTGCCACCATCATGAGGTCGGCGAGCTCGTCGACGACGACGAGCAGGTACGGGTAGGGCTTGAGGACGCGTTCACTGCCGACCGGGAGCACCACGTCGCCCGACACGACCGCCTGATTGAAGTCGTCGATGTGGCGGTACCCGAACGACGCGAGGTCGTCGTAGCGCATATCCATCTCTTTCACGACCCACTGCAGCGCTTCGGCCGCTTTCTTGGGGTTCGTGATGATGGGGGTGATCAGGTGCGGCACACCGGCGTACGAGGTCAGCTCGACCCGCTTGGGGTCGATGAGCACCATGCGCACCTCTGACGGCTTCGCCCGCATCAGCAGGCTCGTGATCATCGAGTTCACGAAGCTGGACTTGCCCGACCCCGTCGATCCCGCGACGAGCAGGTGGGGCATCTTGGCCAGGTTCGCGACCACGAAGCCACCACCGACGTCTTTGCCGACACCGATGGTCATGGGGTGGGTGGATGCTGCGGCATTGCTCGAACGGAGCACGTCGCCGAGCGTGACGATCTCGCGGTCGGCGTTGGGGATCTCGACGCCGATCGCGCTCTTGCCCGGAATCGGAGCGAGGATGCGCACCTCGTTGGAGGCCACGGCGTAAGCGATGTTGTTGGTCAGTGCGGTGATGCGCTCGACCTTCACGCCGTGCCCCAGCGAGATCTCGTACTGGGTGACGGTGGGCCCGCGCGAGAAGCCGGTCACGCGCGCATCGACCGAGAACTGCTGCAAGACGCTCTCGAGTGCCTTGACCACGGCATCGTTGGCCGCCGAACGTTCTTTGTGGGGCGGGCCGGCCGACAGCGCCGACTCGGACGGAAGACGGTAGTCGGAAGCCGGGGGCATGCCCGCGCTGTCGCCGCCGAGACCGGAGATGGTGCCGAGCTCGTCATCGTCGTCGGCGGAGTCGTCTCGCAAACTCACCGCGGCGGGCGCGGGAGGGGTGAGCGAGGGACGCGCGAAGACCTCGGTGAGGGCGTCGGGAAGCGGCGGCACCGGCGGCTTCTCGGGGGTGGTGGCGTACACCTGCTCGAAGCCACCGTCGGTCGTGCCGGGGGTGAGCAGCTCGGTGAGGTCCTGCGAACCGAGGGCGCCGTCTGCCTCTTCTTCGCGACCCGTCTTGTTGCGGCGCCACCACGGGCGGGCATCGGCGTCGGCGTCGTCGTCGGTGGCATCGGCCGCCGCAGAGCCATCAGACCCCGAGCGGTCGGCCGGGGCCGCCCGCTCGGCGTCGAACATCCAGGCGTAGAGATCGCCGAGACGCGAACCGATCCGGTTGGGCGGCGTCTTGGTCAGAATCAGGATGCTGAGCACACCCACCAGAGCCAGGACGATGCCGGCGCCGATCGGCGTGATGAGAAGCGCGAGCGGTTCACCGGCCATCCAGCCGAAGAGACCCCCGGCTCCGCTCAGAGCGGGGAGCCCGGCGCTGGGCTGGGGACGCTCCCCGAGAACGTGGCAGGAGCCGGCGACCGCGATGACGAGGAGTGCGAACCCGATGCCGATGCGGCCGTTGTCGTGCACCGACGACGGATGCCGGAAGAGCCAACCCGCCAGCAGGAGCAGCAGCACGGGGAAGACGAAGGCTTCGCGGCCGAGGAGGCCCCCGACCGTGTAGGCGCTGATCGACGCCGCGATGTCGGAGCCGATGAAGAACCACTCGACGACGGCGCCGGAGGCGGCGAGCAGGACGAGCAGGAGCGGAAAGCCGTCTCGGCGCTGTTCTTTCTCGAGGCTCTCGGGTCCGAAGGTGCGGAAGATGCCGCCGACGGCGTGCGCGAGACCGAGCCACGCGCGGACGACGACGGGGGGCTTGTCGCTCTCGCCGACGGAGCGCTTGGGTTCGGGCGCGGGTTTGCGGGCACGCGGAGCGCCCTTCGCGGGCGCGCGACCGCTGGTCGCCGGAGTACTGCGGGGCATGGGTCCACGGTAGGCGCGACCTGCGACGTTTGCCCTGAGCGACGCGCGATCAGCGCAGGCGCTTGACCATGGTGTCCCGCCCGATGCCGCTCTGCGTGACAGCGAAACCCTCGGAGCGGTACAGGACCGTGGCGAAGTTGCCCCGCTCGACGCTGAGGCTCAGCCGGGCGTATCCGCGCGAACGCGCGTCGTCGGCGAGCCGCTGCAACAGCATCCGTCCGATCCCGTGCGCCCGCCAGATCGGACGGACGCCGATGACGAGCTCGGGGACACCGGTGCCGACGTAACCGAACCCGGGCTCCCCGCGGGGGAACAGCCGGTACCACGCCGCACCGACCGCCTCACCGGTGTCGGACTCGGCGACGAATCCCGCATCGGCCGGCCGCATCCACCCGATCAGGTACCGCTGGTAGTCGGGCGACGAGATCACCTCGTGGCGGGGGCGCGCCGCCCCCGCACGCCAGTTCGCCGCCTCGACGACCATGTCGGCGAGGAACGCACCGTCGGCCTGCGACGCGGCACGAACGACGAAGGCGGGCATGCCCGGAATCCTAGCGATCCCCGCACACCCGCCTCCTCGGTCGAGTTCTTACGCCTCGATGACGAGCGGCACGATCATCGGCCGGCGGCGCAGCGACTGGTTGACCCAGCGCCCGACCGTGCGCCTGACGATCTGCGACAGCGCGTGCGGGTCGCGCACGCCCGACTTGGCGGCCTCGGCGAGCGCCGCGGTGATCTTCGGCTTGACGTTCTCGAAGACCGCGTCGTGCTCGGCGAAACCGCGCGCGTGGATCTCGGGCCCGGTGACGATGCGCCCGGTGGCCGAGTCCACGACGACGATGACCGAGATGAAGCCCTCCTCGGCGAGGATGCGACGGTCTTTCAGGTCGGCATCGGTGATCTCGCCCACGGTCGACCCGTCGACGTACACGAAACCGATGTGCAGCTGCCCGACGACCTTGGCGACGCCGTCGCGCAGGTCGACCACGACGCCGTTCTCGCCCAGGATCGTGCGCTCGGCGGGGATGCCCGTCTCTTGCGCGAGCTTGGCGTTCGCCGTCAGATGGCGGTACTCCCCGTGGATGGGGAGGACGTTGCGCGGCTTCAAGATGTTGTAGCAGTAGAGCAGCTCACCCGCGGCGGCGTGACCGGAGACGTGCACCTTGGCGTTGCCCTTGTGCACGACGTTCGCGCCCAGCTTCGTCAGGCCGTCGATGACCCTGTAGACGGCGTTCTCGTTGCCGGGGATGAGGCTCGACGCGAGGATGACCGTGTCGCCGGGCCCGGGCTCGATCTCGTGGTCGAGGTTCGCCATGCGGCTGAGGACGGCCATCGGCTCGCCCTGCGAACCCGTCGACATGTAGACGATCTTGTCGTCGGGCAGATCGCGGGCCTTCTTGTAGTCGATCAAGATGCCGTCGGGGACGTTCAGGTAACCGAGCTGCTCGGCGATCGTCATGTTGCGCACCATGCTGCGTCCCATGAGTGCCACACGACGCCCGTTGGCCGCCGCCGCATCCAGCACCTGCTGCACACGATGCACGTGGCTCGAGAAGCTCGCGACGATGACCCGGCGCGGCGCCTTGGCGATGACCTGGTCGAGCACCGGCCCGATGCTGCGCTCGGTGGGGGTGAACCCCGGCACCTCGGCGTTGGTGGAGTCGACCAGGAACAGGTCGACTCCTTCTTCACCGAGGCGGGCGAAGGCGCGGAGGTCGGTGATGCGCCCGTCGAGCGGCAGCTGGTCCATCTTGAAGTCGCCGGTGGCGAGCACGAGGCCCGCGGGCGTGCGGATCGCCACGGCGAGAGCGTCGGGGATCGAGTGGTTCACCGCGATGAACTCGAGGTCGAACGGGCCGACCTGCTCGCGCTGGCCCTCGGTAACGGTCAGGGTGTAGGGCTTGATGCGGTGCTCTTTGAGCTTCGCCTCGATCAGCGCCAGGGTGAGTCCCGAGCCGATGAGGGGCAGGTCGCTCTTGCGCTTGAGCAGGTAGGGCACCGCGCCGATGTGGTCTTCGTGCCCGTGGGTGAGGACGATGCCGACGATGTCGTCGAGCCGATGCTTGATGGGCTCGAAATCGGGAAGGATCAGGTCGACCCCCGGCTGGTGCTCCTCGGGGAAGAGCACGCCGCAGTCGACGATGAGCAGCTTGCCCTCGTACTCGAAGACGGTCATGTTGCGGCCGACCTCGCCGAGTCCGCCCAGCGGGTAGACGCGAAGCGTGCCGGGCGCCAAAGCGGGCGGGTCGTAAACGGTGGTGGGCATGGTTTGCCTCCTCGGGATGCGGCGTTCGCCGCCTCCGCTCGTGGGCCCGCGCGGCTCTTCCGCGCGGGCGTCTTTCATCTGGTCGTACCGTGCACCTTCGGCAGCGCGCCACCTGCGGCGGCGTTGCGGTCAGGGCGGAAGTTGGAGAAATCGGCGCCGGTGACGCCGCGGACGAGCGCGAGCTCGTCTTCGATGGCCGCGGCCTCCCACTCTTCGGGGCCCACGAGCGGCAGACGCACGCGCGGACTCCCGATGCGGCCGAGGCCGTGCAGGATGTACTTCGCCGACACCGTGCCCGGCACGTGCGTCATGACGGCCCGGACGAGCGGCTCGAGCCGCTGATGCTCGGCAGTGGCGGTGGCCAGGTCGCCGCGGTTGACCGCGTCGACGATCGTCCGGTACGGAGCCGCCGCGATGTTCGCGGTGACGCCGATGAGTCCGGCGGCGCCGATGGCGAGGTGCGGCAGCACGTTCGCGTCGTCACCGGAGAAGTACATGAGGTCGGTCTGGTTCAGCACGCGGCTGACTTCGCTGAAGTCGCCCTTGGCGTCTTTGATGGCGAGGATGTTCGGATGCTTCGCGAGCCGCAGGATCGTCTCGTACCGGATCGGCACCCCGGTGCGCCCCGGGATGTCGTACAGGATCGTCGGCAGGTCGGTGGCGTCGGCCACAAGGCGGAAGTGCGTGAGGATGCCCGCCTGCGTCGGCTTGTTGTAGTACGGCGTGACGATCATGATGCCGTCGGCGCCGGCCTTCTCGCTCGCGCGGTAGAGCTCGATGGCGTGAGCGGTCTCGTTCGACCCGCCACCCGTGATGATCTTCGCCCGACCCGCTGCGACGTCTTTGCCGACCTCGACGAGGCGGATCTTCTCGGGGTCGGTCAACGTCGAGGTCTCACCCGTGGTGCCCGTGACGACCAGGCCGTCGGCCCCGGCCGAGATGACGGCGTCCATGTGCTTCTCGACGGCGGGCCAATCGACTTCGCCGTCGGCCGTCATCGGTGTGACGAGCGCGACGAGAACCTGTCCGAAAGGATTTCCCGTGTGCGTCATGGTTCCAGGGTATCGGTCGAGGCCGCCTCGCCGCCGTCCGCGCTCAACGCCCGCGTTCGGCCGCCCTCTGCACGAGAGCGTCGGGCAACAGCCGCGCCAGCGTGACCAGCGCCTTGTACCGGAGCGACGGGATCGACACCGACCGCCCCCGAGCGACGTCGCGGAGCGCCTCCGAGACGACGCGGTGCGCCTGCAGCCACATGCCTCGCGGAACACCCTCTTCGCCCGGCGGGAGACCGAGTCGCTCGTGGAAGTTGGTGTGCACGAACCCGGGCGCGACAGCGGTGACCGTGACCCCCTCGGGGCCGTAGCGGACGTTCGCCCAGCGGCTGAAGTTGAGCAGCCACGCTTTGGCCGCGCCATAGGTGCCCCGGGGCATGAAACCCGCGACCGAGGCGACGTTCACGATCCGACCGCTCCCCCGCTGCAGCATCCCGGGGAGCACGGCGCGCACGAGCCGCATCGACACCTCCACGTGGAGGGAGAGGTGGCGCACCTCTTCGTCGATGTCGTTGGCCTCGAACGACAGGTCGAGGCCGTACCCGGCGTTGTTCACGAGCATGTCGATCGGATGCTGCGCATCGACCAAGCGCGCGACGACCGCGTCGCGCTGGTCGGGCTGCAGGAGGTCGGCGACCAGCACCTCCACCCCGCTCGCGCCGGCCCCTCGGATCTCGGTCGCAACGGCATCGAGCGCTGCGCGGGAGCGTGCGACGAGCACGACGTCCATTCCGCGCGCCGCCAGCTGGCGGGCGAACTCGGCGCCGAGCCCGGAGCTCGCGCCCGTGATCAGTGCCGTACGAGCCACGACCGACCTACGGCGAGACGCGGCCGTTGGCGTTGAACGCCGAGTGGGTCAGGGGCATGAGCTCGGTCCAGATGGTTTCCATCTTCTCGGCGCACATCTCGATCTCGCGCTGCGGGAACGACGGGAAGTGGGTGCCCTCCACCTTCGTGCGGAGGGAGAGGAAGTTCATCAGCGACCGTGCGTTCATCGTGACGTACATCGACGAGTAGATGTTCAACGGCAGAACGATACGGGCGACCTCTCGGGCGACACCGGCGTCCAGCATCCGCTGGTAGGCCATGAAAGCGATCTCCGACGCGTCGCGGGTCGCGGTGTCGACCAGCGCGTACTGCTCGGGAGTGCCGGGGAGGAATTCGTAGGCACCGGGCTTGCCCACCTGCAGCAGATTGCGGTCGGGGGCGGGCACGTAGAACACCGGGCGCAGCTCGCGGTAGCGGCCCGACTCTTCGTTGTACGACGCGATGCGGTGGCGCATGAACTCGCGGAACACGAAGATCGGCGCCTGGACGTAGAACGTCATGGAGTTGTGCTCGAAGGGCGAACCGTGACGGTCGCGCATCAGATAGTTGATCAGACCACGGTCTTTCGCGGTCGCCTCGGTGCCGGCCTGCGCTTCGTCGAGTGTCTGCTCGCCCTGTGTCGACACACGGGCGGCGAACAAGACGTCGGCGTCGCTGGCGCTGGCGCGCACCAACTCGACGGTCACATCGCTGCGGAACTGGATCTCGGTCGCGGGGCTGGGTTCGGCGTCGCTCACGCGTGCCACCTTATCCGCAGCGCCCGGGCCTCGGCGCGGGCACGCTGTCATCTGTGGACGCGGCGGCCCGCCGACGGCTGTCACCCGTTAGCGTGGACTGCTATGACTCTCGTCGAAGCTCTGATCGGCCTCACCGCGCTACTCGCGGTCACGGTGGCCATCGGGCTCACCCTGCGTGCACGGCAGGGTCGTGTGAGCCGAAATGCCTCGTCGGAGCTAGTTGAGCCACGACGACTGGGCGCCGACGGCCTCGGTGAGCAGGCGACACTTCTGCAGTTCAGCACCGAGTTGTGCGCGCGGTGCCCTGGTGTTCACCGCACTCTTTCGGCGCTCGCCTCGACACACGAGGGCGTTCGGCATCTCGACATCGATCTCACGCATCGTCCTGATATCGCCCGGCATTTCCACGTGATGCAGACACCGACGACTCTCATCCTCGACCGTCGCGGGGCCGTGCAGTCCCGCATCGGCGGGGTGCCGAATCCGCACGTCGTGCAGCTGGAACTCGCCCGACTCGCCGAGGAGCCCGCCGGTGTCTGACTCCCCGTCTCGCGGTATCGACCCTCGCGGACCCCGCTTCGTCGCGAGCGTCACGGCTCTTCTGCTGGCCGTGGCCGTCGTCGTATCGCTGACGGGGCTTTCGACGCGACGCAGCGGCGGCGCCGACGCGTGGGCACTGCCCGCGGCGTCCGTCGTCCAGCGGATCGCCGACCCGGCCTTCCTCCTGCTCCTCGTCATCGCCGCCCTGTTCCTGTGGGGGGTCATCTCGCCGCGGACGGCGCCCTGGGCCTTGCTGTTCCGCCGGGTCGTCCGGCCTCGTCTGTCGCCGCCGCGTGACCTCGAAGACCCCCGCCCGCCGCGCTTCGCTCAGGGTGTCGGCCTGTTCGTGGTCACCGTCGGTCTCGTCCTCCAGCTGGCCGGGGTGCCCTGGGCACTGCCCATCGCCGCGGCGATGGCGTTCGCCGCCGCGTTCCTCAACGCGGTGTTCGGACTCTGCCTCGGGTGCCAGCTCTACCTCGTGCTGCAGCGCGGCGGCATCGTCGGCCGCGCCCGCCCCGCCGTCTGACGGCTACCACGAGGGCCGGGCAGTGTCGAGGCATCGGCACGCGCACGGCCCGTCGCTAGGCTGACGACACAGCGTCTTGCTGTCGTACCCGGGAGGTCACGATGTCCGTCACCAGCGAAGCCAAAACCGCCTGGAAAGGCAGCCTGTTCGAGGGCTCCGGCACCGTCGAACTCGCCACGTCCCACGTGGGAACGTTCGACGTCGACTGGAAGGCCCGCAGCGAGGGCTCCAGCTCCGTCACCACCCCCGAAGAGCTGCTCGCCGCCGCACACTCCGCGTGCTTCAGCATGGCGCTCTCGAACGCTCTCGCCGAGAACGGCACGCCCCCCGAATCGATCAACGCGACAGCATCCGTCACCTTCAAGCCCGGTACCGGCATCAGCGGCAGCCACCTCAACGTCAACGCGGTCGTGCCCGGCATCGACGCCGCGGCCTTCGATGCGATCGCGCAGGACGCGAAGGCGAACTGCCCCGTTTCGCAGGCGCTCGCGGGCATCGAGATCACCCTCGAGGCGACGCTTGCCTGACACCCGACGCGTCGTCGTCGCCGGGGCATCCGGCCTGATCGGGGAGGCGCTGGTCGCGTCGCTTCGCGCCGACGGCATCGAGGTCACGACGCTCGTGCGTCGACCGGCCGCGAACGCCCACGAGATCGAGTGGTTGTCGGATGCTGCACCCCTCCCCCCGTCGGCCATAGAGGGCGCCGATGCCGTCGTCAGCCTGAACGGTGCGAGTATCGGCAGATTCCCCTGGACGACCGCGTACAAGAGCACGCTGCTCTGGTCGCGGATCACGCCCACGCGGACGCTGGCGAAGGCCGTCCGCGCGTTGGGGACGGATGCCCCCGCCTTCCTCAGCGCATCGGCTACGGGCTTCTACGGTTCGGCACCCGGTATCACGCTCACCGAGGAGTCACCGCGCGGCGGAGGTTTCCTCGCCGACCTCACGCAGGAATGGGAGGCCGCGGCCCGCGGTGCCGGTGACGCCACGCGCGTCGCCCTTCTGCGGACGGCTCCCGTCGTGCACGCGCGAGGCGTGCTGAAGCCGTTGCTGCTGCTCACCAAGCTGGGCGTGTCGGGGCCGATCGGTCGCGGTACCCAGGTGTGGCCGTGGATCTCACTCGACGACGAGGTCGCCGCCATCCGCCACGTCATCGACGGCGACATCGACGGACCCGTCAACTTGAACGGTCCGACGCGCGCGACGGCCAACGACCTGGGCTTCGCGCTCGCTCGCCGCATGAACCGCCCCTACGCGCTGCGCGCGCCGATCTTCGCCGTGAAGCTCGCGCTCGGCCCCGATGCGACGGAGGGGCTGCTGACGTCGGACGCGGATGTCACGCCCGCCGTGCTCACGAACACCGGCTTCACTTTCGCCCACCCCACCGTCGAAGAGGCGGTCGCGCACGCCGTGCCCGCAGCCTGAGGGCGGGCCTCTCGTCAGGGGTGTCGCGCCGCCGTCTCGAGCTTGATGGCGGTGCGGATGGCGCCTCGAGCGCGGCGCCGGTCTCCGGAGCCGTCGTACGCCAGACCCAGCCGGTACCACGCGCGCCAGTCGTCGGGATTCGCCTCGACGTCGGCGCGATAGGTCGGAAAGAGCGCATCCGCGTCGACACGCTCGACGCGTCCGCTGGGCCGCACGGCGAGCTCTTCGTCGGGCAGCGCGCCGTCGGCCGCGAGCCGCGCACCGAGCCGCTCTGCACGGAAGCCGAACCACAGCTCGCGCCCCAGACCCCAGACGGCGAGGATCGGCAGCACCACCAGCGCTGCCCCCAGCGCGATCGCGACGCCGTCGCCGCTGGTGAACAGCAACCACGCGCGCTGACCGACGAGTGCGATGTAGAGCACGAGGAGCACCGCCATGACGGCGACGCCGATGCGGGCGCTCATGCGTCGGTGGGGCGGTCGAACGCCGTCGCGGTGGCCACCTGGCCGGGCACCCCGGCGTCGTCGATCGGTGCGGCCGCCCACTCTCGAGGCGTCCGGAGTCCGAGGTCGATGAAGTTATCGAGCCCGATGACCACGCCACGGGCGTCGCGGGCCGCGGCCAGGGCGATGCGGATGCCCGGGGCGTAGGCGAGCGCGGGTTCGATCGTGTCGTGAACGACGGTGAGCGACTCCCCCGGCCCCGACAGCACCGTTTCTTGCCGCGCTACGACGCCCGGACGCCGAAGGGAGTGGATCGGAACGCTCGCGACCTGCTGGCCGCGCGCCCGCTGGTCGGCGTGCGGAGACTCGACGGGACCGGCGGCGGAACGGGCCGCGGCGATCATCTCGGCCGTTCGCACTGCCGTGCCGCTGGGCGAGTCGATCTTCGTGTCGCGGTGCGCCTCGACGATCTCGATCGATGCGAAGAAAGGAGCGGCCGCTGCCGCGAGTGCGCTGCCGATGATCGACCCGAGCGAGAAGTTCGGAATGAAGACGACGCCCGTGCCCGCCTTCTCGACGAGGGGTCGCACGAGGGAGATCCGCTCGCTCGACCACCCCGAGGTGCCGACGAGGACGTTGATGCCGAGGTCGACGGCCGCCCGGATGACGTCGATCGACACGGCCGGAGTCGACGCGTCGACGACGAGGTCCGCTCCGGCGATCTCGCTCAGGTCGGAGCGCGACGTCAGGACCCCGGCGACCTCGAAGCCGGGCTCCGATTCGACGACCTCGCGGATCACTCCGCCGAGCTTGCCCGTACCCCCCACGATGGTCACGCGCGTCGTCATGTGCTCCAGCCTACGGCGGTACTCTCGACGCATGACCGAGATCCGCCCCGTGCCGGTCGACCAGGCCGACGCGCACGCCCTCCTCGAGGAGTACTTCGCCCTTCGGGCGTCGATCTTCCCCGGCGGTACGTACCGCACGACGTTCCCCGATCCGACGGTCTTCGTCGAGCCGGCCGGGATGTTCGTCGTGCTGTACGACGGCGAGGAGCCCGTCGGCTGCGGCGGCATCCGCCGGGTCGCCGACGGGCCCGCCGGTACGCGCTACGAGGTGAAGCATCTCTTCGTCTGCGATGCGGGACGCGGGCGCGGCTGGGGACGGATGCTGCTCGCCGACCTCGAGACGAGAGCCGCCGGGTTCGGCGCGAACGAGGTCGTCCTCGACACGCACCACACCCTCGAGGCCGCCGGTGGCCTGTACGCCCGCTCGGGGTACGAACAGATCGAGGCGTACAACGACAACACGAACGCGACGCGGTGGTACCGCAAGGCGCTCGGCGCGCAGCATCCGCCCGCCGCGCACTGATCTTCGCCCACCCAGACGCGGGCTATCGCGCGAGACGCGGCGTTCGGGGCGGGAGTTGCCCGCGTGCCGGCCGAAAGCCCGCGGGCGGGCCGGCGCGACTCAGACCGGGATGGTCTCGGGAAGGCCCGTGCGGAGTTCGAAGGGCAGGTGCGCCAGGTCGTTGTGGGTGAGCATCGTCCAGGGGCGCCCCTTTCGCTGCGAGAGCACCGTCAGGCCGCAGTGGGCCTGATTCAGTGTCATCCAGCGCCAGTCGGGCGCCTGCAGCACCTCACGGACGAACCAGGCGATGACGAAGTTGTGCGTGATGAGGAGTTCGTGCACCTCGCCGGGTTTGCGCACGAGGAACTCGCTCGTCGCATCGGCCATCTGCGCGCTCCCCGCGTCGACCTCGGCCTCGGTCACGCTTCCGAAGAACGGTTCGTAAGCTCCGGGGGTGTCGTCGGTCATGCCCGTCGGCACGCAGTCGAAGAGCAGAGCAGAAGGCAGAGGCGACACCGAAGGCAGCCTCGCCGCAACAGCTGCCGCCGTCTGCGCTGCCCTCTCGAGCGGTGAGTGCCACACGGCCTCGAGCGGAACCCCCGAGAGCCTGTCGGCGACCAGGGCCGCCTGGCGCATGCCCCGCGGCGAGAGTGGTCCGTCGGTGAGGCCGTGCTCAGCGTCTTGGTGTTCGCCGTGCCGTACCAGGTAGAGGTAGTGCGTCACGTCAACTCGATTCGTCGTCGGGTGGCGTGCTCGATGGCACGGCTTTCACCCTACGTCACGGGTTGCATCGCGTGGGGGCTACTGGACAGCGCGTGCGATATCTGCGAGGTGCGCGCGGCTGAGACGCACGCCGACGCCCTGGATGAGCTCTTCCACGTGCTCCGCGGCGAAGGCGTTCACGATGGGCGCCGTGACGACCTTCTGCGCGAGGAGCCACGCGACGGCGACCGCCGCGTTCGGCAGGCCCAATTCGGCGCCGACCACGTCGAGCGCCCGCAGGGTTCTGCTTCCGCGACGGTTGAGGCTCGCCGTGAGCTGCGCGCCGCGCACCGAACGGACGACGCTCGGGCGGGTGCGATGACCGCCGGCGAGGAACCCGTGCTCGAGCGCGTGCGACGGGGTGAAGGCCATCGCCTGCGCACCGGCGACGAGCCGCAGGTCGCCCTCGAAGTCGTCGCGACGCAAGACGTTGTAGGGCGCGTCGAGAACGGTGATGCGGGGGTAGCCCGCCGACGAGAGGATGCGGGCCTCGACCAACTGGGCCGCGCTGTACCCGTAGGCGCCCACGGCCCGGACCTTTCCCGACTCGACCAACCACTCCGCTGTGGCGAGGGTGTCTTCGAGGACAGCCGCCCGGTCGCTCGTCGCGTCGAGGTACAGCACATCGATGCGGTCGGTCAGGAGGCGGGTGAGGGATGCTTCGACCGCTCGCACGAGGTTCACCGAACCGAGACCGGGGTTGTCGGGGTGCCCGCCCACCCGCACGGCGAGAACCATCTCGTCGCGGAGGCCTCGAGAGTGCATCCACTGCCCGATGATGTGCTCGCTGCGGCCTGCTGAGTAGCTGTCTGCGGTATGGACGGCGTTGCCGCCGAGCTCGGTGTAGGTGTCGAGGATCGCGTGGCTCTCAGCGAGGTCGACGTTCCACCCGAATTCGGCGGCACCGAGGAAGAGGGGGAAGACGTTCGCGCCGGTGTCACCGAGGGCGACGCGCACTCCCTGGCCGATGCCGGGGCCCTGCACGGGGATGGGGGCGGAGGGATGAACGAACCCGGCGGTGGGCGGGCCGAAGGGCGTCGTGCCTTCGACGCTCAACCCCGACATCACGCGACTCCCTCACGATCGACTCCGCGGGAGAAGGACGGAGGTGAGTCGTGATGCGCCCGCGTTCCCACGCGTATTTCGAGGGTAAAGCAGGCTGCCGACGCAACCGCCGCCCGCCCCGCTCGTCCGATAAATATTCGATAACGCTTTCGAACGGCGAATGCCCGCCCCGCCGAAGCGGAACGGGCATTCACGTGGTGTCGGCCGATCGAGGCCGAGCGTCGATCAGCCTTCGGCGGGAGCCTCGGGTCCGTCGCTCGCCGCGGCGGAGCCTTCCTGGTCGGCGGCCTCCTGGTCGTCGGTGACGGGCTCGAGCGACAGCTTTCCGCGGTCGTCGATCTTCGTGATGCGCACGAGGATCTTCTGGCCGACCGAGAGCACGTCTTCGACGTTCTCGACGCGCTTGCCGCCGGCGAGCTTGCGGACCTCGCTGACGTGCAGCAGTCCGTCCTTGCCCGGGAGGAGCGAGACGAACGCACCGAAGGTCGCGATCTTCACGACGGTTCCGAGGAACTGCTCGCCCACCTCGGGGTTGGTCGGGTTGGCGATCGCGTTCACCTGCGCACGAGCGGCCTCGGCCGACGGACCGTCGACGGCGCCGATGTAGACGGTGCCGTCCTCCTCGATGGAGATGTCGGCGCCGGTCTCATCCTGGATCGCGTTGATCGTCTTGCCCTTAGGGCCGATGAGCTCGCCGATCTTGTCGACCGGGATCTGCACGCTGATGACGCGCGGCGCGGTCGGCGCCATCTCGTCGGGAGCGTCGATCGCGGCGTTCAGAACACCGAGGATCGTCAGGCGGGCTTCCTTGGCCTGGGTGAGAGCTGCGGCGAGCACCGACGACGGGATGCCGTCGAGCTTCGTGTCGAGCTGGATGGCCGTGATGAACTCGCTCGTTCCGGCGACCTTGAAGTCCATGTCGCCCAGCGCGTCTTCTGCACCGAGGATGTCGGTCAGCGCCGCGTAACGGGTCTGACCATCGACCTGGTCGGTGACGAGACCCATCGCGATACCGGCGACCGGGGCGCGCAGCGGCACACCGGCGTTCAGGAGCGAGAGGGTGGACGCGCAGACCGAACCCATCGACGTCGAACCGTTGGAGCCGAGCGCCTCGGAGACCTGACGGATCGCGTACGGGAACTCGTCACGTGCGGGCAGCACGGGAACGAGCGCGCGCTCGGCGAGGAAGCCGTGGCCGATCTCGCGACGCTTCGGGCTTCCGACGCGGCCGGTCTCACCGGTCGAGTACGGCGGGAAGTTGTAGTGGTGCATGTAGCGCTTGCGCGTGATCGGCGACAGCGAGTCGATCTGCTGCTCCATCTTGAGCATGTTCAGCGTCGTGACGCCCAGGATCTGGGTTTCACCGCGCTGGAAGATCGCCGAACCGTGGACGCGCGGGATGACCTGCACCTCAGCGTCGAGCGGACGGATGTCGGCGAGGCCACGACCGTCCATGCGAACGCCCTCGGAGAGGATGCGCCCGCGCACGATGATCTTGGTGACCGACTTGTAGGCGGCCGAGAACTCGATCGTCGCGACGGCGGGCAGCTCGCCCGCTTCGACAGCGGCGATGAGCTCTGCCTTGACGGAGGCCTTCAATGCCTCGTCGGCGTCCTGACGCTCTTGCTTGTCGGCGATCTGGTAGATCGGGACGAGCTTGTCGTAGGCACGGCCCGCGACGAAGTCGTAGGTCTCCTGGCTGTAGGCCGGGAAGACGGGGAACGACTTGATCTCTTTGGCCGCGGTGTTGGCGACCGCGTTCTGCGCGGCGACGAGCTGCTTGAGGAACGGCTTCGAGGCTTCGAGGCCCTCGGCGACGACCTGCTCGTTGGGCTTGGTCGCGCCGCCCTTGATGAGGTTCCAGCTGCCCTCGGTGGCTTCGGCTTCGACCATCATGATCGCGACGTCTTCGACACCGTTGGCGTCGGTGATGACGCGACCGGCGACGATGAGGTCGAACACGGCCTCTTCGAGCTGCGTGACGGTGGGGAACGCGATCCACTGGTCGGCGGTCTCACCGGCACCGGGAATGAGCGCGAGGCGCACACCGGCGATCGGACCCGAGAAGGGCAGACCGGAGATCTGAGTCGAGAGGGATGCTGCGTTGATCGCCAGCGCGTCGTAGAACTCGCCCGGTGCGATCGAGAGCACGGTGATGACGATCTGCACCTCGTTGCGGAGGCCGTCGACGAACGACGGACGCAGCGGCCGGTCGATGAGGCGGCAGACGAGGATGGCTTCGGTCGAGGGACGGCCCTCGCGACGGAAGAACGAACCGGGGATCTTGCCGGCGGCGTAGGAACGCTCTTCGACGTCGACGGTCAGCGGGAAGAAGTCGAAGCCTTCACGCGGGTGCTTGCCGGCGCTGGTGGCCGAGAGGAGCATCGTTTCCTCGTCGAGGTACGCGGCGACGGCACCCTGTGCCTGCTGCGCCAGTCGACCGGTTTCGAAGCGGACGGTGCGGGTGCCGAAACGGCCGTTGTCGAGAACGGCTTCAGCGGCGGTGATTTCAGGACCTTCCAAGAGGTCTCTCCTTCTTTGTTTAGACTCGCACGCGCGTTTCGCGAGCGAGATCATTCGAAGGAGCAGGAACAGGCAGAAAAGGGCACGCGGACAGCATCCGTGTGAGATCCCGGCGACTGGCCACCAGTAGACGACCACCCGGCTAAACCGACGGGGAGTCCACCACAGGGGACCAGCGTCCTGCCGGCCTGCTCCATGAGCTCATATGAAATTGAGCGGATTGCCTGGGCAACCCGGCCAAGCCTACCAGCGCCTCCCCCTTCTCCGCCGTGAAGACGCCCGCGATCCGCCGACGACCACCGCGCCCACCGCCGCGCGTCTGGTACGGATCGCCCCGACCGACCTAGGGTGGAGACATGAGTACCGAGGAAAAGCCCGAGAGCGCAGCATCCGATGACATGAAGCGCAAGTTCCGTGAGGCACTCGAGAAGAAGAACGCGCAGCACCGCACCGGTGAGGCGCACCTCGACGGTGACTCCGCAGTGCACTCGACGAAGGGCCCGGCGAGCGGCAACCGCGACTTCAGCCGCCGCAAGAGCGGCTGAGCCGACGCCCGCTGCCGCCGTGGAGCGGGATTCAGGTGCTCGGAACGCGTCCGCGCCGACCGCGACCGGGTAGCTCGACGTAGGAGAGGTGCTTCGCGATGCGGCCGTCGCCGGCCGTTCGCCCCTGGAGCCGACGCCATACCCACGGCAGTGCATCTCGGCGCAGCCAGGTGCCCGGCAGCGGCATCTCGTCGGAGTGGAACGCCTCGTCGAGACCGCTGAGGGCTTCGGCATCGGGCACGCCCAGCACGTCGGCCGCGCGATAGGCGACCAGGCGATGCCCGGCGGGCCTCAGATGCACTCTGTCGTCCGACCACATGGGCAGCTCGCTGAGAGCAGGCATGGCCTCGAGGTCGAGCATCATGGCGCCGGTCTCTGCCGCCACCCGGCGCATCTCGGAGTTGAAGGCGGCGAACCGACGCGCGAACAGCATCGCCGCACGGCGTCGCGGGAGGAAGACGGTCGCCAGCAGCACGTCGGCCCCGGAGGCCCTCACCTGACGCACGGCGTCTTCGAGCTGAGCGACGAGAGCCGGGATGTTGACCTGCGGTCCGACGAGGTCGTTCGAGCCCATCAGGATCGAGACGAGGTCAGGCTTCATCGTCAGGGCATGAGGCACCTGCTCGTCGAGCAGATCTTTCATCTTGCGGCTGCGGACGGCCAGATTCGCGTAGCGGAACGGCCCGGGGCTCGTCTGCGCGAGGAGCGACGCCAGCCGGTCGGCCCACCCGCGGTAGTGACCGTCGGGCATACGGGAGCCGTCGCACAGTCCCTCGGTGATCGAGTCGCCCAGGGCGACGAATCGCGTCCACCGCCGCGAGACCCCGGTCTCGGCGATCGCGGGCCGTGTGCGCCCGCGTGCGGGCAGGGCATCGTCGATGGGGCGCAGCGTGATCGCGTCGCGGTAGTGGCCGACGAGCTGAGACCCCAGGGCGTCCCAGGTGCGACCCGAGATGCTCTCGCGCGCGGCGAGCGCGAAAGCGCGACGCTTCGCCTCGTCGCCGACGAGGTCGGCGACTCGGGCACGCATGTCGTCGAGGTCACCCGGACGGTAGAGCCAGCCGTCGATGCTGCTGCGCACGAGATCGAGCGGCCCGCCGACCCCGGTCGCCACCACCGGCACGCCGCTGGCAAGTGCTTCTTGGATGGTCTGCCCGAAGGTCTCGCTCTCGCCGGGGTGCACGAAGACGTCGAAACCGGCCATGACCTCGCCGAGCTCCGCGCCCGAGAGGTGCCCGGTGAAGACGGCGTCGGGCAGCATCCGTTCGAGCCCTGCTCTCGACGGGCCGTCGCCGACGATGACCAGGCGGGTGCCCGGCAGGTTCGCCAGGGCGCGCAGGTCGTCGACCTGCTTCTCGGGAGCGAGGCGTCCGACGTACCCCACGATGGTTTCCCCGGCAGGGGCGATGCTCTGCCGCCAGGCCTCGTTGCGGTGCCGCGGATCGAAGCGGACCGCGTCGACGCCACGACCCCACCGGCGGATGCGGTCGACGCCGAGCGCTTCGAGCTGCGCGGTCGACGCCGACGAAGGCGCGAGAGTGAGCGTCGCGCGTCGGTGCAGGCGTGCGACGTGGCCCTCGACGAACGAGGTCGCCGCGGGCATGCCGTACTTCTGCGCGTACGCGACGACATCGGTCTGGTAGATCGCGACCGTCGGGATGTTCAAGGCATCGGCGGCGGCGAGTCCCTGCCAACCGAGCACGAACGGCGAGGCCAGGTGCACGACGTCGGGCTGGAAACTCCGCAGAAGCGCGGTCAGCCGAGCGGCACGCGCGAAGACGACCCGCACCTCCGGATAAGACGGCAAGGGAACCGATCGGAGCAGCTCGGTGCGTGCTCCGTGGAGATCTGCCGTCACTTCACCGGCGCGGGGGGCGATCACGAGTGTTTCGTGGCCCTCGGCCTTCAGATGACGCAGGACGTGGAGAACGGAACCGGTGACCCCGTTCATGTGGGGAAGGAAGGATTCGGCGAGCAACGCGACTCTCACGCCTCCAGGGTGGGGCCAACCCGACCCGCCCGCACCGCCGGAACACCCCGATCGCCGAGAGTTCACCTGATCTACGCTCGTGCGTCACCCGCCCGTTGCGTGCCGACACGCTGTTCATACGGACGTGGTAGGCAAGCCGGGTGATCGACGAGGTGTTGGCGCAGGCGGCCACGAACCCCTGGGCGCTGCCGTTGATGTTCCTGCTCGTGCTGGGCGACGCGTTCCTCGTCATCATTCCCGGGGAGGCCGCGGTGACGGCTTTCGGAGCGCTCGCCGTCTCGAACGGCGCTCCGCCGCTCCCGGCCGTGATCGTCGTCGCCACGGCGGGCGCGCTGATGGGCGACGTGAGCTGCTACCTCGTGGGCCGCTGGGTCGGCCTCGAACGCTGGGGGTGGATGCGTCGACCACGCATTCAAGCGGCGTTCTCGTGGGCGCGCTCCCGACTCGACCAGCGCACGGCGCTCGTGCTCTTCACCGCTCGTTTCATTCCGTTCGCGCGCCTCGCCGTGAACCTGACCGCC
The DNA here is from genome assembly GCF_043556445.1 of Microbacterium shimangi. Lineage (NCBI taxonomy): Bacteria > Bacillati > Actinomycetota > Actinomycetes > Micrococcales > Microbacteriaceae > Microbacterium > Microbacterium shimangi. The sequence goes on from NZ_JBIGII010000001.1 coordinate 65,576, forward strand.
GGCGCCTCGCGCGTGCCCGCTCCGCGCTACGTCGTGGTCGCGGGTCTCGCCGCCCTCGGCTGGGCGTCGTACCAGGCCCTCATCGGCGCCGCGGTCGCGACGATCGTCCCCGGCGGACCGGTCGTCGCCGTCATCATCTCGGTGGTCCTCGCACTCGGCATCGGCCTGGTCATCGACGCCCTCCTCGCGCGCCGCGGACGACGGACCGGCCGGCTCTAACCGAGCGCCAGGGTGCGCCGCGCGGCGTCGACCAGGGCTGCCCCGTAGGCCGGGCCGTGACCGGCCGCGTGCACGGCGAGCGGATGCAGCTGGTGGAGCGGCACTCGTTCGCGCCAGCCGGGGACGAGCGGATGCTGCGTGTCGTAGGCCGCCAGGACGACGTCGAGGAACGGACACCCGAAGAGTCGGAGCATCGCCAGGTCGGTCTCGCGGTGCCCGCCGTGTGCCGCCGGGTCGATCATCACGACCCCACCGGCCGACCACAGGACGTTCCCGGCCCACAGATCTCCGTGCAGACGGGCCGGCCGGTCACCGTCGTCGAACGTGCCCGCCGCGACGAGATCGCACGCGCGCTCGACCACGGCGGCTCCCGCCCCGTCGAGGTTTCGCGCGGCGACGGCCGCCTCGAGAAAGGGACGCACCCGCTGCTCGGCGTAGAAGGACCCCCACGACGCGGTCGGCCGAGACGGCTGGCGTCGCCGGCCGATGAACACCGGGCCGTCCCACCCCTCGGGCGGGCTGCCGAAGGCGGCCGCTCCGGCGTCGTGTGTCACGGCGAGCGCCGCGCCGAACGCCGCTGCGGCCGCGGCATCCGCTCTGCTCTCGGTGATGCGCTCGAGCGAGATGCGCCCCGGCCCGACCTCGGCGACCCCGACGACGCGCACACCGCCGGCGACCCGCAGCCAGGCGAGCCCCGCGGCCTCGGCCTCGAAGAAACCGGCGGGGGCGTCGGGACGGTTCTTCACGAACTGTTCCATCGCACCAGTCTGTCGCGGTGTCGGCGCCCACCGGGAAGATGGGGCCCATGGATGCTTCGCTCACGACCGAGGGCTACGACCCCGGCTTTCTCGGTCCCGCCGTGCCGCTGCCGACGTCGTCTGCCCCGACGCAGGCTCTCACCTACCCGCACTTCACGGTGGTGCTCGACCTCGACCGCCGGCTGGCGCGGACGACGGCCGTGAACATCGACGGAGAGAGCGTCCGCGACCTGCCGCGCACGGGGGAATGGCGCCTCGATCCTCGGGCGCCCGCCGAGACGCAGACCGGCCCCGACGTCTACGCGCGCAACGATCTCGACCGTGGCCACCTCGTCCGCCGTCGCGACCCCGGGTGGGGCGAGAGCGACGAGGCACGGCGGGCGACGGAGGCGACGTTCTTCTACACGAACGCCGCCCCGCAGGCCGCCGGTTTCAATCAGTCCAAAGAGCTGTGGCTGGGGCTCGAAGATCACGTGCTCGAGTACGCCGAGACGACCGACACGAGAGTCTCGGTGTTCACCGCGCCGATCCTCGGCGACGACGACCCGCCCTACCGCGGCATCCGCGTGCCGCTCCGATTCTGGAAGATCGCCGCCTGGGCGACCGCAGACCCGGGCACGCCCCTCGCCGCGTCGGGCTTCTTGCTCGACCAGTCAGAGCTCGTCGATACGCGACAGGGCGCCACCGCGGTCGCGCCCCTCGGCGCCTTCCGCACTTTCCAGGTGCCGATCTCCGATATCGCGGGTCTTGCCGGTGTCGACCTCGGACCCCTCGTGGACGCAGACGTCCTGCCCCGCACGGGGGTGCGCCCCACACCGTGGCGCGAGATCACCTCGGCACCCGACATCGCGCTCCGCTGATCGGCGGGGTCACTCCCCCTTGCGGCCTCCGAGAAGGTGACCGAACGACCGACCTTCGCCGAGATAGACCGACGGGTCGTACGGGTCTTCTTCGCGGACCGGGGTGCGCACGGCGATCGCCTCGGCGAGTTCACGTGCTCCGCGGTCGATGCGGGCGCCGAGCGGCGCAACGGCGTCCGCGTTGGTCCCCCAGTCGCTCGAAGCCGCGAACACTCCCGTCGGCACCGGGTTCGCGTGGAGGTAGGTGAAGAGCGGCCGTATCGCGTAGTCGAGTGCCAGAGAGTGGCGAGCCGTGCCGGCGTTCGCCCCGAGAAGCACGGGGGTACCGGTGAGGGCGTCGGGATCGAGGATGTCGACGAACGACTTGAACAGTCCCGAGTAGCTCGTCGAGAAGATCGGCGTCACGGCGATGATCGCGTCGGCCGACACCACGGCGTTGATCATCGTCTCGAGCGCGGGCGCGGCGAAGCCGGTCAGCAGGTTGTTGGTGATGTCGTGTGCGAAGTCGCGCAACTCGAACACCTCGACCGTCGTCTCGATGCCCAGCGGCTCTGACGCGGTGCTCTTCGCGCGAAGAGCCGCGACCGTGGCGTCGGCGAGTCGGTCGCCCAGCATCCGTGTCGTCGACGGATTCGAGAGACCGGCCGTCACGACCGCGATGCGTCGTGCACCGCGCCCGCCTTCGGAGTCGAAACCCGCCATGTCAGACCGCCGTCCGTGTCGCTGCGGCCCCGAAGGCGCTTCCGACGGGGGCGGGGGTGTCGCGGTACGGCGAGCCGTCGGTGAGGTTGTCTCCGCGGTTGGCCTTCGGCACCGCCTGACGGGGAACACCGTCGGCGTAGGTGGCGGCCACGAGGTTCGCGTGCGTGGGGGCATCGGGGACCTCGGCCGGGCGGTTCTCGGCGAGCTCCCTGCGGAGCACGGGCACGACCTCTCCGCCGAGGATGTCGAGCTGCTCGAGCACGATCTTCAGCGGAAGCCCGGCGTGATCGATGAGGAAGAGCTGGCGCTGGTAGTCGCCGAACGTGTCGCGCATGCCCGCGTACCGGTCGATGACCTGCTGCGGCGAACCCACCGTCAGGGGGGTCATCTGCGTGAAGTCCTCCATGCTCGGGCCGTGGCCGTAGACCGGGGCGTTGTCGAAGTAGGGGCGGAACTGCGCCACGGCGTCTTGCGAGTTCTTGGCCATGAAGGCCTGGCCGCCGAGGCCGACGATCGCCTGTTCGGGCGTTCCGTGGCCGTAGTGGGCGTAGCGCTGCCGGTAGAGCGCGATGAGGCGCTGGTAGTGCTCCTTCGGCCAGAAGATGTTGTTCGCGAAGAATCCGTTGCCGTAGTACGCGGCCTGCTCGGCGATCTCGGGGGTGCGGATCGAGCCGTGCCAGACGAAGGGGGGCACGCCGTCGAGAGGGCGAGGGGTGGAGGTGAAGCCCTGCAGCGGGGTGCGGAACTCCCCCTCCCAGTCCACGATGTCTTCGCGCCACAGCCGGTGCAGCAGGTCGTAGTTCTCGATCGCGAGGGGCAGGCCCTGCCGGATGTCTTTGCCGAACCACGGGTAGACCGGACCGGTGTTGCCACGGCCGAGCATGAGGTCGACGCGTCCGCCCGACACGTGCTGGAGCATGGCGAAGTCTTCGGCGAGTTTCACGGGGTCATTCGTCGTGATGAGCGCCATCGAGGTCGTGAAGATCAACCGCTCGGTCTGCGCCGCCATGTAGGCGAGCGTCGTCGTGGGCGACGACGACCAGAACGGCGGGTTGTGGTGCTCCCCCAACGCGAAAACGTCGAGACCCACTTCTTCGGCGTGACGGGCGACGGTGATCGTGTCGCGGATCTTCTCGGCCTCGCTCGGCGTCTTGCCGTTCGTGGGGTCTTCGGTGATGTCTCCCACCGAGAAGATGCCGAACTGCATGCCCGGCCAGGTGGTCGTCTCGTTCACGATCGGTCTCCGTCTCTCACGCTTCGGTAATTGTATTCGCGTGAATGCACTCGCTGTAACGCCTCGGACCCGAGAGTATTCCCGCCCGCGCTCCTACGTCCTCGACGTGCGCGGTAATCCTCTGCAACATTCCCGGACCCTCTTCGACACCCGCCTAGTCTCGGCACATGGCCGATCTGAATCTCCCCGTTCTCGATCTCTCGCTTCTCGACCAGGGGCCCGATGCTGCCGCCCGATTCCGGGATGAACTGCGCACCGCGACCCACGACGTCGGGTTCTTCTACCTCGTCGGGACGGGCGTCACCCCCGAGCTCGAAGCGCGGCTGAACCGCGTCGCGCGCGAGTTCTTCGAACTGCCCGAGGCCGACAAGCTCGCCATCGAGAACGTTCGCAGCCCGCACTTCCGCGGGTACACCCGCATCGGCGGCGAACGCACCCAGGGCGAAGTCGACTGGCGCGAGCAGATCGACGTGGGCCCCGAACGCAGCGCGATCGACAACCCCGGCGGACCCGACTACGAGCGGCTCACGGGCCCGAACCTGTGGCCCGAAGCCCAGCCCGAGCTGCGCGAGGTGGTCACGGAATGGCATGACCGGCTCACCGGCATCGCGCGCAAGCTGCTGCGGGCGTGGGCGCTCGCCCTCGGGGCCGACGAGGAGTACTTCGACCGACACTTCGGCGACCCCTCGACCCTGATCAAGATCGTGCGATACCCCGGCAAAGACGATCCGACTCCGCAGCAGGGTGTCGGCGCCCACAAAGACTCGGGCGTGCTGACCCTGCTGTGGGTCGAGCCCGGCAAGGGCGGGCTGCAGGTGCAGCGCGACGGCGAATGGGTCGATGCCCCACCGGTGCCGGGGTCGTTCGTGGTCAACATCGGCGAACTGCTCGAGTACGCCACCCAGGGCTACCTCGTCGCGACGAACCACCGGGTCATCTCCCCGCGATACCCCGATGACCGCATCTCGGTGCCGTTCTTCTTCAACCCCGCACTCGACGCGCGCCTGCCGATCATCGACCTGCCGGCCGACCTCGCCGCCGCGGCTCGGGGCGTCACCGAAGACCCCACGAATCCCATCCACGCGACCTACGGCGAGAACGCGCTCAAGTCGCGCCTGCGCGCGCACCCCGACGTCGCGGCGCTCCACCACCCCGACCTGGTCGCCGCCCGCGCCGCCGCCAAGGCCTGACGCCGCAGCATCCGCTCGCCTTCGACCGAAACCGCTTCCGCGCGGCGAGACCCTGACATCGTGCAGGGGTCTCGTCGGCGAGAAGCGGTCTCGCGGTTTCTGGATAGGCGCCCGGGCATGACGAAGGCCTCCCCACACCGTGGGGAGGCCTTCGAAGAAAGCGATGAACGCTAGGAGCGCGGTGCTTAGCGGCGGAGTCCGAGACGCTCGATCAACGAACGGTACCGTGCGATGTCGATGTCCTGGAGGTAGCCGAGCAGACGACGGCGCTGACCCACCATCAAGAACAGACCACGACGAGAGTGGTGGTCGTGCTTGTGCTCCTTGAGGTGCTCGGTGAGGTCCTTGATGCGCTGCGTCAGCATCGCGACCTGCACCTCGGGGGATCCGGTGTCACCGGGGTGCGTCGCGTACTCTTCCATGATCGCCTTCTTGGCTTCAGATTCGAGTGGCATAGATGGGATCCCCTTTCAGCTTGTTGCGCGGCGCCCGACGCCGAATGCGTGGGCTCTCTTTCTCCGCGGCCGATCCAACGGCAACCGTGTGAGTCTACCAGCGAACGGATGCTGCGGTGAACCTCGTCGGAAGGCCTCGGCAGAGCCGCACACCGTAGGACGACAGACAGGCGTCGGCGGATATCGGACGACGCATCCGATACCCCCCACGGGTGTCGGCGGTGGGGCCTAGAGTCGGCGGGTGTCCTCGCCCCATGTGCCTCCCTCGCAGACGTCCGTCGCCGTGCAGTTCGCCCTGACGGGCATCATCTGGGGCTCCAGCTTCCTGTTCATGAAGGTCGCCCTGACCGGCCTCGCCCCGGGCCAGGTCGCGTGGGGGCGACTCGTCCTGGGCGCTCTCACGCTCGGGGTGTTCATGCTGATCCGGCGTGAGCGCCTCCCCCGCCGCCCGATCGTGTGGATGCACCTCGCCGTCGTCGGCGTCGTCTTCTGCGTGCTGCCGTTCCTGCTGTTCTCGTGGGCCCAGCAGCACGTCACCTCGGGCCTCGCCAGCATCTACAACGCGACGACACCGATCATGACCGCCGTCATGGCGTGGGCGGTGTTCCGCGTCGAGCGTCTGAAACCCGTGCAGATCGCCGGCATCGTGCTCGGCATCCTGGGCGTGCTCGTGATCGTCGGGCCGTGGCAGGGGCTCGACCTCGATCAGAGCCTCATCGCACAGTTGGCGATCCTGGGCGCGACCGCCTGCTACGGATTCGGGCTGGCCTACATGCGCCGCTTCCTCGCGAACACCGGCCTGTCGCCGCTCAGTTTCGCGTTCTCGTACATCGCGCTGGCCGCCGCCGTGATGGTGGTGCTGACCCCGGTGATCGCCGTCGGCCCGATGGTGTGGGATCCGTGGGTGCTCGGCAGCATGATCATGCTCGGGTGCCTCGGCACCGGTGTCGCGTACATCTGGAACCAGAACGCGCTGCGCGCGTGGGGCCCGACCCGAGCGTCGACCGTGACGTACATCACCCCGGTGGTCGGCGTGGTGCTCGGCATGCTCATCCTCGGCGAACCGCTGGCGTGGAACGAGCCGGTCGGTGCGTTGGTGGTGTTCCTCGGCATCCTGCTGGCTCAAGACCGGTTGCGGCGGCGCCGGACCGTCGCCGTCTGAGACCCGGGTACGCAGAAGGGGCGGATGCTTCGCAGCATCCGCCCCTTCCGATGTTCAGCCTCAGGCCTGGAGGGCGCCCTGCAGGTCGAGCTCGATGGTGACGTCCTTGCCGACGAGAACGCCGCCGGTCTCGAGGGCGGTGTTCCACGTCAGACCGAAGTCTTCGCGGTTGATGACCGTCTTCGCCGTCGCGCCGGCCTTGTAGTTGCCCCACGGGTCGGTGCCGAAGCCGCCGAACTCGAACGAGAACGTGACGGGCTTGGTGGTGTCGCGGATGGTCAGGTCGCCGTCGACGAGCATGTCGCCGTCTTCGACGCGAACGCCGGTCGAGCGGAACTTCATGGTCGGGTAGTTCTCGACGTCGAAGAAGTCGCCCGAGCGGAGGTGTCCGTCGCGGCCCTCGTCTTTGGTGTCGATCGACGCGACGTCGACCTCGGCCTCGACGGTGGTCTCGAGCGGGTTCTCGGGGGTGACGAAGGTGCCGCTCTTCACGCCGAAGGCGCCGCGCACCTTCGAGATCATCATGTGGCGGACGCTGAAGGTGACCTCGCTGTGCGAGGGGTCGAGCGTCCAGGTGCCCGCCTTGTAACCGGGGATGTCGAGCGTGTTGGTGTCGGTCATGATTCTCCTCGAGTGATGGGTGCCGGATCGAGCGGCATCTTCGGCACCAACCCGCACTACGTCGAATGTATTCCACCGAATGGAGAAACGACGAAACCCGGGCGCGCCGAAGCGCTCCCGGGTTCGAAGACGTCGAGGTCAGCCGACCTGGATCAGGTCGATGATGAAGATGAGTGTCTTGCCGCCGAGGAAGTGGCCACCGGCCGGGCCGTAGGCGAGGTGCGGAGGAATTACCAGCTCGCGGCGTCCGCCGACCTTCATGCCCGGGATGCCGTCCTGCCACCCCTGGATGAGGCCACGGAGGGGGAACTGGATGCTTTCTCCGCGTCCCCACGACGAATCGAACTCTTCGCCGGTGTCGTACTCGACGCCCAGGTAGTGCACCGTCACGTTGTCGCCGGGCTTCGCCTCGGCGCCGTCGCCGACAGTGATGTCGCGGATGACGAGGTCGGAGGGAGCGGGGCCCTGGGGGGCGTCGATCTCGGGCTTGGTCGCATCAGTCATGCCACCATCCAAGCACGAGCGAGCGTCATGGGAGCGCCCTTGACAGGACTCAGCGCCCGGGGCCGCGGCAATGCCTGCGGGTCGACCGGGCGCTGAGTTGATCTGGCATCAGGATGCGCCGCGCTCGGCACCCTGTCAAGACCCGACCGCAACAGCCGTCAGGGCGCGAACAGCGAAGACCTCGCGGCCGTCGCCCGCCCGAGCAGCTCGCGCTCGGCGGCCACCGCCTGCGGGTCACGCCCAGAAAGAGAGCGCTGCCGCGCGGCGGCCAGCGCTGTCGCATCGGCGATGAAGCGTCGCATCACGGGTGTGCGGTCGCCGTTCAGGGTGCGCGCCCAGCGCAGTGCCGCCCGGCGGCCCGCACCGGTGGCGAGCATGTCGACTTCTTGTGCGGTGAACCACCCGGCGGCCGCGTACTCGCCGAGGCGCACGCGGGTGAGGCGGGACTCCTCTCGACGGAGCAGAACCACCCCGAGGATGAAGAGACCGAACAGCGGCACCTGAACCGTCGCGTAGAGGCCGAAGAAGTCGGCCAGCAACGCGGAGCCGTTCCACAGCGCGTGGAGGAAGATCGCGCCGAGCAGGCCGACGACTCCGTAGCCCAGCGCCTTCCCCGCGGGGAGCGAACGTCGCGCCGCGAGGCCGAAGGCGAAGCCTGTGAGGGCGGTGAACATGACGTGGGCGAACGGCGACAGGATCGCCCGCAGGAAGAACGTCGCCGAGGTCTGGGCCACGCCCCCCTCGATGAGGCTGATCGCGAAGTACTGGATGTTCTCGGTGAAGGCGAAGCCGGCGCCGACGAGAGCGCCGTAGACGATCCCGTCGACGGGCCCGTCGAACGCGCGACGTGCGGCGAGGTAGATGAGGAAGACGCCCAACCCTTTCGCGACCTCTTCGACGACGGGGGCCTGGATGACGGCCGAGAAGAAGTCGGGCAGAGGGCCGACAGCGAGGGTCAGAACGAGGTCGACACCCAGCGCGATCGCGACGGACGCGACGGCACCCCAGGCGACGGCGAAGATCACGATGCCGCGCGGTTCGGGCTCCCACCGGTCGATCAGGCGCACCACGAACCACACTACGGCCAGCGGGACGAGGGCGAGGACCATACCCACGACCGAAGCCACCGGCCCCAGGAAGTTCACGAAGTAGGCGATCAGTGCGATCAGCACCAACGCGAGTGCGCCGCCGATCCAGATCAACGCGCCGCCGGCCCGCCGCGGACCGACCGGTACCTGTGCCGGCGGGGCGACGACGGGCGCGATCGGTGCACCCTCCCCCGGATGCTGCTGCGAAAACGGGGACGAGTAGGCCATGCGCTCAGCCTAGAGCGGCCCCGACGCGGCGCCCGGTAGCGTGGAGCCATGCGGTTCGCCCACGTTCGGTCAGTGTTGTCAGAACCCTCCCCCCGCCTGGTGGTGGTGAGAGAGGAGTCGATGGCCTTCGTCGACGAGTTGTTCACCGGCGCACCTCGTACCCTCGAAGCCCTCATCGCGGGAGGCGACGAACTGCTCGACCGCGTGCGCGACTCCGTCGACGCCGCCTCGTGGAAGCCCCTGGGAGGCGCCGACTTCGCCTCGGCTGTTCTCGCTCCTCCGGTGATCCTCGCGATAGGCCTTAACTACTCGGCCCACTCCGGCGAGCTGGGGCTCAAGACCGATTCGACGCCGACCGTCTTCGTGCTGTGGCCGAACTCGCTCAGCGGGCACGACGACACCACCTCGTGGCCGCGCTCCCTCAGCGAATCGGTCGACTACGAAGCCGAGCTCGGCGTCATCATCGGACGCCCCGCGAAGAACGTGTCCGCGAGCGACGCGCTCGATCACGTGTGGGGATACACCGTCGTCAACGACATCACGGCGCGCGACATCCAGTTCTCGGAGGCCCAATGGTCGCGCTGCAAGTCGTTCGACGGCTTCACACCGACGGGTCCGTTCGTCGTGACCGCCGACGAGATCCCCGACCCGCAAGACCTGCACATCTGGACGGTCGTCGACGGACACCGGGTGCAGGATGCGTCGACCGGCCAGATGGTGCGTTCGGTCGCGACCCTCATCGCGCACCTGTCCCAGTCGGTGACACTGCTGCCCGGAACCCTCATCTCGACCGGAAGCCCCGGCGGCGCGGGCTACTCGCGCGACCCGCAGATCTTCCTCCGCGATCGTTCGACGGTCACCGTGGCCGTGGACGGTGTCGGGAAACTGACGACGCGTTGCCGCATCGTCGGCTGAGTGCTCTCCGACCGCAGACTTCAGCTCTCGGGCGGCGCCACCACGTCGGTGGACGACCGGATGATCGGGATCGCCTCGGTGATCGCCTCAAGGCCCGACAGCCGCATGGGCGATATCTGCTTGGTCACCTCGGCGCGCGACATGAGTCCGGCTTCGACCACGAGGTCGGCGACGTTCCGCCCGGTGAGGAGCGCCGTCTTGGCGAGCGCCGCCGCCGCCGCGTAACCGATGAACGGTGTGAGGGCGGTCACGACCCCCACCGACGATCCCACCATCGCGCCGAGGCGTGCGCGGTTCGCGGTGATCCCGTCGACGCAGTTGACGCGGAGCGTCCACATCGCCCGCTCCATCCACGTCATCGACTGGAAGATCGAGTGCGCGATCACGGGCTCGAACGCGTTCAACTGCAGCTGCCCGCCCTCCACCGCCATGGTGACCGTCAGATCGGCGCCGGTGACGGCGAACGCGACCTGGTTCACGACCTCGGGGATGACCGGGTTGACCTTTCCGGGCATGATGCTCGAGCCCGCCTGACGTGGCGGGAGGTTGATCTCTCCGAGCCCCGCTTGGGGTCCGCTCGAGAGCAGCCGCAGGTCGTTGCAGATCTTCGACATCTTGATGGCGTTGCGCTTGAGCGACGACGAGAACGACATGAACGAACCGGTGTCGCTCGTCGACTCCACGAGGTCGGTGGCCGTCTCGAGATCGAGCGAGGTGATGGCCCGCAGATGGTGGAGCACGGCCTTGCCGTAGGTGGCGTGCGCGGTGATGCCGGTGCCGATCGCCGTCGCTCCCATGTTCACCTCCGACAGGAGGTAGGCGTTCTCGGTGAGTCGGTTGTAGTCCTCTCCGAGGGTGGTGGCGAATCCGTGGAACTCCTGACCCAGCGTCATGGGCACAGCATCCTGCAACTGCGTGCGACCGACCTTCAGAACGTCGTGGAACTCCTCGGATTTGGCGAGGAACGACTGGCGCAGCAGCGACAGCTGCTCCAGGAGCGTGCGCAGGTTGAGCGAGAGACCGACCTTGATGGCCGTCGGGTAGACGTCGTTGGTCGACTGGCTGCGGTTCGTGTGGTCGATCGGCGAGAGGAATCCGTAGTCGCCCTTTTCGCGCCCGGCCTCTTCGAGGGCGATGTTGGTGAGCACCTCGTTGGCGTTCATGTTGGTCGAGGTCCCCGCCCCGCCCTGAATCACGCCCACGACGAACTGGTCGTGGAACTCGCCGTCGATGACGCGCTGGGCGGCGCGGTCGATGAGACCCGCCCGCTCTTCATCGAGCACGCCGATCTCGAGATTCGCTCGGGCCGATGCCTGCTTCACCATCGCGAGAGCGCGGACCAGGTCGGGGTAGACCGAGATGGGACGCTGCGAGATCGGGAAGTTCTCGAGCGCCCGCGCGGTGTGGATGCCCCAGTACGCATCGGCGGGGATCTCGAGCGATCCGAGTGAATCGGTCTCGGTGCGGGTGCGCCCCGTCGTGTGCTGGCGCCCCGTCGTTGGTTGATTCTTCGCGTCCAGTGGCATGTGCATCCTCGTGGGTTACGGCCGGTCGGGGTGCGTCGAGCCTAGCGGCGCGAGAATCGTGCGAGGGGTGACTCCGGGGAGAGTCACCCCTCCCGCAATGGACCCTGCGTACAGGTCAGGATCGTTTTCGGGAGAACGCCTCGAGCCTCTCCTCCGGACTCAGTGCCGCCATGCGCCGTGTCCACTCCGCCGTGAAGAACCCGCCGGGCTCCGCGTCGTCGACGACCGGGACCACCGCGTGCGTGATGGTGTCGTCGTAGACGTGCACGAGGTGGAACGATTGCCCCGCATCCATTCCGTTGACCTCCACCGCGGGGCGGGAGAGGTCCATCGTGTAGCAGGTGGCCGCGGCGACGTTCACCGGAACGCCGGCGAACGTGCCACTCGTCGAGTAGTGCAGGTGACCCGCCAGGATGCCGCGTACATCCGTGCCCGCGATGACCGCGGCGAGCGCCGGCTGATCGCGGAGTTCGAGGATGTCGAAGAACGGGAGGTGGGTCGGAAGCGGCGGATGGTGCAGCGCCAGCAACGTTCCCCACGGTGCGGGCTCGGCGAGCACGCCCGCGAGCCAGTCGCGCTGGGCGGAGTCGATCTCGCCGTGATGCCAGCCGGGAACCGTCGAATCGAGGGCGATGAGGCGCAGCCCCCCGAGATCCCACACGCCCGTGATGGGCTCCTCCGTGGCGTCCCGGTCGAGCAGATGGCGCCGCATCGCGGGGCGTTCGTCGTGGTTCCCCGCGACCCAGACGAGCGGCGCCCCGAGACGATCCGCGACCGGCTCGACCTGCGCCCGGAGCGCGGCGTAAGCCTCGGGTTCTCCGAGATCGGTGAGGTCGCCGGTGAAGACGAGTGCATCGGGACGGATGCCGAGGTCTTCGACGGCGCGCATCGTTCGAGCCAGGTTCGCGCCGACGTCATACCTGTCGCCGAGCCTGCGTCCGCCGGCGAGCAGATGGGTGTCGCTCACGTGCACGATCACGCGCTTCGCGGGGGGATGCTGACCGAACTGCACGGGGGACCCGACCATGCGCCCAGCCTAGAGCGCCATCCGAAACGCTCGCCGCGTCGAATAGCTCCTGAACGAGATGGGGAGGCCCCACCATGGCCGCACGACGTAAGACTTTCATCGCCTGGGCGGCGGTGGCCGGCGTTGTCTCGGCGGCCGCGTTCCTCGCGGCTGCCGAACTGATCGCTCTGCTGGTCGCGCCTCAGGCGAGCCCGCTCTTGGCGGTGGGTTCGTTCGTCATCGACATCGTTCCCCAGCCGTTCAAGGAGTTCGCGATCTCGACCTTCGGGGAGTACGACAAGATCGCACTGCTCGTCGGACTCGGACTCGCCGTTCTCGTCGCCGCCGTGATCGCCGGAGTTCTCGAGTACGTGCGTCCGCCGATCGGTGCCGCGCTGCTCGTGGTCGCCGGAGTGCTCTCGGGGGCGGCGATCCTCACCCGCGCGGGTGCGGGCTTCCTCTCGGCGCTTCCCCCCCTCGCGGGAACGATCGCCGGCGTCGCGCTGCTGTTCCTCCTCGGACGCCGGCTGCGCGCCTGGCGCGACGGGTCGGTGACGGCCGGGAACCGCGCGGACCCGGTAACCGCCGGCACGGATACTGCCGACGCGCCGCGCCCCGGATCGAGCCGCCGAGGCTTCCTGGGCCTCACCCTCATCACGGCCGCGGCTTCTGTCGTCGTCGGCGTGGGCTCGCGCGTGATCGCGGCGACCACCTCCTCGATCGCCGCCGCTCGCGACGCGATCCGACTGCCCGCGGTGCGGTCGACCGTGACGGTGCCCACTGGCGCCGAAGCGGACGTCGAGGGACTCACGCCGCTCTTCACGCCCAACGCCGATTTCTACCGGGTCGACACCGCGCTGACCGTACCCGAGATCGATCCCTCGACCTGGAGGCTCGTCATCGACGGCATGGTCGATCAGCGCATCGAGCTCTCGTTCGACGACCTCGTCAACATGGGCCTCGACGAATACGGCATCACCCTGACGTGCGTCTCGAACGAGGTAGGCGGCGGCCTCGTCGGGAACGCCATCTGGCAGGGCGTCGCGATTCGCGACATCCTCGCGATGGCGGGCCCCCAGTCGGGTGCCGACATGGTGCTCTCGCGCAGCGTGGACGGCTACACCGCAAGCACACCGCTCGACGCCCTCACCGACGACAACCGCGACGCGATCTTCGCCGTCGCCATGAACGGCGAACCGCTGCCCCTCGAGCACGGCTTCCCCGTGCGCATGGTCGTGCCCGGGCTGTACGGCTACGTCTCGGCCACCAAGTGGGTCACCGAGCTCAAGGTGACCACGTTCGAGGCCGACGAGGCCTACTGGACACCCCGCGGCTACGCCGCCGAGGCCCCGATCAAGTTGTCGTCGCGCATCGACACGCCCCGCTCGGGTACGCCCGTCGACGCCGGCACCGTCGCGATCGCGGGCATGGCGTGGGCGCAGACCGTCGGCATCGACCGCGTCGAGGTTTCGATCGACGACGGCGACTGGCAGCCGGCCACCCTCTCGACACCCATCAACGCCGACACGTGGGTGCAGTGGTGGGTCGAATGGCAGGCCGAGGCGGGAACCCACTACGTCACCGTCCGTGCGATCGACAGTGCGGGCACGATGCAGACCGAGGAGCGCGCGCCGATCGCGCCGAACGGCTCTTCGGGCTGGCAGCGAACCCTCGTCACCGTCCGGTGACCCCGGGCCGGGTGCGCGGCGCGCTCGGCTAGCGTGGGAGGGTGACTGACGCCCAGGCCCTCCCCGCTCCGCCCGTTGCCGCGAAGCGGCCTCTCAGCCGCACGCACCACGGCGACACCTTCGACGATCCGTACGAGTGGCTGCGCGCCAAGGACGACGCCGAGGTGATCGGACACCTCGAGGCCGAGAACGCCTACACCGACGAGCGCACCGCCCACCTCGCCGCACTCCGCGAGCAGATCTTCCAGGAGATCAAGGGGCGCACCCTGGAGACCGATCTGTCGGTACCGAGCCGACGCGGGTCGTGGTGGTACTACGGCCGCACGGTCGAGGGCAGCCAGTACGGCATCCAGTGCCGCGCTCCCCTGGCGTCACCCGACGACTGGACGCCCCCGGAGCTCGCGCCCGGTGAACCCGTCCCCGGCGAGCAGGTGCTCCTCGACGGGAACATCGAAGCCGAGGGCCTCGACTTCTTCTCGCTCGGCAGCTTCGAGATCTCGAACGACGGCGATCGGATGCTGTACGGCGTCGACCTGGCCGGAGACGAGCGCTACACGGTGCGCGTCCGCGATCTGACCACCGGCGAGAACCTCGCCGACGAGATTCCCGGCACGTTCGCGGGAGCGTCTTTCTCGCCCGACGGACGCTTCATCGTCTACACGACCGTCGACGACGCCTGGCGGCCCGACACGGTATGGCTGCACGAGATCGGCACCCCGGTCGAGGACGACGTCAAGCTCTTCACCGAGCCCGACGAACGATTCTGGGTGGGCGCGGACTTCACCAGGAGCGACCGCTACCTCATCATCGACGTCGGCTCATCGGTCACCTCGGAGGAGTGGATCGTGGATGCGGCAGACCTCCGCTCCGAACCCCGTGTGGTGTGGCCGCGAAGCGAAGGCGTGGAGTACTCCGCCTCCGACGCGGTCGTCGATGGCGAAGACGTGCTCTACATCCTGCACAACGACGGCGCTCTCGACTTCGAGCTCGTGCGGGTCGCCGCATCCGCCCCCCAGGGAGAACGCTCCGTCGTGATCCCCCACCGTCCGGGCCAGCGGTTGCTCGGCGTCGACACCTTCCGCGACTGGGGCATCGTCGGCTATCGCCGCGGCGGTCTACCCCGACTGGGCATGCTCGACTACGCCGACGGTGCCGTGCGCGAGATCGAATTCGATGAGCCGCTCTACAGCGTGGGCGCCGGCGGCAACCCCGAATGGGCGCCCCCGCTGCTGCGCGTCGGTTTCGGTTCGTTCGTGACTCCGGGCACCGTCTTCGACTACGGGGTCGCGACGGGCGAGCTGTTGCTGCGCAAGCGCCAGCCGGTGCTCGGCGGATACGACGCCGACGACTACGCGCAGGCGCGCGTGTGGGCGACCGCGCAAGACGGCACCGAGGTGCCGATCTCGCTCGTCTGGAAGCGCTCGTTCGGCGACGCGGGCGCCACGCCGCGGGCACTCCACCTCTACGGCTACGGCTCGTACGAGCACTCGATCGAGCCGGCCTTCTCGGTGGCGCGGCTCTCGGCCCTCGACCGCGGCGTCATCTTCGCTGTCGCGCACGTGCGCGGCGGCGGCGAAATGGGCCGCCAGTGGTACGAGGACGGCAAGACCCTCGCCAAGCGCAACACGTTCACCGACTTCGTCGACTGCGCGCAGCACCTCATCGACGCGGGGTACACCACTGCCGATCGCATGGTCGCCGAGGGCGGTAGCGCCGGCGGACTCCTCATGGGAGCCGTCGCGAACCTCGCCCCCGAGCTGTTCGCGGGCATCCTCGCCGATGTTCCGTTCGTCGACGCCCTCACCTCGATCCTCGACCCGTCGCTGCCGCTGACGGTGATCGAATGGGACGAATGGGGAGACCCGCTGCACGACCCCGAGGTGTACGCGTACATGAAGACGTACTCGCCGTACGAGAACGTGCGCGCGGACGTGCAGTATCCCCGCATCCTCGCCGTCACCTCGCTGAACGACACCCGCGTGCTGTACGTCGAGCCGGCGAAGTGGGTCGCGCGACTGCGCGAGGTCGGCGCCGACGCCCTCCTGAAGTGCGAGATGGTCGCCGGGCACGGCGGAGTCACCGGCCGCTACAACTCCTGGCGCGAGCGGGCTTTCGAGCTCGCCTGGCTCCTCGACGTGCTCGGCGTCGCCGACGCGGCATGAACCCCGGGCGGGCGGACCGCAGCATCCGTCTCTCGCCTCTCTGACCATGTCCCGAATTCCGCAACGATTGCGCTTGATCGTGGCGGAATTCGGGACACGGTTCGTAGCCCGTCCCGAAAACCGCTACGAACCAGCCCGATCCTTGCGGAAATCGGGACATGGGCGAAGCGAGCTCTCCTCCCCAGCGACGTGATACCGCCGGCGGCGCGAAGAGGCTGTGGATGCTTGGCTCCACCGAGCGGCGAAATGCCACCGTGAGGTGTGCCCACCCGTCACACGATGCCCGCTCGGCTGGGCGATGTCTTCTCCGTCGCTGCCGCCATCGAGGCAGGAGTGTCGCCGGATGCGCTGCGTCGAGTTGCCTTTCGCTCGCCCTACCCGGGATTGAGGTCGCAGGCGCCGGCCCCTCCCGTCGACGACCTGAGGGCGAGGTGCGCCGAGCTCGCACCCCGGCTTCGGGACTGGCAGTTCTTCAGCCATGAGACCACGCTCGCTCTTCTCGAGATTCCGACGCCGTCGCTGCCGTACCGCCCCCGTGTCCATGTGTCGGCGCATCGGCCCTCGCGCGAGCCACGGATCGCCGGCGTCGTCGGGCACCGCTTGCAGACCAGGGTGACGGCCGTGTCGACGTCGAGCGGTCTGCCGCTCGAGCATCCCGTCCGCGCGTGGCGTCAGGCCGGTACGTTGTGGGCGCTCGACGACCTGGTCGCCGCAGCCGACGCCCTCGTCTCCGGCGAGCACCCGAATGCCTCACTCGACGACCTTCGCGAAGAGGTGGCGGCCATGGGCGACGTGCGAGGCGGCATCCTGACCGAGTCCCTCCGTCTGGCCCGTGTCGGTTCTCGCTCGCCGCGCGAGACGAAGCTCCGCCTGCTACTCGTCCGAGCCCACCTGCCGGAACCGGAGATCAACTGGACTCTTCGAGACTCGAGCGGAGGGTTCGTCGCCGAGCTCGACCTGGCCTACCCGCGGTGGCGGATCTGCCCCGAATACGACGGGCGAGTGCACGCCCAAGACGCGAAACAGTTCGAGAAAGACGCCGATCGCTGGGACCGCATCCGCGCCGAAGGATGGGACCATGTGCGCGTGCTGAACCACCACATGCGCGGGAATGGTCGAGCCGCCGTCGCGAAGATCGCCGAGGCCCTTATCCGAGCCGGCTGGCGCCCCTGAGCCCTGGGCCTGAGAGCCCTGGGCTTATGGGCCATGCGCGTATGGGTCATGCGCCTGTCGGCCATGCGCGCCGACCGTGTCCCGATTTCCGCAACGATCACGCGTCGGCCTGGCGGATTTCGGGACATCGTCGGCAGCATGTCCCGAAATCCGCCAGGAATCACCCGGATCGTTGCGGAAATTGGGACATGCCCCGACAGGGGGCGGATGCTGCGGGCGCGAGCCCACGGCGCCGACTCAGCCGAAGAGGGCGGCGGCCTCTTCGTAGCGGTAGAGCGGAACGGTGTTCAGCTCACCGAGGGCGTCGGCGAAAGGGACCCGGACGATGTCGGTGCCGTGCATCGCGACCATCTGCCCCCAGGCGCCCTCGGCGAGAGCGTCGGCGGCGTGCAGGCCGAGGCGGGTCGCGAGGACGCGGTCGAAGCCCGAGGGCGATCCGCCGCGCTGGATGTGGCCCAGAACGGTCGAGCGGGTCTCGATTCCGGTGATGCGTTCGATCTCGGGGGCGAGGACCTCGCTGATGCCGCCGAGCCGCGGGCGGTTGAAGGCGTCGAGACCCTTGTCGCTGAAGGCCTCGTCCATGCCCTTGAGGGTGAAGCCCTCCGAGACGACGACGAGGGGCGCGCGACCGCGATCGTGGGCGCGCGTGACCTGGTCGATGATCTCGTCGATCGACAGCGGCACCTCGGGGATGCAGATGACGTGCGCGCCCGACGCGATACCCGCGTGCAGGGCGATCCAGCCCACGTGACGGCCCATCACCTCGGCGATCATGCAGCGCTGGTGGGAGTCGCCGGTGGTGCGCAGACGATCCATCGCGTCGGTGGCGATGTTCACGGCGGTATCGAAGCCGAACGAGTAATCGGTCGCGCGCAGATCGTTGTCGATGGTCTTGGGCACGCCGACGACATTGATGCCGTCTTTGGCCAGGCGGTCGGCGGCGGCGAGCGTGCCTTCGCCACCGATGGCGACGATGCCGTCGATGCGGTGGCCGTACAGCGTCTTGGCGATGTTCTCGGCTCCGCCGCGCGTGCCCTCGTAGGGGTTGGTCCGACTGGTTCCGAGGATGGTGCCGCCGACCTTCGACAGCCCCTTCACCTCGTGACGCGTCAGCGGGAAGAAGTCGGCATCGACGACGCCGCGCCAGCCGTCTCGGATGCCGACGAACTCGATGTCGTAGTTCGTCGTGCCCTTGAGCACGATCCCTCGGATGACGGCGTTGAGCCCCGGGCAGTCCCCGCCGCTCGTCAGAATGCCGATCTTCATAGCTGTGATCCTCGCTGTGTCGGGTGGGAGAGACGGCGACGCTGCCAACCCCGACACTATCGCCGGATGCTGCGCCTCAGCCACTCGTGAGGTGCCGCGACATGGCACCGGACCGCGAGAGGGCACGACGGCCGGATTCCCGGCCGTCGTGCTTCGCGCTACTCTCCGCCGAGCGTGCGCCGCAGCACGTGCATGAGCGCGCTGAGCTGCACCGAGTCGCTCGACCCGGGCTCGACGGTCTCACCGTCGAGCGCACGGGCGGCGAGCCCCTGCTTGGAGTCGATGAGCTCGGCGATCTTCGTGTCGATCGTGTGCGCCGCGATGATGCGCCACGCCGTCACCGGCTCTTCCTGTCCGATGCGGTGCACGCGGTCGATGGCCTGCGTCTGCTCGGCCGCCGTCCAGCTGAGCTCGGCCAGCACGACGTTCGATGCGGCCTGCATGTTGAGTCCGACACCGGCTGCGGTGAGCGAACACACCGCGATTCCGACACCCGGGTCGTTGTTGAACGCGTCGATGGCGTCTTGACGGGCAGGCGTCGTCTGGTCGCCCCGGATCGAGACGGTGCGCAGACCCGATGCCTTGAAGTGGGCCTCTGCGGCGTCCATCACGTCGATGTGCTTCGCGAAGAACACCACCTTGCCCACCGACCGCTGCAACTGCACCGCGTAGTCCGCGGCGAGGTGCGCCTTGGCCTGACCGATCTTGCGCACCATCGTGAAGACGTTCTCGGAGCCCGTTCCGGCGGCTCGGGACTCCTCGAGCTCGTTGTGCGCGACCAGGCGCACGATGTCCTCGTCGATCTCACCGGAGGCCAGTCCGCGGTCACCGCGGGCTTCGAGGATGCGACGGTACCGCGCCGCGAGTCGCTCGCCGAGCTCGCGCTCGGCCTGGCGGACGGACCGCCCGAATTCGTCGTCGAGCTCGACCGGGAGGTCGGCGATGAGCTTGTCGGGCAGGTCGGCGGCGACGTCTTTCTTCTTCCGACGGACGATGCCCATCGAGATGACGGCCTCGCGCGCCTCGGGATAGAACGCCTTGTCGGCGGGAGTGAGCCCCGTCGCTTCGAGCTTGTCCATGAGGGCCGGTTCCGGCTTCTCGGCGTTGGTCCACCCGAGGTAGCGCCAGATGGCGTCGAAGTCTTCGACGTCGTTGATGAGCGGTGTTCCGGTGAGCGCGAGCATCAGCGGGTTCCGGACCTGTTCGCGGATGCGCCCCGCGAGCGCGAGCACGTTCTGCGAACGCTGCGACGAGAGGTTCTTGATGAAGTGCGCCTCGTCGACGACCATGCCCTTCAGGCCGATCGATCCGAGCCATGACAGGTGACGATCGAGGATCTCGTAGTTGACGATGAAGATGTCGGCGAACGCGTCGACGTCGCGTCCGTCGCCGCTGACGACCGTGGCGCGTCGCTGCGGCGTCCAGCGGCCGACCTCGCGCAGCCAGTTCATCTTCACGACGTTCGGGACGACGACCAGCAGCGGGTAGGCGTTCGCGACGGATGCGGCGAGCACCGACTGCGCGGTCTTGCCCAGACCCGGCTCATCGGCCAGCAAGAAGCTGCGGTGTCCTTCGCGGACGGACTCGAGAAAGCGCGACTGGTGCGCCATGATCTCGAGGCCCTTCGGCGAGAGCCGGTCGTATTCGGGCATCTCGGGGAGGGGCATCGACGCCGCCGACCCGCCGGCTCCGGTTTCGAACGCCTTGAACAGCGGGCCCATGAGCTCCCAGCCGTCGAGGCGGCGGCGCGGTGCGCTCTGCGGCGCGGCGACGGTGAGGTCGGGGGCGAGGAACGGGTTGGCCATCTGGCGGGACTCGATCGTGGGCGGCACGACCTGGCGCTCGGCGAGCGCCGCGGGCACCACCGGCTGCGAGACCGGAGCGACGTCGGTGATGATCAGCTCGTCCGGCGGCAGCTCGGCGCCCGACTCGATGAGCCAATCGCGGCGCATCCGGCGGGCCACCGGCGATGCGGCCTGGTCGACCTCGAGCAGCTGGATGAGCGACGTGTCGCGCGCCGCGGTCTTCGCGAGGATCGTCGCCACACCATCGAGACGCTTGAGCAGCTCGGCGCGTGCGCCGGCGTCGAGTTCGGGCTCGGTCTTCACGCGGGCACGCTCTTCGCGCACCAGGAACGCGATGACCTGGAACTTTACGCGGTTGGTCGGCCCGAGCTTGCCTCGCTGCGCTTTGGCCTCGATCTCGCGCACCTTGCGGGCGAGGATCGGGATGAGGGGCGCTTCGTCGTCGCGACGCGCCGCGGAAGACTTCTTGCGACGCGACGAATTGTTCTGCGCGGCGGGTGCCGTGGTCGGCATGCTTCTCCTGAGCGTGTCAAGCCGGGTGATCCGGCGATGACCGGTCGAACCGGTGGGGCCATCTTTCCCGCGGGGGCGGTAGCCGTCACGCACGCGGGGAGGGACCATCGAACCAACGCGAATCGGCGTCCTGGCCGAGCATTCCGGCAAGTGCGGCACTATCCGCGCGCGGTCCCCACGGGCAAGTGTAGCGGCTCGACGCGCCACTCCACGCCTCACCTCGGGGCGCGCCCGGTGTCACCGGGCGCGGCGCAGGCGCAGGCTGTTGAGGACGACGAACACGCTCGAGAAGGCCATCGCCGCACCCGCGAGCATCGGGTTGAGCAGCCCCAGCGCCGCCAGCGGGAGGGCCGCGACGTTGTAGGCGAAGGCCCAGAACAGGTTGCCGCGGATGACCCTCATCGTCCGGCGACTGAGCGCCAGCGCGGTCACGACGGCGCGCGGGTCGTTGCGGACGAGGGTGACGTCACCCGCGTGCATCGCCGCATCGGCCCCGCCGCCCATGGCGATGCCGAGATCTGCCGCGGCGAGCGCCGCCGCGTCGTTCACGCCGTCGCCGACCATCGCGACGACGCGGCCCTCGCCGCGCAGACGCTCGATCTCGGCGAGCTTGCCTTCGGGGAGCACGCCCGCGCGCACGTTCTCGATGCCCAGCTCGGCGGCGACCGCCTCGGCGATGCCCGCGTTGTCGCCGGTCAGCAGCACGACGTCGAGGCCCCGCCGCCGCAGTTCGGCGACGGCGGCGGCGCTCTCGGGGCGCAGCGTGTCGGCGATCTCGAAGACCGCTCGGGCCTGCGGCGTGCCGCCGACATCGCTCCACCCGGCGACCACGACCGTGCCCCGACGCTCGCCCTCGGCGACGGCCGCGGCCAGGGTGGCCGAAAGCTCGGCCCCCTGCTCAGCGGCGTACGAAGGACGACCGGCGAACACGGCGGTGCCGGCGATGACCCCGGTCACCCCTCGCCCGGGAAGGGCCCGGATGCTGTCGGCCAACCGCGATCCGTCTGCCGACGCCCCCGCAGCGTCGACGATCGCCCGTGCGAGAGGGTGCTCCGAGCCGCGCTCGACCGCTGCGACGAAGGCGAGCGCTTCCGCCGCATCCGTCGTCTCGTCGGTCACGACGCGGGTGAGGGTCATTCGTCCCTCGGTGAGCGTTCCGGTCTTGTCGAGGACCACCGTGTCGACCTTCTCGGCCGACTCGAGCGCCTCGGGTCCGGTGACGAGCACGCCGAGCTGGGCGGCCCGGCCGGTGCCGACGAGCACCGCGATGGGCGTCGCGAGTCCGAGAGCACAGGGGCAGGCGATGATCAACACCGCGACGGCGGCCGTGAAACCCGCAGAGATCGGCTGGCCCGCCAGCATCCACGCCCCGAGGGTCGCGACGGCAAGGACGATCACGATCGGCACGAACACCGCCGACACGCGATCGGCGAGTCGCTGAACGCGGCTCTTGCCGAGCTGCGCGTCTTCGACGAGCCGCGCGATGCGCGCAAGACGCGTCTCACTCCCGACCGATGCCGCGCGAACGACCAGTCGTCCGCCGACGGCGATGGTCCCGCCCGTGACCCGGGTGCCCGCAACGGCATCGATCGGTACGGACTCGCCCGTCAGCATGCTCTCGTCGACCGCGGCTTGTCCCTCGATCACCGAGCCGTCGGCGGCGATGGTGCCGCCCGGGCGCACGACGAAGAGGTCACCGACGGCCAGTCGCTCGATCGGCACCGTCGACCCGTCGGGGAGTTCCACGGTCTTCGCGCCGAGTTCGAGCAGTGCCCGCAGCGCCGAGCCCGCGCGCCGGGTCGCCCGCTGCTCGACTACGCGGCCGAGGAGGAGGAAGACGGTGACGGCGGCGACGACCTCGAAGTAGACGAGCGCCGTGGCGTCGTGCACGGGACCGAACAGCACGACGTCGTGCCGGAGGCCGAGCTCTCCGGCGTTGCCGAAGAAGAGCGCCCAGGCGCTCCACAGGTACGCCGCGAACGTGCCGAGGGTGATGAGGGTATCCATGGTCGCGGCGCCGTGCCGGGCGTTGGCGAGGGTTGCACGATGGAACGGCCACCCGCCCCAGAAGAGGATCGGAGTGGCGAGCGCGAACGAGACCCACTGCCAGCCGGGGAATTGCAGCGCCGGGATCATCCCGAGGGCGACCACCGGCAGACCGAGGACGAGGCTCACGATCAGCCGGGTGCGTAGCGGCGTCGCACCGGGGCGGTCGGCCGTGTCGTGCACGTGACCGGCGTGCTCCCCCGGCTCGCCGTGCGGGTGCGGCCGCTCGTCCGCACCGCCGGCGAGGTCGACGCCCGCAGGGGTCGACGACGCATCGCGACGCACACGGGCTTCGTATCCCGCGCCCCGGACCGCATCGACGAGGACGCTCGGGTCGACCTCGCCGGGGTACGACACCCGCGCCGATTCGGTCGCGAGGTTCACCGCAGCATCCACCCCGCCCACGCCGCGCAGTCGCTTCTCGACGCGCGCCACGCAGCTCGCGCACGTCATGCCCTCGATGTCGAGCACGGCGGTGCGGCGCTCGGCAGGCTCGTGGTCGCTCATGGCGTCCTCCTTCAGCTGACCTCAAGAACACGATACCCCCCTGGGGTATTCCGTCGGCCGGTGGGCGGCGGTCGTACAGTGGGCCTCATGGCTGAGCAGATGACCCGCGATCAGCGGATGGTCCTCACGATCGCGATCCTCGCCTCGTTCGTGTCGTTCCTCGACGGCACCGTGGTCAACGTCGCGCTGCCCGCCATCTCGAGAGACCTCGGCGGGGGCTTGACGACGCAGCAGTGGGTCGTCGACGCCTACCTCATCACGCTCGGCGCGCTGATCCTCGTCGCAGGGTCGCTCAGCGACGTGCTCGGGCGACTGCTGGTCCTCCGTATCGGGCTGATCGGATTCGGGGTCACCTCGATCGCGATCGGCGCCGCGCCCACCGCGGAGTTCCTCATCGTCGCCCGCGCCCTGCAGGGCGTCGCGGGTGCGCTGCTCGTCCCGAGTTCGCTCGCACTCATCACCGCGAACTTCCGAGGACCCGCACAGGCGCGCGCCATCGGTGTGTGGACGGCCGCGACGACGTCGGCCATGGTCGCGGGCCCACTGGTGGGCGGACTCTTCGTCGACCTGCTGTCGTGGCGGCTCGTCTTCTTCATCAACGTCCTCCCGATCGCCGTCACCCTCTGGCTGCTGGTTCGGCTCGGTCATGCCGACCACCGCCGCGAAGGCGCGCGCGTGGACTACCTCGGGGCGATCCTGTGCACCGTCGGCCTCGGCGGGTCGGTGTTCGCCCTCATCGAGCAGTCGGCGCTCGGCTGGGGCAACCCCGTGATCTGGGGGTCGATGACGGTCGGCGTCGCGTCGTTCGCCGGGTTCATCGTGCGCCAGCGGTTCGCCCGCGACCCGATGATGCCGCTGGATCTCTTCCGTGCGAGAAACTTCTGGACCGGCAACCTCGCCACCGCGTTCATCTACGGGGCCCTGTCGCTGAACGGTTTCGTCCTGAGCGTGTACCTCCAGCAGGGTGCGGGGCTCTCGGCCACCCTCGCGGGTCTCGCGTCGTTGCCGGTCACGGTGCTCATGATCCTGCTCAGTTCGCGCATCGGTACGCTCGCGGGGCGCTTCGGACCGCGCCTGTTCATGACGTTCGGGCCTCTGCTCATGGCGGTCGGGGCGCTTCTCCTGCTCAGCGTGCAGGAGGACTTCGACTACTGGCTCCAGGTTCTCCCCGGCATCCTGGTCTTCGGTTTCGGGCTGACCATCACCGTGTCGCCGCTGACGTCCGCGATCCTCGGCGCCATCGACACGAGCCGGTCGGGTATCGCTTCGGCCGTGAACAACGCCGTTTCGCGGGTGGCCGGTCTGATCGCCGTCGCGTTGATCGCGCTCATCGTCGGCGGCTCGCTCGATCTCGGCGGGTTCCACCAGGCCGCCGTCGTCACGGCGGTGCTGCTCGCCCTCGGTGGCGTGATCTCGTTCCTCGGCATCCGCAACCCGCCCCGCGCGTAGGCTGGAAGCCATGTCGAACCTCTCCGAGCGCGAGCTCGCCGCCACCATCGATCACGCGATCCTCAAGCCCGAACTCACACGCGCCGATGTCGACGCCGAGCTCGACATCGCCGCGGAGTGGGGCGTGTTCAGCGTCTGCGTCCGCCCCTCCGACATCGCCTACGCCGTGAAGCGGCTCGACGGCACGGGTGTCCTGGTGGGGACGGTCATCGGGTTCCCGCACGGCACCACGTCGACCGCGACCAAGACCGCCGAAGTCGCGCAGGCATTGGCCGACGGCGCGAGCGAAGTCGACATGGTCGTCAACATCGGGTTCGTCCGCTCCGGGTTCGACGATGCCGTCACCGACGACATCACCGCGGTGGTGGATGCTGCGGACGGGCACATCGCCAAGGTCATCCTCGAAACGGCGTACCTCGACGACGAGCAGATCGAGCGCGGGAGCAGGCTCACCGAAGCCGGCGGCGCCGCGTTCGTGAAGACGTCGACCGGCTTCGGCGGGGGCGGCGCGACGGTGGAGCACGTGCGTCTCATGCGCGCGAGCGTGAGCCCGGCCGTCCAGGTCAAAGCATCGGGGGGCGTCCGCAACCTCGCCGCCGCCCTCGCGATGATCGAGGCGGGAGCCACCCGCCTCGGAACGAGTGCGGCCGCCACCATCCTCGGCGAGGCTCGCGCGATCGCCCAGGGCGACGGCCCGACCGGTGCGACCGACGCCAGCTCGTACTGACCGACCCCCAGCGCGCGATCAGGCGGTGCCGAGCACCGCGCGCACGCGTTCGACGTCATCGGCCATCTGCACCTTGAGCGCATCGATGCCCTCGAATGCGACCATGCCGCGGATGCGCTCGACGAAACGAACCTGCATGCGGTGACCGTAGAGGTCGAGGTCGGTCTCGTCGAGGACGTAGGCCTCGACCTGGCGGACCAGCACGTCGCCGAACGTCGGGTTGACCCCGATGCTGATCGCGGCCGGGTGCCGCGTGCCGGGTCGGAGTCCGTCGGCTGAACTCTCGTCGATCAGCCAGCCGGCGTAGACGCCGTCTGCGGGAATGAACCCCTCGAGGTCGGGCGACAGGTTGGCGGTCGGATACCCGAGCTCACGCCCGCGCTTGAGGCCGTGCACGACCTCCCCCCACACCGACGGGGCGGCGCCCAACAGTTTTCCCGCCGCGGCGACGTCGCCCTCGGCCAGGAGCTCTCGGATCCAGGTCGACGAGACCCGACGGTCGGAGTCGATGGCGCGCACGTCGTCGACGATCTCGACGACGAACCCGAACCGCTCCCCCATCGTGCGCAACAGTTCGGCGTTTCCGGCCCCGCCCCGCCCGAAACGGAAGTCGCTGCCCACCAGGACGCTCCGGACCCCGAGCGCGCCGACGAGGACGTGCCGTACGAACTCCTCCGCGTCGAGGCTCGCGAGTTGCTCGTCGAACGCCAGCATGAGCGTCGCGTCGACACCGGCGCGCTCGAGCAGGGCGAGCTTCTGAGTGACGCCGACCAGACTCACCGGGCACAGCTCGGGCTTGAGCAGGCTCAAGGGGTTGCGGTCGAACGTCACGGCCACGACCTTCGCGCCCGTGGCGGCAGCATCCACCTTCGCCCTGTCGATCACGGCACGGTGACCGGCGTGGACGCCGTCGAACTTGCCGATGGCGACGACCGACGGCCCGAACCCGGGGGGCACCTCGGCCGGATCGTGGAAAGTGATCACCAGGACGACCTCTCGACGACCTCGACCGGCTCGAGCACCGGTTCTCGGCCGGGCCGATGCGTGACGAGCCACCAGATGCCGATGAACGGCAACACGAGCGGGATGAAGACGTACCCCGAACCGAACCACGACCACACGGTCTCTTCGGGGAACAGATCGTGGCGTATCAGGCTGAAGGTGCCGACGACGAGCACGCCGATGAGCTCGAACGAGATCGTCGCCCAGGCGACGAGATACCAGGCGCGGGATGCGGAGAACACCAGCGCGAGGGTCGCGACGATGTAGACGCCCGCCGAGATGGCGGAGAGGGTGAAAGCGAGCGGGGCGGAGTCGAAGCGCAGAACGATCTGGACGAACGACCGACCGGTCGCGGCGAGCGCGAGGATCGCGTAGACGACGACGAGAACCCGGCCGACGCCGGTCATATTCCGGGTGCGAGTGCGGGGTTCCATGACACTTCGATCTTAGAGTCGCGCGGGGAGGGTGCTCTCCGTCGCGACGCGGGCACCGACGGCTCAGCCGAGCTGCACGGTCCAGATCACGTACATCCGCCACACCATGATCGCCACGGCACCCGCCGCGATCCCCATGACGACGGTGCTCCAGCGGCTTCGCTCCACGAGCGCCCAGGCCACACCCGCGGGTGGAATCAGTGCGGCCGACACGAGGTAGACCCAGAACTCCAGGCCGCTGCCGGTCGGGGGGTTTCCTACGAACGGGGCGACGATCGCGACGACGATCTGCGCGACCAGCAGCAGTTCGATGAGCGCGAGGCTGCCGACGGTGACGTCGCCCGGGCGCCGCCCCGCCAGGCCCGCGACGACCGCGACGAGCGCCGCCGCCGTGGCGACGACGACCTGTACGAGCGTGAACCAGAAGATCATGCGAACAACTCCGTCATCATACGAACAGCTCCGTCATCATACGAAGGCCGCTGTCGGCAGGTTCATCACGCTCTTGACGTCGTCGCCGCGGCGCTCGACCACTCCGATCAACCGTCCCTCAGGATCGATCGCCGCGGCGGGGGTCGCCGGCAGCCGCGCCGACGCGCCCGCGAGGCGTTTGCCCTGCCGAAGATTCAGCGCTTCCTCCGTGCTGACCTCGATGGCGCCGAGCACGATCGTCCCCACATCGGCGGGGCTCATCAGCTCGGCCTCGGCGAGGTCGTCGAGTTGCACGGCATCCGTCACGGCGAAGGGCCCGACGCGCGTGCGACGGAGCGCGCTCAGGTGCCCGCCGACGCCGAGGGCCGCGCCGAGGTCGCGAGCGAGAGCCCGGATGTACGTGCCGCTGGAGCAGTCGACCACGACGTCGAGCTCGATGCGATCCGTCTCACGGCGGCGCGCGGTCACCTCGAAGCGCGAGACCACCACGTTCCGGGCCTGCAGTTCCACCTCCACCCCCTCGCGGGCGAGGTCATAGGCGCGACGACCGTTGACCTTGATGGCCGAGACCGTGGTCGGCACCTGCGAGATCGCGCCGGTGAGGGCAGCGATGCCCTCCGAGATCGCCGCTTCGGTCACCCCCGCGATCGCATGCTCGGGCGCCCTCTCGACGATCTCGCCGTCGGCGTCGTCGGTGTCGGTCGTCGCTCCGAGCAGGATCGTGGCCGTGTAGGTCTTGTCGGCGCCCACGATGAAGGTGAGCAGACGTGTGGCCTCGTCGACGCCCACGACGAGCAGGCCGGTGGCCATCGGGTCGAGGGTGCCGGCGTGCCCCACCTTGCGGGTTCCCCGCACCTTTCGCGTGCGAGAAACGACGTCGTGACTGGTCATGCCCGCCGGTTTGTCGACGAGCAGCATTCCTCCCGTGGGCATCAGCAGAAGTCTCCGAAGATGCGCGTCGGGTTCTCGGGATCGGTGTTCTCGATGAGGGCGGATGCTGCCGCGCTCGGGTTCGACGCGCGCCGATACGCTGCCGCGGCGTCGCGCAGAGACGCGTTCGACTCGGCCGCGGGGTCGGCATCGCCGCGGCCCTCGCGGGCGAGCCGCGCGAAAGCCGCGGTCGGGTGCACTTCGAGCCAGACCGACCAGTTCCACATCCCCCGAAGGTCACGGCCGAGCAGGTAATCGCCGTCGACGATGAGCACGGCGTCGGACGGCGCCGTGGCCGGCTCCCCGGTCGGGGCGAGCGAAAAGCTGGGCGAACCCGCACGGAACGGCTCGATGAGCAGGCGGCGGAGTTGGTCCGGGTCGAGGTGACCGGTCGTGCCGGGCTCGACGAAGTCGGAGGCGGAAGCGCGCAGCACGGTCGCTCCGTCTTCGACGAACGCCGCCGCGAGAGCGTCGGCCGCTTCGGCCTGCCCCGAACCCGGTGTGCCGTCGACGGCGACGATCACGCGACCGGAGCGAAGATGCTGGCGCACCTCGGCACGGAGTTCGCGCATCATCGAGGCCGCCGCGGAGCTCGGGGAGTTCATGCCTCCAGCGTACGTCGGGCACGTCTCACGCGAGGGCGTCCATGGTTCGTCCTGACGTACGCTGGCACGATGCCCGACCTCGTCGAACCGCTCGTCGAGTGGTACGGCCGGAACGCCCGCGACCTGCCGTGGAGACGCGCGGGCTTCGGCGCGTGGGGCACGCTCGTGAGCGAGTTCATGCTGCAGCAGACACCGGTCGCCCGCGTCGTCCCGCACCTCGAAGCCTGGCTCGAGCGATGGCCGACCCCGGCAGCGCTGGCCGCTGATCCGCCCGCCGAGGCCGTGCGCCAGTGGGCGAACCTCGGCTACCCCCGGCGGGCGCTCTGGCTGCACCGCGCGGCGACGGAGATCCGCGACCGGCACGACGGGGTGGTGCCTCGCGACGTCGATGCCCTGCTCGCCTTGACGGGGATCGGCGACTACACCGCGCGCGCCGTCGCGGTCTTCGCCTACGGAGACCACCACCCCGTCGTCGACACCAACACCCGTCGGGTGCTCGCGCGCGCGATCGGCGGTCGGGCACAGCCTGGTCCCCCGTCGCGGCGCGACCTCGGCGACATGGCCGCGATCCTCCCCGCCGACGTGCCCATCGCAGCCGTCATGAACGCGGCGACGATGGAGCTCGGTGCGACGGTGTGCACGGCGCGCTCGCCCCGCTGCGAGGCCTGCCCCCTGGCCTCGGTCTGCCGCTGGCGCGCCGAGGGCTACCCCGATACCGGTGACACACGGCGTCGTCAGGCGAAGTACGAGGGCAGCGACAGGCAGACGCGAGGCGCCGTGCTGCGGATGCTGCGCGAAGCCGCGCCGGCGCCCGTGCCGCTCGACGGGATCGTGGCCGACTGGCCCGACCCGCAGCAGCGGGACCGCGCGATCGACTCGCTCATCGCCGACGGTCTCGTCGAAGCATCCGAGGGCCTGTTGCACCTCCCTCGCGGCTGACGCCGAAAGACGACGCTCCCCTGTCGCATTCGGCGGTGGGTAACCGCCATTCGTGAGAGGGGAGCGTCTGTGCGTCGCGGGTCAGTCTTCTTCTTCGCGCGGCTTCACGTAGGGGTCGGCGTCGCCGGCGTACTTACCGCTCGCCGCGATCCGCGCCACTTCTGCGTCACGGTCCTTCGCCTCGCGGAGCAGCTCGGCGATGT
This sequence comes from Microbacterium shimangi, assembly GCF_043556445.1. Classification (NCBI taxonomy): domain Bacteria; kingdom Bacillati; phylum Actinomycetota; class Actinomycetes; order Micrococcales; family Microbacteriaceae; genus Microbacterium; species Microbacterium shimangi. The sequence continues at coordinate 95,925 of NZ_JBIGII010000001.1, forward strand.
TGCCGGCGTTCTCGGGGATGGCGTCGGCGATGAACTCCAGCGACGGCGTGAGCCGGACGCTGAGCTGCTTGCCGACCTCCGAACGGAGGAGTCCTGTCGCGGCCTTCAGCGCGGCGCCGGTGTCGGCCCGCTCTTCGGGAGTGCCGAGCACCGTGTAGAACACCGACGCGTGCTGAAGGTCGCCCGTCACACGCACATCGGTGATCGTCACGAACCCGAGACGGGGGTCACGAAGACCCTTCTCGAGCCGCTCCGCCACGAGCACCTTGATTCGGTCGGCCATACGGGCCTGACGCTCTCCAGCCATGCGTTGCTCCTTCTCACAGTCCCGCGGGGGTGAAACCGAGGATCCGGATGCTGCGAGGTGCGCAGCATCCGGATCCCCTCAGTGCTCCACTCAGCCTCGCGGCTTCTCCATCATTTCGGTCGTCTCGATCTCGTCGCCGATCTGGATGTCGTTGAACTTGCCGAGACCGATACCGGCCTCGAAGTCCGTACGAACCTCGGTGACGTCGTCCTTGAACCGGCGCAGCGATTCGATCGCGAGGCCGTCGGCCAGCACGACACCGTCGCGGATGACGCGGGCCTTGGCGTTTCGCGTGATCGTTCCCGAGCGCACGATGACACCGGCGATGTTTCCGACCTTGGAGGAGCGGAACACCTCGCGGATCTCGGCGACACCCGACTGCACCTCTTCGAACTCCGGCTTGAGCAGACCCTTGAGGGACTGCTCGACGTCGTCGATCGCGTTGTAGATGACCGAGTAGAAGCGCGTGTCGACACCCTCGCGGGCGGCCCGCTCGCGGGCCTTCGTGTCGGGACGCACGTTGAACCCGATGATGATCGCGTTGTCGATCGTCGCGAGGTTCACGTCGGACTCGGTGATCGCACCGACGCCGCGGTGGATGATCCGCAGCTGCACGCTGTCGTCGACCTCGATCTTGAGGAGCGACTCCTCGAGCGCCTCGACGGCACCCGACACGTCACCCTTGATGATGAGGTTGAGCGACTCGACCTTGCCCTCTTGGAGAGCGCGGGTGAAGTCTTCGAGCGAGATGCGCTTGCGGGCCTTCGCGAGCTGGGCGTTGCGCTCGGCAGCCTCTCGCTTCTCAGCGATCTGACGGGCCAGGCGGTCTTCCTCGGTCACGATGAACGTGTCACCGGCGCGCGGCACGGAGTTCAGACCCTGCACCTGCACGGGGCGCGAAGGCCACGCCTCGAGCACGGCGTCGCCGTTCTCATCGGCCATGGCACGGACGCGGCCGTACGCGGTTCCGGCGACGATCGCGTCACCGACGCGGAGCGTTCCGGACTGGATGAGCACGGTGGCCACCGATCCGCGACCCTTGTCGAGCTTGGCTTCGATCGCGACACCACGGGCTGCTTTGTTCGGGTTGGCCGTGAGGTCGAGGCCCGCGTCGGCTGTCAGCAGCACGGCGTCCAAGAGGTCCTGGATGCCGATGTCGTTGCGCGCAGACACGTCGACGAACATGACGTCTCCGCCGTACTCCTCGGCGACGAGACCGTATTCAGTCAACTGCTGGCGCACCTTGGCCGGGTTGGCGTCGGGCTTGTCGATCTTGTTCACCGCGACCACGATCGGCACGTTCGCCGCCTGGGCGTGGTTGAGCGCCTCGACCGTCTGCGGCATGATGCCGTCATCGGCGGCGACCACGAGGATCGCGAGGTCGGTCACCTGCGCACCTCGTGCACGCATGGCGGTGAACGCCTCGTGACCCGGGGTGTCGATGAAGGTGATCGCACGCTCGATGCCCTCGTGCTCGGTCCAGACCTGGTACGCACCGATGTGCTGCGTGATGCCGCCGGCCTCGCCCGCGACGACGTTGGTCTGACGGATCGCGTCGAGCAGTCGCGTCTTACCGTGGTCGACGTGACCCATGACCGTGACGACGGGCGGACGGATCTCGAGGTCGTCTTCGCTCTCGGCCTCGAGTTCGGCGTCGAGGTCGAGACCGAAGCCCTCGAGGAGCTCCTTGTCTTCGTCCTCGGGCGAGACCATCTGGATGTTGTAGCCGAGCTCGCCGCCGAGCACCTCGAAAGTGGCCTCGTCGAGCGACTCGGTCGCCGTGGTCATCTCACCCAGGTTGAACAGGATGGTCACGAGCGTGCCGGGCTGCACCGTGTAACCGGTCAGCGCCTCGATCTTGTCGGCGAAGTCCGAGATCGACGCACCGCGACGCATGCGGATGGTCTCGCCGTTGCCCTTGGTGACGTTGACGCCGCCGACGACCGGCGCCGACCGCATTTCGAATTCCTGCCGCTTCGCCCTACGGGACTTGCGCTGCTTGGACTTGCCGCCACCCTTACCGAACGCACCGGCGGTACCACCACCGGGGCCACGGCCGCGGCCGCCGCCTCCACCGGGACGACCGGCGAAGCCGCCGCCACCCGCGGGTGCGCCAGGACGCGAGAACCCGCCGCCACCGGCACCGCCGGGACGACCGGGACCGCCGGGACGCTGCTGGAACGGAGCACCCGGACGACCGGCGCCACCGGGACGACCGGGGCCGCCGGGGCGCGGAGCACCCGGACGCGGAGCGCCGGGGCGAGGAGCCTGCGGGCGAGGGATGTTGCCCGGGGTCGGCGACGGGCGCTGACCCATTCCCTGCGCCGAAGCGAACGGGTTGTTGCCCGGACGCGGGCCGGCGGGGCGCTGGCCCATGCCCTGCGCCGAAGCGAACGGGTTGTTGCCCGGACGAGGAGCGCCACCGGGACGCGGAGCGCCCGAAGCGGGAGCCGGACGCGGAGCATCGGAGTCTGCCGGAGCGTCGGATGCCTCGGCGGCTGCCGGGGCTTCAGGAGTCGTCGGTGCCGCCGGGGTGGGCGCCTCGGGGGCTGCCGCTGCGGGCTCCTCGGGAGCTGCCGGCGCGGCCGGAGCCGGAGCGGGCTCTTCGGCGACGGGTGCCGGAGCGGGCGTGGGACGCGCGGGGCCGGGCTTCGCCGCCGAGGGGCGTGCGGGGCCGGGGCGGCCTGCCGGGCGCGGTGACGCCGCGGGGGCGCCGGCTGCGGGGGCGGCCGCACCCGCAGAAGCTGTGCCGTCGGCCTGGAGGGCCGCACGGAGTTTACGAGCGACCGGGGGTTCGATCGTCGAGGAAGGGCTCTTGACGAACTCGCCGAGCTCTTTGAGCTTTGCGAGGGCGATCTTGCTGTCTACGCCGAGTTCGGATGCGATCTCGTGTACGCGTGGTTTTGCCACAATTCTCCTGTCAGGGGGTCTACCCCGGACAGGGCAGACCGTCAGATGCGGACGGGTCTCATTTCGAGACGTTCACTTTGAGTCCATAGCCGTTCAGCCGTTTCGCTGGAGGGATTCTTCGAAGGTCTGCGTATCAAGCGGGCCTGACACACGTAGTGCACGGACGAAAGCGCGACGCCGCAGCGCGACATCGACACATTCCGGCGTCTCATGCACCCATGCGCCCCGCCCCGGCATCGAGGCCCGGTCATCTCGAAGGAGGATCGAACCGTCGGTCACCACTCGAAGGAGGGCGGACCGGGGGGCGCGCGCGCGGCATGCGACACACGTTCGTACCGGTTCCATTCTACACCTCGGGCGCGTCGGAGCCGATCGCGGGTCCGCGATCAGTCGTCTTCCAGGATGCTGTCGGGTTGGATGTCGATCTTCGCGCCCGTCAGCTTCGCGGCGAGACGCGCGTTCTGTCCCTCTTTACCGATCGCCAGCGAGAGCTGGTAATCGGGAACCAGGGCGCGCACGGCCTTCGTCGCCGCATCCAGGATGAAACTCGACGTCACCTTGGCAGGAGACAGTGCGTTGCCCACGAAGCGAGCCAGTTCGGGGTCGAAGTCGACGATGTCGATCTTCTCTCCGCCGAGCTCTTCGGTGACGGCCCGAACGCGCCGGCCGAGTTCGCCGATGCACGCGCCCTTGGCGTTGATGGTCGGATCGTTCGCCATCACGGCGACCTTCGAACGGTGACCGGCCTCGCGCGCGAGCGAGACGATCTCGACCAGACCCGAAGCGATCTCGGGCACCTCGAGGGCGAAGAGCTTGCGGACGAGCCCGGGGTGCGTGCGCGAGACCGTGATCTGCGGACCCTTCGTACCCTTCGACACCGACGTGACGTAGACGCGCAGGCGCGAGCCGTGGGTGTAGTTCTCGCCGGGCACCTGCTCCTCGGGCGGGAGGATGGCCTCGATCGTGCCGAGGTCGACGTGCACCATGCGCGGGTTCGGGCCCTGCTGCACGACGCCCGCGACGATGTCGCCCTCTTTGCCCTTGAACTCCCCCAGCACCGCGTCGTCGGCGATGTCGCGCAGACGCTGGCTGATGACCTGCTTGGCAGCGAAGGCGGCGATGCGCCCGAAGTCTTCGGGCTCCTGCTCTTCTTCGCCGATGATCACGTCTTCGTCGTCACGGACGGGGGCGAAGATGGCGACGTGGCCCGTCTTGCGGTCGAGCTCGACCCGCGCACCGGCGGGGACCTCACCGGACTCGGACGTGTGTCGCCCGTAGGCGGTCAGGATGGCCGACTCGATGATCCGGACGAGCTCATCGAAGGGGATCTCCTTCTCGCGTTCGACCGTCTTCAACAGACCGAGATCGATATCCACAATGGGGCCCTCCGTATTCAGCTCTCACCGACGCGATCGCGCGTCGGCATTCCCCCTACATTACCGGACGCCCCACCGAAGCGGGAGGCGTCACCGGCCTGCCCTACGGTGGTCGCATGCCGTCCTCACCTCGCTCAGCCGCGAACACCGCGCAGTCCTCCTCGGCCTTCCGCAGCCTCGCGCGGGCCGGATTCGTCGCGAACGGGGTCGTCCACGGGCTCCTCGGCGGGCTCGTGATCGCCGTCTCGTTCGGCGGCGACGAACAGACCGACCAGGGCGGCGCCTTCCAAGCCATCGCCCAGGCGCCGTTCGGTGCTGTTCTGCTCTGGGCGTGCGCGGTGGCCCTCTGGGCTCTGGGCGCGTGGCGCGCCGTCGAGGCGTTCCTCGCGCGTGGCGCCAGCGGCAGTGATCGCGCGAAGCGCGCCGTCGAACAGGGCGGGCAGGCGGTGGCCTTCTTCGCCGTGGGCGGCATCGCCGCATCCGTCGCCCTCGGCGGCCAGTCTCAGGGCGACCAGAGCGCGCAGAGCGCCAGCGGCAGCGTCCTCGCCCTGCCGGGCGGGCCGCTGATCCTCGGTGCGGTCGGTGCCATCGTCGTGGCGATCGGGATCGGATTCGTCGTCAAGGGCGTTCGGAAGTCGTTCCGCAAGAAGATCACCGTCCCCGGCGGCAGCGTCGGTTCCGCACTCATGGGGCTGGGCGTGGCCGGTTACGTCGCAAAGGGTGTCGCCCTCGTCACGGTCGGCATTCTCGTGATCGCTGCCGCGGTCACCGTCGATCCCGCTGCGGCCGGCGGTCTCGACGGGGCAGTCCGGGCACTGCTGCAGACACCCGCCGGTCCGTGGTTGGGCGCCGCCGTGGGCGCCGGCTTCGTCGCCTACGGCGTGTTCACGGTGCTGCGGGCAAAGTACGCACGCCTCGAGGCCTGACCGGTCCTCAGTCGAGGTCGGGGTCGCGCCCGGTGCGCACGCCGGTCTCGAGTCCGCCGATCGCGGCGACGTCGTCGGCGTCGAGCACGAAGTCGAACACGTCGGCGTTCTCGCGCAGCCGCGCGCTCGACGTCGACTTCGGGAACAGCACGAGACCTCGGTCGAGGTGCCACCGGATGACGACCTGAGCCGGAGACTTCGCGTATCGCTGGGCGATGCGCGCGAGCACCGGTTCGTCGAGCAGTCCGCCGCGGGCGAGCGGCGCCCATGACTGCGTCACGATGCCGTGCGCCGCGTTCCACTCCTGCAGATGACGCTGGGGAAAGCGGGGGTGCAGCTCCACCTGGTTCACGACGGGGCGCACGCCGGTCTCAGCCACGAGCCGGTCGATGTGATGCGGCGAGAAGTTGCTGACGCCGATCGAACGCGCCCGCCCCTCCTCGGCCAGACGAACCAGAGCCCGCCACGTGTCGACGTACCGGTCGAGGCTCGGAATGGGCCAGTGGATCAGGTACAGGTCGACCTCGTCGACGCCGAGGCGGTCGACGCTGGCATCGAAAGCGCGCAGGGTCTCGTCGTAGCCCTGGTCGTCGTTCCACACCTTGGTCGTGACGAAGATCTCGTCGCGGTCGAGGGCGGCGCGCCGCATCCCCTCTCCCACCTCCGCCTCATTGCCGTAGAGGGCCGCCGTGTCGACGTGTCGATAGCCGTCGGCGAGCGCACCCGCGACGAGGGCGGCCGTCTCGTCGGCCGGCACCTTGTAGGTGCCGACACCCAGCTGAGGGATGCTGCGGCCGTCGGCAAGGGGAATGCGCGGGGCATGGATCACCCATCCACGTTATCCGCGCAAGCATGCACGCGCGATCCACGTCCTGATGTGCAACCGGACACCTCGCTGTCACCTGAGCGGATGAGCGTCGACTCGACAACGTGGCGGCGCGATCGATACTCGCGCCATCGCTCACCCCGCACCCGAACAAGGAGAGTCCATGACTTCCCCCGATCGACACCCGATGCGGCGCTTCGCGCGCCGCTGCGCCGCGGTGACCGCGACCGCCGGTCTCGCCGCCGGCCTTCTGGCCGCCGGAACGGCGCCCGCTGCCCTCGCGGCGCCCGCCGAGCCCGACGCCGACCTCGCCTCGCGGTTCACCTTCGCGGTCCTGCCCGACACGCAGTTCTACTCGCGTTACTCGTCTGACCAGTTCTTCCCCCGTTACGGCACCGACCCGTTTGCCGAGCAGACGAAATGGATCGCGGCGAACGCCGACGCCCTCAACATCCCCTTCACCGCTCACCTCGGCGACATCGTCGACCGCGCCGGCACTCAGCGCGAATGGGAAGCCGCTGACCGGGCGATGAAGACGCTCGACGATGCGGATCTGCCCTACTCGATCCTCCCGGGCAACCACGACGTCCTCGACAGCGGCAAGTGGGACAACGAACTCAATGCCGCCAACGAACCGTTCAACCGGTGGTTCGGCCCCACACGCGCGGCCCTGCAGTCGACCTACGAGGGAAGCGACGCGACCGGCCTGAGCCAGTACCACATCTTCGAAGCCGAGGGACAGCAGTTCATGTCTCTCGCACTGTCGTGGAACCCCTCCGACGCCACGCTGGAGTGGGCGCAGAGCGTGCTCGACGCGCACCCGACCGTGCCGGTGATCCTCACGAACCACGCCCTGATCAACGTCGCAGCCGACCAGACGTCGCCGATCGAAACGGGCGACAGCGAGCGGATGTGGGAGAAGCTCATCAAGAGCAACGACCAGATCTTCATGACGCTCAACGGGCACTTCCACGGCGCCACCCGCCAGGTGAAGAACAACGACTTCGGCCACCCGGTCAACCAGATCCTCATGGACTACCAGATGGCCTACGAGGGCGGGAACGGCTACCTCGGCCTGTTCGAGTTCGACCTCACCAACGACACCATCTCGCTCGAGACCGGCTCGCCGTGGGTCGTCGCCAAACCCCAGGAGACGCTCACCTCGTACGACCAGCCGCTCCTCGACGGTGTGCACCAGCGCTTCACCCTCGACCTGGACTTCAGCGAGCGCTTCGCGGGCTTCGCCCCGGACTTCACCGCCGGAACGCCGGATGAACCGTCGCTCAGCCAGGCGGCCCGCGACATCCTGCTCGACGGCTTCGAGGGCCCCGACCCGATTTCGACCGAGCTGCCGGGCAACGAACTCGACTTCGTCGAGGTCGACGGCACGCTCGCGCACTGGCGCTTCAACGGCAAGAACGGTGTCGTCGGCGCCGACACGGTGATCGAAGACGTCGCGGGCGACAACGACCTCACGCGTCCGAACCCGGCGAACACGAACACCGTCGGCACGACGTGGGAAGACCTCACCATCGAAGACACCGATGTGCACGGGTTCTCCTCCGACGGCGCCGCCGCGTGCTTCGACAACTCCTCGGGCTCGCGTTACAGCTACCTCACCACGGCATCCGACGCGGCGATCAACAACGCCGACCTCTCCAACGGCTACACCATCGAGACGTTCGTCAAGATGGACGCCGACTGGACCGCGAGCGCCAACCAGTGGTCGAAGTTCCTCACCCGCACGGGCAACCGTTCGCAGATCGGTGTGCCCCGCACGCAGTGGGACTGGACTGCTTCCCCCAGCGCGCTCGGCATCTCGAACCTCCGCGAATTCCAGTGGACCAGCCTCGACGCCAACGCCGCACTCGGCGACCGCGTCAACTGGTCGGGCGAGATCATGGTCGACAACTGGTCGCACGTCGCGGTCGTGAACGACCCCACCTCGCGCACCACCACCATGTACGTCGACGGTGCCCCGGTGCTGCGCAACGCCACGAACGTCGGCGGAATGGCCTGGCACGAGGGCTACTCCTGGATCCTCGGTGCCGACTGGGTCGACAACGCGGCCCGCAACGGATGGAACGGCTGCGTCGGCGAGACCCGCATCATCGACCACGCCACCACCCCCGACCAGTGGCTGACCCAGCGCGCCGACCTCTCCGGCTTCACGGTCGACGAGGCGCCCACGAGCGCGGTTCCCGCTGACGCCGAGTCTGTGACCTTTGCGGGCACAGGATTCCCCGGCGCCGAGGTGCGCCTGACCCCGGGCGACACCAAGACCGTCGTCGAGGCTGACGGAACCTGGGAGCTCGAGCTCACGGGAGAACTCGCTGCCGGCATGCAGCAGGTCGAGCTCGTTCAGGCCCTCGGCAGCCGCGACGGCGAGCCCGTCTCGGTCGAGTTCGAGGTCGAGCAGTTCGCCGTGACCGCTTCGGCGTCCACTCGCGCGCTCGCCGGGAAGCAGTACGTCTCGGTCGTCGCAACGAACAACGAGACGACCGCTGTCGACATCACGATCGAGACGGCATACGGCTCGAAGACGTTCACCGCGGTCAAGCCCGGCAAATCGGCGAGCGTCTCGATCAACACGCGACTGGGCACCATCGGCGCAGGCACGGCCACGGTGAAGGTCACGGGCGTCGTCGACGGCGCCCCCGTGACGATGACGAAGACGGCCGCCTACGCCGCGTCTTGATCCCGCACACCCGGGGGCTCACGTCACGTCGCGTGAGCCCCCGGCCCCCTTGCGCTCATCGCCCGGCGAGCGCATCGAGAACCATCCCAGAAGGAGAACCAGAACAATGAACACTTCACGCGCGCTGCGCTGCAGCATCACCGCCTTCGGTGCCGTCCTGCTCGTCGCTGCCGGAACCGCCGCAGCGTCGGCGGCCGAATACGGCGACCAGAACGTCGATGTGAATGTCGAGATCCAGGAGATCGAAGAGCCCGGCGTGCTGGCCATGACGGTCGCCACCGGCCCGACCAACCTCGTCGAGAACGGTTCGACCGAGCTCGTCCGTCAGTTCACCGGAGCGCTGCCGACCGTCACCGTCACCGACACCCGCGACCCCGACGAGATCGCCGACGGTGCGGCCTGGTACGTCATGGGCAGCGCGAGCGACTTCGTCGACACCGAGGCGGTCACCACGATCGACGCCGAGAACCTCGGCTGGTCCCCCGCAGCCCTCGGGGACGCGGAAGGCGACCCGGCCATCTCGATCGGCGGCGACGTCGAGCCGTCGACCGCCGGCGGCCCCGGCCTCGTCGACCAGGAACTGCTGTACCTCGGCGACTCCGCGGCGACGGCCGGCGGCACCTGGAGCGCAACGGCCGATCTGAAGCTGCAGGTCCCCGCCGACGTCGAGCCCGGCTCGTACTCGTCGGTTCTGACGCTCTCGCTCTTCGAGTAACCCCTGCGGTCGGGGGCGGGCCTCACCCGCCCCCGACCCTTCTCCGACTCCCTCCGCGCACGGCCGGCACCCGTCGCAGTGGACACCTCCCCTCCCCCCGAGAAGACCACCGAAAGAAGACTCCGACATGACACACCCACTGACTCAACGATCACGAGTGGTGATGGGCGGCATCGCAGGATGGGCCCTGGCGGCCGGGCTCGTCAGCCTGACCGTCGTCCCCGTTCACGCTGCGGAGCCCACCACGATCGACGGCATGAACCTCGATTCCGGGGGCACCGCGGTCGTCAACGACGTCGAGCGCGAAGACATCGCACCCGGATTGGTTCACGTCGCATACGACCGTCTCGATGACAACGGATGGCAGCAGATCAACGTGCTGAAAGCCGAACTCTCGCAAGAGACCGTCGCGATGAAGTACCTCTCCCCCGAGACCGTGGCCGGTAGCGGTGGCACGGTCACCGAAATGGTCGAGCGGGAGAACGCCATCGCCGGCGTCAACCTCGACCGCTTCGACATCAACAACTCCTGGGCGGCCGCGGGCTGGGGCATCGCCGACGGCGAGATCGTGAAGTCCGGCAACCCCGACGCCCGCGCGAGTGTCGGAGTCACTTCCGACGGGCTCGGCGCCCTGGTCGACTTGGTGCTCGAAGGAAGCGTCACCTTCGCCGATGACACCGCCGTGTCGATCACCGGCATCAACGTCTACGCCATGGACACCAGCGGCGTCGCGCTCTACAACTCGCAGTGGGGCGAGTTCAGCCGCGCACGTGCCTTGTCCGGCCCCGACGCGGGCGTAGAGGTGCAGGTCGGCGCAGACGGCGTCGTCACCTCGGTCGCCGACACGGTGGGCGCCGGCGCCATCGCCGACGGCACCCAGATGCTGGTCGCCGCCGACGGCACTCCCGCCGCGACCCGCCTGCTGACACTGCAGGCCGGCGACTCCGCCGAGATCGCCTACGGGGTGCGCGACGACGCCCTCGACATCGAAGAAGCGGGCGGCGCATGGCATCGCCTGCTGGCCGATGGCGAGGTGGTCGACAACGGCCAGGACGGGCACTTCACGACCGAGAACCCCCGCACGATGATCGGCTTCAGCGACGACCGCCGCACCGCCTACTTCGTCGTAGCCGACGGTCGCAGCAGCACCGCCGACGGCATGGTCTTCCCCGAGATGAGCGCCCTGATGAGCGACCTCGGTGCGGCCGACGCGATCAGCGCCGACGGCGGTGGATCGAGCCAGATGAACGCCCGTCGCCCCGGTGACAGCGCGACGTCGATCGTGAACAGCCCCTCCGACGGCTACGAACGCCGAGACGCGAACGGCCTGGGCTTCACTCTCGCCCGGGCGGGCTCGGGGCAGCTCGTCGACATCCTCGTCGACGCCGACGCGACCGGCGACGACGCGAACCGCGTCTTCCCCGGTCTGCACCGAACGCTGACCGCGACCGGCGTCGACGAGAGCCTCAGCGCTCTCGACGGCGCGACCTTCTCGTGGACCGACGACGCCGAAACCGCTACCGTCGACGCCGTTGACGGCGGCCGCGCGCGGGTGCGAGGCGGCGCCGAAGGGCCTGTCACCGTGACGGCGACGTCGGGTGGAGTGTCTTCCGACCTCGAGATGACCGTGCTCAACGAGCTCCAGCGGCTGACAGCATCCGATTCGGTCCTGTCGCTGACCGGTCTCGACGACACGGCGACCCTGCAGCTCAGCGGCCACGATGGCGAAGGCTTCGAAGCCACGGTCGAACCGGTCGACGTCACCGTCACGGCGAGCCGCGAGGGCGTGCTCGCCGTCACCGATGCCGGTGACGGTGGGTTCCTCCTCACCCCGACCGTGGCATCGGGCGGTGTCACCCTCACGTTCACCGTCGGAGACGCGTCCGTCCAGGTCGCGGTGACCGTCGGCATCGAGGAGCGGCTCATCATCGACATGGACGAGGTCGTCACCGACGCCTGGCGTGTCACGGGAGCCCGCGGCACGTACAGTGTCGCGCCCGGTGAGGGCCGCGACGGAGGAACGGCCGCGCACCTCACCTACGACTTCTCGCAGTCCACGGCGACGCGCACCGCCAACACGCGCCCCGCCGTCGGCCACCCCGGTTACGAGATCCCCGGACAACCCAGCACGATCAAGGTCTGGGTCAAGGGCAACACCACGGCCGGCGCCAATGCCATGACCTACCTCGGGTATTCCGATGCGACCGGCGCCTTCAAGTACGCCTACTCGTCGGCGCCGCAGGGCACCGAATGGCAGCAGATCTCCTACGCCGTCCCGGCCGGCACCGCCTACCCGATCCGCCTGCAGATGATCAGCGCCTACGAGACCTCCGCGGCCAACCTCCCGGTCGGCGACATGTGGTTCGACGACCCGGTGGCCGAAGTCGCTCCCGAGGTCGAACTGCCCATCGCAGGTTTCGTCACCGACGACACCATCGTCGCGGACGGACAGACGGATGCTGCGCCGTTGCGCGTCGCCGTCATGTCCGACGCGCAGTTCGTCGCCCGCGACCCCGAGAGCGGTCAGGCAGAGGGCGCGCGTGAAGCGCTGCGCGAGGTCGTCGCGGCCGAGCCCGACGTGCTGTACATCAACGGCGACCTGGTCGACGAGGCCTCCCCCGAAGACTTCGCGCTCGCCCGGCAGATCCTCGACGAGGAACTCGCCGGGGTCGACTTCCCGTGGACCTACGTTCCCGGCAACCACGAGGTCATGGGTGGGGCGATCGGCAACTTCACGTCGGCGTTCGGCGACACCTACACCTCACGCGACGTCGACGGAACGCGCTTCCTCACGCTCAACACCGCCAACGGCGACCTGAGCAGCGACTACGCGCAGCTGCCGTTCCTTCGCGACCGGCTCGAAGAAGCAGCATCCGACGAATCCCTCACGGGAGTCGTCGTCCTCCAGCACATGCCGATCGACGACCCGCTCGTAGCGAAGTCGAGCCAACTCTCGGACCGCCAGGATGCCGGTCTCGAGGAGGACTGGATGGAAGACTTCCGTTCCGAATCCGGCAAGTCGATCGCGATGGTCAACAGCCACGTCGGCGTCTTCCACTCGGCCGTTGCCGACAACATCCCGTACGTCATCAACGGCAACTCCGGAAAGAGCCCCGCCGCATCGGAGTTCGGCTCGTTCACCGGCTGGACGATGCTGGGCATCGACCCCGCGTCGGGCGACTGGCGAAACGACGGAAAGACCGTTGCCGACGACAACTCGGCCTGGTTCGCGGCCGAGGTGCAGACGCGCGTCGAGTCGGTCTCGCTGACCGCCCCGGAGTCGTACCTCGAGGCGGGCACGGAGTTCGCCCTCGAACCGACGCTGCTGCAGGACGACACGCGTCGTGTCGACGTCTCGTGGCCGATGAGCTATGCGTGGACCAGCTCTTCGTCCGTCTACGTCGGTGCAGCTGCCGATGCGCCGGCCGATGCGGTCGCATCACTCGATCCCCGCACACACCGCCTCACAGCGCTGCGCAACGGCTCGGGTGACGCCACGCTGACGATCAACGGCGTGTCTGAGACCGTGTCGTTCTCGGTAGGAGCGCCGGCGCCCGAACTCGACGTGACCGCCACGGCGGCCGCGCGCACCATCGCGGGCAAGAAGTACGTGTCGGTGATCGCGACGAACAACGAACCCACCCCCGTCGACATCACCATCGACACCGCCTACGGCTCGAAGACGTTCATCGCCGTCCAGCCCGGCAAATCCGCCAGTGTTTCGATCAACTCGCGACTGACTGCCCTCCCCGCGGGCGAGGCAACGGTCACCGTCACCGGGGTTGTCGACGGCGAAACCATCACGACGGTCAAGACCGCCGGCTACCCGGCGTCGTGAAGTTCGGGGGTTCGCGCGTGACGGCGCGGACCCCCGAACCTCGTTCGCGCGACGATTATGGGGGGGGGGGGGGGGGGGGGGGGGGGGGGGGGGGGGGGGGGGGGGGGGGG
>NZ_JBIGII010000002.1:0-240675 GCF_043556445.1 Microbacterium shimangi
CCGAAACTTTTTGGTGCAAAAACCCCCCCCCCCCCCCCCCCCCCCCCCCCCCCCCACACACCCCGCGTACGCCCTACGCCGCCGAGGTCCTGCCCCATGAACTCCCTCCTGACGAAAGCGACCACCGCTGTGGTGGCCGCGCTTTTCTCCCTTTCGCCGCTCGCAGTTTCGTCGGTGGCGTCGGCCCAGACGACGCCGACGCCTCCCACCCCTGCACCCGCAGACTCGCCGACCGCCACATCTTCGGTGACCTGGTCGGTGCGGCCGGGCACCGCCTGCGGCCCCGATGGCCGCTCCTGGGTCGAGTGGGAGGGCGATCCGGGCTCCGATCGCGTCGAGTACCTCGTGGTCGACAATCATGGCGACGAGCCGGTCGACTTCCGACTTTCGGCGGCCGACGGCTACTTCACCGAGACGGGGCGGTTCAACATGCTCCCCTCCGATCGACCCTCCACCGACGCCGGCACCTGGATCGCCCTCCCCGAGACGGTGTCGGTCGCTGCGAAGTCCTCGGAGATCGTGCCCTTTCAGATCACGGTGCCCGCGGACGCGACCCCGGGCGATCACCCCGCGGGCGTGGCCGCCAGCATCCACACTCCCGGGACGGACACCGTCGGTGTGGAGTCCCGAGTCGGCTTCCGCGTGATGACGCGGGTGACCGGCGAGCTGCGCACCGAGGCGTCGGCGTCTGTCACAGGAACTTTCACCGGGTCGGTCAATCCGTTCGAGCCCGGATTCATCGACATCGCCTACTCGATCACGAACACCGGCAACACGCGGCTGCGAGCCGCTCCGCTCGCCGTCGTCTCGGGCCCGTTCGGCCTCGCCGCGAGCGAACGGGCGGGCGAGGAGATCGCCGACATCGCGCCAGGCGAAACGCGTGCCGGCACTCTTCGCGTCGCCTCGGTATGGCCGCTCGCCTGGTACGACGTCCGCGTCGAAGCGACCCCGGTCGCGGTCAGCGACGACGTCGCGGTCGCGGAGGCCGTGCCGGTGGCGGCCTCGGCGACCCTGATCGCCCTCCCGTGGTCGCAGCTGGCCTTTCTCGCCATCGCCGCCCTGTTGGTGGCCTGGTACCTGCGTCAGCGCCGCCGAGACCGCCGCAAGACCGCCGAACTGATCGCCGCGGCCCGCGCAGAAGGGCGCCTCACCGCACCCGCCGAGCCTCCGCACGCGGCGGACGCCGCAGCGCCGGACGCCGCGCTCGCGGCCGCCTCCTCGCGCCGAGCAGCTCGCTCCGCGGCCCGGGTCATCGCCGCACTCCTGATCGGCGGGGCGCTCTTCGCGGGCGGCGTCACCGCCTCGACCGACGCGTCCGCCGCCTCCCCCACCGAGGATCCCGGGGTCGAAGTGAACGTCGAGATCTCGCCGCTACCGGTACCCGAGCCCTCGACCACTCCCTCCGCGACGCCGACAGCAACTCCCCCCACCGTTCCCCTCCCCGCCACCGGAGCGGGCATCGACCCGGCGCTTCCCGTCGTGGCGGGCGCGCTCCTGGCCGTCGGCGTGCTCGCCGTCGTCCACCGTCGCCGGAATGCCCCGCTCGCGGGAGACTGACTGCCCCCCGCGCGGGGGCACACACCGTGCGTTACCGTCGAACGTGTCCTCCCCTCTTGCGCTTCGCCTCGCACGTACCCCATCCACGGCCGATCCCGGGCTCATCGGGCTTCTCGGCTTCGCCATCGCGACCCTCACCGCCCAGCTCGCGCACCTCGGTGTGCAGAACGAGAGTTCGGTGTTCTGGGTCGGCGCGATCTTCGGCGGGGTCGTGCAGATCATCGCGGGCATGCTGTCGTTCGCGATCGGCGACGACTTCCACTTCCTGGTGTACAACGCATTCGGCTGGTACTGGCTCTGCATGCCCGGCTTCCTCCTCGGCGGAGAACTGGGCTTCTTCGAAGTCGCCGGCCCCGCACGGGGCGTGTTCACTCTCATGTTCGCCGTACTCGCGGTGCTGTTCGCGTTTCCCGGTGCGACCCACAACTCCGTACTGCCGATCACGCTGCTCTGCGTCTCCGGTGGCCTGTTGCTTCAGTCCGTCACGGCGTTCGGTGGCGCCGAGGCGCTCGGCGCCGCCGGGTCGATCCTGTTGATCGCCGCATCCGGCCTTGCGACCTACATGCTGGCCGAGAAGTTCATCCGCCGCACGATGGGCCGCACGACCGTTCCGCTGGGCCGCCCGTGGTTGCGCGGCTCGACCGACCCCGAGTCCTGACCCGCGCGGCGCGGGCCGCGCCGAAGGTCGGAGATAACGCGGAGGTAGGACGTTTCCGGCGGATCCGTCCTACGTCCGCGCCATGTCCTACGCCCGCGACGCCGGCGGTGGGCCGGAGCTCAGGAACGCAGGCGGGCGACCGCTTCGGAGGCCGGGACGACCTCGCGGTCACCGGTACGGCGATCCCATAGCTCGACCTCGCCGTCGGCTGCACCGCGGCCGACGATGACGATGCGCGGCACTCCCACGAGCTCGGCGTCGCCGAACTTGACGCCCGGCGAGACCTTCGGGCGGTCGTCGTAGAGAACGTCGAAGCCGGCGGACTCGAGATCATCCGAGAGCGACGCAGCCAGCTCGAAAGCGGCAGCATCCCGTCCGGTCGCCACGACGTGCACGTCGAACGGCGCGACCGATGCGGGCCAGATGAGGCCCTTCTCGTCGTTGTTGAGCTCGGCGATGATCGCGAGAATGCGGGTGACGCCGATGCCGTACGAGCCCATCGTGACCGTCACGAGCTTGCCGTTCTCGTCGAGCACCTTGAGCCCCAGCGCCTCGGCGTACTTGCGACCGAGTTGGAACACGTGCCCGATCTCCATGCCGCGCGCGAGGGTCACCGGTCCCGAGCCGTCGGGGGCGGCGTCGCCTTCGCGGACGGTCGCGACCTCGATGAAGCCGTCGGAGGTGAAGTCACGCCCGGCCACGAGCGAGTGCACGTGCTTCTGGTCGATGTTCGCCCCGGTGATCCAGGCCGTGCCGTCGACGACGCGCGGATCGAGGAAGTACCGAATGCTGGTCGCCGACTCCTCGCCGAGGATCGGGCCGGTCTCGGACCAGGGTCCGATGTAGCCCTTGACCAGGAGTGGATTGCGCTCGAAGTCGTCGGTCGTGGCGGGTTCGACCGCGGCGGGGGCGAAAGCCACCTCGACGCGCTTGTCGTCGACGTCGCGGTCGCCCGGGAGCCCGACGACGACGACCTCGCGGGTGCCGTCGAGATGGGTGAGGGCGAGCACCACGTTCTTCAGCGTGTGCGCGGCGGTGTAGTCGCCCTCGAGCACGGCGTTCGCGTGGTCGACGAGCGTCTGGATCGTCGGGGTGTTCGGCGAATCGAAGATGACCGGCTCGGGGAGCCCGTCGAAGGGGATCGGCTCGGGCACGACGGTCGTGAACGCCTCGACGTTGGCGGCGTACCCTCCCTCCGAACGCACGAAGGTGTCTTCACCGATCGGGGTCGGGTGCAGGAACTCCTCCGACTTCGAGCCGCCCATCGCGCCCGCGTCGGCGGCGACGATGACGTACTCGAGTCCGAGCCGCTCGAAGATGCGCTCGTACGCGTCACGCTGCGCCTGGTACGACGCATCCAGTCCCGCGTCGGTCGCATCGAACGAGTAGGCGTCCTTCATCGTGAACTCGCGGCCGCGCAGCAGCCCCGCACGGGGGCGCGCCTCGTCGCGGTACTTGTCCTGGATCTGGTAGATCGACAGCGGCAGGTCTTTGTACGAGTTGTAGAGATCTTTCACGAGCAGCGTGAAGACCTCTTCGTGCGTCGGTGCGAGCAGGTAGTCGGCACCCTTGCGGTCTTTCAGGCGGAACATGCCGTCGCCGTACTCTTCCCACCGGCCAGACGTCTCGTACGGCTCGCGCGGCAACAGGGCCGGAAAGTGCACCTCGTACGCACCGGCGTTCGCCATCTCGTCGCGGATGACCGCCTCGATCTTCGCCTTGACCCGAAGGCCGAGCGGCAGCCAGGCGAAGATGCCCGGGGCTTGACGACGGATGTACCCGGCGCGCACCAGCAACCGGTGGCTGGGGACCTCGGCGTCAGCCGGGTCTTCGCGGAGCGTGCGGAGGAAGTAATGCGACAGACGTGTGACCACGAGTCGAGTTTACGGGCGGCGGATGCTGCGGCCGGCACAGCGATGCGGTTCCTCCCTCATCCGCGCACCGTCGCGACAATCGCACTCGCCACTTCCTGCACGATGGCTGCCCGCTCACCTTCGGGCGCATCGATCGGAAGCGAGTACCGGACCCAGTTGCCGTCCGCCAGCACGTCGACCGTGCAGGAGAAGTAGTCGCTCGACTCGCAAGACACGAGCGCTCGATCCTCGCTCGATGCGCCCGGGAGATCGAGCGGTGCTCCGACGGCGGCCCGCCGATAGGCCCACTCCCCGCCGGGCAACCATGTGACGACTCCGAATGACGGCCCATTCATCGGATCAGACCCGCTTTCGCTGTAGTAACACGGGGCCGCGCCCCACGCGTCGGAGATCATCCACGCGCGGATACCCCAGCCGCCCTCAGGGTTGGTGGTCTCCGCTGCGACAGCGCGGAAGGCGGAAGCGACTGCGGTGGATGGAAGAACGGCTTCACAGTCGCCGACGACAGGAGTGCTGCCCGTCGGGGGCAACCACGTTGGCTCAAGAATCTCTTCGCCGAGGAGCCGTTCGCGCACCGCCGCGACGGCAGTCTCACCCGAGTTGGAGCGCGCCTCGAGGTCGTCGACGGCCCCAGCCGGCTGCCCATCCACCTCAAGATAGGCGCCGCCCACCAGTTCGCACGGGAAAGCCGCGTCGCAGATATCACTTGATCCGAGAGTCGCTTCTCGATCCTCCAGTGCCCCCGCGGCATCCGGAACAATGATGACCGTCGCCCACCCGGTACCTGCCGCAGGCGACGCACCGTACTCGCAGTAGAGCGCGCCCGCCTGTGCGAATGCGTACTCGGCGGGGCCCGAAAGCCAGCTGGCCTGCCCGACAAGGTCTGGCATCTCCGATGCGACAGGCGGCACCGCCCCCTCAAAGAAAACGGAGACATCTTGGGCGATGTCGTTGCACCCGAATGAGAAGCGCGACGTCGGATCAGCCGCGATGCGCTCCGCTGCCGGAGTCGTCGGGGCCAGCGTCGGGGTGCGACTGGGCGTGGGTGCTGGCGTAGAGGTGGGCGTGGGTGCTGGCGTAGAGGTGGGCGCCGCCGTCGGCGTCGCGATCGGCTCGGCCCGCTCCCCCATCCGGAGGAAGTTCGCCGCCCCGACCGCACCGGCCGAGAGCCCCGCGACCAGCACGACGGCGACCGTGGTGGTGATGATCGCGCGACGGTGGGCCCCGACGGGCTTGATGCGCTTCGTACCGGCGACCAGGCGCGAGCGAAGGTCGTCGTGCTCGGCAGCGCTGAGCTGTTCGTCGTTCATGCCCATGACGCCTCCAATGACGTGATCTCGTCGCGCAGCTTCGCCTTCGCACGGGCGAGGCGGGACTTCACGGTCCCGACGGGGATGCCGAGGGCCTCGGCGGCGTCGCGCTCGGGGTATCCCTCCAGCACGGTGAGAACGAGCACGCTCTGCTCCTTCGCCGGCAGCCGCCGTAGCGCCGCCAGAATGCCGCTCTCGTCATGGGCCCCCGGGTGCTGATCCTCCCGAATCGGTGCTCGTTCGAGCAGCGCCGCATAGCGGCGCCCCGAACGCTCGAGGTTGCGTGCGCTGTGCGCCACGGTGTTGAGCAGCCACGGCAACGGCGAACCGTCGACGAGGCGCACCGACTCGCGCCGGCGCCACAGCTCGAAGAAGGCGATGGTCACCGCATCCTTCGCATCTTCCCTCGACGAGAGCAGGCGCTGGGCGTGGCGGAAGAGCCGCGCCTCGTGCCGGTCGAAAAGGGCGGCGAGGGCGGCATCGTCTCCGTCGCGGACTCGCGTCCACAACGCGGCGTCGTCTGTATCCACACCTAGTAGTGTCCGCGAACCACCGAAAGGTTCACGACGATCGACACCCCATGGTCACAGGTCGGTAACGGCGGCTTCTCCGCCGGCGGGCATCCGCCATTCCGCCTGGATGCCCCGTGGACGCGTCGACTGCGGACGGCGTTCGGCTGAGATCGAGGGGATTCCGAAGACTGAGGATGCCCCACGCTCGAAGCGCCCTCGTACTCCGAGGTCTCCTCAGAATCCGAGGGGCTGATGCTGCGTCAGCGCCGGCCGACGTGCAGCACCGCGCGGACGACGAGCCCCGCGGCGAGCGCCCAGAACGCCGCGCTGACGCCGGCGATGGCGATCCCCGAGGCCGCGACGAGGAACGTGACGACCGCGGGCAGCCGCTCCCCCGGGTCATCGATCGCCTGCTGGATCGCCGATCCGAATGCCCCGAAGAGCGCGAGACCCGCGACCGCCGCGATGACCCCGACCGGGGCGAGCAGCACCAGCGCCGCGAACGCCGCCGACAGCGCACCGAGCACGAGGTAGGACCCGCCCGCCGAGACACCCGCCACCCAGCGGCGCTTCGGATCGGGGTGGGAGTCGGGGCCTGCGGCGATCGCAGCGCTGATCGCACCGAGGTTCACGGCGTGACCGCCGGCCGTGGCCGCGAGCGCCGTACCGAGGCCGGTGACCAGCATCGCCGGACGCCACGGGATGTCGTACCCGAAGCTGCGCATCACCGCGACGCCCGGAACGTTCTGCGACGCCATCGTCACGACGAACAGCGGCAATCCGATGCCGATCACCGCGCCGACAGTGAGGGTCGGGGCGGTGAACTCCAGGCGGGGGAACAACGCCGCAGCATCCGTCCCCGCCCCCGTCCGGGCGAGCTCCACCGCGATCACCGCGATTGCAGCGAGGAACGCGAACGGCACCGCCCAGCGGGGCAGCAGTCGCGAGAAGACGAGCCACACGAGGATCACCGGCGCGACCCTCCAGGGATTCGCGACGAGGCCGCTGAACGGGGCGAGGCAGAGCGGCAGCAGCACCCCGGCGAGCATCGCCTGGGCGATGGAGGGAGGAATGCGCGCGATCAGCGCTCCGATCGGAGGAAACAGCGCGGTGAGCAGGATCAGCACCGCAGCCACCAAGAATCCGCCGACGGCGGCAGGCCACCCTCCCTCGACGGCCCCCGTCGCTGCGAGCAGTGCCACGCCCGGCGTCGACCACGCGATCGTGATGGGCATACGAAAACGCCACGCCATCACGATGCAGCCGATACCCGCAGCCAGGGTGATCGCCAGCAGACCGCTCGCCGCTTGCGCGGGGGTTGCGCCGACGGCCCGGAGCCCGGTGAGCACCACCGCGAACGTACTGGTGAACCCCACCAGCGCGGTGACGATCCCGGCGATGATCGGCCGAGAAAGCGACGCAGACGGCGACGGTGCGTGAGACGGTGGCGCAGCAGACATGAGACCGAACGCTACTGCACCCGATCCTTCCGCCGACAACCCGTGATTCGACCGATCGAATCGGCGAAAGGGGTCAGGCCGTGATGACCTGGGCCGTACCGAGAGCGGCGTCGGGGCCCATCTCCGCAGCGATGCGATTCGCTTCTTCAATGAGGGTCGCGACGATCTCGGACTCGGGCACCGTCTTGACGACCTGGCCCTTGACGAAGATCTGGCCCTTGCCGTTGCCCGAGGCGACGCCGAGGTCGGCCTCACGAGCCTCGCCGGGTCCGTTGACGACGCAACCCATGACGGCCACGCGCAGCGGGACGGTCATGTCTTTCAGACCCTCGGTGACGTCGTCGGCGAGCGTGTAGACGTCGACCTGAGCGCGACCGCACGACGGGCACGAGACGATCTCGAGCTTGCGCTCGCGCAGGTTGAGCGACTGCAGGATCTGGTGCCCGACCTTGACCTCTTCGGCGGGCGGGGCCGAGAGCGAGACCCGGATGGTGTCGCCGATGCCCTCCGAGAGGAGGATGCCGAACGCGGTCGCCGACTTGATCGTGCCCTGGAACGCCGGGCCCGCCTCGGTGACGCCGAGGTGGAGGGGCCAGTCGCCCATCTGCGCCAGCAGGCGGTAGGCCTGCACCATGATCACGGGGTCGTTGTGCTTCACCGAGATCTTGAAGTCGTGGAAGTCGTGCTCTTCGAAGAGGCTGGCCTCCCAGCGCGCGCTCTCGGCGAGCGCCTCGGGGGTGGCCTTGCCGTACTTCTCGAGGAGGCGCGGGTCGAGCGATCCGGCGTTGACACCGATGCGAAGGGATACGCCCGCTGCCTTGGCCGCCGCCGCGATCGAGCCGACCTGGTCGTCGAACTTGCGGATGTTGCCCGGGTTCACGCGCACCGCGGCGCAGCCGGCGTCGATCGCTTGGAAGACGTACTTCGGCTGGAAGTGGATGTCGGCGATGACCGGGATCTGGCTCTTCTTGGCGATGATGTGCAACACGTCGGCGTCGTCCTGGGAAGGCACGGCGACGCGCACGATCTCGCAGCCGGATGCCGTCAACTCGGCGATCTGCTGAAGCGTCGCGTTGATGTTCGTCGTCGGCGTCGTGCACATCGACTGCACACTGACGGGGGCGTCTCCTCCGACGAGGACCTTGCCGACCTTGATCTGGCGACTCTTACGCCGGGGCGCAAGAACCTGGGTGACACGAGGCATCCCTAAATTGACTGCAGGCACTCCCCCAGCCTACGCCGGGCGACCCGCCCAGAGGCCGAAAGGCGCGTGTGATACGTTCGGCGCATGTCCGCGAACCGTTCCTGGTGGCTCACCCTCTAAGCGGTGGGCGTTCGCACGTGACAGACCGCCCTCGAGGCGGTCTTTTTCGTTAGGCAGCCGCGTGGGGCGACCGCCCTCCGACGAAAGACCGATCATGACCGGCTCCGCTCCCCTCTCCCGCCTGCGACAACTCGCCGCGGGCACCGAATCGTTCGCGCTGATCGCGCGCGACGGCGACACCGTCGAGATCCTCACCGGCGACGTCGTCGACGTCGCCCTCCTCGCCGACATCCCCCTCACCGATCCGGCGGGTGTGGACCGGGAAGTGCTCGCTCTCGTGCCCTACCGTCAGGTCGTCGAGCGCGGATTCGTCTGCCGCGACGATGAGGCAGCGCTGCGCTGCCTCGTCGTCGACGAGCACCTCGCCGTGTCGCGCACCGACGCCCTCACCACGCTGCCTTCGGCGCCCGTGCCGTTCGAAGACGCCGGCTTCGACATTCCCGACGAGGAGTACGCCGAGATCGTCCGGCGGGTCATCGCCGACGAGATCGGCCGGGGCGAAGGCGCGAACTTCGTCATCCGCCGCGACTTCACCGCCCGGGTCGCCGCCGATGAGCGCACCGCCGCGCTGACATGGTTCCGCGCACTCCTCGAACACGAACGCGGCGCCTACTGGACCTTCGCGGTGATCACCCCGGGCCTCATCGCCGTCGGCGCGAGCCCCGAGGCGCATGTCATCGCCCGTGGGGGCGTGGTCACGATGAACCCGATCTCGGGCACGTTCCGCCACCCCGCGGGAGGAGCGACCGCCGAGACGCTCAGCGAGTTCCTCTCGTCGACGAAAGAGACCGAAGAGCTCTTCATGGTGGTCGACGAAGAACTCAAGATGATGAGCGCCGTCTGCTCCGACGGGGGCCGGATCACCGGGCCGCATCTGAAAGAGATGTCACGCCTCACCCACACCGAGTACGTCCTGCGCGGTCGCAGCCGGCTCGACCCGCGCGACATCCTCCGCGAGACCATGTTCGCTCCCACCGTCACCGGCTCCCCCATGCAGAATGCGTGCGCCGTCATCGCCCGCCACGAGCGCGGACCACGCGGGTACTACTCGGGGGTCGCAGCGCTCTTCACCCCCGCCGAGGCGACGGGCTCGCAGACCGGCGACGGTGCCAGCCACGATCTCGACGCGCCGATCCTGATCCGCACCGCCTACCTCGCCGACGGCATGCTGCGCGTCCCGGTGGGCGCGACGCTCGTGCGCCACTCCGATCCCGACGGCGAGGTGGGCGAGACCCACGGCAAGGCCGCAGGCGTTCTGGGAGCCATCGGGGCGATCGCCCGCGACGTGCCCGTGGCGCCGCATCCGACCGCCGATCCAGACGCCCCCACCGTCGAGCGGCCGTCTCTCGCCGACGACCCGGCAATCGCCGAGCTGCTCGCCTCGCGCAATTCGCGACTTGCGCCGTTCTGGATGAACCCGCAGGAGACAGAGAGCACCGGCCCGTTCGTCGGCCGTCGCGCGCTCGTCGTCGACGCAGAAGATCGCTTCACCACGATGCTCGCCCACCAGTTGCGCCACCTCGGGCTGGAGGTCTCGATCGTGCCGTGGGGCGAGGTCACCGACCCCCAGCTCGACGAGGCCGAGCTCGTCGTTTCGGGCCCCGGCCCCGGCGACCCGCGCGACACGGCGAGCGCCCGCATCCGCCGCATGCGCGAGGTCGTCGGCCGGCGGCGCGCCTCGGAGCAGCCGCTCCTCGCGGTGTGCCTCAGCCACCAGATCCTCGCCGATTCACTCGGCTTCGACCTGGCTCCGCTCGGTCGTCCGCACCAGGGCTTGCAGAAAACCGTCGACCTGTTCGGCGAAGCGGCCTCGATCGGCTTCTACAACACGTTCACCGCGAAGCTCGCGGAGACCGCACCGCCCGAAGACCTGGTGGAGATCGCGGCCGACGCCTCGACCGGCGACGTCTACGCGCTCCGCGGGCAGGGTTTCGCCTCGGTGCAGGGGCACCTCGAGTCGATCCTCTCGCGCGACGGCATGCGCACGCTCGAGCGACTGGTCGGCCACGCACTCTCCTGACCCGACCCGTTGCCCCGCAGCATCCGCCTCACCTTGCGCCGGCATGTCCCGATTTCCGCAACCCCGAGGCCCGATCGTTGCGGAATTCGGGACACGCCCTCGCCCATGTCCCACTTTCCGCAACGAAAGCAGTCGATCGTTGCGGAATTCGGGACACGCGCGTCCCGCCGAGCGCGTCAGCGGCGGGAGCGACCTCAGAGGATCGAGACGGGGTTGAACAGGTCGGCGAGGATGAGAATGCCGCCCATGCCGATCAGCAGCACGACCACGACGAACGTGACGGGCACGAGCTTCGTGGCGTCGACGGGCCTGCTGACGCGGTTGCGCGCCCTCGCCCACAGCCGCTTGATCCCGTCCCAGAGCGCAACGACGACGTGGCCGCCGTCGAGCGGCAGCAGCGGGATCAGATTGAAGACGAACAGCGCGATGTTCAGCGACGCGAGGAGGCCGATGATGCCGGCGGCCCGGTTCTGGATGGGTGCGTCGACGGCCGCGATGTCGCCGGCGAGGCGACCGGCCCCGACGACGCTGAGCGGACCGTTCGGGTCGCGCTCCTGCCCCGTGAACAGATCGACAGCGGTGTCGTAGACACGCACCGGAAGCTGCGTCATGATGCCGGCCACCGCGCCGACGTTCTCGAAGGTCATCTGCGGGCCGACCCAGATGGGCTGCGGAACGAGGGCCGTCTGCGAGGACACACCGGCGAAACCCACCTGCTCGGTCTCGACCACGCCGTCGTCGCCGACCACCGCGCGTCCGAGGTCGTCGGTGACCGCGCGGGTCGTCAAGGCCGGGGTGAGGGTGAGGGTCTGCTCGACCCCGTCCCGCGAGACCACGATCGACAACGGGCGTCCGGGGGACGCCTGGATGATGGCGGAGGCGTCGGGGAACGTCGCGACCGCGGTGCCGTCGACCGAGACGAGCACGTCACCCGGCAAGACCCCCGCTTTGGCAGCCGGCGCAGCCGGATCGTCGGGGGTGCAGTCCGTGCGACCGGCATCGGCGGGGATCACGCATTCGCTGACCGAGGCGATGGTGGTCGTCGCGGTCTGCACGCCGATCCCGCTGGCGAGGATCGCGAAGAGCACGACCGCCAGCAGAAGATTCATGACGGGCCCGCCGAGCATGATGACGACGCGCTTCCAGACGGGCAGCTTGTAGAAGACCCGGTCTTCGACCCCGACCAGGGTCTCGTCGTTCGCGGCCCGGGCGTCCTGCACCATCGTCACGAAGAGCGCCCGCATCCGGCCGGGGCGGCGCCCGCCTTCGGCCTCCCCGGGGGAGGGCGGGTACATGCCCGCCATCGAGATGTAACCGCCGAGCGGAATGGCCTTGAACCCGTACTCGGTCTCGCCGATCTTCTTCGACCACAGTGTCGGGCCGAAACCGATCATGTACTGACCGACGCGGAGCCCGAAGAGCTTCGCGGGAACGAGGTGTCCGATCTCGTGCAGCGCGATCGACAGGGCGAGGCCCACGACGAGCAGCACGACACCGACGACAAAGGCAAGGGCGGTCACAGCGATCACCGTACCCCCGGCACCCTTTGAATGGGCCGAGCGTGGACCCGCTCGGAGCCGCCATCACGATCCCCGGCGCATCGCGCGCTACCCTGGCCCGATGAGCAATCGGGCGGCGCGCGCATCACGCGGCGCCGTCTTCGCCGCCGTCGCCACGATCACCGCGGCCGCAGCCCACACCCTCGGCGGTGGGGCGCCCCCGTCTCTCCTCTACTGCGCGATCCTCTTCGCACTGGCCACGCCGCTCGCGGTCGCCCTCGCCTCCCCGCGTCCCGAACCGTGGCGCGCGGCCCTCGCGGTCGGCGCGAGCCAGCTCCTCTTCCACAGCGCCTTCGCGCTCATGGGCGACATCGGCGCGACGGCGGGCTCGATGATGTCGGTGACGCCGGGTCACGTGCACGACACGACGATGACGATGTCGGCGGATGCTGCGGCCCCCGTTTACGCCGATATGACCCTCTTGCACGTGCTCGCCGCACTCGTCACGATCGCGCTGGTCTGCCGTGGCGAGTCGGCGCTCGCGGCCATCGGCGCGTGGATGGTCCGGGCCGCCGCCGTGCCGGCCGGCAGCCCCCTTGGTCCCGGCGTTCCGCGGGGTGCCGGCTTCATCCCCGAGCCGCCCCCCGTCTCGTTCGTCTTCCCCCCCGGCCTCGGGCGCCGCGGCCCGCCCGCTTCTCTCCCCTCCCCCTCCGCCGCCTGAGTGCGGCGCTTCTCCGCTGCCCTCTGAGCAGCATCCGTTCCTTCGGCGACCGCCGCCTTCTTCGCACGTCCGTGCGCGCGGCATCGCCCGCATCCGAGAGAGAAACCATGTCTTCACCCATCCGCACCACCCGTACCCGCACCCGACTCACCGCAGGCCTCCTCCTCGGTGGCGCCCTCGTCGTCGCTCTGCCCCTCGCAGCATCCGCACACGTGCACGTCACCCCCGAGAACGCATCAGCCGAGGCCTCGACGACCCTCACCTTCTCGTTCAGCCACGGCTGCGACGACTCGCCGACCACGGGCATGATCATCGACATCCCCGAGGGCGTCACGAACGTCGTCCCCGTCGCGGACGCCGGCTGGAGCATCGCGCGCGACGTCGCCGAGAACGGCACCGTCACGCGGGTCACGTTCACCGCCGATGAGCCGATCGAGAACGGCATCAAAGGCGAGGTCAGCATCGACGCGCGGTTCAGCGAGCAGCTCGCCGAGAGCGACGTGCCGATGCCCGTGACGCAGTTGTGCGTAGCGGGCTCCACCGCCTGGACCGAGGTGGCCGTCGACGGCGGCGCCGAGCCGGAATCACCGGCGCCCGTCATCGCGGTCGGCGCTGTCGCCGCGGAGGACGAGCACGGCGGCGGGCACGATTCCGCCGCCGCCGACCACGACGAGACAGCGATCGCGGATGCTGCACCCGCCGCCGCGACGTCGACCGACCAGACCGCCCTGTGGCTGGGTGGAGGCGGGCTCGCCCTCGGCGCCATCGCGCTGATCGTCGCGGTTCTCGCCCTCGTGCGTCGCCGCCGGGCATAGCATTCCCGTCGCGGCTGCCCCGAGCGAGCGCGCCCGGGGCGGCCGCGACACCCCGCTTCCGGGGCTGTCTGCGCCCGGATGCCAGAATGGAGGCAACATGCCGACCGCTGCCTCGAACCTCCCACCCGTCCTCCGGCCCGAGCATCCGCTCGTCCGGAGTCTCGCCGAACTGGCCAGCCGGTTCGCCACGCGCGTCGACGGTGACACCTCCGCGACCACCCTCTCGGGCATCACGCTCGCGACCGCCGACCTCAGGCCGGGTGAAGCGTTCGTGGCGATCCGTGGCGGGAACAGCCACGGCGCGTCCTTCGCTGCCGAGGCCGCCGAGAAAGGCGCCGTCGCCGTCATCACCGACGACGAGGGCGCGCGCCTCGCCGCCGACACCGGGTTGCCGATCGTGGTGGTCGATGACCCCCGGGCGATGCTCGGCGATCTGTCGGCCTGGGTCTACGGCACCGGACCCGGCGACGCCCTCCCCGTTCTGTTCGGCACGACGGGAACGAACGGCAAGACGAGCGTCTCGCACCTGCTCGAGGGCATCCTCGCCCAGCTCGGAGTGGTCACCGGACTCTCCTCCACGGCGGAGCGGCACATCGCCGGGCAGGTCATCGTCTCGCGCCTGACGACACCCGAAGCATCCGAGTTCCACGCCCTTCTCGCCCTGATGCGCGAACGCGGCGTCGAAGCCGTCGCCGTCGAAGTCAGCGCGCAGGCGCTCAGCCGCCACCGAGTCGACGGCATCGTCTTCGACGTCGCCGCCTTCACCAACCTCTCGCACGACCACCTCGACGACTACGCCGACATGCGCGAGTACTTCGAGGCCAAGCTGCCGCTGTTCCACGCCGATCGGTCGCGCCGAGCAGTGGTGTCACTGGATTCGGCCGCGGGCGCGGAGGTCGCCGCGCGCGCCGAGGTTCCGGTCGTGACGGTGGCGACCCCCGACATCGCCGAAGACGCAGACGCGGCAGCCCGCGCCGACTGGGTCGTCGAGATCGTCGACGAACGCCAGGACGGCACCGAGTTCCGTCTGAACGGCAGCGACGGGCGCTCCCTGACCACGGTCGTTCCCGTCATCGGCCGGCACATGGCGGCCAACGCGGGCCTCGCCATCGTGATGATGCTCGAGGCGGGGTACGCGTGGGACGCCCTCATCGCTGCCCTCGACGGCAAGCGCATCGAGGCCTCCCTGCCCGGGCGCACGCAGCGCGTCTCGGGTGACCGCGGACCCGCCGTCTACATCGACTTCGGCCATTCGCCCGACGCCTTCGAGAAGACCCTCGCCGCCGTGCGTCGAGTCACACCGGGCCGTGTGCTGATGCTCTTCGGAGCCGATGGCGACCGTGACGCGACCAAGCGCGACGACATGGGGCGCACCGCGGTCGACGGCAGCGACATCCTCGTCGTGACCGATCACCACCCGCGCCGCGAGGATCCCGACAGCATCCGCACCACCCTCGTCGCCGCAGCCCGTCGGGCCCGGCCCGCCGCCGAGATCCTCGAGTTCTCCCCGCCCGAGCGCGCCATCTTCGAAGCTGTCGCCCTCGTCGGCGAGGGCGACGCGATCCTCTGGGCGGGCCCGGGGCATCAGGACTACCGCGACATCCGAGGCATCCGCACCCCGTACTCGGCGCGCGAGCTCGCCCGTCGCGCGCTCCGCGCCGCGGGCTGGCCGGTGCCGGAACCGACCTGGCCGGTGCCGTACCCCGCAGACACCACCCCGAGTTCAGACCCCGAGCGTCCCTTCGACTCCCCCTGAGCCACGCGCGTCCTGGGAGATCGTGACCTGAGCCTGTCGCGCCCTGGGCGGTCGCGCCCTGAGCCTGCATGTCCCGAATTCCGCAACAGATGGCGCCCATCGTTGCGGAAAGTGGGACATCAACCGAAGAATGTCCCCATTTCCGCAACGAATCAGTCCGATCGTGGCGGAATTCGGGACACGGAGGACGGCGTCAGGATGCTGCAGCGATCGCCCGATCGGCGGCCTCGCGCGCGCCGCGCTCCGCCTCGGCGAGCGACTCCCGCGTGAGGTGCTCCGGCGGCTCGTGCGCCTCGACCACGCGCTCGATGATCTCGACGATGCCGAGAAACGACAGACGCCCGTCGTGGAAAGCGTGGACGGCCTGCTCGTTCGCGGCGTTGAAGACGGCGGGGTAGGTGCGTCCCGCGCGCCCGACCCGCTTCGCGAGCGCGACGGCGGGGAAGGCCTCCTCGTCGAGAGGCTCGAAGGTCCACGCGGTGGCGGTGGTCCAGTCCAACGGGCGACCGACACCGCTGATGCGCTGCGGCCAATCGAGGCCGAGCGAGATCGGCAAGCGCATGTCGGGCGGTGAGGCCTGCGCGATCGTCGAACCATCGACGAACTCGACCATGGAGTGGACGACCGACTGCGGATGCACGACGACGTCGATCCTGTCGTAGGGCACGTCGAAGAGCAGGTGCGCCTCGATGACCTCGAGGCCCTTGTTGACGAGGGTCGCCGAGTTCGTCGTGACCATGCGGCCCATGTCCCACGTCGGGTGGGCGAGCGCCTCGACCGGCGACACCCCCGAGAGCGACGCGCGCGAGCGACCGCGGAACGGCCCGCCCGACGCGGTCAGAACCAGCCGTCGCACCTCGGCCGGGGTGCCCGACCGCAGGGCCTGGGCGATCGCGGAATGCTCCGAATCCACGGGCACGATCTGGCCGGGTGCGGCGATCGCCGTGACAAGATCGCCGCCCACGATGAGCGACTCCTTGTTCGCGAGCGCGAGCGTTCGTCCGGTCTCCAGGGCCGCGAGCGTGGGTCCGAGGCCCACCGAACCCGTGATGCCGTTCAGCACCACATCGGCTTCTACGTCACGGACCAGCTGCTCGGCCTCGACCGCCCCGAGCGCGGTGTGCTCCACCCCGAACTCGGTGGCCTGCGCCTCGACGCCGGCGCGGTCGCTCCCGGCGGCGAGCCCCACCACCTCGAAGCGGTCGGGGTTCGCTCTGATGACGTCCAGTGCCTGAGTGCCGATCGAGCCGGTCGATCCGAGAACGAGAACGCGCCGCATCCGCTCAGCCTAACGACACGCCGGATTCGCCTCAGGCCGCTGCGGCATGCTGCACGCCGAGGATGTCGACGACGAACACCAGAGTCTCGTTCTGGAGTTCGCTGGTCGCGTCAGCGCCGTAGCCGAAGGCCGGGGGAATGACCACGACCACCTGTGAGCCGACCTGCTGCCCTTCGAGCGCCTGACGGAAACCGTCGACGACGCCGTCGGTGCCGAACTGAGTGGGCGCACCGCGGTCCCAGCTGGAGTCGAAGACAGAGCCGTCCGAATATTTCACTCCGGTGTATTGCACGATGACCTGATCGCCGGGGGCGACAGTGTCACCGTCGCCCTGAATGAGGTTCTCGAGCTTCACCTCGGTCGGTGCTTCGCCCTCGGGGATGGTGATCGTCGGAGCGCCGTCGTCGCTCAGTTCTACCGTCGGCATGCCGTCGACGGGGGCAACCTCGGCGCCCGAGGCGCGGACCGGCAACTTCGCCAGAGCGTCGGCGACGAGAACGAAAGCCGCCGATCCCTCTCCGAGCGCGCCGTCGGGAAACACCGACACGGTTCGGGTGCCGACCCTGGCGCACTCGAGCGCGGCGCCGAAGATCTGTTGGGGATTCACGAGAGTGTCCATGCCGTCGGGGTCGCTCGAGAGAGTTTCGAGCTGCACCTCGCCGGTCGCGACATCGATCAGGGTGAAGTTGGCCTCGAGTACCTCGTTCTGCCCGATCGCATCGCCATCGCCTTCGATGACCGTCGAGCGCTCGAGGCCGGCGGGGGCGAAGCCGTCGGGGATCGTG
Organism: Microbacterium shimangi; assembly: GCF_043556445.1. Taxonomy (NCBI): domain Bacteria; kingdom Bacillati; phylum Actinomycetota; class Actinomycetes; order Micrococcales; family Microbacteriaceae; genus Microbacterium; species Microbacterium shimangi. The sequence continues at coordinate 17,571 of NZ_JBIGII010000002.1, forward strand.
ACCGAGGGCTCCGCGGCGAAGTCGCCGGCGACCTCGATGCTGTCGGATTCTGCACCTGACTTCAGCTGCGACTCGCACCCGCTGACCGGGGCCTCACTGGTGGTTTCGGTCGCATCCGGGGTGCTCGCGGAGCACCCGGCGATCAGCAGGACCGCTGCGGCGGCGACGGACAGGGAAGCGAGCGGGCGGAAGCGCACGGGAGACCTCTCGAAAGACGAAGGGGAACACGCCCATCCTTCCCCATCGCGCCTTTGCCTGGGCTGTGAGGCCGCTCCGCGGGGACGGCAAGGGGGGCATGCCGGGTCGAGCATGAATTCGGAGGTAGCCTCGACGGGTGACCCCCGACGACGATGTCTCCCCGCGCGCCGAGGACGAAACGTCGCCGCCCGTCACCCGCATGGGCGCCACGTATGCACTCGGAAGACTCGTCGTCGCTCCGCTCGCGCGCATGATCTACCGGCCTCGGATCGAGGGCCGTTCGAACGTCCCCCGTACGGGCCCGGTGATCTTCGCGAGCAACCACCTGTCGTTCATCGACTCGATCGCGATACCGGTCGCCGCCCCCCGCCCGGTGCACTTCCTCGCCAAGTCGAGCTACTTCGAGAAGTGGGCCTCCCGCGAGTTCTTCACCGCCATCGGCGCGATCGCCGTCAAGCGCGGCGCCGGCCAGGCGGCGCTGGACGCGCTCGACCTGCAGCGCCAGCTCCTCGATGACGGCCGCGCCGTCGCCCTCTACCCCGAGGGCACCCGTTCACTGGACGGGCGTCTCTACAAGGGGCGCACCGGGGTTGCCTTCCTCGCTCTTCAGACCGGCGCCCCCGTCGTACCGGTCGGCCTGGTCGGCACCGACGTCGTCATGCCCGTCGGGGCGAGGTTCCCCTCGATGAGCGAGCGCATCACCGTGCGATTCGGCGAACCGCTCGACCTCTCCCGGCACGGTGCCGCGACGTCCGGCCGGGCCCGACGCCTCGCCACCGACGAGATCATGACCGCCATCCATGCCCTCTCCGGGCAGGAGCTCGCCGGTGTCTACAACGAAGTGCCGGCGCAGACTCCCATCGAGCGGATCAAGCGGGCACTGCCCTTCGAACGTCTCTGAGCGCTCGAGCGTCGACGCACCCTTGACAGGCCGAGCGGCGCGCGGGAGATTCTCCACAGGCCCGCGCGCAGACGCGCGGTGCGAATGGAGGAGTCAGCGTGAAGAAATTCATCAATGACCCGGCCGACGTTCTGGCCGAGGCTCTGCGCGGGATCCAGGCGGCTCACCCCGAGCTGCGGGTCGACACCGAGAACCGAGTGATCCTGCGCGGCGAGCCCACCCGAGCGGGCAAGGTCGCCCTGGTATCGGGCGGTGGGTCGGGGCACGAACCGATGCACGGCGGGTTCGTCGGTGTCGGGATGCTGGATGCGGCCTGCGCCGGCGAGGTCTTCACGTCTCCGACCCCCGACCAGATGCTCGCGGCGACGAAGGAGGTGGACTCGGGTGCCGGCGTGCTGCACATCGTGAAGAACTACACCGGCGATGTCTTGAACTTCGAGATGGCCGCAGAACTCGCGGCGGCGGAGGGGATTCGGGTCGAATCCGTCGTCGTCGCCGACGACGTGGCGGTCCAGGACTCCCTTTACACGGCAGGACGCCGCGGCGTCGGCACCACCGTGGTGCTGGAGAAGATCGTCGGTGCCGCCGCTGAGGAGGGCGCCGACCTCGACGCGATCCTCGCGCTCGCCGAGAGAATCAGCGGCAACGGGCGCTCGATGGGGGTCGCATTGACGAGCTGCACGGTGCCCGCGGCCGGAAAACCCACGTTCGACCTCCCCGAGGACGAGATGGAGGTGGGCATCGGCATTCACGGCGAACCCGGCCGTCGCCGCGTGCCGCTGGCCCCCGCCCGCGACATCGCGCGGCTGTTGGTCGAGCCGATCGTGGCCGATTTCGACGCGACGGGCCCGGCGATCGTGCTGCTGTCGGGCCTCGGCGGCACCCCGCTCATCGAGCAGTACCTCCTGTACGGAGAGATCGCCCCGCTCCTCGAAGAGGCGGGCGTGGATGTTCGTCGCTCGCTCGTCGGCGACTACATCACCAGCCTCGACATGGCGGGGATCGCCTTGACCGTCGTGAAGGCCGACGATGAGATGCTGCGGCTGTGGGACGCACCCGTCGTGACTCCCGGCCTGCGGTGGGGTGCGTGAGATGACCGGAGCCACCTCAGCCGATCTCGTCGATTGGCTCGTACGCTTCCGCGCACTCGTGAAGGAGCATCAGGGTGAGCTCACCGAGTTGGATTCGGTCATTGGCGATGCCGACCACGGCTCCAACCTCATCCGCGGAATGGATGCGGTCGTCGCCCGGGTCGGAAACGACACCTTGGTGACCCCGGCCGACCTGTTCAAGAACGTCGGAATGACCCTCGTCTCCACGGTGGGCGGAGCGAGCGGTCCACTGTACGGAACCTTCTTCCTGCGGTTCGGCGCGTCGGCCGGTGGCGCCGACACCCTCGACGCGAACGCGCTCGGTGCGGCGCTCCGCGCCGGTCTCGACGGTGTCGTCGCTCGGGGCAAGGCGGCGCCCGGCGACAAGACGATGGTGGATGCCCTCACTCCTGCCGCCGATGCGTGGGACGCCGCCGCCGCTGACGGCGCCTCGCCCTCCGACGCCGCAACGGCGGCGTTCGAGGCAGCCGAACGAGGACGCGACGCGACGATCCCTCTCGTGGCCCGAAAGGGGCGGGCGAGCTACCTCGGGGAACGCAGCGCCGGACACCTCGACCCGGGGGCGACGTCGGTCACCCTGCTCGTCGAGGCCCTGCGCGACGCCCTGGCGGCACCGTGATCGGCATCGTCGCCGTCTCGCACAGCGCTCCTCTCGCCCGCTCCGCCGTCGATCTGGCCCTGCAGATGGGCGGAGACGTGCCCCCGAGGATCGAGATCGCGGCCGGTATCGCAGACGGCGGATTCGGCACCGACGCCGTCACGATCGCGGCGGCCATCGACCGCGCGGCCGGTGACGACGGCGTCCTGGTGCTGATGGACCTCGGGTCGGCGATCCTCAGCGCCGACATGGCGCTCGACTTCACCACAGCGGACACCCGGGTGGTCCTCAGCGCGGCGCCGTTCGTCGAAGGCCTGATCGCCGCGGTCGTGCTCGCGGCCGCGGGCGCCGATCTCGACACCGTCGCGGTCGAAGCGCGCAATGCCCTCTCGCCGAAGCTCGAGCAACTCGACCCGCCCGGCACCGACGGCCCGGTCACCCCACCGGCGCGCACCGAGACGACAGCATCCGCGAGGTCCTTCGAAGCGGTGATCGAGAACCCTTCTGGGCTCCACGCACGGCCTGCCGCCCTTTTCGTGAAGGCCGCCAGCCGCCACGACGCCGATGTGACCCTGGCCGACCTCGACAGTGGGGCGGCCCCGGTCTCGGGGCGCAGCCTCATCGCGCTCATGGCTCTCGGAGTACACCCCGGAGCACGGGTGCGCGTCAGTGCGACCGGCCCCGAAGCAGAGGCGGCCATCGACGAGCTCCGTGCCCTGGTGGAAGACGGCTTCGGCGAGAAGTGACTCCGGTCAGCGCCCGGAGACCTGAAGCAGACGACGTGCGAGGGTCTCTTCGACGACCAGCTCGGTGATGATCCCGGCTGCGAGCGCCCCTCGGAGGGCGTCGAGCTTCGACAGGCTCGACACGACGCAGAACCGGGTGGGAATGCGACGCACGCTCTCCAGGTCGGGGCCGCTCGACCGGGCGTTCAGGTCGATGTCGTCACTCGACCCGTCGAGCCGGTAGAACACGGTCGCGCAGTCGCCGACCACTCCCGCCCGCTCGATGGCACGCAGATCGACATCGTCGAAGTAGTCGCCCGAGTAGACGTGCGACGGCACCTCGGCATGCGGCGAACCGAGTCCGAAGACGAACACGCTCACGCGTTCCTGAATGTCGCGCACGGCGCGCACCGACCTCTCGCGCCACATCGCCTCCTTCGTCAGGGGGTCATCGAACAGCGCAGGCACGGGGAACTGATGCACCGACGCCGACAAAGCCGCACCGAACCGGTCGAGGATCTCCGCGGCGTAGGGAATGCCCGAGGTCCGGACGTTCGCCGCCCCGTTCATCTGCACGATGTGACTGTCGTGCGTGGCCTTGGCCTGCAGGTGGCGGCCGACGACCGAGAGGGTGGCGCCCCACGCGATGCCGATGGTCATCGACGAATCGAGGCGGTTGGCGAGAATTCGTGCAGCCGACAGGGCCGTTCTTTCCAGGCGATCTGATTCGCTGATGCGCTCCGGAGTCGGCACCACATGCGCCGTGATGCCGAAACGCTCGGTGAGACGCCGCTCGACGAAGCTCCGCGCGTCCTGCGGGGAGTGAACGGCGATCGTGACGAGGCCCACATCCCGCGCGTGGGCGAGCATCCGCGATACCGACGACCGCGAAACACGCATCTCGTGGGCGATCGCGTCCATCGTGAGGTCTTGCAGATAGTAGAGCTGGGCGGCGCGGAGGGCGTCCTGCTCGCGGCTGGCCGCAGCATCCGTCGACATGGTTTCCTCTCGCGGCTCGACCCTGCGCCGGCCACGCGTCCATTCTGCACATTCGTGCACGACGGTTGCAAGGACGTTCATTGAAGAGCATGCTGTCGTTCGTACCCCACGAAAGGCCCCGCAGTGACTACGTCGACGCCGACCACCCCCGTCCGTCAGGATGTCCAGACCCTCCGCGATCGCGGAGAGGTGGACGTGCTCATCATCGGCGGGGGTATCAACGGCCTCGCCACTCTTCGTGATCTCGCCCTCCAGGGGGTGAGCGTCGCCCTCGTCGAGCGCGGCGACTTCGTCTCGGGTGCATCGTCGGCGTCGAGCCACATGGTGCACGGCGGCATCCGCTACCTCGAGAACGGCGAGTTCCGCCTCGTCAAAGAAGCCGTGACCGAGCGCAACGACCTCCTCAAGACCGCGCCGCACTACGTGCGCCCCCTCCAGACCACGATCCCGATCTACAAGACGTTCTCGGGCATCGTGAAGGCGCCGTTCCGACTGTTGATCACGCACGGACGCGGCAAGCCGAACGAGCGCGGCGCCGCGCTCATCAAGATCGGCCTCATCATCTACGACACCTTCTCGCGCGGGGGCGGGACGGTTCCCCGGCACAAGTTCGTCGGGCGCAAGAAGTCGCTGGCGGAGTTCCCCGAGATGAACCCCGGCCTGAAGTACACCGCGACGTACTACGACGCGTCGATGCACGACCCCGAGCGCCTGGCCCTCGATGTGCTCCACGACGGCATCGTCGCGGGCGACGGCCGTGCGACCGCCGTGAACTACGTCTCGGCGATCGGCTCGAGCAAGGGCGCGGTCCGCGTGCGTGACGAGCTGTCGGGCACCGAGTTCGACGTGCGTGCCAGGGTCGTCGTGAACGCGAGCGGTCCGTGGACCGACCTCACCAACACCGCGATCGGCACCCCTTCGACGTTCATGGGCGGGACGAAGGGTTCGCACATCGTTCTCGAGAACGCCGAGCTTCTCGAGGCCACCAAGGGACGCGAGATCTTCTTCGAGCACTCCGATGGTCGCATCGTTCTGATCTACCCACTGAAGGGACGCGTTCTCGTCGGCACCACCGACATCGACGCCGACCCCGCGAAGCCCGTCGTGACGACAGACGAGGAGATCGATTACTTCTTCGAACTCGTCAACCACGTGTTCCCCAAGATCGACGTCAACCGTTCGCAGATCGTCTACACGTTCTCGGGGATCCGGCCGCTTCCCCGCCACGACGACACGGCGCCCGGCTTCGTCTCGCGCGACTACCGCATCGTCAAGGACTCGCACGACGGCATGCCCGTGCTGAGCCTTGTCGGCGGCAAGTGGACGACGTTCCGTGCGCTCGCCGAGCACCTCAGCACGAAGACCCTCGAGGTCCTCGGCCGCACGCACCGCGTCGGCACGGCCGGACTCCCCATCGGCGGTGGCGCGGGCTTCCCGCGCAGTGCCGCGGCGCGTAAGCGCTGGGCCCAGTCCCACGCCGCCGGTCACTCCCCGGAGATCGTCGAGCGGATGCTGGTGCGCTACGGAACACGCGCCACCGAGGTGTTGGCCGCCCTCCCCGTCGACGCCGAGCCGCTGGAGCACGCTCCGGGCTACTTCCGCGAGGAGCTCGCCTACGTCGCCGCCACCGAGCAGGTCGTCCACCTGATGGACGTGCTGCTTCGCCGCACGGACATCGCGTTCGTCGGTGGCATGAGTACGCAGACACTCCGTGAGGTCGCCGAGGCCGTCGCCACCCCGCTCGGGTGGGACGCCGACCGTCAGGACGAAGAGATTTCCACCGCCACGGAGATCCTCCGCACGGCGCACCGGGTCGACTTCGAGGAGGTCGACACCGCTCGCGCATGATGCAGAAGCCGGGCGCGCAATCCGTGCGCCCGGCTCACCGGGACTCTAGGTTGCAGTTACGGTCGCCGCAGCCGTGCAACGAACGCGAAATGCGGCCTTCTCACTGAAAGGTCAATGACGACATGGAAGATGTAAACCTCGGGTTGTACTTTCTCTCCGAGACCGTCGGTACCGCGATGCTCATCCTGCTCGGATGCGGAGTCGTCGCGAACGTCGCTCTCACGAAGACGAAGGGCAACGCCGGCGGCACCCTCATGGTCAACTGGGGCTGGGGCCTCGCGGTCTTCGCCGGTGTGATCGTCTCGGCGTACTCCGGAGCCCAGCTGAACCCGGCCGTCTCGCTCGGTCTGCTGATCGCGGGAACGATCAATGGCGCCATGTTCGGCGTCGCCATCGCCGCACAGCTGCTCGGTGCGATCCTCGGTGCGGTGCTGACGTGGCTCGCCTACAAGCAGCACTTCGACGATGAGCCCGACCCCGCCAACAAGCTCGGTGTCTTCTCGACGGGTCCCGCCATCCGCTCCTACGGGTGGAACCTGGTCACCGAGATCATCGCGACCTTCGTGCTCGTCTTCGTCATCTTCGGATTCGCCGACTACGGCGTGGCAGACGTCGGCGTTCCGCAGGGCATCGGCGGGCTCTCGGCCGTGCCCGTGGCGCTTCTCGTTGTCGGCATCGGCGCGTCGCTGGGCGGCCCCACCGGTTACGCCATCAACCCGGCCCGTGATCTCGGCCCCCGCATCGCGCACGCGATCCTCCCCATCAAGGGCAAGGGCACCAGCGACTGGTCCTACGCCTGGGTTCCGGTCGTCGGCCCCCTCATCGGCGGTGCGCTCGCAGCCCTCGCCGCGCCCCTCATGCTCGGCCTCGCCGCGTGACCCACGGATGCTGTCGCATCGCGCCTGACGCGGCAGCATCCCCCCGCTCCACCTCTCACACCCGTCCTTCTAAAAGACAAGGAAGTCCACGTAATGGCTGATTACGTTCTCGCCATCGACCAGGGCACGACCTCGAGCCGCGCCATGATCTTCGACAAGAAGGGAAGCGTCGTCTCGGTCGGTCAGAAAGAGCACGAGCAGATCTTCCCGAAGGCAGGCTGGGTCGAGCACGACCCGGCCGAGATCTGGCGCAATGTGCAGGAGGTCATCGGTCTCGCACTCGCGAAGGCCGACATCACCCGCCACGACCTCGCCGCCATCGGCATCACCAACCAGCGCGAGACCGCGGTGGTGTGGGACAAGAACACCGGCAAGCCCGTCTACAACGCGATCGTGTGGCAGGACACCCGCACCCAGTCGATCGTCGACCGCCTCTCGGAAGACGGCGGCGTCGAACGGTTCAAAGAGATCGTCGGCCTGCCCCTCGCGACCTACTTCTCGGGCACGAAGATCGTCTGGATCCTCGAGAACGTCGAGGGGGCCCGAGAGAAGGCCGAAGCCGGTGACCTCATCTTCGGCACGACCGACACCTGGGTGCTGTGGAACCTCACGGGCGGCATCGACGGCGGCGTTCACGCGACCGATGTCACGAACGCCAGCCGCACCCTGTTCATGGACCTCGAGACCCTTTCGTGGCGCGACGACATCCTCGAGGTGTTCGGCGTACCGCGCTCGATGATGCCCGAGATCCGCTCGTCCTCCGAGGTCTACGGCACCGCCGAGTCGTCGTCGCTGCTGCGCGAGACCCCGGTCGCCGGCATCCTCGGCGACCAGCAGGCGGCCACGTTCGGCCAGGCCGCGTATGACCCGGGCGAGAGCAAGAACACCTACGGCACGGGTAACTTCCTCATCTTCCAGACGGGCGAAGAGATCGTCCGGTCGAAGAACGGCCTGCTCACCACGCTCGGGTACAAGCTCGGCGACGGCCCGGCGCACTACGCGCTCGAAGGTTCGATCGCCGTGACCGGTTCGCTCATCCAGTGGCTGCGCGACCAGCTCGGCATCATCTCGAGCGCTCCCGAGGTCGAAGCCCTCGCCCGCACGGTCGACGACAACGGCGGCGTGTACTTCGTGCCGGCGTTCTCGGGGCTGTTCGCCCCGTACTGGCGTCCCGACGCCCGCGGGGCGATCGTGGGCATGACCCGGTTCGTGAACAAGGGCCACATCGCCCGCGCCGCTCTGGAGGCCACGGCCTTCCAGACGCGTGAGGTTCTCGAGGCGGTCAACGCCGACTCGGGTGTCGATCTCACCGAACTCAAGGTCGACGGCGGCATGACCGCCAACGACGAGCTCATGCAGTTCCAGGCCGACATCCTCGGCGTGCCGGTCGTCCGGCCCGTCGTCGCCGAGACCACCGCGCTCGGCGCCGCGTACGCCGCGGGTCTCGCGGTCGGATTCTGGAACAACCTCGATGACCTGCGCGCCAACTGGCAGGAAGACAAGCGCTGGGAGCCGAACCTCGACGAGGAAGAGCGCGCCCGCCAGATCCGCCTGTGGAAGAAGGCCGTCACCAAGTCGATGGACTGGGTAGACGCCGACGTGATCTGACCTCCTCCCTCCGAGGACCGCGAGACTTCATCCGACGGACCAGACTGCGGGCTCACCCCGCTGTCTCGTCCGGACGATGAAGTCTCGCGGTCGTTGGAGGGTCAGTCGTCAGGCGGTGGCGACGAGGATCGTGGGTTCGTGGCGCACGGGGAAGTTCACCGAGTTCGCGATGAAGCACCATTCCCGGGCCTGCGCGTGTGCTGCAGCCGCAGCATCCGCCATAGACGCGTCGGCGACGGTGACGCGTGGGCGCAGCACCGCCTCGGTGAACGCCCCACCGCCTTTGCCGTCCTCCAGGAGGGTTGCACTGGCGTCGTCCTCGTAGGCAGTGACGACCACGCCGACCTTCACGCAGGCGTACAGGTACGACAGCAGGTGGCATTCGCTCAGCGATGCAAGCAGAAGGTCTTCGGGGTTCCACTTGTCGGGGTCGCCGCGGAACGGGGTGTCGGCCGTCGCCGCCAGATCGGGCTTGCCGTCGATCGAGATCGTGACGCTCCGGTCGTAGTCGCGGTATCCGCTGGTGCCCGTGCCGCGGTCGCCGGTCCACTGCGCGCGGAGCCGGTAGGAGTGCTCGCCGTTCATGGGGCCATTCTGACACCGCCCGACCCTCGGTAGACTGGCGGGATGCCATCGAGCCCCACCGACGCCGTCGAACTCGCCGTCGTCGAACGCGGCGGCTTCATCGAATCGCGACACCTGGGGCGGGCGATCGTCCTCGCGCCCGACGGCGCAGTCATCGACGCGCTGGGCGACACGACGGCGCCGTTCCTCCCCCGCTCGAGCATGAAACCGCTGCAAGCACTGGCCTGCCTCTCGGCGGGCGCGCCGCTGGCGGGCGAGAGCCTCGCCCTCGCCATGGCGAGTCACGCCGGCACCGAACGGCACGTCGCCGCGGTCCGCGAGATCCTGAACGCCGCCGGCCTCGGCGAGAACGACCTCGGCTGCCCGTCGGCGTACCCCGGCGACACCGCCTCGCGCGACCACCTCGTGCGCGAGCACCTCGAGCCGTCGCGCATCTGCATGACGTGCTCGGGCAAGCACGCGGCCATGCTGCTGGCGTGCACGACGAACGGCTGGGATCCGGCAACCTATCTCGACCCCGCGCATCCGCTGCAGTCGCACATCCGCGAGGTCATCGAACGCCTCACCGGCGAGCGCATCACCACGACGGTCGTCGACGGGTGCGGAGCGCCCGTCCACGCGATGACGCTCGCCGGCCTCGCGCGGGCGGTGCACCGCATCGGAACGTCGTCGGAACGCTCACCCTTCGCCCTCCACCGCAGCGCGGCCACGCTCGTCCGCGCCGTGCGCGAGCACCCGTGGACGATCGACGGGCCCGGCCGCCCCGACACCGTCGTGGTCGAGCGTCTCGGCGTCTTCGCCAAGAGCGGCGCTGAGGGCGTCATGGTGATGGTCGCCCCCGACGGCACGACCGTAGCCCTGAAGGTGCTCGACGGCAGCGGACGCGCGGGCACGGCCGTCGCCCTGCGTCTGCTGGAGCGAGCGGGTGCCCTCCCGGCGAACGACGTCGCGCTGACCCTCCGCGCGTTGCCCCTGGCGGTCTCGGGCGGCAGCCGTACCGTCGGATCGATCCGCGCCGCCTTCTGACGGGCCTCACGCCGTCGCGACGGGCTTCTCCTCGATGCCCCAGGGCGAACCGTAGCCTTCCGGCGTCGGGGCGGCGAGAAGCTCCAGGAAGGGCTTCGCGTCGAAGGCCTCGGGGCCGAGCACCCCGGCACCCGTCCACTCACCGCGCGCCAACAGTTCGAGCGCGATCACGGGGTTGATGGCGGTCTGCCATACGACCGCTTGAGAGCCGTACTCCGCCATCGTCTGCTCGTTGTCGGCCACGTGGTAGAGGTAGGTCGAGCGCGGCGCCCCGTCTTTACCCGTCCCCCGCACCCACAGCCCCGCGCAGGTCTTCCCCGTCATCCGGTCACCCAGCATGGCGGGGTCGGGCAGACAGGCGGCCACGACGTCGCGCGGCGAGACCTCCGCACCTTTCACCCGCACGGGGTCGGTCTTGTCGAGACCGAGCTTGTGCAGCACCTTCAACACCTCGATGAACTCGTCGCCGAGACCGTATTTGAAAGTGACGCGCTTCGCTTTGGTCCATCGCGGCATGAGGAGCACTTCTTCGTGCTCGACGTTGACGCACTCGACCGGGCCGATGCCGTCGGGGAAGTCGAAGATCTCGGGCTCGCTGAACGGCGCCGTCGTGTACCACCCGCGGCCCTCCTCGTACACGACCGGGGGGTTGAGGCACTCCTCGATCGTGGTCCAGATCGAGAACGAGGGCGCGAAGTCGTAGCCGGCCACGACGAGATTCGCGCCGTCACGCACACCGAGCTCATCGATCTCGTCGAACAGTTCGTCTTCGGCGTACCGCGCGAAGACGTCGGACAACCCGGGCTCGACGCCGATGCCCACGAGGGCGAGGCGGCCCGCGGCTTCCCATTCGGCGGCGCGGGCGAACTGCTCGTCGCCGAGCATGACACCGGTCAGCTCGTGAGGGTGATCCGGATGCGGCGACGACAGGCTCATCGCCATGTCGAGGTACGTGGCGCCCGCCTCGAAGCATCCGGTGAAGATGGGCATCACGAAGCGCGGATCGACGGCGTTGAGCACGTGCGTGACGCGGTGCGCACGGATGAGCGCCGCGACGGACTCGGGATTCGAGGCGTCGACCTGCGCGGCGACCAGACGACCGTCAGCCAGGTGCTCGACCAACGACGTCGGACGAGCCGGGTCGTAGTCGGCGATCACGAGGGTGTCGAAGAAGTCTCGGCGCACCGCGATACGGGCGGCAGCCGAGCCCACACCGCCCGCTCCGATGATGAGGATGCGCATGGGTTGTGCGCTCATCACAGACCTCCGTCGACGGAACGCGGGTAGGCGATCGGCTCGTCCGGCACGAGCACCGGCGTGTCGCGGTTGAGGCTTTCGCCGCGGAAGAACGGTTTCGAGCGCGGGAATGCGAACCACAGGAACATCAGCAGCACCCCGAACGCGAGCGATCCGATGCCGAGGACGAACGTGCCCCCGATTCCGAAGAGAACGGTGAAGCCGTAGTCGACGTCGTACATGTCGATCGCGGACTGCACGAACGCATAGGTCAGCATGAGGCCGCCGAGGAGCGGGAACAGGCCGCGGAAGACGAAGTCGCGCGCCGAGGTGAAGAGATCGCGCCGGAAGTACCACACACAGGCGAAGCAGGTGATGGCGTAGTAGAAGGCGATGGCGAGCCCGAGGGAGAGGATCGAGTCCTGCAGGATGTTGTCGCTGATCAGACTCATTCCGACGTAGTAGAGGCTGGCGACGACCCCCATCACGAGCGTCGAGAACGACGGCGTCTTATAGCGCGGATGCACCGTCTGGAAACGCTGCGGCAGGGCTTTGTAGGCCGCCATCGCCAGGGTGCCGCGGGCGGTGGGAAGGATCGTGGTCTGCGTCGAGGAGACGGCGGAGATGAGCACGGCGACCACGAGCACCCAGCCGAAGGGGCCGAACAGGTCGTCCTTCATCCCGAGGAACACGTCTTCGGCATTGGCCTCGTTCCCGAGCCCCACGCCCGTGTCACCGAGCCCGGCGTACATGATCGCGGCGACGGCGACGCTGACGTAGGTGAACAGCAGAATGACGGTTGTGAGCAGGGCCGCGCGCCCGGGAGTGCGCTTCGGGTCCTTCGTCTCTTCGTTGAGGGCGAGGCAGGTGTCCCACCCCCAGTAGATGAACAGGGCGAGCAGCACGGCCTCGGTGAAGCCCGACCAATCGGTGAACCCGAGCGGGTTGAACCACGCCCAGTCGAAGGGAGTCGGATCGGGGGCGGAGCCGTCGAAGAACTTCCAGAGGGCGGCGACGACGAACAGCGCGAGGACGACGTACTGCACACCGAGCAAGACGTTCTGAATGCGCTCGCCGATCTCGACGCCACGCCAGCTCACCCAGGTCATCGCCGCGATGAAGGCGACGCCCGTCGCGGTGACGAGCGGCACGTTCTCCGACAGCGAGCCGTCACCGATGAGCGACCACAGATAGATGCCCGCGATCTGCGCCAGGTTGGCGAGCACGATCATGCCGGCCACCGCGACACCCCAACCGCCCATCCACCCGACCCACGGGCCGAATGCCTTCGTCCCCCACGTGAAGGTCGTTCCGCAGTCGGGGGCGGCTCGATTCAGCTCGCGGTACGCGTATGCGCTGAAGAGCATGGGGATGAACGCGATGATGAACGCGATCGGCGCCTGCGCGCCGACGGCGAGCACGATGAAACCCAGCGTCGCGACGAGCGAGAAGACCGGGGCGGTCGAGGCGAGGCCGATGACCACCGATCCCCACAATCCCAGCGTGCCGGTGGCCAGTCCCTTGCCTGCGATCGGTCGCCCGTCGGTCGTCGTCATGGAGTGACCGTAGGGGTCCGGGCACCGCGCGGTCAAGGGTTTGTCATCCTCCCCGCACTCCCGCGATCGCCACCCGCCTCGCCCGGCGGCCCGCGCGGCATTCCCAGGCGCGACCTCGACCCGCCTCGGCGAACGGGGGCAGGTCACGGTCACCGGTCAGGAGCCGGTAGTCCCCCGCGCACGAGACGTCGACGATCAACGTGTGCATGTTTCGGACCCGCGCGAGGAGACGGGGGTGCCCCATCCACTGCTCCGGGTCGCCGATGATCACGACACGCCCCTCGGGCTCTGGCTCCGACACGTCGCCCGGGCCGTCGACCTCACGGATGCGCACTCCGGTGCGTTCCCAGCGCTCGACCACGCCCGGCGGACAATGGCGCACCACGTAACCGCTGACTCCCGCGTGCGGCTCCCAGAGCGGGGCGGATGCTGCGCCCGCCTCTCCCGCCCACGGGTCGCTCGTCGTCGCCACCTGCACCGAGCGGCGGTCGATCGTTCCGCGTCCGGGAGGCAGGTCCGGAATGAAGTCGGCCCCGTCACCGCCGACGGCGAGATGGTCGGAGCGGGAAGCCGTCCCCAGCACGAGACGCCGCGGGAACAGGTCGGCGAGTCGGCCCGCCGGGCCGGTGAGGCGCTGCGCCGAGGAGAAGACGCGAAGCCCGAGGTCACCCGCTCCGCGGATCCACCTCTCGAGCTCCTCCGCGGCGATGCGGCCGTATTCCCCGGGCAGCCGCCCGGCCAGTGCGTCGAGATCGTCGACGATCACCGCCGTGCCCGGCACGGGTGGCACCCCCGCCGCAAGGGCATCCCACGCCGATTCCGGATCCGGCCCGATCCAGAGCCGCGACGCCTCGGGAACCTGCGCCGCGAGCATGCGGAGGGTCGTCGTCTTCCCCGACCTCGCCCCACCGACGACCAAGAGGGCGCGATCCTCGACGACGTACGGCCCCTGGCGCTGGCGGTCGGGCTCATCGACCAGCCCGAGGGCGACGACACCGGGCTCGGCAACCCGCAGGTCGGTGAGAGCGATCGAGGAGGGCAGCACCGGGAGCCACGGCCGCCGGGCGCGTTCACCGCCGATGCCCGCGACCGCAGCGATATCGGCGTGGTCGCTCAGGGCCATGCGAACGCGCGAGGTGCGCGCGTCGCCGGCTCGCCGAACGATCGCAAGCCCTCGGCCACCTGCCCCGCCGGGCAGGGTCGCGGCCTCGTCCGTGCCGACGACCGTGCGACTGTCGTGGGCTTCGGAGACCCGCAGGCTCAGTCGTAGCGGACAGTTCGCCAAGAGACCGTCGCGCAGCACACCCGACGCACGCTGCGTGCCGATCACGAGGTGCATACCGAGCGCTCGTCCCCGCGCGGCGATGTCGGTGAACAGTGCCTCGAGCTCGGGGTGGGTCTCTCGGAGCACCGCGAACTCGTCGACGACGATCACCAGGCGCGGCAGATCGACTTCGGCGATGTCGCGGGCCCCCGACCGCGCGAGCTCGGCCTCCCGGTGGCGAAGCTCGGCGCGCAGGCTCTCGATCGCCCGGCGCGCCGCCGCACTGTCGAGGTCGGTGATCACCCCCGTGACATGCGGCAGGTGGGCAAGCGCATCGAAGGCCGTCCCTCCTTTGAAGTCGGCGAGGAGGAGGGAAACCGCCGAGGTCTCGTAAGCGGTGCACAGTGCGACGACCCACGTCACGAGAAGCTCGCTCTTGCCGGCGCCCGTCATACCCGTCACGACCGCGTGCGGGCCGTCGGCCACGATGTCGAGTTCGGCGATGCGCGTACCAGTGACACCCACGGGCACCGAAAGCCCCTTCGGCGCACCCTCGCGTCGAGCCAGCCCGAGCGAGGCGAGCGTGACCGGCGGGGTGTCGGGAACCGTGGGCTCGAGACTTCTCGCGCGACTCGTCAGCTCGCGGGCGATGACGTCGGCCTGGAGAGCAGACAGCGCCTCGACGACCACCCGGTGCACTTCCCCCCTCGCCTCGACGCGCGCCGACTCGGCGTCGACCAGGAAGAGGACGGTGTCGCAGCGGGGCGGGAGGGCCTCACCCGGCGCGGCTGACACCAGCACGAGATCGGCGTCCGAGAAGGCATCGCCGGCTCGTCCCACCCCCACGACGAACGGCGCGGTGGTCGTCGCGTGCGGCAGTGAGCGCACCCACGGTGCCTCTGGGCCCGTCACAGTCAGTTCACCCGGCGCACGGGCCAGTGCGAGCTGCAGCGCCAACGCCCGCACGACGCTTTCCGCGGCAAGAGCCGGGCCCACGACCACGATGCCGGTGCTGGCGGGAAGAACGACGGGGGCGTTGGCGACCGAGCGCGCACGGCGCGTGAGTGTCGCGTCGTCGTCGCCACCACCCGACAGCCGTACGCCGCTCGGGACGCTCCCCGCACCGATCACGATCGTCGCCATCCGGTCGGGCACCGACCGCCAGATCTGTTCGGGGTGAGCCAGGTATCCGGCGACGTCGGGGTGACGCGAACGCAACGCAGACCGCTCCGCCGCGTGTCGATCCTCGACCTCGACCCCCACACGGGCTCGGGCGATCGCCGCCTCTTCATTGGCCTCTCGCCGCGCACGACGTGCGGTGCGCGCGCCGTCGACGACGCCGGCGACCGCGATCACGGGGCCGAGGAGCGCGAACCACAGAGCGAAGACCGACCCGGTGAACGCCCAGAACCCCAGGGCCCCCACCACAGGCACCGCAGATGCCAGCCACGGTACGGACGGGCGCGGCGGCTTCGGGGGCGCAGGCGCGAGAACCAGCGGTGACGGATCTGCGACAGGTCGAGCGGCGAGCGCGGGGACGAAGCCGGAACTCATCGGACCAGTCCACCGCGGCGCTCTCCCTCCGAGTGCCGCTCCGGGATGCCTGTGGACAACGCGCGGCGGAGGACGCCTGGGGAGGAGCGGTCAGGCGGAGGGACGAGAGACGTCGAGCACGATGATCGTGACGTTGTCACGACCGCCGTTCTCGAGCGCGGCATCGAGCATCGCCTGCACGGCGTCGGCCGGGTCGGGGTTCTCGACGAGAAAGTGTCGGATGCCGTAGTCGGTGAGCTCTTTCGTGAGCCCATCCGAACAGATCACGAAGCGGTCGCCGTCGACGACGTCGAGTCGCACGTAATCGGGCTTGACGGTCTCGCTCGGCCCGACGGCCCGGGTGATGACGTTGCCGTACGGGTGGTTCTCCGCCTCTTCGGGGCTCAGCCGTCCGGAGGCCATGAGTTCCTGCACGACCGAATGATCCGTGGTGACCTGCGTGATCTCATCGTCTCGCAGCAGGTAGACCCGTGAATCGCCGATGTTCAGGGTGACCCAGTGCGGCGGCTCTTCCGTCGCATCCAGGAAGACTCCCGTGAGCGTCGTACCGGTGCCGTCATCCGTCGTCTCGGGGTGCGAGATGATGTCTTTGACCGCGCGCCCCAGGGCCTTCTCGATGGCTTTCGGCGACACTCCCCCGCTTTCGACCATCCCGCGCAGTCGATCGACGGTACTGGCGCTGGCGATCTCGCCACCGATGTGACCGCCCATGCCGTCGGCGACGACGTAGAGGGGGAAGCTCGCGAGCACCGCGTCTTGGTTGGCCTCCCGGCGCCGCCCGGTGTCGGTGACCTCGGCCCAGGAGAGTTCGATCGCGCCGCCGGGGAGCGGCACGCTTCGAGTACGGGTCGTCACCTCGGGCACGCCACATCCTTCGGTCGGTCGACTGCGGGGCCGAACCTGACGTTCGGCGCTCGTTCAGTGTAGTCGACCGGGTCCGTGCGCCCACGGACTCACGGTCAGGTGAAGGGCGTGTTCGCGACTCGGTGGCCTCAGCCTGCTGCGGGATCAGCCACCAACGGGAAGACCGCGTCGATCGCCGCAAGGTCGTCGACGGTCGGCTGCCATGCCGTCGCCGCGGCGGCGTTCGCACGGATCTGCTCGGCGCTGGTGGCGCCCGCGATGACGCTCGACACCGAGGCTCGAGCAAGGAACCAGCCGAAGGTCGCCTGCAACATCGTGATCGCGCGCTCCTCGCAGAACGAACGATAGGCGTCGAGGGCGTCCCAGGGTGCGTCCCGCCACAGGTGCGGCCGTGACGTCATGATGCGGCTCGTCTCCGGGCCCCCTTCTCGTGTGAACTTGCCGGTGAGAAGCCCGTTGTGGAGCGGAAAGAACGGGAAGAAGCCGAGTCCGAAGTGTTCGACGGCCGGCAGCACGTCGCGTTCGGCCGCACGCACGAGCAGGCTGTGCTGGTTCTGGGCCGAGACGAAGCCGACTCCCCGCGCGGCGCTCAGCTCGGCCTCGGCGATCTGCCACCCCGTGAAGTTCGAGTGACCGACGTAGCGCACCTTCCCCTCGCGGACGAGGTCGGTCAGCACATCGAGCGTCTCGCCGATCGGCGTCGCCGGGTCGGGGGTGTGCAGCTGATAGAGGTCGATCCAGTCGGTCCGTAGTCGGCGGAGGGATGCTTCGACGCTGCGGCGGACGGCGATACGCGATGCCTTCGCGCCACCCACGACGGCCGGTGCGAAATCGCTGTGCCCGAACTTCGTCGCGAGGACGACCTCGTCACGGCGCCCCTCGAGGGCTTCGCCCATCAGGGTCTCGGAGACGCCGAACTCCTTGCCGTAGATGTCGGCAGTGTCGAGGAAAGTGACGCCGGCGTCTATTGCCGCGTCGAGCACTTCGCGCGTGCCCTCGAGGGTCTCGGTGCGTGTGCCCTTGCGGCCGAAATTGTTGCAGCCGAGACCGACCGATGACACGAACAAACCGGACGCACCGACGCGGCGCTGAGGAAGTGAGGAGGACATGCGTCCAACGGTATCCCCGCAGCGCTCAGGGGCGCGGAGGCTGAGGATCGGTCGGCGGCGCGGACGGAGCAGGCGGGGCAGCCGGCGGCGGCGGGTACGCGCCGGGAGCGGAGGAGCCGGGCTGCACAGACCCCGGCTGCACGAAGCCCTGCGGCGCGTAGCCCTGCGGCGCGTAGCCGCCGTGAACCCACTGCGCCGGAACGCCCTGCCACGCGGTCTTGTCGGCGAGGAAGTTGCCCGCCCAGGCAGCGGGGCGAATCCGCGTGTTCCACCGGCTTCGGTCGTAGGCCATGATGCCGAGCCAGACGGGACTCACGAAGAGGAAGAGGATGATCCACGCTCCATCCTTCTGCAACTTCGTGTGCACACGGTAGGCGGCCAGCGCGAAGTAGACCGTGAACGACAGGTTCGCGACCCACGCGATCATGGGTCCGACGAACGGAATCAGGTAGAGCACGAGTGACGCACCGAGAAGCACCAGCACCCACCAGGGGCTCAGGTCACCGAGCTTGACGAAAACCATCTCGCGGTACACCGGTACCCAGGCGCGCCACTTGCCCTCGACCCCCGCCTTCTCGAACAGTTTCATGTAGAAGAGCGAGTACACGACGTAGAAGACGGCGAAGAACACGAGCAGGCCGACACCGACGGCGACCAGCACGCCGGCGACCGCGACGGGGATGCCCTCGTTGGAGGGGTAGTCGTTGTACGAACCCATGGTGGTCCTCTCGGGGAAGGGGTGGAGCATTGCGGCGGGAGAGCTCAGGCGGCCTGTTGCGGGAGAACCGGGGTCCGGTCGATGCCCACGGAAGAAAGAACCCCTCGCGAGAGGCGAGGGGTTCTTTCCATCGACGTCAGGGGCGCGGGGGCTCCGTGGGGCCACCGGGAGCCGGCGGCGGAGGCGGGGTCGATCCACCCGGTGCTGCCGGCGGCGGCGGGTATGCACCGGGAGCCTGCGTGCCGGGAGCGGCGTAGCCACCCTGGCCGTAGCCGCCCTGCCCGTAGCCACCCTGGACGTTGCCGCCGTTCGAAGCCTGCGGGGGGACACCCTGCCACTGCGTCTTGTCGGCGATGAAGCTGTTCGCCCACGGCGACGGCGGCACGTTCTGGTTCCAGCGCGAAGAGCCGAAAGCCAGGATGCCGAGCCAGATCAGCGTTCCGACACCCGGGATCAGCCAGAGAAGGAGCAGGTACCACTCCTTGCCGAGCTTGAGCCCGACACGCCAGGAGTACATGACCACGACGGCGACCGCGACGAGGTTGAAGACGAAGCCGATCGCGGGGATCTGGCCGAGGACGGCGGAGACGGCGAACGCGCCCAGCACGACCCACGGCGAGACGTCGCCGAGCTTGCCGAGCACCATGCTGTTGTAGACCGGAACCCACGCGCGCCATTTGCCCTCGACCCCGGCCTTTTCGAAGACCTTCATGAGGAAGAACGCGTAGACCACGTAGAAAATGAGGCCGAGGATGAGGAAGACGGGAATCAGCAGCAGGAGGAACGCGAAGTAAGCGTTCGATCCCGAAGTGTCGGAGTACATGGCGTACATGGGTATCCCTCGCGAAGGATCTCTGACGTGTCTCCACGCCGCGCGGCGAGTGCCCCGCGGACACATGCTAGCGAACCTGAGTGTTCGCTGTCAGGAACCCGGACGACGCGGCGCGGCGCGTCACACGATCAGCTCGGTCTCACCGACCGCCCCGGCACGCAGACGCCAGCCTGCCGACGCCGCCCATCTGATCAAGCCCTCCGGCCGAGAGATACGGGGCCGCTCTGCCGCGAGTGCCCTCGCCAGCGCGCCCTTGGAGTGCTTGTTGAAATGGTTGAGCGCCCGCGCCGCTCCCCCGTCGATCTCGGTCACGACCCGCAGATAGGTGGTCCGCACGGACGCCGGCACCGGCCCGAGAGCGGCGTACGCCTCGGAGCGCAGGTCGAGCACGAAGCGCTCCGTCGTCGCCGACAGCGCCGACTCGACAGCATCCGCCCACACTCTCCGCAACGGAGCGAGGCCGGGCAACGCCGTGCCGGCCGACAGACGGTAGGCGGGGATGCGGTCGAGCGCGCTGATCGGGCCGAACAGCGCCGACTGGATGAGAACGTGTCCGCCCAGCCACCGCCGGGCGGATGCGTCGAGGCTCTGTGCGTCCAGAGCGTCATAGAGCACGCCGGTGTACCGATCGGCGGCGGGCATCGTGGCAGCGCTCAGGATGGCGGCGTTGGCGGCGATCTCGCTGCGCTGACGGGCGCTGAGTTTGAGCACGCGTGCGGCGGCCTCCTCGTCGCGCGAAAGATCTACCAGCGCGGATGCGACGGCCTCCCGCTGTGGGCGAAGCTCGGCGAAGGCCAACGCGTCGAGGTCGAGCGCTCGCCCTCTGCCCCCCGGGCGCTTGGTCTCGGACGGTGGGAGGAGAATCAGCATCCTGCCCCTTCTCTACCTCGGAACGACGACGGCCGGCCCCGAAGGACCGGCCGTCAGCGATGCGTACGGGTCAGGCGATCAGAGCCGCGTTCCCGGCGACGATGGTGAGCTCGTCGTTCTCCATCGACAGGAAGCCGTCTCGAGCGCTGGCGAGAACCTTGGTTCCGTCGGTGCGCGTGATACGCACCTCTCCCTCGGCGAGGATCGCGAGGATCGGCTCGTGCCCGGTCATGAAACCGATCTCGCCCTCGACCGTCTTGGCGACGACGAGCGTCGCCTCACCGGTCCAGAGCTCGGCCTCGGCAGAGACCAGGCTCACCTTGAGCGGCATGTCAGCCGTTCTCTTTCTGGATCTGCGCCCACTTGGCCTCGACGTCGCCGATACCGCCGACGTTGAAGAAGGCCTGCTCGGCCACGTGGTCGAAGTCGCCCTTCACGATGGCGTCGAACGACTCGATGGTTTCCTTGATCGGAACCGTCGAACCCTCGACACCGGTGAACTTCTTCGCCATGTAGGTGTTCTGCGAGAGGAACTGCTGGATACGACGCGCACGGGAGACGACAATCTTGTCTTCTTCCGAAAGCTCGTCGACACCGAGGATCGCGATGATCTCTTGCAGTTCCTTGTTTTTCTGAAGGATCTGCTTGACGTTCGTCGCGACGCGGTAGTGGTCTTCACCGATGTAGCGCGGGTCGAGGATCCGGCTGGTCGACGTCAGCGGGTCGACGGCCGGGTACAGACCCTTCGACGCGATCTCTCGCGAGAGCTCGGTCGTGGCGTCGAGGTGGGCGAACGTGGTCGCCGGAGCCGGGTCGGTGTAGTCGTCAGCGGGAACATAGATCGCCTGCAGCGAGGTGATCGAGTGACCGCGCGTGGAGGTGATGCGCTCCTGGAGCACACCCATCTCGTCGGCGAGGTTCGGCTGGTAGCCCACGGCGGAGGGCATGCGGCCGAGCAACGTCGACACTTCGGAACCGGCCTGCGTGAAGCGGAAGATGTTGTCGATGAACAACAGCACGTCCTGCTTCTGCACGTCGCGGAAGTACTCGGCCATGGTCAGGGCCGACAGCGCGACGCGGAGGCGCGTTCCCGGCGGTTCGTCCATCTGGCCGAACACGAGCGCGGTCTTCTCGAAGACGCCCGCCTCTTCCATCTCGTGGATGAGGTCGTTGCCCTCACGGGTGCGCTCGCCGACACCGGCGAACACCGACACACCACCGTGGTCCTGGGCGACGCGCTGGATCATCTCCTGGATCAGCACCGTCTTGCCGACGCCGGCGCCGCCGAAGAGGCCGATCTTTCCGCCGAGGACGTACGGCGTGAGGAGGTCGATGACCTTGATGCCGGTCTCGAACATCTGGGTCTTCGACTCGAGCTGGTCGAAGTTCGGCGCCTTGCGGTGGATACCCCAGCGCTCGGTGATCTCGACCGTCTCGCCGGGCTCACCGTTGAGGATGTCGCCGGTCACGTTGAAGACCTTGCCCTTGGTCACGTCGCCGACCGGCACCGTGATGGGGCCGCCCGTGTCGCGGACTTCCTGACCGCGAACGAGGCCGTCGGTCGGCTTGAGGGCGATGGCGCGGACGAGGTCGTCGCCGAGGTGCTGAGCGACCTCGAGCGTGATCTCGTTCGCTTCGCCGTCGATCGTGATCGTGGTCTTCAGCGCGTTGTAGATGTCGGGGAGGGCATCGTGGGGGAACTCGATGTCGACGACCGGGCCGGTGACGCGTGCGACGCGCCCGACGACCGTGGTCTCGGCCTTCTCGGCAGTGAGGCTCATGGCTTCTTCTCTCCTCGTTAGGTCTATTTGCCAGACGCGAGGGCGTCGGCGCCGCCGACGATCTCGGCGATCTGCTGCGTGATCTCCGCCTGACGCGCGTTGTTGCGCAGGCGGGTGTAGTCGGTGATGAGCTTGTCGGCGTTGTCGCTGGCCGACTTCATGGCCTTCTGGGTCGCTGCGTGCTTCGCCGCAGACGACTGCAGAAGCGCGTTGAAGACGCGGCTCTGGATGTACACCGGCAGAAGCGCGTCGAGCACCGTCTCGGGATCGGGCTCGAACTCGTAGAGCGGGTAGAGGTCGCGGTTCGAGGCGTGGTCGTCGCCTTCGACCACCTCGAGCGGCAGGAGGCGGATCGACTCGGGCGCCTGCGTCATCATGCTGACGAAACGGTTGGAGACGAGGTGGATCTCGTCGACTCCCCCGTTGTCGCCACCGCGCTGGTACGCGTCGATGAGCGTGGCCGAGATCTCTTCCGCGGTGCGGAACTGCGGAGCATCGGTGTCGCCGGTCCACTCCGCTTCGGCCGCCATGCGGCGGAACTGGAAGTAGCCCACCGCTTTGCGACCCACGAGGTAGTACGCGACGTCTTTGCCCTGAGAGCGCAGGAGCGTCGCGAGCTCGAGTCCTTCGCGAAGGATCTGCGAGTTGAATGCGCCCGCCAGGCCCCGATCGGACGCGAAGATCACGACCGCCGAACGACGGATGTTCGCGCGCTCGGTGGTCAGCGGGTGGTCGATCGCGGAGTGCGTCGCCACCGCCGACACCGCGCGGGTCACAGCCTGCGCGAACGGCGAAGCCGCACGCACACGCGCCATCGCTTTCTGAATGCGCGAAGCCGCGATGAGCTCCATCGCCTTGGTGATCTTCTTGGTCGTCTGGGCAGAAGTGATCTTCTGCTTGTAGACCCTGAGTTGTGCGCCCATGATTGCGTCTCCGTGCCGCTTAGCGGCGACCCCGGACGATCTTCTCCTGGTTGACGTCTTCTTCCTCGGCCGCCTCGGTGGACTCGCTGCCCGGTGAGGCGATCGACTGGCCGTCGCCCGACTGGAACTCGAGGAGGAACTCGTCGGTCTTCTTGCCGAGCTCGTCGAGGATCTCGTCACTCAGTGCGTTCTTCTCACGAAGCGTTTCGAGGATCGTCGTGTTGCGACGCAGGTAGTCGAGCAACTCGCGCTCGAAGCGCAGGACGTCGGACACCTCGATCGAGTCGAGCTTTCCGTTGGTGCCGGCCCAGATCGAGACGACCTGCTCCTCGACCGGGTAGGGCGAGTACTGCGGCTGCTTGAGCAGCTCGGTCAGGCGCGCACCACGAGAGAGCTGACGACGCGACGCGGGGTCGAGGTCGCTCGCGAACATCGCGAACGCCTGCAGCGAGCGGTACTGGGCGAGCTCGAGCTTGAGCGTTCCGGAGACCTTCTTGATCGACTTCACCTGAGCGTCGCCGCCGACACGCGACACCGAGATGCCGACGTCGACCGCGGGACGCTGGTTGGCGTTGAAGAGGTCGGACTGGAGGAAGATCTGACCGTCGGTGATCGAGATGACGTTCGTCGGGATGTACGCCGAGACGTCGTTCGCCTTCGTCTCGATGATCGGCAGACCCGTCATCGATCCGGCACCGAGCTCGTCGGAGAGCTTGGCACAACGCTCCAGCAGACGGGAGTGCAGGTAGAAGACGTCGCCGGGGTACGCCTCGCGCCCCGGCGGACGACGGAGGAGCAGCGACACGGCGCGGTAGGCCTCAGCCTGCTTCGACAGGTCGTCGAAGATGATCAGCACGTGCTTGCCGCCGTACATCCAGTGCTGGCCGATGGCCGAACCGGTGTAGGGGGCGAGGTACTTGAAGCCGGCCGGGTCGGACGCGGGGGCGGCGACGATCGTGGTGTATTCCATCGCGCCGGCGTCTTCGAGCGCACCCTTGACGGAGGCGATCGTGGAGCCCTTCTGGCCGATGGCGACGTAGATGCAGCGAACCTGCTTCGAGACGTCGCCCGACTCCCAGTTGGCCTTCTGGTTGATGATCGTGTCGATCGCGATCGCGGTCTTGCCGGTCTGGCGGTCGCCGATGATGAGCTGACGCTGGCCGCGCCCGACGGGGATCATGGCGTCGATCGCCTTGATACCGGTCTGCATGGGCTCGTGGACCGACTTGCGCTGCATCACGCCGGGCGCCTGGAGCTCGAGCGCGCGGCGACCCTCCGGGACGATCTCGCCGAGGCCGTCGATCGGGTTGCCGAGCGGGTCGACGACGCGCCCGAGGAAGTTGTCGCCGACGGGTGCGGAAAGCACCTCGCCGGTGCGGGTGACGGGCTGGCCGGCTTCGACGCCGGAGAACTCGCCGAGGACGACGACGCCGATCTCGTGCTCGTCGAGGTTCTGGGCGAGGCCCAGGGTGCCGTCTTGGAACGTGACGAGCTCGTTGGCCATCACGCCGGGGAGACCCTCGACGTGGGCGATGCCGTCGGCCGCGTCGACGACGGTGCCGACCTCGGTCGCCGCCGCCCCGGTGGGCTCGTATGCGGCGACGAAGTCTTTCAGCGCGTCACGGATGACGTCGGGGCTGATGGACAGTTCTGCCATGGTCTTCCTTCGTTTGTGGGGCCGCAGCCCCCAGATCCCCGCCCGTTCGGACGGTACGTCTTCTAACCTGCGAGCCGCTGCCGCAGATCGGCGAGTCGGGTGGAGATGCTTGCGTCGATGACATCGTCGGCGATCTGCACGCGCAGTCCGCCCAACACGGTGGGGTCGATACGGGTGTTCAGTGCGACCTCGGTGCCGTAGCGCGCGGCCAGAGCGGCGCGAAGCCGCTCCACCTGCGCATCGCTCAGCGGCGTGGCCGAGACGACCGTGGCGACCGCGCGACCGCGCTGTTCTGCGACGAGCCGCATGGCCCACTGCAGAAGCGTGCGAACGCGGCGATCGCGTGACTGCTGCACCAATGACGACGCGATGAGCGTCGAGGATGCGGCGGCACGCCCGTCGAGCAGCCGTGTGACGAGCTCGCCCTTGGCCGACTCGTCACCCATGCGGCTTCCGAGCGCGAGCTCGAGATCACCGTTCTCGGCGACGGCGCGCGAGAACCGGAAGAGGTCTCCCTCGACATCGGCCTCGGGCTGGGCGATCGCGGCGGCGCGCACCGCGGTCTCTTCGATCGCCTCGATGAGGTCGGCCGGTCGCGACCACCGCTGCTGCACGACCGCGCTGAGCAACCCGACGGACACCGGCGAGAGGACTGCACCGAACACATCGGTGACGACCTTCGCGCGCGCACCGGGCGCGGCAGCGGAGTCGGCGAGAGCGCTGCCCAGCTGCGACGAGCCACCGATGGCGCGGGCCGCGGCGAACAGGTCGCCGGCGACACCGAGGTCGACGCCCGTGGCGGCGTCGAGCGCCGCCGTGGTCGACGCCCGCGCGAGAGTGGTGGCACTACCCATCAGGACACCGGGCCCTGTGCGGAACCGGCGGACTGCTGCAGCTCGGACTTCTCGAGGTCGGCCAGGAAGCGGTCGACCACCGACTGAGCCTTCTGGTCGTCGGTCAGCGATTCGCCGATGACGTTGCCGGCCAGGTCGATCGCGAGGGTTCCGACCTCGCTGCGCAGCGAGACGAGAGCGGTCTGACGCTCGGCCTCGATCTGCGTCTGCGCGGCCGCGGTGACGCGTGCGGCCTCGGATGTGGCGTTGTCGCGCGCCTCGGAGACGATCTTCTTACCGTCCTCGCGGGCGGCCTCGCGGATCTCACCGGCTTCTTTGCGCGCCGCAGCGAGCTGAGCGGTGTACTCCTCGAGAGCCGCTTCAGCCTGACGCTGTGCTTCGTCGGCCTTGGCGATGTTGCCCTCGATGGCTGCGCCTCGGGCGTCGAGCACCTTCGTCATGCGCGGGAGCGCATAGAAGACCACGACGAGGATGATGATGGCGAAGCAGACGGCCGACCAGATGATGTCGTAGATCGCCGGAAAAAGCGGGTTGCCGCTTTCCCCGCCCTCTTCGGCAGCGAATGTGACAAGAGCGTTCAGCATCCTGCCTCCTTATTCGGTAAGAGTCGCGTCGAGGATCAAAGCGCGTTGAAGATGAAGGGCGTTGCGATGCCGATGAGGGCAAGGATCTCGATGAGACCGATACCGATGAACATCGTGACCTGCAGGCGGCCGGCGAGTTCGGGCTGGCGAGCGGTCGACTCGATCGTCTTACCGATCATGATGCCGAGGCCGATGGCCGGACCGATGGCCGCGAGGCCGTAACCCACGGTCGCGATGTTTCCCTCGAGCTCCGCGAGAACCGTCGTTGCGTCCACTGGTGTTTTCCTTTCGTTGGGCGAACAGCCGATCGGCTGTTCGTCAGTGCTCTTCCGCGACCGCGAGCTGGATGTACACCGCGGTGAGGATCGTGAAGATATAGGCCTGGAGGGCAGCGACGAAGATCTCGAAGATCGTGAACGCGAAGCCCATGGCGAGCGTTCCCGCCGCGAGCGGCGTGAACCAGTTGAAGCTGAACAGGAAGAATTGAGTCGCGGCGAAGAACAGCACGAGCATCAGGTGCCCGACCATCATGTTCGCCAGGAGTCGGAGGAAGAGCGAGAACGGCCGGGCGATGAACACCGAGATCAGCTCGATCAGAGCGATCAGCGGCACGATCAAGACCGGTACGCCGCTGGGGATCAGCGAACTCTTCAAGAACCGCCCGACTCCGTGCTTCTTGATGCCGGCGTAGATGAAGACGACGTACGCGATCAGTGCCACGACGAGCGGTGCGCCCGCTACCGAGGTACCAGCGATGTTCAAGAACGGGATGACGCCCGTGAGGTTCAGCGCGAGAATGCCGAAGAAGAGGGCGGTGAGGATCGGCAGAAAGCGCCGACCGTCTTTCTCGCCGAGCACCTGGTAGGCGATCTGCTCGCGGATGAATCCGAATCCGAGCTCGACGACGCTCTGGAAACGGCCGGGCACCACTCGCAGCTTGCGAGTGCCGAGCACCAGGATGAGCACGAGCACCGCCGTGGCGAGCAACTGCACCAGGGTGATTCGGGTGATGGCGAACGGCGTGCCTTCGAGCAGCAGCGCCGGCGGGAAGAAATCGCCGATAGAAGGCGGGTGGAACTCGTTGTCAGCCGCCATGGCGATCATCGTCGCTTGAGTCAACGGATTGGCTCCAGCTTCTCGTGCCAGCCTGAACCAGCTCGGTAAGAGTGAGAAGAATCATTCACGGGGCCTCAGCGTCGCCGCTGCACACCAGCCGTGTGGGTTTTATCAGCCTATCAAAGGTCGGGCCCTCGCCCGACACGTCCGGCCAAACAGGCGGGTCAATCTTCCGGGTTGGTCTGGGGAAGGGCGATGTCCGAGACTCCGGGCAGACGCATGCGCGACAGCACCACGAAGTCGACCACGAGCGAGGCGATCGCCGCCGCCACGAGTGAGAAGTAGAAGACCGGCGACACGATCCATTCCACCCTCGAGAGCACCAGGAGCGCGACGATCACGAGGACGAACTTGAGCACCCAGCCGCCCATCACGACGCCGAAGAAGATCGGAATATAGTTCGGCGTGCCGAACCAACGGTTGCCCACGAGGATGCTGACGGCCGTGAGAGCCGGGAAGACCACACCCACGAGCGCCCCGATCACTCCGCTCCACAGTCCGTCGGCGCCGCCCACCGCGAACCCGACGATGGCGGCGAGCACGATGACAGCACCACCGATGATCCCTCCCCATCGGAGGGCGGTGCGGAGCACGGGGGTGCTGGAGACGGGATTGGGGCTCATGCGGGCTCCTCGAGGGGGCGGCGGCGCGGTCTGCGCCGTGAAGGGATCAAGGTGATGACGAGGCAGGCGGCGACACCCACGGCGCCGAAGACGACGCCGGCGAGGTAGTCACCCGGCCAGCTCATCTGGGTGCCGACGTACATCAGGAGCACGGCGATGCTGACCACCGCGGTCCACGCGTAGAAGATCAGGACGGCCTCGCGGTCGCTGTGCCCCATGTCGAGCATGCGGTGGTGCAGATGCTTGCGATCCGGCGAGAACGGCGACTTTCCGGCCCGCAGCCGCCGAATGACGGCGAGCCCGAAGTCGAGCAGGGGCAGCAGCACGACCACGATGGGCAGCAGGATCGGGATGAACGCACCGAGAAGCTGCGACCGGCCGAGCTGCTCGGGGTCGAGGACGGCGGGATCGAGCTGGCCCGTGATCGCGATGGCGGAGCTCGCCATGAGGAGCCCCAGCATGAGGGCACCGGAGTCACCCATGAAGAGCTTCGCCGGGCCCCAGTTGAGCGGGAGGAACCCGAGGCACGCCCCCACCAGCACGGCCGCGATGAACGACGCCAGGTTGAAGTACGTGGTGTTGCCGGTGTCGCGGACGAGCATGTAGGTGTAGGCGAAGAACACGCCGTTGGCGATGAGGCAGACCCCCGCCACGAGGCCGTCGAGGCCGTCGATGAAGTTCACCGCGTTCATGACGATCACGATCGCGAAGATGCTGAGGCCGAAGCTGACCCAGCTCGACCCGATCGAGAGTCCGCCGATGGGGAGCGAGAGGATCTGCAGCTGGCCGTACCAGGCGATGATTCCCGCCGCCAAGAACTGCGCGCCGAGCTTGATCATCCAGTCGAGATCCCACAGGTCGTCGGCGGCGCCGACGAGCACGATCAGGAGAGTCGCCAGCAGCAGCGCGAGCACCGGCCAGGGATTGACCCAGAACACCGAGAAGAACGGATGCTGGCTCGACACCGCGAAGGCGGCCACCACCCCCAGGAACATGGCGATACCGCCGAGCCTCGGGGTCGGGTTCTTGTGGACGTCGCGTTCGCGGATCGCCGGGTAGAGCTTGTACTTCAGGCCGATCCGCCACACCGCGATCGAGAGGACGAACGTCACGACCGCGGTGAACAGTGCGACGAGCAGGTACTGCGTCACGCCGAGCCGCCGGGCGCGGCATCCGCCTGATCGTCTTCGGCGACAGCATCCGCCTCGTCTGTAGCGGAATCGGCTGCCTCATCGCCCGGGAGAGGCGGATCGGGCTCGAGCAGATCGCCGAGCACCTCGCGCAGCTGCTCGCGCGAGACGGCGCCCTCGCGGAGCACCCGTACGAGCGGCTCGGTGCCACCCACCAGGCTCGTCGCATCGATGATGGTCGACGCGATCCCGGTCTCGGATGCCCCTCCGTCGAGGTAGACCTCGACGGAGGTGTTGAGCATGTCGCGGGCCTGGTCGATGCTGACGGCAGCGGGCTGACCGGTCAGGTTCGCACTCGACACGGCGAGGGGCCCGCACTCCTCGAGAAGCTCGAGGGTGAGGGTGTGGGCGGGCATCCGCACGGCCACCGTGCCGCGGGTGTCTCCGAGATCCCACGAGAGGGAGGGTTGCGACGGCAGCACGATCGTCAATCCGCCGGGCCAGAACTCCGCAACGAGACGTTCGACGGGCTCGGGGATCTCGGCGACGAGCGCCCGGAGGGTCTTCACCCCGGCGACGAGGACGGGCGGTGGCTGTTCGCGACCGCGGCCCTTCGCTTCGAGCAGCCGCGCGACAGCGGCGGCGTCGAAGGCATTCGCCGCGATGCCGTACACCGTGTCGGTGGGCAGGACGATGAGCTCGCCTCGGCCGATGGCCTGCCGAGCGTGACGCATGCCGGAGAGCAACTGCGCCTCGTCACGGGTGTCATAAACGGGTGACATGTCTCCCACAGTCTACGGGTCGAACCTTTGCAGACCGTGAGCGCGCGCTAGGCCGGACGCAGTGCGGTCGTCGCGCGGTCGCGCATCGTCAGATCGGGGTGGGTCGCGGCGGCCTGCCACCCGTCGGCGGTCAAGATGTCGCGGATCGCCTCGCCCTGCCACTCGCCGTGCTCGATCACAATGAAGCCGCCGGGGTGCGCGAGCCGGAGTCCGACACGACTGAGCGTGCGGATGACGTCGAGTCCATCGGCCCCGCCGTAGAGGGCGGCCGGAGGATCGTAGAGTCGCACCTCGGGGTCGCGCGGGATCGCCGCATCCGGAACATACGGGGGGTTGGAGACGACCACCGAAACCGTGCCGTCGAGGTCGGTGAACGCGCGCTCCAGGTCGATGAACGCCAGGCGCAGGTTCTCGGCGCCGATGCGGGCGGCGTTCTCTTTCGTCCACACGAACGCCTCGACGGAGTTCTCGGCAGCGAAGACCCGCGCGTGCGGCACCTCGGTCGCGAGCGACAGGGCGATCGCCCCGCTGCCCGTGCCCAGGTCGACGGCGATCGGAGAAGCGGATGCTGCGGCGCGGAGCGCGTCGATCGCCAACTGGGCGACCATCTCGGTCTCGGGACGCGGCACGAACACTCCCGGTCCCACGGCGAGCTCGAGGTGGCGGAAAGGTGCGAAACCGGTGAGGTGCTGCAACGGAACGCGGGCGCACCGCCGTTCGACCAGGTCTTCGAACTCGGCAACGGCCGCCGCCGGAACGCGGTCGCCACGGATCGATGCCCCCTGCACCGCACCGCGGCTCGTGCCCAGAACGTGGGCGGCGAGCAGCTCGGCATCGACGGCGGGGTCGAGCACCCCCGCGCGGCCGAGGCGGGCGACCGCCGATCGGACGAGGTCGGCGAGGGGCACGTCGGCGGGCGACGTGAGCGGGGGGACGAGCTCGGGCATGGCGGCACAAGCCTAAGCGCGCGGCAGGCAGGGCGGCGCCGTCATATTGACCCCGCGCGCAGCCTGCTCGCCTAGGCTGGCCGCATCCGCGTATCGACGGCGAAAGGCGAGCCATGCCCGGCATCCACCCCGACATCACCACCGCGTTCGGTGAAACTCCGCTGGTGCGGCTCAACCGCGTCGCCGAGGGCGTCGACGCGAACATCCTCGCGAAACTCGAGTTCTACAACCCCGCCGGGAGCGTCAAAGACCGCCTCGGCATCGCGATCGTCGACGCGGCCGAAGCATCCGGCGAGCTTCAGCCCGGCGGGACGATCGTCGAATCGACCAGCGGCAACACCGGCATCGCTCTCGCGATGGTGGGCGCGGCACGCGGGTACAAGGTGATCCTGACGATGCCCGCCTCGATGTCGAAGGAGCGCCGGGTACTTCTGAAGGCTTTCGGCGCCGAGGTCATCCTCACCGACCCGACGAAGGGCATGACGTACGCGGTCGACGAGGCCAAGCGCATCGTCGCGGAGACG
Organism: Microbacterium shimangi; assembly: GCF_043556445.1. Lineage (NCBI taxonomy): Bacteria > Bacillati > Actinomycetota > Actinomycetes > Micrococcales > Microbacteriaceae > Microbacterium > Microbacterium shimangi. Next base: position 48,973 of record NZ_JBIGII010000002.1, read on the forward strand.
CCCGGCGCGGTATGGGCACGGCAGTTCGAGAACGAGGCCAACCCCGAGGTGCACCGCAAGACCACGGCCGAAGAGATCCTCCGTGACACCGAGGGCAAGGTCGACTACTTCGTCGCCGGCATCGGCACGGGCGGCACCATCACCGGAGTCGGACAGGTGCTCAAAGAGCGCGTCCCCGGCGTGAAGATCGTCGCCGTCGAGCCGTCGGACTCCCCCATCCTGACGAAGGGCCACCCCGGCCCGCACAAGATCCAGGGCATCGGCCCGAACTTCGTGCCCGCGATCCTCGACCGCGACATCATCGACGAGGTGATCGACGTCGAGTTCGACGATGCGATCCGTCTCGCCCGCGACACCGCGACCAAAGACGGCATCCTCGTCGGGATGTCGAGCGGCGCGGCCATCTGGGCGGCGCTCGAGATCGCGAAGCGCCCCGAGGCAGCGGGCAAGAACATCGTCGTGATCATTCCGTCCTTCGGCGAGCGGTACCTCTCCACGGCGCTGTACGAGAACCTCCGCGAGGACTGAGGGTGGCGTTCTGGCGACGCATCCGCGAAGACATCGAGGCCGCGAAGCTGCGTGACCCGGCCGCGCGCGGGCCACTCGAGATCGCGCTCCTTTACCCCGGGCTGCACGCGATCTGGGCGCACCGCGTCTGGCATCGGCTGTGGGTGCGGGGGTTCCGCTTTCCGGCGAGGTTCGGATCGCAGGTCACGCGCTGGCTCACCGGCATCGAGATCCACCCCGGGGCGGTCATCGGCCGGAGGTTCTTCATCGATCACGGCATGGGCGTCGTCGTCGGCGAGACCGCGGAGGTGGGCGACGACGTGCTGCTCTACCACGGTGTCACGCTCGGCGGTCGCCAGCGTGAGGGCGGCAAGCGGCACCCGACCCTCGGAGACGGTGTCGCCGTCGGCGCCGGGGCGAAGATCCTCGGTCCCATCACCATCGGCGCCCGCACCGCCGTCGGAGCCAACGCCGTCGTGACCCGCGACGCGGCCGAAGACAGCGTGCTCGTGGGCGTGCCCGCGCGAGCGCGTGCGCGCCGCGCCGGCGAAGACACCCGCGCGCTCCTGACCGCGCCCGAGTACTCGATCTAGCCCGGCGGAGGTTCGCCCGCACCGCATCACGTCGGCGCACGTACGCTCGGGGGGTGACCGAGTTGCACGAGCTGACGGCCGTCGAGCTGGCGGGGGCGCTGCGCCGAGGTGAGATCGCCCCGGCCGCCGCCGCCGCCCATTTCCTCGCACGCGTCGAGAACCACGACGCGCTCGGCGCGTTCGCCGAAGTCACCCCCGACGCGGCTTTCGAGCGGGCGGATGCTGTCGCCCTCTCCCCCGACCGCGGATTCCTGTACGGAGTGCCACTCGCCGACAAGGACCTCGTCGCCCGTGCGGGCGTGCCCACACGGTATGGCTCGGTCGCTCGGCGGGAGAACGTGCCGACAGCATCCGACCCTCTCGCGATCGCCCTCGACGGCGCCGGCGCCGTGAATCTCGGCAAGACCTCGACGAGCGAGTTCGGTCTCACCGGGTACACCGAGCCGCGCACCGGGCACCCCGCACGCGACCCGTGGAACCCGGTGAACGGCGCCGGCGGCTCGAGCGGCGGTGCGGCCGTGGCGGTCGCCGCCGGGCTGTTGCCGTTCGCGGTGGCCTCGGACGGGGGCGGGTCGATCCGTATTCCCGCCGCAACCGTCGGGGTCGTGGGCCTCAAGCCCTCGCGCGGGCGCGTGCCGATCGGGTCGGGCTTCGACTCCCCCGACGGCCTGGCCGTGACGGGTCCGATCGCACGCTCCGTCGCAGACGCGGCCTTCCTGCTCGACGCGCTCGTCGGGCTGGCGCCCTTCCGGTACGCGACGGGCGCGCGCGGCGCGGGCCCTTTTCTCGCTGCGGCGACAACCGCGCCGCAGCGCTCGCGCATCGGTGTGACGACGGTCTCGCCCTGGGACGACAGCGAGAACATCCGGGTCGGCGCCGATGCCGTCGCCGCGGTCGACGCGGCCGTCGAGGCGCTCTCGGAGCTTCACGACATCGACGATGCGCGGTGGCGGCCGACCGGATACGCAGAGCTCTTCCGCGTTCTCTGGCGGGCGAGCGCGGCGCGGATCCCGCTGACCGACGCCGAGCTCGACATCGTCGAGCCACTCACCGCCTGGCTCGTGCGCCAGGGGCGCGGGCTCGCAGCACCCGATCTTCTCGGGGCCCTCACCGCTGCGCGCGTGTTCGAACGTCAGACGATCGGCGCGTTCGAACCCTTCGACGCCGTGCTCATGCCCGCCCTCGCGCTGCCCCCGCAACGCGTCGGATGGTACGACGGGCTCGATCCCGAGCGCACGTTCGCCCGCCAGGTGGAGTACGCGCCCTTCAGCAGCTTCGTCAACGTCGCCGGGCTGCCCGCCCTCACGGTGCCGTTCACGCGCGACGCGAGCGGCCACCCCGTCTCGGTGCAGCTCGTCGGGCGCCCCGGTGGCGAGGCAATGATCCTGGCGCTCGGCGCCCAACTCGAGGCCGCCCGAGGCCCGCTGCCGCACCCGCCGAATTGGTGACCGCGGGCAGCGCGCCGACGCGCTCTGCCCGCGCCGCATTCGCACTAACTCAGGCTGGAAGGCCGCCCTCCGTCGCCGGAACCGCAGAAACTCGCGGCTCGGGCGAGGTCAGCGCGCATCCAGCCTGAGTTCGTGCAGGGTCGGCCGGAGTGAAGACCCGGGAGAGGGCGCGGGGCGGATCAGTCGTCGCCGGCGAGGGCCGCCAGCTGCGCTTCTTCGTCGGTCGCGATCGCCGATTCGATGATCGGGGCGAGCGCGCCGTCCATCACACGGTCGAGGTCGTACGACTTGTATCCGGTGCGGTGGTCGGCGATGCGGTTCTCGGGAAAGTTGTAGGTGCGGATGCGTTCGGAGCGGTCCATGCCGCGGATCTGAGACTTGCGGGCATCGGAGGCTGCGGCGTCGCGCTCCTCCTGCTGCTTCGCGAGGAGCCGGGCGCGGAGGACGCGCATGCCGGCCTCGCGGTTCTGCAGCTGCGATTTCTCGTTCTGCATCGACACGACGATCCCTGTCGGCACGTGCGTGATGCGCACGGCCGAGTCTGTCGTGTTCACCGACTGCCCACCCGGACCCGAAGACCGGAAGACATCGATCTTGAGGTCGCTGGGGTTGATCGCAACCTCGTCGGGCTCGTCGACCTCGGGGAAGACGAGCACGCCGGTCGTCGACGTGTGGATGCGGCCCTGCGACTCGGTAGCCGGCACCCGCTGCACGCGGTGCACGCCGCCCTCGTACTTGAGACTCGCCCAGACGCCCTGCGCGGGGTCGTTCGATGATCCCTTGATGGCGACCTGCACGTCTTTGTAGCCGCCCAGATCGGATTCGTTACGTTCGAGGAGTTCGGTCTTCCAGCCACGGGATGCTGCGTATTGCAGGTACATCCGCAGCAGGTCGGCCGCGAACAGCGCGCTCTCGGCGCCGCCCTCGCCCTGCTTGATCTCCATGATCACGTCGCGCGCGTCGTCGGGATCGCGCGGGATCAACAGGCGCCGCAACCGTTCCTGGGTTGCGACGACCTGCTCGTCGAGAGCCGGCACCTCTTCGGCGAACGCCTCGTCTTCTTTCGCGAGCTCGCGGGCGGCGACGAGATCGTCGGTCGCCTGCGTCCACGCCTCGTAGGCGTGGACGATGCGGTTCAGCTCGGCATACCGACGATTGACGCGCTTGGCGCGTCGCGCATCAGCGTGGACGGCGGGGTCGTTCAGTTCGAGCTCGACCGCTTTGTGCTCTTCGAGCAGCCCGCGGACGGACTCGAACATTCCCGAGTCAGACACGACTCAGCGAATGCTGTTGTCGTGCCCGCTGCCACCGTGCGTGGGGGCCGGCATCGACTTCTGCATCTGCACGAGGAACTCGACGTTGGACTGCGTCTCTTTCAGCTTGCCGAGCACGACCTCGAGGGCCTGCTGCGTGTCGAGGCCCGCGAGGGCGCGACGCAGCTTCCACGTGATCTTGACCTCGTCGGCCGAGAGCAGCATCTCTTCGCGGCGGGTGCTCGACGCGTTGACGTCGACGGCCGGGAAGATGCGCTTGTCGGCGAGCTGGCGGCTGAGGCGCAGTTCGCTGTTGCCAGTGCCCTTGAACTCCTCGAAGATCACGTCGTCCATCTTCGAACCGGTCTCGACGAGTGCCGTCGCGAGGATCGTGAGCGATCCACCGTTCTCGATGTTGCGCGCGGCGCCGAAGAAGCGCTTGGGCGGGTACAGGGCCGACGCGTCGACGCCACCGGTGAGCACGCGACCGGAGGTCGGCGCCGTGATGTTGTAGGCGCGGCCCAGACGGGTGATCGAGTCGAGGAGCACGACGACATCGCGACCGAGCTCGACGAGTCGCTTCGCGCGCTCGATGGCGAGCTCGGCGACGGTCGTGTGGTCTTCTGCGGGGCGGTCGAACGTCGAGGCGATGACCTCGCCCTTGACCGTCCGCTGCATGTCGGTGACCTCTTCGGGGCGCTCGTCGACGAGGACGACCATGAGGTGCACCTCGGGGTTGTTCTGCGCGATCGCGTTGGCGATCTGCTGGAGCACGATCGTCTTGCCGGCCTTCGGCGGCGCGACGATGAGGCCGCGCTGGCCCTTGCCGATCGGGGCGACGAGGTCGATGATCCGCTGGGTCAGCTTCTCGGGAGCCGTCTCGAGCCGCAGGCGATCCTGCGGGTAGAGCGGGGTGAGGTCGCCGAACTCGACGCGGGTCGCGGCGTCTTCGACCGACAGGCCGTTGATCGCGTCGACCTTGACCAGAGCGTTGTACTTCTGGCGGCCCGACTGCTCGCCCTCGCGGGGCTGCTTGATCGCACCGACGACGGCGTCGCCCTTGCGGAGGTTGTACTTCTTGACCTGGCCGAGCGAGACGTAGACGTCGCTCGTACCGGGGAGGTAACCGGTCGTGCGGACGAAGGCGTAGTTGTCGAGCACGTCGAGGATGCCCGCGATCGGGATGAGGACGTCGTCCTCGCCGATCTCGGTGTCGAACTCGTCGCCGCCCGTGGGCTGGCCGCGGCGCTTGTTGCGCTGACGGTTGCGTCCGTTGGCCTGGTCGTTGTCGGACTCGACGGCGGCCTGCGGCTCGGGCTTCTCGGGCGCGTTCTGCGCGTTGGCGTTCTGCGCGTTGCCGTTCTGCGCGTTGCCGTTGCGACCGTTGCCGTTGTTCTGGCCGTTGCCGTTCGCGTTCTGGCCGTTGCCCTTGTTCTGGGCGTTGGCGTTGTTGTTCTGCGCGTTGCCGCCGTTGCCGTTGCCACCGTTGTCGGCGTCGCTGTTCTGGGCGTTGCCGCCGCTGCGGCTGCGGTTACGGCTGCGTCCGCGACCGCGTCCGCGCGGCGCGGAGTCTTCGGCGCCGTCGTTGGTCGAGTCGGTGGATCCTTCCGACGCCGAAGCGTCGGCGGGGGCTTCTTCGGTGGTCGCCTCGGAGGAGGCGGATGCTTCGGGGGCCGTCGGCGCGTCGACCTCGGCGGCCTGCTCGGCAGCGGGTGCGTCGGCAACGGGTGCGTCGGCAACGGGTGCGTCGGCAACGGGCTCGGCGGGCGCGGGCGTCTCGACGGCGACATCAGCGACGGGCGTCTCAGCGGACGGGGTCGGCTCGGCGGCCGCGGGCGTCTCGGCGACGACATCGGCGGCGGGCGCAGCCTCGGCCGGCGCGGCGTCGACGGGGGCGGCCTCGGGAGCCGGCACCTCTGCCGGGGCCTCGACGGCGGCTTCGGGCTTCGGGTCGGCGCTCTTCGCTCGGCGAGGGGCGCGCTTGCGCGGCACCTTCACGGGCGGGGCCTCGACGGGCGCTTCGGCAGGAGCCTCGGCGGCGGGTGATTCCGCGACCGGTGCTTCAGCGGCAGCCAGTTGGTCGGCGACGGCCTGCGCGTCGGCGTCGGGCACCGGCGGCGCCCCGACGACCGGGGTCTCGGGCGACTCCGCGGCTGCTGCCGTGGTGTCGGGGGTGGTGTCGGCGGCGGCGTTCGAGTCTTCGGACGGCGCGTCGGCAGTATGGATCTCGGAGATGGACTCCACGAGTGCTCCCTTGTAAACGAATGGTCAGACCGCAGTCGACACCGATACGACAGGCATCGCCACTCACCGCTGTTCGTCAGGCGCTGAGGCGCTTTTCGTGTTGCGGGTGCGTGCGGTAGTTCGCAGAATTGCGACCGGGGCCAGATTCACGTGGGTTACGTGGTACCCCCGGCATTGCCCCTCACTGTACCACCCTTGACGTCGACGGCGAGCATGAGGGCGTTCCACGGGGTGTCGACGAGCGAGGTCGCGAGATCCGCCGCTTCGAGGCGTCGTCCGGGGCCGTCGGCGAGCACGAGCACGCTGGGTCCGGCTCCCGAAACGACCGCCGCGAACCCCGCGGCGCGGAGCGCCCTCACGAGCTTGTCGGTCTCGGGCATGGCCTGCGCACGGTAGTTCTGGTGCAGCTTGTCTTCGGTCGCGGCGAGCAGCAGCTCGGGGCTCTGCGTCATGGCGGCGATCAGGAGCGCGGCACGCGAAAGGTTGAAGACCGCGTCTTCGTACGACACCTGCTGCGGCTGCAGACTGCGCGCGACACTCGTCGACATCGTGAACTCGGGAACGAGCACGAGCGGCGAGACGCCGCGGTGCACGATCAGTTGTTTGTGCTGCGGCGACCCCGCATCCATCCACGCGATCGTCAGCCCGCCGAAAAGGGCGGGCGCCACGTTGTCGGGATGCCCCTCCAGCTCGGTGGCGAGGCGGAGCAACTGCTCATCGCTGAGATCGACGTCGCCGGCGAGCAGCCCTTTGGCCGCGAGGAGACCGGAGACCACCGCCGCTCCGGAGGACCCCATACCCCGCCCGTGCGGGATCACGTTGACGGCTTCGAGCCGCACCCCCGGGAGGGTGCGCCCCACGGCTGCGAACGCGTGCGCCATCGATCGCACGACGAGATGCGACGCGTCGAGGGGGACGGATGCCGCGCCCTCCCCCGACACCACGATCTCGATGGCATCGGAGTCGAGCTCGGTCACGACGAGTTCGTCGTACACGCTCAGGGCGAGCCCCAGGGTGTCGAAGCCGGGTCCGAGGTTCGCGCTCGTCGCGGGCACCCGGACGGTGACCGATCGCCCCTTGGCCCCACGCGCGGACCCTTCGACGAGCTCAGGGACCGCCAGCCGGTCGTCAGGGACCGCCAGCGGGTTGCGAGGGGCAGCAAGCCGGTCGCCGGGGACCGGTTCCGCCCCCGGAGAGGCGGGGTGGGTCACGCCGAGGCCTCGGCGACGAGCCCGAGCACCGAGGCGACCTCGGAGGTGGCAGCATCCACCACGGTCGGCTCGACCTGAGAACCGTCTGCGGCGCGGAGAGCCCACTGGGGGTCTTTCAGCCCGTGCCCGGTGACGGTCAGCACCACGCGCGAACCCGCCGGGATGACCCCGGCCTCGGCGCGCTCGAGGAGGCCCGCGACGCTGATGGCGGAGGCGGGCTCGACGAAGATGCCGACCTCGCCCGAGAGGATCTTCTGCGCGGCGAGGATGCGCTCGTCGTCGATGGCGCCGAAGTAGCCGTCGGTCGCTTCGCGCGCCTGGAGGGCGAGATCCCATGACGCCGGGTTGCCGATGCGGATCGCGCTGGCGATGGTGTCGGGGTTCTTGACGACCGCGCCGAGGACGAGGGGGGCCGAGCCTGCGGCCTGGAACCCGAACATACGGGGAACCCGGTTCGCGACGCCCCGATCGGCCTCTTCGCGGTACCCCCGGGAGTAGGCGGTGTAGTTTCCGGCGTTGCCGACCGGGATGAAGTGGAAGTCGGGCGCGTCGCCCAACACCTCGACGACCTCGTAGGCCGCGGTCTTCTGACCCTCGATGCGGTCGGGGTTCACCGAGTTCACCAGGTGCACCGGGTAGTGCTCGGCGAGCTCGCGCGCGATCTCGAGGCAGTCGTCGAAATTGCCGCGCACCTGGATGAGTCGACCGTTGTGAGCGACCGCCTGGCTGAGCTTGCCCATGGCGATCTTGCCCTCGGGAACGAGCACCGCGGCGGTGATGCCGGCGTGCGCGGCGTAGGCCGCGGCCGAGGCCGACGTGTTGCCGGTGGAGGCGCAGATGACGGCCTTCGCACCGTGCTCGACCGCGCGCGAGAGCGCGACCGTCATGCCGCGGTCTTTGAACGAACCGGTCGGGTTCATGCCCTCGAACTTGACCCACACGTCGGCGCCGGTGCGGCGAGACAGGGCGGGAGCGGGGATGAGCGGTGTGCCGCCCTCGCCCAGGGTCACGACGGTCGAGGCATCGGTGACACCCAGTCGGTCGGCGTATTCGCGCATCACTCCGCGCCAGAGGTGTGCCATGTCAGTCTCCTTCTACCCGCAGTACCGATACGACCCGGTCGACGACGCCGGTGGCGGCGAGTCGATCGACGGTCTCGCTGAGGTCTTCCTCGCGTGCTTTGTGTGTGCCGATGACCAGACGGGCCTTCGGGTGATCTTCGGGGTCAGAGTCTGCCCCCGAGGTGGTGAGAGGGTCGGCGACGCCCGTGCCGACGGGGATCACGGTCTGCTCGACGGTCGCGATCGAGACGTGGCCCTCGTTCAGGATGCCGGCGATCGTGGCCAGGACGCCGGGCTGGTCGTCGACCTCGAGCGTGATCTGGTAGCGCGTGATGACGCGGCCGATCGGTGCGACCGGCAGGTTCGCGCGGGTGGATTCGGCGACCCCGACGCCGCCGGCGACGTGGCGGCGGGCGGCCGAGACGACGTCGCCGAGCACGGCGGATGCTGTCTGCACTCCCCCGGCTCCGGCGCCGTAGAACATGAGGTTTCCGGCGGCCTCTGCCTGCACGAACACCGCGTTGTTGGCGCCGTGGACGCTCGCGAGCGGGTGCGAACGGTCGATGAGCGCGGGGTACACGCGCACCGAGATCGACTCGCTGGTGTCGCCGTGCCCGGGCAGCCGCTCGCAGACGGCGAGGAGCTTGATGACGTACCCCGCGTGGCGAGCCGCGTCGATCATCGAGCTGTCGATGTTCGTGATGCCCTCACGGTGCACGGCCTCGAGCGGCACGGCGGTATGGAACGCCAGGCTGGCCAGGATCGCGGCCTTCTGCGCCGCGTCGTAGCCCTCGACGTCTGCCGTGGGGTCGGCTTCGGCGTATCCGAGTGCCTGCGCCTGCGCCAGAACGTCGTCGAAGTCGGCGCCCTCGGCATCCATCCGATCCAGGATGTAGTTCGTCGTGCCGTTGACGATGCCCATGATGCGCTGCACGCGGTCGCCGGCGAGCGAGTCGCGGAGCGGGCGGATGATCGGGATCGCGCCTGCGGCGGCGGCCTCGTAATAGACCTGCGCACCGACCTGATCGGCGGCGTCGAAGATCTCGGGGCCGTGCGTCGCGAGGAGCGCCTTGTTCGCCGTGACGACATCGGCGCCCGAGTTGATCGCCTGCAGTACGTAGGCGCGCGCCGGGTCGATGCCGCCGAGGAGTTCGATGACGATGTCGGCTCCGACGATGAGCTGTTCGGCGTCGGTCGTGAACAGCTCGCGGGGCAGGTCGACATCGCGCTTCGCATCGACGTCGCGGACGGCGATGCCGGCGAGCTCGAGCGTCGCACCGGCGCGGTCGGCGAGCTCGTCGCCGTGACGCAGCAGCAGCGAGGCCACCTGCGACCCGACGGACCCGGCGCCCAGCAGGGCGACTCTCAGTCGGCGGTAGTCGGTCATGCGATCCCTTCGATCGATGCATCTTCTGCGACGAGAACTCCGACGTCGCGGGAGAGCAGGTCGGCGACGCTCTCGCGCCGCACGATGACCCTGGCCGCTCCGTCGCGCACGGCGACGACCGCGGGCCGCGGGGTGTAGTTGTAGTTGTTCGAGAGTGAGAAGCAGTAGGCGCCCGTCGCGGGCACCGCGAGCAGGTCACCGGCTGCGACGTCGCCCGGCAGGTACTCGGCATCGACGACGATGTCGCCCGACTCGCAATGATGCCCGACGACCCGGCTCAGTGCGGGTGCCGCGTCACTCGTGCGTGAGGCGAGTCGCGCGCTGTACTGCGCGCCGTAGAGGGCGGGGCGGGCGTTGTCGCTCATGCCGCCGTCGACGCTCACGTACACGCGCTCGAGATCGTCGCCGATGCGCACGGGCTTGACGGTGCCGACCTCGTAGAGCGTGACGCCGGCCTGACCGACGATGGCGCGGCCGGGCTCGAACGCGATGTCGGGAATCGGGATGCTGCGCGCCGCGCACTCTGCCGCCACCGCGTCGACGATGCCCGCGGCGATCTCTTCGAGGGGGCGCGGATCGTCGTTCGAGGTGTAGGCGATGCCGAATCCGCCGCCGACGTTCAGGAGGGGGATCTCTCCCCCGGCCAGCAGTTCGGCGTGCAGCTCGACCAACCGGGCGGCGGAGGCGCGGAATCCGGAAGCGTCGAAGATCTGGGAGCCGATGTGGGCGTGGAGCCCGATGAAGCGGAGTCCGGCGACCTCGCGGATGCGGGCGACGGCGGACGCAGCATCCGTCATCGAGAAACCGAACTTCTGGTCTTCGTGGGCCGTCGCGAGGAAGGCATGGGTCTCGGCGTGCACTCCCGTGCGCACGCGCACGAGCACGTTCTGCACGGCGCCCCTACGCTCGGTGATCGCCGCCAGACGCTCGATCTCGATCGGGCTGTCGACGATGATCGAACCGACACCCACCTCGACGGCGCGGTCGAGTTCTGCGGCCGACTTGTTGTTGCCGTGGAAGCCGATGCGTGCGGGATCGGCGCCCCCCGCGAGGGCGACCTCGAGTTCACCGCGGGTGCAGACGTCGACCGAGAGGTCTTCGCTCGTGACCCACCGGACGATCTCTGTGCTGAGGAACGCCTTGCCCGCGTAGTAGGTGCGGGCTTTCACACCGTGCGCGGCGGCAGCGGAGCCGAACGCGTCACGGGCGCGGCGGGCGTGGGCGCGTACCTCGTCTTCGTCGACGACGTAGAGGGGAGAACCGAAGGTCGCGACGAGTTCGGCGGCCGACACTCCCCCGAGTTCGAGCGTCCCGCCGTCGTCACGGCGGGCGGACGCCGGCCAGATGCGCGAAGAGAGTGCGTTCGCGTCGTGCGGGATGGACAACCACTCGGGAGCGAGCGGCGCGGCAGGCGAGGCGGACACGGAGGGACCAATCGACGGATGCGGCGGCGTCGGTCGCGCGACACGAATGCCGTGGGGTCGCCCCACGCCGCGGGTGCTTGAAGTCTAGGGCACGGGTGCGTGCCGCCCGGGCCGACGCGTCAGGCGCAGGTGCCGCGCTGCTGCAGCGCGGACTCGTCGAGCGACGTCGCCGAGATCTCGAACCGACCGACGAGCTCTTGCCCTTCCACCCGCATCGAGGTGAAGCGCATGACAGAGGGAAGGTCTTCGGCAATGCACAGCGCCTGCGGCTGCAGCTCTGCGCTGACCTCGTCGCCGTACTGGGCACGGATGGCCTCGGCGGTCATCTCGGTCTCGCCGACCCGCACCGAAGAGAGCGCGAGTGTCATCGCCCCCTTGGCGAACCCCGGTGTCATCGCAACCCCCACCGACGCACCCTCACCGAGGGCCGGAAGATCGACCGACAGCGTCACGTCGGCACCATCGAAGCCGAACGAGGAGCCCGCCGCCCCGGCACCCACGCTCATATAGGTGAGCTGGGCGGCGTTGAAACGCACCTCGCCGCGCCCCTCGGCGACCGGCGACTCGTCGGCGAGCGGAAAATCGAGCACCGTGACCGACACGTCGCCGGCGGAGCCCGCGATGTTCACATTCTCGGAAGAGATCGTGACCTCACTCAGCACCCCCACCGCCAGCTGGGGCAGGAGGAGCCCCGAGATGTCGACCTCGACGTGCTGGGTCGCGGGAAGCTCGGCCTCGGAGATGACGGCCTCTGCGATCGTGGATTGTGCGACCGAGCGCGCGATCCAGTCGGCGATCCCGAACAGGATCACGACGAAGGCGAGGATGACGGCGACGATCGCCACGACCCGCCCGGTGCGACGGGGTTCTCCCGCCGTGTGCTCGGCGTCTGGAACAGGAGCGACAGGGGTGAGCACCTCGGTGCGTTCGGATTCCAGGACCATTCACGCAGTGTGGCGGCATCGCCCGGGCGGGCAACCGTCCGGTCGGCGAACGGAAACGAATCGGGAGGTGAACAGATCAGCAGGTGCCGTCTTGCCGGAGGGTCGAGTCGACGATCACGGCGCCGTCGATGTCGAAGTCGGCGACGACCTCCGACCCCTCGACGGCGACCGAGGTGAGCGAGAGGGCGGCCGGCAGGTATTGCGCGATGCAGATGTCCCACGTGCGGAGCACCGTGTCGGCGATGACCCCGAACTGCGAGCGGAGGCCGTCGGCTCCGACCTGTGCACCGCCGACCGTGAAGCTCTCCGGTGTCAGGGTCAGGTCGCCCTCCGACGCCGCGGGGCGGAGCGCCACTCCGACGGGGATGCTGATGCCGAAAGCGCCCAACTCCGTCGAGAGGGCGACGTCGGGGGCGGCGATGCCGGCAGCATCCGCCGGAAAACCGTCGACGGTCGACAGCAGAGCCCGCAGCTGCGTCTCGTCGAGGCTCACGGTCGCTGATCCGGGGCCCGCCGCGGCATCCGCCCGGATCGGCATGTCGGTGATGTTGACGCGGACGTCGCCCGAGAGCTGGCCGAACGAGACGTCGTCGGACGCGACGGTGACGTCGTCGAGGGTGCCCGAGATGAGCTGCGGAATGACGATGCCGGTCACTTCGACGTCGACCGCCTGATCAGCGGGCAGGCCGAGCTGAGACACGATCAGCGTGCGGATGCCACCGGTCACCGCCCCGCGCGCGAGCCACTCGGCGCCGAACGCGGCAGACCCGACCAGCACCAGCACGATGACCAGCGTGACGATCCAGGGCCACAGGCGCCTCCGACGCCGCGGTTGCCCCACCGGTTCGAAGGGCAGCGTGTAGGCGTCGGTCATGCGGTCACATCCGTTCCGGAGCGCTCACACCGAGCAGGTCGAGGCCGTTGCGGAGCACCTGTCCGGTGGCGTCGTTCAGCCACAAGCGGGTGCGATGCACCGACCCGATGGGCTCGTCGCCGAGAGGGATTACCCGGCAGTTGTCGTACCAGCGGTGGTAGAGCCCGGCGAGCTCTTCGAGGTAGCGGGCGACGCGGTGGGGTTCGCGCACCTCCGCCGCGAACGCGACCACGCGGGGGAACTCCTGCAGCGCGCCGAGGAGGGCCGATTCGGTCTCGTGCGCCAGCAGCTCGGGGGCGAACTCCGAGCGGTCGACTCCGGATGCTGCGGCGTTGCGCGCGACGTTGTGCGTGCGCGCGTGGGCGTACTGCACGTAGAAGACAGGGTTGTCGTTCGTGCGCTTCTGGAGGATCTCAGGGTCGAGGGTCAACGGCGAGTCGGCCGGGTAACGCCCGAGGGAATAGCGGAGTGCGTCGGTGCCGAGCCATTCCTGCAGATCGTCGAGCTCGATGATGTTGCCCGCGCGCTTGCTGAGCTTCGCGCCGTTGATCGACACGAGCTGCCCGATGAGCACCTCGACGTTCTTCTCGGGGTCTTCGCCGGCCGCACCCGCCAGCGCCTTCAGACGGTGGACGTAACCGTGGTGGTCGGCGCCCAGCAGGTAGATCTTGTGCGCGAAGCCGCGGTCACCTTTGTTGAGGTAGTACGCAGCATCCGCCGCGAAGTAGGTGTATTCGCCATTCGAGCGGCGGATCACCCGGTCTTTGTCGTCGCCGAAGTCGGTGGTGCGCACCCAGACGGCGCCCTCCTCGTCGAAGACGTGGCCCTGCTCGCGCAGGCGGTCGACGGCCTCGTCGACGAGGCTCGGCTGGTCGTCGTGGCGGGCGTGCAGCACGCGCTCCGAGAACCAGACGTCGAAGTGCACGTTGAAGCGTTCGAGCGAGGCCTGGATCTCTCCGAGCTGCAGCGCATAAGCCAGCTCGGTGGTGAAGGCGACTTGTTCCTCGCGCGAGGCGTGGAGCACACCGCCCTTGACCCCGTCGAAGTCCGCGTCTCGGACGCGGGCGCCGAGGTCGTTGACGTACTCGCCCGGATACCCGTCTTCGGGAATGGGCTCGCCGAGCGCGGCCGCGAGCACCGAGCGACCGAAGCGCTCCATCTGCGCACCCGCGTCGTTGATGTAGAACTCGCGCACGAGCGTCGCGCCGCTGGCGAGGAGGAGGCGCGCGATCGAGTCGCCGAGCGCCGCCCACCGCGTGTGGCCGATGTGGAGCGGCCCGGTGGGGTTGGCGCTGACGAACTCGAGGTTGATCGAGTTGCCGCGCTGACTCTCGTTCGAGCCGAAGGCGGCGCCGGCCTCGACGATGGTCTTCGCGAGGGCGCCGGCGGCGGCCGCGTCGAGTCGAATGTTGATGAAGCCCGGCCCGGCGACCTCGACACTCGCGACGCCGTCGACGGCCTCGAGCCCGGCGGCGATCTCGGCCGCGAGTTCGCGGGGATTCGCGCCGATCTTCTTCGCCAGCTTCAGTGCGGCGTTGGAGGCCCAGTCGCCGTGGTCGCGGTTCTTCGGGCGCTCGAGCGGCAGGTCGGCGGCGGTGAGCCCCTCGGTCGATCCTTCGCGCCGCGCCTCGGCGAGAGGCGTCACGACGGCGAGCAGGGCGGCGGAGAGAAGGTCGGGATCCATAGCCTGTCCATTCTACGGTTGCGGTGTGTCCGGGCCCGGCCGGGGCGCTTGCCTGCTTGCTCGCTTTCCTCGGTCACTCGGCCACTCGCTCCGTCGCTCGGTCACTCGGTCACTCGGTCACTCGGTCACTCGGTCACTCTGTCACCCGGCCACTCGCTCCGTCGCTCGGTCGCTTTTCAAGCGTCCACCGTTGGCTCGTTCGCCAGCGTCGTCGCGCGAGCGCCACCCCCGGACGCTTCGACAAGGTCAGCGACTGGAACTCCGGGCTCGGGGTGCCGCCACACCACCCGCGTCAAGCGGCGAGGTCGAACCGGGCCTTGCCGCCGAGCCGCGGGGTTCGCGCCGGGTCGACCGACGCGGGCGGGGTGAACCACACCCGGGCATTCACCCCCTTTCCGTCGATCCGGATCTCCCATCCGTCGTCATGCACCCGATGATGACAAGACGTGCAGAGCAGCAGCGCGTTGTCGAGATCGGTCGGGCCGTGATGTCGCGACCACCACAGAATGTGGTGCACTTCGGTCATCGAGGGTGGCAGACCGCATCCGGAACACCCGCCGTCGCGCTCCGCGGCCGCCAGCTTCTGCGCCGGGGTGAACAGGCGTCTCGCCCTCCCCCAGTCGAGGATCTCGCTGGCCCCACCCAGCACGCACGGGATGACCTGCGCGTCCGCCGCCATTCGCCGCACCGTCGCGGCAGACACCGGCTGGTGGATTCCGTCGATCGTCGCCGAGCCGACCCCTTGTTCGATGGTGTCGAGGTTCACGCGCACGACGATCGTCGTGGTCACACCCGTCGGGATCTCTCCGCATCCCAAGGCGTGCCGGGCAACCTGCGCGAGGGCATCGGCCTGCATCTGCTTCACCGAGCGCGCATCTTCGACCACCGCACCGCCCGGGACGGCATTGTTGTCATCGCGTCGACGCAGCATCCCGGCGACGAGACCCTCGACGGCAGCCTTCACCGGCGCCGCCGTCTCAGGATCGAGCCGACCGTTGATCACGATCGCCCCCGAGCGCTCTTCGCGGAACGTCAGAGCCCGCTCCGCGTGGAGTTCGGCCTCACGGGCTTCCACGCCGTCGGGGTCGAGATCGGCCTCGGCACGCTGGATCAGCTTCTGCAATTGCTCGAGAGTGAGGCCGGCAGCCGCCTCGGCCAGCCGTCGCTCCATCTGAAGCAGGGCACCGGGGTGGGCGCGCAAGGCAACTCGATCGAGCATCGTGATGATCGCCGATGAGGCCGGGGTTCCGATCAGCCCCGCCGACACGGCCTTCGCCACGTGCGGATGTCTCGCCGGCTTCGCCTGACCCGTCAATGTCATGCGCGGCGCCGTCGCCTCGCCGACCGCCATGATTCTCGCGGCCTCGCCCACGCTGGTTCCCGTCGTCGCCGAGATCAACGTCGCCGGGTTTCGGAAACCCTGCTTCCTCGCGAGCGAATCCTTCCCGAGCTCCGGCCGCGACTGGCGGTTGATCTCGGCCGCTACAGGGAGATAGGCAGCATCCATTCGTCGCCGCAGGGTGCCGAACGCGGCGTTCACCGCGATCAACTCGGCAGAGCTGAGCGACTCGGGAGAACGACCGCCGAGTGCCCGGCGCACGGCGTCGAGCGCCTCTACCACAGCATCCAGCGATTCGTTCATAGTTTCGATAGTACGGAGGGGCTCCGACATTGCGAGTCCTGGCGGGGAGGGTGGGGAGAGCTCGCGAAAAGCCCCGGCTGGGGAGGAACCGCCGCGCGCCTCACGGACCGACTCCGTACCACCCCGCCGCGCACCTCACGGACCGGCTCCGCGCCGAACCGCCCGGGCCGGCTCGCGCCGCGCGAACGATCAGGCCAATTGCACCAGGGCCGTGTGATCGTCGGCGGCTGCGGGCGCAGCATCCGTCATCCACGCGTCGACCCGCAGGTGATCCAGCGTGAGGTTCGCGCCGTGATAGCTCAAGAAGGCGCAATCGGCGGCGTCACGGCCGGTCGCGATGCGCACGAGCGAGCGACGGTCGGAGAGGCGCGTGGCGTCGATGACGTACCAGGCCCCCTCGAAGTAGGCCTCCGCGACGGCGTGGAAATCCATGGGCTCGAGGCCCGGCGCGTAGCAGGCGGCATAGCGCGCGGGCATGTCCATCGCGCGCAGCAGCGCGATGACGACGTGCGCGTAGTCGCGGCAGACGCCCTGCCCCGTCATAAGCGTGGTGACAGCGCTGTCGGTGCCGAGGCTCAGGCCCGGCGTGTAGGCGACACTCGCCGCGACGAACTGCGAGACGGCGTCGATGAGCTCGAGGCCGACCAGCCCGCGAAACTGGCGCCGCGCTTGCGCGAACACCTCGTCGGACTGGCAGTAGCGGCTGGGGCGCAGGTAGGTGATGGTCTCGAGGTCGCTCGTGCGCGTCGTCGCTGCCGGGCCGGTGACGGTGGCGTCGTAGCGGACGATCAGCGGCCCGGCATCACCGGTGAAGCGGTGCAGGCGACTGCCCGTCTGGTCGACGATCTCGGTCGGCGTGTAGACCCGATCGCCCTGCGTGAAGGTGAGCCGCTCGCTCGTGACCGGCACGTTCGCGGCGGCGGTGATCTGGAAGATGAGGTCGGCGGATGCTGCGAGCTCGAGGTCGAGTTCGGCGGTCACGAGGCGCTGCACCGGGCAATCCTCGCACGCGGTTCGGGCGCGCTCGGCACGCGCCCGGAGGTCGGGATCAGTCGAGCACTTGGGTGGCGAAATCCTCGGTGTAGCCGAGCAGCAGAACGCGGTGGGTACGCAGGATGCTGCGGAGCTCGGCCCAGTACCGAGACGTCGGTGCGCCGTACAGCTCGACGAGGTCGGCGACCAGGGCGTCGACGTCCGACTCGGCCGGTGGCGCGGGCCGATCGAAACCGAGGAACGAGGCGCCGATGCCGAAGTGGCGGTACCCGTGGCGGGCCAGCCGACGCACGATCGCGTGGTTCTGGAAGGTGTTCCAGTCGGAGGTGAAGTAACCGTTGGGCATTCCGGCGATCACGAGGTCGTCTCGCGCCACGGGCACCCGCTGCACGATCACGGTGTCGTCGAGCACCTCGTCGAGATCGCGGTTGAGGTGCACGAGCGCTTCGACCTCTCGCGGGTCGAGCCCGCGGACGGCGCTGAGACTCGCCCACTCCGCCGCGAACTCCGGCCGGTCGAGCTGGGTGGAGATGAACTGCACGGTCGCCTCTTCGCGCTCGGCCACGGCCGTCGGGTCATCCCAGTCGATGTCGTCGAGCGGAGGGCTCAGGCGTTCGTCCTCCCCCGCGTGGCCGCTGGTGTAGGTGCACTGCGCCACGTCGTCGAGGGTGACGAGCACCCTCGCCGGTGCGAGCTCGGCGCGCAGATCGACGAGCAGCGCGAGCACCTCGTCGAGGCTCTCGACGTCTTCGACGAGCGCGATCGTGCTCGAATCGGGGCGCGGCCAGACGACGGCATCGGTGGGCTGGAATCGGGTCACTCGCATGCCTTCACTCTTGCAGGACCCTGTCAAGGCCGCTGAATCATCGCGCCGATCGGAGTTGACTCGCAGACATGGCTCAAGACGAAGTGCACACCCGTTCGAACCGTGGTCAGTGGGAGAACTACGTCGAGGGGCGCCCCGAGCTTTCGGCGAGCTTCTCGAGCAGAGAAGAGGCGATCGACCAGGGTCGGGCCCAGGCCGACGAACTCGGTACCCACCACACCGTTGACGACGCCGAGCCGACCGGCGCGATCACCGACGAACCCGACACGACCGAAGATGGCGAACCTGTCGAAGACTCGGATCCCGTGATCTGACGGATGCTGCAGCCCGGCCCCGCGACGAGTAGGCCGAGCGGCCGGTGGTATCGTCGTTCAGACCGCCTCCGTAGCTCAGGGGATAGAGCGTTGGTTTCCGGTACCAAAGGTCGCTGGTTCGATTCCAGTCGGGGGCACCACGGGTTGCACGCGGAACGGGTTTCGATTCGTACGCCGAACCGCTGCAACAAGAACGCCGCCTGATTGCAGGCGGCGTTTCTGTTTCGCGGTGCAGCCGATGGGCCCGGACCTGTGCGCAGAGGAGCGCGAGAACACGAACGGCTCGAAGATCGGCGCCGCAGCGGGTTGCTGGCCTGATGGCGCCGACCTTCGAGCCGGTGATGGAACTGTCGTGTCAGCACACGCCACCATCGGCGTCGCACCCAACCCTCCAGCGTGACGTGTCAGCTGCGCCCACGGGCGGATCGCCCTCAGGGGGACGGCCGGACGAGAGCGTTGAGGTCCGTGATGAACCGCGCGAAGCGTTGGTCCTCGACTGTGCCGAGGGGCTCATCGAACCACGCCTCCCAGATGTCGTTGATGTCAGCGGCGTTGATCTCTCCGCGATTGATCAGATGGCCGGCCATGGGCATGGCTTCGGGACCGTATTCATCGGCGGGGGCTCCGTCTTCAGAGCCAGGCTGGAGTGCGTAGGGATCTAGCTCGTTCAGGAGGCGCAGTACCGCGGAGGTAAGGGGTGCCCACGAATCGTCGTCTACTCCCACCCTGCCATCCTGGCGGAAGCGAGAATCGCCTGCATCACGATCCGCCTCAGGGCGCCTTGTGTCTCCAGGACGAGACGCAGGAGATCTAGTGCGCCTCAGCAGCGGGCTGCGGGCTGGCGCTGCGGCGGCTCCTCAGCAGACGCAGAAGGACGTTCCCGACGAGGAGCATGAGAGCTATCGGGACCGCACCTGCCGTGGTCAGGGACAGTAAGGCGAGTGTCACCAGCGGAGCGGACCACGTTGCCCAGATGCCCGAGAGTTGGAAGACGAGATCCATCGCGTGGCCGAACATGAGAACCGCCAGTCCTGACCACGCGGCGCTCAGCAGTGCGGGAAGGGCGACGAGCCATCGCCGTCGGGGGCCGCCGTTGAACGCGATACGGCCGGCAACGGCCGCCAGCATCAGCCAGACTCCAACGCCAGCTGCGCCGAGCACCCACCCGAACGCACCTTCGGCCGGGTCCTGGTCCGAAGCACCCAGCGCGATCATGAAGACACCGAGCATCAGGGCCGACGCCGCGACTGCAGTGAGACACCCCGCACCTGTCCACCTGACCGGACCGGCTAAGCGTCGTCCGGTAATCTCTGCCGGCGTCATTCGGCAAACTTACTGGAGCACCCGGGCGGCCAGATCCGGGGCGACATCGCGGCACAGTTCCCGGCTGAGGTCGGTGGTGGTGACGGCGCCAACTCTGCCCGATCCGAGCCGCCGATCAAACCACCCAGCGCGGCGGGTTCGCCATCATGGATAGGGCTGCGAAACCTTCAGGCGCAGTACTCCGCAGGGACAGGTTCACTCGCCGGCAGCACGGTGATCATGTACACGACACCCGACCGGAACTGGAAGACCATCGAGCCGTCACCGTCGGTGACGCGAAGGGCTGAATCCGCATACAGCACGTCTTCCGGTTCGGCTTCGGGGTGGGCGGCGAGCACCTCGCCCTCGCTCGACCCCAACCCGACACCCGCGTCGGTCTGGGGGGAGAGTTCTGCGGTGCCGTTGCCCTGAACGGCGACACTGACAATCACATCGGTGGCGGTCACATAGTCCGCGGTCTCGGCAATCAGATAGGTCATCAACGTGTCCGGATCACCGACGGAGGCGAACCAGGGGCACCGGTCCTCCGCGCCTTCTTCCGGCTCTGGCACGCCGAGCATCTCGCTGGCCTCGGTGTACGACCCGCCCAGCGAATATGAACCGATGCCGTCCGTCGTGATCAGAAGCGCACCGGGAGTCTGAGATGGTGACGTGGTCGGAGAGGGTGAGTTCGAGGGTGACTCCGACACGGTCGGCGTCGAGGCCGCCGAGGGCGAAGCGTCGTCCTCGGCGGGCGCTACGCAGCCCGACAGCGTCACGAGAGCGGTTAGCGAGAGAGCCAGAATCAGGGAACTGCGCGCGTGAATACCCGACATTGCGAACCTCTCGGGCCGTACGGACGGATGGCAGGACGATTGTGGCACACGGCCCTGTCCGCGGCGGGCGAACAGATTGCTGAGAGTCGATTCGGCGGATGGTCTGGCGTCCCGGTGAGGAATCGTTCGACGACGTGTAGATCCGCGTGATCGATCCGCGAGCCGGGTGCCGACTCCCGGCTACGGAGCGGCGGCTTGGTCTGGCCGGAGCCCCTCACACCGTCCGGTCATGCGTCGAAGCGCGCGCCCTCCGGGTTGCTGTCGAGGATGAAGAAGACGAGGAGGATGATTCCGCCCACGAAGGGGACGAACCCGAGGAACCAGAACGCGCCGGAACGGTTCGTATCGTGGAGTCGACGCCACGAAAGGGCGAGCATGGGCACGATCGTCGCCAGCGACCACAGAACGAGTAGTGCCGCTCCGACGCCGATGAGCGGGCCGGGCTGGGAACTCTCCGTCACGGGATCGTAGGTCGCGCCTGCCACGGCGCCGATTGCCATGAAGGCGTAGAGAAAGAGGATGACGCAGACATTCGCGAGGTACCACCACCAGAATTCGCTGCGGCTGGCGCGTCCCGAGAACGTCGCGTATTTCTTCCAGAACCGACCGAACGCCTGCCCGAACGAGGCCCCGTACAGCGGGAAGGCGAGCGGCGGTGAATTGCGGGATGCACCAGGCTGCGGAGCGGGAGCATAGGTCACGGATTTCCTCCAGATGAGACGTCACGACCGGCCAGAAGGGTTTCTTCGCCCGATCCTGCCGTATGCGCGGCGGCCTGCGTCACCCCCGAGTTCCGAATTTCACCCACCGAGGCTGCGGCTCTGTCATTCTGGGCGCATGCACCCGAGCCGCCCGCTACTGCTCTCGCTCTTCGCGCTCGCCTTTCTCGCGCTGATTCCTGTCGTGTTCTGGGCCGGCGCCGGCTACGCCGTCGAAGAGCAGGTGTGGGATGCCGCGACCTCGACCTACTCCTATGTGGAACGCCCCCTCGCCGAAGTCGTCATGGTCGCGACCCTCGCGTTATGCGCGGCGTTCGCCGCCGCGGCCGGCCTCTTCAGCGTCCGTGCCGTCGCGGCACGCGAGGGCCGGTCGCACGCGCTGCCGACGCACGCCTGAGGTGGGGCGGATGAAAGAAGAGGGCCGAGCCGAAGCCCGACCCTCATCTCTCACTCAGTCGCCCTTCACGTTCACCAGCTGCCGCAGCACGTGTCGCACCGACACGAGGTCGCCAGCATCCGCCATCACCTGATCGATCGGCTTGTATGCGGCGGGGATCTCGTCCAGGAAAGCATCCGTGTCCCGGTACTCGATGCCCACCATCGCTTCGCGCAGCTGCTCGTGCGTGAAGGTCTTTCGGGCGGCTGACCGCGAGTACTCCCGCCCGGCGCCGTGGGGCGACGAATTCAGCGACAGCACGTTGCCGAGCCCCTCGACCACGTACGACGCGGTTCCCATCGACCCCGGAATCAACCCGGGCCGCCCCGCATCCGCCATGATCGCGCCCTTCCGAGACACCCAGACACGTTTGCCGAAGTGCGTCTCGGACTCGGTGAAGTTGTGGTGGCAGTTGATCCGCTCCTGCTCCTCCACCTCGACCCCGAGGAAGCGGCCGAGCTGGTTCGAGACGCGGTCCATCATCTCTTCACGGTTCAGCAGGGCGAAGTGCTGCGCCCACCTCAGCTCTCGGATGTACGCCGTGAACTCCGGCGTTCCTTCGACGAGGTAGGCGAGGTCGGGGTGCGGCAACTCGATCCACCACCGCGTCGCCAATTTCTGCGCGACCTTGATGTGGTGCTGGGCGATCTTGTTGCCGACGCCCCGCGATCCGGAGTGCAGGAACATCCAGACCGCATCCGTCTCGTCGACGGACACCTCGATGAAGTGGTTGCCGCTGCCGAGCGACCCGAGCTGGTTGCGCCAGTGCCCGGCGTACTTCGCGGGGTCGAAGCCGGCGGTCTCGGCGAGCGCTTCGAGCTCGGCGATTCGCGGTTCAGCGGTCGCGGCGATCTTGCGGTTGTCGCGGCCCGCTGACAGCGGGATCGACCGCTCGATCTGCTCGCGCAACGGGGCCAGGTCGCGCCCGTCCAGATCGGCAAGGGTGAACTGCGTCTTGACGGCGATCATGCCGCATCCGATGTCCACGCCGACCGCCGCGGGCATGATGGCCCCGAGCGTCGGGATGACCGACCCCACGGTCGCGCCGAGCCCGAGGTGGGCGTCGGGCATGAGCGCGAGGTGCGGGTAGATGAACGGCATGCCCGACGAGGTGCGGGCCTGGTCGACGGTCTTGTCGTCGATCAGGCTCGCCCACGAGAGCAGGCGGTTCGAGAGCCTCTGCATGGTTTCTTTCCTTCGTTGGTGCGCACGTGAGCGCGCGGTTCAGCGGCGGGATCACGGGCCCGGAGAAACGTTCTCGACGCTGCTGCGAAAGAAAGAACGCCCCGAACCTGTGCGGTGCGGGGCGTGGGAGAAGCGGATGCTGCTACACGACCGGCGCCGGAGGGTACGACTCGTAACGGAGCTGGAACTGCGGTTCCAGACCCGATGCGTTGCGACGGAGCCCTTGGGGGTTCATGTCGTCGTCCTCTCGGCCTGCCTTGCGCCGTGCCGGTGGCACAGCTTCGCCACCCTAGCGACACGCCCGGGCGACACGCAACCGCGGAGTCATCCCGCAGGGGGATGGCCGGGCTACTTTCGGCGGATGTGCGCCCGATAACGCCTCCGTAGGTTCGCAGACATGGCCCTCACCGCACCGATCGCACTCGTCACGAAGCACTCCCGCGACATGCCCACCTGGGCAGCCGCGGTCCTCGCCGTGGCGGGCAACATCCTGATCGTCGCCATCATCGCGACGGCGGCGGCGCTGGTCCTAGGGGCGGCGGCGCTCGTGTTCGGAACCGCGCTGCTCGCGACGATCTGACGCGCGCGTCAGCCCTCGAGCGCGGCGCGGAGCTTCGCGTTCGCGGCGTCCCACTCCTCGGGGTCGTCCTCCCACAGCTCGGCGAGTTCGCCCTCGGGGTCTGTGGCCTCCGCGAGCGCGCGCACGGCGAGTTCCACGACGTCGCCGCCGGGGGCACCGGCCCGCATGGCGAAAGCCGCGACGTCTGCGGTGTACGCATCCACCTGCGTCGGCCGACCCAGCCCGTGGGCGACCACCTCCGCCGCCGCGATGGCGGTGGTCGCGTCATCGCTGTCGACCGGACCATCGGTGTCGACGACGGCGGCGAGCGCGTCACGGACGGCGTCCCACGTCGTCTGCTCTTTCAGGTCCCACGCCCAGTCGCCCGCACTGTCGTTTCCGAACGGTTCGCCACTCCATGCACCCATGGCGAACAGGCTAGCGAACGCCGGCGACGAGAAGCATCCGCGTGGTCTCCCGAACTCCGAGGAGATTTCGGATGCTGAGGACCAGAATCGGGCTCGTCGTCCTCAGCATCCGGGATCCCCTCGATGATCGGGGCGGCGGCGTCAGCCTTCGCCGTTCGCCTCGACCTCGACGGTCTCGACCTCGCAGTTCTCGTCGAGCTGCGCGAGGATCCGCGACTCGGGGAACTGGCGGGGCGCCTCGAAGCGGAGCAGCACGGCATCGGCGAACACGACGATGGACTTCGCCTCGAGGTCGTCGCGTAGATCGATCTGCTCGGCGATCGCGGGATCGGCCACCGCGTCTTCGATCTCGGTGACGACCGCTTCGATCACGGCCTTCCACTGCAGCTCGGTCATCGACAGCGTGCGGGTGATCCCCTCGATCAGAGCGTCGAGATCGGGGGCGTCCTGGTCTTCATCCTCGTCTTCGTCGTCGAGCTCGGGATCGACGTTGACCATCACGTCGGAGCCGGCGGCGTCGAGACTGGCGCGCCCGTAGACGATGCCGTGCTCTGCCACGGGGTCATCGAGCAGCCCGCCGTCGGAGATGCGGTCGAAGAGTGCGTCAAGCGAGGGAGTAGCCATGCCCCCAGTCTTGCTCACCCGGGCGCCTCCCGCCCGTTCCCGCATCGACCCGCAGTTTCGGAGGAGGTTTCAGCTACGGAGGGGGTTTGACGCAGCATCCATCCTCCGAACGTGAGTTCTCCTCCGCAATGGCAGGGAGATGCCGCGGACCCCGCGTCCAGACGGCACGCATTCGTCACAGCACCGAAACGCGCGAACCCTAACCTGAGGGCGCCGGCCCGGAGCGGCCGGCCATCAGACGTTCAGAGGGAAGACGGTCAATGACAACCCGCACAACATCTCGAGCTCTTCACCGGCGACGGCTCGTCGCTTTCACCCTGCCGGTTCTCCTCGCCGCGGGTATCGCCGCAGCATCCGCCCCCGCCGCCTCGGCAGCCGACCCCATCGATGGTGCGCGAACGTCGGGTGACGCGATGTTCCCGAACGTCGGCAACGGGGGCTACGACGCGCTCGACTACGACGTCGCTCTCGCCTGGACACCCGACGCCACCCAGACGGCGTCGACCATCGCCGGCTCGATCGTCGCGACCTCGACGATGACGGCCACCGCCGCCCAGCCGCTGAAGAGCTTCTCGCTCGATTTCGAGGGCCTCGAGATCGATGCGGTCACCGTCAACGGTGTGGATGCTGCGTGGACACGCGACGTCGACCCCTCGAACATCAAATACAAGCTCATCGTGACCCCGGCGACCCCGGTCAGCGGCGAGTTCACGACGAAGGTGACCTACCACGGGGCACCCAGCACCCACGTCGACGCAGACACCTCATTGGAGGGATGGAACCGCACGAACGACGGTGCCACCATGCTCGGGCAGCCGGTCGGAAGCATGACGGCGTACCCGCACAACAACACCCCCGCCGACAAGGCGACCTACACGTTCTCGATCGACATCCCCACGACGCTGAACAACGCCGCGGGCACCGCGCCGAGCCCCGGCGCAGCCGTCAGCAACGGTGAGCTCGCGTCGAAGACGCCCTCCGCCGACGGCGCCCGCACCACGTGGGTGTGGGATCAGAAGAAGCCCATGGCCTCTGAGCTCGCGATCATCTCGATCGGTCGTTTCGACGTGATCGAGGAGCAGTTCGCGCTCAGCGGCGGCCGCACGATCCCCTCGTGGTCGTTCATCGACTCGAGCGCCACGGCCGAGAACAAGACGATCTTCGCGACACAGGCCGCCCGCCTGGGTGAGATCACCCGCGATCTCGAGACGCTGTACGGCCCTTACCCGGGCAACAGCACCGGCATCGTCGTCGACTCGGTCCCGCGCATCGGCTACGCCCTCGAGACGCAAGACCGATCGTTCTTCCCGAGCGCGCGCGGATTGGAGTCGACCACGCTCTACCACGAGCTCATCCACCAGTGGTACGGCAACAGCGTCGCGCCGACCACGTGGACCGACATCTGGATCGCCGAGGGCATGGCGTCGTGGGGCGAGTACTACTACGACAGCACCGAAGGCTTCGGCGATGAGACCGAATCGTCCGAGAGCGTGCAGTTCGGGGCGTGGAACGAGAATCCGGCCGACGACGAGAGCTGGTCGATCGCCCCGGGCGCGCAGACCGACTCCGCGACGCTGTACGAATTCCAGACCTACGACCGGTCGGCGCAGTTCTGGCAGGCACTGCGGATCGCGATCGGCGAGGACGCGTTCTTCGCCATGATCGAGGAATGGCAACTGCGCTTCGCGGGCACGAGCAAGACGGGCGCCGACGTCTTGGCCCTCGCTGAGGAGCTCTCGGGGCGTAACCTCACCGCGTTCTACCAGGACTGGATTCTCGAGGCCGGCAAGCCCGCATGGCCCGAGAAGTTGGACCTCGGCCTCACGTCCCTCCCCGCGACCGGCGAACTCGAGCGGGGCGACACGGTGACGTACTCCCTGACCGCGACGAACACGGGACTCATCCCGCTCGAAGCGTCCGTGGTCACCGTCGACGTCGGCAACCTGCTCACGAAGGCGACGATCGACACGGCAGCGCTTCCGGCCGGCGTGACCCTCGACGGCACCACGCTCACCTGGGCCGTCCCGCTGACACCCGTGGGCAGTGAACCCGCCACGGCGACCTTCACCGCGGTGGTCACGGATGCCGCATCGGGCGGCGAGATCACGACCACCGCCGCGGTAGCCACCCTGGGCGGTACCTGCCTCGACTGCGAGTCGGTGCTCGCCGTGCAGGAGTACGCACTGGAATCCGTGCGCCCGGTCATCACCGGAACGCCGGAGGTCGGAGCGACACTCACTGCCGTGACCGACGGCTGGCCCGCCGATACCGCCTTCACCTACCAGTGGGAGCTCGACGGCGAGGCGGTCGAGGGTGCAACGGCGAACACGTTCACCGTTCCGACCGACACCGTCGGATCGATGGTCACCGTGACCGTGACCGGCTCGAAGTCGGGCTACGTGCCGTCGTCGGCAACGAGCGCACCGGTGGGACCCATCACCCTGGCCGCGGTCGTCACACCGACACCGACACCCACCCCGACGTCGTCGCCTCTGCCGCCGACCGGACCCGACACGCTCCCGGCGACGGGTGGCTCGGCGCCATGGGAGACCGCCTGGTGGGCGCTCGGCCTGATCGCGATCGGTGCGCTCGGAGCAACCGTCGCGGCGCGGCGTCGCGCGAAGGTGTCGTAGCAGCATCCGTTCATGACGAAACCGCCCCGGCTCGACTCTCTCAGGGAGTCGGTCCGGGGCGGTTTCGTTCGCCGACTGTTCTCAGCCGATCGCCTCTTCGTCGACCTGCGGGCCGCCGATGACGCCGATGCCGACCGCCTCGTGGCTGGGCTCGGCCTGGTCGTCGCCACCCTTGGGCTCGTCGCCCGGCGCCTTCTCGGTGCTGGGCTCTTCGAGCTCTTCGGTGTCGGGCATCTCGTCGTCTGCGTGGTTCTGCGTGTCGCTCGTCATCGCGGTTCCCTTCGTCTCACGTCCGTTCACCCTCGCACTCCCGACGCGCACACCGCAGTGGCTTGACGACCGGATGCTTTCGGACATCGCCACGCGCAGCGTGCACCCTTTTCGGTGTCGCCGCCGCCGAGTATCGTGCGGCCATGACGACCGATCCGCGGGTGCTCGACTGGTTGCTCGAATCCGACCCGGCGCTGCGCTGGCAGGTCGAGCGCGATCTGGTCCACGCGCCTCCCGCCGTGTGGCAAGCCACGCGCGATCGTGTCGCCGTCGAGGGGTTCGGTGCCGAACTGCTGTCGAAGCAAGACGCCGATGGGCAGTGGCAGGGTGGCGCATATTTTCCGGCCGGGTACTTCGGCAGCGCGGAGTCGAAGTCGCCCGGGCAGCCCTGGACGGCGACGACCTGGTCGCTGAAAGACCTGCGGGAATGGGGGCTGGATGCTGCGTATTTGGCCGACACGGCCGACAAGCTCGCCACGAACAGTCGGTGGGAGTACGACGACCTGCCCTACTGGGGAGGGGAGGTCGGCGTCTGCATCAACTCCTTCACCCTCGCGAACGGTGCCTGGCTCGGCGCCGACGTTTCGGGTTTGGCGACGTGGTTCGCGGAGCACCGTCTGGCGGACGGCGGATGGAACTGCGAAGCCGACGAAGGCGACTCGACGCGGTCGTCGTTCCACTCGACTCTGAACGCCCTGCGCGGACTCCTCGCCTACGAGAAGATCACCGGCGACACGGCAGCGCGCGATGTCCGCCACGGCGGCGAGGAATACCTGCTCGAGCGTAGGCTGATGTTCCGCGCGTCGACCGGCGAGATGGTCGGCCCGTTCGTGACGCACCTCGTCTACCCCCACCGGTACCGTTACAGCGCCCTCACGGCACTCGACCATTTCCGTGAGGCCGCGCTTCATGACGGCGTCGAGCCCGATGCGCGCCTGACCGACGCGATCGAGGTGGTGCGCGCCGCGCGGCTGTCTGACGGAACCTGGCCGCAGGGCACACCGCTCGCGGGGCGCACCTGGTTCGACGTCGACGCCCCCGAGGGAGAGCCGTCTCGCTGGCTGACGCTCATCGCCATGCGCGTGCTCGAATGGTGGGAGAGTGGGGCGCCGCAGCGGCGCCTGTGACAAGATTTCTGGAATGCCCGACTCCCCCGCACCCGATACCGAGTACATCGTCGCCACCGACGGAGCGTGCAAAGGCAACCCCGGCCCCGCGGGGTGGGCGTGGGTCGGCGAAGACGGCGAGTGGGCAGCAGGCTCCGTGCTGCAGGGGACGAACAACATCGGCGAGCTGCTGGCACTGTTGCGCGCACTGCAGCATCACGCCGACCTGCCGCTCCTGCGGGTGCAGGCCGATTCGAAGTACGCAATCGATACGTACGAGTCGTGGATGGACGGCCATCGCCGCCGCGGCTGGAAGACCTCGACGGGTGCGCCGACGAAGAACCGCGAGATCCTCGAGTTGCTGATCGAAGCGCGCGACGCGCGCAAAGCCGCCGGTCTTCCGCCGGCGACACTCGAGCACGTGCGCGGCCACGCCGGGCACGTGCTGAACTCGTGGGCCGACAACCGGGCGGTGCGCGCGTCGCTGCGCGCGGCCGAAGGCGTCGCGCACGAGTGGTCATCGCGCGCCGGTCAGGAACGGCTCGACGTCGCCGTCATGCCACCCCGGTCGGCCGAAGACAAGCCGAAGCGACGCTAGACCCCGTCGACTCCGCGGTCGTGGATCGCGGCGTCGAAGGTCTTGCCGTTGAGTTCGAGGTACAGCTGTCGCTCGGTGACCGACACCGTCATCGTGTTGCGCCGGCTCAGCGCGGGGACGACCGAGTCGATGAAACCGGGGTCGAAGCTCACCAGCCGCAGCTCATCGGAACGATGGATCTTCTTCCCCGCCCAGGGCGCGGCGACCTTCGCGGGATCGCGGTGGGTGTAGACGGCCACGCGTTCGGCGAGTTTGCTGCCGTGGTGCAGGCGCGCAGCATCCGGCGCCCCGACCTCGATCCACGCGATCAACGCGCCGGTCAGGTCGCGCACGACGACGGCGGGCTCGTCGGCCTGCGACAGCCCGTCGCTGAAGGCGATGCCCTCCTCGAACTCGAGGCAGTACGCGAGCACGCGAGTGACCATGTACGCATCGGTCTCGGAAGGATGACGCGCGACGCGAAGGCTGAGTTCGTCATAGACACCGCGATCGACGTCGGCCAGTTGCACGTCGAAAGTGTGGATCGTCGCCCCGGTAGCCATAGCGCTCGAGCCTACGGGGTGCGGATGCGGGGTGCCGCCGCTCGGCGGCCGTCGCAGGGGCGAGGTAGCGTCGCACCATGACGAACGGTGAGAATGCGCCCCTCTCGGGCGATCACACACTGGCCCTGCCCGAGTTCGACAGCCCGCCGGCGGCGCCCCTTCCCCTCGCACAGGAGTGGCTGTCCGACGCCCGTGACCGCGGCGTGCGCGAGCCGCTGTCGATGACCCTCGCCACCGCATCCGCCGACGGCGCCGTCTCGGCGCGCACGGTCGACGTGAAACGGATCGACGACAGAGGGCTCGTTTTCGGCTCGTCCTCCCTGAGCCCCAAGGGTCGGCAGCTCGCACAGAACCCCCGCGCCGCGCTGCAGGTCTACTGGCGCGAGTCGATGCAGCAGCTGCGCTTCGAGGGACGGATCGAGACGCTGACGGAGGCGGAGTCTGACGCCTTGTTCGCCGACCGGTCGCCCGCCTCGCGGGCTGCGACGGCGTCGGCCCGCCAATCCGTTCCCTTCGACGACTCGTCGACGCTCGAGGGCTTGATCGAGGCCGCCGGCGCGATGTTGAACCGCTTCGGCGACGACGTTCCCCGACCCTCCGAATGGCTCGCATTCCGACTGGTTCCCGAGACCGTTGAGTTCTGGCACGGCAGCCGCGATCGCATGCACCGCCGACTGCGCTACTCGACCGACGGGAGCGGCTGGCGCACGGAGCGCCTGCAGCCCTGACGCCGAGGGTTTCTCGGGGCGCCGGTCGACGGACCGTTCGGCCGGACGTTCGCCTTTGTCGACCCGCCGGGTATCACACCACCCTCCACGACCGCGCCTGAGCCGCGCTCGCGAGCGACGCACCCACTGCGGATGTGGCAGAGTTCCCCTGCATACCCCGCCGATCCTCGAGGAGCAACATGCCCATCGCCGCCGATGACTCCCGCCTGGTATCCGCCCACACCGCCGCCGCCACCCGTTACGACGACGCGCCCTTCGCCCGCGCGGGCGCGAGCGGCGTGCGTCTGCCCCGGGTGTCGTTGGGACTCTGGCAGAACTTCGGGGGCGACCGCACGATCGAGAGCCAGCGCGAGATCCTGCTGCACGCGTTCGACCGCGGCCTCGTGCACATCGACCTCGCGAACAACTACGGCCCGCCCTACGGTGCGGCCGAGTCGACGTTCGGCGCCGTGCTCGACAGCGACCTGGGCCGCTACCGCGACGAGCTGTTCGTCACGAGCAAGGCGGGGTACGACATGTGGCCCGGCCCGTTCGGCGACGGCGGTTCGCGCAAGTACCTCTTGCGCTCGCTCGAGCAGAGCCTCGTGCGCATGCGCACCGACTACGTCGATGTCTTCTACTCGCACCGACCCGACCCCGAAACCCCGCTGGAAGAGACCGTTCACGCACTCGCCGACATCGTGCGCAGCGGAAAAGCGCTTTACGTCGGCATCTCGAACTACCCGGCGCCGCTGGCACGCCGCGCCTACGAGCTGCTCGCCGCCGAGGGTGTGCGGCTGCTCCTGCACCAGCCGCGGTACTCGCTGTTCGACCGCACACCCGAGGCCGAGCTCTTCCCTTTGCTGCGCGAGCTTCAGGTCGGCAGCGCGGTCTTCTCGCCGCTCGCCCAGGGGCTGCTGACGGCGAAGTACATCGACGGCGCCGTGCCCGCCGACTCCCGGGCCGCGAGCAGTCGGTTCCTCACCGGGTCGGCGCTCACCGACGATTACCTCCGCCGCATCCGCGGAATCGACGTCGTCGCCAGAGAAGCGGGGCTCTCCATTCCGCAGCTCGCCGTGGCGTGGGTCCTGCGCGACCCGGTCGTGACGACCGCGATCATCGGCGCCTCGCGGCCCGGGCAGGTCGACGACGCCGTCACCGCGAGCAAGGCGCAGTTGTCGCCCGAGACGGTCGCGGCCCTCGAGGAGTTCGCGGCCCCCGTCGGCGGCACGGCTGCCTGACGCGCACACGACTCGCGAATTTCAGCCAGACTGGCAATCATGGTCGCGACGCAAGACACGTTCTTATCTCTGGTGTATTCGAGCAACGCATCGACCACGTTCGACGACGCCGACCTCGAAGCGTTGCTGATGAGTTCGCGCACCAACAATAGAGCTGCGGCACTCACCGGCCTGCTTCTTCATCGCGATGGGCGCTTCCTCCAGGTTCTCGAAGGCCCCGAAAGCTCGGTGCGCGAGCGCATGTCGGTGATCGCAGACGATCGCCGCCACACCGACATCAGGATGCTGGTGGAGGAGCACATCGACGAGCGTCGGTTCCCCTACTGGGCGATGGAGCACCGACCGATGACCTCGGCTCTGCAGAACTCCATCCCGGGATACAACGACGTCTTCGCCGACCTCGACCGCGACACCCCCGCCAGCGGTCACAACCAGGGCGCGCTCGAGGCACTGTTGCATTGGTACCGCGCGCGAGCCCTTCAGGCCTGGTGAGCAACGCCCGCCTCCACCGCCGCGACCCACCCTGAGGAATTCGTCACCCCCGCGTGCGTTGACCCGGGGGTGACCCCCGCGACAGAACAGCCTCGATCCTCCGCTCAGACCGGCGCCCGCCGCTCGACCGATAGCGGCGCGCGCAGCGCACTCGTCGTCGGCGCGACCGGTATCGGGGGCTCCGCCCTCGTCGACCTGCTGACCGATCGCGGCTGGGCGGTGACGGCGCTATCTCGGCGGCCGATCTCGGGGCGTCCCGGAGTGCGGCCGCTTTCGGCCGACCTGCGCTCGGCCGACGACCTCGCACGGGTGCTGGCAGATGAGCGACCCACCCACGTGTTCTTCACCGCGTGGTCGAGACAGGAGACCGAGGAGCAGAACATCGCCGTGAACGGCGGCATGGTCCGCGACCTCCTCGCCGCGCTCTCTGCCGCTCCGGTGCAGCACGTCGCCCTCGTCACCGGTCTGAAGCACTACCTCGGTCCGTTCGAGGCGTACGGGCAGGGCGACATGCCCGACACCCCGTTCCACGAGGAGGAGGCCCGCCTCGACGCGCCCAACTTCTACTACGCCCAGGAGGACGAACTCTTCGCCGCCGCCGAGCGCGCCGGGTTCACCTGGTCGGTGCACCGATCGCACACGGTGATCGGTCACGCCGTCGGCAACGCGATGAACATCGGTCTCACCCTCGCGGCGTACGCATCGATCTGCCGCGAACTCGGGCTTCCTTTCGTCTTCCCCGGCTCGCTCACGCAGTGGAACAGCCTGACGGACATGACGGATGCCACGGTCTTGGCCGAGCAGATGGTCTGGGCATCGACATCTGAAGCGGGCCGGGACCAGGCGTTCAACGTCGTCAACGGCGACGTCTTCCGTTGGCGGTGGATGTGGGCGCGGATCGCCGAGTACTTCGGTGTGCAGCCCGTCGGACCGGAGGCGGAACCGCAGCCGCTCGAGCGTCGGATGGCCGGGATGGACGAGGTCTGGCAGCGCATCGTTCGGGCGAACGGCCTGGTGGAGCCCGATCTGTCTCGCGTCGCGTCGTGGTGGCACACCGATGCCGACCTCGGACGCGAGATGGAGGTCGTGACCGATATCAGCAAATCGCGACTGGCCGGATTCGCGGTGCACCACCGCACCGTCGACTCCTTCACCGCCCTCTTCGACCGCTACCGCGAAGACAAGCTCATTCCCCTCGCCTGACCCAATCCGAATCCTCGCCGGTTACGGATATTCCGTTGCAGGCGGGGGGCCTCGTTCTAGGCGCGCCCATTCACCCGGAATCAAGGACGGCAAGAGCGATGGCGAAACTTTTCTACGGGGGCGGATCGACACCGATCGAGCTGCCCGACCGACTTCTCGCGCACGTGAAGATCGTGATCGCGGCGAAGCTCCGCCGCGGTGAGAGCTTCACCCTGACCTGGCGGCACCCGGACGACGCGCCCGGCGGACGCACCACGGTGTGGGTGCAGCCCGCGATCCCGCTGCGCTTCGTCTTCAGCGGTGTCGAGCCCGAGCTCCTCGACCCCGATCTGCTGCGCTCGTTGGCGAATCAGGCGGCGACGTCGGGCGGCTTGATGTTCGACCTGAACGATGTCGACGACACGGTCGCGCCGGCGCGAGCGGTCTCCATGGCGTAGCGCGATCGCGCACAGCGGTCGCGCTCAGCGCGCGTCGAGAACGGCCACGATCGGGCGGTGGTCGCTTCCGGAGTCGTCGAAAGACGTAACCACCCGAAACCCGCGCGCGATCCACGCTGGTCCGACGAGCACGTGGTCGATCGGGGCCGCGAGCCACGGAGGCGCCCCCGTCGGCCAGGTACCGGCGGCAGCGCTGTGGGCCTCTGAGGCCGCATCGCGGCAGAGACCTACCAGTCCGTCGCGATCGCCGAGCCCCCAGAGATGATCGATTGTGGCGTTCAGGTCGCCGGCCACGATCACGTCCGGGTCGCCGCACTGCGCCGCGATCCACTGCAGACCACGCCGCCAGTCGCCGAGGTCTCCGGGGAGAGGGGGCATCGGATGCGCGGCAACGATCGTCGGCCCGCTCTCGTCCGTCGGTTTCCAGACAGCGCTCGGCAGCCCAGGAGTCGACCCCGCCGCTCTGTCCACGCGGTACTCGCCGAGGTGTTCGGCGATCAGCACCGACGTCGGGATACGCGACCGACCCGACTCGCCGTACGCGGTGTCCACCCACATCCGTCGCCCGTCTCGTGCGACCAGTCGAGCGACTTCGGCCGCCGCCCGTTCGTCAGTCTCGGGAAGACTCACGATGTCTGCATCGGTTTCGGCGATGAGCCGCGCGATGCTTTCGGGGGTCGCGCCACCCCCGAGCGTGTTCCAGGCCACAACGGTCAGGTCACCCCGGGGCTCTGGTCCCCCGCCGCCGCGCGACAGCAGGATCGCGCCGTGGCCGATGGATGCTGCTGCGAGAGCGATCGCCAGTGCGGCGGCGACCGCTGACCGTCGACGCGCGAGAGCGATGCCAGCGAAGGCGGCGGCACTGGCGCCCAGGATCAAAGCCAGCGGCGCACGGAAGGCCACAACCTGCGACACGATGGGCACCATCTGCGCCCCGAACGCCTGCGGCCACACCACGAGCACGGCGAGAGGAATGCAGACGACCAGCGTGACCAGGAACGGGAGAGGACGGAAAGCGCGGTTCGGCATCTGCAACAGTCAACCGCGCCGCGCGCATCTCCGCGTCATCCTTCAGACGGATGCTTCCCACGCGGGCTCGAAGAGGATGCCCGATGCGACACCAGGTCACCGTTCGGCGCTCGGCCTCCGCCGCAGCATCCGCTCGCTCCCGTCAGCCCACCACATCGGGCAGCACGATCCAGACGCTCGCGCCGCCGGTGGGTGAGGCATCGATGCCGATGCGTCCGCCGTGCGCCTCGACGATGCGGCGACAGGTCGACAGCCCGATGCCGAGGCCGGGAACGTCTTCTGCGCCTCCCCGCTCCATGAGGTCGAACACACGTTCGCGCTGCTCGGCCGGAACGCCGGGGCCGTTGTCGTCGACGGTGATGCGCCAGCCCCCGGTGAGCGCGCGTGCCCGCACCTCGACGTGCGGGACGATCCCCGCGGCACGACTGAACTTCACGGCGTTGGCGACCAGGTTCTGCACAAGAGCCCGCAGCAGGGTCGCGTCGCCGACGACGTCGACCGCGGCGTCGACGGTCACGGTCGCACCGCTCTCTTCGACCGCGGAGTGGAGGTCTTCGAGGACGCCGTGCACGACATCGACGAGATCGACCTCGTCACGGCGAGGCTGCAATCCCCCGAGCCGCGCGTACTCGAGCAGGTCGGCGATCATCTTGTCCATTCGCGCCGCCGCCGACTCCGCCCGCGCGAGAGCGCGCGCAGCCCGCGGTGCGTTCGCCAGCTCGGGGCTGTCGGCCGCCAGCTCGATGAAACCCGCGATGGCGGTGAGGGGGTTTCGCAGGTCGTGGCTGACTTGACTCGCGAAGCTTTCGAGTTGTTCGTTCGACTGCCCGAGTTCGCGCGTGATCCGGCGGAGTTCGAGGACGTCTACCACCTGGTGGGCGAGCAGCGCGAGCGCGCGGCTGTCTTCGGGGGTCAGCTCACCGGTCTCTTCGTCGAAGACGCAGAGGGTTCCGATCGGGATGCCCTCGGGGGTGATCAGGGGACTCGAGGCGTAGAACCGCACGCTGGCGATCTCGCCCGTCACGAAAGGGTTGTCGGCGAAGCGCGGGTCTTCGCGGGCGTCGGACACGACGAGGTGACCCGGCTCGCGGAAGACCACGGCGCACATCGAGTCTTCCCGGCTGCAGACCGAGGCTTGGAAACCGACGGCCGCGATCTGGTGCTGCCGGCGATCGTCGATGATGTTGATGACCGCGGTCGACACCCCGCAGACGCGGGCAGCGAGCTGCACGAGACCCTCGAGGTCAGGTTCGGGCGGTGCCCCGACGACGCGGTACTCCGCGATCGCCTCGCGGCGCGTCACATCATGCACAGTGCTCATGCACACTCCCCCGGGCTGAGATCCATCGGTCTCAGGATATGGCTGCCGGGCGATGCCGTGGCTGTTCGCGGATCGTGAGGTAGAGCCGGTGAGCGGTGATGAGGAGAGCGAGCCACAGGGCGCCGAGAATCCACCCGACCAAGACGTCGGTGAACCAGTGGTGGCCGAGGTACACCCGGCTCATTCCGACGAGCGCGTCGAACGCCACCGCTCCCCCGACGATGGCGATCCGAGCGCCGCGAGAGGTGCGACGCAAGACCAGGAGATACGCGATCGCCCCCACCACGGCGACCGCGTTCAGGGTGTGACCGCTTGGAAAGGACGGCGAGTACTCGAACGGCGGAACCGCGTCGATCAGCGGCGGCCGCTCCCGCTGGATGAGCTCTTTTCCGGCGATCGTCATGAGCAGCGAGCCGGTGCCTGCAGCGGCGATGATGACCACCGGTGTCCACGAGCGGCGGGTGAGACCGAGGGCGACCATGCCCAGCGCAGCGATGACGGGCATACCGATCGTGCCGGCGACGTCGGTGAAGGCGGTGACGGCGACATCGAGCCCCGGGCTTCGCAGGCCGAGCATGAACAGGAGAAGCGGCTCGTCGATACCGGCCACGCCGTCTTCGTCGGCGACCGCGTCGTAGACCTCCACGGCGGCCACGCTGAGGAGGAAGACGAGAGCAAGGCCCACAAGCAGGGTGATGACGAGAGCGGTGTAGGGCCCCATCCGTGCCCCGACCCACCGGGCGAAGGCGGCGATCGCGTCGCCCACCCGCGTACGCCAACGAGTGAGGTCGCGCCCGCCGACGTAGCGGTCTTCTCGGAGCTCCTCGTCGACCCCCGGTGCCGCGTTGTCCGCGGCGCGCTCACCGGGTCGGTCATCGCTGGTCATCTCCCTACCCTGGACCACGCGGGGCAGAGCGGCCATGCCGTCGCGCGCCGTGTCCGGGTGTGCCATGTCGGCCGATTCGCGTATGGATCCCGTCAGGACGAACCCCGCGCGCCGCGGCGTGAGCGAGACTGAGCGAATGCCGATCATCGATAACGCCGTCTATGTCGGCGGCCAGCGCATCGAGAACCCCGAGAGCCTCGACCAGACGTTCGAGTACATGCGCGAGAAGAGCGGTATGGCGTGGATCGGTCTCGTCCGCCCGACGCCGGAGGAGCTCGATAAGGTGGCCGCGGAGTTCTCGCTCCACCCGCTGGCCATCGAAGACGCGCTTGCCGGGCACCAGCGCGCGAAGCTCGAACGCTACGGCGACATCCTCTTCGCGGTCCTCCGGCCGGCGCGCTACATCGACGCGACCGAGACGGTGGAGTTCGGCGAGCTGCACGTGTTCGTCGGCCCCGACTTCGTCGTCACCATCCGTCACGCCGAGAACCCCGACCTCGCGAGGGTGCGGCGGCGACTCGAGGAGCAGCCCGAACTCCTGGCGCTCGGCACGCAGGCCGTGCTGTACGCGATTCTCGACGAGGTCGTCGATCAATACGCCCCCGTCGTCGAAGGGGTGCAGAACGACATCGACGAGATCGAGGACTCGCTCTTCGGCGATGGCGCCGCCGCCCTCTCGCGGCGGATCTACGATCTGTCCCGCGAGGTGATCGCGTTCCAGCGAGCCGCCGAACCACTCGCCGCGATGCTGGAGTCGCTGCAACGCGGGGCGGAGAAGTACCGGGTCGACCTCGAGCTGCAGCGTTCACTGCGCGACGTGCTGGATCACGTGACGGTCGTGTGCCAGAAGCTCTCGGCGTTCCGCGCGATCCTCGAGAACGCCCTCACGGTGAACGCGACCCTCGTCACGCACCGTCAGACCGAGACCGCGCTCGAGCAGAACGAACAGGTCAAGAAGATCTCGGGGTGGGCTGCGATCCTCTTCGCACCGACCCTGGTGGGCACCATCTACGGCATGAACTTCGAGACAATGCCCGAACTCAGCTGGGAATTCGGCTACCCCCTGGCCGTCGGTCTCATGGTCGCCACGTCGGTGACGCTCTACGCCGTCTTCCGCTCGAAGCGCTGGCTCTGAGCCCCCCCTGCTACGGGTGGTTGACCGTCCACAGAGTCCACACGGCGACCGCCTGCAGCACGATGCATCCGATCAAAATGCCGGTCCGTCGGCGACGCGTGGATGACAGGCGCTCGTCACCGAGAAGCGGCGACAGGGGAACCATCAGACGGAACGTGCTCTGCTGCGGCAGGAACACGGCGAACAGGTACAGCCCGTAGCTGAGCGCGAACGACACGACGACGATGCCGAGCCGGCGCACGGGTCGGGACCACAGCAGCATCGCGAACCCGATCATGAGCGCGATGACGAGGATGATGCCGATGATGCCGAGGTGCGTGCCGGCCTGCCGGAACCAGGGCGTCATCGGGATGAACTCGTCGTTGCCGACCGACTGCAGCCACCACCCGGTTTCGGTGCGGATGTAGGCGTTGCGTGTACCCGTGACCGCCTGCGCGATGACGGGCCACAGCAGACCGGCGGTCGCGGAGAGCAGACCCGCCACGAGGATGCCGATCACCTGGATGCGCGGGAACGGGTCGACGCGTCGCCGGAAGAAGCGGACGAGGAAGAGGATGCCGAGCGCCAACGCGATCGCGAGAGCCCCGGGGCGCGTGAACGCCGCGATCACACCGATCGGTGCGATCAGCAGGTAACGCCGCTGGTGGGCGAGCAGGAGCGCGGTGAAGATGAGCAGCATGAGCAACGACTCGGCGTAGCCGAGGACGAACACGAACGACAGCGGCGCGAACGAGAAGAACACCGTCGCCCACCAGGCCGCCTTCGGCGTCGTCGTGCGGCGCATGAGCAGGTAGAGCACCCACGTCGCGCCGAGGGTGGCGAGGATGCTGATGCCGACGCCGGCGAACTGCCACGACCCTCCGACGAGCGGAGCGAACACGCGCTCGAGGCTCGGGAACACGGGAAGGAACGCCCAGTTGTTGGGCATGATGTCGCCCTGCACGTTCATGGGCAGCGAGATCGGGTAGCCCTCGGTCGAGATCTGTCCGTACCGGTCGGCATCCCACTCGGTGATGAAGTCGAGGAACGTGCCGATCCGCTGACCGTCCGGTCCGTGCGTCCATCCCAGCGAGCGGGCGATCTCGTACGCGGCCCAGAGGAAGGCGAGACTCGTCGACCGTGCCACGGCCCACAGGAGCACGATCTTGCGGAACGCGCCGCGCTCGATCTTCGCCACGGCTCCACGCGGAGCGCGGAACAGATCTGCGGCGGCGAGTCGCAGCATCCGGTGCACCCTCGAGCGACGCACCCGCGGCTGTTCCGATCCCTTGGAGGGGACGACGGCGACGGTCGGTTCGCTGGTGTTCACTTCACCGGGGGGTGCGCTCACGCGGGGGGCCTTTCGCAAGGGAGACTGCGGCGGTCCGTGCGCGCTAGGGCATCCGCGAAGAGGAGCCCCGCGACATTACGGCTTCCGAAGTGTACCCCGCGGCCCCTGAGAGGTTCCAGTATTCACGCGATCAGACCAGGAAAACGGGCAACGATCCGGGATTGTGCGCGTGTACGAGAACGAGGAAGACGACCGCATCGAAGAGCAGATGCACGGTCACGACGTAGGCCAGCGAACGGGTTCGCAGGAACACGATTCCCTGCAGCAGGGCGAACGGAACGGTCAACGCCGGTCCCCAGGCCTGGTAGCCGAGCTCCCAGAGGAAGGCGACGAACACGACGGCCTGCAACACGTTGGCCTGCCACGTCACCGCGTGCCGGCGCAGCAGCACGAAGACCGTGCAGATGAAGAAGAGTTCGTCCCAGATGCCGACCGCGCCGACGCCCATGAACAACCGTGCGATGAGCTCGGGCGTGTTGACGACGGGCCAGTTCATGTAGACGCCCGAGGTGATGAAGTAGAACGGCAGGATCAGCCACCCGAGCGCCAGGACGGCGACGAGCCAGATCCATTGCACGCGCGTCCACCGGCCGCCGCCGCGCCAGGGGAAGCGGATCGCGTAGTCGCGATAGACGAACCGCGAGATGACGTAGGGCACGACGACGGCGCCGCCGAGGGCGAGCGTGAACCGCAGGAACGCGAGGTTGTCGAGCTCGGCGCGCAGATCGATCGCGCTGACGATGAGCTGACCGACGGCGATGAGCGACAGGTCGCGGAACAGGCTCGGCGGCGGTTTCTCGTCGCTCCCTCGCCGAGCAGGCCGGATCGCGACGCCATGATGGCGGTCGACGAACCACGCACCGACGAGGGCAGCGGCCAGAAGCACCCAGCCCAGCCACGGCAGGCGCATGACGAAGAACGCGGGGGCGGCGAGACACACCAGCAGGGCGGGCCCGAGCGACCACGTCCACGTCGCGCGGGGCGCCTCGACGGCGATGGGCGTCTTCATGCGTCTGCCCCCGTCGTCCGGCGGTACGCAAGATCGCGGATGCTGCGCCCCACCCGCGCACCCTTCTGCTCGAAGGCGGTGAGCACGCGACCGTCGAACCGCTCGGCCCAGTCCCCCTCGAAGGCCCGGTCGAATCCGGGGGCGTCGTCGAGGACCGTGCGCATCTGGCGCGCGTAATGCTCCCAGTCGGTGGCGAGGCGCAGCATCCCGCCGTCCTTGACCGCACGAGCGGCGATGGCGGCGAACTCCTCATCGATGAGGCGGCGTTTGTTGTGCTTGGACTTGTGCCACGGGTCGGGGAAGAAGACCCAGAGCTCGTCGACGGATGCTGCCGGCAGCAGATGCTCGAGCACCTCGGGCGCATTCGCCTCGACGAGGCGGAGGTTCTGCGCACCGGCCTCGGCAGCGTCGCGCATCGTCCGGGCAAGACCCGCTCGGAACACCTCGACCGCGAGGAAGTCGACGTCGGGGCGCGAAGAGCTGGCGTGGATGATCTGGTGACCCTGGCCTGACCCGATCTCCACGATCAGCGGGGCCTCACGGCCCCACACCACGGCGGGATCGATGGCCGACCCGGCGCGAACGCTCCACACCGCGTTGCCACGCGGCACCTCGAGCAGGTAGACGTCCGAGTAGGCCGCCCACGCGCGCTCCTGGCCGTCCGACATTCGGCCGCTGCGGACCACGAACGACACCGGCCGCTCGCGGAATACGGGCTCGGGTGGGGAATCGGGCATCCCCCCAGGCTACGCGAGGGCCGCCCGCGTCCCCACAGCGGGCATGTCCCGAATTTCGCAAGGAATGGGCCTCATCGTTGCGAAATTCGGGACATGGGTCGCCGGTCAGGGGCCGACGGTGACGAAGTCGATCAGCTCTTCGACGCGGCCGAGGAGGGCGGGCTCGAGGTTGCGGAAGGTGGTGACGCGCCCGAGGATGCGCTGCCACGCGCGGGCGATGTCGGCCTGGTCTTCGGCGGGCCAGCCGAAGGCACGGCAGATGCCGGTCTTCCACTCGATGCTGCGCGGAATCTCGGGCCAGCGCTCGATGCCCATGGTCTGCGGGGTCACGCACTGCCACACGTCCACGAAAGGGTGTCCGACGATCCGCACGTGCGCGCCGTGCGGGCCCCGTGCGACTGCCTCGGCGATGCGCGACTCCTTCGAGCCCTTGACGAGATGGTCGACGAGCACGCCGTAGCGCCGCTCGGCCGACGGCGGTTCGGCGTCGAGCAGATCGGAGAGCAGGTCGACCCCCTGCAGATACTCGACCACGACGCCCTCCGCTCGCAGGTCGACCCCCCACACCTTCTCGACGAGCTCGGCGTCGTGACGCCCCTCCACGAGGATTCGGCTGGCGCGCGCCACGCGGGCGCGCTCGGACGCGGGAGCGAACGATCCCGAGGCCGTCCGCCGGGTTCCGGTGGTGGCCGCCTTCGGAACGACGAGCACGACCGGCTCACCGTCGACGAGAAACCCAGGGCCGAGGGGGAACAGACGGGCGCGCCCATGCCGGTCTTCGAGCTCGACCGTGCCGGAGGCCACACCGACCACGGCTCCCACGTACCCGTCGGCGGCGACCTCGACGACGAGGTCGCGCGACGCCGCAACCTCCGGGACGACCTTGCGCCCGGCCTTCCGCCACCCCGCCGCCAGCACGTCTGCGCCATAGCGATCGTCCACGGTGCTCCTCTCGACCGGGTGAGCCTAGACCGACGCCTCCGCGGGCAGAGGCGGCCACGCCGGGCGGCAGCATCCGCTATCGAGCATGCGCCCCGGTGCATAGACTCGGTGCGTGGCCGTCCGCACGAATTTCCGAGGGGGACGACTGCGCGCGCGCTGGGCCTCTGCCGCAGCCCTCTCCGTCGCCCTCGTCGCGGGCGGGCCCGCGCTCACCGCCGCCGCCACCGAGCCGGTCGTTCTCGACGCCGGCCACGTGTTCGACGACGCCGACGTGCTGACCCCCACCGAAGAGTTCGCCGCCGAGGCTCGCATCGAGCAGCTCCGCACCAACACGGGCCTCGACCTCTGGGTCGTGTACGTCGACGAGTTCACCGATCCGTCCGACGCCGAGAACTGGGCCAACGACACCGCGCGCAACAACGGGCTGAACCCCCAGCAGTATCTGCTCGCGGTCGCCGTGGACACGCGTCAGCTGTACCTGTCTGCCGACTCCGCCGGACCCCTCACTCCCGAGCAGGCCACCGCCATCGAGAACGAGCGGATCATTCCCGCACTCTCGAACGATGATTGGGCCGGCGCTGTCGATGCGACCGCCGCCGGTCTCGAGAACGCGGACGACGGTGGAACCGGGGGGCTCGACCCCGATGGACCCAGCGGTCTGACGGTGGCCCTCTGGGTGGTCGTCGGCGTCGTCGGCGTCGCCGTCATCGCGGTCTTCGTGGTGCGCTCGCGCAGGAAGCGCGACACCGGCCAGACCGCAGCGCCGGCCGGCCCGCCACCGGTGCCGACCGAGGAGCTCGCCCGGCAGGCAGCATCCGCCCTCGTCGAGACCGACGACGCGATCCGGGCGAGCGAGCAGGAGCTCGGGTTCGCCACCGCGCAATTCGGCGACGCGGCCACCACCGAGTTCGCCGCGGCTCTGCAGTCGGCGCGTGACAAGCTCGCGCAGGCCTTCACCCTCCAGCAGCAGCTCGACGACGACGTTCCCGACGACGAGGAGCAGGTGCGTGCCTGGAACACGCAGATCGCCCAGCTGTGCGCCGAGGCGAACCACGACCTCGACGAGAAGGCCGAGGCTTTCGACGAGCTGCGCAAGCTCGAGGCCGAAGCGCCCGCGGCTCTCGCCCGTGTCAGAGTTGCCCGCACCGCCGCCGCTTCGGCGATCGACGCGTCCGCCGAGAAGCTGACGACGCTCCGGCGGTCGTATGCCCCCGAGGCGCTCGCGACCGTCGACGACAACGTCGAGCAAGCGCGAGCGCGCATCGCGTTCGCCGACGCACAGCTCGCTGCCGCGGAGTCCGCCCTCGACGACCGAGACACCGGCGAGGCAGCGGTCGGCATCCGCGCCGCCGAAGAAGCGGTCGGGCAGGCGGTCGTGCTCGAAGATGCGATCGACACCCTCGCGACCGACCTCGTCGCGGGCGAACAGCAGGCCGTCGCGATCGTCGAGGGCATCGAGCAAGACGTGCGGACCGCGATGACGCTCCCCGACCCCGACGGGCGTGTGGCCGCGGTCATCGACGTCACCCGCGGCGATCTCGACACCGCCCGCGCCGATCTCGCCGGCTCTCAGCGCCGCCCGTTGCACACGATCAAAGCCCTGCAGGCGACGGATCAACGCGTCGACGAAGTCGTGCAGTCGGTTCGGGATGCCGCGGTCCGCTCGCAGCGCGTCACACAACAGCTCGGCTTCGAGATGTCACGTGCTCAGGGGCAGGTGTCGGCGGCGGAGAGCTTCATCACCGCTCGTCGCGGCGCCGTCGGCTCGGAGGCGCGCACGCGGCTCGCCGAGGCGGGCGCCGCGCTGACGCGCGCGCAGCAGACGCAGACATCCGAGCCCGACCAGGCGCTCGTCGAAGCTCAGCGAGCCAACACCCTCGCCGGCCAGGCACTCGAGTCGGCCCGCGACGACGTCGGCGGGTTCTCGTCGGGCGGCAGCATCTATGCGGACGACGACGGCGACTCGAGCTTCATGGGTGCCCTCCTCGGCGGGATCATCGGCGACTCGCTCTTCAGCGGGGGCGGCGGCCGATCGTCCGGGGGCTTCGGC
This sequence comes from Microbacterium shimangi, assembly GCF_043556445.1. Taxonomy (NCBI): domain Bacteria; kingdom Bacillati; phylum Actinomycetota; class Actinomycetes; order Micrococcales; family Microbacteriaceae; genus Microbacterium; species Microbacterium shimangi. Next base: position 93,135 of record NZ_JBIGII010000002.1, read on the forward strand.
GGCGGGTTCGGCGGCTTCAGCGGAGGATCGAGCCGCGGCAGCGGTCGCAGCAGCTTCGGCGGCGGAAGCCGCCGCTCGAGCAGCTTCGGGGGCGGCGGCACCCGGTCGCGCCGAGGAGGGGGCCGCTTTTGATCGGGCTCCCCCGCGCTCGCTCCCCGTTCGTCACAGGCAACTCGTAGCATCCCTCGACACACTCGAATCAGGCTTCAACAGGAAGGAACCCCGATGGCCAAGCAGTCCATCTTCGGTCGCATCTCCACCCTCGTCCGCGCGAACGTCAACTCGCTGATCGATCAGGCGGAAGACCCGCAGAAAATGCTCGACCAGCTCGTGCGCGACTTCACGAACTCCATCCACGACGCCGAGTCGGCCATCGCCGAGACGATCGGCAACCTGCGCCTGCTCGAGCGCGACTACCAGGAAGACGTGCAGGCCGCGGCGGAGTGGGGCAACAAGGCCCTCGCCGCCAGCAAGCGCGCCGACCAGCTGCGCCCGACCAACGCGATCGAAGCCGACAAGTTCGACAACCTCGCCAAGATCGCCCTGCAGCGTCAGATCTCGTCCGAGAACGAGGCCAAGTCGGCGGCCCCGACCATTGCCTCGCAGACCGAGGTCGTCGACAAGCTCAAGGACGGCCTGAACGGCATGAAGGGCAAGCTCGAGCAGCTGCGCGCCAAGCGCAGCGAACTCGTCGCACGTTCGAAGGTCGCCGAGGCTCAGAACCGCGTGCACGACGCCGTCAAGTCGGTCGACGTGCTCGACCCGACGAGCGAGCTCGGCCGCTTCGAAGACAAGATCCGTCGCGAAGAGGCCCTCGCTGCGGGCAAGCAGGAGCTCGCCGCATCCAGCATCGATGCGCAGTTCAACCAGCTCGAAGACGTCGGTGAGCTCACCGAAGTCGAAGCCCGCCTGTCGATGCTCAAGTCGGGAGGCGCGCCGCAGCAGGCCGCCATCCAGGCTCCGAGCCCCGACGCGGTCTGAACTCCTCGAAGGGGGCGTCGCTTCGGCGGCGCCCCCTTCGTCGTTCCCGCCCGCCGGGCACGCACCAGCGGAGGCTCGCGCTCAAGCGTTCCCCTTGCCTGCGGGGCACGCACCAGCGGAGGAAGATTCGCGTTCGGAGGTGCGGATGCGGGTTTCCCGCCCTCCTAAGCGGAATTCTCCGCCGAACGTGTCGGGCAAGGTCGGCGCGGGCGAACGGGGTCAGGCGAAGGGGCCGTAGACCTCGAGGGTGTTGGCGGCGACCTGGGCGCAGAGTTCGTCGAGGTCGGCATCGAGCTCGTCGGCGAGGAAGCGCATCGTCACCGGAACGAGGTAGGGCGCATTGGGGCGGCCCCGGTAGGGCACGGGCGTGAGGAACGGGGCGTCGGTTTCGACGAGGATCCGCTCACGCGGCGTGACCGCGAGCGCGTCGCGCAGGTTCTGGGCGTTCTTGAACGTGACATTGCCGGCGAAGGAGAGGTAGTAGCCCCGGTCGGCGGCGATCCGGGCCATGTCGGCGTCGCCCGAGAAGCAGTGGAAGACCGTGCGGTCGGGCGCCCCGACCCGCGCGAGGGTCTCGAGCACCGCGTCGTGCGCATCGCGGTCGTGGATCTGCATCGCGATGCCGTGCTTCTTCGCGAGCGCGATGTGCGCCTCGAACGACCGATGCTGCGCGGCGAAACCGCCCTCGTCGGTGCGGAAGAAGTCGAGCCCCGTCTCACCGATCGCCCGGACCCGCGGTTGGCCGGCGAGTTCGTCGATGGCGGCGATGGCCGCATCCAATTCCCCCGCTTCTTCGTACGCGGGAGCTTCGTTCGGGTGGATGGCGACGGCGGCCAGCACACGAGGGTGGGATGCTGCGGCCCAGGCCGACCAGCGCGACGAGTCGATGTCTCCGCCGGCTTGGACGACGCCCCAGACACCGACCGCGACCGCGCGCTCGAGCTGCTCGTCGAGCGACAGCCCGGTGTCGCCGTCGGCGATCTCGAGGTGGGTGTGATTGTCGTAGACGCCGACGGCCAGCGGCTCAGGCGCCGGCGGGTAGCTCACGTCACGCCGGCCGTCGACCGAGCGCTCGCGCACGTAGGCGCTGGGGTCGGCCTGGTCGAGTGTGCCGCGCGGCCGCTCGACCGGTTCCGAGCTCACGATGCCGCCCCTCCGCGCCGAGCACCGCAGCTCGCGCTGCCGTTTCGTTCTCGCGCGCCTCTTGGATGGGCAGCGCGAGCACAATCGGGCAGCGCGACACACAGAAAGGCAGCGCGAGCGGCCGGGAAAGGCTCGTCCGGCACCTCAGGACGCCTGTTCCACGCGCGGGAACAACGGCGCCAGGCCGTTGACCGACGAACCCGCACGCAGCACACCCCATCCGCCGGCCTCACGGAGCGGCTGGTCGAGCAGCCGGCCCACCGTCTCGGCGGCGCCGAGAGCGACCCACAGCTTCTCGGTCGATTCGGGCATCACGGGCGAGAGCAGCACGGCGAGGGCGCGCAGGCCTTCGGCCGCCGTGTAGAGCACGGTTCCGAGACGCTCGCGCTGAGCGGGGTCCTTCGCGAGAGCCCACGGCTCGTTGAGGGTGATGTAGCCGTTCAGCTCCGTGACGATCGTCCAGATGGCCTCGATGGCCTCGTCGATGCGGAACCGCTCCATCGCCGCGTCGGCGGTGGTCGCCGCATCCGCCACCGTCTTCTGGATCGCCAGATCGGCCTCGGTGTACGGGCCCGCGGGCGGAACGACACCGGAGTAATACCGCTCGATCATCGCGACCGTCCGCGAGGCGAGGTTGCCGAAGCCGTTCGCGAGTTCGGCGTGATAGCGCGCCGAGAGGTCTTCCCACGAGAACGAGCCGTCTTGACCGAACGCGATCGCCGAGAGGAAGTAGAACCGGTAGGCGTCGGAGCCGAAGACGTCGGTGATCTCGGTCGGCGCGATGCCGGTGAGCTTCGACTTCGACATCTTCTCGCCGCCGACGAGCAGCCAGCCGTGCGCGAACACTCCGCGGGGAACCTCGACGCCCGCGGCCATGAGCATCGCCGGCCAGATCACCGCGTGGAACCGCAGAATGTCTTTGCCGACCACGTGGAAGGCCGGCCAGCGGCGTTCGAACTGCTCGGGGTCGCTGCCGTATCCGACGGCGGTCGCGTAGTTCAGCAGCGCATCGACCCAGACGTAGATGACGTGCGACGAATCCCACGGCACGCCGATGCCCCAGTCGAACGTCGACCGCGAGATCGAGAGATCTTTCAGCCCGTTCTTCACGAACGAGACGACCTCGTTGCGCGCGGACTCGGGACGCACGAAATCGGGAACCGTGCGGTACAGGTCGAGCAGGCGGTCCTGGAACTCGCTGAGCTTGAAGAAGTAGTTCTTCTCCTGCAGGAGTTCGAGCGGCTTCGAGTGGATCGCGCAGACCTTGAGGCCTTCGAAAGCACCGGTGCCGTCGACGATCTCGGCCTCGGTCTTGAACTCCTCGCAGCCGACGCAGTACAGGGCTTCGAACTCGCCCGCGTAGATGTATCCGCGGTCGTAGAGTGCCTGGACGAACTGGGCGACTCTCTCTTCGTGGCGGGGCTGGCTGGTGCGGATGAAGTCGTCGTTGGCGACGTCGAGAGTCTCGAGCAGGGGGAACCACGCCTCGCTCACGAGCTTGTCGACCCATTCCTGCGGGGTCGAGCCGTTCGCCGCGGCGGCGCGCATCATCTTCTGGCCGTGCTCGTCGGTGCCCGTGAGCATCCACGTGTCATCGCCCGACTGGCGGTGCCAGCGGGCGAGGGTGTCGACGGCCACGGTGGTGTACCCGTGGCCGATGTGGGGCACGTCGCTGGGATAGAAAATCGGCGTCGTGACATAGAAAGAACGGCCGGTGCTCACCCCGAGATTCTACCGGGGGCTGATGCTGCGCCCGGCCCACCGTGCGGGGGGGGGCGGATGCTGCGCCCGAGCGTTCTCAGGACGGGAAGGCCGGATGCTCGGGAGCCGGCGGCTTCGGCGACGTCCGGGCGGCGAGCGCCGCCTGGTAGAGCTCGCGCGACGGGTGGCCGGTAAGCGCGGCGACCTCTGTCGAGGCATCCTTCAACCGCATCCCGTCGGAGACCAGCTGCTGCACCTGGACCACCGCATCGGGGAGGTCGACGTCGCGCGGCGTCGCGCCGGCGATGACCACGACGATCTCGCCGCGGGCTCCGGTTTCGGCCCATTCGGCGAGGTCGGACAGAGGACCGCGGATGACCTCTTCGTGCAGCTTGGTCAGCTCGCGACAGATCGCCGCGCGGCGGTCGGCGCCGAACGTGGCCGCCATGTCGTGCAGGGTCGCGGCGAGACGTGACGGGGCCTCGAAGAAGACCAGGGTGCGCGCTTCGTTCGCGAGCGCCGTGAAAGCGGATCTGCGCTCCCCCGACTTTCGGGGTGGAAAGCCCTCGAACGCGAAACGGTCGGTCGGCAGACCCGAAACGGCGAGCGCTGTGAGCACCGCACTCGGACCGGGGATCACCGTGACGACGACCCCGCCGGCGGCCGCGGCCGCCACGAGCCCGTATCCGGGGTCGCTCACCGTCGGCATGCCGGCATCGCTCAGCACGAGCACGTCTTCGGTGCGGGCGCGCTCGACGAGTTCGCCCGCCCGCTCCTTCTCGTTGTGGTCGTGGAGGGCGACGAGTCGCGGGCGGTTCTGGATGCCGAGGGCGCTCAACAACCGGATCGTGGTGCGGGTGTCTTCGGCGGCGATCACCGTGGCGGCCTCGAGCGCCTCGATCAGCCGCCGCGAGGCGTCGCCGAGGTTGCCGATGGGCGTCGCGGCGAGGATGATCACCGTTCCACCCTAGGCTTCGCGGTCCCCGGCTCCCGTGCGAGATCGAGCCCCGGGCGACGGAAAGTAGGCTGTTCGCGTGTCGATCGCCGAGCCGCCGCTTCCGCCGCAGCGCCCGGCCCCGCTCGACCGTTGGCGCGAGCGCCTCACGCTCGATCCGCGACGCGGTCGGCTGTATGCGTGGCTCGTTCCGACCGTGATCACCTTCGTCGCGGGACTCCTCCGGTTCTGGAACCTCGGGCACCCCCGCGCGATCGTGTTCGACGAGACCTACTACGTAAAGGACTCGTGGAGCCAGTGGATGCTGGGCTACCCCGCAAAGTGGCCGTACGATGGCGACGCGCTTTTCCTCGGCGGCGATACGAACGCCTTCGAGACCGCCGGCAGCTTCGTCGTGCACCCCCCGCTCGGACGCTTCTTCATCGGCGCGGGAATCGCCCTCTTCGGCCCCGACAGTTCGGTCGGCTGGCGGTTCGCGGTCGCGGTGTTCGGGACGGCAACCGTGCTGCTGGTCTACCTCGTGGCGCGAACCCTCACCGGCTCAATCGTCTTCGCGGGCGTCGCCTCGGGTCTCATCGCCATCGATGGCCTCTCGATCGTGCTCAGCAGGATCGCGCTGCTCGATGGCATCCTCACGTTCTTCGTCCTCCTCGGCTTCTGGTTCCTGCTTCTCGATCGACGGCGTCACCTTCACCGCCTCGCCGCGTTCGCGGCCACCCACCCCGAGCGCCGCGCGTGGGGCCCCGTCTTCTGGAACCGCCCCTGGTTGCTGGCCGCCGGTGCGGCGATCGGCGCCGCGAGCGCCGTGAAGTGGTCGGGCCTGTCCGTGCTCGCCACCTTCGGCATCTGGGTGGTCGCGACCGACGCGCTCGCGCGGCGACGCGCGGGCATCGGCATCTGGCCGGCGGACGCGGCGTTGCGTCAGGGTCCGGTTGCGTTCGTCCTCTTCGTCCCCGTCGCCGCGCTCGTCTACCTCGCTTCGTGGACGGGCTGGCTCGTGACCTACGGCAGCTATGACCGGCCTACCGTCGACGCGGCGCCCGCAGAGGGCCTCTGGTCGTGGGTACCGCTCGCTCTACAGAACCTCTGGAAGTACCATACGGACATCTACGGCTTCCACGTAGGACTCGTCACCCCCCACAGCTACGAGAGTCCCGCCTGGCAGTGGCCGCTGCTGCTCCGACCTACCTCGATGTACTGGAACCAGAGCGATGCGGGGGTCGAGGCGGTCTCCAGTATCCCGAACCCGCTGATCTGGTGGGCGGGTGTAGCCGCGGTCATCTTCCTTCTCGTGCGGTTCGCGATGACCTTCGAGTGGCGCTACGCCACAGTATTGACGGGCGTCGCCGCCCTCTACGTGCCGTGGCTGCTCTACCCCGATCGCACGATCTTCCAGTTCTACACCGTCGCCCTCGTTCCCTTCGTCGCGCTGGCGTTGACGTTCGCACTGAGAGAAGCGGTCGGAGGGGCGGACGCTGTGCCCACCCGCCGGGCATCGGGTCAGTATGCGGTGATCGCCTTCCTCGTCGCCGTCGCCCTCGTCTCAGCGTTCTGGTACCCGGTCTGGACGGGAATCACCGTGCCCTATGACTTCTGGCGACTGCACAACTGGCTGCCCACCTGGATCTGAGCGTGGACGACCGCACCTAGGCGTCGCTGAACGATGCGCGTCCAATCCAGCGGGTCCGCCGAGCCTGTCGAAGGACCCGCGGGGCCCGCAGCGCGGGGGACCGCGCCACTTCTCGCCGAATGACCGCACGAGTCCTGCCGCCGGTTGCAGAAATGCGCCACATCCCCGCTCTAGGTGGTCTATAGACCTGAATCTTGTTGATTCGGTCGACGGGGGTCTTGCCTCCGATGCCGGGGTGGTGTACCTCTAGGTTGTAGTGGTCGAGCCAGGTCGCAACCCGGCGGCGGGAACCTGACCCGCTTTCCCGGACACCTGAGTTGGGGCGATGATCGTCTCGGAAGGAGTCCGTGAGATGCCCGCTGCCCACCCGCCGGAGTTCTGGCGTCGAGCCCTTGATCTGGTCGCGCAGCGCAATCCGGTCGCGCAGACCGCTCGTGATCTCGGGATCAGCGAGTCGTGTCTTCGGACTTGATGAACCGGGATGCGGTCGACAGTGGCCGCAAGCCCGGTGTCACGACCGACGAGCACAAAGAACTCGTTGAGCTGCGCCGCCGCAACCGGGTGCTGGAGATGGAGATCGAGATCCTCAAGCGCGCGTCGGCCTACTTCGCCAGGGAGAACGTGCTCCCAAAATAGTGTTCCGGCTGGTCCAAGAGCTCGCCGCGAGCGGGGTCCCCGTCGCGGCGGCCTGCCCGTTCCTGAACTTCTCGAAATCTGGCTACTCCGAGTGGGCGAGGCGACCGCCCTCGGCGCGCGCGATTGCGGACGCGGAGTTGACGACGACGATCCGTCGCATTCACGCCGACTCCCGTGAGACCTCTGGCGCTCCTCGCGTGCTGGCAGAACTGGGGCTCGGACTCGGGGTTCACGTGGGCCGCAAACGGGTGGCGCGGCTCATGCGTATCGACGGGCTGGTCGGGGTCTCACATCGCCGGAAACGGCGCGGATGGAAGCCGGATACCGCCACACACGAGGATCTCGTGAAGCGGCAGTTCCGCGCGGATGCGCCTAACCGGCTCTGGTTCTGCGACATCACGCAGCACCGCGCGAAGGACGTATGGGTCTACTGCGCCGCCGTGATCGACGCCCTCAGCCGCCGGATCGTGGGCTGGTCGATCTCGGATCGGATCACCGCCGAGATCGTCGTCGACGCGCTCGAGATGGCCCGCTGGCGCCGCCGACCCGAACCCGGAACCGTGGTCCGCGCCGACCGCGGAGCGCAATACACCAGCCGGCTCTTCGGGCACCGGCTGCGTCAGGCAGGACTTCTCGGATCGATGGGCAGGGTCGCGTCCAGCGTTGACAACGCGCTCATCGAGAGCTTGTGGTCAGTCATGCAACGCGAGCTTCTCGACCGCACGGTCTGGGACACCCGGGCGCAGCTCGCGTCGGCGATGTTCGAGTGGATCGAAGGGTTCTAGAACCCCCGCCGCCGCCACTCAGCCCACGACTATCTCAGCCCCGCCGACTGCGAAACCCTTCACACCACGGCCGAAATCGCGGCATGATCAACACACAAGAACCGTCCGGGAAACCGGGTCAAGCTCCCCTGTCGCCTATGTCGTGAACCCAGACAGACGAATCGGGAACCAATCCGCGAGCCATCAGAGACACCGCACTGTCCAGACCCGACCAGCCGGGGTGAGATACTGGCCGAATCCGACGTTGCCGTACACCGTCATCTGCATGCGCTCGTTGGGGCAGAAGTAATTCCATACCATAGCGACGCCGGACAGGCACGTACCCCGCTTCAGCTGACCCACACCCGCGTTGGGGTCCGAATTCTGATAGCCGAGCGTGCCTGTCGTGCTGTTCGACAGATGACACACCGTCGAAGTGGATCGGGCAGCCTGAGCTGTGGAGGCTGGAACAACCGAGAAGCCGATTGCCAGCGCGAATGCGAGAAGGACCGCAGCGAATCGGGCCTTGATGGTGCTGTTCTTCATGATGGTGCTGTTCTTCATGATGCTCCCTTGTTGTGTTTGGCTTGGACCTGGGATCTCATGCGCTCCCAGGAAGTCGCGCTTCTTCTGAGCCTCACGCTCTCGCTCAGCCTTCAGCCGATCATTCCGCTCCTGAGCACGAACCTGTTGACGAGCATCTTCAAGTCGGCGCTGCCTAGGTCAGCGGGAACCGACTGATACCGAGTGATCATCAGTGCCCGCTCTGATGGTTGCTCGGATGGTCCGACTGAGCCGGCCCCACCCCCGAACCTTATCGCCCGGAAGGCGTCATTGCATTGTTCAGTCGGCGTCAGCCATGGGACGCGGCCGAGGCTTGGGGAGTGTGAGGGCTAGCCACTCGCTCGCAGTCGACGTAGGGGGCTGGCCCGTCGCTTAGACGTGGTGGGGTGTCTCCGGGATGCTCGCCCGCTTCGATGGAGTAGTCGTCGATGCCGGTGTGGACGTAGGCGTAACCCAGGCCTCGCTTCCGGTTCGGGCGTCCGCTGCGGCCATGCTGACGCCACCCGCCGCCGTCAGGGATCCGGCCGAGCTTTTTCACATCGACGTGGATCAGCGAGCCGGGATGGTCGTGTTTCGTAGCGTCTCGCCGTCCGGCGGGTGGCGCGGATCACGGCCCCGGTCACCGGGTCCAACTCTCGCAGCAGCGGCACGCGGTGGCGACGCAGCACCAGCCTCACGGTCGAGGCCTGCAGCCCAAGCTTGCCGACGATGAACACCGGGCGGCGACGGATGAAATGACGCAGGATCCGCACCCGCGTTTCCACACACGCCGCGGTCTGAGGAGGATGCGAGTGAGCGACGCTGGAACGGTCGACCAGCCCTGCCGGGCCGTGCTCACGGAACCGTCGCCACCACCGCCACGCCGTCGTCCACGAGACCCCCATCTCCGACGCGACGTGCGCGACCGCACGCCCCGACTCGATGCGTTCAACCATGATGACCCTGCCGGCCGGCGTCAACCGGGCGTTACCGTGAGATATAGAGACCTCCCTGCGTTTGAGCTGAAGAACTAGACGCCTCCAACTCGATCCCCGAGGTCTCTCCTACGTCAACACCGATCCGGGTCAATACATCTAGGCGAGGGCGACCAGCGCAGCCAGGTCGGTCACGGGGAGACGGCAGACGAAGGCGCGGCAGTCGTACGCCGTCGGGCGACCCGCCTGGGTGGTCTTGGCCTCGAAGAGCGAGAACCCGGCAGTGGCGAAGGCCCCGGCCTGCTCCGCCGTGACGAACGCGACGACGTCGGCGCGGATGCTGCGGGCCGCCGCCGCCGCGAGGGCACTGCCGGGAGCGCCGACCACCACTACCTGACGGGGCGGTGACGCCAGGGACGCCGCGGCCTCGAGAATCGCGCCGTGTCCGAGGGGCTGCTCGAGGGCGGTCTCAGCGACCCGCGCGATCGTCGATGCCGCCGCGTCGCGGTACTTCTCCCCCGCGCCGAGGTGCCACAGCCCCAGGGCGCCCGCCGCGAACGCTGCCGTCGGCGAAGGCGACGCGCCGTCGGTATCAGACCCGCCGACCGCCATTCCCTGCGCGACGAGCACGGGATCGCCTCCGCCGGGCACCCGCACGCCGGCGTCGCTCAGACACGCATCAACGAGTCCGCGAGCGGTCACGGCGTATCCCGCCTCGCCGGTTGCGGCCGAGAGAAGGACGAGTCCGCGTACAAGACCGCCGTAGTCCTCGAGGGTGGCCGCCGCACGCGAGACGATCTCGTCGAGCGAGGCGCGCCGCAGCATCCCGTCGTCCCCGATGTTCGTCTCGAGCACGGCGTCGGCGGCCCAGCGTGCCGCCTCGATCAGCCGGTCGTCGCCGAGGCGCACCCCCGCTCGCGCGAGAGCGCCGATAGCGAGACCGTTCCACGCCGTGACGATCTTGCCGTCGAGAGAAGGCGGGGCAAGCTTCGCTCGACCATCGGCGTCGCGGGCGTAATAGCCGCCCTCGTCGCGCTCGCCGTCGATGATCGACTCGGAGTCCTGAGCGGCCGCGAACCCGCCCGAGGGCTGCTGCAACACGTCGATCAGAAACCGCGCGGCGTCGGCGGCGACGTCGGGGCGACCCGCGTCGAGGGCGACCTCGACCAGGCCCGCGTTGTCCGTCAGCATCCGTTCGTAGTGCGGAACGCTCCAGTCGCGCCGGGTCGCGTAACGGAAGAAACCTCCGTCGACGGGGTCGTGCAGCTCGGACGACGCCATCGCATCGACCGCGCGCCGGGCGACCGCCGCCGCGGACGCATCGGCCAATGCCGGCGACTGCAAGAACCGCAGCGCGGGGACCGTCGGGAACTTCGGGGTTTCGAGGCCCGAGCCCGCGGCGAACCCGCCGTAGTCGGGGTCTTCGCGGGCCGTGAGGCCGCGCGCCGCCTCGGCGAGCTGATCGAGGTCCGGGGTTCCCGAGGACGACGACGACGCACGGGCGGCCTCGGCGAGCGCGTCACGGAGAGCGGCCCCCGTGCGCTCGACCTCTTCGCGGCGGTCGGTCCAGGCTTCTCGGACAGCGCCGAGCACTTCGCGAAAGGCCGGAAGCGGGGGACGCGGCTCACCCGGCCAGTAGGTCCCGGCGTAGAACACGCGCCCCTCGGGGGTCGTGAACACCGTCAACGGCCACCCCAGGTGCGGAGTGAAGGCAGACGCCGCGTCGAGGTAGGCGGCGTCGACGTCGGGGTGCTCCTCGCGGTCGACCTTCACCGCCACGAACCCGTCGTTGATGAGTGCCGCGGTGGCGTCGTCCTGGAACGACTCGCGCGCCATCACGTGGCACCAGTGGCAGGTGGAGTACCCGATCGACACCAAGACCGGCACACCTCGGCGCGCCGCCTCGGCAAAGGCCTCGGGCCCCCACGGGAACCACTCGACGGGGTTGTCCGCGTGGGCGCGCAAGTAGGGGCTCGAGGACTCGCCCAGACGGCTGTTCAGCGGGGTTCTCCGGCCCTAGTTGACTTCGTCGGGGTGCGCGCCGACGCTGCCCGAGCCGTCGCGGGGGTCGAGCGCATCGATGGCGACGAGCTCGGGGCCGCTGAGCTCGAAGTCGAACACGTCGATGTTCTCTTCGAGGCGCGCGCGTCGCACCGACTTCGGGAAGACGATGAACCCCTTCTGCAGGTGCCAGCGCAGCACGACCTGCGCGGGGGTCTTGCCGTGCGACGCCGCGGCGTCGGCGACCGCCGGCGTGCCGAAGAGGTCGTACTTCCCCTGGCCGAGCGGGCCCCACGACTCGATGCGAACATCGTGGTCGTCTGCCCACGCGGTGATCTCGCGCTGCTGGTGTGCGGGGTGCAACTCGATCTGGTTCACCGCGGGGGTGACTCCGGTGGCTTCGACGATGCGCTCGAGGTGCGGCACGAGGAAGTTCGAGACGCCGATCGAGCGGGTCTGCCCGTTCTGCCGGATGTCGACGAGGTGCTCCCAGGCGTTCAGGAAGGTGTCGTTCTGGGGGGCCGGCCAGTGGATCAAGTACAGGTCGACGGCGTCGAGGCCGAGCTTGTCGAGGCTCTCGGTGATGGCCTCGAAAGGCTGGTCACCGCTCTGTCGGTCGTTCCAGAGCTTGGTCGTGATGAAGAGGTCATCGCGGGCGATGCCGCTCTTCGCGATCGCCGCGCCCACGCCCTCCTCGTTGCCGTAGATGGCGGCGGTGTCGATGTGGCGGTAGCCGACCTCGAGCGCCTCGGTCACGGCGCGCTCGGTGTCGTCTGCGGGCACTTTGAAAACGCCGTAACCGAGCTGGGGGATGCGGTGGCCGTCGTTCAGGGTCACGAGGGGAATCGTCATGCGTTCAGCCTAGGGAGCAACGCCGACCCGGGCTCCGGGGTTGACGACCCCCACCCCGCACCGATCGACGCACGCCCGCGCGCGGGCACGGGGACCTACGATAGAAGGCTGTGTCCTCGCCCGAACCCGTGATCTCGTACCCGCCCGAGCTGCCCGTCAGCGCCGCGCGGGACGAGATCGCGCGCGCGATCTCCGATTCGCAAGTCGTCATCGTCGCGGGCGCCACCGGATCGGGCAAGACGACCCAGTTGCCGAAGATCTGTCTCGAGCTCGGTCGCACCCGTATCGCGCACACCCAGCCCCGCCGCATCGCCGCCCGGACGATCGCGGAGCGCATCGCCGAAGAGCTGCAGGTGCCGCTCGGCACCACCGTCGGCTACAAGGTGCGCTTCACCGACAAGGTCACCGAAGACACCCGCGTCGCGCTCCTCACCGACGGGATCCTCCTCAACGAGATCCACCGCGACCGGCTGTTGCGCAAATACGACACGATCATCATCGACGAGGCCCACGAGCGCTCACTCAACGTCGATTTCCTGCTGGGGTACCTCCGGCGCATCCTTCCCGAACGCCCCGATCTCAAGGTCATCGTGACTTCGGCGACCATCGACCCCGAGAGCTTCGCGAAGCACTTCGCGGATGCTGCCGGCAACCCCGCACCGATCGTCGAGGTCTCGGGGCGCACCTACCCCGTGGAGGTGCGCTATCGCCCGCTCGTCCCCGACGCCGACGGCGCGGGCGACGGCACGACTCCTGCAGATGGCCAGCGCACGGCCCCCGCAGGTGCCAGGCCGGGCCCGTCGAACGCGGATCGCAGGAGTTCTGCTGTCGAGGAAGAGCCCGACGAAGTCGGCGGCATCATCGCGGCCCTCCGCGAACTCGACCGCGAGGCGCCGGGCGACGTTCTGGTGTTCCTGCCGGGCGAGGCCGAGATCCGGGACGCCACCGACGCCGTCCGGGGTGCGTACTCCTCCGACTCCTCCCCCACCGAAGTGCTCCCCCTCTACGGGCGGCTCTCCGCCGCCGAGCAGCATCGCGTCTTCGAACGGTCGAAGGTCGCCGGCGTACGTCGCCGAGTGATCCTGTCGACGAACGTGGCCGAGACGAGCCTGACCGTCCCCGGCATCCGGTACATCATCGACACCGGAACGGCGCGCATCTCGCGCTACAGCGCGCGTTCGAAGGTGCAACGGCTGCCGATCGAGGCGGTCTCACAGGCCTCGGCGCAGCAGCGCTCGGGGCGCGCGGGCCGCACCTCCGACGGCATCGCGATCCGCCTGTACTCCGAAGACGACTTCGACCGGCGTCCCGAGTTCACCGAACCCGAGATCCTGCGCACCTCGCTCGCCTCGGTGATCCTGCAGATGCTGTCCCTCGGCTTCGGCGACATCTCGTCGTTCCCCTTCCTCACCCCGCCCGACTCGCGAGGGGTCAAGGCCGCCTTCGACCTGCTGCTCGAGCTGGGCGCCGTTCGCCCCGCACGCTCGCGCGACGAACTGCCCCGGCTGAGCGACATCGGGCGCGACCTCTCGCGACTGCCGATCGACCCGAGATTCGCGCGGATGCTGATCGAAGCCCGCCGCACCGGCGTCGAGCACGACGTGCTCGCGATCGTCGCCGGCCTCTCGATCCAAGACGTGCGCGAGCGCCCCGAAGAGCGTCGTGAAGAAGCCGACCGGCTCCACGCTCGGTTCACCGACCCGACGAGCGACTTCCTCTCGCTGCTCAACCTGTGGAACTACCTGCAGGAGCAGCAGTCCGAGCTCGGGTCGAGCGCCTTCCGCCGCCTCTGCCGCGCGGAACACCTCAACTACGTACGCGTACGCGAATGGTCCGACGTCAACCGGCAGCTGCGGTCGTTGCTCGGGCCGGCCGATCCGGGCTCCGGCGGAAGATCGCGCCGACCCCGTCGCGGCTCGGGAGCGGACCCTTCGACAAGCCCAGGGACCGCGACGGGCTCGGGGAGCTCGGGCACCGCGGGGGGCTCGGGCACCGCGGGCCGCAACTCGAAGGATGCCGGGGGCGGGGCACCCGCCGGGCACGAGGCGGGCGATGCGATCCACCAAGCGATCCTCGCGGGGCTCCTCTCGCACATCGGTCTGCTCGACGTGCGCACGGCCAAACAGCCTCAAGACCGCAAGCCCGCGCGTGCCGCGGGGCCCCAGCGCGCGGAGTATCTCGGAGCCCGCGGCGCGCGGTTCGCCATCTTCCCCGGCTCCGGCCTTCGCAAGGCGCGCCCGACCGCGCTCATGGCGGCCGAGCTCGTCGAGACCTCCCGCCTGTACGGACGCACCGTCGCGGCGATCGATCCGGCATGGGCCGAGGCGCTCGCCGGCGATCTCGCCAAGCGCTCGCTGAGCGAGCCGCACTGGTCGAAAGCTGCGGGTGCAGCATCCGCCTACGAGAAGGTCACCCTCTTCGGTGTAGAGATCGTGCCGCGGCGTCGGGTGCAGCTCGCCCGCTTCGATCGTCCGCTCGCGCGGGAGATGTTCATCCGGCACGCGTTGGTCGAGGGCGAGTGGGACGCCTCGACGCTCGACAAGAGGCTCACGGCGTTCCTGCGCCGCAACACCGAGCAACGTCGCCTGCTCGAGAAGATCGAGGAGCGCGAGCGGCGCCGCGACATCCTCGTCGGCGACGAAGCGATCTTCGCCTTCTACGACGCCCGGCTGCCGGTCGATGTCTTCGACGTACGCTCGTTCGAGACGTGGTGGACCGAGACGTCGACGCGCACCCCGCGACTGCTCGACGTGACCGAGGCCGATCTCACCGGCGAGGGCGGACGCGGCGACGACCGCGGGTTCCCGTCGCGGTGGCGTCAGGGCGACCAGGTGCTCGGACTCGCGTACCGGTTCGAGCCGGGCGCCGACGATGACGGCGTCACCGTCGTCGTGCCGCTGGCGCTCCTCGCGTCGCTCCGACCCGACGGCTTCGACTGGCAGGTGCCGGGACTCCGCGACGAGCTGGTGACCGCTCTGCTCCGCGCGCTCCCGAAGACGATCCGTCGAAACGTCGTGCCCGCCGCCGACTGGGCCGAGCGCTTCGCCGCCGACCTCGCCGGGCGCGGGCCCGAGGCGCACGACGGTCTTCCGTCCACGACGCTCCTCGATGCCGTGGCCGCGCTCGTGCAGCGCGTCGCGAACCAGCCCGTGACCGCGGCCGATTTCGAGCTCGACCGGGTCGCCACGCACCTGCGCATGTCGTTCCGCGCTGTCGATGCCCGCGGCCGCACGGTCGGCACCGACCGCGATCTCGCGGCGCTGCAGGCACGATTGTCCGACCGGGCGCGCACGAGCGTCGCGGCCACGATCGCCGCACGTCAGACCCCGGCCGGGGCGTCGCAGGTCGCGTCGGCGACGATCGACGGGCGCGCTGCGGGGTTCCCCGAGCGCACCGGCCTCACCGCCTGGACTTTCGACGACCTGCCCGACGTCGTCGACACCCGGGTCGCGGGCGGAATCGTGCGCGGGTACCCCGCCGTCATCGACGACGGAGCCACCGTGTCGGTGCGTCTCGAGGCCACGGCCGAGTCGGCGGCTCGCCACACCAGGGCGGGTGTGCGGCGGATGCTGCTGCTCGCCGTTGCGTCGCCGGCGACCTACGTACTCGACCACCTGACGGCGAACGAGAAGCTGACCCTCGCCGCCTCGCCCTACCCGAACGCCAAGGCGCTGATCGAAGACGCCCGTCTGGCCGTCGTCGACGCGCTGCTCGACCGCGCGGCGCCGGGCCGTGCGGTCCGCACGCGCCGCGAGTTCGAGAGCCTCCGCGACGCCTTCTCTTCGACGGTCGTCGACGAGACCTTCGCCGCCGTCTCGCTCGCCGCTCGGGTGCTGGCGGGGTCGCGCGAGGTCGACCGGGCGATGAAGGGTCAGAACTCCCTCACCCTGCTCGGCGCACTCGGCGACGTGCGAGGGCAGCTGTCGGGGCTCGTCTTCCCCGGATTCGTCTCGCGCACGGGTCTCGGCCGCCTCGCGCACGTTCCGCGCTACCTGGCCGGCGCACTCGAACGCGTGAACGGGCTCGCCGACAACCCCGGACGCGACCGCCAGCGCATGACCGAATACGAACGCGCCGCCGCGCAGTACGACGAGGCGGGCGGCAGCATCCCCCTCACGGCCGATGCGCCGCCGAACCTCACCCACGCGCGCTGGCTGCTCGAGGAGCTGCGGGTCAGTCTGTTCGCGCAACGCCTCGGCACCGCCGAACCCGTCTCTGCGCAGCGCATCACCAAGGCACTGAAGGGCTGACTCGCGAGGTCACGGGCGGTTCGCACGCTCCGCCGCTCCCCTCCCCTCGGCGGAGGAAATACGGCCGGCGGAGGGCCGATAGGCCGAGAACGCGCCTCCGCCCGCCGTATCCCCTCCGCTCAGCGGAGGACTAAGCCCGAACCCGCGCCCGAACCCGCTCCCCCGCCCGACGCGGGAGGATGAACGCATGACGGACGACCCGACGCACGACGACTGGAATGCCCGGGCTGCCGCCGCCGAACGTGCGGTGATCGAGCGCTACGTCGGCGGGATTCCCGGGGTCTCGTGGGCTCGCTCGGCATGGCCCGCCGTTCCCCTGTTCGGGCGTGCGGAAGGCCGGGCACGCTGGCACTACTGGTGGAGTGCGCACCTCGTCGAGGCGGCCGTCGATGCGGCCCGACACCGCCCCACCGGCGCCCGCCGACGTCGAGCGCGGGCGTTCGCGCGCGGCATCCGGGTGCGCAACGGCGGGACCCTCTCGCGAACGTTCTACGACGATCTTGCCTGGCTCGGCCTCGCGTACGAGCGCGGGGCCGAGGTCGTCGGGCAACGCCGCGCCACCGAACGCATCGCCGCACGCCTCGAGGCGGCGATCGACCCCGACGTCGGCGCCGTGCCGTGGCAGGTCGGCAGCCGCTTCTTCAACGCGCCGGCGAACGGGCCGGCCGCGATCCTGTTCGCCCGCACGGGTCGCCGAGAAGCCGGCCGGCGCCTGAGCGACTGGATGGACGCCGAACTGCGCGACCCGGTGAACGGGCTCATCGTCGACGGCGTCGACCTCGACGAAACCCACCCGCGACGCGCGACCGAGCTCTATACCTACTGCCAGGGCGTCGCGCTGGGCGCCGCGGTCGACCTCGCCCGCAGCGCCGACGGCGCGCGGTTCGCCGCACGCGCCGCGACACTCATCGCCGCCATCACGGCCTGGACGGGGCCGGCGCTCGTCCTCCCCGGCGCTGGCGGCGGCGATCGAGGGCTCTTCGCGGCGATCGCGTGCCGCTACCTCGCCGAGGCCGCGCGGGTCTTCGACGAGCGAGCGGATGCTGCCGGGCCGGATGCCGGGGATGCGGATCGTGCCGCAGCATCCGCCCGCTCTCTCGTCCTCGCGAACGCGGAGGCCGTGTGGAACGGCCGGGCGACCGTCGACGGCCTGCCCCTCTTCGCCGCCGACTGGCGCGCCCGCGCCGACCCCGCACCCGCGGCACCCGAGCGCGACCTGTCGGTGCAGCTCGGCGGCTGGCTCGCGCTCGAGTCCGCCGTCGCCGTGACGGCCCGCCCCCGCGCCTGACCGGACGCACGAAAGCCCCGCCCGAACCCGGGCGGGGCTTTCGTCGACGCGCTGCTAGTTGCCCGAGCGGCGCTTGTTGTAGACGTCGAAGGCGACGGCGAGAAGGAGCACGAGGCCCTTCACGGCCTGCTGCCACTCGATGCCGATACCCATGATCGACATGCCGTTGTTGAGCACACCGATGATCAGACCACCGATGATGGCGCCGCCGATGGTTCCGACACCGCCCTGCACCGCCGCTCCACCGATGAAGGCCGCCGAGATGGCCTCGAGCTCGAAGCCGTCTCCGGCGCGGGGGCCGGCGAGGTTCAGCCGCGCGCTGAAGATGAGGCCCGCGAGGGCCGCGAGGACGCCCATGTTCACGAACAGCCAGAAGTCGACCCGGCGGGTCTTGATACCCGACAGCTCGGCGGCGTGACGGTTGCCACCGATCGCGTAGATGTGGCGGCCGAAGACCGTGCGACCCATGACGATGCCGTAGATCATCACGAGAGCGGCGAGGACGATCAGGGTGACCGGGATGCCGCGGTAGCCGGCGAGCGAGTACACGAAGAACCCGATGGCGGCTGCGATCAGCGCGAGCTTCACGATCCACCAGACGAGCGGCTCGACCTCCTGGCCGTACTTGCGGCGACCCGAGCGGGTGCGAGCCTGCTGCACGACGAGCGCGACGATCGCGACGGCACCGATGGCGAGTGTGAAGAGGTCTGGTTCGCTTTCGCCGAACAGTCCGCCGAGGAATCCGTTACCGAGCGCGCGGTATTCGTCGGGGAACGATCCGATGTTGGCGTTACCGAGCACCACGAGCGTGAGGCCTCGGAAGATCAGCATGCCCGCCAGGGTCACGATGAAGGCGGGGATGCCGACGAACGCCACCCAGAACCCCTGCCAGGCGCCCACCAGAGCACCGATCAGCAGCGAGAGCAGGATCGCGAGCCACCACGGCATACCCATCCGGACGGCGAACACACCCGAGAGCGCCGCGACGAAGGCCGCGACCGATCCGACCGACAGGTCGATGTGGCCGGCGATGATGACCATCACCATGCCGATGGCGAGAACGAGGATGTACCCGTTCTGCACCACGAGGTTCGAGATGTTCTGCGGGCGGAGGAGGATCCCGTTGGTGAGGATCGTGAACAGTACGACCACCGCGATGAGTGCGAGGAAGATACCGTTCTTTCCCAGGTCGGCCAGCACATGGCTGACCCAGCGAGTGGCTTTGTTGTCCGGCGGATTGATGGTCGCGCCGACGGCCTCGGTGGAATTGGTCATGTCGTACTCCTGTACCCGCGTCAGCGGGGATTCTCCATGGTCATGAGCTTCAGAACGGATTCGGGTGAGGCTTCGGCGATCGGGAGTTCGCCGGTGATGCGGCCCTCGGACAGCGCGTACACGCGGTCCGAGATGCCCAGCAGTTCGGGCAGTTCGGAAGAGATCACGATGATCCCCTTTCCGGATGCTGCGAGCCGGTTGATGATCGTGTAGATCTCGTACTTCGCACCCACGTCGATGCCGCGTGTCGGCTCATCGAGGATGAGCACGTCGGGATCGGAGTAGATCCACTTCGACAGCACGACCTTCTGCTGGTTGCCGCCCGACAATTTGCCGGTCTTGACCAGCACGTTCGGTGCCTTGATGTTCATGTCGCGGCGGTACTCGTTCGCGACTTGGAACTCCTTGTTGTCATCGACGAGGCCCGCAGACTCGAGCTTCTTCAGCGACGCCATCGAGACGTTCCGCTTGATGTCTTCGATGAGGTTCAGGCCGTAGGTCTTGCGGTCTTCGGTGGCGTAGGCCAGACCGTTGTCGATCGCCTCGGCGACCGTGCGCATCTTGACTTCCTTGCCGCGCATGAAGACCTTGCCGGTGATGCGGGTGCCGTAGCTCCGCCCGAACAGGCTCATGGCGAACTCGGTGCGCCCCGCACCCATCAGACCCGCGATGCCCACGATCTCGCCCGCGCGCACGTTGATCGAAACGTTGTCGACCATGACGCGGCTGGGATCCTGCGGGTGGTGCGCCGTCCAGTCTTCGACGCGGAGCAACTCCTCGCCGATCTGCGGCTCGTGGTCGGGGTAGCGGTGCTCGAGATCGCGACCGACCATGTCTTTGATGATGCGGTCTTCGGTGACGTCGGTCTTGGCGATCGTCTCGATCGTCTTGCCGTCGCGGATGACCGTGACGGTGTCGGCGACGCGCTTGATCTCGTTGAGCTTGTGACTGATGATGATCGACGTCACACCCTCCTCCTTGAGCTGGAGGATGAGGTCGAGAAGGTGGGCCGAGTCCTCGTCGTTCAGGGCGGCCGTCGGCTCGTCGAGGATGAGGAGCTTGACCTCTTTCGACAACGCCTTGGCGATCTCGACGAGCTGCTGCTTGCCGACGCCGATCTGGCGGATCTTCGTCGTCGGGTTGTCACGCAGGCCCACGCGCTTGAGGAGCGCGGCTGCCTCGAAATTGGTCTTGTTCCAGTCGATGAGCCCGCCCTTGGCGCGCTCGTTGTTCAGGAAGATGTTCTCGGCGATCGACAGGTACGGGCTCAGCGCCAGCTCCTGGTGGATGATGACGATGCCTTTCGCCTCGCTGTCGCGGAGGTTCTTGAACGCGACCTCTTCGCCCTCGAAGACGATGTCGCCGTCGTAGGTGCCGTACGGATACACCCCCGACAGCACCTTCATGAGCGTGGATTTCCCCGCGCCGTTCTCGCCGCAGATCGCATGGACTTCGCCGCGTACGACGTCCAGCGTCACGTTGGACAACGCCTTCACGCCCGGGAACGTCTTCGTGATCCCGCGCATCTCCAGAATGTTGTCGGTCATCCTGTCTCCTTCTTGCCATGACCCGGCCGGGCAGCTTGCGCTGCCCGGCCGGGTGCAGTTGCGGACCTTAGCCCTGGACTTCTTCTTCGGTCCAGTAGCCGCTGTCGACCAGGACCTCGTTGATGTTGTCCTTGACGACGATCACCGGGTCGAGGAGGAACGACGGCACGACCTTCACGCCGTTGTCGTAGTCGGTGGTGTTGTTGGTCTCGGGCTCTTCGTCGTTGAGCAGGGCAACGGCCATGTCCACGGCCACGTCCGCGAGCTCGCGGGTGTCCTTGAAGATGGTGGCGTACTGCTCGCCGCTGTTGATGGCCTTGACCGAGTCGATCTCGGCATCCTGACCCGAGATGATCGGCCACTCTTCGCCGACCGAGTATCCGGCGTCGGTGAGTGCCGAGATGATGCCGCGCGAGATGCCGTCGTAGGGCGACAGGATCGCGTTGACGGTCGAACCGTCGGAGTAGTTCGCCGTGACGATGTCTTCCATGCGGCTCTGGGCGGCTTCACCCTCCCAGCGGAGTGTGGCGACCTGCTCGATTTCGGTCTGACCCGACTTGACCACGAGTGTTCCGTCGTCGATGAGCGGCTGGAGTACGTCCATCGCGCCGTTGAAGAAGAAGAACGCGTTGTTATCGTCGAGCGAGCCGGCGAACAGCTCGATGTTGAACGGACCCGCGGGTGCGCCCTCGATCGGAGTGCCGTCGAGCTCGGTCAGGCCGAGGCCGTTCAGGACCGACCAGGCCTGCTGCTGGCCCACGAGGAAGTTGTCGAACGAGGCGTAGTAGCTGACGCTGTCGGTGTCGCGCAGGAGGCGGTCGTACGCGATGACGGGGATGTCGGAGTCGGCGGCCGTGTCGAGCACCTCGGTCAGCGTGGTGCCGTCGATCGAGGCAACGATGAGCGCCTCGGCGCCCTTGGTGATCATGTTCTCGATCTGCGAGACCTGCGTGGGGATGTCGTCCTCTGCGTACTGGAGGTCGACGGTGTAGCCCTGCTCCTCGAGCGCGGCCTTGACGGCGTCGCCGTCCTGGATCCAGCGCTCGGAGCTGCGGGTCGGCATGGCAACACCGATGAGTCCGCCGCCGCCGTCACCCTCGCCGCCATCTCCGCCAGCGCCTCCGCCCGCGCATCCGGAGAGCATGAGCGCTCCCACTGCGACCGTCGCGAGGAGAATCTTCTTGCCTTTCACTGTGTATCCCTTTCGTAGGACTTCTTCGTCTTGGTGTTCGTTATTCAGTTATCTGCTGTCCGACCGGAGATCTTCTCCGGTCGGCGACCGCGACGCGCCGGGGTTGCCCGGCGCTCGACGGTGGTCTGGTGGTCGCGATTGCGGCGACGGTCGTACAGGCGATCGATCGCCTCGGCGGGTATCGGCTCGAGCGTTCCGCCATCACGGGCCACGTGCACCGTGCGGGCGATGTCTTCGAGCACGACCGCGACGCGGACCGCGTCTCGCGGCGTCTCGCCGATCGTGAACGGGCCGTGGTTGCGCATCAGCACGGCCTGCGACCGGGAGTCCTGGAGGGTCTCGACGATGCCGTGTCCGATCGAGTCGTCGCCGATGATGGCGAACGGGCCCACCGGAACCGGGCCGCCGAACTCCTCGGCGGCGCCGACGAGGGCGCACGGGATCTCTTCGGCGCGAGCCGCCCACGCCACCGCGTAGGTCGAGTGGGTGTGGACGATGCCGCCGACCTCGGGCATGTTGCGGTAGACGTACGCGTGCGCCGCGGTGTCGCTCGACGGGGCCCGCCCGCTGCCGGGTGTTCCCTCGACGACGTTGCCGTCGAGATCGCACACGATCATGTTCTCGGGCGCGAGGTCGTCGTACGAGACGCCGGACGGCTTGATGACGAAGAGCTCGGCACCGGGTACACGACCCGAGACGTTGCCGCCGGTCCAGACGACGAGTCCGTGGCGCACAAGTTCACCGTGTAGAGCCGCGACATCGGCCCGCACACGGGCGACGGCGACCTCGGTCTTCACGCCTGCCACGTACGGGTCGGGTCGCTCGGCATCACTGCCAGCGCTCATCACGACTCCTTCGTCATCCCCGCAAACCGGCCATGTGACCGTTCACATTGCGCAACTATAGCCAGTTCCGGCGCGTCAGTGTCAAGCGCGGTACATCTCGTCTTGGTAACGCCGCGGTCAGAGGTGCGCGGCGACGCCGCTGGAGGACCGCACGATGAGCTCGGGCATCAACGCCGTGTACGCGACATCGTCAGAGCCGAGCAGCAGATCGACGCATCGGCGACCCAGTTCGCGGAAGTCCTGGCGCACGGTCGTCAGCGGCGGCCAGAAGTGGGCGGACTCCGGAATGTCATCGAATCCGACGATGCTGACGTCGCGCGGAACCTCGAGACCCTCGTCGCGGATCGCGTGGATGAGCCCCAGTGCCATCTGGTCGTTGGAGGAGAAGATGGCCGTGAAGTCGCGGACGCCGAGCAGTTCCCGTCCGGCGTAGTAGCCGAACTCGGCCGTCCAATCGCCGAGGATCGGCGCGGTGGTGGGGATGTCGCTGGCCGACATCTCGGCGAGGAACCCGCGCATTCGCGCCTCGGCCTCGATCCAGTCCTGCGGACCGGCGAGGTGGTAGATGTTGCGATGGCCCAGCTCGATCAGGTGCCTGGTCGCCAGGCGGGCGCCGGCGACCTGATCGACCGAGAGCGTGTGATCCGAGACGAGGTCGGTCGACTGCAACGTCACGTAGGGCACGTCGAGCTGCTCGGCGGCGAGCACGCGCAGCACGCGCGCCTGCGGCGCGATGACGACCAGGCCCTCGACGGACTGCGCCATGAGGTGCGAGATGCCCGCGGGGATCGACTCCGGATCTTTCACGTCGATGTTGGCCGTGCTGACCCAATAACCGCGCGCCCGGGCCGCTGCCTCGATCGCAGCGATGCTCGACGCCGGCCCGTACTGCGTCGACCCGGCGGCGAGAACGCCGATCGTCTGGGAGCGTGAGGTGACCAGTGCGCGGGCGGCGCGGTTCGGTCGGTACTGCAGTTGTGCCATCACCTCGACCACCCGCGCCCGCGTCTCGGGGCGGATGCTCGGGTGGTCGTTCAGAACGCGCGAGACGGTTTGGTGCGAGACCTCGGCCAGGCGCGCGACATCACGGATGCTGGGCCTGCGCCCACCAGCGTCGTCGCTCATCCACGGCCTCCAGCATGTGCACGGTCACATTGAGCACCCGCGTTGGGGCCAATGAGCCGTCATCGAGCGTGTGACTGTCACACCGCACGACTCGAAACGGATTCTGTCACATTCCAGCCGCCCGCTTACACTGACCGAATGTCGGACTTCGCGCGGTTCCTGCCGCTGAACGGGCGCCCTCAGGGTGCCGAGACCGGCGTCTCGAGCGACCGGCGCACAGCCCTCGCCGAGCTGGTCGAGCGCGCGGCAGAGCTCGTCGCCGGCGTTGCATCGGAGCGTGGAGTCGCCACCGACACCCTCGTCGAGGCCTTCATCGACAACGCCGAACTCCGCTCCGATTTCGACGCCGTCGGCCCCGGCCCCGCTGCACTGGGCGCGCTGGCCGCAGCCGTTCGTGACGGCCGGCGGCGCCGCATCCGAGCCCTCTCGGCCGGCGCCCGCGCGCTTCTGCTCCTGCAGCGCGAACTCGACGCCGAGAGCCATCTCGATGCGGGCGTTGCCGGCACCGTCGCGCTGCACCTCGCAGCATCCGCCCCGTTCGCGCGTCGCGCGGCCGTCAAGGGCCACACGATCCGCGCGACGGATGCCGACTGGTCGTTCGGGAGCGGGCCTGTGCTGGAGGGCACGGCCACCGCGATCGCCGCTTTCCTCCTCGGCGTGTCCGACGACCCCCCGCGACCGCCGGCCGTCACCGGTCGCGGATGAGCGCCCGGTAGAAGCCGATCCCCCGCAGCCAGACGTCGACGCCGATGCGCTCGTCGTGGGAGTGCAGGGCGGCGCGCTCGTCGGCAGTGAGCGCGAACGGCGCGAACCGGTACACCGCATCGCAGATCTGGGTGAACCACCTGCTATCGCTCGCGCCGAGCTGCAGGTACGGAAGCGGCACGACGTCGTCGCCGAGCGAGCCGCGCACCGCGCGGGCGACCCTCCCCCACTCTGGGCCCTTCCAGGGTGAGACCGTCGACGGGTTGCTTCCCCGCTGCACATCGATCTCGACGAGCGGGTCGCCGATGGCGCGCCGCACGTGAGCGACGGCCGAGTCGACCGAGTCGCCCGTGAGCAGACGGATGTCGACCGTCGCACGGGCCCGCGTCGCCAGCACATTCTGTCCGTCCGAGCCCGACAGCTCCGTGACCACGGCCGTGGTGCGCACGACCGCGTTCATCTCGGGACCGAGATTCGAGAACACCCGCGCGAGTACCGGGCCGAACGTGTCGAGCCGCCGGAGCACGTGCCGAAGCGGCCCCGCAGCGTGGGGCGCGGCCGTGGCGAGCATCGCTCTGACGGGCGGCGCGACCCGCCGCGGGAACGGCCGACGCTGCAGACGGTCGACGGCGCGTGCGAGCCGCGCCGTCGCGGGCATCGCCGGAGGAGTCGATGCGTGTCCGCCTCGCTCGCGGACGGTGAGTCCGAGAGCGAGGATGCCACGCTCGGCGACGCCGATCATCGCCGTGGGAGCCGTCACACCGGGCAAGACCCCGCGCACGACGGCGCCGCCCTCGTCGAGGACGAGGGAGGGGCGGACACCGCGGGAGCGCAGCACCTCGACGATCGCCCGCGCACCGCCGCCCGCCACTTCTTCGTCGTGGCCGAAGGCGAGGTAGACGTCTCGCGGCGGGGTCTCGCCGTCGGCGAGGAGCGACTCCACCGCCTCGGCGATGGCGACGAGCGCACCCTTGTCGTCGATGGCGCCGCGGGCGTGGATGGTCGCGTCGGGCCCTTCGCCCGTGATCTCGGCGGCGAACGGCGGATGCTGCCATTCCTCGGGCACCACGGGCACCACATCGATGTGCGCCATCAGCACGAGAGGGTCCGCGGCCGAGAGACCCGGCCATCGATAGAGCAGGGAGTGGCCGTTCACGACCTCACGCTCGAGGGCCGCGTGCAGCAGCGGGTAGAGACGCTCGAGGGTGGCCGCGAACGAGTCGAACGCGGCGATGTCGACTCGACCGACATCCACGTGAGAAACCGTGGGGATCCGCAGCAGTTCGCGGAATCTCTCGACCGGGGACGACACCCGACGAGACTACGCCCCGATAGTCTCGGACCATGGACGGACTTCGATGGGGCATCCTCGCCACGGGTGGGATCGCGCACGCATTCACCACTGATCTGAAGACGGCGGGTCGCACCGTCACGGCCGTGGGCTCGCGCCGCCCCGAGGCGGCGAAGGAGTTCGCCGCCGAGTTCGACATTCCGCACGCACACGGTTCGTATGAGGCGCTGGTCGCGGATCCCGACGTCGACATCGTCTACATCGCCACGCCGCATCCGTTCCACGCCGAGAACGCCCTTCTCGCGCTCGACCACGGCAAACACGTCCTCGTCGAGAAGCCGTTCACTCTCAACGCGGCCGAGGCCGCCGCCGTCCGCGACCGCGCCGCCGAGCGAGGCCTCCTCGCGATGGAAGCGATGTGGACGCGGTACCTGCCGCACATGATCCGGATCCGCGAACTCATCGCCGCCGGCGCGCTCGGCGAGGTGCGGACCCTCTTCGCCGACCACACCCAGCAGATCTCCGACGACCCGGCGCACCGACTGAACGCGATCGAGCTCGGCGGCGGTGCGCTGCTCGATCTCGGTATCTACCCGGTCTCGTTCGCGTGGGACATCTTGGGCGCACCCACCCAGGTCAGCGCGCAGGCGCGGATGTCCGACGCCGGCACCGACGCCGAGATCGCGACCATCTTCCGTCACGCCGGCGGGGCGCTCTCGACGACGATCTCTTCGTCGCGGGGGGCCGGCCCCAACACCGCGCACATCGTCGGCACCGAGGCGCGGATCGACATCGACCGGGTCTGGTACTCGCCGACCAGCTTCCGCCTGACCTCTCCGGACGGCGAAGTCCTCGAGGAGTACCGCGACGAAACCGAGGGCCGCGGAATGCAGTACCAGGCGCTCCACGCCGAGAAACTCGTGGCCGAGGGCCGACTGAGGGGCGACCTGCTTCCCATCGACGAGACCGTGCAGATCATGGCAACCCTCGACGAGGTGCGCGCGCAGATCGGGCTCCGGTACCCCGGGGAGCACGCGGAGTAGCAGACTGGGTGAATGCCTGAAACGCAGACAGCCCGCGTCGCCGTCTACCTGGACTTCGACAACATCGTGATGTCGTGGTACGACCGCGTGCACGGTCGGAACGCCTACTCCCGCGATCGCCAGCGCATCGCCGAGAGTCCGATCGCCCCCGAGGTCGCCGAGCGTCTCGCCGCAGCCACCATCGACGTCGGCGCGATCATCGACTACGCCGCCTCCTTCGGCACTCTCGTGCTTACGCGGGCATATGCCGACTGGTCGGCGCCCGTGAACGCCGAGTACCGCACCCAGCTCGTCGCCCGATCGATCGATCTCGTGCAGCTCTTCCCCGCGGCGGCGTACGCGAAGAACGGCGCCGACATCCGTCTGGCCGTGGATACCGTCGAAGACATGTTCCGGCTCCCCGATCTGACCCACGTCGTCATCGTGGCGGGTGACTCCGACTATGTTCCGCTCGCACAGCGCTGCAAACGGCTCGGTCGCTACGTCGTCGGAGTGGGGGTCGCGGGCTCGACCGCGAAATCGCTGGCCTCGGCGTGCGACCGCTTCGACGCCTACGACTCGCTTCCCGGCGTCGTGAGAGAAACGCCGACGAAGAAGGATGCTGCGCCCTCACGGACGCGAGTGCGCAAGCGCTCGACCGACCCGGCCGTCGATCTTCTCGAGCGCGCCCTGCAGCTGGAGAACGAGCGCGCCGACGAGGAATGGCTGCACGCTTCGGCGCTGAAGGATCTGATGAAGCGCCTCGACCCGTCGTTCAGCGAGAAGGGGCTCGGCTTCCGGAGCTTCTCCGACTTCGTCAAGGCGCACCCCGAGGTCGTCGAAGTGGATGAAGCGTCGAACGTCGTCTTGGTGCGCTCGATCGCGCGCCCGGCCTGACGCCGGCCTGAGCCTCAGTCGCGCAGCATCCGTCGCAACGCCTGAATCGTGTCGGCGTCTGCCGCACGCTTGTCGGAACGGTAGGCCTTCACCCGGGCGAACCGCAGCGCGACGCCGCCGGGGTATCTCGTCGAGCGCTGCACACCGTCGATCGCGATCTCGACGACGGTGACCGGAGCGACCGTGAGACCGTAAGGGGTCTGCGCGGTCTCGATCGTTGGAAAATGTTCGGTCTGCCAACGGAGGAGCTCGTCGGTGAGCCCCTTGAAGGTCTTGCCCACCATCACGAAGCCACCGGGCTCGGTGAACTCGCCCTCGGGGTCGAGCGCACCGAGGTGGAGGTTCGAGAGCCAGCCGGCCCGGCGGCCCGAGCCGTGTTCGACGCCCAGCACGACCAGGTCGAAGGTGTGCACCGGCTTCACCTTCAGCCAGGTCTTTCCGCGGCGGCCTGCCATGTAGGGCGCATCGGTGGCCTTCACCATGACTCCCTCGTGACCCGCTTCGAGCGCACTGCGGGCGAACGTCTCGGCGTCGTCGGCGACGTCGGTGACGAGGGAGGGAATGCGGAGTTCACCGACCACGCGGGTGAGCTCGGCCGCTCTCACCGACTGCGGCTCGTCGAGCAGATCGCGCCCGTCGACGTGGAGGATGTCGAAGAACCGCGGCCGCAGCGCGACCTCGCGCGCGAGGTCTGCCCCGAAGCGGGCCATGGTCTCTTGAAACGGGCGAGGTGCGCCCGACTCGTCGAGCGCGAGGGTCTCGCCGTCGAGGATCACGTCGGTCGCGGGGAGACCACGCACGACGTCGACGATCTCGGGCACCCGGTGCGTCACCTCGGCGAGAGAGCGCGTGTAGACGTGCACGTCATCGCCCCGCCGGTGCACCTGGATGCGGGCCCCGTCGAGCTTGTACTCGATCGAAGCCGTTCCGAACTCGGCGAGAGCGTCGCGCACCGTCGCCGCCGTCGCCGCCAGCATCGGCATCACGGGCCGACCGACGACGAGGCCGACGTCGGCCAAGGCCGCCGGCGGTTCGGTCAGGGCGGTGCGGGCGGTCTCGCCGGTGTCGCCCGAGAGCATGGCGGCGCGGCGCACGATGACCGGGTCGCGCCCGGAGGCGCGGGCGATCGCATCGAGCAGGATTCCTTCGAGCGCACCGGTGCGCAGCTCCCCCAGCATCGCCCGGGTGAGGTAGTTCCACTCGACCGCCGTCGACCGCTCCGCGAGCGCCTCGAGCGTGCGCGTGCGCTCGGCGGCGGAGCCCGCGCCTCCGACGGCCGCGAGGGCGGTGAAGGCCTCGTCGACGTCGCCGATCGAGAGCGAGGGCTCGGCGGCGTGCGTGACGGTCAGACCTGCCAGCGACCGCCACCCCACTCCGAGCCGCCCCTGCCGAAGCGCCGCCGTCAACAGCCCCACGGCGGGCGCGATCTCGACGGGTTCGGCCGACGCGAGCAGACTCGCCAGGGCCTCGGTCTTCGCCAGTCGGGATCGGGTCGCCGTGACCCTGTCGAGGGTCGTGACGAGGTCGGCGAGCAGCATCCTCGAATTCTCACACGGACCCCCGACACCGGTGCGGGAGCCTCCCTCGAATGTGGAACGACCGATTCGTCGGCTCGCGCGGCCCGAAGATGCTCGCGCGGTCCAATTTCTCGGCTCGCGCGGCCTAAAGATGCTCGCGCGGTCCACTTATGCACCGCGTCCGCACGAAACGACCGCGCGACCTCCGCACGAGCGGTCAGCGCGAGGCGATCTCGCGCACGGCCGGTTCGAGCTCGGGGTAGTGGAAGACGAAGCCCTCGTGCAGGAGACGTTCCGGCACGACCCAGCGACTCTTGAGCAGCAGCTCGGATTCGACGCGCAATGCCCACATCGCCGGCTCGAGGATGAAACGGCCCGCGGGCAGACCGATCGGGGCGCCCACCGCACGACGCAGCGTCGCCATGAGGGTGCGGTTGTCGGTCGGGTTCGGAGAGGAGAGGTTCACCGTGCCGGAGAACGTGGGCGTGTCGCGGATGAACCGCATGGCCGCCACGACGTCGTCGATGTGGATCCAGCTGAAACGCTGGCGACCGCGCGAACGGTGCCACGGAGCCCGGCCGTCGCCGGTCGGGTTATTGCCGATGCCGCGGTAACGCCGGTGAGGAAGCCAGGGTCCGTCGTACTGGGGGCCGCCGAGTCCGAGCCGAGCCAGGCGCAGCAGCATCGACGTAGCCGGCCCGTCGCCGAGCACGATCGCCATGCGCAGGGCGACGCGCCGGGTGCCCGGCAGGTCGCCGTCGAACAGTTCGGCCTCCCACGCGCGGGCGACATCGACAGAGAACCCCGCGCCGAGGTCGCCCCCCGAGTCGGTCTGCGGGTGGTCGAGCGCATACCGGTAGATCGTCGCCGTGCTCGCGTTCATCCAGATCGCCGGCGGCGAGGCCGCAGCGGCCACGGCTTCACGCAGAGCCCGGGTCGTCTCCACCCGTGAGCGCAGGATCTCGTCGCGGTTCGCATCGGTGTAACGGCAGGCGACGCTCTTCCCGGCCAGGTTGACCAGCAGCTCCGCGCCGTCGACCGCGCGCCGAAGCCCCGGGGTGTCATCCCACGAGACATCGGGCCCTCGACGCCCGACGCGTGTCAGGGAGTAGCCCTCATCTCGCAGCCAGGCGATGACGGCCTCGCCGATGAAACCGCTGCCGCCCGCCACCACCGCACGCCGGGTCATCGCCGCATCCCGTCGGGCCTCGTGGCCCACACCGCCCACGCGACGAGGACGGGTTGCAGGAAGAGCCGCCAGAACCGGGCCCGGTCGGTGCGCATGCCGGGGACGGGACGGCCGCTCTGCCAGTGATGCACATTGCCCGGGAATACGGCGATGAAGAATGCGGCGATCATGCCGCCGATGCGACTCCGCTCGCGCGGCAGCACCCACAGGGCCGCTCCGAGCAGACCCTCGACCGCGCCGGAAGCGACGACGATCGCGTCTTCGTCGGTGCGCAGCATCCGTGTCGCCCACTCGGGCACGACGATCCGGTACCCGCGCCGACCCCACGTCAGATGGGATACGCCCGCGCCGACGAGGAGCACGGCGAGCGACCACCGGGCTCCGGTGCGCAGGCGTCGCACGACGATCGATTCGCTCATGGCCGTCGTGGGTTCGGTGCGGATCACCAGCGCGGGTGCACGGCCTCGCGGAAGAACCGGTCGTAGATGTCGTGAACGCCGGCGTCGAACTCGGCGGGCAGCTCGACCGATCCGGCGGCGGCATTGCCCTCCGCCTGCGCACGGTTGCGGGCGCCGGGGATCACGGTCGACACGCCGTCGAGGTTCGAGACCCACGAGAGGGCTGCGGCGGCAGGAGTGACGCCCTCGGGCACGAGCGCGGCGAACTCCTGAGCGGCGCGGACGCCGGTCTCGAAGTCGACCCCCGCGAAGGTCTCGCCGACGTCGAACGCGCTGCCGTCGCGGTTGTAGTTGCGGTGATCCGACGCCGGGAAGGTGGTCTCCGCCGTGTACTTGCCGCTCAGGAGCCCCGATGCCAGGGGCACCCGCACGATGATGCCGACTCCGGCAGCCGCGGCGGCCGGGAGCACCTCGTCGAGCGGCTTGAGGCGGAAGGCGTTGACGATGATCTGCACACTCGCGGTGCCCGGCCGCGCGATCGCGGCGAGGGCTTCGTCGCAGGTCTCGACGCTGACGCCGTAGTTCGCGATGCGCTGTTCGGCGACCAGGGTGTCGAGCGCGTCGTACACGGCATCGGAGGAGAAGACCGGCGTCGGCGGGCAGTGCAACTGCACGAGATCGAGTGTGTCGACGCCCAGATTCTCACGCGAGCGATCGGTCCAGGCGCGGAAGTTGTCGAGCGTGAACTGAGCCGGGTCTTGCGGGCCGCGGCGGCCCATCTTGGTCGCGACGGTGATCTCGAGGTCAGGATGCTGCGCCAGGAAACGGCCGATGAACTGCTCGCTCCGCCCGTCGCCGTACACGTCGGCGGTGTCGAAGAAGGTGACCCCCGCGTCGACGGAGGCACGCAACACGTCGAACGCGCTGCTCTCGTCGACGTCGCCCCAGTCGGCGCCGAGCTGCCAGGTGCCGAGACCGATGGCCGAGATCGTGCGGCCGGTGCGTCCGAGAATTCGCTGTTGCATGTCGCGAGCCTAGCCAGTCCCGACCGATTGACCCGGGTCGCCTACGACCCCTGGACGACCGGTGCGGCGCGCGCTATGAACGCCAGCATCGCCCCGATGCTGTCGTCTGCGGTGATCGCGCGCAGGACGACCTCGTCGACCGCCGAGCGGTAGTCGGGCAGGCCGTCGACGAGCGCCGGCTCGTCGCGGAAGGTGGTTGCGGGGGCCGCGACTCCCATGCGCGCGAAGTTCGCGGCGTAGTTCGGGTACGAGGCGTACCGCGCCGTCTCGACGTCGAGCCGGGCCGACGCGGCGGGGTCCACGGCGGTTCGCACGTACACGGCGACATGGGTGTCGGCGGATGCTGCATGGAGCGCCCCCGCTTGAGTTGCGGCGATGCCCGGGGGCACCCAGTTCAGCAGCACCCCGTCGGCCCGTTCGGCGCCGAGGTGGCGCATCTTGGGTCCGAGCGCGCCGACCATCACGCGCGCGCCGAGGGCGCCACGGAGCAGATCGACGGCATCGCCCACGCGGGCCAGCGCGCCTTTGGGCTGCACTCCCGAGCCGATACCGAGAACGAGACGCTCCTGCGGAAGCTCGAGGTCGACGACCTCACGCGCCACGTCTTCAGCCGGACGCCGGTCGACGGGGATGACACCCGTAGCGAGAATCAAGCGGTCGGTCACCGCCGCGGCCGCGGCGAGCGCCACCAGGGCGTCGCCATCGGGTGTGTCGTTGACCCACAGCCCCGCGAACCCCGCGGCCTCGACGGCCGGCGCCAGGCGGGCGATGGCTTCGGGGCCAAGCGCGCCGGCGACCCCTATCGAAACTCGTCCGGTCATGGTCTCACTCTGCCAGCACCGCCCGACCACCGCGAGACCGCACGTCGACGGCGAGACCCCGGTCGTGAGCCGGGGTCTCGCCACGCACATGCGGTCTCGCGGGTCAGGCCGCCTGGGCGATGTGAGCGACGGAGCGCACGACCAGGGCGCCGTCGACGGCGGTCACCGCCACCGCTCCCCCGTCGGTGACCGCGCCGGAGACGAACAGGTCGGCGACGCGATCGTCGATCTCGCGTTGGATCAGCCGGCGGAGCGGCCGCGCGCCGTATTCAGGCTCGTACCCGTGCTCGGCGAGCCAGTCGATCGCCGACTCCGAGACCTCGATCGTCACCTCGCGCTTTGCGAGACGTTTCTCGGTCGCGCCCAGCATCAGCCGGACGATCTGGCGCAGCTGCGGCTGGTCGAGCTTGCGGAACAGTACGATGTCGTCGATGCGGTTCAAGAACTCCGGCCGCATTGCCTCGCGCAGACGTCCCATCACGCGGACGCGCAGGTCGCTCTCCGACCCGAACCCCGTGGCGCCGCCGCCGTCGGCGATGAAACCGATGGCCCCGGCGCGCGACGCGAGGAACTCGCTGCCGATGTTCGAGGTCATGATGACGACCGTGTTGCGGAAGTCGACCGTCCTGCCCTGGCCGTCGGTGAGGCGTCCGTCGTCGAGCACCTGCAGCAGCAGGTTGAACACGTCGGGGTGCGCCTTCTCGATCTCGTCGAACAGCACGATCGAGTACGGGTTGCGACGCACCCGCTCGGTGAGCTGACCGGCCTCGTCGTAGCCGACGTATCCGGGAGGGGAACCGACGAGACGCGACACCGTGTGGCGCTCGCCGAACTCGCTCATGTCGAACCGGATCACGGCCCCGTCATCGTCGAACAGCGATGCCGCGAGCGCCTTGGCGAGCTCGGTCTTGCCGACGCCGGTGGGCCCGAGGAAGAGGAACGATCCGACCGGACGATTCGCGTCGCCCATACCCGTGCGGTTGCGTCGCACGGCGGTGGAGACCGACGCCACGGCGGCGTCCTGCCCGATCACGCGGCCGTGCAGCTCCTCCTCGAGCGTCGCGAGACGCTCCCGCTCGCCCTCGGTGAGCCGGCTGACCGGAATACCGGTGGCACGGCTGATGACCGCCGCGATCTCGGGTTCGCCGACGACCGTCGCCCCGGTCCCTGAGCCTGTCACCCCGGTCCCTGAGCCCGTCGAAGGGCCCGCCGTCGCAGCATCCAGCTTCTTCTGCACCGCGGCGATCTCGTCGCGGATGCGAGAGGCCTCCTCGTAGTGCTCGCTGGAAACCGCCGCGTTCTTGTCGGCCTCGAGCGTGGCGAGGTTCTCGATCAGCCCCGTGATGTCGACCTTCAGACCGAGTCGCAGCCGCAACCGCGCGCCGGCCTGATCGATGAGGTCGATGGCCTTGTCCGGCAGGACGCGGTCGGTCACGTACCGATCCGACAGCTCGACGGCCGCGCGGAGGGCATCGTCGGTGTAGGTGACGCCGTGGTGCTGTTCGTAGGCCGAACGGAGGCCGCGAAGGATGAGCACGGCGTCTTCGACGGAGGGCTCTCCGACCCGCACCGGCTGGAAGCGACGTTCGAGCGCCGGGTCTTTCTCGATCGTGCGATACTCCCGCAGGGTCGTGGCGCCGACCAGGTGCAGGTCGCCGCGCGCGAGTCGCGGCTTGAGTATGTTGCCAGCGTCCATGCCGCCGTCGCCTGCACCGCCGGCGCCGACGACCGTATGCACCTCGTCGATGAAAACGATGAGTTCGCCGTTCTGCGCCGAGACTTCGTCCATCGTCTGGGTCAGACGCTCTTCGAAGTCGCCGCGGTAGCGAGTGCCCGCCAGCATCGCCGGAAGATCGAGCGCGATGACCCGCTTGCCGCGCAGCTGCTCGGGCACCGAACCCGCGACGATCGCCGAGGCGAGCCCCTCGACGACGGCCGTCTTGCCGACGCCCGCCTCGCCGACGAGAACCGGGTTGTTCTTGGTGCGTCGGCTGAGGATCTCGATGGTCTGCTCGATCTCGTCGCTGCGTCCGATCACCGGATCGAGGTTGCCCGCCGCCGCGCGGGCGGTGAGGTCGGTGCCGAAGCGGTCGAGCATGGGAGTCTCGGATGCCGCAGCGCCAGGCTGCGCCGATGAGGGCGCGCCGGTCGGGCTGACGGTTTCACGGACGGCCTGGGTCAGTGCCTCGGCCGTGACACCCGCTTGGGCGAGGATCTGCCCGGCGGGGGCGTCCTGGGCCAGCACGAGCGCGAAGAAGAGGTGCTCGGGGTCGACGTAGGTCGAGCCGGCCGACCGAGCGACCTGGTACGCCAGGAACAGGGCGCGCTGCACCGAGGTGGTGACGACGGCCCCGTCGACGTCGGCGGGGGCGGATGCTGCCGGCAGCCGACCCTCGGCTGCCTGGGCGATCGCGCGCGGATCGGCGCCGATGCGCTGCACGGCCTCGTTCGCCGGCGACTGGTCGACGAGGATCCGGAGCACGTGCAGCGCGTCGAGTTCGCGCTGTCCGCGCTCGAGGGCGAAACGTCCGGCGAGCCGGAGCGCGTCTTGGGTGCGCGAACTGAGGAAGCGGCTGAGGTCTATCGAGCGTTCGGCTCGCGCCTGCTCGCCGGCGAGGTAGCGCGCGAGGAACTCGTCGAACGAGCTCGCGCCGTCGTCGTTCTGGGGTGTGAAGTCTTCGGGCATGTCCCTGTGTCTCCTGGGTGAAGTGAGCCTGTGCGACTCAACTCGACTTTACGTAGTTGAGTGACGCTGTATCAACTTCAACCGGAACGCTCCGGATGTATTCCCGCATGCCCCTCAGGTGACGCCCACGGGAGCCGACTACCGTAGCGGGGTGACCTTCCCCCTTGACACCCTCCGCCGCTGGCCCGATGTCGAGGCGCCCGACCTGCAGGCCGCGGACGCGGCCGACCGCCTCCTGCTCGATGAGTCGGCCGATGCCCGCGCCGGGCTGGCCGACGGTGCGCTCGTCGTCCTCGGCGACGGCTACGGGGCTTTGACGCTGGCCGCGGCCTCTGACGGCGCGCGCGGCATCCGCGTGCACCAAGACGCGCTCACGGGCGAGCGCGCGCTCGCCGCCAACGCCGAGCGGCTCGCCGCCGAGGGCGTGACCGTCGACGGCTTCCGTTCGATGCCGCTCGACGCCGAGGTGCTCAGCGGCGCGGAGGTCGTCCTCCTCCGCCTGCCGCGATCGCTCGACGAACTCGACGATGTCGCCGCTCTGATCGCGCAGCATGCGGCACCCGGTGTGCAGGTGTTCGCGGGCGGGCGGATCAAGCACATGACCGTGGCGATGAACGATGTGCTGCGTCGCTACTTCGACGTCGTCGACGTCACGCACGCGCGGCAGAAATCCCGCGTGCTCATCGCTCGCGGTCCTCGCAACGGGCGCGATCCGCAACCCCGCCGTGCCACGCACGACGGACTCACCGTCTGCGCGCTGGGCGGGGTCTTCGCGGGTACCTCCATCGACCTGGGCACGCGGTTCCTTCTCGACAGCCTCCCCGAGACCTTCGCCGGCGGCGGCACCGCCGATGACCCGGTCATCGACATGGCGTGCGGTTCGGGCGTCGTCGCCACGATCCTCGCCCGACGGGGCCTGCACGCGTACGCGTCCGACCAATCGTCCGCCGCCGTGATCTCAGCCCGGGCCACGGCCGAGGCGAACGGCGTCGCCGAGCTCGTCACGGTGGTGCGGGACGACGCCTTGTCTTCACTCGCCGACGGCAGCGCGTCGTTCATCGCCCTCAACCCCCCGTTCCACGTCGGAGCCGTCGTGCACGAGGGCGCGGCCCCGCGGCTGTTCGAAGACGCTGCCCGGGCGCTCCGGCGCGGCGGCGAACTGTGGACGGTCTGGAACTCCGCGTTGCTCTACCGCCCCGCCCTCGAGCGGATCGTCGGACCCACCCGCCAGATCGCCCGCAACAAGAAGTTCACCGTGACGGCGTCGGTCCGGAGCGCCTCGGCGTACGACCGCTAAGCCGCAGAAGGTTCCGCGGCGACCCGCGCGCGGGGATCGACATCGTTCCAGAACTCGATCGTCTGCACGACCCAGAAGACCGCGAAGAGCAACAGGGCGGCCGCTTCGCCGATGAAGAACAACGGCACAGCCGGTTCGGCCCCGGCGACCACGACGCCGATCACCAGGGCGAGGGCGAGAGCGATCCCCGCGGCGATCACCCCGTACGCGACCCGTAGCCGGGTGCGGCGGGAGTCGCTGCCGGCCGGTTGCCCTGCGGCGAGCGCGGCGACCAGGGCGATGAGCGTGAAGAAGACGACTGCCGCCGCGTTGTGCGCACCGAGCAGGAACGTCGAGGGCGACAGCATCCACCATCCGCCCAGCGCTGCGACGACGACGCCCGCTGCCGCGACCGAGACGATCATCGCGCGGTCGAAGGTTCCCCGGGCGAGGGCGACGATCGACACGGTGGCGATGCCGACGACGGCCACGATGCCGAGCGAGATCAGGCTGTTGGCGATGCCCGGCAGAAACTGCTCGGGGACGCACGAGCTACCGCCGGCGCACCCCGCGGCGATGTCAGCGGGTGCGACCGGGGTGGGCACGAACGCGATGACGGGCGCGAGAAGCGCGGCGACGTCGAGGAGCATCTGCTCGACACTGCGTCCCGACAGCACGAGGAGGGCCAGAGCGACCGCGCAGAGCGACCCGACGAGAACATCGCGGGCCGGCGTGTAGAAGGCGGCGCTGACCGAGGCCAACGGGCCGCCCGTCACGATCTCGACCGTGAGGGAAACGGCGAGGAAGGCGATGACGCCGACGAGCGAGAGACGCACGTACCGGTAGGTGCGTTGCGTCGACGTCGATCGCAGGCGCATGCGTGTGTCCGTTCGTTCGCGTTGCGTGGGAGTCGTCGGTGGTTCTCCGCCGCCCGGGTGATGTCTGCACCCCTTCCTAGGCTGGCCTCATCGACAGGAAGGCGCCAGAGCATGGACTGGAAGATCGAGCTCATCTTCGTACCCGTCACCGACATCGATCGCGCGAAGGAGTTCTACGAGCGCATCGGTTTCCATGCCGACCATGATCAGCAGGTCGACGACGAGCTGAGGTTCGTCCAACTCACGCCGCCCGGCTCCGCGTGCTCGATCGCCTTCGGCACGGGTCTCGGCATCGACCTCGAACCCGGGAAGCAGAACACGATCCAGGTCGTCGTCCCCGACGCCGACCGTGCACTGAGCGATCTGCGCGCCGTGGGTGTCGACGCGCTCGGCGTCGACGAGCAGGCCTGGGGGCGGTTCGTGACGTTCGACGACCCCGACGGGAACACGTGGACGCTCCAGCAACTGCCCGAGCGCGCCGCCACGTAACCCTGGGCGGCGACGCGACCGCAGGCGAGGTGGGCCGCGCGCCTAGGCTGAGCGCATGACGCAGTTCGCCGCGGGAGTCCGCATGCTCGCGCAGGGTTTCGGCTGGTGGCGGCGACGGCCCGGGGTCATGGCCGCCGGGCTTGTCCCCGCGCTGATCGTGGGGGCCGTCCTCCTCGCCGGCGTGATCACTCTCGCCGTGTTCGTCCCCTCCATCGCGACAGCCCTGACACCGTTCGCCGACGAATGGCCGAGCGTCTGGGCGAACGTCGTGCGTTTCGCGGTCGGTGCGGCGACGTTGGGCGCCGCCCTCGTCATCGCGGTCGTCTCGTTCACGGCCTTGACGCTGCTCATCGGCGAGCCGTTCTACGACCGCATCTGGCGATCGGTCGAAGACGCGACGGGGGGCGTGCCCGACGTGCCCTACGGTTTCGCGCGCGCCCTCGCCGATACGGTCTGGCTCATCGCTCGCGGCATCGGCGTCGCCCTCCTCTCGGGCGTCGTCGGATTCGTTCCCGTCGTCGGAAGCGCGGCCGGCGCGGTGCTCGGCATCGTGCTCACCGGGTGGCTCCTGACCGACGAACTCACGTCTCGCGCGCTGACCGCCCGCGGCGTCGACGCCGCACGCCGGCGCCGGTTGTTGCGCGCGCACCGAGGCGAGGCGCTCGGCTTCGGCGTGGCGACGCAGTTGTGCTTCCTCGTGCCGCTCGGAGCCGTCGCCGTCATGCCGGCCGCCGTCGCGGGGTCGACGATGTTGGCCCAGTCGCTGCTCGCCCGCTCACCTATCGACGGCGAGGCCGCGGTCGCGTCCCCGCGCTAGCTCGCCGAGCCCGTGGCCGGGGTCTCCGCGCCCTTGGCCGGGCCGTTCTCCAAGCCCCGGATGAGGCTCGCGGAGTCGTAGGGCCCGATGTGGCGCCGCCCGTTCAGGAAGAACGTCGGCGTCGTGTTCAGATCCATGATCTCGGCGTCGAGCCGGTCATCCTGAATGTGGTGCGCGACCTTCGCCGAGCCGAAGTCGTCGGCGAAGCGCTCGGGGTCGAGGCCCAGCATCTCGGCGTAGCGGAATAGGTCATCGCGCTCGAGGTTGCGCTGGTGGGCGAACAGCTTGCCCGCCATCTCGAAGAACTTCCCCTGCAGCGCGGCGGCCTCGGCCGCCTGCGCGGCCTCTTGCGCGTGCGGGTGCGGCTGATCGAGCGGCAGGTGACGCCAGACCCACCGGATGTCGTCGCCGAAACGCTCGCGGACGGCGTCGACCGAGCCGGTCGCCCGGCTGCAGAACGGGCACTCGAAGTCGCCGTACTCCACGATCTCGTAGGGCGCGTCCATCGAGCCCCTGATGTGGTCGCGCTGCGGGTCGACGGGACGCGCGAGCTTGAATCCGACGGGGCGGGGCGGGCTGATCCGGTCACCGACGGTCAAGATCGCCCACCCGAGGAAGAAGGCGATGACCGATGCCGCGAGCACCGCGACGCGCGCGAGGTCTTGCGTGTGAGGATCGCTGATCGCGATCGGGACGAGGAAGAGCGAGATCGTGAACCCGATGCCCGAGAGCGCCGCACCGCCGGCGACCCTGTGGAGGCTCAGCCCTGGCGCGAGCTGACCGCGTCCGACGACTCCCACCAGCCAGGTGGCCACGGTGATGCCGAAGAATTTGCCGAGGACGAGACCCGCGACGATGCCCCACGCGACGGGCGACATCAGAGCGTCGCGGAGCGTCTCACCGTCGATGTGCACTCCGGCGTTGGCGAGCGCGAAGACCGGCAGCACGCCGTAGGAGATGTACGGGCGGAGGCCGGTGTCGATGCGTTCGTTGATCGAGATGGATTCGCGCAGGCTCCGCGTCACCGCCGCCGCGTATGCCGAGTTCGGCGACTCGCGGAACGCCTGGGTGAGTTCGACCGACCGCTCCACGTCGTTGCGCCGGGGCGGGAAGACGGGGATCAACAGTGCGACGGCCACACCGGCAAGGGTCGGGTGCACCCCCGCGAGGTAGACAGCGACGAACAGGGCAGCTCCGAGGGCGCCGTAGGCGAAACCGCGGCCGACCGGGAGGAACCGCACGAGCGCGATGAGAACCATCAGCACGACCGCGATCACGAACGGGGGCAGGCTCAGGCCGCTGTTGTAGAAGAGGCCGATCACCAGCAGCGCGCCGATGTCGTCGACGACGGCGAGGGTCAGGAGGAAGGTGCGCAGGCGCGAAGAGAACTTCGGGCCGATCAAGGCGAGCGCGCCGAGAAGGAACGCGGTGTCGGACGAGATCACGACGCCCCACGCGTCGAATTCGCCGTCCCCGAGGTTGAACAGGATGAACACCCCCGCGGGCACCACGAGACCCGCGACAGCGGCGGCGATCGGAACGACGGCACGGGAGCGATCGGTGAGCTCGCCGATCGTCAGCTCGCGCTTCACCTCGAGGCCGACCAAGAAGAAGAAGAGCGCCATGAAGCCCTCGTTCACGAGAGCGTGCAGGCTGAACGTCCACGAGGCGTCGCCGAGCGATGCCCCGAGCGGCAGATCCCAGAACTGGTGGTAGCTCTCACCGGGGAGGTTCGCCCACACCATGGCGATCACGACGCCGACGAGCATGAGGGTGGCCGAGAGACGGTCGCCGCCGCGCAGCTTCTTCTTGTGCGGCGTCGGGGAGGGGCGCGGAGCTCCGGTCGGAATCAGCGGAATCGTCGTCACGCTACCCATCCTGGCCCTCGGACATGTCGAGCGGGTCACCGGACGGAGACGCGGATGCTTCGTGCTCGCGGGCTCCGATGAAGCATCCGCGCACGGTAACCTGGGAAGAGGAGGCACCACCCATGTACATCATCGCTTTGATCCTGCTGCTCGGCGGCATCTTCCTGATCGGCATCTCGTTCTCGATCGTCCCGATTCAGGCGCTGGTGTTCATCGTCGGCATTCTGTGCGTCGCGGCCTCGCTGGCGATCCCGTTCCACTTCAGCGGGAGCGCTTCGCACCGCTGACCTCCACCGTCGCCGCCCGCCTTCGCGATAGGCCGGCGGAATCGGGTGGTCTGCGCCTCTTCGGCGTGCCGGGTGACTTCACCCCGGCCTTTCTCGCGTGCATGTCCCGAATTCCGCAAGGAATCGGCCCGATCGTTGCGGAAAATGGGACACGCTCCCGGCCATGTCCCGAATTCCGCCAGGAACCGGCCGATTCGTTGCGGAAAATGGGACACGCACAGCCCTAGGGGGCGTCAGCGCCCGGGCGGGCCCGCCACCAGCAGCACGACGTAGAGCGCGACGACGGCGACGACGAGCAGCCCGACGAAGAGCGGTGCCCGACGCAGGAAGAAGCGCAGCGCCCGGTCGACGGGGCGCCGATCGCGGGGGTCGTCCGTCTCGGTGAGGCGCCAATCGCCGGCCAGGCGACCCGACCGCTGCAGCCACAGCTCCGTCGGCAGCGTCGCGTAGGGAACGACCGCGCTGGCGACGGCGAGAAGGGCGACGCCGATCTGCCACCGCTGGTGCAGCGCGACGATGACGGCAGTCGCCCCGTAGGCGAGGAAGACGAACCCGTGGACGGCCCCACCGATGGTCACGGCGAGCGGCCAGTCGAAAACACCGCGGACGATCAACCCTCCGATCAGCAGTGTCCACGAGATCATCTCGGCGACGGCGAGCGTGCGGAAAAGCGACAGCGGCGTGCGGAACACGTCTCTCCTCGGTCGGGACGGGGAGCGTCCAGCCTACGAAACCGGCGCCCGCCCCGCCGCCCGATGCGGCAACCGTCGAGAGATCAGCGTCGGCGGGCGGCCGCGATTCCGACGAACATCAGCAGGCTGAACGTGCCGATAACGAGGAACGCGAAGGCGAAGAGCTCGAACAGTTCCGGGTCCATGCGGCCAGACTATGGCGGGCGGCCGACGACGGATAGAGGGGATGCTGCGCGCTCCCCGCGGTCGGCCCTACGCTGAGCGCATGAGCAGCCGTGTCAGCGCCCCCGTCTTGGTTCCCGGCGACAAGCCGAAGGGACCGGCGTCGTACTTCCCGAGCATCGAGAAGACGTATGGTCGCCCGATCCAGGACTGGCTCGACCTGATCGTCGAGCAACTCGATGCGGGAAAGCCGCACATGGAGGTCGTGACCTGGCTCAAAGACGACCACCAACTCGGCCACGGTCATGCCAACGCCTTGGTCGCCTACGTGCGCGCCCAGCTCGCCAAACCCTGACCGGTATCGCCGGGCGACGGCCCGAGGCGCACAATTGAGCCATGGGACTGTTCGCGTCAAAACCCGAAGACCCGACCGAGTGGGCGGGGCTCCCCTCCGAGCCGTTGCGTGAACGCACCGAGGCTGACCTGCTCGACGATCCCCCCGTCGCCGCCGGCATTCTCGGGGACACGCCCCCGGGGGTGGCCTGGATCGAGATCCCCGTCGTGCCGCCCGCCGACGGCGAGCCCGCGGGCGACGCCGCAAGCGACCCCACCGACTGAACGAAGCGGCGCAGGACACACGAAGGGGCGGATGCCGCAGCATCCGCCCCTTGGTTTGTTCGCTTCGACTCAGAAGTCCCAGTCGTCGTCTTCTGTCGCCTCGGCCTTGCCGATGACGTACGACGAGCCCGAACCGCTGAAGAAGTCGTGGTTCTCGTCGGAGTTCGGCGACAGGGCCGACAGGATCGACGGGTTCACGTTCGTCACGGTCGCCGGGAACATGGCCTCGTAGCCCAGGTTCATCAGCGCCTTGTTCGCGTTGTAGTGCAAGAACTTCTTGACGTCTTCGGTGAGACCGACGCTGTCGTAAAGGTCTTGCGTGTACTGGATCTCGTTGTCGTAGAGCTCGTACAGCAGCGAGAACGTGTAGTCCTTGATGTCGTCGCGCTCGGCCTGCGTGACCTTCTCGAGACCCTTCTGAAACTTGTACCCGATGTAATACCCGTGCACGGCCTCGTCGCGGATGATGAGCCGGATGATGTCGGCGGTGTTCGTCAGCTTCGCCTTCGACGACCAGTGCATCGGCAGGTAGAAGCCCGAGTAGAACAGGAACGACTCGAGCAGGGTCGAGGCGACCTTGCGCTTGAGGGGTGAGTCGCCGCGGTAGTACTCCATGACGATCTGAGCCTTCTTCTGAAGGTTCGGATTCTCGACCGACCAGCGGAACGCCTCGTCGATCTCGGTCGTCGAGCACAGCGTCGAGAAGATCGACGAGTAGCTCTTGGCGTGCACCGACTCCATGAACGCGATGTTCGTGTACACGGCCTCTTCGTGAGGTGTGATCGCGTCGGGGATGAGCGAGACGGCGCCGACCGTGCCCTGGATGGTGTCGAGCAGGGTCAGGCCCGTGAACACGCGCATCGTGAGGGTCTGCTCGTCGGGGGTCAGCGTGTTCCACGACTGGATGTCGTTCGACAGCGGCACCTTCTCGGGCAGCCAGAAGTTGTTCACCAGACGGTTCCAGACCTCGAGGTCTTTGTCGTCCTGGATGCGGTTCCAGTTGATCGCCTCGACGTGCGAGAGCAGCTTGAGCGGTTGAGGAGGAGTCATGGTTGTTCCTTAATTGGCGCCGGACCTGCCGGTCCGTGAGCCTGTCGAAGGGTCACAGCATGCATGAGACGCAACCGTCGACCTCGGTGCCCTCGAGCGCCATCTGACGGAGGCGGATGTAGTAGATCGTCTTGATGCCCTGGCGCCACGCGTAGATCTGCGCTTTGTTGATGTCGCGCGTGGTGGCGGTGTCTTTGAAGAACAGCGTCAGAGACAGACCCTGGTCGACGTGCTGCGTCGCCGCGGCGTAGGTGTCGATGACCTTCTCGTAGCCGATCTCGTAGGCGTCCTGGTAGAACTCCAGGTTGTCGTTCGTCATGAACGGCGCCGGGTAGTAGACGCGGCCGAGCTTGCCTTCCTTGCGGATCTCGACCTTCGAGGCGATCGGGTGGATCGAGCTCGTGGAGTTGTTGATGTA
Organism: Microbacterium shimangi; assembly: GCF_043556445.1. Classification (NCBI taxonomy): domain Bacteria; kingdom Bacillati; phylum Actinomycetota; class Actinomycetes; order Micrococcales; family Microbacteriaceae; genus Microbacterium; species Microbacterium shimangi. The sequence goes on from NZ_JBIGII010000002.1 coordinate 136,904, forward strand.
CGAGATCGAACCGGTCGGCGGCACAGCCTGCAGGTTCTGGTTGTAGATGCCGTGCTTCTGGATCGATGCCTTGAGCTCGGCCCAGTCACCCTGCGTGGGGATGTGGTGGCCGGCGAAAAGCTCGGCGACCCGCTGCGTCTTGGGCACCCACTGCTGCTCGAGGTACTTGTCGAAGAAAGACCCCGACGCGTACGTCGAGTCTTCGAAGCCCTCGAAGGCCTGGCTGCGCTCGATCGCGATGCGGTTCGATGCCTGCAGCGCGTGGAAGAGCACCGTGTAGAAGTAGATGTTCGTGAAGTCGATGCCCTCTTCGGAGCCGTAGTGCACGTGCTCGCGCGCCAGGTAGCCGTGGAGGTTCATCTGTCCGAGGCCGATCGCGTGGGTGCGGTCGTTACCGTCTTCGATCGAGCGGACGGAGCGGATGTGGCTCTGGTCGCTGACCGCGGTGAGGGCGCGGATGCTGGTATCCACCGTGAGACCCAGGTTGCCGCCGTCCATCGCCAGGGCGATGTTGAGCGAGCCGAGGTTGCACGAGATGTCTTTACCGATCTGGTTGTACGACAGATCTTCGTTGTAGGTCGTCGGGGTGTTGACCTGAAGGATCTCGGAGCACAGGTTCGACATGTTGATCCGGCCCTTGATCGGGTTGGCCTTGTTCACCGTGTCTTCGAACATGATGTACGGGTAGCCCGACTCGAACTGGATCTCGGCGAGGGTCTGGAAGAACTCCCGCGCGTTGATCTTCGTCTTCTTGATGCGCGCGTCGTCGACCATCTCGCGGTACTTCTCGGAGACCGAGATGTCGCCGAACGGAACGCCGTAGACCTTCTCGACGTCGTACGGCGAGAAGAGGTACATGTCTTCGCCGTTCTTCGCCAGCTCGAACGTGATGTCGGGAACCACGACGCCCAGCGACAGCGTCTTGATGCGGATCTTCTCATCGGCGTTCTCGCGCTTGGTGTCGAGGAACCGCATGATGTCGGGGTGGTGCGCGTTCAGGTACACCGCACCCGCGCCCTGGCGGGCACCGAGCTGATTGGCGTAGCTGAAGCTGTCTTCGAGGAGCTTCATCACGGGGATGATGCCGCTGGACTGGTTCTCGATCTGCTTGATCGGCGCACCCGCCTCGCGGATGTTCGAGAGGAGCAGAGCGACACCGCCGCCGCGCTTGGACAACTGGAGGGCGGAGTTGATGCCGCGGGAGATCGACTCCATGTTGTCTTCGATGCGCAGCAGGAAGCACGACACGAGCTCGCCGCGCTGCGCCTTGCCCGTGTTGAGGAACGTGGGGGTCGCGGGCTGGAAGCGACCCGAGAGGATCTCGTCGACGATCTGCATCGCGAGCTTCTCATCGCCGTCGGCCAGACCGAGACCCGTCATGACGACACGGTCTTCGAAACGCTCGAGGTAACGCTTGCCGTCGAAGGTCTTCAGCGTGTAGCTCGTGTAGTACTTGAACGCGCCGAGGAACGACTCGAAGCGGAACTTCTTGCCGTAAGCGAAGTCGTTGAGCTGCTGGATGAAATCGAGCGAGTACTTCTCGATGACGGCCGGCTCGTAGTACTCCTTCTCGACGAGGTAGTCGAGACGCTCTTTCAACGAGTGGAAGAAGACGGTGTTCTGGTTCACGTGCTGCAGGAAGTACTCCCGCGCCGCGCGCTTGTCGGCGTCGAACTGGATCTTGCCGTCCGCGTCGTAGAGGTTCAGCATCGCGTTGAGGGCGTGGTAATCCATACCCTCGAAGCGCGCTTCCGCCTTGAAATCGAGATCCTTTAGAGCCGTTTCCACCATCGTTCCAATCCTTCGTTGACGCGATCGACGTCTTCCGGCGTGCCGAACACTTCTACCCGGTACAAGTGCGGCACGGAGCACTTGCGGCTGATGACGTCACCGGCGAACCCGAAGTGCTCGCCGAAATTCGTGTTGCCCGCGGAGATGACCCCGCGGATGCGGCTGCGGTTTCCCTGATCGTTCAGAAACCGGATGACCTGCTTGGGAACCGCGCCCTTCTCGACGTCACGGCCCTGACCGCCGCCATAAGTGGGGGTCACGAGCACGTACGGTTCGTCGACGTGGAGCGCGGGTTCGGAGGGGAGAAGAGGAATCCGCACCGCTCGCGCCCCGAGCTTCTCGATGAAACGTGCGGTGTTGCCCGACACGCTCGAGAAGAACACCAGGAGCGGCGCGGCGCGGGATGCGTCGGCCGCGCTGCGCTCAGCGATCGCGGCCTCCACGATCACGCCAGACGCGAGGCGAGCTCGTCGATCTTGTCGGGACGGAAGCCCGACCAGTGGTCTTCGTCGGTGACGACGACGGGAGCCTGGAGGTAGCCGAGCGCCTTGACCTGCTCGAGCGCACCGGCGTCTTGCGAGAGGTCGAGAACCTCGTATTCGATGCCCTTGGAATCCAGCGCGCGGTACGTCGCCGTGCACTGTACGCACGAGGGCTTTGTGTAAACCGTAATAGCCATCAGAACCGTTTCTCCCCTCTAAATCTGTTGGTGTTCCCGGTGGACCTCCGCCGGGACCTCAATACTACATATGGGTGCCGACATCGGAAGCCACCACAAGGGGTAGTAGTTACATTCGTGTAGTTTCGCACCGCTCTCCACAGATACAACACATGTTGTCCACCGTTTCATCCACAGGCGCGGGGTCGATCTCGAACCTGAAGAACGCCTGAACGACGGGCTTTTCGGGCGGGGCTCCCGCATCCCTCCACAGGCGAGACGCTAGGGGGACCCTCCGACATCGCGATACCTGTGGAATGCGCCGCGACGGCGTGTCGCGTCGGAGTGGGTAGCGTAGAGCGGTCATGGCTGGTTACGGAGATCTTCTGCGCACCCGCGGGGTGGCGCGCATCATGGCGGCGCAGCTCACGGCCCGCTTCCCCAACGGAATGACCAGCCTCGCCGTGCTTCTCCACATCGAGCACGTCACGGGCTCCTACGGCGCTGCCGGCCTGGTGCTCGCGGCCACGTCGATCGGCCAAGCCGTCGCGGGCCCCGTCACCAGCCGCTGGATGGGCCGGTGGGGCATGCGTCGCGTCCTGTCGCTGACCCTCGTCATCTGCGCCGCGACCATCGCCGCCCTCGCATTGCTCGACCTCCCCGTCCCGGGCTACATGGCGCTGGGGCTCATCGCGGGGTTGGCGACACCGCCGGTGCAGTCAGCCGTCCGCACCATCTACCCCAAGATGGTGACCTCGAAACAGCTCACCCCGCTCTTCTCGCTCGACGCATCTCTGCAGGAGATCATCTGGATCGTCGCACCGGTCGTCATCACGTTCGTCGCCACACAGGTCGGCACGGTCGAGGCGCTGCTGCTGATCGTGGCGATCCTCCTCGGCGGCGGCTCGTGGTTCATCCTCTCCCCCGAGGTCGGTCGCGTCCGCATCCCCCGGAGCCGTCGCGGCTTCGGCCGTGTTCTCGCCAAACCCCCGGTGATCCTCGCGACCGTGTCGGGCTTCCTCCTGATCGGCGCCTGCTCCGCGGTCGAGGCCGGCGTCGTCGCGACGTTCGGCCACGGCGGACCGGAGGCGGGCATCGTGCTCGCGATCTTCTCGATCGGCAGCCTCGCCGGAGGCCTCAGCTTCGGGCACATCCCGATGGGCCCCTGGGCGATGGCGCGCCGTCTCGCGATCGTCGCGGGCGGCCTGTCGCTCACGATGATCTCGCTCGACATGTGGTGGCTGGGCGGCACGCTCTTCCTCGCCGGAATCGGCATCGCGCCCGCGCTGGCCGTCATCTTCGCGATCACCTCGGCGAGCGTGCGCTTCAGCGAGACCGCGGAGGCCTACGGGTGGGTCGGCACCGGCCAGCTGATCGGAGCGGCGGCGGGCTCCGCCGTCGCCGGGTTCCTCATCGACGCCGGGGGCGCCCAGGGTGCCTACGTCGCCGCGGCCGTGTTCGCGGTCGTCGGCGCCGGCGCTGCCGCCGTCTTCGTGCGCGGATTCCCCGACCTGCGCGGGCGGGATGCGAGCCCGGCGGCCGATACCGAGCCGGTTCCGACGATCACCTGATCCCCCGCACAGGATCGGCATAGCGGCCGCATAGCGAATCGGTCTTGGCTCTTCGTCATCGCCCTACGCCGACGACGAGGAGACCACCATGACCGACCCGCGCTGGACAGACGACGACGGCCAAGAGATCGACGAAGACCATCGAGGACTCGTCTACGACGTGCAGACCCTGATCCACCGTCGCCGCGCGCTCGGCATCTTCGGCGGCGTCGCCCTCACCTCGCTGCTCGCCGCGTGCGGGGTGTCGACCCGAACGGCGGATGCCGCAGCCAGCCCGTCGGCGACGGCCTCGGCGACGGCGACGCCCACCGCCACCGCCACCGCCACCGCCACCGCCACCGCCACGGCTGCAGCATCCGCCCCGCTCGACGAAGTCCCCGACGAGACCGCCGGCCCGTACCCGGCGGACGACTCGAACGGGGTGAACGTGCTCGACGATTCGGGCATCGTCCGGCAAGACATCCGATCGTCCTTCGGCGCGTCCACCGCGACCGCCCCCGGCGTGCCGCTGACGATCGCACTCACCGTTCGTGATGCGGCGACCGGAGCCGCCCTCGCGGGCCGCGGCGTGTACCTCTGGCACTGCGACCGAGCCGGCGCCTACTCGCTCTACAGCAGCGGGATCGAGAACGAGAACTACCTGCGCGGGGTGCAGGAGACCGATGCGAACGGCACGGTGACCTTCACCTCGATCTACCCCGCCTGCTACTCGGGGCGCTGGCCGCACATCCACTTCGAGGTCTACGCCGACGTCGCCACCGCCGTCGCGACAGGACCGATCGTCAAGACCTCCCAGATCGCACTGCCGCAGGAGACGAACGACCTCGTCTACGCCACGAGCGGCTATGAGCAGAGCGTGCGGAACCAGGCGCAGACCTCGCTCAGCCGCGACATGGTCTTCAGCGACGACGTCGGCATCCACCAGATCGCGACGATGGCGGGCTCGGTCGCGGCCGGGTACACCGCCTCGCTCGCGATCGGGGTGTGAACGCCGACGCGTCTTCCACGGCAGAGTGGGAGCGGGCGAAGGGGGAACCATGACGGATGCAGCGGCCGGGACGATCGGGTACGTGATCGAGGTGTTCCCGCGCTTGTCCGAGACGTTCATCGTGACGGAGCTGAACGCCCGGGAAGCCCAGGGCGAAGAACTCGCCGTGTTCTCGCTCCGTCCGCCCGACGATCAGCGTCGCCATGCCGCCGCCGAGACCCTGCGGGCCCCGATCGAGTACCTCCCTCTCCCCCGCCCATCGCCCACCGGCCGATCCGATGTCGACACGGCGACGAGGCGCGACGGCTCCGACCTGCCCACCGGGAATGCCGGCGACCGCGCGCAGGCGATCCTCCTCGCCGAGTCAGCGCGCCGCCGCGGTGTCACGCACCTGCACGCGCATTTCGCCGGCACGGCCACGACCGTGACACGTCTCGCGTCGCTGATCAGCGGCATCCCCTACTCCTTCACCGCTCACGCTGTCGACATCTTCCGCGACTCCGTGTCGATGCCCGATATCGCCCAGAAGGTGCGAGACGCCGCTTTCGTCGTCACCGTCAGCGACTACAACCGGGCGTTTCTCGAGCGTCACGTCGGCCATGCGCACAAGATCCACCGGGTGTACAACGGCATCGACCTCGAGCTGTTCGTCTCCGCGCCTCGACGTCTCCGTGCTCATGCGAGCGACGATCTCCGGCTCCTCGCCGTCGGGCGTCTCGTCGAGAAGAAGGGGTTCGCTCTGCTGATCGAAGCGGTCAGGCGCGTGCGTGAGCGCGGCGGCGCCGTGACACTCGACATCGTCGGGTCAGGCGAACGGGAGCACGAGCTCGCCGAGCAGATCGCGCTCTCGGGGCACTCCGACGCGATTCGGCTTCTCGGCCCGCTCACCCAGGATGATGTGGCTGCGAGGCTGCACGACGCAGACGTCTTCGTCGCACCGAGCATCGTGGCCGCCGACGGCAACGCCGACGGTCTCCCCACCGTCCTTCTCGAGGCGATGGCATCGGGCATCCCCTGCATCTCGACCGACGTCACCGGGATTCCCGAGATCATCCGCCCCGGCGAGACGGGCCTGCTCTGCCGCGGGGGCGAAGTCGATGATCTGGTCGCCGCGATCGACACGACGCTCTCCCCCGGTTTCGACGCGGCCTCGCTCGCCCGCAACGCGCGCGCGCTCATCGAGCGGGAGTTCGACGCCCGCCGTCAGGCCGCGACCCTCGCCGCCCTCACCGCGCCCAGCGGGGCGGAACGAACGTCGGGGTGAGGCCCATCACGCGATCCGGCGCAGATGCTCCAGAACGGCGAGCGCGTACGCGTCGGACGGTTCCGGATGCTGGAACGTCCGGGTCTCCGCACCGATGACGGCTTCGACCTCGAATGTGTCGGCGAGGCGCCGCAGCATCCGGAATCCGCCGCGGAGCATCTCTCGCAGCTGCTCCTCGGTGGGCAGCCAGAGCGCATCCTGCAATGCGACCGAGTCGAGCGCCCACTCCGTCGTCCCGTTGAAGGCGAGGATCGTGCCCGTCGAGTACGCGCGCGGCTCGATCGTCATCTCGCTGACCGTGAAGACGTCGGCGTCGAACTCGGGTTCGTCGAGTTGAAACCGGTCGCCCGACCGTGGCTGCCATTTCAGGCCGGCTTCACGCAGGGCCAGGGCCGACTCGGAGGAGATCATGCTCCAAGTCTGCCGGTCCTGCGCGCCGCAGGCTCCTCCGTTCGCGCTGCGCGTCCTCCGCCCTCCGTTCGGCGGAGGGGATACGGCGGGCGGAGGGCCCGGATAGTGCCGCGCAGCCCTCCCCCAGGCAGATGCCCTCCGCCGAGCGGAGGGGCCGGAGGTGCACCGCGAACGGAGGATGACGCAGATGCGGCCGCCGCCCGCCGACACGGGCGGACAATGGAGGGGTGACCGACACGTTCGACCCCGCCCGTATCCTCCCCGACGCCCTGCTCGAGCGGATCCGCGAGCGCGCGGCGGTGCACGACCGCGACAACACCTTCCCCGAAGACGATCTCCGCGAGCTTCGCGAGGCGGGCTACCTCTCGATGCTCGTCCCCGCCGACCGCGGGGGTCTCGGGCTGGGTCTTGTCGAAGCATCCGTTCTGCAACAGCGCCTGGCGGGAGCCGCCCCCGCCACCGCCCTCGCGATCAACATGCATCTCGTCTGGACCGGCGTCGCGAAGGTGCTGCAAGACCGGGGCATCGACGATCTCGCCTTCGTGCAAGAGGGCGCCGCGGCCGGTGAGGTCTTCGCCTTCGGCATCAGCGAAGCCGGCAACGATCTGGTGCTGTTCGGAAGCGGGACGGATGCGGCGCCCACCGCCGACGGCGGGTACGCGTTCACCGGCACGAAGATCTTCACCTCGCTGTCGCCGGTCTGGACGCAGTTGGGGGTGCACGGGCTCGACACGACATCGCCCGACGGCCCGAAGATGGTCTACGCCTTCGTCCCCCGGAGCGACGCCGTCGTCACCCGCGACGACTGGGACACCCTCGGCATGCGGGGCACCCAGAGCCGCACCACCGAACTGCACGGTGCTGTCGCCCCCGCCGACCGTGTGGTGCGCCGGGTCGAACCCGGCCCGCAGCCCGACCCGATCGTCTTCGGCATCTTCAGCGTCTTCGAGATCCTCATCGCGTCGGTCTACACCGGCATCGCCCGCCGTGCCCTCGATCTCGCGGTGAGCGCGGCATCCGGCCGCCAATCGAAGAAGACGGGCAAGGCTTACAGCCAAGACCCCGACATCCGGTGGCGGGTGGGGGCGATGGCCCTCGAGTACGAGGCCCTGCCGCCGCAGCTGACGGCGCTCGCGCGCGATGTCGACGACCGCGTCGACCACGGCGGTCGGTGGTTCTCGCTGCTCTCCGGGATCAAGCACCGCGCGGTGGTGTCGGCCAAGCACGTCGTCGACGAGGCGATCCTGGTAGCGGGAGGGTCGTCGTTCTTCGCGTCGAACGAGTTGTCGCGGCTCTACCGCGATGTGCTCGCGGGCTTGTTCCACCCCTCCGATCCGGAGTCGGCGCACGGCACGGCCGCGAGCGCATGGCTCGGGCCGATCGAACCCTGATGCACGCCGCGGGCAACCCCCGCTGGCGGCGTCCCGTGCGTGCGAGGATCAGGACATGTTCTCCACTCCCGCCGCACTCCTGACCCCGGCCGATCAGGAGCGGCGACGCGGCCTGCGTCAGATGAAGGGCGTCGCGCTCGGCGCGCTCGTCTTCATGGCGGTGCTGTTCGTCGTGGCGTACCTTTTCCAGGAGCGCTACCCGTGGCTGCAGTGGGTGCGCGCCGCGGCCGAGGGCGGCATGGTGGGCGCCCTCGCCGATTGGTTCGCCGTCACGGCGCTGTTCCGCAGGCCCCTGGGCCTGCCGATCCCCCACACCGCGATCATTCCGCGGCGCAAAGACGAGATCGGCCGCACGCTCGGCGAGTTCGTCGAGACGAACTTCCTCTCCGGACCGATCGTGCGGGCGCGGCTCGAGAACACACCCCTCGCCGCGCGCTTCGGCGGGTGGCTGCGCCAGCCCGCGAACGCCGAGCGTGTCGCCACCGAAGGAGCCTCGGTCGCGACCGCGGTGCTGGGCGCTCTCAGCGACGACGACGTGAGCGATCTGATCGGCGACCTCGCCCGCGAGCACCTCATCTCACCCGACTGGGGACCATCGGTCGGCGGATGGCTCGAGAAGGTGACCGAGACGGGCGCGCACCACGCGGCGGTCGACCTCGCAGCAGAGAACATCGTGGCCTGGCTGCACGACAATCCGCAGTCGTTCGACGGACTCGTGTCGAAGCGGCTTCCGTCGTGGGTGCCGGGCATGGTCGTGCGCCTGATCGACGACACCCTGTACCGCGAGGCGGTGTCGTTCGTCACGGCCGTGCGCGCCGACCAGGATCACCCGGCCCGTCACGCGATCGATGCCTACCTCGCGCGTCTCGCCGACAATCTGCAGCACGACCCGGAGACCATCGGCCGACTCGAAGACGCGAAAGTCTCGATCTTCGACAGCCCGCGGGTGCGGGGTCTTGCCACCGAGGCGTGGGAGACCGCGAAGAGCGGGCTGCTCACCGCCCTCGCCGATCCGCAGAGCGGCCTCCGCGTCCGCGCGACGGCGGCTCTCGTCGACATCGGCGAGCGACTCGAGACGGATGCGGCGCTGCAGCACCGCGTCGACGGGTGGGTCATCGACGCCGCCGTCTTCGTCGTGGAGCGCTACCGCCACGACATCGCCTCGATCATCACCGACACCGTGCAGCGGTGGGATCCGGTCGAGACGACGGAGAAGATCGAACTCATGGTCGGTCGCGACCTGCAGTACATCCGCTTGAACGGCACCATCGTCGGCGCCTTGGCGGGGGCCGCGATCTTCACTCTCGCCCACCTCGTGCTCGGCGGGGCGGTAGCCTGATCCCGTGGCCGCAGCATCCGCCGTTCCGGCGCTCTTCTCCGAGATGCCGTCGCCTGCCGCCCGCTCGCTGAGCGCCCGTCGGCGCGAGGTGGGGGCGTGATCCAGTTCGTCGTGGTGCGCCACGCGACGGCCGAGCACGGCGGACTCGAGCTCGTCGACCACCAGCGTCGGCTCAGCGCGCGGGGTCTTCGCGAGGCCGACCAGATGGCCAAGCGCGTGCTGCGCTCCGGGGTGCGGTCCGAGGTCGTGCTCACCAGCACCGCCGCCCGCGCCACCGCGACGGCGGCCCCGTTCGCGACCGCTTTCGGAGCCGACCTCATCGAGATCGCCGACCTCTACGCCGCGTCGGGCCGGGCGATCCTCGCCCTCGCCCGAGCGCACGGCGCCGCCGAGCTCACGGTCGTCTCGCACGATCCCGGGGTCAGCGAACTCGTCAGCGAACTCTCGGGCGACGAGGTCGCGATGACCACCGGAGCGGTCGCCGTCTTCACGTGGAACGACGGCGACTGGGACGACGTCGGAGTGCTCCCCCCCGACGAGGTCACCCTCTCGACTCCGGTCTGATCGCGCGCCGCGCAACCGCTTCTGTCGGTCGCGCCGTCAGCGTGTGACCAGACGCGGCTCGACGAGCACATGGGCCGAACCGGATGCTGCGGGGCGAGGCGCGACGATGCTCCCGGTCTCGCCCATCAGCAGTTCGAGTGCACCCGCCGCGACCTTCTCGGGCAGCTGCTCGACGCTGGACAGACCCAGCGCCTCCACGGCCGGGGTGTTGTCGAAGCCGACGACGAGCAGGCCCGGCCTGCCGGCATCGGCGGCGGCGAGGTGCGCGCCGATGGCGAGGGAATCACTCGCGCACACGATCGCGTCGACGGCATCGTCTGCGAGAGCCGCCGCGACCACGGAGCGCGCGGCATCGACCCTTTCTTCGCTCACCCACCGCGGTCCCGCCGCGCCGTTCGCGGTGAGCGCTTCGCGCCACCCGCGTTCCCGATCGTCGCCGGTTCCCGAACCCGACGGCCATCCGAGGAATGCCACGCGCGGCCCCGCGGTATGGACGCCGTAGTCGGTCGCTTCACGCGTACCGACGGCGCCGTCGACGTCGACCCAGAGATGGGCAGGACGCACGACGTCGTCCGAACCCCAGGGGCGCCCGAATGACACGAAAGGGAGGTCGCGCTCGACCAGCCAGCCGGTTCGGGGGTCGCCGTGGAACGTGCCGGTGACCACCACCGCGTCGACCTCGCCGCCCTCGAGCAGGTCGCTCAGCCGGGCGATCTCGTCTTCCGGAGAACGGGCCGCGTAGAGGAGGATCCGCATGCCGCGGTCGCCCGCCCGGTCGGTGAGCGCGTGGACGAACCGGTCGAGCACGACACCCGAGATCCCGCCCGCGTACGGGTCGAGACGTATGCCGATGGTCGAGCTTCGCCGCGTGCGGAGGCGGCGGGCGGCCATGTGCGGGCGGTACCCGAGCCCGGCGATGGCCTCTTCGACACGGAGGCGGGTTTCATCGCGCACGATCTCGGGCGAGTTGAGCACGTTCGAGACGGTCTGTCGCGAGACGCCGGCCACCCGTGCCACGTCTTCGACGGTCGGCGCCTTCGCCATGCAAACCTCCGGTGGGATCGTTCAAATCGTCATCCTACGGTGACCACCGCGGGCCTTGACATCGGCCGCGCCGCATACGTACCGTAGACGAATCGGCAGTTTGATCGTTCAAACTCCCACACATGGCTCGTCGAAGGAGAAGAGACACATGCCACGGCACACCACTCGCGCACTCGTCGGAACGGGCGCACTGCTCGCCGCATCCGCGCTCGCACTCACCGCCTGCGGATCAGGCTTTCAAGAACCCGCCGAATCCGGAGACGCTGCCGGCGGCGGCTCACTCAGCATTCTGATCGGCTCGTCCGGCGACGCCGAGACGGCTGCCGTGCAGGCCGCGGTCGACGCATGGTCGGCGGAGTCGGGCGTCGACGCCACCGTGCAGACGGCCAACGACCTGCCGCAGCAGCTGTCGCAGGGCTTCGCTGCCGGTTCGCCGCCCGACCTGTTCTACCTCGCCCCCGAGGCCCTCGCCGGTTACGCCGAGAACGGTTCGATCGCCGCCTACGGCGATGAGCTGTCGAACGCCTCCGACTTCTACCCCTCGCTGGTCGAGAACTTCACCGTCGACGGGCAGTTCACCTGCGCACCGAAGGACTTCTCGACGCTCGCGCTGATCATCAACTCCGACGTGTGGGCCGCAGCCGGCCTCACCGAGGCCGACATCCCCACCGACTGGGACCAGCTCGCCGCGGTGGCGCAGCAGCTGACCGCTGACGGCCGCGTGGGCCTCGCCTTCGGTGCCGAGTACCAGCGCATCGGCGCCTTCATGGCGCAGGCCGGTGGGGGCATGGTCGTCGACGGCGAGCCCGTCGCGAACAGCGCGGAGAACGTCGAGGCGCTCACGTTCGTCAAAGACCAGCTCAACGCCGGCACCTTCGCCTTCGCCGCGGACGTCGGTGCGGGCTGGGGTGGCGAGGCCTTCGGAACGGGGGCCGCGGCCATGACCATCGAGGGCAACTGGCTCGTCGGCGGTCTCGCCGCCGACTACCCCGACGTGAACTACACGGTCGCCGAGCTTCCGGCGGGCCCGGGCGGCCAGGGCACCCTGCAGTTCACGAACTGCTGGGGCATCGCCTCCGACAGCGCCAACCAGGAATCGGCTCGCGAGCTGGTCGAATACCTCACCGGCACCGACCAGCAGCTCGCCTTCTCCGAGGCGTTCGGTCCGATGCCGTCGATCGAATCGGCCGCCGACGCCTGGACCGCGGCGAACCCCGACCTCAGTGCCTTCCTCGCCGGCGCCGAGTACGCCCAGTTCCCGCCGAACATGGCGGGGGCCTCCGACGTGGTCACCGACTTCAACGCGCAGATCGAGACCTTGAAGACCGGCGACCCGCAGGCGATCCTCGACACGGTTCAGTCGAACCTCGAGGCGATCGTCGAATAGGCACGACATGACCGCTCTGGCAACTGCGCCCGACGCCTCCGGCAAGGGCGACGCCACACCCCGCGGCCCCCGTCGTCGCGGCGGATCCTCCTCCCAGGGGATCCGCCGCGGCGAGGCCACCGCCGGCTGGCTCTTCACGCTCCCCGTCCTGGTGATCCTGGGCGTCTTCCTGCTCGTGCCGGTACTGATGGCGCTGTGGGTCAGTTTCTCCGACTGGTCGGGCCGCGGAAGCCCCCTCGCTCCCGGCGTCGGCTTCGTCGGGCTCGACAACTACGCCGAGGTCACCACCGGCGGCGGCCTCGCCGAGCGGGACTTCGGCACGGCGCTGCGCAACAACGCGTGGTACGTGTTCCTCGTCGTCCCCCTCCAGACCGCCCTGGCGCTCTTCCTCGCCCTTCTGGTCAACCGCGCGGTGCTGCGCGGCCGAGGATTCTTCCGTACGGCCTTCTACTTCCCCTCCGTCACGAGCTCGGTGGCGATCACCGTCCTGTGGCTCTTCCTCTTCTCGGCCTCCGGCGCGGTCAACGAGGTGCTCTCGTGGGTCGGGATCAACGGGCCGAACTGGTTCAACGAACCCAGCGGCGTGCTGCACAACATCCTCGGCGTCTTCGGGGTCCAGTCGGGTCCCGCGGCTCTGACCGACAACAGCTTCCTTGGCCTGTCGTGGTGGGACTGGCTCGCCGGCCCGTCGGTCGCGATGTCGGCGTTCATGCTGATGGCGATCTTCACGACCTCGGGCACGTTCATGCTGCTCTTCCTCGCCGGACTCCAGAACATCGGCGGCGACGTCGAAGAGGCCGCGATGATGGACGGGGCCAACGCGTGGCAGAGGTTCTGGCGCGTGACCCTCCCCCAGCTGAAGCCTGCGCTGTTCACCGTGCTCACCCTCGGCCTGATCGGCTGCTGGCAGGTGTTCGACCAGATCTACACCGGCACGCAGGGCGGCCCCGGAAAGACGACGGTCACCCCGGCCTACCTCAGCTACCAATCGGCGTTCCTCTCCCAGGAGTGGGGTCGCGGCGCGGCGATCGCTTTCGTGCTCTTCGTCATCATCGTGTTCTTCACGATCGTGCAGCGGTGGGTACTGCGCGACCGGCCGGTGTCGCGACGCCGCATCCGCGAGTACGAGGTGTCGGGTCGCCCGCGCCAGAAGGAGGCCCTCCGATGAGCGGCACGACTCCCCTCGAGAGCGAAGTGCTCGTCGCCCAGAACGTGCGCGAGCGACCGGCGCGTGCGCCGCAGCGAAAGGTACGGCTGCCCCGCAAAGTGCTGGCTTGGCAGCTCGCGCTGTACGCCGTGCTCATCGTGCTCGCGCTCATCTACATCTTCCCGTTCCTCGTTCAGGTGGCCACGGGATTCAAGACGAACGCGGATGCGACGGCCGAACCGCTCTCGCTCGTACCGAATCCCTTCACCTTGGTCGCGTTCGAGCGCCTCTTCGGCGGTTCGGACTTTCCGACGTGGTTCATGAACTCGGCGATCGTGACGATCTTCGTCACGGTCGGGCGCGTGTTCTTCGCGTCCCTCGCCGGTTATGCCCTGGCTCGACTGCAGTTCCGCGGCCGGGGGCTCATCTTCGCCGCCCTGATCGCGGTGATGGCCGTTCCGACCGTCGTGCTCCTCATCCCGAAGTTCCTCGTGATCAACCAGCTCGGCATCTACGATTCGTACGCCGGCATGATCCTGCCTCTTCTGGTCGACGCCGCGGGGGTGTTCATCATGAAGAACTTCTTCGACTCGATCCCCGTGTCGGTGGAGGAGCAGGCCCGCATCGACGGAGCCGGTACGTTCCGCGTGTTCTGGTCGGTGGTGCTCCCGATGGCACGTCCCGCGCTGATCACCATCGTGATCCTGTCGTTCCAGGGATCGTGGAACGAGCTGAGCCACTTCATCGTCTCGACGCAGTCACCCGAACTGACGACCCTGACCAAGGGCGTCGCGTCGCTGGCGAGCGGTCAGCTCAGTCAGGGCAACGAATACCCGATCAAACTCGCCGCGGCCGCGATCATGACCATCCCCGTCGCGGTGATGTTCTTCATCTTCCAACGCCGCATCATGAACGCCAGCGAAGGAGCCGTCAAAGAATGACGCACCCCACCACCGATCCGCAGACCCGCGCCGAGGTCACGCCGCAGCATCCGTTGCAGCCGCTCCTCAACGACGGCGTCATCGCGCTTCGCGCCCCCACCCAGGTGTGGTCGAGTCGTACCGGTGACATCGGAGCCGCCGCGATCGACGGGGTCTACCACGGTGACGTGCGTCACGTCAGATCCCTCCAACTGACGAGCGGGGGGTCGGCGATCGAATGGATTTCGACCGCACCCGACGGCCCCTCGCGCGTCGTCTTCGGCGGACTCCTGAGGAGCCTCGACGACGCGACCCCCGACCCCAAGGTGCGCATCGTGCGCGAGCGGTGGGTGGAGGCGGGCGCGATCCGCGAGCGCTGGACGGTTCTCTCCCGGGTCTCCGAACCGCTCGACACGACCCTGAGCCTGCGCATCGAGCCCGATTTCTCGCTGCTGCACGAAGTGAAGTCCGGGTTCGATCGTCCGCGTGCCACGCACACGACGGTGAAGGATGCTGCGGCCACCGTCGCCAGTGGCCCCCAGTCGTTCACGCTCACCGCCCCCGGAGCCGACGTGCGCGACGCCGGTGCCGCGGTCACGGCCTCCTGGCCGGTGCGCGTCGAACCGGGGGGCAGCACGCACGTCGAGTGGACGCTCGATCTCACCGACGAGACCCTCGTCGTGCAGGCGGCACGCTCAGCGGCCCGGTGGGACGCCGCATCCGTCGCCTCCTCCGCGCCCGACCCGCGCCTCGGGCGCTGGCTCCGCACCGCCCTCGGCGACCTCGATGCTCTCCGTCTCGCTCTTCCCGGCGCTCCCGACGACGCGTTCTACGCCGCCGGGGCGCCCTGGTTCTTCACGCTCTTCGGCCGGGATTCACTGTGGGCGGCGAGGCTCGCGCTTCCGCTCGACGTCGGCATCGCCGCATCCACTCTCCGCGTGCTGACGCGGCTGCAGGGCACCCACGACGACCCGGCCACGGCCGAGGAGCCCGGCAAGATCCTGCATGAGCTGCGGGGATCGGCCCTCGAACTCCCCGGCGAGGGCATCGTTCTGCCGCCGCTCTACTACGGCAGCGTCGATTCCACTCCGCTGTGGATCTGCCTGCTCGCCGATGCCTCGCGCGCGGGCATGCCCGACGAAGAGGTGCGCGAACTCCTGCCCGCCCTGCGCGGCGCGCTGGGCTGGCTGCGCGATTCGGGCGACAGCGACGGTGACGGGTTCCTCGACTACATCGACCGCCTCGGCACGGGCCTGGCGAATCAGGGGTGGAAAGACTCGGGCGACTCGATCCAGTGGCGCGACGGCCGTCTCGCCGAGGGCCCGATCGCGCTCTGCGAAGTGCAGGGCTACGCGTACGAGGCAGCCGCCGCGGGTGCTGACCTGCTCGACAGGTTCGGCGACGGATCCGACGACACCGCGGCGCTGCGCTCGTGGGCCGCGCGGCTGAAGGCCCGCTTCGCCGAGGCGTACTGGGTCGAGACGCCGGAGGGCCGTTACCCCGCCGTCGCCCTCGACCACGCGAAGAACCCGGTCGACACCCTCACCAGCAATATCGGGCACCTGCTGGGCACGGGCATCCTCGAGCCCGAAGACGAACGACACGTCGCCGATCTGCTTCTCGGTGCGTCCGTCTCGAGCGGCTTCGGCATCCGCACCATGTCGACGGGCGCGGCGGGATACTGGCCGCTGTCGTACCACGGCGGCAGCGTCTGGGTGCACGACACCGCGATCGCCGTGCACGGAATGCTGCGGGCGGGCCTCGAACCGCAGGCCCGCACCGTCGTCGACGGACTGCTCGCCGCCGCCGAGGGTTTCGACTACCGGGTTCCGGAACTCCACGCGGGCGACCCCGCCACGGAGACGACCGTTCCGACGCCCTACCCCGCAGCCTGCCGCCCGCAGGCCTGGTCGGCCGCCGCCGCCGTGACCTGCCTGGTGGCGCTGACCGCCTGATCTCGTCGAGAATTCAGCATCAAACGGCTGGTCCGAGGTTCAGCGGCAGCTCGGCGGCCTCGCCGACACCGGCGTGCCACTCGTCGCGCTGCTGCAGGTGCAGGGAGCGATCTCCCTCCCGCTGCACCCTCCGCCGCCCGGTGGTCGAGGCATGTCCCGAATTCCGCAACGATCGAGCCCATTTGTTGCGGAAAGTGGGACACGCTCGCGCCGGTGTCCCGAATTCCGCAACGATCGCGCCCATTTGTTGCGGAATTCGGGACATGCCCGGGCGCACAATCGGGCGGTGGCTACCCTGCTCCGACGCCGCCCTCGACCGCGACGATGCGGTGGTCGTTGTCGTGCGTCAGCTCGGTGCGGAGGAAGAGCTCGTCGGTCGGCAGGTGCAGGTGAAAGCGCGAGAACGCGGTCACGCGCAGCTCGCCTCGGCGCACCGTCAGGTCGAGCACGTGTCCACCGGCCAGGCGGTCGGCGGAGAGAAAATGCAGGTGCAGCCCCGCGACGGCGATGCCCTGATAGATCGCGGGAGCCCAGAAGCCCACGAGGGTGCCCTCGCGCTCGACCACCTCCGTTTCGACCTGCTCGCGGGTGACCTCGTCGAGAGGGGGCAACGGATGCTGCTGGCGCGGCGTCACGCGGATCCGCACCCGCCCGACGACACCGTCGAACCGCACCGAGTGAAAGAGGTTGCGGCTGAGCAGGTGCCCCTCGACCGCCGCCGTGAGGGCCTCCAGGTCGAGGTCGTTCGCATCCGAGGCCACCTCGGTCGCCTCGGATGGCGCCACTTCGACGAAGGGCAGGGTCGCGGCAGCCGCCATCCGCGCCGGCGCCCCCTCGACGGTGCACTCGAAGGCCTCGCCGTCGACGATGACGACCTCGCCGCCGAGGCGGTCGCAGCATCCGATTCCGAAGTCGCCGCGCTCGAGCGCCTCCGCCACCGTCATGCCCGACTCGTAGGCGCCGGCGAGGAGGGCGTCGAGCACGGCGAACTGGGTCAGGGCACCGGCAGAGAGGATGGTCACGGGTGCGAGGCTACCGCTCCATGAGAGAAGGCCCCCGGCGAACCGGGGGCCTTCTCGTGTTCTGGTGGACCTGAGGGGAATTGAACCCCTGACCTCCTCGATGCGAACGAGGCGCGCTACCAACTGCGCTACAGGCCCGAGAACTCACCAACATTATCACGGTGAAATCGCGCAGACGCGCCACCGCCGGCCCCCGCGGGCGGGGCTACTGGCCCGATGCGCGCCGCTCGAGCAGATGACGCACGTGCGCCTCGATCTCGGCGTCGTCGACGTATCCCATGCGGGAGAACTCCGACCGGCGGGCGACCCGTGCGGTCTCGATCGACGGCGGCGCCTGCTGCGCGGCGATCGTGCGCTGCGCCTCTTCGCGCGCAGCTGCACGCAGTGCTTCCCGCGCAGCCTGCTCATCGAGCACGGCCGCGGCGCGCGATCCCGCCGAAGACACGAGCGGACGAGGCAGTTCGCGTGGCGTCCAGGCGGCTGCTCGGGCGATCTCGAGCGACACGTCTTGCACCGCACCGGCCGCGCGCGCGACGGGGGCAGCAACGGGGATCTCGACCGCGCGGGCGGCGACGCGTGAGATGCGGTGCAGCGCGAGCACGCACATCGCGGTCACGAGCGAACCGACCCAGACGAGGGCGGCGGATGCTCCGATCGCGGCCTGCCAGATTCCCACGCCGGTGACGGCGAGGGCGACGAACGCGACCGAGGTCGTGGTCAGGCGAAACATGCGGCGTGCGCGTGCACGGCGGGCGGCCGGAAGAGCGCGCGATGCGGCATGACGGGCTCGGGCGATCTCGCGCGCGGCGGCGAGCTCGGCCCGAGCTGCCTCGCGTTCGGCGGCACTCTGCTCGCGTTCGACGTCGAGGCGGGCGCGCGCGATGGCGAGTTCGGCCTGCGCGTTCTGCTCCTGCGCACGACGGGCGAGCTTCTGCTGGGCGAGGGCTGAGCGCGCCGAGAGCTCGAGGCGCACCTCTTGCGGCGTCTCACTCGTCTCGGCGAGCACGCGGATCGCCTGATTCAGACGCACGGCATTGCGCTCAGCGGAGGTGTACTGGTGACGGCTATGCCACGAGGGCAGCAGATAGACCAGCCAGAGCACGACGGCGACAGCGACGATCACGCCGCCACCCCATACCTGTCCGCCCATGCGCACCACGGTATTCGACAGCATCCGTCCCGCCCGGCAACCGCGCGCCGTGTCGCGGGGCGGATGCTGAGCATCCGCCGAACGTCAGAGCTGCGCGAGCCTCGGCAGCACCTCTTCGGAGATGCGGGCGACCTGGCCGACGGGGTCGGAGTCTGCCGGGTCGCGCCCGAGCACGACCATCGTCACGCCGAGGTCGGCGAGCTGCTGCATCTCGCCCAAGAACTCAGTCGAGTACGGGTCACGGGAGCCCGAGATGACGGTCTTCTCGATCGCGTCGTAGTCGGTGCCGAGCCGGTCGCAGTGCGCGCGCAGCACGTCGAGAAGGCGGGCCACTTCGGCGGGTTCCGCCGTGGTGAGGTTCACGATCTGCGCGTACTGCGCCACCATCCGGAGCGTCTTCTTCTCGCCCTTGCCGCCGATCATGATGGGCGGATGCGGGCGCTGGATCGACCGCGGGCTGTTCAGCGTCTCGTCGAGGCTGTAGTGCGCACCCCGGTACGCACCGTCGTTCTCGCTCCACATCTGCAACGAGATCTGGAGCGCCTCTTCGAGACGCTCGAAGCGCTCCGAGATGGACGGGTACGGGACGCCGAGTCCGTGGTGCTCCCGGTCGTACCAGGCCGCACCGATGCCGAGCATCGCGCGGCCCGAGCTGAGCACGTCGAGGGTGGTGACGATCTTCGCGAGGAGCGCCGGGTAGCGGTAGGTCACGCCCGCCACCAGGGGTCCGAGGCGCATCGAAGAGGTCTGCCCGGCGAGGTAGCCGAGGGTCGTGAACGCTTCGAGCATCGGCTCGGTGGCCGGGGCCGCCGCTTCCATCTGAAACCAGTGGTCCATCACGGTGAACTGCGCGAAGCCGCCCTGCTCGGCGGTGCGGGCGGTGTCGCCCAGCACTGTCGGAAGCGAGTCGGGGGCGCCGGGGACGGTGTAGTTCCAGAAGTGGTAGCCAGCCTGCATACGGTCAGGCTAGACCCGCGGTGGCGCGGTGAGGGCCGCGTTCACCGTTTGGTCACGTGTGCAGCCGATCGGCCGGCGGAACCGTCGCCGCGTCTTGCGGCGCACGCCCGGAGGCCCACCGCTCGAGCACACCCTCGGGCACCTCTTCGCGCACGAGGGCGAAGGCGTAGTGATCGCGCCAGTCGCCGTTGATGTGGATGTACCGCCGGCGGAGCCCTTCGTACCGGAACCCGAGCTTCTCGACGACGCGCAGGCTCGCCTGATTCTCGGGGCGGATGCAGATCTCCATGCGGTGCAGGCGAAGCTCGGTGAAGCACAGGTCGGTCGCCAGCGCCACCGAGGTCGGGGTGATGCTCTTACCCGCGAAGCGTTCGCTCACCCAATAGCCGATCGTCGCCGACGACAACGATCCGCGGGCGATGCCCCACACGTTGAGCTGACCGGCGACCTGGCCGTTGTACTCCATGACCAGCGGCACGCCGAGGCCGTCGCGATGCTGTTGCAGAAGACGACGCACGCCCAAGCGCATGTCGAACGACACGGGCCCGTCGGGACTCGTGGCCTCCCACTGCCGCAGCCACGAACGGTTCGAGAGCAGTTCGTTCTGCAGGGTGCGGGCATCGCGCGCGCGCACCAGACGCACGCCGACCGGGCCGTGCAGTCGGGGAACGGAGAGGTCCATCCCACTCCCTCGAACGAGCGGTCAGAGCGTGGCCGCGAACTCCTTGAACCAGGGACGCAGCTGCGGCCCGAGATCGTCTCGATCGGAAGCCAGCTGCACGATGGCCTTGATGTAGTCCACTCTATCGCCGGTGTCGTAACGGCGGCCACGGAAGATCACGCCGTACACCCCGCCACCGTCGCCGCCGCCGGTCGCGAGCTCTTCGAGCGCGTCGGTCAGCTGGATCTCGCCGCCCTTGCCGGGTTCGGTGTGCTCGAGGATGCGGAAGACGTCGGGGCCCAGTACGTAACGGCCGATGATGGCGAGGTTCGACGGAGCATCTTCTTTCGACGGCTTCTCGACGAGCTTCGTCACCTTCACCACGTCGTCTTCGTCGGTGGCCTCGACGGCGGCGACTCCGTAGAGGTGGATGTGCTCGGGGTCGACCTCCATCAGGGCGATGATCGTCGCGGTGCGCTTGTCGTATTCCTCGAGCATCTTGGTGAGGAGAGGGTCGCGCTCGTCGATGAGGTCGTCGCCGAGGAGAACAGCGAAGGGGTGATCGCCGACGTGGCCTTCGGCGCGCAGCACGGCATGGCCGAGGCCCTTCGGCTCGCCCTGGCGCACCATGTGCACATCGGCGAGATCCGATGAGTGCTCGACCTTGGCGAGCTTCTCCAGGTCGCCCTTCTGGCGGAGCTTGTCTTCGAGCTCGGGTACCGAGTCGAAGTGGTTGGCGATGTTGTTCTTGTTGCGGCCGACGATGATCAGAACGTCGGTGATGCCGGCTGCTACCGACTCCTCGACGACGTACTGGATCGCGGGCTTGTCGACGACAGGGAGCATTTCCTTCGGCATCGCCTTCGTGGCGGGCAGGAATCGTGTTCCGAGTCCCGCGGCAGGAATGACGGCCTTGAATGGCTTGTGCGGCATGCGAATACATTAGCGGTCCCGCATCGACGGCGACGTAACACGGGGCGCCCGTACAATCGACTGCATGCCCGACCGCATCGAACAGGCAAAGCGTGCGCTGCGCGCCGACCTTCGCGAGCGTCGGCAGAATCTCTCCGAGGCGGCTCGCGCCGAGGCTGCTCTCGGCGTCCAGGCCCAGCTCGACGCCCTCGTCGCGCGCGCGGGCGCGGCGAGTCTGTCGTGCTTCCTCTCGACGACGACGGAGCCCGGCACCCGCGAGTTCGTCGAGGGGGCCGTGAGCCGCGGCGTGCGAGTGCTCCTCCCCATCTCGCGCGACGACGGACTGCTCGACTGGGTCGTCGCCTCACCGGGCGGTGACATCGCCGAGGGGCTTTTCGGACTGCCCGAACCCGTCGGCGAGGTGCTCGGCCCGATCGCCGTCAACGACGTCGACCTGCTCGTCATTCCTGCCGCCGCCGTCGACCGGTCCGGTATGCGCCTGGGCTGGGGCCGAGGGTTCTTCGACAAGACCATCGGATCGATGGAGCGTTGCCCTCCCGTGTACGCGGTGATCTTCGACTCCGAGTTCATCGACGACGTGCCCCGCGATGTGCACGATCAACCGGTCTCCGGAATCGTCACCCCCACGCAGACCATCACCTTCACCTCAGCGACCCGCTGACTCTCGACCTTGGAGCACCATGCCCACCTACGCCTACGCCTGCAAGACGTGCGGACACCGCTTCGACACCGTGCAGTCGTTCTCCGAGGCCTCGCTCACCGTGTGCCCCGAGTGCGGCGGCGAGCTGCGTAAGCAGTACGGCTCGATCGGCGTCACGTTCAACGGATCGGGCTTTTACCGCACCGATTCACGCGCCGGCGAGAGCAAGAAGGCGGATGCTTCGTCGAACTCCGGCTCGACGAGCGGCGAGTCGTCGTCGTCTGCGCCGTCGACATCCGCTAAAACCGAATCGAAAGCATCCCCCGCCCCGTCGGCATCTTGACCCGCTGACCGGCCGCCGACTCAGGAGCAGACCATGATCAAGGGTTTCAAGGAGTTCATCCTCCGCGGCAACGTCATCGACCTCGCCGTCGCCGTCGTCATCGGCGCAGCGTTCACCGCGATCGTCAACGTGATCGTCTCGAGCCTCATCAACCCGCTCATCGCCCTGGTGTTCAACGCCGGTTCGATCAGCGAGGCTCTCGTACTCCCCGTGCAGACATGGAGCGGCGAGACGGTGACGTTCTCGTTCGGCGCGATCATCGGGGCGATCATCAACTTCCTCGCCGTCGCCGTCGTCGTCTACTTCGTCTTCGTGTTCCCGATGAACCACATCAAGCAACGCGCCGCTGCCCGGGCCGGCATCAGCGAAGCGGCCGACGAGCCCAAGCTCCCCACGGAGCAGGAGATCCTGCTGCAGATCCGCGACCTTCTCGAGAAGCAGAACGGCTCGTCACCCCGCGCCTGACCCAGCCGACCTGCCCTCAATAGTGCGGGGGCACGTCTTGACGGAGGCGGTCGTCGTTCGGACCCGCACCCGCGGTGGACGAGGCGGCGGCAGCATCCGTCCGCTCTTCATCGGCCGGCACCGGCTCGGCCGACGTTCCGGGCGCGGGCGTCAGTCGCGCCCGACGTGAGCCGGCGACGCGCTCGACACGCTGCCTGTCCCGCGGGGTCTCACTCGATGACATCGATCGGCTGCGTGCTCGATTCGGCCGTCGGCCCGTCGACCTTCACGCCGAGCAACCCGGCGATGCGCGCGGCGACGGCCGCCGGATCGCTGTAGAGGTCGAAGGAGTGCACACGCACGTAGTGCCACCCCAGCCGTCGGAGGATCTGCGGGCGCAGGCGCAGCGACTCGCGGAGCGAATCGCCCACCGTCTCGGGGTCGCTCTCGGCGACGACGGCCTTGCCGCCGTGCTGGGCGACCAGCGGCAACAGGCCGCGGTAGTGCACGTCGACGGCGATGCCGAGGCGACGAAGCTCTCGCGCGAGCGCCAGGGTGAGCGGGTCGGCGAGGTCTTCGAGGCGTGCCTCTCGACCCCGGGAGGCGAGGTTGCCGAGGATGCCCATGAGCGTCGCCGCTCCGTACTCGAGCCGACCATCGTCGAACGACGACGGCCTGATCGACGACACGATCACCATCGACCTGCGCGCGCGGGTCATGCCGACCGTGAGCAGCCGCTCGCCGTCGGGGGTCGAGAGGTCGCCAAAATCGCTGAGCACCCGACCGTGCTTGGTGAGTCCGAACCCCAGCGAGAAGATGACGCGGTCGCGGCTCTCGGCGACCGACTCTTCGAGCGTCAGCACGGCGAAAGGCTCGGCGGTGTCGCGCGAGACGAAGTCCGATACGTCGGAGCGTCCCGCGAACGCGGCTTCGACCGCGGCTCGCACACGCTCGGCGTGACGGGCGCTGGCGGTGACGACCATGAGCGACTCGGCGCCGCGGTTCACCGCGTGCTCGACGACGAGGGTGACGACGCGAGCGACTTCGGCGTCGGGGCTCTCG
Organism: Microbacterium shimangi; assembly: GCF_043556445.1. NCBI lineage: Bacteria > Bacillati > Actinomycetota > Actinomycetes > Micrococcales > Microbacteriaceae > Microbacterium > Microbacterium shimangi. The sequence goes on from NZ_JBIGII010000002.1 coordinate 160,546, forward strand.
ACTGCTCCCGAGATGGGGTCGGGGGTTCCGGTGCCGCCCTCGACGTAGTCCATGCTCAGACTGCCGCGGCCGAGGTAGGAACCCGCCCAGGGAAGAGAAACGATCTCGCCGCCGTAGAACGCATCGTTCACGAGTTCGGCGAGGTCTTCACCACCGGCCCGATAGCTGCGGGTGAGGGTCTCGACCGGAAGCAGCTCGGCGAGCCGCTCGAAGACCGACGCATCGTCGAAGCCCGTCTCGTCGGCTTCGCCGTCGTCGTCGGAAGCGAACGTGGCGCCGACTCGGAAGGGGGTGGGCTTCTGGGTGACCGGGTCTCCGAAGACGACGATCTGTCCGGCGCGGCGCACCGCGGGCGCCGCTTCCGCCAGGCAGAGGGCACCGGCATCGGCGATCAGCACGACGTCGAATCCGTCGGTGTCGGGAATCTCGGGCACCTCGTAGGGCGAAGCGAGCCAGACGGGGGCGAGCGTACGCAGCAGCGAAGGGGCGACGTCGGTGAGTTCGCCGGCGGTGGTCGCACCGCGCTTCAGCGCTTCTTTCAGGGCGACGGCCTCATCGGCGCGGTCGACGATCCCGATACGCCACTGCTGCGCGAGTCGGGCGGCGAGAAGTGGTCCGGATGCTGCGGCGTGCGCCTCGTCGACGAGGCGGAAGTCACGTTCGAGCCGATCCACCACAGAGGTGTTCGCGCCGAGAAGTGCGCGGTCGGTGCGCAGGAGATGCTCGAGCGCCGACTGCCACCAGGCGAACTCGAGTTCGTCTCCGACGCGGTCTTCGGGCACGTGGCGGACCGACATTTCGAGCAGCAGCGGCTCGAGGCCGAGGTGGGCGAGCTCGGAACGCAGTTCTGCGCGCTCGACCAGATTGTCGAAGAACGTCGACTCGGCGGCGAGCCCGGCGAGCGTCCGCACGAGCCGACCGACGGGAAGGGTCGCCAGACGAGCGGAGTTCTGGCGACCGAGAATCGTGTCGAGTTCGGCGAGTTCGGCGTCGACCCGTTGCCACGCGACCGAGACATCGGCGAGTCCGAGCGGCACTTCGGGAGTGACCCCGGCCTCGACGAACCGCTGCCATTCGGTGCGCTGCTGCTGGATCCGCACGAGAGCCTCGTGCATGTCGGTGACGTGGACACCGGGGCGCAGGTACTCGCGCGACAGGCGCTTGAGTCGGCGACGGTTGGGTCCACTCATCTCCGCAGCATCGCGGCGCGGCGCGTAGGCCTGGATGAGTTCACCCAGCGGCCGCTCGAAAACGGTGGGGCTGAATCGATCGAGCGAGTCGCGGATGCCCTGCAGCAGGCGCAGGTAGGCCCCGAGCTCGGAAATCGTCTGGAACGGCCGCATGCGCGTCTGCGCGATGAGTTCGTACCCGCGCTCGAGCAGGCTCGGCACGTCGCGCCGGTGCAGCTTGCCGGCGAGCGCGTGCGCCGCGCGGGCGTCTTCGGTGCGGGTGAACGACACTCCGTACCAGGGCGAGTCGTCGGGCCCGAAGCGGAACTCGCCGAGGCGAGCGGCGGCGGCGAGCGCCGCACCCGCTTCGGCGCGGCGGTCCGCGAGTCCCTCGAGGGTCGCCACGTCGAACCGCGCGGTCGTGGACGGCGCGGGCGAGCGAGCGGCGAGCGACGTCAGCGTGCGCAGGATGTCGAGGGCCGAGACGCCCAACGACGTGTGTTCGACCGTCACCGCGTGGCGGTAGTCGCGCAGCACCGTCCGCAGGCGCACCAGCGCGTCGTCGATGTCTGAGACGCGGGGCTGTTCGGCCTTCTCATTGCGACCGATCGCGCGGATGAGGTCGCGGCGCAGATGCGTCGGCGAGACGGCGAGTCCATCGAGGCCGATTCCGGTGAGACGGTGCCGGATGCCCTCGAGCGTCGAGCGGCGCGCGCTCACGATGAGGACCCGCTTGCCGGCCTGCACGAGCTGACCGACCGCGTTGATGATGGTCTGGGTGCCGCCTGTGCCCGGGAGCGTGTGCACGGCCAGTGACTGGCCGGCCGAGATCCGGGCGAGAACCGCTTCTTGTTCGGCGTCCGCGTCGAGGAGGAGGGCGTCCGAGGCGGGAGCGCGCTCGTCGGGCCCGGCGACCGAGGGCGCCGGGCGACGCTGCATCACCATGGCACGGTCGGCGGGGTGGCCCGCGAGGGCGTTCAGAACGGGGTGGTCGAGCCGTGCGGTGTCGCGAGCCATCGCCGAGCCGACATCGGCGAAGGAGGAGATCACGAGGCGGGGGTGCACGACGAACGTGGGGATGTGGGTGGTCAGTGCCCGCAGATGATCGATGACCGGCTGGGGCTTGAACACGCCACGGTCATAGGCCAGGCCTGCGAGCGCGACGCTGTCGATGCGAATGCCGAAGTGAGTGAGGAAGGCTTTCGCGAGTTCGGGGTTCACCGCGAACGATCCGTGCAACTTCACCTCGAAGTCGCCGTGGTGACGTCGGATGGCGAGGGGCCGCAGCAGCACGGGGGCAGACCAGGCCACGCCCCCGATGCGCCAGGCGGCAAGCCCCACGGCGAGGTGCACCGGCTCGAGGCCCCGAGAGGTGCGGAGTTCGACGTTCTTCGCCGTGATCCGCTCGGCCGCCATGCGGGCCGTCCGCAGAGCCACCTCGTCGCGGAAGAGGTTGGACAACAGCGTCGAGCGGCCGGTGATGAACTGCGGCAGGCTCCCGGGATGGGCTTTGGTGATGTCGATTCCGGCATCGGACGCATCGTCGAACCTCAAGAGGGTCGACCGCCCGCCGAGTGCCGCCGCCTCCGAGCGCAGACGCGCCCGCTCGGGCTCGGCGACGTGCATGACCGTCACCCCGGGCTCGGAGAGACCGAGATCGCCGGGGTTCACCGATGACGCCGACACGTCACCCTCCGCGCCGACTACCATGCCCTCTGCTCGCCACACACAGTCACACTAAGCGGGGGTCCGCTCCCTCCCCGGTATCCCGAGGCGAGTTTCGCCGTATTGCCCGACACGCCGGGTGATCGGCGTTTCCTCCCCAGGCCCTCGAGGTCGCGACCTTGTCCCCCGTTCCGGAACACCCATCCCCCGTCGTGCACGGGCCCGAGAAGATGAAGACATGACCCGCTTCACCACCGCCTGGCACCCGACGCCCGTGGGCGACGTGCTGCTCGCCTTCGCCGACGGCGGCGACCTCGTCGCCCTCCAGGTCGAGCACGACGAGCGCACGCATGCCATCGAACAGATGGCCCGACGCCTCCCGGGCACACTCGAGCACGACGACGACGCCGCCGAGGCGGTCGCTGCGCAACTCGACGAGTACTTCACCGGTGCGCGTCGGACCTTCGACCTGCGCCTCGACTGGCGACTCGCGCGCGGATTCACTCGCACGGCGCTCGAAGCCGTCTGCGAGATCCCGTACGGCGAGACCGCCGCCTACGGCGAGGTCGCGATGCTCGCCGGCAATCCCCGAGCCGCACGAGCCGTCGGCACCGCGTGCCGCACGACTCCCTTCTCGATCGTCGTCCCCGTGCACCGGGTCGTCCGCGCCGACGGTTCTCTGGGCGAATACGGCGCCCACCCCGAGGTCAAATCGCACCTTCTCGACCTCGAGCGAGAAGCCGCAGGCGGGTAGGCCGCCTGCGGGGTGGAGGTGGCGGGAAACAGCATCCGCCGCCTCCACCCTTCGCAATTCGAAACCAATTCTTTCTGACCGCGTCCTATGAATCACCTCAGCCTTTGCGACAATCTCCCCACCGCATTTACTCGCCATTCCGCGACGGCTTCTGAAGAAGCTACGATGAATTCCGGCCCTACCCGTAAACGGCCGGCAGGAGACGAGAAAGCAAATGGCACGTAAACAGATCACCCAGATCATCGATGACCTCGACGGAAAGACCCTCGACGAAGGGGGCGAAACCGTTCTGTTCTCGCTCGACGGGCGCCCCTATGAGATCGACCTCTCGTCGGCGCACGCCGAAGAGCTGCGCGAAGCGTTGAAGCCGTTCATCGAGGCCGGCCGCTCCGTGGGCGCGTCCGCGCGCACCGTGACGTCGCGCAGCCGCGCGACCCGCCGCCAGGATGGACGCGACCTCAGCGCGGTTCGCGCGTGGGCGCGCGAGAACGGCCACACCATCAGCGAGCGCGGTCGCGTTCCCGCCGCAATTCTCGAGGCATACGACGCAGGTCAGTAACCACCGACCGGTTCGTTCTCCGGCGGGGCGTGAGCATTCCGTCCTGCCGGGAACGAACGGACGCGACTACCGCACATTTACCGGCATCCCGACACCCCCTTGACCGCACCGGAGCGACGCCGCACCGTGGGGTAGTACGGCATTCACCCCGGCTTGCGGCTCTTCGCCCCCGATTCTTCGGGATCGTCGCGCGCTGGGGATGTGTCAGGCCGGAGGCCGCAGTGGGATATTTCACCTACGACAACGACACGAAGACCGAAATCGAAGACCGCCTTCTTGCACATCTGCAGGTCGTCATCGGCACCAAGCTACGGCGCTCAGAGAGCTTCTACTTCACCTGGAAAGATGAGGCGTCCCTCGGGTCGGGCCGAACCACCGTGTGGATGCACCCCGGTGCGGGTCTGAAGTTCAAATTCGCGGGCAGCCGTCAGCCGGAAATCAGCCGCGCGTGGTTGACCGCGCTGGCCTATGCGGCAAACCTCCCGACAGGGTTGTACGCGGTACGAGAGCCATCCGGTCGCACGTCCGAACCGACGCGCATGTCGGCGTCGGAAGACATCGGTTCGGTCGTCTGAGACCGATGGGTGAACTCCTTCTCGCCACCGGAATGACCCTGGTGACGACGGACGCCGTGGGTGCGGTGGTGGTGGAGTACGCGGCGCTCCTCGCCGCCGGTGTCGCGTCGGATGTGATCCGCATTCCCGTCGTCGTGAGCGGAGGCGTCCGCATGTGCGATGTGCTGCTTCAGCCGACGGCGGCCATCGCCCACATCATGGACGGTTCGTTCGAGACGAAGATCGAGGGCTCCGACATGGCCGTCGAAGACATCCACAACCGCATGCGCGCCGAGTCGGGGGGCTGACCCCTCTGCGCCTCGCCGAAGGGGTCGGTAGACTGAGGCGCCCGCCTCTGTAGCTCAATGGAAGAGCAGCTCCGTCCTAAGGAGAGGGTTGGGGGTTCGAGTCCCTCCAGGGGCACCGAGAGATCGGCGCTACACCTTCATCGCCCGCATTTCAGCGGGGGTACCGGTGGGTCGGATGTGTGACACGCTGTCACTCCCTCCCCCCGAAAGGCTTCCGTGGGAAAATTCATGTTCGAAGGCCAGTTGAAGGCCGACTTCGAAGACCGGCTGCTCTCGCATCTTCAGACAGTGATCGGCGCCAAACTGCGCCGGGGCGAATCCTTCCATTTCACGTGGAAGGACGACCTGAGCATCGGCAACGGACGAACGTCGATCTGGGTGCACCCGAGCAGCGTTCTGACGTACAAGTACTACGGAGGGCGTCAACCCGCGCTGAATCGGGCGTGGATCGACGCATTGATGTACACGGCGAATTCCCCGCGCGGGCTCTACGTCGTGCCGGAGCCGACCGCCGTCCGGCAGCCGGAGGCAGCGACCGATGAAGCGTATTGACATCTCCTACGGAGGACAGTCGTACTCCGTAGGCAACCGCGACATCGACGACTTGCTCGCGGACATCCTCACCCGCCTCGCGGCGGCACCGGCGTACTGGCTCGAAGTGAACGCCGGCGAGGGCGAACCGAGGTCGACGCAATTGCTGATCACCGCGGGTGTTCCGCTCGCGCTGACGCCGATCCCCGGCGATGAGCCCGAGGGCGGCGAGGCGACCGCCGACAGCGGGCAGCCCGCCCCGGCGCTCTAGAACTCGTCGAGCTCCGACCATCCTTCGCCGGGCTCCAACGGCTGGGCCTGCACGCTCGGTGTGGCCGATCCGAACTGGCGGAGCCTTTCGGCCTTCATGCTGAGCTCGTCGACGAGATCGGAGTCGATCGGGTCGGCCCATTCGGAGTCTTCTGCGTCTGAGAAAAGTTGACTGGACGGGCCGACCAAGAACTCCGAGCGTCCGGCACCGCCGTCTTCCCGGACGGTGGGGAGGACGACGGTGTCCGATGACTCGGTTTGCGCCAGAGCCTGCGCGTAGTCGATGAGTGCGTGCGCGATCTTCGTCCCCGTGAGGATCGAGTCGCCCGAATAGTGGATCCTGTCCATCCTCAACTTGTACACCGGGAAACTCCGCGGTCAGCCTCCCTGTCGCCCGCGAGCTTTTTCGGCTACGACGTGTCGGGCGCGAGACGCGTTTCAGGCAGGCTGGGGGGATGCGTCGACTTCGAGACGCGGCGGAGCACCACCAGGTGGTGCTCTACGTCGCGGCCATCATGGCGGGTGCCGTCGTGGGTCTGGCTGCGCCGTCTGCCGCGCCGGCTCTCGAGGCAGCGATAACTCCGGTTCTCGGACTGCTGCTGTTCGTGACCTTCCTCGGTGTCCCGTTCTCGCATATCGGGCGGGCTCTGCGTGACCTGCGGTTCGTCGGATCGATCGTCATCGCCAACTTCGTCTTCGTGCCGGTGCTCGTCTTCTGTCTCAGCCGGTTCGTGGCCCACGAACCCGCTCTCTTCGTCGGCGTGCTCCTCGTTCTGCTAGCACCGTGCGTGGACTACGTCATCGTCTTCGCCGGGCTTGCCGGAGGTTCGCGCGACCGCCTCCTCGCAGCGACCCCGCTCCTCATGGTGCTGCAGATCGCGCTGCTGCCGCTGCTCCTGTGGTGGACGGCGGGCTCCGACGTCGTGGCCGCGTTCGAAGTGCGCCCGTTCGTCGCGGCGTTCGTCACCCTCATCGCGCTACCGCTCGCAGCGGCAGCGGCAACGCAGCTGCTCGCCCGACGGGTGCCTCCTGCGCGTCGGGTGACGGAGGGGGCACCGGCCACGATGGTGCCGCTGATGATGCTCACCCTCGGCATCGTGGTGGCGTCTCAGGTGTCAGCGGTCAGCGCCTCGCTTCTGATGTTGGTGAGCGTGGTGCCGCTGTTCGCGGTCTTCCCCCTCGTGGCGGCGCCCACCGGCGCGTGGGTCGCACGCCTCGCCGGGGTGGACACGCCGGGTCGACGCGCGGCGGCGTTCAGTGCAGCGACGCGCAATTCGCTCGTCATTCTGCCTCTCGCACTCGCCCTGCCCGCGCCCTACGCCCTCGCGCCCCTCGTCGTCGTGACGCAGACCCTCGTCGAGCTCATCGCCATGGTGGTGATGGTCAGCCTCGTTCCGCGCTTCATCCGCGACCGCCCCGGCACCGCCTACCGCTCCTGAGCGCCCCCACGCCCGGAGCGGGGCGTCTGCCCGAGTCGATCCTTCGCACGGTCGGCACCGCGGCGGACGGGCACCGACTGCGTCGCCCCGGCGAGCCCGCCCACAGGGGTGTCGACGTACATGGACTCCGCACGGTCGACCACGAAGGTCTCATGCCAGATGCCGACGGCACCCGGAGCCTGTCGCGCGCGCCGGTTGAACTCGGCCCATGCGGGACGATGCGCGGCCGTCCGATCACTCGCGTAGTGGTACAGCTTGTCGATCGACGACCAGTACTGCACCAGCACCGGCCCACCGCGCCCCACCGTCAGCCGGTAGCCCATCAGCCCCGACTCGGGGTCCGTCGACAATTCCGTGAGCATAGGGGGCATGGCACGGAAGACCGGTATCCACAGGTCGGGCCGCCACAGACGGTTGACCGTCATCCCGATGAGGAAGACGACGAGTTCGCCCTCGTGCTCATGGGTTCGGCGGCCTGGGGTGACGCTCATGTCTGAACTCCTTACAATCGGAAAGTATCACTTCCCATAATTGGGTATCGGCACTTTCTAGTCAAGGGGTGGCATGAAGATCTCGCAATTGGCGGTCGACAGCGGTGTGTCCGTCGGGACCATCAAGTACTACCTCCGCGAGGGGCTCCTCCATGACGGAGCACTCACCGCCGCGACCCAGGCGACGTACGACGACACTCACCGTCAACGTCTCGGTCTCATCCGCGCGCTCGTCGGGCCGGCGGGTCTCTCGATCTCAGCAGCCCGCGAAGTTCTGGCGACGCTCGACGGTCGACGAACGGGTCTGCACGACCTGCTCGGACACGTGCACCACACCACCGGACCGCGGGTCGGCGCGGAGCAGGACCTCACCGCCGCCCAGCAGCTCCTCGACCGCTGGGGGTGGCGGTGCGAACCCGGCGACCTCCCGACGGTGGGCGCCCTCGCCCGCGCCCTCGATGGGCTCACGGCCGCCGGATTCACGTTCTCCGACGATGAACTCGACGACTACGCCGCGCGAATGCTCGATCTGGCGCACACCGAGGTCGCCCGCGTGCCCGTCGACTCCCCGGAGGCTGCGGCGCGCTACGTTGCGCTCGGCACCGTTCTGGCCGAGCCGCTGCTGTTGGCGCTTCGCCGACTCGGTCACCAGCACGCATCACGTGAACGCTTCGGCGACGCCCCCACCCCGTGAGGGCGGCGGGCTCAGCGGTCGCGAGCGCGGGCGGCGAGGAGTCGGCGCCAGTTGCCGGGAACCCGCCCCTCCGGGCCCGGTGACGGCTGCTCGATGGGTCTGCTCTCGGGCGGGGCGAGGTCAGGACCGGTCACGGTCTCTTCGGCCTCGTAATCCCACCACCAGTCTTCGCCGGGCTCGAAGCTGCGCATGTACCGGTGCCCCGTCGCACGCCAGTGCGCGGTGGCGTGCTGGCCGAGCGAGTCGTCGCAGCATCCGATGTGGCCACAGGTCGCGCACCGACGAAGGTGCACCCACCATCCGTCGAGGTGATCGCACTCCGGGCACCCCGTGCCCGACGGTGCCACTGTCACGTCGATCTGATCCCCGCTCATCCGGCCCTCCGTGGTCGACTCTAGGGCCTCACCGGAAGTCGCGGGAGGCATGCGCCACCCCGACCCTCAGGTCTTCGAAACGGTCGGCGAGCAGGTTCGTCACCCCCTCCATCGAACGCTCGAGGACTCCGCGCACGATGAGAGCGGGCGACTCGCGGGCGACCCGCCGGTAGCGGTTCCACACTCCGACCGAACAGATCACGTTCACGAGACCGTGTTCGTCTTCGAGGTTGAGAAAGGTGATTCCGGATGCTGTCGCTGGGCGCTGTCGATGAGTGACGAGCCCCGCAACCTCGACCCGCCTGCCCGACTCGTGGGTGCGCAGTTCATGGGAGGTGAGCACTCCCCGAGCATCGAGCTGCGATCGATAGTGGGCGAGGGGGTGATCGGTGGTCGAGACACCGGTGGCCCAGAGATCTGCAGCGAGCACCTCGTAGCTGGTCTGATCGGTGAACAACGGCGGCTGCACGGAGGTGAGCGAGTCGGGGAGGTACTCCACCCGGTCTTCGGCGGCCGAACCGGCGAGCCAGATCGCCTCTCGCCTACTCAGCCCGAAGCACTCGAACGCGCCCGCCGTCGCGAGCGACTCGAGCTGGGTGGCCGTGACTCCGGCGCGCCGGACGAGATCGCGCATGTCACGGTAATCCCCGCCGCGGTTCCGCTCGGCGATGATGCGCTCGGCCACTTTCTCGCCGATACCGTGGACGCCGGCGAGTCCGAGCCGGACCACGAATCCGCCGTCGCGCCGGTGCGCTTCGTACTCGTCGGGCTCGGACGCATCGAACTCCCCCGTCGGCGGCTGCACGCTCTGCGCACACGCATCGAGGCCCGTGGGGCCCGGCGCCGACGAGAATCGAGGAGATCTCGGGGATCGAGGACCGATCGGCCCCGCAGCATCCTCGATTCTCGAGGTGTCCTCTGGTTCGGAGGCGTCGACTCCTCCACCGGCAAGAGGTTCGAGCGTGGCCTCGGCCTTCGAATGCCGCAGATCGGGGCGACGCACTTCGACGCCGTGCCGACGGGCGTCGGCGGTGAGGGTCGCGGGCGAATAGAAGCCCATGGGCTGCGCCCGCAGCAGACCCGCGAGAAATGCCCCCGGGTAGTGCAGCTTGATCCACGAACTCGCGTAGACGAGCAGCCCGAACGACAGCGAATGCGACTCGGCGAACCCGAAATTGGCGAACGCCTGGATCTTCGCGTAGATGTCGTCGGCGACCTGGCCGACGAGACCGTTCTCTTTCATGCCTTCGTACAGCTTGTCGCGGAGCTTGTCGATCTTCTCGAGACCGCGCTTGGAACCCATGGCGCGACGCAGCAGGTCGGCGTCTTCCCCGGTGCAGTTGCCGACGGCGACGGCCATCTGCATGAGTTGCTCCTGGAAGACCGGTACCCCGAAGGTCCGCTCGAGTACCGGCTTCAGCTTCTCGTGCGCGTACGTGACCTCTTCCTGACCGAGCTTTCGTCGCACGAACGGGTGCACCGCCCCGCCCTGGATCGGCCCCGGCCGGATGAGTGCGATCTGCACCACCAGGTCGTAGAACTTGCGGGGTTGCAGGCGCGGCAGCAGCCCCATCTGGGCACGGGATTCGACCTGGAAGACCCCGATCGAATCCGCTCGGCAGAGCATGTCGTAGACCGCCTTCTCCTCCTTCGGCAGGGTCGAGAGCTCCCACTCCTCGCCCGTGGCGTCACGGATCAGGTCGAAGCAGTACTGCAGAGCGGCCAGCATCCCGAGCCCGAGCAGGTCGAACTTCACCAGGCCCATCCAGGCGGCATCGTCTTTGTCCCACTGGATGACCGTGCGGTTCTCCATGCGCGCGTGTTCGATCGGCACGACCTCGCCGACGGGACGATCGGTGAGCACCATTCCCCCGGAATGGATGCCGAGATGGCGGGGCGCCTTCAGCAGTTCGGCCGCGAACTCGATCACCTGGTCGGGGATGTCGTGGTCGGCACCCGTCTCGAGCACCGCCCCCCACCTCTCGACCTGCTTCGACCACGCGTCCTGCTGCCCGGGGGAATGGCCGAGCGCCCTCGCCATATCGCGGACGGCGTTCTTGGGTCGGTACTGGATGACGTTCGCCACCTGCGCCGCCCGATCGCGGCCGTACTGGCCGTAGACCCACTGGATGATCTCTTCGCGCCGATCGGAATCGAAGTCGACGTCGATGTCGGGCTCTTCGTCTCGAAGACTCGAGAGGAACCTCTCGAACGGCAGCTTGTAGTAGATCGAATCGACCGCCGTGATGTCGAGCAGATAGCAGACGGCGCTGTTGGCCGCGGAGCCGCGACCCTGACACAGGATGCCTCGGCGTCGCGCCTCTTGCACGATCCCCCAGACGATGAGGAAGTACCCGGGGAAGTCCTTCATCTCGATGACCTCGAGTTCGCGTTCGATCCGCTTGCGGTCTTCGAGGGTCAGCCCCGGGTACTTGCGTGGCACGGCCTCCCATACGAGATGGCGTAGGTACGACATCGGGGTGTGCCCCTCGGGCACCTTCTGCTTCGGCAGGGCGGGCTTCGCCCGGCGCAACGGAAAGGCGAGCTCATCGGCGAGCGAGACGGTGCGCGAGACCGCGCCCGGATACCGAGCGAAGCGGCGGGCCATCTCTTCACCCGAGCGCAGGTGCGCTCCGGCGTGAGCCGGAAGCCACCCGTCGAGCTCGTCGAGCCCCCGCCCCGCCCGCACCGCCGCGACGGCGGCGGCGAGCAGCTCGCGTTGCGGAACCGCGTAGTGCACGTTGTTCGTCGCCAGGAGGGGAAGACCCCGATCGGCGGCCAGGCGGGCGAGGACATCGTTCGTGCGACTGTCGAGCGGATCGCCATGATCCATCAACTCGACGTGCACGGCATCACGACCGAAAAGGGTGACGAGTCGGTCGAGTTCGATCCCGGCAGCATCCGGCCCCTCCGCAGCGAGAGCGCGACGCACGGCCCCCTTGCGGCATCCGGTGAGCACCGCCCACTGGGAATCACCGGGGCCGCCCGATCGCTCACCCAGCTCTGCGAGGTCGTAGACCGGACGCCCCTTCTCGGCACCGCGCAGCTGCGCCGCGGTCAGCGCCGCGGCGAGGCGGTGATACCCCTCTTCGCCGCGCGCGAGCACCAGCAGGTGCGAACCCACCGGGTCGGGCTCGCCGTTCTGCGGTTTGGGCAGCTCGAGCGAGAGCTCGGCGCCGAACACCGTCTTGACCTGCAGCTGCTCGGCCGCCTCGGCGAATCGGACGATGCCGTAGAAACCGTCGTGATCGGTGACCGCGAGAGCGTGGAGTCCGAGTCGCTCGGCTTCTTCTGCCAGCTCTTCTGGAGAGGACGCCCCGTCGAGGAACGAGTACGACGAATGCGCGTGCAGTTCGGCGTAGGGCACCGCCCCGTCGGGCCGTTCGATCTTGGGGGTGACATAGGTGCCGCGTTTGTGCGACCAGGCCGGGCTGTCGCCACCGTCTGCGCCGGCGGGGATGTCGCGGGGACGCCGCGTGTCGCTGAGCGCACGCTCGATCTCGGACCACGGCACGGGCGGGTTGTGCCAGCCCATCAGCCTCTCGCCCCCGTGCGCTCGCGCGATTCGCGGGGGTCAGTCATAGCGTCCCTCTGCTCTCCACTCGCCCGCTTCGCAGATCAGGAGCCACGCGGCCCCCTCGGCGTCGACGATCTGAAACCGGTGCGCCCGCCGCCCGCGGAGGGGATCCCATCTGCGTTCGCTGATCGGCCACGGACCCGCCCACGCATCGATGCGGCGCCGTCGCCCCGCCGCCTCGAGGTGCGCCGGGGGTGCGCTCAGCACCTCGCGCTCCCCCACCGACACCACAGACCCGGCGATGTCGGTCACCTCGACCAGGCGCGGCTCGGGGAACACCGTCGCGGGCAACGGATCGGGAAGACTGCCCGGCCACGGCCGTGAGCGCTCTTTCGCGGTCACCGCCCGGTCACCCCACGGCACCGGCACCTGGCGCTCGGCCAGCCAGCGGCCCCCACCGATGACCGGTGTGACGACGCTGCGATGCCCGAGCATCGCCTGCACGCGCGACAGGGCGTGGTGCACGCGTTCGTCGGGTCCTGCACCGAACAGCCCTCGGACGTGATGGGATGCTTCGTCGACCGCCTCGGGAGAGATCCGTACTCCGGTGACACCACTGCCGAAAGTGCCCTGTGCCTCACGGAGGGCGGCGAGCTGCCACCGCACCCGGTCGACGACGGCGGCCGCGTCGAAGGACGCAGGGTGCAGCCACACCCTCTCGCTGCGTTCGCCGCGATCGCCGGTGAGTTCGACGCGCAGTTCGGTGCAGACGAGATCGACGGCTCCGAGGCCCGCGACGAACTCGTCGGCGGCGATCCGCATGCCGAAGGCGATCTGCTCGGCGAGCTCGAGGGGCGGCTCGAAGGCGACCGACCGATGCAGTTCGGGCGGGGGCGTGCGCGGCTGAACGGGATGGGAGTCACGGCCCGAGGCGAGCGCGTGCTTTCGCACCCCCGGTTCGCTGAACCGCTCCCGCACCCGATCGACCTCCATCGCGGCGAACCCACCGAGGGTGTGCACGCCGAGTCGCGAGAGGAGCCCGGCGAGCTCACCGCCCGCGGCCGCAGACGGCATCCCCGGAGAGGCATCGATCACGGAGATCGGCAGGGGGGCGAGAAAACTCGCCGATTCTCCTTCGGGCACCACCCGCACCGGCGCGTCGGCGCGAGCAGCACGTGCGGCCTGCTCCGCGGCGAACGGCCCGTCTGCCACACCGACCCGAACACCCGTGATGCCCTGCTCGGCGAGGACGGCGAGCAGCACGTGCGCAGCCTCCGCCTCACCGCCGTAGTAGCGCGCCGGCCCGCGTGCGCGCAACGCGCAGAGCCCGGCGCGCACGATCTGCACGCCGGGGGCGAGCTGCTCGATCTGCGTCACCACCGGCGAGAAAGCCCGATGGTCTCGGGCATCGTCGGCCGCGATGACCACCAGCCGAGGACACACCGCCTGCGCGTCTCGACGGCGCTGCCCGCGCCGCACTCCCTGATCACGTGCAGCCGACGAACATGCGATGACGACGTTGCGTTCGAACACGGCGGTGGGAGCCCCCGCTTTCGCCGCGGCCGTCGCCGACGGCTCTCGCAGATAAGCCGTGACGGGCCAGTCGGGAAACCAGAGCACGAGGCTGCGCGTGGGCGATCTCTCGGTGCGGGGCGCCGACGCTCTCTCTGGGCTACGGGGCGGTGCGTTCATCAGCCGGCCACCGCCGTTTCGTACTCGTCGGGGAGCGCCCGCAGCCGCGGCTGCTCGCCGACCTGACCCACGAGGCTCACCGTGCCGTCTGCAGCGGGCAGCAGCATGCGCGCACGCCTCGCCCCCGGGGATCGCCGATGCGTCACCGATACGGTGAGTTCGCGCCCCGCCAGGTAGCCGTGACCGTTGCCGAGGCCCGCCCATCGCGAGTCGGTGACATCGATGGTGGCTTCGGCCTGCGGCCAGGCACCCTGCACGAGAAGCACCGAACCCCGATCGCGCAGCCGCGCAGCCAGCCGTGCCACCTCTTTCTCGGATACCCGCGAGGGCGGGCGCACGGCGACCACCGGCAGTACCTCTGCAATCGTCGCGGTGACCGCCAGCCACCGGGGCCCGGGGTCCGGAACGAACACCAGCCGCTCGAGGTCGAGGCCGTAACGCTCGGCCGCCTCGGCGCCGAGCTCGGGCATGCCGACCGCACCGCACCACGCTCCGTCTTGAGAGGGACGCGCCATGAGCGCCAGAAGCAATGACGCAGACGGGCTGAGCGAATAGGCCGCGCCGGGCCGCAGGCCACCGCCGGGCAAAAGCGAAGTGAAGGCCGGGTGTGTCGGCAGCACCGGCGCATCGAGCCGACGGCCCTGCATCCGCTCGAGCTGCGCACGCAGCTCGTGGATGTCGTTCACCGCCTCGGCGCTCGTCGCCATCATCGCCCTCATCGACTCAGGCTAGAACTAATGTTCTAGCGGATCAAGATGAGATGAGCGTATGAACGACCTCCGACATCGGATATCGGGGTTATTCGTCAGTTATGTTCGATACTCGCCAGAATCTCCGAGGTGGTCTCGATCCGCGCGAAACCCCCGCCCTGCAGCACCAGAGCCGTCGCCGCCATGAGGTCAGCGGCGGAACGCTCCACGCGCCCGAGACCGGAGATCTCGGAGACGAGATCGAAAGTACGGGTCGCGTCGAGCGCGACGGTCACGTCGTAGCCGAGGTTTCCCGCCATCCGCGCGGTGGTCTCGACGCACATGTTGGTCTGGATGCCGCAGATCACCACCGAACGGATGCCGCGTTCCTGCAGCCATGCGTGCAGATCGGGTTCTCCGTAGAACGCGGAATTGACGTGCTTGGTCACGAGCACCGACGGCGACGCGGCGGCGACCGCATCGATCAGCGCATTCCCGTCTGCATCCGGATGAAGCGGCGAAGCCGCAGACTCCGAATCGTGGCGGACGACCACCAGCGGCTCGCCGGCCCTCTCCCATTCCGAGACGAGTGCGGCGACGTGGCGTTCGCAGTCGGGGTTGGTCGTCGGTCCCCAGAAATCGAGGTCGTCGAACCCCCGCTGCATGTCGATGACGAGAAGGGCACGTGGCATCACCCCAGCACATCACATGCCGGCGACAGCGCGCGACTCAGGCGGCGAGCGCCAGATACGGCTCCCAGCGCGGGTCGGCGCGCTCGGTGCCGCGCACGGTCCACTGCGAGCCCCGAGGCGCCTGGGGCACGAGACGCAGCTCCCAGTGCATCTCCTGAGGCGTGCGGTCGCTCTTGACGTTGTTGCACACCAGACAGCACGCCACGAGGTTCTCCCAGGTGTCTTTGCCCCCGCGGGAGCGCGGCATCACGTGGTCGATGGTCGAGGCCGCCTTGCCGCAATACGCGCAGCGATGGGCGTCTCGACGCAGCACCCCTCGCCGCGTGACCGGCACACGGCGCGAGCCCGGTACCCGCACGTATCTCGAGAGCACGATGACGGCCGGGCGATCCCAGTGGCCGGTGCTCCCCCACACCGGCTCGCCCTCGACGTGCTCGATGACGGTGGCTTTCTCGCTCATCACGAGCACGAGGGCTCGCTTGAACGACACGACCGCGAGCGGCTCGTAGCCCGCGTTCAGTACCAGAGTGCGCATTTCGGCATCCTCTCGAACGGTCCGGGACGGCTTCCCGGGTTATTCGACGTGCGACGCGTGTGTCTGCGGAGGGTATGAAAAAGGCGCTGTCTTCACAGACAGCGCCAGGCAACTGCGGCTACGCCGCAGCATCCGATCTCACGATGCCGAAGGACGAGCAGACCGAGCGCATCCATGGTTCGGATACGTGGTGTTGCGCCCATCGGCTTCCTCCGCTTCTCTCAGCGTCGAAGAAAGGGTAACCCACCCCCGCGCACCCGCGGGTCGCCGGAAAGGGAAACAAAAGGCGGCGTGTCGGAGAACGAATTCTCCGGCACGCCGCCCGTGATGTTCGAAGGGTGTCAGCTGGCGTTCTGCTCGAGCCAGGCCCACGGGTCGACCACGGCGTTGTTGATGTGCACCTCGAAGTGCAGGTGGTTCGCCGTCGAGCTGCCGGTGCTGCCGACGAGACCGATGATCTGCCCGGCTTCGACCGTCTGGCCCGAGACGACCTGACGGCTGCCGTAGGTCATATGGCCGTAGAGGGTGCTGACCCGCTGGCCGTCGATGACGTGGTCGATCGTGACGGCGACGCCGTAGCCGCCGAAGCTCTCTTGCGAGACACGCACGACGCCCGCCGCGGCGGCGAACAACGGGGTGCCGCCGGGTGCGAGGAGGTCGACGCCCTGGTGGTAACCGGAGTCGCCCAGGCCACGACCCTTGGTGAAGCCCGAAAGCGGCCAGCGCACCTCGCCGGAGCCGGGGGCGGTCATCGTGAGATCGACCGGGGTCGAGAACGGGGTGGAGCTGGAAGTGGTGGTGGTGACCCGCGCGGCGATCTGTCGAGCGCGCTCGGCAGCCGCTTCGGCCGCCTTCTTCTTCTCGATCTCTTCTGCCGTGGTCGCCGAGTAGCTGCTGCGGTCGAGCTGCACCGCGGTGACGTCGGAGGCCACGACGAGCGACTGCGCATCGTCTGCCGCCATCTGCTGCAAGGTCTTGGCCTCGGCGGTGGGCCGCCAGGCCGCGTAGGCCGGCAGAGCGACGGTCGCGATCAGGCCGACGACCATCGTCAGGATCACAACGGTGCGGACCGGCTTGACCTGGGCGCGCACGGAACGGGGCGCGGTGGCGGGAGCCGACTTCGCGACGGTCCGCGGCGTTGCCCGCGGTGGTCGTGAGCGGGGGTGCCGTCGATCGCGGTTCCTGCGGGTGAGATCGGTCACGTCTTGCTCGGGTGCAGACGCGTCCGAATGGGTTGGTTCAGCCAAACTTTTCCTCCGGCGCCTCTGCGTGGGAACGCTGACTCGTCGACACTCGGTGTGGGGCACGATGTGCGGGTTCACCCTCTGCGGACGACGAGCCGATGAGGCAATCTGCGAGGGGTCCGTTGGCGGGCTTCTCGCCTGTGGACGAAAGTCACGCTACCGGAAGGTAACGAATAAGTCACGCCGAGGGCCGGCCGGCGGTGGATAACTCCCCCGGAGCGGGCGCGGGGAGGATCAGCGCGCGTCGACGAGGAAGATGTGCGAGGCGACCTCGACGGGAAGCTCGAGGCCTTCGAAGGAGCCGTCCATCTCGACGAGGACGTACCCCTCGTTGAACCGGTAGCTCCCGGTTGCACCGGGCATCACACCCGCTTCTTTGAGCTGCTGGAGCAGCTCGGGGTCGACCTGCGCCGGCTCTGCCAAGCGCCGGACGGTGCCGGTGATCGGGCCGCCCTCGTCTGTCAGCTTGCGGACGAGGCCGACGACGCCCTGCTCGAAGGTGTTCGCCGGGTGATCGCCGAGCTGATCCAACCCGGGAATCGGGTTTCCGTAGGGCGACTCGGTCGGGTGGCCCAGCAGTTCGACGAGGCGTCGCTCGACCTGCTCGCTCATGACGTGCTCCCACCGGCAGGCCTCTTCGTGCACGTAGGCCCAGTCGAGCCCGATCACGTCGCTGAGCAGACGCTCGGCGAGACGGTGCTTGCGCATCACGTCGACCGCCTTCTGGCGCCCGGAGCCGGTCAATTCGAGACGACGATCTTCGGAGACGACCACCAGACCGTCGCGCTCCATGCGTCCGACCGTCTGCGAGACGGTGGGGCCGGAATGACCGAGTCGTTCCGAGATGCGCGCGCGCAGAGGAACGATGTTCTCCTCCTCGAGTTCGAGGATCGTGCGGAGATACATCTCGGTGGTGTCGATGAGATCTGTCATGGGGTCCTCAGCCGTGCGAAGGGGGCACTCCAGCCTATCCGCTGGCCCGGACACCGGGCCGGGGGCGGACGGGCCGTGCGGGCGGCTGACCATACAATCGAGCCATGTCGCACGTGGAACTGCCGAAGGATCTCCTGCCCACCGACGGTCGATTCGGCTGCGGGCCGTCGAAGATCCGCGGGGCGCAGCTCGAAGCCCTCGTGACCCGCGGCGCGGGGATCCTGGGCACCTCGCACCGCCAGGCACCGGTGAAGAATCTCGTCGCCGGCGTCCGCGCGCAGCTGGCCGAGCTGTTCCGCCTCCCCGACGGGTACGAGGTGATCGTCGGCAACGGCGGGTCGACCGCGTTCTGGGACGCCGCGGCCTTCGGTCTCATCGAGTCCCGCAGCCAGAACCTCGTTTTCGGCGAGTTCGGCGGCAAGTTCGCCGCCGCCGCGAAGACCCCGTGGCTCGAGGCACCCGACGTGCGCAAGGCCGAGCCCGGCTCGAGCGTCGTCGCCGAGGCCGTCGAAGGCGTCGATGTGTATGCCTGGCCCCACAACGAGACGTCTACGGGTGTCGCCACGGCGATCGCCCGCGTCGCGGGTGATGCCGGTGCACTCACGGTCATCGATGCGACCAGCGCCGCCGGCGGCATCGACTTCGACGTCCTCGAGACCGACGTCTATTACTTCGCCCCGCAGAAGAACCTCGGCTCCGACGGCGGACTCTGGTTCGCCGTCGTCTCGCCCGCCGCCATCGAGCGGATCGAGCGGGTCGCCGCATCCGGTCGCTACATTCCCGAGTTCTTGAGCCTGAAGAACGCCCTCGACAACTCGCGCCTCCAGCAGACGCTGAACACCCCCGCACTCACGACCCTGCTGCTGCTCGACGATCAGTTGTCCTGGATCCTCGGCAACGGCGGTCTCACCTGGGCAGACGCCCGCACGCGCGAGTCGTCGGGCGCGCTGTACTCCTGGGCTCAGGGATCGACGTTCGCGACACCGTTCGTCGCCGACGCCGCAGACCGTTCGCCCGTGGTGGTGACGATCGACTTCGACGAGAACATCAATGCCGCAGCGATCGCGCAGGGCCTCCGCGCGAACGGCATCGTCGACACCGAGCCCTACCGCAAGCTCGGTCGCAACCAGCTGCGCGTCGCCACCTTCGTGTCGATCGAGCCCGACGATGTGCGTCAGCTCATCCGCTCGATCGACTACCTCGTCGAACGGCTCTGACAGCGCCGAGTCGACAGATCGACCGGGCGTCTGACGATCGGCGCGGCGCGCTGAGTATCAGACGCCGCGCCGATTCAGACGGGCGGATGCTGCGGAGACGTCAGCGCTCGTCGTCGTCGAGCGCGGGCTCTTCCAACTCCGGCGCGTCGCCGTCGAACTCGTCGTCGGGGGCGTTGTCGTCGAGCTGGTCGATGTCGACGCCGTCGACGTCACCGGCATGAGTGCGACTCACGGCCGCGTCTTCGTCGTCGTCATCGAAGTCGTCATCGTCGTCGAGGTCGTCGTCGTCCCCCGACTCGGCGGCCTCCGCGAGCGCCGTCTGAGCGGCCTGGTAATCGGCCAGCCGTTCGTCCCACGGCACCCAGTCGGGCGCGAGCAGGGCGCCGTCGCCGGGAAGCAACTCGACCTCGAGCACGGTCGGGGCTTCGCCCTCGACGCGATCCACCGTGACGGTCCAGAACCAGCCGGGGTAGCCCGGCAGCGTGTTGGCGAAACGCAGCGAGACCGCTCCACCCTCTTCGACGGTGTAGCCGGCGGGTTCGCCGATCGTGTGCGCCGGCGTCACCTCGCTGAGGGCGACCACGGCGAGGTCTCGCGCGGCCAGCAGGTCGGCGTCTACGGACTCAGGCGTCGAAGTCATCGGCTACCTTGCGCAGCACAGCCGCGATCTTCTTCGAGTGCGCACCGTTCGGGTAACGACCGCGACGCAGGTCGCCGCCGATGCCGTCGAGGAGCTTGACGAGGTCTTCCACGATGATCGCCATGTCGTCGGCGGGCGTGCGAGCACGTTTCGCGAGGCTCGGCGGGGCATCGAGAACGCGCACCGAGAGCGCCTGAAGGCCGCGCTTGCCGTCGGCGACACCGAATTCCAGCCGGGCGCCGGCCTTGAGGGCGGGGGTACCGTCGGGCAGCGCCGTGGCGTGCAAGAAGACGTCCTGGCCGTCATCGGTCGTGATGAAGCCGAACCCCTTCTCCTCGTCGTAGAACCTGACTTTGCCGGTGGGCATCTGGCACAACCTCGCGGGAGTTCGGGAGTCCGTGCAGCGCACGGACGGTGGGATCGGGGCAGGCGAGCCCCTCGCCCCAGCCTACGACACGCCCGCCAGGCGCTACGCTGGGCCGGATGAGTCCTCCAGCGCGTGACGAGATGCCGGTGCGCCGTATCGACCGTTTCCTCACCTTCATGTCGCTGGGCCTGATCGTGGTGTCGATCCTCTGCGTCTTCGCGGCGATCTTCTCCCGCCCGCTGGGAGTGACCAACTACGGCGAGGGCCTCTGGCCGCTCATCCTCCTCCTCCCGAATATCGCGCTTCCGCTCGGATTCGTGCTGATCGTCGTCTTGTTGGTGATGAGCTTCCTGCGGAGGGCTCGGGCCAACAAGGGTCATTGACCATGGCCGCCGCCTCCGACCAGCGCGCGCTCGCGTCGACCCTCACCGACCGCGGCGACGCGGAGTTCGCGCAACTCTTCGCCGTCCGGGGCGTCTCGCCCACCGCGACCTGGCGCGATCTGTACGACGCGGCCGAAGCGCTGCTCGAACCCACCGCTGTCGGTCGGGCGCTCGACGCGCTGCCCGCCGCCGCGGCGTACGCACTGACGACCGCGGTGACCACCGGGACTCCCGTGGCGGAGTCGGCGCGCGCAGATCTCGCCGCCCGAGCGCTCGCCACAGCCGACGGCGAAGTGTTCCAGGCGGTCGGCGACGCCGTCCGCGAGCGTCTTCCGATCACCGATCCGCCCATCGCCGCGAGACCGGCATCGACGCCCGACGATGACGCCGCCGCGGCCGAGCGCGCGTTCACGTCGGCAGCATCCCTCGCCGACGTTCTCCTCCTCTGCCTCGAAGCGCCGCTCGGTCGCATCGGATCCGGAACGCTGGGCGCGGTCGACCGCCGTCGCCTGGTCGAAGCCGGGGCGATCGCCCACGCCGAAGACGCCGACCCGCTCATCGAGGTGGCCGAAGCCGGGGGGCTCCTCGTCGGTCGCGAGCGCACCTGGCTGGTCACGCGCTCCGCCCGCGAATGGCTGCACGCGACGACGGCCGTGCGGTGGGAGACGCTCGCACTGAGGTTGCGCGACGCCCTGCCCGAGGGCCTGCGCTCGCCCGGCGGCGGATGGATCTCGGCCGCGGAGTGGCCCTCCGCCTACCCCTTCCTCCGCTCGTGGCCCGCCTCTGCCGAGCAGTGGCGGCGGCGATGGGTCGCATGGGGGCTGTTCACCCCGCTGGGGGCGGAGCCGACGTGGGTCACCCCTCTCGCCCGGGGCGAAGGCGTCGACGCCGACGTCTGGGCGAAGATGCTGCCGACCGAGGTCGACCGCCTCTACCTCCAGAACGACCTGACCGCGATCGCGCCAGGCCCGCTCGCCCCCGAACTCGACGTGCGGCTGCGCACGATGGCCAACCGGGAGTCGCGCGCTCAGGCGACGAGCTACCGGTTCACGGCGTCCACGATCGGTGCCGCGATCACGGCCGGCGAAACGGCGGAGTCGCTGCGCGAGTTCCTCGAGTCGGTGTCGTTGACCGGTCTCCCCCAGCCCCTCGCCTACGTCATCGAGAGCACCGCCGCCCGGCACGGGCAGATCCGCGTCGGACGCGACGACGACGCCGGGCTCACCCGCGTCACGAGCGATGACCCGGCCGCGATCGCGACGATCGCCGTCGATCAGGCTCTGCGCTCCCTCGGGCTTCAGCGCGAGACCGACGATCTCATCTCGCGTGTTCCCGTCGACAGCGTCTATTGGGCCCTGGCCGACGCGCGGTATCCCGTCATCGCCGTCGACGGCGCGGGTTCGACGCGCACCCTCGATCGCTCGCGCATCGCCGAAGACCCGATCGCGGAGCCTGCGACCCAGAAGTACGCGGCCCTCCTCGCGCGGTTGCGCTCCGGCGGTTCCGACGGCGATGCCGCGTGGCTCGAGCGCGAGCTCGACCAGGCCGTGCGCGCCCGCGCCGTCGTCGATGTCGTCGTGAGCCTGCCCGATGGCAGCACACGCACCTTCCGCCTCGAGGCGACGGGTCTCGGCGGCGGGCGTCTGCGGGGCCGCGACCGAGGTGCCGACGTCGAACGTACGCTGCCTCTGCGGAGCATCGTGAGCGTGCACCCGGTCTTGTGATCGGGCACCCGCGGCGCCCTCGTCGATCGCACGGCCCCGTAGAATAGGCACCTATGGCTGACGGCCCACTCATCGTTCAGAGCGACCGCACGGTCCTCCTCGAAGTCGCGCACCCGGATGCGGAGAGCGCCCGCCACGAGTTGGCGATCTTCGCCGAACTCGAGCGCGCCCCCGAGCACATCCACACCTACCGGATCACGCGGCTCGGGCTCTGGAATGCCCGCGCCGCCGGTCACGGTGCCGACGACATGCTCGCCACCCTCGAGCGGTGGTCGCGCTTCCCGGTGCCCGCATCGGTGTCGATCGACATCAGCGAAACGGTGAACCGCTACGGGCGCCTCGTCATTGAACGCGACGCCGAGGGTGCGCTCGTGCTCCGGTCGACGGATGCGGCCGTGCTCGCCGAAGTCGCTCGGAACAAGCGCATCCAGCCGCTCCTGCTCGGGCGCCCGTCCCCCGACTCGTTCGCGGTCGACGCCTGGGCGCGCGGTCACATCAAGCAGGAACTGCTGAAGATCGGCTGGCCCGCCGAAGACCTCGCCGGCTACACCCCGGGAACACCGCACGAGATCGAGCTCGCCGAAGACGGATGGACGCTTCGCCCCTACCAGCGGCAGGCGGTCGACATCTTCGTCGAGGGCGGCTCCGGCGTGGTCGTGCTGCCCTGCGGGGCGGGCAAGACCCTCGTCGGCGCGGCGGCGATGGCCGAGACGAAGACCACGACGCTCATCCTCGTCACGAACACCGTCAGCGCACGGCAGTGGCGCGACGAGCTGCTGCGTCGCACCTCGCTGACCGCCGACGAGATCGGCGAGTACTCCGGTCAGGCGAAAGAGGTCAAGCCGGTCACGATCGCGACCTACCAGATCCTCACCGCGAAGCGGGGCGGGCAGTACGCGCATCTGGCCCTCCTCGATGCGCTCGACTGGGGCCTGGTCGTCTACGACGAGGTGCACCTTCTCCCTGCCCCGGTATTCAAACTCACCGCCGACCTGCAGGCGCGGCGACGCCTGGGGCTCACCGCCACCCTCGTTCGCGAGGACGGGCGCGAGGGAGATGTCTTCAGCCTCATCGGCCCCAAGCGCTTCGACGCGCCGTGGAAAGAGATCGAGGCCCAGGGCTTCATCTCACCCGCCGCCTGCTACGAGGTGCGCGTCGATCTGCCGGCCGGAGACCGCATGGAGTACGCCGCGGCAGCCGACGAAGACCGCTACCGCCTGGCGGCGACAGCTCCTGCGAAGATCGACGTCGTGCGTGGCCTGGTCGACCGGCACTCCGGCGAGCGCATTCTCGTGATCGGCCAGTATCTCGATCAGATCGATCTGCTCGCAGAATCGCTCGGCGCCCCGAAGATCACCGGCGCGACGCCCATCCCCGAGCGTGAAGAACTCTTCCAAGCCTTCCGCGTCGGAGACATCAGGGTGCTCGTGGTGTCGAAGGTCGCGAACTTCTCGATCGACCTCCCCGAAGCATCCGTCGCCATTCAGGTCTCGGGTTCGTTCGGCTCCCGTCAAGAAGAGGCTCAGCGCCTGGGCCGTCTGTTGCGCCCCAAGAAGTCGGGCAACACCGCCAGCTTCTACACGCTCATCGCGCGCGACACGGTCGATCAGGACTTCGCGCAGAACCGGCAGCGCTTCCTCGCTGAGCAGGGCTACGCCTACACGATCCTCGACGCCGACAGCATCCTCACCCCGGCCGCCTGAGCGCCGTACCGCGCGGTGTTCAGCGCATCCATGGCTGAAATGGCGATAATGAGCGCATGAACGCACCGCGCATCCTCGTCGTGGACGACGAACCGAACATCCGCGACCTGCTCATCACGAGCCTGCGCTTCGCCGGGTTCCAGGTCAGGGCCGTCGCCAACGGCGCGCAGACCATCTCGGCCGTGCTCGAGGAAGAACCAGACCTCATCGTGCTCGACGTGATGCTCCCCGACATGAACGGCTTCAGCGTCACCAAGCGACTTCGCGGCGCCGGTTACACGGCGCCGATCCTGTTCCTCACCGCGAAGGACGAGACCGAAGACAAGATCACCGGCCTCAACGCGGGCGGAGACGACTACGTCACGAAGCCTTTCAGCCTCGACGAGATCGTCGCGCGCATCCAGGCGATCCTGCGTCGCACGATGCAGGCCGACGAGGAGTCGGTCATCCGCGCCGGTGAACTCACGATGGACCAGGACACCCACGACGTCACGATCGGCGATGTGTCGATCGACCTCAGCCCGACCGAGTTCAAGCTGCTGCGCTACCTGATGCTCAACCCGAACCGCGTGCTGTCGAAGGCGCAGATCCTCGATCACGTCTGGGAGTACGACTTCAACGGCGACGCCGGCATCGTCGAGAGCTACATCTCCTACCTGCGCCGCAAGATCGACCCGCATTCTTCCGAACCCCTGATCCAGACCAAGCGGGGCTTCGGTTACATGCTCAAGGCCGGCAAGACCGTCTGATCGCCCGCGAAAGCGGGGGGCACGATCGGGGGCCATTCTGAGCGACAAACAAGACGCCGTCACCTCGTGGTGGCGCAGCCTCAGCCTGCGTGCGAAGGTGACCGGCGTCACGGTCACGCTTCTCGCGGTGGGGCTCCTCGCTGCGGGCATGGGGACGATGGCCTTCCTGCGCACGACGCTCGTGAACAACCTCGATGCGTCGCTGCAGCAATCGGTGGTCGGTGATCTGGCGAGCAGCGTCTTCGACATCAGCAGCACTGATGGCGTCATCCGTTTCGAGCCGCGCGACGATGCCGCCCTGACCGAAACCTTCGTGGTGATCTACAGCCCCGACGGCGCGATGCAAGCGGTCTACGACGGAACGAACGCGACGGCGGCAGCCCCTGCGATCCCCGATTCGTGGCCCCTCGAGGTCACGTACTTGAGGATGAACGAGGCGTTGATCCTCAGCGACCCCGACACCGGCGTCCAGTTCCGCGGCGCCGTGGGCATCCTGCCTGTCGACGGCACCGCCCAGGTCTACACGCAGATGGCCATTCAGCCGCTCGCTCCGACGGAGCGGGTCGTCGGAACGTTCGTCGGCATCTACAGCATCCTGGCCCTCCTGATCCTGCTGCTCAGCGCCCTGCTGACCCGTTACCTCGTCACCCTCACCTTCCGCGGCCTCAGCCAGGTCGAGGCGACCGCCATGTCGATCGCCGCGGGCGACTTCAGCCAACGTATGGCCGACGTGGTTCCGGGCACCGAGGTCGGCCGGTTGAAGGGGGCCATCAACACGATGCTGGGGCGCGTGGATGCTTCGCTGCGGCAGCGCGACGCGACCGTGCGCCAGATGCGGCGGTTCATCGGTGACGCCAGCCACGAGTTGCGGACCCCCCTGGTGACCGTGCGCGGCTACGCCGAGCTGTACCGCATGGGCGCCATCCGCAGCGAAGAAGACGTGGCGCAGTCGATGGAGCGCATCGAGAAGGAAGCGATCCGCATGGGGGTGCTCGTCGAAGACCTACTCGCGCTGGCTCGCCTCGACGAGCAGCGCGATGTCGAGATCACGCCGGTCGATCTCCGGCCGATCGCGCGTGATGCCGCGCTCGATCTTCGTGCCGCCTCTCCGCAGCGGGTCGTGACCGTCGAGGATACGACAGCGGTCGCCGACGTCCCCGTCCCCGTCTCCGAGCCGGAGCCGGCGCCCGCGCCCGCGCCCGCGGAACCGATCGGGCCCGTCGATACCGCGGAGTCGAAGCCGACGTCCGAGGCGCGTCGGCGCACCTCCCCGGCGACCTCGGCGATCGCGATCGCGGGTGGGGCGTTCTCCCGACTGCGCCGACGCCCGCGGTCAGACGACGCGGGGGCGGATGCCTCTGTCTCGCCCGAGATCGAGATCGTCGAGCCGGTGGTGCTCGGCGAGGAGAACCGCATCCGCCAGGTCGTCGCGAACCTGCTCGGCAATGCGCGCAGGTTCACCACCGAAGACTCCCCCATCGACCTTCGGGTCGGCACCGATGCGACCGCGGGCATGGGCTGGATCGAGGTCATCGACCACGGCGACGGGGTTCCCGAGCAGATTCGCGATCAGATCTTCCAGCGGTTCTGGCGCGCCGATACTTCGCGCACCCGCGAGACCGGCGGCGCAGGGCTCGGCCTGTCGATCGTGGCATCGATCGTGGACGCCCTCCACGGCACCGTCACCGTCTCGGACACGCCGGGCGGCGGTGCGACCTTCCGGGTCTCGTTCCCCCTCGTCGAGGCGGAGACCGAAGAGCTCACCGACGTCGACACCCGCCCGATTTCCAGCATCCGCCGAGATCCCCCGGCTCGCTGACGCGGCTCTTCGCGCCGTCCGCGCGACTTCGCAGCAGCACCCGCCATCGGCGCTGCACTTTGCGTCATCCGCGCCAGTGATCGATGGCGCGGATGACGGCAAATGCAGCGGACCTGAGAAACCCTCGCTCCTCCCCAGGCCGCGGGCTCGCCGACGAGTGCACAGCCGTGGCGGGCGCAGCTTCTCGGCGCGCGAGGCGAGCCTACATTTGCGGCATCCCATCGAAAGGAATGCCCATGGCCGTCTTCTCCGTCGACAGCGACGCCGTCCTGTCCGCCACTTCACTCGTGCAGGGCACGGTGAGCAGACTCGAGTCGGAGTCCACCGCGCTGCTCTCCCAACTCACCCAGCTCCAGGGCTCGTGGACGGGCTCGGCGGCGATCGCCTTCCAGGGTGTGGTCGAGCGCTGGCGAAGCACCCAGCGCCAGGTCGAAGAAACCCTCGGCGACATCAACAGCGCGCTCTCTGCAGCCGGACGCCAGTACGCCGACGTCGAGCAGGCCAGCGCCAGCCTGTTCCGCTGACCCGCGCCAGGAACGAAAGAACGGCCCCTCCGCTGCTCTGACGAGCTGCGGAGGGGCCGTTCTTTTCGACTATGACGCGTGGATCAGAAGTCCATGCCGCCGGTCGGGTCACCGGCCGGAGCCGATGCCTTCTCGGGCTTGTCGGCGACGACGACCTCGGTGGTGAGGAAGAGGCCGGCGATCGAGGCTGCGTTCTGCAGCGCCGAGCGCGTGACCTTCGCCGGGTCGATGATGCCCTGCTCGAACAGGTCGCCGTACTCACCGGTCGCGGCGTTGAGGCCGTGTCCGACCGGGAGGCCTGCGACGGTGTTCGCGACGACGCCGGGCTCGAGACCGGCGTTGAGCGCGATCTGCTTGAGCGGAGCTTCGATCGCGACGCGGACGATGTTCACGCCGGTCGCCTCGTCACCCGTGAGGTGGAGGTTGGCGAGCGCGACCTTGCCGGCCTGGATGAGCGCCACGCCGCCGCCGGCGACGATGCCCTCTTCGACGGCGGCCTTCGCGTTGCGAACGGCGTCTTCGATGCGGTGCTTGCGCTCCTTGAGCTCGACCTCGGTGGCTGCGCCCGCCTTGATGACGGCGACGCCACCGGCGAGCTTGGCCAGACGCTCCTGGAGCTTCTCGCGGTCGTAGTCGCTGTCGGTGTTCTCGATCTCGCGACGGATCTGGGTCACGCGACCCTCGATCTGCGATGCCTCGCCGGCACCCTCGATGATCGTGGTCTCATCCTTCGTGATGATGACCTTGCGAGCGCGGCCGAGCAGGTCGGTGGTCGCGTTCTCGAGCTTGAGACCGACCTCTTCGGTGATGACCTGGCCACCCGTGAGGATCGCGATGTCCTGCAGCTGCGCCTTGCGGCGGTCGCCGAAGCCGGGAGCCTTGACGGCGACCGACTTGAAGATGCCGCGGATCTTGTTGAGAACCAGCGTCGCGAGAGCTTCGCCCTCGACGTCCTCGGCGATGATGAGGAGCTCTTTGCCCTCCTGGATCACCTTGTCGACGATCGGGAGCAGATCCTTGATGTTCGAGATCTTCTGGTTCGCGATCAGGATGTAGGGGTCTTCGAAGACCGCTTCCTGGCGCTCGGGGTCGGTGACGAAGTAGGGGTTGATGTACCCCTTGTCGAAGCGCATACCCTCGGTGAGCTCGAGCTCGGTGCCGAACGTGTTCGACTCCTCGACGGTGACGACACCCTCTTTACCGACCTTGTCGATGGCCTCGGCGATGAGCTCGCCGATGGCGGGGTCAGCAGCCGAGATCGATGCGGTCGCGGCGATCTGCGCCTTGCCCTCGACCTCTTTGGCGCTGGAGAGGAGCTCGTCGGTGATGGCCTTTACGGCCTTCTCGATGCCCTTCTTCAGTGAGATGGGGTCAGCGCCGGCTGCGACGTTGCGCAGGCCTTCGCGGACCAGAGCCTGCGCGAGAACCGTGGCGGTCGTCGTGCCGTCGCCGGCAACATCGTCGGTCTTCTTCGCGACCTCTTTGACGAGCTCGGCGCCGATCTTCTCGTACGGGTCGTCGAGTTCGATCTCTTTGGCGATCGAGACGCCGTCGTTCGTGATGGTGGGAGCGCCCCACTTCTTCTCGAGCACGACGTTGCGACCGCGGGGACCCAAGGTCACCTTGACGGCGTCGGCGAGAATGTTGAGGCCGCGCTCGAGACCGCGACGGGCCTCCTCATCGAAAGCGATGATTTTTGCCATGTTTGGTCGTCCCTCCCGGACGTTGGGTACACAGATCTTTGGCACTCACCGAAGGCGAGTGCTAATCCATCTTGGCACTCTCCCCTAGGGAGTGCAAGCTGCGGCAGGAGGGGGATGGACGAGAAACACCGCAGCATCCGAGACCGGATGCTGCGGTGTTGAAAGGTTGGGGAGGGTCAGACCACTCGGACGGATTCGGCCTGAGGACCCTTCTGTCCGGTGCCCACCGTGAACTCGACCGCCTGGCCCTCCTCGAGGACGCGGAACCCGGTCATGTCGATGTTCGAATAATGGACGAAGACATCCTGACCATCACCGGCGGTGATGAAGCCGAAGCCTTTTTCAGCGTTGAACCATTTGACGGTGCCCTGGGTCATGCGACTCTCCTGATGCTGTGCGACGGGCACCATCGTAAGCATGCCGCACACACCGGATCAGTGCGTATCGCCATACTGTGACACGCGTGCATCGAGATCTTTACCGGCCCGAAACACGGCGCCCGCGACGGTGCTTCTACGGCGCGGGAGAGGCAGTGACGCGGTCGGTTCCGATCACGACGACCAGCCGCAGCGCCTGTGTCTCGTCTGCCTCGGTGTCGGGGTCGTCCTCGACGGGATAGGCGTCGTACGCGGTGCTCTGCGCCACGTCGGCTCCGCCGATGACCTCGGCCACCCCTGCCGCGGCAGCCTCGTCTTCGGGCTGCGAGTAATAGACCGTGGTGGTCTCGAACGACGTTCCGGCGTCGCCCGGCAAAACGGATTCCATCGTCCATCCCGCGGCGACGAGCACTTCGCGCACTTGCGTCGCAAGACCGGCCTGGCCCGACGCGTTCAGCACGATGACCGTCGACGAGCTATCGATCACGGCCGTCGGCGCCGGCGCCACCGACGACGTCGGCTCGGGAGTGGGAAAGAGCGTCACACGACCCGAGATGAGCAACGACGCGAAGATTCCCGCGGCCCCCAGAACGATCGTGGCGATCACGGCCCAGAGCAGAATGACCCCACCGCGCATGCGCGGGTTCTCTGCCCGGTGCGCGCCGACCCGGCCGCTCTCGTCTGCGAGGTCGTCAAAGCGGTCTCGCGGCATCGTCGGTCTTGGCACCCGACGATGCTACCCGCCAGGGCTCTCGAGGCCCGTCAGCTCGATGCCGAGCGCGTCACGCGGGCGGCGCGCACCGCTTCCCGCTCGTCACGCATCCGTCGCAGTCGCCGCACGAGCATCGGGTCGAACTCCAACGCGTCGGCGGTGTCGATGAGCCGGCCGAGCAACTGGTAATACCGCGCGGGGGGCATGCCGAGCTCGGCACGGATGGCCTCTTCTTTGGCGCCGCTGCGGCGACGGCCCGGAGCCACCACCGACTGCGCCTCGAAGACGAGAAGGGCGCGGTCGCGATCGGAGAGGGGCACATTCTCACGCTAAACCCGCGTGAGCGGGTTTGCGCTCCGCCACTCCACTGTGGCGCCGAGCGGGTCGACCGAGGCCACGATGTCGCCGTCGAGGGCGAGGGCGAACCGCCCCGGCCACGGTTTCGGCACCGAGCTCCACCCGTCGTGAAGAGCGGGCGCGTCGATCGTGATCCACCGGCCGGCTGCCCGCGCCGCATCGATGAGCGCACGACGCGATCGGCGAGGGACGTGCGCGAGCACCCCCGGGGTGGTGACGACGAGCGTCGCGTCCGGCGGCGCGAGCGCAGCGACCGCGGGAAGCAGATCGGCCGCGTCGCCCGACACCAGCAGCGGTGGATCGGCCGCGACGACATCGAGCGCCGCCGCCATCCGGTCGGCGCGGCCGCCTTCGCCTGGCCACGCGAGGCCGGTGATCCACCGGCGATCGTCGGGGTCGCGAGCATCGCGCGGGTGCAGATCGATACCGGCACGCCACACCACTTCGGGCAGGCGCACGAGAGGGTCGCCGTCGAGGGCGCTCTCGAGTACGACAGATGAGACACCGTCGGACGGATCGATGGCGACCACGCCATCACGGGTCGCGTACCGGTACGAGTACCGGTCGGGGTAGAGACAGATTCCCGCGCTCGCCCCGACTTCGAGAAGCGCGATCGGCCCATCGATCAGCGAGAGCGCGGGCAGCAGCGCCGCGCACCGGAGGGGTTCATTGGTCTGGATGCTGCGCGCACCGCACTCCGCGACGGCCGTCTCGGCGTTCGCCGACAGCCAGCGGGCCCAGGCCGGATAGTCGCCTTCGGGCGCACCGAGAAAGCGCGTGACGGCGAAGACGAGCGGCGGCTGCCGATGCGTGTCGGGGATGCGGGCGAGAATCGAACGCGTCTCAGGGTCGGCGGCCACTCCCGCCGCCCACTGCGCGTACAGATCGGATCGACCGGGCGCCTCGACCTCGGCGAAATGCTGATATCGGGCGGCGATGACGGCGTCGGCGTCGGCCGCAGCATCCTGATCCACTCTCCCATCATCGCGGCAACCCCGGCGCCGACCGCCCGGCCATCGGGTTGAATGGAGCAGAAGAGGAGGCGCAGATGACATACGCCGTGAACAAGACCGATGAGCAGTGGCGCTCGGAGCTCGATTCGGACCAGTACGCCGTTCTTCGGCAGGCCGCGACGGAACGCGCGTGGACCGGTGAGCTGCTCGACGAGAAACGGGCCGGCCTGTACGCGTGCGGGGCATGCGGAGCCGAGCTGTTCCAGAGCGGCACCAAGTTCGACTCGAACTGCGGGTGGCCGAGCTTCTACGAATCCGTTCGTCCCGACGCCGTCGAACTCATCGAAGACCGCACCGTCGGAATGGTGCGCACCGAGGTGCGCTGCGCCGCGTGCGGTTCGCACCTCGGCCATGTCTTTCCCGACGGGTACGGCACGCCGACGGGTGACCGGTACTGCATGAACTCGCTCGCGTTGACGTTCACCCCCGGCGGCGACGAATGAGCACGACGCTCGAGGCCGTTCGATCGCGTCGATCGTGGTCGAAGGTCACCGATGTCGCCCCCACCCGCGCGGAGATCGAAGTGCTGGTCTCTGCCGCGGGGAGGGTCGCCGACCACTCGTCGCTGCGCCCGTGGCGGCTCATCGAGCTCCGCGGCGACGATCGCGAGCGTTTGGGTCGGGCCATCAACAAGGCAGCCGGCCAGAAGGGTGCCTCGTCGAAGCCGATGCGCGCCCCGTTGCTGATCGCCATCGTCGCCAGCTACCGCAAGAGCAAGGTGGCGCGGTGGGAACAGGAGGCCGTCGCCTCGGGCGTCGCGCACATGCTGAGCCTGCTGCTCGACGATGCGGGATGGGGCGTCCTGTGGCGCACCGGGGACTACACCCGGAGCAAGGCCGTCGCGAAAGCGCATGGTCTCGAGAAGGACGAAGAGCTTCTCGGTTGGTTGTATGTCGGCGGTAAGCCTCCCACCCGGAAGATCGCTCGCCGCAAAGCCGTCGACGCCCGCCGTCACCTGTCCCGCATGCCGCGGGGCAAGAAAGCCGACGAACTCGACGCGACCGACGCCGACTGACCCGCCCGGCGCGACGATTCGCGGAGCGTCGCTGAAAGAATCGGTTTATGCCCCCATCGACAGCACTCCTCGTCATAGACCTGCAGGTGGGAGTAGTGGCCCGCTGCTTCGACGTAGAGGCGGTGCTTCGTAGCTCCGCAAAGCTCGTGGACCGCGCTCGAAGCGAAGGAGTCCCGGTGGTATGGGTTCAGGATCACGGCGGCTTCGCAGAGGGAACTGATGCCTGGAACCTGGCGCCCCCGCTCGAGAGGCAAATCAGCGAGCCCCTGGTGCGGAAGACGTACCGCGACTCGTTTGCCGGCACTGACCTTCAAGAGATCCTCACCGGGCTCTCTGTGACCCATCTCGTTGTCGCCGGCGCGCAGAGTGACTACTGCGTACGCACGACGACACAGGCCGCGGCCTCCCGAGGCTACGACGTCACTCTGGTGTCCGATGCGCACACGACCACGGACGCCGAGCACGACGGAGTCGCTCTGACCGGCGAACAGATCGTCGCCCACACCAACATGTACTTCAGCGGCCTGCGCTACCCGGGGCAGCGCTTTGCCACCGCGAAGCACGACGTCGTGGCGCTGTCGTCTACCCCCTGAGCCGTTCGGCGGCGGGTCCGGCCACGCGCTTCGCCTACCCGGCGATGATGCCCGCGGCGACGTTGCTGATGGCGTGAACGGCAGCGCCGGGGACGAAAGAGCCGGTGCGGTACCTCAGCCACCCCAGGAGCAACCCCGCAGCGAACTGCACGGGAATGATCGGCCAGGTGCGGACGTCGATGGCAAGAAGGGCCAGGTGGGGCAAGACGAAGAGCACGGCCTGCAGAACGTTCCCCCACGCGAAACCGAGGCGGCGCATGAGCACTCCTCCCAGCAATCCCCGAAAGAGCACCTCCTCACCTACCGCCCGGAGGATCACCGAGAGGACCCCCGCGACCGAGGTGATCTGCGCGATGGTGACCCCGGGCATGCTGAGAACTTCGGCGGGTATCAGAACGATCGCCAGCCAACCCGTGAGCACCAGGGGAAGCAGCAGCACGAGCGCCCACGCATACGCGGAACGTGATCCGCGCGTCGCACCGACGCGTTCGAGCGCATGTCTGAACGACCTACTGCGCCCTCGCGACTGCACAGCGACGTAGGCGACGACGGGAAGGCAGAACAAAACGAACTCGATCACGTGGCCACGCTACTTCGCGGGAGAATGCCGAACATCCACCGGAGGATGTATACGTCATGGCTCCACAGGATGACTCGCTGCGGCCAGAGCAGGCAGTGTCGTCGCGGGCAGCCCCTAGGAGATGCCGCCGACGTTGCGGGTCGACGGAATATCGAATCGCTGAGGGGTTGTGGGGTCCTGTTCGCCCGCGGCTCGCGCCGCACGAATCTCTTCCTGGGTGCGCGGCCGCCCGGTGAGCACCCACTTCAGGCGAGTCCACAGCGAGGGTGATTCTGGATCGTCCATCGAAGCCTCCTTGTTCCGACGGGGTGTCCGCGGCCCCGGCTGCGAGTCTCCTCGGGTCGGCCGAGCCTCGTCAAGGGCGTCGGGTGGTTGCCGCCCTTGCCGGGATCGCTGCGCTGTCACCGCGGAAGAGTCACGGTGAACGCCGTGCGGGTCGGTGTCGAGGTGACGGCGAGCGCGCCCCCCTCTCGAGCCGCGATCTCGCGGACGATCGCCAATCCGAGCCCCGCGCCGCCGGTGTCTCTGGACCGCGATTCGTCGAGACGAACGAAGGGTTCGAAAATTCGTGCCTTGTCGCCGATCGGGATCGGTGAACCGTCGTTCGCGACCTCGATCCGCACCACGGCGCCGTCGACCCTCAGGTCTATCTCGACGTGAGTGCGCGCATGGCGCGTGGCGTTCTGGAGGAGGTTGACGAGGACGCGCCGCAGATCTCGAGCGGAAAGCCGCACCGGGATACCGCCGGTTGGTGCGGGGTCCGAAACACGGATGTCAACGCCGGGGGATCGTTCCTCGACCTCCGCGAGGGCATCCCGCAAGACGGCCCGGGCGTCCGCACACGTCCCCTGCGGTGGCTTCTCCGAACGACCTGCCGCCGCGAGCTCGAGGAGATCGTGGGCGAGGTCCTCCAGTCGTCGGGCTTCCCTATGCACGTGCGCCAGAGTCTGTTCAGCGGGCACGAGACCAGGGTGTGCCTGTGCTATTTCCAGGGCGGCGATGAGCGAAGTGATGGGGCTGCGCAGCTCGTGGGCGGCGTCCGCGGTGAATCGGGTCTGGCGGATTGCGGCCTCGTCGACCCTGACGAGCATCGCGTTGAGCGTCGCGGCGAGGGCACGGAGTTCGTCGGGCGAATCCGGGACCGCGATGCGCGCTCCGTCGGGGGCACCCGACATTGCGTCCGCGGCACGTCGCATCTGATCGACGGGACGAAGCGACCGTTTCGCGGTGATCGCCGCCGTGCCTGCCAGCAGCGCGACGGCCACGATCACGCCCGACCAGAGGAAGGGATCGATCGTCGCAACAGCCCGATCGGCGGCGGCGGCGGTGACGAAGACGTAGGCGCGATACGTCGCCAGATTCGGATCCGCGAGCGGACCGCCAGGAGGGTCCGCGCGATCGAGGAGACTGGAGGCGTTGAGCGTGCTGCTCACCGCGGTGAGGGTCTGCCCCGACAAGGGTCCTGCGGTGATGGTGCCGGTCCACACTTCTCCCCCCGTCTGCTCCGCGTCTTCGCGCGGGGGCGACATGATCGGGCCATCGATCTCGGCGTCGGCGAGCACCGGAGAGGACGAGATCAGAGCCCCATCGCTGCGAAGGAGTTCATACGGCAGGGATCCGAACTCGCCGGACAGACGCACGTTCTGGCGGGTCGCATCGATGATCTGCGAGGCCTGGGCGCCGGCCAACTGCTCCGTTGCTGCCATCTGGGTCGAATGGAGGGCCGAGCGCACAAGCAGTGCTCCGCTCGCGAGCAACACCGAGGCGAGGATGCCCGCGGTCAGTGCGAGGCGCGTCGCTACGCTCCCCCAGGCAGGCGTTCGAACGGCCTTCACGCCGGGTCCTCGATGTGCCGATCGGCCGCGGGTCGATCGTCGATCAGGCGGTAGCCGGCGCCGCGCACGGTCTCGAGAGAACGGCGACCGAACGGCGCGTCGATCTTGCGGCGCAACACGCTCACTCGGGCCTCGACCAGGTTCACATCGTCAGCTTCGTCCGGCCACGCCTCCCCGAGCAGAGCCTCTTTCGACACAACGGTGCCCGCCGCCCGAGCCAGTATCTCGAGGATCATCCATTCCCGCCCGCTGAGCTCGATGTGAACCCCGGCGCGGCGAACATGACGCCGGGCGGCGTCCATGACGAGATCACCGATCGCGATCACGCTCTCGGTGATCTCGGTCGGGCGGCGCAGCAACGACCGAATGCGCGCAACCAGCACCGGGTAGCTGAACGGCTTCCGAAGGTAATCGTCCGCCCCGCTTTCCAAGGCCTCGACCTCATCGAACTCCCCGTTCTTGGCCGTCAGCACGATCACGGGTGTCCTGACCCCGTCGGCGCGCAACCTCGCAGCCACTGCGAACCCGCTCAGTCGAGGGAGCATCAGGTCGAGGACGATCGCGGAGTAGGCACCCGTCGCTGCCATCAGATAGCCCGAGCGGCCGTCGTGGACGGTGTCGACCACAAAGCCCTCCGCAGTGAGTCCCGCGGCGAGAACTTCGGCGAAGGCTCGTTCGTCGTCGACGACCAAGATGCGCATAGCTCAGTGTCACACCCCCGCGCAGACCGATCCTGACGGCGACGTCAGCGTGCGTCAGGTGCGGATCAGCGACCCGCTCTGACCATGAGCTCATGGCCCACCGACTTCTCGCAGCCCACGCCGCACAGAACCCCCTGCCCCCGCACGCCCGTCGGTCGGCGTCTTTCGACCGCGCTCACGGCCTGGGGTGGGGAAGTGCGCTGGTGTTCGCTGCGATCTTCGCGACGCTGGCGCTGCAGCGGCACGCGCAGTTGCTGACCACGGGGTACGACCTCGGAATTTTCGATCAAGGGGTGCGCGCCTACTCCGAGGGAAAGCTCCCCTCGTCGCTGTTGAAGGGCATCGACTACTCGTTGCTGGGCGACCACTTCTCCCCGATCTTGGCGACGCTCGCACCCTTCTACGCGGTCTTCGGGGGCCCGCAGTTGTTACTCGTCGCCCAAGCCGTGCTGCTCGCCGTCGGGGTCGTGCCGCTCACGATCTGGGCTGCCCGTATCGTCGGCCTGCGGACGGCGATCGTCGTCGCGCTCGGTTACGGATTCGCCGGCGGCCTTGCCCATGCGGTCGTGTTCGATTTCCACGAGATCGCGTTCGCCGTACCCCTCTTGGCGTTCTCGCTCACGGCGCTCGGCACCCGGCGCCTCCTGCCTGCGGCGCTCTGGGCCGCGCCTCTCGTGCTCGTGAAAGAAGACCTCGGGCTGACCGTGGCGGGGATCGGCGCGCTCATCGCCGTCCTGGCCGCGCGTTCCGATCGGTCCGGGCGTCGGTTGGGCATCGCGACGGGCTTGTTCGGTGTCACAGCGACGGTCCTAACGAGCTACGTCGTCATTCCCCTGTTCAACCCGGTCGGAAACAACAACTACACGGGCCAGGTCGGATTCGGCAGCGCGGTCACCCAACTGCTGACGCTGATGTCCAACGACATCAAGATCGCCACCATCGCGGTGCTGCTCCTCCCCACCGCTTTCGTCGCACTCCGCTCGCCGCTGGTGCTCGTGGTGATCCCGACCCTCGCGTGGCGGTTCTTGTCCGACAACCCCAACTACTGGGGCAGCTCGTACCATTACGACGCGGTCCTCGTGCCGATCGTCACCGCCGCCTTCATCGATGGGATGCTGCGGCTCCGGCACGACGCGGGATGGACCTCGTTCCGGCACCGTCTTGTTCTTCTCGTGAGCCTGTCGGCGACGACGGCGCTGCTCACGGTGTCTCCGCTCGCCCAACTGCTCTCCCCGGCCCTCTGGGAGGCCAGCGACCACGTGGCCGCCGCTCGGACGGTGCTGGCGCGAATCCCCGACGGAGCAACCGTGGCGGCATCGAACTCACTCGCCGCACAACTCACCGGCAGAGCCGAAGTCAGCCTCCTGGGCATCGTTCCGATCGAGATGAGCAAGCCCCAGTTCATCGTCGCCGACATCTCGGACCGCTATCAGTTCCCCGTCGACGCAGACGGGATCGTCGAGATCGCCGCGTCGGCGCAGCGCATGGGCTACCGCGTGGTCGACGTAGCTGACGGCTTCATCCTCCTCGCCCTCAAGTGACGCCCTGTCGGCGACTCACGCAATCGCGACGGCCTAACGTGGGCGAATGGAGAAGGTGACATACGCCGAGGTCGGCGCCACCGCCGGCACGTTGCCCCACGGCTATCACCACGTGCGCGTCGAGCGCGACATCGGTCGCGGACGAGAAGTCTTCGATCGCGCCTCGGACGATCTGTTCGCCGGTCTCGTGCAGCGTCGAGCGGGTGCCGACATCGAACTCTCGGAGGTGCCGCTGCGCGAGGGTACGCGCGTGCGGATGCGGTTGCGTGTCGGCCCGCTGGTGTTCCACATCCCCTGCCTGGTGGTGTGGGCGGAAAGGACCACCTACTCGTGCGGATTCGCGTACGGGACTCTGCCCGGTCACCCCGAGCGCGGTGAAGAGCGGTTCTCGTTGCGTCTCATGCCCTCCGGTGAGGTCATCTTCAGTATCGTCGCATTCTCCCAACCCGGCCGCTGGTTCACCCGGCTCGGTGGGCCGATTGCTCGCGTGGTGCAGGCGCGGATGACCCGGCGTTACCTGTCAGCACTCGCACCTGCTCCGGACCGGCAGAAATAGCGCACGGGTCCGCTCCGGATCGGCGAGTATGAGCCGGCGTCGGCTTCGGTTGGCTAGCATTCGGGGATGACGAACCCGGGCGCGATCGACGACCTCTCCATCGGTGGCGACGGCATCCGACTGGGGCAGCTCGTGAAGTTCGCCGGCCTCCTCGACTCCGGCGGAGACGTGAAAGAGGCCATCATCGACGGTTTCGTGACCGTGAACGGTGAGGTCGACCGCCGCCGCGGACGGCAGCTGCAGATCGGCGACATCGTCACTTTCGAAGGACGCAGCGTCCGCGTCTGCCCGTGACCGAAGAGACCCTTCGCCCGTTCCGTCGCGGAGCGGTCCGCCGCACCTTCGAGCCCGACCTACAGTGATCACGTGAGTCGAACGTCGTATGCCTGCACGGCCCCCGGATGCACTTTCGTTCAAGAGTGGCGCGGCAGACAGGCCCGACGGGAACCCGCTGTGAGTGATCGCAAGACGCACACCGTCGAGGCTCACGACGGTCACGGCAGCTATGCCGTGACGGAGCGCTGGGCCTGGCTACCGACGTTGATCGTTGTGAACGCGCTCACCCTCGTCCTCAGCACGGTCGCGGCGATCGGATCCGCCGATGCCGGACCGCTGCTTCTCCTCGGGCTCATGTTCCCGCAGGTGTGGGGGTGGTTCAACGCACCGTGGCTCGGTGTCATCACGGTTGCCGTCGTCGCCATAGCTGCCTGGATCTACGCCGAGGCCCGGCCCGCGGGGACGCCCTTCGAGCGCCGTTTCACGGCCGGCGTGACCATGGGCGCGTTCGTCGCGGCACTGACATTTCTCGCCCTGGCGCTCGGCCTGCTGGCTTTCCTCGTCATCGGCTTCAACATGCGCGGATGATCGGCTGACCGCAGTCCCGAGGTCGACCTGCACCAACTCAGGCTGGATGCTGCTGTCGGGCCGGTTTCGGGCCGACAGGGGCAGGGTGCGTGTGTTCAGCCTGAGTTAGTGCAGGGCGGATGATCGACTGACCGCCGACACAGGTCGACGACACCCCTACTTTCCTCGGCGGGGGGCCGCAGAGCGGGGAGGGGCCGCTCGCAGGTGTTCGCTGACGCGACCGAGGATGCGGGCGAGTTCGCCGGCGTCAGCGTCGGCGAGAGGCGCGAAGAGCAGCCCGTACACCGTCGCGATGTGCCCCGGGAACACTTCGGCGAGCAGGCCGCGGCCGGCAGCAGTGATCGCCGCGACGGTGCTGCGTTCGTCGTCCGGGGAGGGCGAGCGGGTGATGAGGCCGCGCTGCTCGAGCAACTGCGCCTGATAGGTGAGTCCGCTGCGGCTGTACACCACGCCGTCGGCGAGGTCGGTCATCCGCTGATGGCCGTCCGGGGAGTCGCCCAGGCGCGCCAAGAGCTGGAACTGGATGTAGCTCAAAGCCCCCACATCGCGCAGTTGCTTCTCGACCGCCGGGCGCAGCAGGCTCCCCACCTCGGTGAACGCGAGATACGCGCTGAGCTGCGTGGGCGTCAACGTTGCAGGTGTCTCCGTCATTTCCCCATCCTATCGCTTGCTTCGAATTCAAAGCAGTGCTACCGTCCTCATATCGCTTCGAATTCGAAGCATTAACGAGGGAGAGAATTATGAAGGCAGTACAGTTCCACCAGACCGGCGGACCCGAAGTTCTGCAGTACGGCGACATCGCGCAGCCCGTGCCCGCGGCAGGCGAGGTGCGGGTACGCGTCGCCGCATCGGCGTTCAACGCGGCCGACAACGGCATGCGCGCAGGCTTCTTGCCGATCCCGATCCAGCTCCCCCACGTTCCCGGCTACGACGTCTCCGGCACGATCGATGCCGTGGGCGAAGGCGTCGACGGGCACGAGATCGGTGACGCGGTGATCGGCTTCCTGCCGATGGAACGCGATGGTGGCGCCGCGGAGTATGTCGTCGCCCCCGCGGACGCGGTGGTCGCGGCGCCGAAGACCATTCCCCTGGCGGATGCTGCTGCGCTGCCCTCGGTGGCCTTGACGGCATGGCAGGCGCTGTTCGACGAGGGTCGTCTCGAATCGGGTCAGCGCGTTCTCATCGTCGGCGCTGGTGGAGTCGTCGGGAAGTACGCGATCCAGCTCGCGAAGCGCGCCGGTCTGCACGTCATCGCGACGGCCAGCCCGCGCAGCATCGATGCCGTGCGCGCCGCGGGCGCAGACGAGATCATCGACCACACCGACACCGACCTCCTGCGCGCCGTCGACGGACAGGTGGATGTGCTTCTGAACCTTGCGCCGATCGAACCGGAGCAGTTCACCGAGTACGTCGCTGCGGTGCGCGACGGGGGTGCGGTCGTCAGTACGACCGCGTTCATGGCGACGCCGGGCGACGACGGCCGAGGCGTGCGAGCGGCGACGGTGTTCGTCAGGCCCAACCGTGAGCGACTCGAGCAGCTGGTGTCTCTCGTGGACGATGGCACGCTCACCGTCGAGGTCACGCGGCGGATCCCGCTGACCGAGCTGCAGGCGCTCCACGCCGAGGCAACCGCCGGGCGCGTCGTCGGAAAGGTCATCGTCCTTCCCTGACACGCGATCACCGCGCGATCACGGGATCAGCCTGCGGTCGCGCAGATCTTGGAAGATGCGGAGGAACATCGCCTCGGTGTCGACGAACTGGTGGAACCCCGCCCGACGACTCTTCGACGTGTCGGCGATCACGTCGTAGTCCCACCCGAAGACGAAGTCGCCGAACGCCCAGGACGACACGTCCGAATACGGCGTGGGGACGAGCCCGTGCCTCGCGATCATCTCGTCCCACAGCTGAGCTTTGTCAGCCATGACCTCGGTCAGGCTCATCTGCAGCGGCGGGGCGGTGTCCAGCTCGAAGAACGCCGCGAGCTTCGGCCACATCGCCGACCAGCGGAACAAGTCGCCGTTCGTGATGTTGTACGCCTGGTTCCGGCTCTCCGGGTTCGTGGCCGCCCACGCGGTTGCTCGGGCGAGCAGGTCGGCGTCGGTCATCTCGATGAGCGACGTGTAGGCGCCGGCCTTCCCCGGAAACCGGAGGGGCACTCCGAGCTCTTTGCTCATCGAGGCGTAGACGGCGATGACCATCGCCAGGTTCATCGGATTCCCCAGCCCGACGCCGGCGACGACCGACGGCCGTAGCGCCGACCAGGACCACGAGGCGCCCACCTGGCGCCGTTCCAGGAACTGCTGCTGGTCGACGTTGAACTCCGGAGGCATGTGAGGCGGATCGTCTTCTTTCGCGGGGGTGGCGAAGGGCCCGAGGTGTGCGCCGTAGACCTTGTATCCCTGCATGAGACTGATGTGCTCGAGGCGCGGCGCGACGGGTTCGATCGCGTCGACGACGTTCGTCAGCATCGCGAGATTGGGTGCGACGAGTTCGGCCCAGGTCGGCCGATCCTGATACGCGGCGTAGAAGATGTGGGTCACGTCCATCAGGTCCCGCAACTTTTCCGCCGTGCCCGCCCGATCGAGCAGATCGATCGACCGGTGTCGCACGTGGCCGCCGTCGGGTCCGCCGCGGCGCGAGAGCCCGACGATCTTCCAGCCGCCCTCCCGTTCGAGATGAGTGATCAGGTTTCCCCCGATCACGCCCCGTGCTCCGACGACCAGTGCTTTCCGCTCCGTCATGCTCATCCCATCGTTAAATCGTGATTTACCGATCTAAGAGGTACCACACCATCGGTTAATCGCGATATTGCGATACCCTGGCGGGGTGACGGAGTTGACGGATGAGCAGCGGGCGGCGGCGTTCAAAGCGCTCGGGCACCCGACTCGACTGGCCATTCTCGGCTGGCTGGAAGAGCCCGGGTCGTTCCCCCCGCAAGATCGGCCGGCGGAGGAGGTCGGTGTGTGCCTGAAGCACATTCAGGCACGTGCGGGCGTCTCGCAGTCCACGGCATCGCAGTTCATGTCGACGCTGCAGCGTGCCGACCTCGTCACGTGCACGCGGATCGGCCAGTGGTCGCACTACCGCCGCAACGAACACACCCTGGCGGCCCTCGGCCACGCCCTCATCGCGAGCGGGTAAGCATCCGGCGATACAGCCGTCGCGCTCCACGTCTCCTCTGTGCCGACTACAGGACTTGAACCTGCAACCCCCGTATTACAAGTACGGTGCGCTACCAATTGCGCCAAGTCGGCGGAGCGAACAGTCTATCGGCGCGACGAACGTGCTTACGGAGCGACGGATGCTTCAGCCGTCGGCGTGGCAGACGGGGTCGCCGTCGGAGTCGGGGTCGGAGTCGCCGTGCTGAAGTACGCGTCGCTGGCGACGGCGAAGACGAACTGCTGGAACTCCTTGGGGTCACCGAGGGCCCCGACGTACGGGGTTCCGTTGACGAGAACCTTCGGTGTGCTGTCGAGCGTGAGGTCGTCGGTGTCGGGCAGGCCCTTGAGCGCGCGATCGGTTGCGGCCTTCGCCCAGGCGGCGAACTCCTCGTTCTCGATGCACGAACGCACCGTCTCGGGGTCGACGACGCTCGAGCCCTGCGCGAGGTCGGCGAGCTGGTCGTCGGTCAGCCCGTCGCTATCGATCTCGGGCTGAGCGCGCAGCAGCTCGTAGTTGAACTCGAAGAACTGCGCCGGCGAGTGGGTCGCGACGCACGCCGCCGCACTGGCGGCACGCAACGAGTACTTCGTGCCGTTCGACTTCGCCGTGAGCATGGCGACCGGGTAGTACGTCAGCGAGGCGGTGTCGTTGCTCACCCACTGCGAGAGCTGCGATTTGTTCGCGAGCTGGAACTCCCGGGCGCCCGTCGAGAGGTAGTCGACGTAGACGCGGATGTCGACGACCGGAGCGGCCGTCGGAGTCGCGGTGGGAGTGGCCGTCGCATCCGGTTCCAGAGGCGTCGCCGCGGCTTCGTCGAGCGAACCGCTGTTCGACGTATCCTCGAGGCCCGAAACGGCAAAGCCGTCTTGCTCGGCATTCGCGGGCTGCGCCTGCGGGATCGAGGCATTGGAATTGAGCGCCCATGCGACGGCGAATGCGGCCGCGCCGACGAGGACGAGGGCGCTCGCGCCCAACAGCACACTGCGAAGAACACGCAGGCGCGACTGCTTCGTCTGAACCTGCTGCGCTTTCTCGCGGACGGCCTCTCGGCGGTCGCGCTTCGCGGGCACGTTCGGGGACTCGTCGTTGGACATGAAACCTTCTGGAAAGACGTGCGCCGGGCTCGGGCCCAGCGTGCCGCGCAAGAGGGCGGCCGATGGTCGATGCTAACGAGGCAGGCTGGGAAAAGCCCAGACGACGGCACATCGAGAGCAGGCGACCTGCGGCGATCGACGTGTCATAATGACCCTGCGCCCTCAGGTGTGCGCACGGGGTTCCACCCCGCTCATTCCATCACTACGGATCGTCCGGCACGTACCTGCCGGTGAAGGAGAAGAGATCATGGCGTCCGTCACGTTCGACAACGCAACCCGTCTGTACCCCGGAGGCACACGCCCCGCGGTCGACAAGCTCAACCTCGAGGTCGCAGACGGCGAGTTCCTCGTCCTCGTCGGCCCCTCCGGCTGCGGCAAGTCCACGTCGCTCCGCATGCTGGCCGGCCTCGAAGAGGTCAACGAAGGCCGCATCCTCATTGGCGACCGCGACGTCACCGATGTTCCCCCGAAAGACCGCGACATCGCGATGGTCTTCCAGAACTACGCGCTCTACCCCCACATGACCGTCGCCGAGAACATGGGCTTCGCGCTGAAGATCGCCGGTGTCGGCAAAGACGAGCGTGCCACCCGCGTGCTCGAGGCTGCGAAGCTCCTCGACCTCGAGGAGTACCTCACCCGCAAGCCGAAGGCGCTCTCCGGTGGACAGCGTCAGCGCGTGGCGATGGGTCGTGCGATCGTCCGTCAGCCGCAGGTGTTCCTCATGGACGAGCCGCTGTCGAACCTCGACGCCAAGCTCCGCGTGCAGACCCGCACCCAGATCGCGTCGCTCCAGCGCC
This sequence comes from Microbacterium shimangi, assembly GCF_043556445.1. Taxonomy (NCBI): domain Bacteria; kingdom Bacillati; phylum Actinomycetota; class Actinomycetes; order Micrococcales; family Microbacteriaceae; genus Microbacterium; species Microbacterium shimangi. The sequence goes on from NZ_JBIGII010000002.1 coordinate 204,682, forward strand.
GCCTGGGCGTCACGACCGTCTACGTCACGCACGACCAGACCGAGGCGCTCACCATGGGTGACCGCATCGCCGTGCTCAAGGACGGCCTTCTGCAGCAGGTCGGCACGCCCCGCGACCTGTACGAGAAGCCGCGCAACGTGTTCGTCGCCGGCTTCATCGGCTCGCCCGCGATGAACCTGTTCACGGCCGACCTGGCCGAAGGCGGCGTGAAGTTCGGCGATTCGATCGTCGGAATCGAGGCCGATACGATCGGCAAGGCCAACGGCTCCGAGGTCACCATCGGTGTGCGCCCCGAAGACATCCAGGTCTCGCCCGCCGACGGCCGCGGTCTCAAGGTGGTCGTCGACCTCGTCGAGGAGCTCGGCGCCGACGGCTACCTGTACGGGCACACCGAGGTCGCCGGCAAGCGCACCGACCTCGTCGCCCGCGTCGACGGCCGCAACCACCCGAACGCCGGCGAGACGGTGACGCTGGCGCCGGTTCCCGGTCACATGCACGTCTTCGACGTCCAGTCGGGCGAGCGCCTGAACGACAAGGCGATCACCTCCGCCTGAGTCATCCCGCCTCAGCGCAAGAAGCATCGTCGCGGCGCGTCCGTCGGTCCCCGAGTGGCCGAGGGCGCGCCGCGACCATTTTCAGGAAGGCCCCGTGACCGACTCCCTCAGCATCACCGCCAGCTCCGTCGACCCGGGGCTCCTCGCCCTGCCGTGGTCGACGCCCCTGGCCGACTGGCCGAGCAGCGCGATCGTGTTCCTCCCCAAAGGGCTCTCCCGCCACCTCGTGCGCTTCGCCAACCTCTCCGGGCGGGTCGTGGCGATCAAAGAGACGACCGAAGAGATGGCGCGCCGCGAATACGACATGCTCGGCAACCTCCACCGGCTCGATGCCCCGTGCGTCGAGCGGGTGGCCGTCATCGCCGGACGAACGGATGCTGCGGGCGAGCCGCTCCCGGCGGCGCTCGTCACCGCGCACCTGCGCTTCTCACTGCCCTACCGCGCACTGTTCACCCAGGTGCTCCGGCCGAACACCGCCACCCGTCTCGTCGACGCGCTGGCGGTTCTGCTCGTGCGCCTGCACAACGTGGGGTTCTTCTGGGGCGACGTGTCGCTGTCGAACACGCTCTTCCGCCGCGATGCGGGTGCCTTCGCCGCTTATCTGGTCGACGCCGAGACGGGCGAGCTGCACGAGAGCGGCCTGACCCGCGGGCAGCGTGAGCACGATCTCGACGTCGCACGCACGAACATCGCGGGCGAGATCATGGATCTCGAAGCGGGCGGGCGCCTCGAGGGCGGTATCGACGCCGTGCAGATCGCCGACGGCATCATGTCGTCGTACTGGTCGCTGTGGGCCGCCCTCACCGACCAGGAGACGTTCACCGTCGACGAGTCGTGGCGGATCACCGAACGCGTGCAGCGACTCAACGCCCTCGGCTTCGACATCGGCGAGATGTCGATGCAGACCACGTCCGACGGCACGTTGGTCTCGATCGAGCCCAAGGTCGTCGACGCCGGGCATCACCAGCGCCGCCTCATCCGTCTGACCGGCCTCGACGTCGAAGAGAACCAGGCGCGGCGCCTGCTGAACGATCTCGACGAGTTCCGCGCGCGCGTGTCGCGCCTGGGCGCCGACGAAGAGATGGTCGCCCACGAGTGGCTCACGCGTGTCTTCGAACCCGTCGTCATGGCGATCCCGTTCGATCTGCGCGCCAAGCTCGAGCCCGCCGAGGTGTTCCACCAGGTGCTCGAGCACCGCTGGTACATGTCACAGGCGCGGGGCCGCTCGGTCCCTCTCGCCGAGGTGCTGACGTCGTACATCGACGATGTGCTCCGTCACCGCCGCGACGAGGCGACCCTCATGGGCCCTCCCACCGACACCCTGTCGATACCCGTCGTCACCGGCAGCATCCCCGCCCCTGATCCGACCGAGCAGGTCGACTGGCGCGACCTCGTCTGACGCGCCACCCGCCGAAACCCCGACGGGCCGGCGAGACCCCGACATTTCTGCGTGGGTCTCGCCGGCCCGTCCGGGTCTCGCGCTCAGAGGTTCAGTAGCCGACGGTGAAGCGGCCGCGCGGATGCTTCGGCGACTCGATCTCGTCGATCACGGCGACGCCCAGATCGGCGCCCGAGAGGAACGATTCGCCGTCTGCTCCGACGACGAGGACGTCGCCGCCGTCGCGGTAAGAACCCGTGCGCTCACCCGGGGCCCAGACGCCGAAGCCGCCGGCGGGGTGGATGTAGAACCAGTCGCGCGAGATCGGGGTCTCGCTCAGGTCATCGAGGATCTCGACGGCCTCGCGCGCTTCGGGCTTGTAGTCCTCGGTGAAGCCATCCGTGTCGATGAGGCGCGGACCGCCTTCGGCGACCAGGCTTCCGCCAGCACCGCCGATGACGCCGACCCGCACCGTCTCGGGGAGGCCGGCGACGAGCTGGGCGACCGCCGGACGCACCTTGCCGAGCATGTCGCCGCGCGCGGGAACGGCCACCACGACGAGATCGACGCCTTCGAGTTCGGCGACGAGACTCGGAACGTCGAGAAGCGTGCCCTCGATGTAGGTCGCCCCCTCGACGCGCTCACCTGGCACGGTGCGCGCGACCGAGACGACGGTGTGTCCGCGGCGCACGGCCTCGGTGACGATGTGGCTGCCGGCGTAGCCGGTGCCTCCGATGACAGCGATTCGAGCCATGATCTTCCCTTCGATCGGTGAGCGGATCAGTGCGGGCGTCACTCGCGGACGGCGCGGAGCATCGAGACCTGGTACAGCGCGACGGACGCCGCGATGCCCGCGTTGAGCGACTCCGCGGCAGCGGAGATGGGGATGGACACGATCTGGTCGCACGTCTCGGTGACCAGGCGCGACAGCCCCTTGCCCTCGGAACCGACGACGATGATCACGGGGCGGTCGGCGAGCTCGAGCGCGGGAAGCGACACGTCGCCTCCGCCGTCGAGGCCCAGGACGAACACGCCCTGCTTCTTGAAGTCCTTCAGCGTCGCGGTGAGGTTCGGGGCGAGTGCCACAGGAACGCGAGCCGCGGCGCCAGCACTCGTCTTCCAGGCGGCAGAGTTCACACCGGCGGAACGCCGCTGCGGAATCACGAGGCCCTGTCCGCCGAATGCGGCGGTCGAGCGGATGATGGCGCCGAGGTTGCGCGGATCGGTGACACCGTCGAGCGCGACGAGCAACGGCAGTTCGCCCGAATCGACGATCTTCTCGAGGAGGTCTTGCGGGTGGGCGTACTCGTACGGCGGCACCTTGAGCGCGACGCCCTGGTGCACGCCGTCGAACCCGGCCATGCGGTCGAGCTCGGGGCGGGTGACCTCGAGCACCGGGATCTGCCGGTTCGTCGCGAGTGACAGCATCTCTTTCACCCGGTCGTCCATCTCGACGCGCTGGGCGATGTAGAACGCGGTCGCGGGGATCTTCGCCCGGAGCGCCTCGAGCACCGAGTTGCGCCCGGTGACCGTTTCGGTGTCGTCGTCCTGCTTCGGACGCCCGCCGCGACCGCCGGTGTTGCCGGTCGCCCGAACCGCCGGGCGCCCCTTACCGCCCGCCGCGGTGAAGCGCTCCTGGGCCGCCTTGCGCTTGCCCGCGGGGTGCCAGGCGCGCTCTTCGGCCTTCGGTGTCGGTCCGCGCCCCTCGAGCGAGCGGCGGTTCTTGCCGCCGGTGCCCTTCGTGGGGCCCTTCTTCTTGCCACGCCCGGCGGACGGGTTTCCGAAACTAGCCACGGTTCACACTCCAATGGGTCCCGTCGGGACCGTCTTCGAGGACGATGCCGGCCGCCGCGATCGCGTCGCGGATGCGGTCGGCCGTCGCCCAGTCTTTGCTCGCGCGCGCGTCGGCGCGCTGATTGATCATGGTGACCACGAGGGCGTCGAGGGCGGATGCTTCTCCCCCGCCACCGCCCGTCGCCCAACGCGGGTCGAGGGGATCGAGGCCGAGGATGCCGGTCATCACCGCGACGGAGGCGAAGGCCTCAGCGACCGCCTTCTCGTCGCCGCGCTCGAGGGCGACGTTACCCTCTCGCACGGCATCGTGAATCGCCGCGAGGGCCTGCGGCACGCCGAGATCGTCGTCCATCGCCGACGCGAACCGTTCAGGAACCGACGCCTCGGCAGACCAGCGGCCTTCGGCCGGGGTGAGCAGGCGTGCAGCGCGCTCCTGGAAGGAACGGATGCGCTCGAGCGCGGCCTCGGCCTCGTCGAAGGCGCGATCCGAGATGTCGAGGTTGGAGCGGTAATGCGCCGCACCGAGGGCGTAGCGGACGACCAGCGGGTCGCGGCTCGAGAGCACCTCGTCGGCGAGGACGAAGTTGCCCAGCGACTTCGACATCTTCTGGCCGTCGACGGTGACGAGTCCGTTGTGCACCCAGTAGCGAGCGAACGCGTCGCCCGCGGCGGTGGACTGCGCGAGTTCGTTCTCGTGGTGCGGAAACCTGAGGTCGAGTCCGCCACCGTGGATGTCGAACTCATCGCCGAGGTAGCGACGCGACATCGCCGAGCACTCGATGTGCCATCCGGGTCGCCCCGCGCCCCACGGGGAGTCCCAGACGGCACTCTCGGGTTCGCCGGCTTTGGCGCCCTTCCAGAGCGCGAAGTCGCGCGGGTCGCGCTTGCCCCGCGGGTCGGCGTCGGCGGCCGGCTCCATCGCGTCGAGCGACTGGCGGGTCAGCGAGCCGTAATCGGCCCACGACCGCACGTCGAAGTACACGTCGCCCGCCGCATCCGTGGTTCCTGAGCCTGTCGAAGGGTACGCGTGGCCGGCGTCGATCAAGCGCGCGATGAGTTCTTGCATCTGCGGGATGGATGCGGTCGCGCGCGGCTCGTAGGTCGGGGGCAGAATACCGACGGTCGCGTACGCCCGCGAGAAGGCGAGCTCCATCCGGTAAGCCAGCGCCCACCAGGGCTCCTGCTCCGTCGCGTTGGCGAGAACCTTGTCGTCGATGTCGGTGACGTTTCGCACGAAGGTGACGCGTCCGAAACGGTGGGTGAGCCAACGACGCAGAATGTCGAACGCGAGCGCCGCGCGCACGTGTCCGATGTGCGGGCCCGACTGCACCGTCGGCCCGCAGACGTACAGGGTGACATTCCCGGGGTCGAGAGGAGCGAAGTCGCGCAGGGCCTGCGCCTTCGTGTCGTACAGCCGGATAGTCACCTTCCCAGACTACCCGGGGCCCTCGCGGCGTTCCGGATCGGTGGACCCGATAGAACTAGAGGGTGCTCGCCCTGATCGCCGTCGTCGCGGCCGCCGTCCTGTTCGGCACCACCGGCACCGCGCAGGCGCTCGGCCCGGCCGACACCACTCCCCTGGCCGTGGGCGCGATCCGCCTCGCGATCGGAGGAACGGCCCTCGCGGTGGTCGGCCTGTCGCTCGGTGCTCGATCACGCCGCCGGGCGTCGGCGCCGCCGCGGCCGGCGCTCGGCGCGCTCGGTCTCATGACGGTGACCGGCGTCTGCCTCGCGCTGTACCAGCCGCTCTTCTTCCTGGGGACCGAGCGCAACGGCGTGGCCGTCGGAACGGTCGTCGCGCTCGGATCGGCGCCGGTGATCGCCGGACTGATCGAGTGGGGGCTGACGCGACGGCGACCGTCCGCCGTCTGGATAGCCGCCACCGCCCTCGCGCTCATCGGTGTCGTCGTCCTCACCGTCGGCGCGGACGGTGGGGGAACCGGCGCCGATCCGCTGGGGTTCGCCGGGTCTATCGGGGCGGGAGCATCGTTCGCGATCTTCGCCAACGCCCAGCGGCGGCTGATGGACGGTGGCTGGGATCCGTTCACGGTCGCCGGCGCCATGGGTGCGATCGCGGCTCTGGTCGCGTTCGTGGCGCTGCCATTCGTCGATCTCGCGTGGCTGTCGTCACCCGGTGGGCTCGCCGTGGCCCTCTGGCTCGGACTCGCCACCATCACCGTCGCGTACACGCTCTTCACCTGGGGGCTCGGGCGCCTCACCGCCTCGGTCGCGGCGACGCTGACCCTGGCCGAACCGCTGACCGCCGGCATCCTCGGGGTGACCGTGCTGGGTGAACGACTGTCCGCGTCGGCGATCGGGGGGCTCGTGGTGCTGGGCGCGGGCCTCCTGCTTCTGGCGCTCGGCTCTCGAGCGCGCCGCGACCCGAAGCCGTTCGCCGTCGAGGGCTGACCCGATCGGACGCGTCTCAGGCGGGGAGAAGAAGCGCGACCGCCGTCGCCGACACACCTTCACCGCGGCCGGCGAAGCCGAGTCCATCGGTCGTGGTGGCGCTCACCGACACCTGCGCGCCCCCGAGCGCGGCCGACAGCACGGCCTCGGCCTCGGACCGGCGGGCGGCGAACCGTGGGCGGTTGGCCTGCACCTGCACCGCCACGTTGCCGATGCGCCAACCGGCCTCGTCGAGCAGCGCGCGGGTACGTGAGAGGAACGCCTCGGCGTGAGCGCCGACGTACTCGGGGCGGTCGGTGCCGAAGTGCGTGCCGATGTCGCCGAGACCCGCGGCGCCGAGCAACGCATCGACCATCGCGTGCGCGACGGCATCGCCATCGGAGTGCCCCGAAAGGGCGGGCTCGTCGGGCCATTCCAGACCGGCGAGCCACAGGGCGCCGTCGCCGCCGAAGCCGTGCACGTCGGTGCCGAGCCCCACGCGCGGGAAGACCTGGGGGGCCGTGAGCGTCGCGGGCGACGCAGGAGCCGGGGACACCAGGTGCCGTGCCCGATCGAGGTCGGCCGCCGTGGTGATCTTGAACGCGAGGGGGTCACCCTCGACGATGGCGATGGGGTGCCCGGCCGACGCCACGAGCGCAGCGTCATCGGTGTACTCGTGATCGGCGACGCGATACGCGGTGTCGAGGATGTCTCGACGGAACCCCTGCGGTGTCTGCGCCGCCACGAGGTCGGAGCGCTCGACGGCTTCGCGTACGCGGGGCCCGTCGGTGCGCTTCACGGTGTCGACGACCGGAAGCGCCGGCAGTACGGCCGGGAGCCCGTCGTAGAGCGCGGTGAGCACGCGTGCGAACAGACCCGCCGGAGTGAGCGCCCGGGCCGCGTCGTGCACCAAGACGTACTCGACGTCGGGCCACAGGGCACGAAGCCCCGCCGCCACCGACTCTTGACGCGTGCTTCCGCCCGCGACGACCGTGACCAGGTCTCTGCGCGTTCCCGCTGCCGCCAACGCATCGGTCAGCGCATCGCCCTGGTGGGTGGCGGGCGCGACGACGATGACCTGCGCCACCTCCGCCTCGAACACGCCCCGTAGGGCGTGCCGCAGGATCGACGCGTCGTCGATACCGACCATCGCCTTCGGTCCGCCGGCGCCCAGGCGTGTGCCCGAACCTGCGGCGACGACGATGATGGCGACGTGGGGAACGGGCAGCATGCTCACGCCGCCCACGTTATCTGCCTCTAGGAGGCGAGAACCTCATCGAGGACGAGACCCGCTCGCTCCTCGTCGGTCTTCTCCGCCAGCGCGAGCTCGGAAACGAGGATCTGCCGGGCCTTCGCCAGCATCCGCTTCTCGCCAGCCGACAGGCCACGATCCTGGTCGCGGCGCCACAGGTCGCGGACGACTTCGCTGACCTTGATCACATCGCCCGACGCTAGCTTCTCGAGGTTCGCCTTGTAGCGGCGCGACCAGTTGGTCGGCTCCTCGGTGAAGGGCGCTCGAAGAACCTCGAACACGCGGTCGAGACCCTCCTGGCCGATGACGTCTCGAACGCCGACGAGGTCGACGTTCTCTGCGGGGACCTCGATGATCAGGTCGCCCTGCGTGACGTTGAGCTTCAGGTACTTCTTCGACTCGCCACGAATAATCCGGTCCTTGACCTCGATGATCGTGGCTGCACCGTGGTGCGGGTAAACGACCGTCTCGCCAACCTCAAAAAGCATGCAGTTGTGTCCTTTCGGCAACGTCCAGGATACCACAGGCAGGTTTGCGCTAGAGTTCTCCACCCCCGGTCGCGGGCGGGGGTGAACGAACGGTCGCTCCCAGGATCGGGCGGCCCCGTAGACTGCATGACATGCCGTCTGCACTGCTGGGAGGAACCGTGAAATCGCGCCTCATCGCGTCCGTCGCACTGAGTGCCGTCGTTCTCGTCGGAACGAGCGGATGCGCCCTGGTCTCCACCCAGGCGACCGAGATCTCGTACTCGGCCAGCGACGGTGTGAACATCCCGGACTCCGGCCCGCTCGTCGTGCGCAACGCCCTGATCATCAGCGATCCCGAAGGCGAGTCGGCCAACATGATCGCCGCGATCGTCAACGAGTCCGACGACCCGCAGACCCTCCGCCTCGAACTGGGCGAAGGAGCGACGGCGCAGACCGCGACGGTGCGCGTCGGTCCACGCGAGACCGTCAGCCTCGGGAACACCGCCGAAAACGTTCCGCCGTTGCAACTCGACGAGATTGACGGCACACCGGGGTCGACGGTCGCGGTCTACTTCCAGTCGGGCGATTCCGAAGGCGTGCTGTACCAGGTTCCCGTCCTCGACGGTGAGCTCGACTACTACAACGACCTCCTCCCGTAACGACCGCGGGCCCCTTCCCGAAGGAAGAAGCCCGCGTCGGCTGCATCGAGGCGTTCAGCCTTCGAAGCGGTAGCCGAGTCCTCGCACCGTGACGAGCATGTTCGGTTCGCTCGGGTTCTGCTCGATCCGTGAACGGATGCGCTTGATGTGCACATCGAGCGTCTTGGTGTCGCCGAAGTAGTCGGTGCCCCACACGCGGTCGATGAGCTGACCGCGTGTCAGAACACGCCCCGCGTTGCGCATGAGGACCTCGAGGAGTTCGAACTCCTTGAGGGGCATGCTGATCTCGTTGTTCTCGACCGACACCGTGTGCCGATCGATGTCGAGCGTGACCCGCCCCCCGTTGAGCACGCGGTCGTCGAGGTCGGACTCGACCTGCGCGTAACGACGGAGCACGGCGCGCATGCGGGCGAGGAGTTCACGGGCTGAATAGGGCTTCGTGACGTAGTCGTCTGCGCCGAGCTCGAGACCCACGACGATGTCGACTTCGGAGTCTTTCGCGGTCAGCATGATGATCGGAACCGTGGTGCTCAGCCGCAGCTGGCGTGCCACCTCGGTGCCGGGCATACCGGGCAGCATGAGGTCGAGCAGCACGATGTCGGCTCCGCGGTCACGGAACGCGGAAAGAGCGACAGCGCCGTCTTCGGCGATCTCGACCTCGTACCCTTCCCGACGCAGCAGGTAGGCCAGGGGATCTGCGAGATCGGGTTCGTCCTCGACGATAAGCACACGAGTCATACGGTGTCTCCCTTCACGGGGGTGGAACGGGTCGCCGCGGTCGCCTTTCGGGCTTTGCGGCGCACCTTGGTACGCGGCGCCTCGTAATCGGGCGCTTCGGTCAGGGGGAGGCGGATGGTGAACGTCGATCCACGGCCCGGGCGCGACCACAGCCGCACCTCACCGCCGTGGCGCTGCACCGCGTGCTTGACGATCGACAGGCCGAGGCCCGTGCCACCCGTGCGCCGCGATCGCGCCTGGTCTGCGCGGTAGAACCGCTCGAAGACGCGGTGCTGGTCGCTCTCTTGAATGCCGATGCCGCGATCCGTGACGGCGATCTCGACGATCTGCTCGATCGCCTTCACCCCGACCCCGACGCTCGAACCCTGCGGCGAATACGCGATGGCGTTCGCGATGAGGTTGCCCACGGCCTCGCTCAAGACCTGCGCCTCGCCGCGTACGTAGAGACCGCGGGTGCCGCCTCGGACGATCGATACCTGCGCGGAGTCGGCCTGCAACGTGTGGGCGTCGACGGCGCCGGCGACGACCTCGTCGATCGACACGTCTCGCACCTCGGTCAGCTCGGCGGAAGCCTGCAGACGCGAAAGGCTCATGATGCGGGAGGTGAGCGCGCCCAGGCGGGAGGCTTCTGCGCTCAGCCGCGCCGTGAAGATGCGCACCTGGTCGGGGTCGTCGGCGGCCATCTCGATGGCTTCGGCGAGAAGACTGACCGCGCCCACGGGCGTCTTGAGTTCGTGGCTCGTGTTGGCGACGAAGTCGCGTCGCATCTCTTCGACGCGCTCCCGCTCGGTGATGTCGCGGACGAGCACCAGGGTGAGCCGCGGCGAGATGCCCGTCGCACGCGCGGCGACCAATCTCGGCTCGGAGGGCGCGGCGCCGCGGTGCAGGCGCAGATTCTCGGTGACCGGCGCGCCCGTGTCGCGGGCCGCGCGCGCCATGGCTCGCACCTCGTCGCTGGGGATGACCTCGCCCACCCGCATGCCGAAGACCTCTGCCGGGGCCGAGGCCGCCAGCACGGTCGATGACGCATCGGTGACGATCGCGGCGTCGTCCATCGCGTGCAGCACCGCCGACACCCCGGGGGGAACGTCGTCGGACGTCCGCGCTCGCGCGGTGTCGCGCATGCGGAACGCCAGGAAGATCAGTGCACTCACACCGCCCCCGACGACCGCCCCCACGAAGAGGGCGAGCAGCACAAGCTGCGTCTGATCCATACCCCAAGGGTAAACGGCAGGGAGCGTCAACCCCCGCGCAGTCCAGGTCGTACCCCGATCGCACGCGTTACTGTTCACTCCTAAGGCACCGCTCGTTAACCTCGGCTGGGGAAAATCGCCAGGGTCCGCGGGATGCACCGGCGTGCCTGCGAATCAGGAAGGTTGCTGCAAATGCGTGAAGTTTTCCACCAGTCCCTCGAGGACGTTCAAGGGCGTCTCGTCGAGATCGCCGAATTGGTGACGATCGCGATCGAGCGCGCCACCCAGTCGTTCTCCACCAGTGACGTCGCCCTGGCCGAAGCGGTCATCGAGGCCGACGCCATCATCGACGAAAAGGCCGCCGCTCTCGACGAACTCGCGATCGAGATCCTCGCCCGCCAGCAGCCCGTCGCGCGCGACCTGCGCATCGTGGTCACCGCACTTCGCGTGAGCGCCTCGCTCGAGCGCATGGGCGACCTCGCCGAGCACATCGCGCAGCTTTCGCGCTCGCGCTTCCCGGAGCGCGCGATTCCCAAGGGCCTGAAGTCCACCTTCACCCGCATGGGTGAGCTCGACGTGCAGGTCGCCAAGAAGCTCACCGAGCTGCTGCGGACCGAAGACCTCGCGATCGCCGAAGAGATCCGCAACGACGACGACGCGATCGACGACCTGCACCTCAGCGTCTTCGAGAAGGTTCTCGGCGAGGGTTGGACGGGCGAGGCCACCGCGACGGTCGACGCGACGCTGGCCAGCCGCTACCACGAGCGCTTCGGCGACCACGCGGTCTCGGTCGCGAAGCGCGTCGTCTACCTCGCCACCGGCGACTGGGCCGGCGCCGACGACCCGAACTGATCCCCCGGCGTGTCTCCTCCGCTGAGCGGAGGGGATACGCCCGGCGGAGGAACGGAACCCGCGCAAGGACCCTCCCCCGCGCTTATGCCCTCCGCTCAGCGGAGGGCGCGCACTCGCGGGGACGGGATCCGAGGTGCGCATACGACGAAGAGCGGATGCTTTCTCAGCATCCGCTCTTCGTCATTCCCGGGGAGTGGGGGTCAGCCCTTGCCCTGTGCAGCGACGGCGGCGGCGCCTGCTGCCGCGGCCTCGGGATCGAGATACTCGCCCTTGCCGAGAGGGGCGAGGTCTTCGTCGAGGCGGTAGACGAGCGGGATGCCGGTCGGGATGTTGAGCTCGGCGATGTCGTCATCGCTGATGCCCTCGAGGTGCTTGACCACGCCGCGCAGCGAGTTGCCGTGCGCCGTGACGAGCACGGTCTTGCCGGCGCGGAGATCGGGCACGATCTCGGCGTCCCAGTACGGCAGCATGCGGTCGATGACGAGCTTCAGCGACTCGGTGTGAGGTACCTCTCCGTCGATGCCGACGTAGCGGGGGTCGCCGACCTGGCTGTACTGGTCGTCTGCGGGCAGCACCGGCGGCGGCACGTCGAACGAGCGGCGCCAGAGCTTGAACTGCTCGGGACCGAACTCCTCGAGCGTCTGGGCCTTGTCTTTGCCCTGCAGCGCTCCGTAGTGGCGCTCGTTGAGACGCCAGGAGCGCTTGACCGGAATCCAGAGGCGGTCGGCGGTGTCGAGGGCGATGTTCGCGGTCTGGATCGCGCGGCTCAGCACCGAGGTGTGCAGCACGTCGGGCAGAAGGCCCGCCTGGGCGAGCAACTGCCCGCCGCGAGCGGCCTCTGCCTTGCCCTGCTCGGTGAGGCGGACGTCGACCCAACCGGTGAACTGGTTGGTCTTGTTCCACTCGCTCTGGCCGTGTCGGAGGAGGATCAGCGTGTAGGGCGCGGTCATGCCGCCATCCTATCGAGGGCAGCCCTGCCACACTGGGGCGCATGAGCGCGTCGCCGGTGGGTCAGGTCACCCGCGGCACCACTGGCACGAATCGACTGCGTCGAGTCGACCGGTGGATCGCCCGCCACGCCGTGCTGCGGCGCGCCGACGACCCCTTGGTGGTCGACCTCGGGTTCGGCGCCAGCGCCGTGACCACCCTCGAGTTGCGCGCGCGGCTCGCCCGCAGCCGCCCCGACGTCGAGGTACGCGGGCTCGAGATCGACCCCGCGCGCGTCGCGCGCGCCCAAGCGCAGCTCGCCGCCTCCCCCGTGCCCGGGGTCTCGTTCGCCCGCGGCGGCTTCGAAGTGCCGCTCCCCGGCGGACGGCGGCCGGCCGTCATCCGGGCGATGAACGTGCTGCGGCAGTACGACGAGGGCGACGTCGCCGACGCGTGGTCCCGCATGACCTCGCGACTCGCCCCCGGCGGAATGCTGGTCGAGGGGACGTGCGACGAGATCGGACGCGTAGCCACGTGGATCGAGGTCGGCGAGGACGCCGTGCCCCGGAGTCTCACGCTGTCGCTGCGCCTGGCCGAGCTCGCGCACCCGTCGATCGCCGCCGAACGGCTACCCAAGGCGCTCATCCACCGGAACGTTCCCGGCGAACGGGTGCATGACCTCGTCAGCGCGCTGGATCGGGAGTGGGAACGCGCCGCCGCCCAGGCGACGTTCGGCCCGGTTGCGCGCTGGCGGACGGCGATGACCGCTCTCGTCGACGCGGGCTGGCCGCTCCTCGGCCGCAGTCGGTGGCGACTCGGCGAGGTGGGCGTGCCCTGGCACGCAGTCGCTCCGAACCCCGGCCCCTGAGCCTGTCGAAGGGCCCGGACCGGTCCCCCGACCCCGTGCGCTCAGATGCGCGGGACGATCTTCCTCGCTTCGTCGTGGGGCATCCCCGTCGCGGTGAGCAGGTCGACGGCGAGCGGGCGCAGCGCCGCGAGGAGGTTCTGATCGCCGAGTCCCGCGTCCGGCAGCATCGCCGCGGGGTCGAGGCGCGCGGCGATCCCGACGATCACCGAACGAGCGGCAGGCTCGAGCGAGATGTCGTCGAGCGAATCAGCGACCAACCGCGCGCCCCTGCCGAGTTCACCGAGCAGATCGGCGGCGACCTGACGCGGCTGACCGTCGTCGACGAGGTAGAGCGTGCGCCGGGCGACCACACGCAGGTTCCGCGTGGCGAGATCCATCGACTGGCGCACCCGCTCGTGCCGCGCGAGTTCGGATCTCTCGCGGTGCAGGAACGGGGAGATGCGGGCGATCGCGATCCCCGACTCGAGCGACGTGCGCCACTGGTCGACGGGCACCTGCAGCGCGCGTGCCTTTTCGAGCCCCCGTTCTGCGCGCATGCGGTCACCGCGGCGAAGAGCCTGCGCGAGGGTGCCGACGGTGCTCTCCACCGCGATGAAGAGCGCCACCGCGTCGCGGAGCTCTGAGCGGCGACCGCTGCGCGGGACGAGGGCGGTGACGAGCAGCGCGGCGATCCCTCCGACGATCCCGTCGATGAGCCGGAGGAACGGCGGTGCGCCGACACCGACGGTGAGGGCGATGAGGGCCTGGATGGCCGCGGCGATCGCGAACCCGGGCTGCGGCGAAAGAAAACGCGCGACGGTGAGCGTCGCGCCGAGGGCCACGGCGAGCTGCCACCAACCGCCGCCGGCGACGAGCACGATCACCTCCGCGATCAGGATGCCGACCAGCATCCCCGCGACCGTCTCGATGACCCGCCGGGGGCGTGCGTCGCGGACGAGACCGAGACTCGACACCGTGACGGTGGCGGCGACCAGCGGAAGCGAGTGCCCCAGAACCATCGACGCGAACGTGTACGCGCCCGTGGCGGCCACCACGATCTGGATGATCGCCGCCCCCGAGTCGCGGACGCGGAACAGACCCGGCCGCAGCGAGAAACGCGAACGCCACCCGGTCGTGACGACCCCGGTGGTCGGCGCGGGTTCGGACGAGGCGCTCACGACGCCGTCATGACGACGCGGTGCGCCGCCCGAGTCGGGGGAGGCGCGGAACGGATGCGGTGGCCCCGGCGTCGGGCGGAACCACGACCTCCTGGGCCGCAGCGACCGCGCCGTCGCTCGTGTCGACGACCAGATCGATGTCGGTCGGCGCGGAGCGCTTCACGACGGCGAGCGCGATCGGGCCGTCTTGGTAGTGGAGGGCCGCAGACGTGATGGTGCCGATCTCGTTCTCGCCGGCGCGCACCACATCGCCCGGTGCGGGGAGCACGCTGTCGCTCCCGTCGAGGTGCAGGGCGACGATACGGCGCGGGGGATGACCCAGGTTGTGCACCTTCGCGACGGTCTCCTGGCCGCGGTAGCAGCCTTTGGAAAGGTGCACCGCGGTGCGCATCCAGTCGAGCTCGTGCGGAAGCGCACGTTCGTCGGCATCGGCGCTGACACGGGGGCGCCAGGCGGCGATGCGGAGGGCCTCGACCGCGTCACGGCCTGCGAGGGCGATCTCGCCGCGTGAGGCCGCGTCGATGATCCCGTCGAGCTCGGCGGTGGTCACGACCGCCTCGGTCCAGTCGCGGTCGGCGCCGGGGTGCGGCTCGACGGGTGCGTACCCGTAGCCGCCCGGAGAGACATCGGGCCACGGGTCGCGCCAGCGCACCGGCGTGCCGGTGGGTCCGACGGCGGTGAGACCCGCGATGGCGTCGGCGGTGCCGCCGACGATCGCCAGGTCATCCGAGCGGTCGCGCACGACGACCCGGAGCCGGAAGCGCATCTTCGTCAGCCACGAGGCCAGGCCCTCAGCATCCGAATCGTCGACGAGGAGCCACGCGGTCTCGCCGTCGTCGACGACGGAGGCGGCGTGCTCGACACGGCCCTGCGGGTCGAGGATCAGCGTCTCGGTGCCGACGCCCGGCTCGAGATGGGTCAAGGCTTGCGACGACAGCGAGTCGAGCCAGCTCAGCCGATCTTCACCCGACACGGTCAGCACGCGGCGGTCGCCGAGCGGGGCGATCGCACGGCCCGCGGCGAGCGCCCGCTGTTCGGAGAGCGGGCCGCCCACGTGACGGAGGCCCCGGTCGTCGGCGACGGCGGCGGGTACCCGCGAGAAGTCGGCGACCATCAGTCGACCCGCGCGAGACGCGCCGAAGCGTGCGAACGCAGCTCTTCACCGAAGGCGGCGATGTCCCACGCCCACAGCAGGTGGGAGTCGACCAGTCCGTACATGCGGGTGGCCGCGGCGTATTCTTTCGCGCCCGAAGCACGCACGACCGCATCGGTCGCGATGTCGATGCGCGGCCCACGGACCTGGCCGAGGTACAGCTCATGCACGCCGTCGGCATGGACCAGCGACACCTCGATGTCGAAACCGCCGTCGTCGTTGCGCAGCGCCTCGACGTCGTCGACCGTTCGCGCGGGAACGACCTCGCGTGCCGGAAGGAGCCCCGGACCGGCATCGGCGGCTGTCGCCGAACGGCTCAAGCGCCAGTAACCCATCTCGGCCACGAGCGGCGTGGTCGCGTCGCCGGTCTGCAACCAGGCACTCGCCGAGTAGTTCAGGTAGGAGCCGCCGTCATGGCTGAAGCTCACGCGGTGCGCGAATTCTCCGGCGTAGGTGTGACCGGATGCTTCGTAGTCGAGCACGCCGGTGCCCTCCCACACGCCGACGAGCCACGACAGTGGCGCGAGGTCGGCAGGAAGATCGGTGGGGAGGTCGATCACGCTGTCAGCGCTGACCGCGGTACAGGTTCTTCACGACGACCGCTGAGACGAAGGCGATGCCGAGCGAGGCCAGTCCCAAGAGGCCCACGAAGAAGAGCTCGAGCGCAAGGAGATCCATGCGCTCAGTCTATCCGGGAACGATCGCGGTGTACCCGGGCACGATGGCCGCGAGGCCGAAGCCGGCGCTGATCACGCCCAGGACGAGCAGCGACCCGAGCACGCTCGCGGCGACGCGTTCGACGAACTGCTGCGACCGCCCGTAAGCGAGCTGCACCAGGAACGACAGGATCAGGCTGCCGCCCAGCCCGACGATGAGCCACGCGGGCCGCCATTCGAGAGGAACGAAGATGCCGATCGCGATTCCCCCCACCGCGGCGGCGACCCATACGGCGACGACCCCGCCGACGGTGCGGCGCGGGGCGAGTTCAGGACCGGGCATGGCGCCATTCTCGCCTACGAGCACGCCATACGCACACAGCGACAGCCGCGACTGCGCGCGCGCTCTAAGATGGGGACGTCGCGGGGAACGCGACGCGGAGGTCCCCGTTGGCACAGCTTCTCGTTCTGAGTTCCGCCCATGGCGGCGGCTCCGTGCTGCCCGCGCTCGAACTGCTCAGTCATCGAGTGCGGCAGATTCCGGCCGAGCCCGCGCAACTGGTGAACGCGCCCAGTGCCGACGTGCTCTTCATCGACGCCCGTGTCGACCTGGTCGGGGCAAAGTCGCTCTGCAAGATCCTGAACACGACCGGACTCGACGCGCCCATCGTCCTCGTGGTCACCGAGGGCGGGCTGACCGCCGTCTCGACCGACTGGGGGGTCGACGACGTCATCCTGATGACGGCCGGTCCCGCCGAGGTCGACGCACGCATCCGCCTCGCCATCGGGCGGATGGCGAAAGACCAGGTCTCCAGCCGCATCCAGACCTCCGGGATCACCATCGACGAGTCGTCGTACTCCGCGAAGGTGCACGGCAAACCACTCGACCTCACCTACAAGGAGTTCCAGCTCCTGCACTTCTTCGCCACGCATCCGTCGCGGGTCTTCACCCGTGAGCAGCTGCTGAGCGAAGTGTGGGGCTACGACTACTTCGGCGGCACCCGCACGGTCGACGTGCACGTGCGACGCCTCCGCGCCAAGCTCGGTGACCTCGAGCAGCTCATCGGCACGGTCCGCAACGTCGGCTACCGCTTCAACGTGTACGAAGACGACCCGCCCGCGACCGCGACGGCCTGAGCCCTCGCGACGTGCAGCACCGCCCGCGGGCGGTAACGTCTGCTCATGCCGCCCCTCGAGAACCTCGCCGCGTTCATCGTGGCTTCGTTGGTGATCATCCCGATCCCGGGGCCCAGCGTCGTCTTCATCGTCGGGCGGTCGATCGCTCTCGGCCGCCGCGGCGGACTGCTCAGTGTGCTCGGCAACGCCCTGGGCATGCTTCCCCTCCTCCTCCTGGTGGCCGCGGGCCTCGGCGCCATCATCGCGGCGTCGGCGATCGCCTTCACCCTGATCAAGTTCGCGGGCGCCGCCTATCTGGTCTGGCTCGGCATCAAGGCCATCCGCCACCGCAACGACCCGCCGCCGGCCGGTGCGACCACTCCTCGCAGCACCCTGCGACTTCTCGGGGAGGGTTTCGTCGTCGGAGTCACGAACCCGAAGACCCTCGCGTTCTTCGTCGCGATGCTCCCCCAGTTCGTCGACCCCGGCCGTGGCGCCGTTCCGATGCAGCTCGCGATCCTCGGAGTGATCTTCGTCGGCCTCGCCCTCGTCGGCGACAGCGTCTGGGCGGTCGCGGCCGGAACGGTGCGCACCTGGTTCACCCGTTCTCCGAAGCGGCTGTCGGCGCTGTCGGCCACGGGCGGCGTGGCGATGATCGGCCTCGGCGGAGCGGTGGCGCTGTCGAACCAGCGCGTCTGACTTCGCGCGTCATCGATCGTCGAGGCGGATGCTGCGAGGGCGGCCGTCGCGGTCGGCGTTCACGCACGTGTCACCTGGCCCTGCAATGATGAGGGAATGATCCAGGACGACGCGCTCGATTCAGGTCTCGGTGATGCGGACGACGACGACTTCGATGAAGCGGTCGAAGCGGTAGACGCGCAGCTTCCCGAGAATCGCTACCTCGATCGCGAGCTGAGTTGGTTAGCGTTCAACCAACGGGTGCTCGAACTGGCCGAAGATCCCACTCTGCCGACGCTCGAGAGGGCGAACTTCCTCGCGATCTTCGCCAGCAACCTCGACGAGTTCTTCATGGTCCGCGTCGCGGGTCTCGCGCGTCGCATCCTCACCGGCCTCGCCGTCCCGACGAACGTCGGCCGCTCCCCGCAAGAGGTGCTCGCCGACATCTCGGCCGACGCGCACGCGTTGCAGCTGCGTCACGCGGCCGCGTGGAACGACCTGGTGCGCCCCGCTCTCGTCGACGCCGGCATCGACGTCGTCACCTGGGAATCGCTCGGCGACGACGACCGCGAACGGTTCACCGAGTACTTCCAGACCCAGGTCTTCCCCGTCCTCATGCCGCTGGCCGTGGACCCTGCCCACCCGTTCCCGTACATCTCGGGCCTCTCGCTCAACCTCGCCATCAGGGTGCGGAACGCCCGCACCGGCCGGCAGGAGTTCGCGCGCCTGAAGGTGCCGCCGATGCTCCCCCGGTTCGTGAAGGTGTCGGGCGGCGACCGCGTGCGCTATCTGCCGCTCGAAGAGCTGATCTCCAACCACCTGGGCCACCTGTTCCCCGGAATGGAGGTGCTCGATCACCACGCGTTCCGTCTCACACGCAACGAAGACATGACGATCGAAGAAGACGAGACCGAGAACCTCATCCAGGCGCTCGAGGCCGAGCTTCTGCGACGCCGGTTCGGGCCGCCCATCCGTCTCGAGATCACCGACGACATGGACGACGTGACGCTCGATCTGCTCATCACCGAGCTCGACATCACCGAGCAGGAGGTCTACCGCCTCCCCGGCCCGCTCGACCTGCGCGGACTGTTCGACCTCTCGAAGATCGACCGCCCCGACCTGCACTACCCCCCGCACGTGCCGAAGACCGCCGTCGCGTTCCAGCCGGCGGAGCAGAACGGGCGCGCCGACCTCTTCGCCGCGATCCGCTCGGCCGACGTGCTGGTGCACCACCCGTACGAGTCGTTCGCGACGAGCGTGCAGGCCTTCCTCGAGCAGGCCGCGCGCGACCCGCACGTGCTCGCCATCAAGCAGACCCTCTACCGCACCTCGGGCGACAGCCCCATCGTGCAGGCGCTCATCGACGCCGCCGAGGCGGGCAAGCAGGTGCTCGCCCTGGTCGAGGTGAAGGCGCGCTTCGACGAGGCCAACAACATCGTGTGGGCACGCAAGCTCGAGAAGGCCGGCGTGCACGTGGTCTACGGCCTCGTGGGGCTCAAGACCCATTGCAAGCTCGCGCTCGTCATCCGTGAAGAAGAAGGCGTGCTGCGTCACTACAGCCACGTCGGCACGGGCAACTACAACCCCAAGACGAGCCGCATCTACGAAGACTTCGGCCTCTTCACCGTCGACGACCAGGTCGGCCGCGACCTCACCCGCCTGTTCAACGAACTCAGCGGTTACGCGATCGAGAAGAAGTTCAAGCGCCTGCTCGTCGCGCCCCTGCACCTGCGCAAGGGGCTCGTGCGCCTCATCGAGAAAGAACGCCGCAACGCGCAGGAGGGCCGACCGGCCCGCGTGCGCATCAAGGTGAACTCGATGGTCGACGAGCAGATCATCGACTCCCTCTACCGGGCGAGCCAGGACGGCGTGAAGGTCGAAGTCTGGGTGCGCGGCATCTGCTCGCTCAAGCCCGGCGTGCCGGGCCTCAGCGAGAACATCACGGTGCGCAGCATCCTGGGTCGCTATCTCGAGCACTCCCGCATCTTCGCGTTCGAGAACGACGGCGACCCCCAGGTGTTCATCGGCAGCGCCGACATGATGCACCGCAACCTCGACCGTCGCGTCGAGGCACTGGTGCGCGTCATCGACCCCGCCCAGCTCACCGAGCTCAGCTCGTTGTTCGATCTCGCGATGAGCCCGAGCACCAGCGCCTGGCACCTCGAGCCCGAGGGCGAGTGGGTCCGCGAGAGCACCGACGCCGACGGCAAGCCCCTCGTCGACATGCAAGACAAGACGATGGCCCACATCCAGCGGCGCCGCCGGGCTCGGGCGGTTCGGTGACCGAGACCGCCGTCTATGCTGCCGGCGGCGTGGTGTGGCGAATTCTCGACGGCAAGCTGCGCGTCCTCCTGATCACGCGCACCCGGTACCGCGACCTGACCCTCCCCAAGGGCAAGGTCGATCCCGGCGAGACCCTGGCCGAGACCG
This sequence comes from Microbacterium shimangi, assembly GCF_043556445.1. Taxonomy (NCBI): domain Bacteria; kingdom Bacillati; phylum Actinomycetota; class Actinomycetes; order Micrococcales; family Microbacteriaceae; genus Microbacterium; species Microbacterium shimangi. The sequence continues at coordinate 224,942 of NZ_JBIGII010000002.1, forward strand.
CCGTGCGCGAGATCCGCGAAGAGACCGGGCTCCGGGTCGCGCTCGGAGTGCCGGTGGGCGTTTCGCGTTACGTTATGCCGACGGGGCGCGAGAAGATCGTGCACTACTGGGCTGCCGAAGCGTCGGATGCTGCGGTGCGCGCGACGACGTTCGCCCCGAACAAAGAAGTCGCTTCGGTCGAGTGGACGAGCGTCAAGAAGGCGCGGGAGCGACTGAGCTACCCCGTCGACCTCGAGATCCTCGACGCGTTCGCCGCCCTCGTGGAGAGAGGCGTCCTGCGGACGTTCCCAATCCTCGCGCTGCGTCACGCGAAGGCGAAGTCGCGCGACGACTGGGACGGCGCCGACTCTGCCCGACCGCTCAGCTCGCGTGGGCGGCGGCAGGCGAACGCCATCGTCGGGCCGCTTCTCGCGTTCGGAGTGCGCCGGATCGTCTCCAGTCCCGCCGAGCGGTGCATCCGCACGGTGATGCCGTTGTCGGCGGTCCTCGCGCGTCGGGTGGATCGCACTGAACTGCTCAGCCAGGACGCCTGGGACGACGGCCTCTCCGATCCCCGGACGATCATCGACGCGCGCGTGCGGGCACGCAAGCCCGTCGTGCTGTGCAGCCACGGGCCCGTGATGCCCGACATCATCTCTGAACTGGCGTTGGCGACCGGGACGATGCCGGGCTCGTACCTCGGCAACTCCTCCACCCTCGACACGGCCGCCTTCTCGGTCGTCCACCTCTCGGTCGACAACCCGGGGGCCGGCATCGTCGCGATCGAGACCCACGACCCGAAGATCTGACCGATGCGGGCGGATCCGTCCTCGCTGCGGCTCGCATGGGCCCGGGTGCCCGAGTGTACGCCTCGCCGGGAAACCGCGTGGGCGCTCTTGCGTGACCTCGCACCGGGCGCCGTCCTGACGAACGTCTGCCCCCGGTGCGGCGGAGATCACGGCCCCGTGACCGCGCACGGCGCCGAGGTCGAGGCATCCGTCACCTACGCCGGCGCGTACGCGCTCGTCGCGGTGATCGCGCGGTCCGCAGCATCCGCCCTCGGGATCGACGCCGAACTCGTCGACGACCCGCGACGAGACGCCGTCGGTCTCGCGGGGGTCCTCGGTGACGGACGCCCGGTCGACGTGCGCGGGTGGACGCGTGTCGAGGCGGCGCTGAAAGCCGACCGACGCGGCTTGCGCGTCGACCCGGCTCTGGTAGAGGTGGCCGACGACCCGCACGGCTGGACCGCGCTCGTACCCGACCGCGCCGAGCCGCTCATCGGTGTCGACCTCTCGGGTCCGCCCGGGGTGATCGTCTCGGCCGCCGTCGTGGGGCCGGGTCCGCACCCCCGGGCCTGAGGACGGCTGCGGCTAAGCGGCGGCGGTGGCCGCGTTGCGTGAGGCGAGCTGCGCGAAGGCCTCGGTGAGGTCGGGCGGGCCGACGACGTCGATGTCGGTGTCGAAGCGGTTGAGCGACGCGGCGAGCGCGACCCACGACCAGGAACCCACCTCGAGGCTGCACCGCTCCGGCCCGAGGTCTTCGACGATTCCATCGCCGGCGAAAGGTCGCACGTACGACGCGGGACGGTGGAGGACCACCTTTCCCGTGCAGGGCCATCTGTCGGCGCGATCCGACCCTCTGAAGCGGGCGGAGACGTAGCGGGCCACATCGCCACCGGAAATCTCGCGCGGGGCGAATCGCGGACCGTTCGGGGTGCGCACGGTGATGCGATCGGCCCGGAAGATGCGCCAGTCGTCGCGCTCGAGATCCCAGGCGACGAGGTACCAGCGCCCCTGCGAGGTCACGAGGTGGTGGGGTTCCGCCTTGCGCGGTGCGGGCTGCGGGCCGCTGTTCGACCGCGAGCCCGCATAGTCGAAACGCAGCACCTCACGAGCCCGAACCGACGCCGAAAGGGCGACGAGCGTGTCGGGCGACACCGTGTCGGGCGCCCCGTCGCCCGGCCGGGTCGCGATCGCCGTGAACTCGAGCGCGTCGAGTCGGTGACGCAGACGCGACGGCATCACCTGCCGCACCGTCGTGAGAGCGCGAACGGCCGCTTCGTCGATTCCGACACCCGACACGGATGCTGCCTGCAACGCGACGGCGAGGGCGATGACCTGGTCGTCGTCGAAGAGCAGCGGAGGAAGCTCACTGCCCGCGTCGAGACGGTAGCCGCCGTCGGGCCCCATCGTCGCCCGGATGCTGTACCCCATCTCGCGGAGCCGGTCGACGTCGCGCCGCACCGTGCGGTGGCTGATGTCGAGTCGTTCGGCGAGGAGCGCACCCGGCCAATCCCTGCGCGTCTGCAGGAGGGACAGCAGGTTCAGCAGTCGCGAGGTCGCCGTCGTCATTTCTCCAGATTAGGCGAGGTCTAGGACCGAAACTGTCCTAGACGCCTGCGAGAGTCGAAGACGTCGGGGAGAGGCCCGGACACCCTCCAGGAGGAGAAACACATGAGCATCACGACGACCACCCACCTCAACTTCCGCGGCGATGCCCGAGCGGCTCTGGAGTTCTACCAGTCGGTCTTCGGCGGCCAGGTCATGATCGCCACGTACGGCGACTTCGGAATGCCCCCGGAAGCCCCCGGGTCTGACGACGTCGTCTTCGGCAGCGTCGAGTCGGAGGGCGGCTTCCGGGTCATGGCCTACGACATCCCCGGGCAGTCGGGCGGCTCCGCGGCGAGCGCCGGTTCGACGCGCCGCGAGAACGGCGTCACCCTGACCGACCAGCCGTTCTTCGTCTCGGTGCGAGGCGAAACCCTCGACGAGGTCACCGGCTACTGGGAGAAGCTCGCGGTCGGCGGGTCGATCGTCGAGCCCCTCGCGGCGTCGGCGTGGAGCCCCGGCTTCGGCATGCTCACCGACAGCTTCGGGGTGACCTGGGTCATCGACGTCGCCGCGACCTATCCCGCCGAGTAACCGCGTGCGGACCGCGGCGCGGACGATCGAGTCGTTCCGCGCCGCGGTCTTCGTGCCGGGCTCTCAGGCCAGCGCCGGAAGCGGCGCCCGGTCGATCCACGCACTGAGCAGCTCGGCAGCATCCGCTCCCCCGGCCCGCGTGACGGCGAGACGGAAATCGTCGGTCACCACCGTGCGGTGCCGGTTCGTCGCGGTCCACTCGTTCAAGAGGGCGAAGAACGCGGCGTCGCCGAGGCGCATCCGCACCGCGTGCAGGGTGAGGGCGCCACGCTTGTAGACCAGGTCGTCGAACATGCGGGCCGGCCCCGGGTCGGCGATCACGAGGTCTTGGGCAGAGGCGGCGAGACGGGCGTGATGACCGGCGGCCAGGGTGGCCGCCGAGGCGGCTCCGGATGCTTCGGACCAGATCCACTCCGCGTAGCAGGCGAAGCCCTCGTTGAGCCAGATGTCTTGCCAGCGGGCCAGGCCCACACTGTTGCCGAACCATTGATGGGCGATCTCGTGCGCGACCAGGCGTTGGGCGGCCGGCACGAGGTGGTTCGATCCGAACACCGCGAGCCCCTGGGCCTCGAGCGGAATCTCCAGCACGTCGGCGGTGACGACGAGCGCGCACTCCGCCTGCGGGTAGGGCCCGAATGCCTCGCCGAACACCCGCAGCATCCGCGGAACATCGGCGAAAGCCGCCGTCACCGCCGATCGGAGCACCGGCGGCGAGGTGACCCGCACGGTCGGCACGTCGCCGACACCCGTGCCGGCGAGCACCGCGGTGCGATAGCGCCCGATGTGCACCGCCGCGAGATAGGTCGCCGTCGGGGTGTCCAACGTGAAGGTGGTCGTGACCGATCCGCCCCGCCGCACGGGTTTCGCGGGCGTACCGGTCGCGGCCACCTCGTAGCCGTCTTCGGTCGTGATCTCGAGCCGATAGCGGGCGCGATCGTCGGGGCGGTCGTTGCACGGGAACCAGGTCGGCGCCCCCGTCGGCTGCGCGGCGACGAGAGCACCGTCGTCGAGCTCCTCCCACCCGATGGTGCCCCACCGCGACCGACGCGGTGCCGGCTGACCCGAGTAGACGATGTCGACCGAGAATCGCTCCCCCGCGACGATCGGGCTCGTGGGAACGATGCGGATCTTTCGTGGCCCGGTGCGGAAACGGTCTTGCGCGCCGCCATTGACCCGCACCTGCGTCGCGCGGAGGCCGACGAGGTCGAGGGTGAACGACCGCAGGGTCGTGACGGCGACCGCCTGGATCGTCGCTGTGCCCTCGAGGCGGTTGGTACGCACCCGGTAGGAGATGCGCAGGTCGTACGACTCGACGTCGAACGTCGGGTCTCCGCTCTGCGGGGTGTAGGGATCGGGTGCGTGCTCTGTCACGGGGTCTCTGTCAGGGGGTTCGGGGGGACGCCAGCGGGGAGGATCTGCCGTGCACCCACTGTGTCACGACGACACGGGTCGTCAGGCAGGCCACCGTGTCGCTGCGCTGATCACTGCGTCGACTGATACGCGCGCGCCTTGACCGCGCGCCACGGGCCGATCGGGTTTCCGCTCCAGCGGGTACCCACCGGTACGGTCTCGCCGCGCATCACCAACGAGGCGGGCCCGACCGTGGCGTTCGCGCCGATCGCCGCCGCCGGGAGGATGACGCTGTGCGGGCCGAGGGTCGCGCCCGCTTCGAGTTCGACCGCGTCCATGCTCATGATGCGATCGTGGAAGAGGTGGGTCTGCACGACGCACCCGCGGTTCACGGTCGACGCGTCGCCGAGGGTCACGAGATCGGGCTCGGGCAGCCAGTAGCTCTCGCACCAGACCCCGGTGCCGATCTTCGCGCCCAGGGAGCGCAGCCACATCGCGAGGGCGGGGGTGCCCGTCGCCGCACGGGCGAACCAGGGCGCCGCCACCATCTCGGTGAAGGTGTCCGAGACCTCGGTGCGCCAGACGAAGCTCGACCACAGCGGCTGCTCGCCCGCGCGGATCGGGCCGACGATGACCCATTTCGCGAGCGTCGACACCGTGGCGGCGACACCGCCGGCGATCAACATCACGAGCCCCGAGAGCAGGAGCGTCCACGCCGGGCCGAGGTTCTCCCACAGCCCCGCGAGGGCGAACAGCACCAGTACTCCGATACCGCACGTGACGAAGATCGGCACGATGCGGCAGATCTCCCACAGCGCCCGGGCGACGCGCAGCCCTCGGGTGGGGCGATAGGTGCGTGACTCGTCTCCCCCTGCCGAAAGACGCCGCAGGCGCACCGCGGGCGAGCCGAGCCACGACGAGCCGGCCTTCGCCTTCACGGGCGCCGACGAGAGCACAGCGACCAGACCGTCGCGCGGCACGCGGTGATGGGGTGCCGCCATGCCGGAGTTGCCGAGGAACGCGCGCTTGCCGATCCGTACCGGGCCGATCCGCAGCCATCCCGAGTGCAGCTCGTATGACGCGACCATGGTGTCGTCGGCGAGGAAGGCCCCGTCTTCGATGCGCGCCATCGACGGGATGAGGAGCACCGTGGATGCTTCGACGTCGCGCCCGACGCGGGCACCCAGCATCCGGAGCCACACGGGGGTGAACAGGCTCGAGTAGAGCGGGAAGAGGATGGTGCGCGACGCGTCGAGCAGGCGCTCGATCGTCCACGCCTGCCAGGCGATGCGACTGCGCACCGGATGGGTGCCCTCGCGGAGCCCCAGGGAGAACGCCCGCACGAGTGCGACGACAGACCCCGCGAACACGAGGCCGGTCACGAGTACGGCGGGCACCAGCCACGCGAAGGCCGCGGCGAGCGCCGCGGTGAGATCGCCGGAGCCCCGCATGCCCTGGGCCAGCACCAACCCGCCGACGGCGAAAGACAGCAGCGGCAGCAGCGCGAGTCCGGCGGCAGAGGCCGCATAGCCCCAGAGCCACCGGTGCGCGGCCGGCGGACGCTCGACGGGCCAGCCGCCCGCGGCGCCGCCCACGCGCACCGCGGGTGAGCCCGCCCAGGTCTGGTCGGCACGCACGCGGCCGAAGACGGCCGAACCGGGTGCGATCTCGGCGCGCTGGCCGATGCGGGTTCCCGGGGCGAGGGTGCTGCGGGCCCCTACCGTGGCCTCGGCCCCGATCCGTACCCGGCCGATGCGCACGAGGTCGCCGTCGATCCAGTACCCGGTGAGATCGACCTCGGGCTCGATCGACGCGCGATCGCCGATCTCGAGCATTCCGGTCACCGGCGGCAGCGTGTGCAGATCGACGTCGCGTCCGATCTTCGCGCCGAGCGCGCGGGCGTAGTACGTCACCCACGGCGCGCCCGCGAGCCCGACGGCGTCGACCTGCGCGGCGATCTGCTCGGCCAGCCACAGGCGGAGGTGCACGCTGCCGCCGCGGGGGTAGTCGCCGGGCCGGAGGCCCGAGAGCAGCAGACGGGCGGATGCTGCGGCGATCGCCATTCGCCCGAACGGGGTCGCGAACAGCGCGATTCCGATGACCAGCACCGGCCAGGGCGCCGCGGGGAGGGCCTCGAAGCCGGGGACGAGCTGCAGGATGGCGCTGGCCGTGAGCAGGTAGAGGAGCCACCGCACCCCCGAGAGGATGAACAGCGGAATGCCGAGGAGGGTCTGCGCCCACTGGGTCGCGCGCGGGGTGGGGAGCGGCTTGCGGAAGACGCCCGACGCGTCGTCGTCGTCGTCGAGTGCGCCGAGCGCCTTTGCCATGGCGCCCAGTCGCGGCACGTCGTAGATGTCGGCGACCGAGAACTCCGGAACCCGGGCGCGGATTCGCGAGACCAACTGGGCCGCCGCCAACGATCCGCCGCCGAGATCGAAGAAATCGGCCTTGCGGTCGGGAACCGGTGCGCCCAGCACCGCCTGCCACTGCTCGGCGAGCCATGCCTCAGCCGGGGTCAGATCGACGGCGACCGGTGCATCGATGCCCGCGAGCGGCCACGGGAGAGCGGCGCGATCGACCTTGCCCGACGTACGGACGGGCAGCTCGTCGACCACGGCCAGAAGGGGGATGGTCGCTGCGGGCAGCCGCTCGCCGAGCATCGCGCGGGCCGAGCGGCGGTCGAGCTCGATGCCGGGCTCGGTGACCAGGTACCCCACGAGGATCGGCACCCCGGCCTCGGTGTGGCGGACGGCGACGGCCGCGGCCGCGATGCCCGGAAGATCCTGCAGCGCCGATTCGACCTCGCCCAGCTCGATGCGGCGCCCGCCGACCTTGACCTGGTCGTCGGCGCGGCCCTGGAAGACCAGGCCCTCGGAGTCGTTGCGCACGAGATCGCCCGAGCGGTAGGCGCGTTCCCACCCGAGGGTGGGCATCGGCGCGTACTTCTCCCGGTCTTTCGCGGGATCGAGGTAACGCGCGAGTCCGACACCACCGATGATCAGCTCACCGATCTCGCCCTCCGCGACGCGGTGGCCCGCGTCATCGACGACGGCGAGCGCCCAGCCGTCGAGCGGCAGGCCGATGCGTACCGGCACCGACCCGTCGAGGAGCGCCCCGCAGGCCACGACCGTCGCCTCGGTCGGGCCATACGTATTCCACACTTCGCGCCCCTCGGCGACCAGCCGTGCTGCGAGTTCGGGAGGGCAGGCCTCGCCGCCGAAGATCAGCAGGCGCACGTTCTCGATCGCGTCTCCCGGCCACATCGCGGCCAACGTCGGCACGGTCGAGACGACGGTGATGCCCTGCCGCAGCAGCCACGGTGCGAGGTCTTCGCCCGAGCGGACGAGCGAGCGAGGGGCGGGGACGAGACACGCGCCGTGCCCCCACGCGAGCCACATCTCTTCGCACGAGGCGTCGAAGGCGACCGAGAGCCCCGCCAGCACGCGGTCCCCGGGGCCGAGCGGTGCCCCCTGCAGGAACATGCGCGCCTCGGCATCGACGAAAGCGGCCGCCGAGCGATGCGACACGGCGACGCCTTTGGGCACGCCCGTCGATCCCGAGGTGAAGATGATCCAGGCGTCGTCATCGACCGTGGGCGGCGCGACGACGGCCGTCGATCGGGTGCTCGGGTGGGGCGCACTACCCGAGAAGAGGGTCGAGACAGCCGCGCCATCGCTCCCTGAGCTTGTTGTCGCACCGGTCCCTGAGCCTGTCACCGCAGCGGTCCCCGAGCCTGTCGAAGGGTCCGCGGCCGGCGTGTAGTCGCCGGTCCCCGTGATCACCCCCGCGACCCGGGCCTCGCCGAAGACGAGTCGGGCGCGCTCTTCGGGGTCGTCCGCGTCGACCGGCACGTAGGCCGCCCCCGCGGCGATCACGCCGAGGATCGAGACGTACAGCTCTTTCGCTCCCGACGGCATGCGCACGCCGACCCGATCGCCGCGTTCCACCCCCGCCTCACGCAGTCGAGCGGCCGTCTGCCAGACCCGTGCGAGCAGCTCGCGGTAGCTCAATGCACCAGAGCCATCGTCGATGGCGGATGCTTCGGGATGGCGCGCCGTCACCTCGACGAGGATGTCGATCAGGGTGCGGGGCGCGGGGGCCTCTGCGAAGCGGTCGAGCACGGCCTGAGTGGTCCCGTTCATCTCAGCCATATTCCCAGCCTATTCCGCACACCCCAATACCCGCGGAATCCCGCGGGCGTTTACCTTCCGTTCACCTCTTCAGCCCGGTCCCTTAAGAGTCTCTGTCTACCGTGCCCAAGGAGCCCGTCACCGGGTTCCGAACCCTGCACCGGGTTCTCCTGTTCCCCTGACACGCGAAGGATTCACATAGTGAAGCTCAACCGTTTCGCCCAGCTGGGCGCCGTGGCTGCAATCGCAGCCCTCGCCCTCGCCGGGTGCGCCTCGAACGAAGGCACCACCAACACCGGCGGCGAAAGCTCGTCCGGCACCGAGGGAGGCACCCTCGCGGGCGACCTCGTCGGTGGTGGCGCAAGCTCGCAGGAGGTCGCCATCCAGACGTGGACCGCCGGCATCCAGACCGCCAACAGCGACCTGACCGTCACCTACGATGCCGCCGGTTCGGGCGCGGGTCGCGAATCCTTCCAGGAGGGCGCTTTCCAGTTCGCCGGTTCCGACCGCGCTTTCACGGCCGAAGAGATCGAAGAAGGCCCCTGGGACGCTTGCGCCGAGGGCTCCGACCTCGTCGAGCTGCCGACCTACATCTCGCCGATCGCCGTCGTCTTCAACCTCGAGGGCATCGACACGCTGAACCTCGACGCGGCGACCCTCGCGGGCATCTTCGCCGGCACGATCACCACGTGGAACGACCCGGCAATCGCCGAGTTGAACGCTGACGCGACGCTCCCCAGCTCCGCGATCACCGCGGTCCACCGTTCGGACGACTCGGGTACCACCGAGAACTTCACCGACTACCTGTACGCGACCGCACCCGACGTGTGGACGAGCGAGCCCGACGGTGTCTGGCCGCTCCCGGGCGGCGAGGCTGCCAACGGCACCTCGGGTGTCATCTCCGCGGTCGAGGGCGGCGAAGGCACGATCGGTTACGCCGACGCTTCGCGCGCCGGTGAGCTCGGTACCGTCGCCGTCCAGGTCGGCGAAGAATTCGTCGAGTACTCGCCCGAGGCTGCGGCCGCGGTCGTCGACGCCTCGCCCGAAGAAGAAGGCCGCGCCGCATCCGACATCGCGATCGAGATCGACCGCACGACCACCGAGGCCGGCGTCTACCCGATCGTTCTCGTCAGCTACCTCATCGGTTGCGCCGACTACGAAGACGACACCATCGCAGCGAACGTGAAGGGCCTCTTCACCTACGCCGCCAGCGAAGAGGGCCAGCAGGCCGTGGCTGACGCCGCGGGCAGCTCCCCGATCTCCGACACCCTGCGCGAGCAGGTCACCGCGGCGATCGACGTCATCCAGTAAGACACCACGGTTGCCCGGTCCGGCCTTGTGCCGGGCCGGGCTTCTGCGGCATAACCCACCCGCCTCCGATCGAGAATCGAAGCCATGGCCACACCACCCGCGGTCACCAGGACCGAGCCAATGAAAGCGAAGAGCCGCCCGGGCGACCGATTGTTCTCAGGGGCGGCGCTCTTCGCCGGCTCGATGATCCTCGTCACCCTTGCCGCTGTCACCATCTTCCTGATCATCCAGTCTCTGCCGGCGTTGTTCGCCAATAACGCGGAAGCTTCGATCCTCCCGTCCAACTTCTGGTCCTACGTTGGCCCGCTCGTATTCGGTACCGTCTGGGCTGCCGCTCTGGCGCTCTTGATGGCCGTGCCTCTCTCAATCGGCGTCGCGCTCTTCATCTCGCACTACGCACCGCGCCGACTCGCCCAGGCGCTCGGGTACATCGTCGATCTCCTCGCCGCCGTTCCTTCGGTCGTCTTCGGCCTCTGGGGTATCGGCGTCCTCGCCCCGGCGATCCAGCCGGTGTACACCTGGCTGGTCGACCACGCCGGATGGTTCCCCCTGTTCGCCGGCCCCGTCTCCAGCACCGGTCGTACAATCTTCACCGCGGCCGTCGTGCTCGCGGTCATGGTTACCCCGATCATCACGGCCATCTGCCGCGAGATCTTCCTCCAGACGCCGACCCTCCACGAGGAGGCCGCGCTCGCCCTCGGGTCGACCCGCTGGGAGATGGTGCGGATGGCCGTCTTCCCGTTCGCCCGCAGCGGCATCGTCTCTGCGTCGATGCTCGGTCTCGGCCGCGCGCTCGGCGAGACCATGGCCGTCGCGATGGTGCTCTCCGCCTCCGGTGGCATCACCTTCGCGCTTCTCACGCCCGACAACCCGAACACCATCGCCGCGAACATCGCGCTGAGCTTCCCCGAGGCTTACGGCCTCAACATCAACGTGCTGATCGCGACGGGCCTCGTCCTGTTCGTCGTCACATTCGCCGTCAACGCTCTCGCTCGCTACATCGTGAGCCGGCGCAAAGAATTCTCGGGGGCCAACTGACATGTCGACCACACTGAACCCCACGCGCTCGTCTTCGTCGTCCAGTTCCGCCACCGGTAACGGCCTCACCAACGGCCGGCTCCCCGCGTGGGCCCCCTGGGCCCTCCTGGCGGGCGCGCTGATCGTGTCGTTCGCGGCATTCGGCATCATGGCGGGCGCCTCCGGCACCGGCATCAACATCGCCGGTGCGGCCGTCGTCGGCGTCCTCCTCTTCCTGCTGCTGATCTTCACGATCTCGTCGATCGTCGAGGGCCGCCGCAAGGCTGTCGACCGGCTCGTGACGGGGATCGTCTCATCGGCGTTCGCCCTCGCGATGGTTCCGCTCGTTTCGGTTGCGGTCACCGTCATCGTCGCGGGCGCGCCGAACTGGAGCGTCGAGTTCTTCAGCTCGTCGATGCGCAACGTCACCGGTGAGGGCGGCGGTGCGCTCCACGCGATCATCGGCACCCTGTTGATCACCCTCGCGGCGGCCGTCATCTCCATTCCGATCGGTATCTTCACCGCGATCTACCTGATCGAGTACGGCAAAGACAACCGCCTGGCTCGCGGCATCACCTTCCTCGTCGACGTGATGACGGGCATCCCCTCGATCGTCGCGGGTCTGTTCGCGTTCGCCCTGTTCGCGATCTTCTTCGGTCCGGGCGTCCGCCTCGGAATCGTCGGGTCGGTCGCACTGGCCGTCCTGATGATCCCGGTCGTCGTCCGCTCCACCGAGGAGATGCTGCGCCTCGTTCCGAACGAGCTGCGCGAAGCGGCCTACGCCCTCGGCGTGCCGAAGTGGCTGACGATCGCCAAGGTCGTCCTCCCGACGGCCATCGCGGGTATCACGACGGGCGTCATGCTTTCCATCTCCCGCGTGATCGGCGAGACGGCACCCCTCCTGATCACGGCGGGGGCCACAGCATCCATGAACTACGACCTGTTCAGCGGACGCATGGCGAGCCTCCCCGTCTTCACCTACACGCAGTACATGAACCAGGGCATCCCGGCCGAAGCGTACGTCGGCCGTGCGTGGGCAGCCGCCCTCGCGCTCATCGTCATCGTCATGTTGCTGAACATCGTGGCGCGCGTCATCGCCCGAGTGTTCGCACCCAAGACCGGCCGCTGAAACGAAAAGAAAGCTTGAAGTGTCCAAGAGCATCGAAGTCAACGACCTCAACGTCTACTACGGCGACTTCCTCGCCGTCGAAGGCGTCTCCCTCGACATCGAACCCCGCAGCGTCACGGCCTTCATCGGTCCGTCCGGCTGCGGCAAGTCGACCTTCCTCCGCACACTGAACCGCATGCACGAAGTCATCCCGCGCGCCCGCGTCGAGGGCAAGGTGTTGCTCGACGGCAACGATCTCTACGCCCAGGGTGTGGACCCGGTGCTCGTGCGCCGCCAGGTGGGCATGGTGTTCCAGCGCCCGAACCCGTTCCCCACGATGTCGATCCGCGAGAACGTGCTGGCCGGCGTGAAGCTGAACAACAAGCGCATCTCGAAGTCCGACTCCGACGCGCTCGTCGAGAAGTCGCTGCAGAGCGCCAACCTCTGGAACGAGGTCAAAGACCGCCTCGACAAGCCCGGATCGGGCCTCTCCGGCGGGCAGCAGCAGCGTCTGTGCATCGCGCGCGCGATCGCCGTATCGCCGCAGGTCATCCTGATGGACGAGCCCTGCTCGGCCCTCGACCCGATCTCGACCTACGCGATCGAAGAGCTCATCTCCGAGCTCAAGAACGAGTACACGGTCGTCATCGTGACCCACAACATGCAGCAGGCCTCGCGTGTGTCCGACAAGACGGCGTTCTTCAACATCGCCGGCACGGGCAAGCCCGGCAAGCTCATCGAGTACAACGACACCGCGTCGATCTTCACCCACCCGACCGTTCAGGCGACCGAAGACTACGTCTCGGGCCGGTTCGGTTGATCTCGTAACCCTGTAAGCAAGAACGCCCCCGCCGACCGCGGGGGCGTTCTTCTTTTCCCGCACGACTTCGGACATTCGATTCACTGCTCACTCCCCCGCCCGCCCGCCTTGCCGGTGGGAAATGAAAGTCCGAAGTTGTGAGTCGTCTCCTCCCCATCCCCCGCCCCGGTTGCGTTGTTCACCGGTCGGTGGCACCGAGACTGCACGATGTGGACTCATCGCGAGGGTGAGGGTATGTGTGCCCTCGACGCGTGGACGTTCTCGACTTTCAGCGGACTGCGTGCTCAGGGCTGGACCCGCGCCGAAATCGATCGCGCCGTGGCCACGGGAGCGGCGACCCGGGTGCGCCGCGGCGTGTACTCCTCGCCGAGCGCGTGCGATGACGCGGTAGCCGCGGCGGTGCACGGCGGCGCCCTGCACTGCATCACCGCCGCTCGACACGAAGGTTTATGGGTGCTCAGCGACGACACCCGCGTGCACGTCGGTCTGCGCGCGAGCGACCACAGCTACCCGCACGTCGACGGCTGCACCTGCGTGGTCCACTGGGACGATCGGCCGACAGCCGACGCTTTCGGCTTGCCGTCGATCCCCCGCGTCCTTCGTGAGATCTTGCGCTGCAGCGGCGTCGAGGAATTCTTCGTCGCACTCGAATCCGCGTTACGACATCAGCTCATCGACAGAGCGGGCCTCGACTGGCTCGCCGCGCACAGCAACGATCGAGGCCGTGAAGCCCTGCGGCTCGCGAAGTCCGACGCGGACAGCGGCCTGGAGTCTCTCGTTCGGTGGCGGCTGCGCCGACGCCGTCTTCGCGTTCGTACACAGGTCTCGATACGCGGCGTCGGAGTGGTCGACCTGGTGATCGGCGAGAGACTCATCGTGGAGGTCGACGGGAGACGGAACCACGACGGTCCGTCCCTCCGCCATAAAGACCTCGTACGCGATGCGAATGCCGCCGTACAGGGCTACGTCACATTGCGGTTCGACTACGCCCTCGTCGTGCACAACTGGCCGCTTGTCGAGCGCGCGATATTGGCGCAGGTCGACCGTCTGATGTGACCGAGGGCACAGCCTCGGACAACCGGGCGACGCCACCCGTGCGCCCCGGCTCGGCGAGCAATTCGTCCGAAGTCGTGCGCCGATCAGTCGCGCGGGGAAAGCAAGTACTCGTTGATGGATGCTGTCAGGTCGCGATCGAGCGTGAGATCGGCACCGTCCACCGACACGATGGGGGCGGCGAGCCTAATGCTGGAGACCAACCACGCGGCATCGGCCGCAGCGAGGTCTTCGGGGCGTACCTGCCGGTACTCGGTGCGGTAACCCTCGCGTTCGAGGAAGGCGAAGAGGCTGAGCTGGGTCGTCCCGTGCAAGATGCCGCCCGACGGCTCGGGGGTGACGAAGACGTCACCGAGCCGAAGGACGATCGACGACGTCGGTCCCTCCAGGACGAAGCCGTCGGACGACACGAACACGGCGTCGTCGGCTCCCCGGCGCTTGGCTTCGCGGATCGCCGCCATGTTGACCGCGTACGACAGTGTCTTGGCTCCGAGCAGCAGCCACGGCGCCTCGACCGACGCGTGCACACCGTAGCCACGGTCGAGCTGCACCACCCGGACACCCTCGCTGCGCGCCCAGGTGTTGTCGGCCGCCTTCGCGAGCGTCGCCCACGCCGTGGGTGCGGGGCCGTGCTCGACGCCGCGGCTCAGGATGAGCTTGATCACGCTCTCGCCCGGCTCCGCAGCATCCGCCACCGTCGCCACGGCCTGACGCCATTGGCCGAGGTGCGGGGCGGGCAGGTCGCACAAAGCCGCCGAGTGGGCGAACCTCTCGAGATGAGCCTCGACCTCTTGCGGGTGACCGTCGACCACCCCGATCGACTCGAAGATGCCGTCGCCGCGCTGGGTGCTGAGCTCCCCCACGCTGAGCGCGGGGGCGGTCGGGTCGATCACCGTGAAGGTGTCGGCGAAGTCGGTGCGTGCGACGTCGGATGCTGCGGGGTCGATCACCAGTGCGAAACTCCAGGCCATCTCCTGAGCCTAGACCCGCGGGGAATAGCTCCCCGGGCTCCGCGTTACACTGGTGTAGCCGGGCCGCAGTAACCCCGGGCTCCAACTTTTGCCGCTCTGAGCGGCCATGCGCCGAGAGGCGTTTCTGCGGCCCGGCTTTTTCGCGCCCTCGCGTTCTGCGACCGGCCGGACCCATGTCCCACTTTCCGCAAGGAAAAGGCCCTCCGCTTGCGGAATTCGGGACATCGATCCGACCGTGTCCCGAATTCCGCAACGAATGAGGCTCAGCGTTGCGGAAAGTGGGACATGCCTCGCGGATGCGGGGTCAGTCGAGCGACTGCCGCCGCCAGAGCGACCCGCACGCCGACAGGTCGGTCGCGTAGGTCGCGAGTCTCAGCGCGCGGGTGGTGAGCGTCGATGCCCGCTGGGGCTCGGTCTGCTCGTAGTCGTCGGCCAGGTAAGTCGCTCCTGCGGCCTGCACCCGGCAGAACGCCGCTGCGCGGTCGAGCGCGACGGCGAAGTCGCCCTGGAAGAGTCCGCGGAGGATCGTGTCGATCAGGGCGACGAGTTCGTCGGGCCCGGCCGGCGTCGGTGCACCCGCCACGAGCGGGTCGGGAGAGGCGATCTCGACGCGACCGCGTTCGTAGAGCAGCGCTGCCGTCTGCGGATCGTCGTGAATCATGAGCTGCAGCAGATACAGGCGCCACAAGGCCCCCGGGAGCGACCGGGCCGGCGCGCGCGACCACAGCTCCGCGATGTCGTCGATGCCGTTCTGATCGGTGAAGGCCACGAGGCGCTCGACGACATCCACCGTCGGATCGTCGCGCACCCGCGACAGCAGCGCGTGAGCGGTGCTGTGGGCGACACGCGACACCTCGGCGGGGTCGTCCCCGGCGAACAGTCTGTCGAAGAGCTCCGCGGGCCGGCGAACCGGCTTGTGGTACTCCCTCGAATCGTCGCTCACCCATCAAGGCTACCCGCGGGTGAACGACGACGGCGGGGCGGATGCTGGTCAGCATCCGCCCCGCTCCGGAGAAATCGTTGGGACGTTGTGGTTGTGGGGGTCGGGTTCCCCCCTGGCAAACCCGAAGA
>NZ_JBIGII010000003.1:0-1091599 GCF_043556445.1 Microbacterium shimangi
AAAGTCCACCAGTGGGGAAACAAAGAAGGGGGGGGGGATGTTGGCCAACATCCCCCCCGCTCCGGA
This sequence comes from Microbacterium shimangi, assembly GCF_043556445.1. Lineage (NCBI taxonomy): Bacteria > Bacillati > Actinomycetota > Actinomycetes > Micrococcales > Microbacteriaceae > Microbacterium > Microbacterium shimangi. The sequence continues at coordinate 67 of NZ_JBIGII010000003.1, forward strand.
GAAATCGTCAGGCCGTCGCGATCGCGAGGATCGGTTCACTCGTCGGCGCGCCGGACGGCGAACCGCCATCGGGCTCGACGGTCACGGCGATCACGTCGCCGGGCTGGTACGTCCCCGCCAGCAGCGCGGTCGCGGAACCGTCGTTCGCGTCGAAGACGCCCGCAGACACCGCGGCTCCGTCACGGACGAACCAGAGTTCGAAGGTCTCGTCGCTAGCGAGAGCCGGCAGCCCGTCGGAGACGATGACCACCTCACCCAGCTCGGAGGACCAGTGCGCGGTGGCCTCTCCCCCGTCGGTGAGAGGAACCGTCGCCGACTGCGCATCTGCGGCGTTCTCGATCTGCTCGAGAGCAACGACCGCGGCAGGTCGGGTCAACTGCTGACTGATCGTGACCGCACCGAAGCCGAGTGCGAGAACAGCGACGATCGAAGCCGCCAGGGTGAACCACCGACGACGCATTCCGCCGCTGGGGGCGCGGACGGGCGTCACGGCCGGCGCGGGGCCGGCGGCGGCGAAATCTTCTTCGTCCGCAGCATCCGTCGTCTGAGGAGTCAGGGCGATGCGCGCCATCAGTGCGTCGCGCAGAGCGGCGGGTGGCGCGACAGGAGCAACGGAATCGGCGAGGAGAGCGACGGTATCTGCCTCGGTGCGCACGTGCTTCTCCCATTCAGGGTGTTCGGCGAGTGCGGCGTCGAAGGCGAGTAGGTCAGAGGGCGACAGGGCGCTCAGCGCGTAACCTGCCGCTAATTCGGCAAAGGTGTTTTCGTTCATGTCGTCACCCCCATCAGGGTCCTCAAGCGGGATAACCCATCCCGCATTCTTGTCTTGATCGTTCCGAGGGGCGAGCCCACGAGCGCGGCGATCTCGCTCTGGCTGTACCCGCCGTAGTAGGCGAGGGTGATCGCTTCGCGTTGCGCCGCAGGTAGAGCGGCGACGGCCTCGGCGACTCGTCGTCCTTCGATTCTCATCTCGACGCTCTCCGCGACATCGTCACGGGGGGCTTCGATGTCTCGGAAGCCCGCACGCACATCACGGTCGGCACTCGCCTGTGACGATCGCACGCGATCGACAGCCCGACGGTGTGCCATTGTGAGCACCCACGATCTTCCTTGCCCTCTTTTCGGAGCGAACTTCGAAGCGGATTGCCAGATCTCGAGGAAAACCTCCTGCAGCACCTCTTCGCTCTGCGAGCGATCAACCAGAACGCGCAGGATGAGCCCGAAGACGCGCGACGACATCATGTCGTAGAGGCGGGCGAAGGCTGCGTCGTCGCCGGCGGCGACCTGCAACAGCAGTTCGGCCACGTGATCGACGGGCTGGGCCCCGTCGTCTGGCACGTCCACGCCGTCGATCACCATGGGTCAAGCATGCCCCACTCCCCGCGCTCGGACGACGCACAGGTCGGGTGTGCCTCGAAGCCGAATGCACACACCTCTTATGCGCGAGAAGCCGTGAGGAACTTTCCGCACGAAATCCGCCCAGGGGTCAATCCGATTCGGTACCCGTACCGAACAGCCTGTACACCGCCTCCACGGTGTGCCAGACCCCCGCACCGGGGCTTGGTTATGCAGCAGCCCGATCCCCGGGCTCCCAACTTCGGAGGAAATCATGCTCAGCACCAAGAAGATCACCGGTGGCCTCGCCCTTGTCATGGCATCGGCTTTCGCCCTCACCGCATGTTCGATGGGCTCCACGTCCACCGGCAGCACCACCGACGACTCGATGGAGTCGTCCGCTCCCTCGATGAGCGCTTCGCCGTCGGCGGACACCATGGACCCGGCCGCCAACCTCGTCGGTGCCGGCTGCGCCGACTACGCCGCTGCTGTTCCGGACGGCGCAGGCTCCGTCGAGGGCATGTCGCAGGACCCGGTGGCCGTCGCCGCATCGAACAACCCCATCCTCACCACGCTCACCGCTGCTGTCAGCGGCCAGCTGAACCCCGATGTCGACCTCGTCGACACGCTGAACGGTGACGAGTTCACCGTCTTCGCCCCCGTCGACGACGCCTTCGCGAAGATCGACCCCGCAACGATCGAGACGCTGAAGACCGACAGCGCACTGCTGACGTCGATCCTCACGTACCACGTGATCCCCGGCCAGATGAGCCCCGACGAGATCGACGGCACCTTCACGACCGTCAACGGCGCTGACCTGACCATCACGGGCAGTGGCGACAACATCATGGTCGGCGACCAGGCCGCAGTCATCTGCGGTGGCGTCACCACGGCCAACGCAACCGTGTACCTCATCGACACGGTGCTGATGCCCCCGGCTGCGTAAGCAAGCCGGACCGACCTTCGGGTCGGCTCTGAACGGCGACTGCCGGAACCCAGGCGAGGGGTTCCGGCAGTCGCTTCTTTCGTGCGCGTGAGCGCCTGTTCGTGTGATCGCCGGGTCGTCGCGCGGCCGTCATCTGCGCCGTCGCTGTTCGCGCGGCCGATTCGTGCTCGCGCGGCGCATAGATGGACAGCGTGAAGCGGATGCCGCGGAGCCGGACCGCTGCGCAGGAACGATGACGCCGCGGTTGCCCGGTAGGCTTGTCGGCGAGGGCCTCTAGCTCAGTCGGTAGAGCATCGGACTTTTAATCCGCGGGTCGTGGGTTCGAGCCCCACGGGGCCCACCACGTGCGCCTTACTCGAAACATCGCCAAAAGCGATGTTTAGAATGGCGCGAGCAGCAGAAGTTACCTCAGCACGCCCGGTTCCGGGGTGCTTTTCTGTGGCAACCCGAACATGGCACTCGCATCGAGGATGGCGTCGAACGGCTCCCGGAGTTCGACGCGGGTCACTTCGTCCGCGTAGATGAAGAGCTTCGAGAACACGGACTGGTTCATGGCTCGACGGGTCTCATCGGATGCTTGCGCGTACAACTCTCCAGGACGCTCGAGGAGCGAGACGGCAGCATCGATGTAGTTCAATACGGCTGCGAGGTGGTGCTCGACGTTGTCCAACTTGGATGACATGATCGCCCGCTGCTTCGTGATGGCCGTAATCCGTTTGCGGATCGTGTCGCGCGCGATCAGTCCGTCCGCCGCGAGATCGAGCAGATTCTGCTCCTGAGCATCAAGCTTCGTGAGGTTGTCGGAGAGCTGTCTGTGGAGGGAGCGCGCAGCGGCCTGGTCCTGCTCGACGGTTTGCTTTACTCCCCTGCGAAACGCGTCAAGAAACCCGGGCGTGACCTTTAGCGACATCCAGCATTGCTCGATCGCGCTCTCGATCCGGGCCGACTGGATATATGGAGAGTCGCAGAGATGCTCTTGCCGCCGACGGCAGAAGAAGTACTCATACGTTCCGGCCCGGGCGTTAACGTTGGCGAGCACCATCCAGCCGGTCTCATCCGTTTCGTCGCACCGGCCGCAGAAGAGGCTGCCCTTCAGATAGTGATGATGAGTGCGTTGGCGCTCGCCGGTGCTCTGCAGCGACACCACCTCTTGGACCCGCGCGTAAAGTGCGCCGTCGACGAGCGCGTCGTGACGCCCCTCGTAGAGCTGGTCTTTGTAGCGCGCGAGACCGAGGTAGTACGGGTCTTGGAGGAGCCGCAACAACTGGTTATCGGAGAGCTGGCCAGCGGGTCGGCTCCTGGTGGCGCGCGACTTGAGGCCTCGTAGATATAGCTCGTCGGCTAACGCTGGGATGCTGTAGTTCCCCGTTGCGAACAGTTCGAAGGCAATTTTGCTGGCCAGTCAGTGACCGCTGAAATGTGGGAACCCCGGAACTTTAGCTATAACGGGGGCAACATCTTTGCAAACAACTTCATTCTGCATATGCTGCAGCGCCCTAGCTATTGGGGGAGTTCTGGAGACGCGCTGGGAGTGGCATGGACGCAGTTCACCCCTCTGCCCGAGCAGTCACCTAACCTGACGCCTGAGGATGCACAGATGATCGCCAACAGGCGGGCCTCGTACGAAGCCGCATCTTCGCAACCCGTCATCACTTACGTATCCAGGATCCGGCACTGGGCTGCGAGTACAAATGCTTACATCCAGCATGGAGTCCCGCGCAATAGTTCCTCATGTGCAGTATCGGACTTGGGGGCGTGGGCTTTGGATCTGGTGTCCGCTTGGGAATTCTTCTATAGAAATGACAGATCAACTTACACTGGCACCGTCCGGGCTTGGATGGCAGAGAATGTTGGTCATGCAACCCGCCAGAACAGCTTCGGGATAGAGGACCTGCTAGGTGATGTAGACGCTTACTTATGCGCGGCGATGCTAAACACGACGCCGAGCAGGTCAATCGCGGACTGCATTCGAGAAATCGAATACGAACGCCGTCGTGACGCAACCTGGAGATACCGTACGTTCCATTCCTGGCGGTTCGGCGGGAGCAGAGCGAACCTGGTCGCCGCTGCGAAGAACCTCTGGAGTGGACCACCGTGGCTAGGGCTCCCCGTGAACCTCATCTTAGGGAATGTCCCTAGACCGACTACCGCACAGATTTCTCAGATATCTGAGGGCTTCGCCGATGCGATACTGAGTCGTGCGTGACTCGAGGCAAGAACTAAGGTATCCCCGGACCACGGTGCGCACCGCATCGTACCTAGCCCTGCTCGTGCTGCCCCCAGCCGTTCTTACGGTCAGTATTTATGGCCCCTGGTTGGACGCAAGCAGTTGCGATCCGGGTGGGTATCTCGGCTTATCGCTTGCGTTGACGGCGTCACTCGTGCTGTCCGCCACGGCGGGGTGGGTCGCGGACAGAATTCTGCCTCAAGGCGCGGACATGCCCCTCCGGTCCGTGCGAGCGGGTGCAGCGGTAGCCAACGGAGCCTTGTTCGCTGTGCTTGCCTTTCCTATCTTGTTATTTGCTGCCATCGGCGCGACGAGTAGCCCGGGAGGCTCGAACGCGGAATCTTCGTTGCCCGCCATCGTGGCCTCGTTTTCCAAGGGCGCAGTGATTCTCCTGCCCTACGCGGGGTTCTTATTGGCCGCTCTGGCCGGCGTGATAGCCATGCCCAAGCGCAGGCGCCTGCTCGTTGGCGGCGGCCATCTGATGCTGGCCGTCGTGGCTGGCTTGTGCCTTTGGGGCATGCACGGGTCGATTTGTGCGAGCTGACCTGACTCTAGAAGCGCCGCGTTGCTCTAGATCCCGCAAAGACGCGTATGAAGCGCGTCTCTAGTCGAACCAGTTTCTGCTCGCCAGCCGGGGGATCTGAGCGCCAAGGTCGCGTACATCGTCCTGCGCTCCTACCCCGTCAACCACAGCGGACCAACGTGCCGGTGGGTTGACGGAACAGCATTCGGACGACGATGGAGGTCAGAGCCGAGCCTCTACTTTGCCTGAACATCGACGTCGTGCGGCTGTGGCTGGCTCGAATCCTGCTCGACACGGCCTCGGCCGGGCACGGCAAGAACGTCCTAGCAGATCCCTCTCTCTTCAAGTCGGCCGACGACCTCGCGAACGAAGCTCAACGCCCGCCGCCCGAAGCATCCGCGCAACCCGATTCGGACCCATGTTGTGCGCCGCCGCCAACTCGGCCAACGTCGCTCCTTCTTCGTAGGCAGCCACGAGCACACGCTGCTCCGGTGTCACGCCGACGGGCAACCGCTCGAGGCCCTGCCGGCGCACAAGCTCATGCAATGTCGAACGATGGACGCCAAGGTTCCGCGCTAATACCCTGACGTTGGCACCTTGACGATACGCCTCAGCAAAGGCCGCGCGTTCGGCAACCGTCAGCTGCCGAGACTTCTTTAGGACGACAGAGGGCTCCGTTTGAGCAGCGCGGCTTGAGCTTATTGACGCCAATTTACGGAGGTGCGAAGCCCCTGCTGATTTATTCGAGTACGCCTCGACAAGCCCCACCACGTCAACCGCACTCAAACCGGCGACCTGAAGATGATGGTTGCTTGGAGTTCATCAGGAGCGCCAGCCCTGCGGCTGGCGCTTTCTTGTTTGGCCGCGTCGCACTCGTTCCTGGGAGCGTGCAGCCCGGCGACCGTGTCGTGGGTCTGACCGCACAGGGTGACCTTCAGCGACCACGAGTCCTCAATCTCGTTACCCAGCCGCCCCAGTGCCGAGGTGAGGATCGACTCCCTCGGCACCGGGGAACTGTTGCTCCGATCGTTTCCGTCAGGTCGTCAGCTGGCCCAGCACTGGCGGATGGGCACTCGTCCTCGGTTGAAGGTGACACAGTTCTGAGGAATGAGCGTGTCGCCCGAGTAGACCGGCTGACGGACACTGGGCGATGTGGTGAGGGCTGCGCCCGTGCGGGTGAAGAGAGACACGAAGCTGGTGTAGTTCGTCACCGGCCAGGTGCGACTGGTGTCGGTTCCCATGCAGCTGGAATCGGGGGCGACGTAGGGGAACACCTCGCAGCTGTAGCCTTCGACCGCGCGGATTTCGGAGGTGACGAGGCTGCTGCTGGTGGCCGATCCGAAGGTGGAGTACACGTTGGTGATGAACTCGAAGTTGTTGTTGTAGGTCTTCGGCATCTTCCTCGGATAGCCGATGCCCAGCGAGAAGGTCTGAGCGCTGCAGAGCGATGCCTCATCGTTCCAGTCGAGGTACGCACCGATCTGCGTGAGGTTTGCAGCTGGACCGAAGTTGTAGATCGACCAGCCGCTGAACGTGTCGTTTCGCGCCCAGAACTGGTTGCGGACATCGGTGATACCGGGGCACTCCCCCTGCGCGGTCGGCGTGCGACGAAGGCTGGGGTGCGACGACTCGATGGCGGTGTTGATGAGGGTGACCTTGAACTCCACCCCCCACTTTGCGGGGACGTTGTTGAAGTTCTCGCCCTGCAGGCCAGCTCCGGGGCTGGTGATCCAGTAGTTGTGCATGTTCACGCCGGCTGTCACGCTCGATGACCTCCAGCCGGAGCCGCTGACCTGCACTGTGCTGGGCTTCCAGTCCTGCGCGATAGGGGCTGGCACCGCCATCGTCGTCACGTCCGGGGAGGCAGCGTCCACGGTTCCGGTTTTGGACCGGGCCTGTGCGTCGTCGACATCCTCACGGGCAGAATCCCACACGGTTCCTTCGGTCGAAAACGACTCGGGCACCGCGTCGAGTCCGGCAGTGAGGTCTCCCGCCCCGTCAAGGAGGTTCGGTTCCTGAGCTGTGATGCCGACAACTCCTCTCGCCGACGCTCGGGGGTCCTCTCGCAGCACGACGAGTTCGGTAATCCTCGGCTCAGTTCCGAACTGTTCCCGGTAGGAGTCCGTGAAGTCGTCTGGGGTGACGCTTTCGATGGGGTAGTACTCGCCGACGACATTGAGATCCGAGTAGCGGTAGCCGACAACGTCTCGGCCGCTTCGACCGCCTGCGACCTGTGCGTCGGCCAAGGAAACGCCGTGGTCCAGCGCGATCCGCGATGTCCCGAGATCACCTGCCGAGGGTGTCGGTTCGTTCTGAGCGGAGTGGGCCGGTGTCGCGACCATCCCGGCGCAGACGACTGCGACGCCGAGTGCGAGGGCGAGTGCTGTTCTGGCGGGACGAGATATGACGATAGTGCTCATGATGGGTGCCTGTTCTGTGCTGTCGTGAATCAGGGGTTGGCGATGATGACGGAGTAGATCCACGGAAGGATGTCGTCCACCCGGCTTGCAGCGCCGCTACGGTCTGTCGATGCGGACCAGACGCATCCCGCCTCGCCGCTTTGCGAGGCGATTCCGAGGAGCGTCGTTCCTGAAACAACGGGCGCTCCCGCATCGCCATCACAGAAAGCCATCGCGCTGGCGGCTGCCTGCGTCCGCAGAACCCCCGCCTCTACCGCGGTCACTGTCAGAGCCTGAGTCTTGCCGACGGGGGGAAGCCACTCGGTGGCGTTGCGCCCCCAACCAGTGAAGGTCGCGGCCGCGCCAGCCGTCGGAGTGACGGTGGGAAGACTGATCGGTGTGATTCCGGTCGCCGGCTTGGACAGCAGCACGAGTGCGAGGTCACGCCCCGGTGCGTTCTTGAACGGAACGACCTGCGCGATGGAGAATCCCATGTTTGCCGGCGGTTTGCTCGTCGCCAGACCGAACCATGCGCGCGACGGTGTGGACGGTGTGCCGGTGGTGAGTGAGGTGTACTGGGCCGGGGTCGCGCTGAAGCAGCTGGCCGTGGTGAGAACCCAACGAGGGGAAATCAGTGCACCGGAGCAGGAACCTTTTCCGGTGGTGATCTTTGCTGCGTACGGGTGCTGGCCAGTGGGAGTGTCGGAGGGCTTCGCAGACCGCGCGGCGCCGGTGTAGCTGTTGACTTCGAGCTCGAGGATCGTGGATTGTCCGTCGACCGCGCCGACTCCGCGCCGCTGATTTGCCGGTACGACGATGGTGGTGGTCTGACCGGACTGGGTGGAGGTCGCGGAGAGTTCGCCGTTGCCGGCTCCCACTCCGAATGCGCCGGTGATCTGCATCTTCAGCCAACCGTTCCCGGTCACCCGGAAACACAATGGCTCCAGATTCTGGATGGTCTCAACCTCGATCTGGCCTGTCCCGATGGCGCAAGTGGCGAGCATGATCGAGCCGCTGCCTTTGCCCAGCGTGATGCCGTAATCGGTAGCGATCCGGGCGGCGCCCGGGTGTGTGTTGTCCTCCACCGTGAAGTCGAGTCCCGGAACAGCAGCCGTCGCCGGTGCTGGCGTGAATGCGGCAGCTATCACGGCAGCGGCGGCGGCAAGGCCAATCGCCACAATGCGTTTCCAGCGCGGTGAACGCGTGTCCATTCCGTCCTCTTTCGATTGCAAATCATGTTGAGGAAGCGAATCCGCTGTCTCAGTCGGAGAACCTAGCGAGACTGCGTCTGTCATTGAGAGCCGAATAAAAGAATTGCGGCTTGCGTCGCCGCTCGTTCACCTCTACGCCGTCTTGAGTTTTAAACGTTCACTTAGCGATTTCGCGAGAACGGATACGGTCGTGAACGTTCTCTGCTTCGTCTTTAGGGGGCGAGAGGGCATTCACTTTGTGGCGGGGACAGAAGGAGTGCGGGATGGGCATTAAGCGACGCGAACGGAAAACGCAGTGGCGTGCGACGTTCCGAGTTCCTATTCGGTCGACGCTGGCGATGCTCGCCGCCCTCGCCCTCACCGTCCAACTGGGAGCGGTCGCCTCGAGCCCGGCCCTAGCGGTGACCACTCCCGGCGTCAGCGCCGCTCTCCAGCCCGCGACGGACACGGAAGGCGCCATCCGCCTCTGGCGTACAGGCGGCCCCGCTGTGAAGGACGCTGCCCGCACGGCGCTGCTGGGCGGCCCCGCAGGCGTCAGCCAATTCATCTCCACAACGCAGCACACCGCGCTCACGCAGGACTACCGGGTCACGGCTATCGCCATCACGATGGCTGGCGGACCCGCTGTCAGAAGCGCAGCCGAGACCGCCCTGAGCTCGACATCCTCCGCCGCACTGGCCCAGTTCATCTCCTCCGGTTGGCGCACCGCATGGGCGCAGGATGATCGTGCACGCGTCACCGAGCTCGCTGCGAACGGGCCCACTCTCGTCAAAGCCGCGGCTCAGGCAGCACTCCGCGTGGGCACGGATGAGGCCATCAGCACGTTCGTGCTGACAGGCGAAGACGCCGCCCGTGTGCGCGAAGACCGTCAGGCCGCATACCGGCTCTCCTCCACAGGGTCACCGACGGTTCAGACCAAGGCCAGCGAAGCGCTCAACTCCGGCGACGCGCGAATCATCTCCGACTTCCTCCGCTACGGCCAGTACGTCGCAGCCGCCCGCGACGCCGAGGTCGCGTCGGTCTCCCAACTTGCCGACCAGGCCAAAGCGGCGAGCGACGAAGCCCGCAAACAATCCGACGCCACGACAGCAGCAGCGGCACAAGCTGTCTCGTCCGCCAACAAGGCGAAAGAGGCCACCCGACGCGCCGCCGATGAGGCAGCCGCGGCTGCCGCCTCCACCACACTCGCAGGACAGGCCGCCTCACGCGCTGCTCAGCTCGCTGAGCAAGCAGCTCAGGGCGCCGAAGTCGCTGTTCAAGCAAGCCAAGACGCCACCCGCGCTCTGACCGCCGCGGCGAACTCTGCCCGTGCTGCGGCAGCTGCCGCGGCACGGGCGAACGAGGCGGCAGCCACGGCTCAGAACGCCGCCGCGGCCGCCGCGACCAACGCGTCTCGTGCCGCCGAGGCCCGACAGGCGGCCCAGGGCGCGCGCAACGCGGCCGCTGACGCGCGGCGCGCGGTCGACGCCGCCAGCGCTGCCATGCAAGCGGTCACGCAGTCTGCGGCCGCCGCGAACGCTGCGTCCAGCGCAGGCGCGAACGCGCGACTCGCCGCACAGGCTGCCACGCAGGTCGCGAACCAGGCCGGGTTGTCCAGCCAGCAAGCCGCGCAGGCACGCGAAGCTGCTCGTCGAGCCAACGAAGCCGCGGACCGTGCGGATGCTGCGGCGCAGCATGTCGCGACGCTGGCCACCCAGGCCACCGCAGCAGCAACCGACGCCCGAAACGCCGCGAACGCCGCGGCTGGACACGCAGACGCCGCCGCGGCCGCCGCGGACCAGGCAGCTGCCCAGGCAGGAAACGCCACCTACGCAGCCTCCCGCGCCCAAGCGGCCGCGACAGCGGCCCGAAACGCTGCAGACGCCGCGACGCTTGCCGTGATGAAGGCGACGCAGATCGCACAGGTCGCCCGCGCAGCCGACACTCAGCGTCTCGACGACGAGCGCGCCTTCAACCGCGCCCGTGCAATAGCCGCAGCGCAGATCGAACAGCAACGCACACAGGCCCAGACCCAGCAGCAACAGGAATCGCAGGCGGCCGCCGCCGAGACGCAGGGCCTGGTGACGACGCTGACCGCGCCCGGCGCGAACATCCCCGCGCAGATGCCGGCCGCGCGCCGAGCCGTCTTCGGTCTCATCCAGACGGGCGGTCAGTGGGTTCGCGCCGCTGCCGAGACAGCGCTCATCGGCGGAGACGCCGCCGTCGTCGAGTTCCTCTCCAAGAGCCGCCTGACCGCGATCGAGCGAGACCAATGGGAACAGGCGATCCCCCACGCCTACGACGGGCCCGAGCCCGTGCAGCTTGCGGCGCAGGATGCTCTGTACAGCGGCCCGGAAGAGATCGCGACCTTCATCGCTACCGGGTACGACGCCGCAGCCCGAGCTTCCTTCCGACAGCAGATTTACACCATCCTCAACGGCGCAGGCAGCCAAGTCACCGCAGCGGGAAACGCTGCGCTCACCAGCTCCGCCCCGACTGCGGCTCGCGTATTCGTCCAAAGCGGCCAGTACACGGCCCGTGACCGCGACGACAGGCTCGCCGCCTACCAGTACTCGAGCTCCGGGACCCCGGAGGTGCAGGCAGCAGCACAGGTCGCACTCGACGGTCCCCGAGGCGGCCTCCGGCAATTCCTCAGCGTCGGGCTCCTGGAAGCTCGCCAGCGAGACCAGGAAACCAGCGCGCACATCGCAATGGTCGACTCGCTGATCGCAGCCGCGACCGCCGACGCCAAGAACGCGCAAGCGCAGGCCTCCAAGGCCGCACAAACGGCGGCACTTGCACGGAACGCCGCCGCCGAGGCTCAAGCGGCCGCGAATCAGGCCGCGACCCACGCATCCAACGCCTCTCAGTCCGCCTCCCAGGCGCGAACATTCGCCGACAACGCCGAAGCGTCCGCAACTCAAGCCCGCGCGTCGGCTGCCACCGCCCGGGACGCAGCGAACACGGCACGCAATAGCGCCGTCGCTGCCGCACAGGAGGCGTCCAACGCGACCGCATCCGCCGACGCAGCTCAGCGCTCAGCGCGCGACGCCGCGCAAGCCGCCAACGCCGCCCGTGCGAGCGCCACCGCCGCGGGAAAGGACGCCGCAGCTGCGGCCAAAGCCGCGACCCAGGCTCTCGACTTCGCAGCGGTGAAGCAGCAAGAAGAGGACGAAGCAGGCTACCTCTCCCGCGGCGCAGTCGATACGACCTCCGCGACTCCCTCGGAGTCCGAGATCGCAGCAGCGCGCGCTGCCGGAGGTCAGGCCGCGGTCGATGAGCTGATGGCCGCCCGACAATCCCTGGCCACCGGCGACCTCGCGCAGTACCTCATCAGCATCGGCGGACAGCTGCTGCTCGACTTCTTCGGCATCACCGACATCGTCAACTGCGTAACCAAAGGCGACATCGGCGCCTGCGCCATGTCCCTCATCGGATTCCTTCCGATCGGCAAGATTCTTCAAGCAGGCAAAGCCATCGCCCTCCTCGGCAGACTGGTCCCGCAGATCGTAGAGTTCTTCGCCCGTCACCAGGACGCGCTCCGCGTCGTCGAGCGGTACAGCGGTGCCGCCTGCACGGTCGGGTTCGTTACGGCCCGCACGGCCGCGTCGAGTGCGTCCGCTTCAGTAAGTCGTGCTGGTGCCATCGGACTCGCCGCGAAGTCATCCTGTGGCGGCCCTATTCCGGTCGCAATCGGGCAACGAGGTGAGGCCGCGGTTCGCGGCGTCGCCGACATCGGCCTACCTACTTCGATCACGATCAATGGGCGGAATCGAATCCTGGACGGTCTGAACCTTGACACAGGAGTCGTGACCGAAATCAAGAATGTAAACAGCCAGTCCTACACAAGGCAGCTCGTGGACAGTCTTTCGTTCGCGCGCCAGCAGGAACCAAAGCTCAAGTTCGACCTGTATGTGCGTTGCGCTTCTGCCACAGTGAAGGCCACGATCATTTCGGCGCCTCTGCAGGCTGTCATCAATGAAGGCCTCATCAACAAGAAATGCATCCCATGAGCCCAAAGAATGAGCGACTCGGGTGGCGTACGCCACCGGAGGTCATACGGCGACAAGCCGAACGAGACCGGGAACGCGCCGAGGCGAACAATGCAACAGCATTGGCCCGCCGGGAGGATGCTGTGGAGGCGGAAATCGCGCGGGCGGAGCTTCCGATTGTGCGCGATCTGCGCTCAGCGGGTTACGACATCGCAACACCGCCGCAGCTTGACCGGAACGAGACGACGTCCTGGCCCACAGCACTGGCGATATTGGCACACCATCTGGAGAGGGGTTCTTACCCAGACCTCGTGCGGTATCGAATAGTGCGTTTGTTCGGAAGGCCCGAAGGACTGCCCTACTGGGACCTGGTTATGAGCCGGTACGTGCAGCCGAACGGGCGTTCGGAGCAAGCTGGGGCCGCGTACGCGCTAGCGGCAATGGCCACGAACAGGGAACTCAAGGACCTCATGACCCTCGTGCGCGTCGACAATGGCGCTGCGCGCGAAGAGTTCGTGGAGCCAATCGTGCGCTTGAGCGGCGGGGCCGGCTCTGCCGAGGTACGCTCGCTGTCCGAACAGCCCGAACTCGACCAGGCGGTCATTACGGCGCTACGCGGTCTCAACGCAACAACAGATCGCGAACAACTTCGCACGCGTGCGCTGGGTGAGCTCGCCGTGGCAGTGCGTAGTCGTGCGCAGCCAGTGATGACCTCGCCGGTTGTCGAATGGTCCACATCACTCGACATTGCGGACTGGAAGCGGTTCGCAAGGTTCCTCAGCCGAGAACTCGGGGGTGAGCTCACCGGACCGCTAGGCAAAGCCCTGTTCACCGTCATCGAGACCGCACCGCAAGACGACGAGGACCACGTCCTCATCAAGACCGACCTCGGCGTGGTGCGCGTCGGATGGTTCGTCGACGACGTAGACACCGTCGACACCTACATCTTCGGCTCACAGCAAGTACACGATCTCTGCGACTCCTGGTACCGAGCCAACGAAAAAGGTTGAGGCGCCTTGAGCAGTTGGTCAAGACTGCGACTGGTTCTTGTTTCATACGCTGACCTATCACTGACGGATGCGCTCGCAATCGGCCGCGCATTCGACGCTTATCCCGGACTGCGCCCTCGGAAGGTAGGCGGAGACCCCGCACGGATCACGGTGGCCCCATCACTGGAGGCGGTGATCGGCAACCACAACCTTCCGTTGGACTGGCTCACCGAATGGCGCGACGCCGGGGGGCAGGCCTATTACGGCAGAATCGCGCTCTTTCCCGGCCGAGGTGGGTATACGGGGCAGAACATCGACGGGGAGCGCCAGTACGTTCTCACCGGTCACCGCATCGAACAAGTGTGGCTGGAGCATGGAGCGGCCGCGGACGAAGGACCAGACAGGGTCGCCGAACTCTTCGAGGCTTTAGTTGCAGTGTCTGGCGCCGCCTATGGCAGCGTTGGTAGCGCCAACGGCGACGTGAACATCACCAGTCACCTGCCGGGAGCGTTCTGGCTCAACTACTTCGGTCCCGCGTTCGCAGACCGGATTCCGGAGTTGCGTTCAGCGACGGGTGCCCTCACCACGCCGAGCGGTGGCATCCTGGTTCGCACGGCGGTTGAGCCATGGATCGACGGCGAGGGAGATGCGCCTGAAGCGGCGTCAGAGTTACGCAACCTCTTCCCCGCAGCAGCATTCCTGCCTTCACGTTCGAATCCGGGCTTGCCACTCATTGAAGATCATCTGGCAGCTTCTCCTGGCACAACGGTTATGCCCTGGGAGGCGCATGACGCCGCCAGGGCATTAGCTCGTCGCGCAAAGCAGAGCGGGCGGGCGCGGGCGGAGCTTGCCCGCGCGGAAGAGGCACGGCCGGAGCCGGTGCTGGGCGCAAACGCAGTCGAATGGTCCACATCATTCGAACTTCCGGACTGGAAGCGGTTCGCAAAGTTCCTCCGCCGAGAACTCCGCGGTGAGCTCACCGGACCGCTAGGCAAAGCCCTGTTCACCGCCATCGAGAGCGCACCGCAAGAAGACGAGAACCACGTCCTCGTCAACACCGACCTCGGCGTAGTGCGCCTTGGATGGTTCATCGACGACATCGACACGATAGACGCCTACATCTTCGGGTCTCGAGAGATCCACGATCTCTGCGACGCTTGGCTCGACACTCGTGTGGACGGATGAGACGGAATGATGACGAACGACGAAGACACGACGCTCGCCCCCCAGGACGACCTCAACCTCCTGGTGAACATGGTCATACCGGCGGCGGTAGAACGCTTCGCGCCGCTGGGCCGAATCCGTCCGTTCGGGGCGGCTATCGGCATAGGTGGAGATCAGCTTCATGTCACCTCAGACCTCAGCGAGGAAACCCACCCGGACGAGGTCATCACGCACCTTGTAGACATCGCGCGGGCGAACATCGATAGCTTTCGCGCGGTGGCAGTCGTCTCCCTGGTCCGCCATGGCAGTGGCGATGGCATCCGCGTAGCCGTTGACCGGCCGGAAGGAGGCGCCGTGAGTGTCGTCTTCCCCGCCACCCGGAAGCGTCTCACCAAGAAAGTGGAACTCGGCGAACCGAGCGTCGTGGCCGCATCCGGCTGGGTCTGGACGGACGCGGATGCGGCGGGGGGCCAGCCCGCACCCAATTGGCGGGACGAGACCCCGCAAATGGTCCAGGACGACCTAGATGCGCTGTTCGCTCAGCTTGTGCCGTTCGCCGAGCAGACCCTCGGCAGGTACGGAGAGATGTACCCCTTCGGGGGCGCGATCCTTCGTGACGGTCAGTATGAGGCCTTCGCGACTGACATCATCGGCGACGATCGTCCGCCCTCGCAAGATCTCCTCGACCTAATCCTCGAGGGTGTCCGCGCGGAGGCCGATACCTACCGCGTTCGCAGTCGTAAGCGACGTCCTGGTCAACGGGGCGGACGCCCTCCACATCGAGGCAGAGCACCGCGATGGCACTGCTATCTCCACAGTCCTGCCTTACTCGCGGGACCCCGCAGCGGCGAAGATCTCGTTCGTAGGCGGGGGGACTCGAAACGCTCCCCCGCGCGTCTGGACGGAGTGAGCGCGACAGAAGTGTCAAAACCAGCATCGGCGCACTACTGGCAAGGGAACCCGCTATCGCCGCCCCAGCCGCCGACTCCCCTGACGGACGGCGACGAGCAACCCTCCGGCGAAGAGAAGCATGCCGGCACTCGTGGCGAGCGGCGTGAGATCACCCAGCCCGGTGGCCGGAAGCGTCGACGGCAGGTTGCCGCCGCCGGTGACGACGGGGGCCGCGGCAACCTCGAAGGTGACGGTGGCCGAGTTGCTCTGCCCGTTGACCGTCTGACGCGCGACGAGAGTGTGCGCGCCGGGGCCGGGAACAGCGGCGAACGGCACCGACCAGGCTCCGTCTACGACCTCGGTCTCGCCGACAACGGCGCCGTCGAGGGTCACGATGACCCGCGCACCCTCCCGTCCGGAGCCGTTCGCACCCGTGGGGGCCGCATCGAGGGCGAAGAGAGCACCGTCCGCGGGGTTGGCGATCACCGGCGGGGCGGGAAGCACCCCCACGGTGTACGCGGTCTCCTTCGACACGTCGAAGCCCTCCTGGGCATACAGGGTGAAGCCGAAGTCTCCCGGCGCGTCGGGCGCGGCGAAGCTCCACTGACCCGAAGCGTCGATGGGGACGTCGAAGGATGGTGCGCCGTCCGGAGTCACGACCAGGGTGTGCTCGGCGGGGCCGGTGCCAGAGATGGCCCCGCCGACCATGACCTCTCCGCCGGTGACCGGCGACGAGAGAACGGGCGGATCGACGAACAGCGAGACCGAGTAACCGTCGGCGGCCGCCAGACCCGCCTGCAGGTCGGCCCCCCACACGATCGAGACACCGCCGAGGGTCGCGCCGCCGGAGATGATGCCCACCGCGGTCGACCCCTGGTACAACGCCCCGCCCGAGTCGCCGTCACCGGCAGCGATCGTGGCGAGGAAGCCGTAGACCTGTCGGCCGTCGACGAGCGCCCACCCTTCGACGGCGTCGACCGTGCCCACCGTTAGACCGGTGGTGCGGCCGGACTTCTCGATCGGGCCGAGTTGCGCCGTGCCGACGGACCGCACGGGCGTGGCCGAGGCGGAGAGGTCTTCGGATGCTGCGGTCGTCCAGTCGGTGATCGCCGGGAGAAGGGTCAGCTCGTCGTTGACGACGTCCCAGGCGGAGATGTCCACTGTGTCGGCAGATCCCGCTTCCCCGACGGTGTCGCCGGGTCCGCCGAACTGGGCGAAGCCGAGCTCGCCGAGAAGATAGGTGGGCTCGACCTGGCTGCTGTCCGTGGCTCCGCCGGCGGGATCGCCGGTGGGGAGTGTGAGGACACTGGCGGTCGAGACGCCGTCGTCGGCGCAGTGCCCGGCCGAGATGATGGCGGGACCACCGGTCGCGTTCCACCCCGTGAAGCCGATCGAGCACACCGTCGCGCTGACGGGACCCTCCGGGTCGAGCGCGAGATACCCCGCGCCGCCGACGACGTCGGTGTCGTCGGTCGCGGTGAACGGCGCATCGAGCACCCGCACCGAGACGTTGGAGTTGCCCTCGACGAACTCGCTCGCCGCGAGGTCGAGGTCATCCGGTGACGCCGTGTACACGACCACACGGCCGTCGCCGTCGACGGCCACGGCCTCGACGCCCTCTCCGTTCAGCAGCTCCTTTGCCGCCGCGTCGAAGGCGGGACCCGACGTCGGAGCCGACGGTTGCTCACCGGCCACGGCGACGGAGGGAATGAACGCTCCGGACAGTGCGACGGCGATCGCCGCGATCGCCGCGGCATGTCTCTTGCTCAGGGTCATCTTCTCTTCCCGCATTCGTTAGGAGTCGGGACACCGGAGTACCGACGCGCGAGAAGACCAAGTGATTGCCCCACACCACCACTGGCGTCAGGGACACCATAGGGAATTCTCAGAAGCGCCGGGGAGAAATTTTCCTGCGACGAGTCCTGCGTCAGCCCGTCGATGCCACCGAAGCGCGTGCCGCGCGGCGATACCGCAGCGCTTCGACCGCGCACCACACGAGGGTCGCCACCGCGATGCCCTCGACGAAGCCTGCGACGACGTCACTGAGCCAGTGCGCCTGGAGGTAGGTGCGGCTCCACATCATCACGACCACCCACAAGGCCCCGATCACCCAGACGTACCAGCGCCGGAGGAGGATGCCGAGGATGACGGCGACGGTCGTGGCCACGGCCGTGTGTCCGGAGGGGAAAGAGGTCGGCACGCTCTCGGCGAGCGAATCCGCGGGGCGGACACGGGCGATGACCGCGGCCATCGGTGCTCCGATCGCGACGACGGCGATCATCGCGATCGTCAGGACCACCGCATCCGATCGCCTTCTTCGCCATACGAAGAGTCCGATGATGATCAGCCCGACGACGACCATGCCGATGGTGCCACCGACGATCGCCGGGATCCACGCGATGATGATGCCGACCTCGCTGAGGGTCGCGATCATGAGGTCGTGCCACGCGATGTCGACGGGGAGGGGTTCGTGGCCGCCCAGGGCGACGACGATTCGCAGGACGACGAAAAGCGCCGTCGCGGAGATTCCGACGACGAGAGCGACGCTGCGCCGCGAATCGGTTGTGGTCGGCGACGAGCGGAGCGGCGCGGCCTGACGGGTGTCGTTCATCACACGAGAGCCTAGACACACGGATGCGGTCGGCGGGGGGACACGCACGGTGCGGATACGACGGGTGAACGCTCGTCGTACATCCGTCGCAACGACGGTGGAGCCGCCGCGGCGAACGATAGGTTCGCGCCCGGGGGAAGTGAGTTCTTCCTTTCCGAGGAAGAGGGCTCGTTGATGTTCGGTCTCAGTCGGCGTGCGCGCACGTCGGTCGCAACACTCGTGGTCGCGGTGACCGCGATGACGCTCGGCCTCGCGGCCCCCGCACAGGCCGAAGACTTCGCGCGGATCTCGGGTGCCGGCTCGACGTGGGCGCAGAACGCCATCGACCAGTGGCGTCGTGACGTCGCCGGCGACCCGGGCGTGACGGTGACCTACTCGGGGTTCGGTTCCACCGCGGCCCGCGGTGCTTTCATCGAGGGAACCGTCGACTTCGCGGTGAGCGAACTTCCGTTCCAGCGAACCCCCGCAGACGGCTCAGCGCCCGAAACAGCCTCCGGCTTCACCTACCTGCCCGCCCTGGCGGGCGGAACCGCGTTCTTGTACAACCTCCAGATCGACGGCAAGAGGGTGACCGATCTGCAGCTCTCCGGCGCCGTGGTCGCCGGGATCTTCAGCGGCGCCATCGTCAACTGGAGCGATGCGGCGATCCAGGCTGACAACCCGACGCTGGTCATGCCCGACCGGGCGATCACTCCCGTGGTCCGCGACGATGCGTCGGGATCATCGGCGCAACTCACCGCGTGGCTCTCCGCGGAGTACCCCGGCGTTTGGACGACCGGGGTGGCCTCGAAGTTCCCCGTGCCCGCGAACGGCAGAGCGCGGAGCGGCTCGCTCGGCGTAGCCGGCTACGTCAGCCAGGCGTACGGCGAAGGCGCGATCACCTACGTGGAGAACTCCTACGCCCTGACGACCGGTTTCCCGGTGGCGAACCTGCGCAACGCCGCCGGCGACTACGTCGCGCCCTCCGCGCAGAACGTCTCGGTCGCGCTCGCGGGTGCGCGGGTGAACGACGACCCGACCTCCCCCGACTACCTCACGCAAATCCTCGACGGCGTCTACGGCAACCCCGACGCCCGGGCCTACCCGCTCTCGTCTTACGCGTACCTCATCGCTCCGACCGAGGTCCGCGGCGGCTTCACGGCCGACAAGGGACGCGCACTCGGCGCCTTCGCGAGATACCTGCTGTGCGAGGGGCAGCAGGAGACGACGTCGCTCGGTTACGCACCCCTGCCCGCCAACCTGGTCGCGGCCGGGCTCACTCAGTTGAGCCGCATACCGGGGGCGGATGCTGCGAGCGCGGGCTGCGCCGACGACGCGCAGGGCGGCGAGGATTCCATCGAACTCGAGGCGACCGTTCTCGCACCGACCGATGGTCCGCTGTCGCTGAACGTCCCGGCCGACGCGACCGCGGTCTTCGGCGCACCGGCGATGGTGGACGGCAACACGGTGTTCACCACGACGCTTCCGCAATTCTCGGTGACGGACGCCAGGGTGGTCTCCCGGCCGGGCTACACCCTGCTGAGTTCGTTGACCGACTTCACCTCTGGTGCGAACAGCATGCCGGCGTCGTCGCTGACGGTCTCGCCCGCCCTGGCCGCCGAGGGCAGCACCGCGACGGGCGTGGCCCCTGCCGCACCGTTCACGGCGTCGGCGACGGGCACGACGTTCGCGGCCGCGGCCGTCGGTGAGGGTATCGGCGAGACCACGTTCACCGCGGGTCTGCGGTTGGTCGCTCCGGCGGAAGCCGCCCCGGGGATGTACCGGGCGAAGATGACACTGACCCTCGTCTCGCGCTGATCTCCCGCGACGGTGAAAAGATGGGGCCGTGCCCCACGTCGCCGCGCTGTACCGCTACCCCGTGAAGGGATTCACGCCGGAGTCTCGAGACGAGCTGGTCGTGCAGCACGACGGACGCATCGAAGGCGACCGCGTGCTCGCCTTCCGCTTCGCCGATGACACCCTACCGCGTGAGCGAGACGGTCTCGACTACTGGCCGAAGAGCCGCGGCCTCGCCCTGATGGACTTTCCCTCGCTCGCTCGGCTGCGCCTGCGCTTCGATGCCGACAGCCTTCGCATCAGCATCCGTGACGGTGACCGCGTTCTCGTCGAAGCCGGCCTCGACGACACGGGGAGGCGCGAGCTGGAGCGGGCGGTCACCTCGTTCGTCGCCGCCTCGACCGACGCGCGTCGGCTCGAGGGCGACGGGATCCTGCCCCTTCGCCTCATCGGCGACGGGCGCCTCTCGCGGTTCCAGGATCGCCCGCGCGGGTACGTTTCGCTGCACGGGCGCGCGTCGGTGGAGTCCATCGGGGCCGCCGTCACGGCTCCGATCGATGACCGCCGCTTCCGGTCGAACATCGTCGCGGAGGCGACAGACCCCTGGGAAGAGCTCGCATGGAGCGGCCGAGTCCGCATCGGCGAGGTGCTGTTCGACATCCAGCGGCCGATCGAACGCTGCGCCGCCATCATGGCGAACCCCGACAGCGGCGAGCGCGACGCGCGACTGCTGCGCCTGCTGACGACGGAGTTCGGTCAGCCCGAACCCACCCTGGGAATTCTCCTCCTGCCCGTCGACGGCACGGGTGTCATCCGTGTCGGTGACGACATCGCCGTCGAGTCCGCTGCCTGACACCCGCCCCCTGTCCAATCCGACGCCGCCCCCGCCTCGAATCACCGACATACCCCGGCACCACTACGGAAGGTTCACCATGACCGAGATCACCGCCCACCACGGAATCCTCACCGACGTCGATCTGCACGTCGACGACACCGGCGGATCGGGTCGCCCGGTCGTCCTCATCCACGGCTGGCCGCTCTCGGGCGCATCGTGGTCAGAGCAGGTCCCCGCGTTCGAGGCCGCCGGCTACCGCGTCATCACGTACGACCGCCGGGGTTTCGGGCGCAGCGACAAGCCGCTCACCGGGTACGGGTACGACCGACTCACCGAGGATCTGCACGCCGTTCTGGAAGCTCTCGATCTCACCGACGTCACGCTCGTCGGGTTCTCGATGGGCGGGGGCGAGGTGGCGCGGTACTTCGGTCTCTACGGATCGGAGCGAGTGCGCAGCGTCGTCTTCGCCTCGGCGGTCACGCCGTACCTGTTAAAGACGCGTGGCAACCCCGATGGTCCGCTCGAAGGCGGCGCAGCCGCGAAGATGGCCGCGAGCCTCACCGCGAACGCCGACGACTTCTACGACCAGTTTGTGACCGACTTCTTCTCGGTGGATGGTGTGCTCAAAGTCAGCGAGGAGCAGCGTCAGGAGGCGCTCGCTCTGGCGAAGCAGGCGAGCAAAGCAGCCGCCCTCGAATCCATGGCGGCGTGGGGATCGACGGACTTCCGTGACGACCTCGAGAAGGTCACCGTTCCCACGCTCGTGATCCACGGCGACTCCGACGCCACGGTGCCGCTCGAGGGTTCGGGTGCCCGCACCCACGCGGCGATCGCCGGAAGCGAGCTCCACGTCGTCGCGGGCGCCCCTCACGGCGTCAACGTCAGCCACGCCCCAGAGTGGAACCGCGTCGTCCTCGACTTCCTCTCGAAGTAGCCGGCACACAGCGAAGAGGGGCGGACGCAGCATCCGCCCCTCTTCGGTCAGGCCGGGCCCTTTCGATCACGAGCGGGCCGACATACCCTCGAGGCATGGAGATCGCGCTACCGTTGCTCTTCCTCGCGGGTCTCGTAACGGCCGGCGTCGTCTGGCGTCGCCGGAAAGACCGAGACGCCGCTGAGGCCCCGCGCGACGACACGATGCGAGCCGGCAGCGAGCCGGTCGATTCGCCCGAGAGCGCCGCGCGCCGCGCAGAGGGCAAAGCTGCGTGGATGCGCCCCAGCGGGTTCTGACCGCTAGGCGTCGGAGCGGGTCACGCCCGCGCCCGCTGCCGCGATCTCGGTGAGAGCCGCCGCGCTCGAATCGGGGTGTACGCCCGCGACGAGGTCGGTGAACACCCGCACGGCGCGACCCGCGGCGAGGGCGTCGAGCGCTGACGCGCGCACGCAATAGTCGGTCGCGAGCCCGACGATGTCGATGGCGACGATGCCGTGCTCATCGAGCAGCCCGGCGGCTGTGGCTCCGTCGTCACCCACACCCTCGAACAGCGAGTAGGCGGGTTTTCCCTGCCCCTTCTTCAGGTGAGCGGTGACCGAGGTCGTGTCGAACCCCTCGTCGTACTCGGCGCCGAAGGTGCCGCCGACGCAGTGCACCGGCCAGGTATCGACGAAGTCGGGGGTTCCCGTCGCGAAATGGCCGCCGTTGTCGTTGTCGCCGTCGTGCCAGTCGCGTGAGGCGACGATAATCTCGTAGTCGTCGGCGTGCGCCGCGAGGTAGGCGGAGATCCTTTCGGCGACGGCGTCACCGCCCGCCACGCCGAGCGCGCCGTGCTCGGTGAAATCGTTCTGGACGTCGACGATGAACAGCGCTCGGGTCATCGTCCGAGCGTACGACGCTCAGCCCCCGACCACGCCGCGGATCGTCGCGAGGTACCGGTCGATGTCGCCGTCGCCATAGACCGCCGACTGGCTGATGAAGCCCGCGCACACGAGCAGCGAGCCGCGGGCGGCCTGTCGCGCGGCGAACTTCGCGGCCTTCTCATCGTGCGGATACTGTGCCTCCGCCCACGGACGCAGGATCGCGACGAGCTCGGCCCTGAGCACCGCCATGTTGCGCCGCAGCTCGACGCGGAACGGCTCGTGCACCGTCGCTTCGGCCCACAGCTGGAGGAGCGGGACGCGACTCGCGCGGCGGGACGCGACACGCCGGAGCATCCACCGGGTCAGCGTCGGCGGATCGACCGGTTCGCCCGCGGCCGCTCGTTCGGCGCCCCACTGCCGCACATCGGCGGTGAATCCGTCGTGCAGACGTTTGACGACGAAGACCGCGATCTCGAACTTGCTGCGGAAGTGCGAGTACACCGAGCCCGCAGACATGCCCGCCTCGGCGAAGACGTCGGCCATCGACAGCCGCGAGTAGCCGACGTCGTCCATGCGACGCAACACGGCATCGGCGATCTCCTCGCGGCGCGCCGCGCGGTATCCATCGCTGACCTTCGGCACGTGGGCGCCTCTTTCTTTCGTGAATTCTTCGTAGAACGTACCCCCGGGCGGTATAGAGAACATCTATTCTGTTTGTGATTCCCCCCTCGCCTTCCCCCAGGAGAACCATGCCCAAGAACATCCGCAGTCTCAGCATCGTCGCCGCGATCGCCTCGGTCGGTCTCGCGCTCACGGGGTGCGCCACCGGCTCGAGCGGCCAGGCCGCCCCCTCTGCCACCCCGACCGCGACGCCGAGCGCCACCCCCGCGCACTGGACGTACGAGGGCGAAGAAGGTCCCTCCCACTGGGGCGAACTGGCGGGAGACTACGAGCTCTGCGAGACCGGCACCGCGCAGTCGCCGATCGACCTCACCAGCGCCGCGCCCGTGGCAGAAGACGAGCTCTCGCTCGCCTACGGGGCGATCCAGGACCACATCATCAACACCGGACACACCTATCAGCTGGTCGCCGACGAGGCGGCCTCGGTCGAGTACGACGGCACGACCTACACGCTCCTGCAGATGCACTTCCACGACCCATCGGAGCACACCGTCGACGGCGAGGCCGCCCCGGTCGAGTTCCACTTCGTACACGCCGATGACGCCGGCAACCTCCTCGTCGTCGGGGTGATGGCGGTCGAAGGCGCCGAGAACGCCGCCTACAGCGCCTTCATCGACGCAGCGACCGCCGGCTCCGCCGAGGCGGTCACCGGGGCGGTCGACCTGGCCGCCATGGTGCCCGCCGACCTGCAGCACTTCTCCTACCCGGGGAGCCTCACCACCCCGCCGTGCTCAGAGGACGTGCAGTGGATCGTCATGCAGACGCCGGTCGAGCTCAGTGCCGCTCAGATCGGCGCGCTCGAGGCCGCCTACGGCCACAACAGCCGCCCCGTCCAGCCGCTGAACGGCCGCGAGGTCGGCCTCTCGACGGCGACGGTCACGGAGTAGGGCGCCACTTCGGCGCCCCCGCCGCGCGCGGGGTCAGTCGGATGCTGCCGACTGACCACCGTGCGGCGTGCGGCGTCGCCTCTGCCGCACTAACTCAGGCTGAGCGACGCCGCCGCATACCCCAGCCCGGCGTGTCGGCCCGATCGGGGCGAACGAGCCTGAGTTAGTGCGGGCGGCGCGGCGTGGGCGATGGCCGGGCGGATACCGCCGACCGACGGCGTCCGAGCGCCGAGCCCCCGGCACTCCCGCACTTACTCAGGCTGGTTGCCGTGCCGGGGCCTCAGATCCCGGCGTGTCGGCGCGATCGCGGCGAACGAACCTGAGTCAGTGCGGGCGGAGGTGTGCAAGGCGGGCTCAGCATCCGTTCGTCCGAGCTTCGACGGCCACCAGACATGGCGTCCGATGTCGTAGGCCAGCGCGGGCACGAGCAGCGAACGCACGAGGAAGGTGTCGAGCAGTACTCCGAACGCCACGATGAACGCGATCTGGGCGAGGAAGAGGATCGGGATCACGCCGAGGGCTGCGAAAGTGGCGGCGAGCACGAGCCCCGCCGAGGTGATCACTCCCCCGGTCGCGACGAGCCCGCGCAAGATGCCCTGCCGCGTGCCGTGCACGAGCGACTCCTCGCGCACCCGCGACATCAAGAAGATGTTGTAGTCGACCCCGAGCGCGACCAAGAAGACGAAGCCGTACAGGGGCACGGCGGGGTCGGCACCGGGGAATCCGAAGACGCCGTCGAAGACGAGGGCGCTCACGCCGAGGGCGGCGCCGAACGACAGGATCACCGTGCCGATGAGAATGACCGGGGCGACGATCGAGCGCAGCAGCAGCATCAGGATCACCAGGATCACGGCGAGGACCACGGGAATGATCAGCGTGCGATCGCGGATCGACGTGTCGTTGGAGTCGACGTCGGTCGCCGTCTCGCCGCCGACGAGAGCGGTGCCCTCGCCCAGCGAGTCGTCGAGAGATGCCCGCAGCGCTCGGACGGTGTCTTCGGCGGCGACCGAGTCGGCAGCATCCGTCAGCGTTCCGCTGAGGAGCACCGCTCCCTCCGACAGCGTCGGCTCGGGCGCGGGCGATCCGGGCGGGCCGACCGCCGTGTAGACGGGCGTTCCGTTCTCGAGGATCACGCTCGCTTGCCCCGTGGGCGAGTCGGCGGATGCTGCGGAGACCGATTCGACGCCGGCCGAACCTTCCAACACCTCGAGGGCGCCCGCGGTCTCGTCGTCGGCGACGAGCACGTACACCGGGCTGCCCGAGCCCGCGGGGAAGTGCTCGGCGAGCACGTCTTGCCCGTCGCGCGCCTCGGATGCGCCGAGAACCAGGTCGCTCGAGGGCACGCCGTCGGCCTTCAATTGCGTGACACCCACCGATGCGCCCAGGAGCACGACGATGCAGATGATCCACAGCGGGCGGGCACGACGGGCGACGAATCTCGCCTGCCGAGGCCAGATACCGCGGGCCGGTGCGGTGAGGTCATCGGGGATCGCGCTCGACCCCGGCTTCGGAACGAACGGCCAGAAGGCGGCCTTGCCGAACAGCGCGAGGAGCGCGGGCAGGAAGGTGAGCGCGGAAAGGACGGCGAAGGCGATACCGATCGACGCGATGGGCCCCAGCGCGCGGTTGGTCGCCAGATCCGACAGCAGAAGGCACAGAAGGCCCGCGATGACTGTTCCCCCGGAAGCCAGGATCGGCTCGAATGCTCCGCGCCATGCCCGGGTCGTGGCATCCCACCTTCGCCGACCGTCTCCGATCGCCTCGCGGAACCGGGCGACATAGAGGAGCGCGTAGTCGGTCGCGGCACCGATCACGAGGATGAAGAGGATGCCCTGCACCTGTCCGTTCAGCACGACCACCCCCGCCTTGGCGAGCCACCACACGGTGAGCAGCGCGACGCAGAGCGCGAAGGTCGAGGTGAGCAGCACGAGGATCGGAAGGAGGGGCGACCGGTAGACCACGACGAGGATCACGAAGACGGCGCCGAGGGCGACGATGAGGAGGAGTCCGTCGATCCCTTGGAACCCGCGCACCAGATCGGCGGTGAACCCCGCCGGGCCGGTGACCCAGGCCTCGGTGCCGTCGGGAGCATCGTCGGCGACGGTGGCGCGCACCTCGGCGACGATCTCGCCCACGTCGCCTGCGCCGTCGATGGGAACGAAGATCTGGGTCGCGGCCCCGTCGTCCGACACCACCGGCGGCGAGACGTCACCCGCGATGCCCGGCAACGCGGCGATGTCGTCGGCGAGCGTCTGCAGCGACGCGAGCTGTGCGGAAGTCAGCTCTCCTTCGTCGGCGGTGACGACGACGAGGGCCGGGATGCTGTCGCTCCCGGCGAAGTCGGCGAGCCGCTCGCCGACCTGGGTGCTGTCAGCGGACTGCGGAAGGAACGACGAGCGGTCGTTCACCGCGACCTCGTCGACCTTGCCGAAGTACGGACCGCCGATCGAGCCCCCGACCAGCCAGATCAGAACGAGGACGACCGGAATACCGATGCGCAACCATCGGGTCGGACCACGACGAGCAAGATCAGGCTGTGACATATCGCTAGCTTATCTAGCGATATGTCACGGACGCCAGCCCGAGTGCGAGGTCAGCCCGCGGCGAAGAGCATGACGAGCGAGACGATGAGCCCCACCACGCCCACCCCGACCAACCCGCACGCCAGGAGCGAGAACGCCCGCACCGCCGGAGACCGGCGGGTCAGACGCATCCGATCCAGTGATCCGCGTCGTACGAACACATCGGCCATGTCGACATCGCCGAGCTCTTCGTGGTCGGAGTGCGACAGCGTCGCTTCACCGACACCGCCGTCACCGTCGAACCACCGCGCGACGCGGCGGTCTCCGAGATCCTCGATGACCGCCCGAACGGGCACCCAGGTGCCATCGGCGATGTAGATGATGAAGGCGAGGCCGGCGACCATCGCGCCGGCGCCGAAGCCGATCCACGTGAAGATCTCGACGATCGCATCGACAGCGCCCGTCATGGCCCCTCCTGGAGATACGGCAAACGGGCCGCCGCAGCGGCCCGTTCATCCGGAGCCACCTAAGGGAATCGAACCCTTGACCTATTCATTACGAGTGAATCGCTCTGCCGTCTGAGCTAAGGTGGCGCGCGTCGCTCGCGCGATGCACGATCACCGATATTACCTGGTTACGGGCACGACATGTACCACGGCAGTCACTCGCAGCGGACGTCGGCCTCGGGCACGACTCCCTCGACGAGGTAGGCCTCGACCGCTTCGTCGACACAGGCGTTGCCCTTGTTGTAGCCCGTGTGCCCCTCGCCGACCCGGGTGATCAAGACACCCGACTGCAGCTGTTCGGCGAGCGACACCGCCCATTCGTACGGCGTGGCGGGGTCGCTGGTCGTTCCGATGACGAGGATCGGAGCTGCGCCCTCGGCGGTCACGCGCTCTCGTTTGCCGGTGGGCGGGTACGGCCATGCCTCGCAACCGTCGGGGCCCAGCAGGTACTCGGCGGCGAGCGGCGCCACCCGCTCGAGTTCGACGGCGGCCGACTCGGCCTCGGCCTCGGTCGAGAGCGGGTAGTCCATGCAGTTGTAGGCGGGGAACGCTTCTTCGGAGTTGCCGATATAGCTGCCGCCCTGCCGGTCGCTGTAGGCGTCGGCGAGCGTGAAGGCCGCTGCCGGATCGCCGTCCTGCACTCCGACCAGAGCGAGTTGCAGGTACGACCAGCTGGTGGGCGAGTACAGCGCCGCAAGCATCGCGGTCATCAGCGTGTCGGCCCCCAGCTCGCGGCCGTCGGCTGCCGTGAGCGGACGCGCATCGACGGTGGCGAACAGGGCATCAAGATCGGCGAGCGCATCGTCGACGGTGCCCCGGAACGGGCAGTCGTCGTCTTCGAGACAGCTGGCGAGGAACGCTTCGAGCGAGCGCTGGAACCCTTCCATCTGCCCCACCCCGACGAGCGACGCCGGCACCGACGGGTCGAGGGCACCGTCGAGCACCATGCGACCGACCCGGTCGGGGTAGAGCTGCGCGTACTGCGCTCCGAGCGCCGTGCCCCACGAGTATCCGAGGTAGTCGAGGGTGGTCTCGCCCAGCACCGCGCGGATCACATCGAGGTCGCGCGCGGCGTTCTCGGTCGAGATGAACGGAAGGATGCCGTCGCTGTTCGCCTCGCAGGCAGCGGCGAACGCGGCGTCGCGCTCTTCGAGCTCGGCCTCCCACGCGTCGGTGCCGCGCTCGGCCTCGGGGATGTCGAAGAGGTAGGCGTCGAGATCGGCCCCGTCGTAGCAGTTCACGGCCGTAGACGCCCCGACCCCGCGCGGATCGAATCCGATGACGTCATAGTTCTGGCGGAGCTCTGAGCCCACGACCCCGCTGAGGCTCTGACGAACGGTGTCGACGCCGCTCACCCCGGGGCCGCCGGGATTGGTCAGGAGCGATCCGATCGGCTCACCGTCGTCGGCACGGTGCCGGATGACGGCGATCTCGAGGTCGCCCGCCGCGGGGGCGTTCCAGTCGCGGGGTACCCGCACGCTGGCGCAGTCGAACTGCTCTTCGGCGACGCAGGATTCCCACGCCACTTCCTGGCCGTAGAACGGCACGAGATCGGCGGAGACCCCCGATACGTCGGGCGTCGCCGACGGGGGCGGTGTCCATGCCTCCGGGGCGAAGAAAGAGCACCCGCTGACCAGAAGCGCGAGCGCGGCGACCACCGAGACGAGTGAGACTGTTCTGCGGTGCGGTCGTCTCACGGCGTGCTCCCATTCGCGACGGTGATCAGCATGCTCTCGAGCGCCAGGAGCGGGGCGACGTTCTGCTCCAGGTTCCGACGCGTCGTCGCGATGCGATCGAGAACGCCCAGCGTACGTTCGGCCGACCATGCCGCCGCGACCGCGCGCAGCTCGACAGACAGCTCGGCGTTGATCAGGTCTCCGTCTCGGCCGAACTGCAGCAGCACCACGTCTCGGTAGAGCGCCTGCAGGTCGGTGAGCACCCGATCGATTCCGTCGCGCAGACTGCGCGTGGCGCGCCGTTTCTGATCGTCCTCGAGCGCATTGACCTGCCCTCGAACGGCCGGCGGAACCGCCGCGCCTTCGGGCACGCCCATGGTGCGCAGCAGCGCAGAACGCTCTTGCTCGTCGCGGATCGCCGTCAGCGCCTTCGCATCGTCGGTCGCGACGCGCACGATCTGGCCGGCAACCTCGACGGCATCGCCGACACCACGCACCCGCAGGACGCCCGCGAGCGTCTCGGCCCGTCGCGCGCGGGCGTCGGCGTCGGTCGCGAGTCGCTGCGCCATGCCGATGTGACGTTGCGCGTGGCGGGCAGATTCCACGGCGACGGCTCGATCGACGCCGGTGCGCTGGACGATGAGCTCGGCGACGTCGTCGACCTCGGGCTCTCGCAGACGCAGCACGCGCACCCGCGAGCGGATCGTGGGCAACAGATCGGCGTCGCTCGGCGCGCAGAGCACCCAGACGGTGTGCTCGGGAGGCTCTTCGAGCGCCTTCAACAACACGTTCGAGGTGCGCTCGGTCATGCGATCGGCGTCTTCGACGACGATCACCCGATGCCGGCCGAGCGACGGCGCGAAGTAAGCGCGCTCGACAAGCCGGCGCGCCTCGTCGATTCGGATGATGACCTGCTCGGTGCGCAACGCCGTGAGGTCGGGATGCGTGCCGGCGAGCACCTGTCGGATCGCCGCCTCGTCGCCGGGCTCGGCGATCAGTGCGGCAGCGAAAGCCCGCGCCAGTGTCGATCGCCCCGAGCCGGGCGGGCCGGTGAGGAGCCACGCGTGCGAGAGCGCGGACGGATCGGATGCTGCGGTACGCAGCGCCTTGACCGCCTCTTCCTGACCCCACACGGCGTCCCACGGTGCGCCGACCCCGATGGGGTCGATCACGGCGCCAGACATGGTCCCACCCTAATCGCGGGCGCCGACAGCGTTCGCGCGGCTCCGACGCTTCAGAGAACGGATGCGACGCGCTCGCGAATCGCCGCCGCGAGCTCGTCGACGGGGAGAGCCGCGTCGACCACGAGGAACCGCTCGGGTTCGGCCGCGGCAAGGGCGAGGAATGCCGTGCGCACTCGCGCGTGGAAGTCGCTCTTCTCGGCTTCGAGGCGATCGAAGGGCTTGTCGTCCGCGTCCAGCCGCGCCCGTGCTGCGGCGGGGTCGAGATCGAGCAGCACGGTCAGCCGCGGCAGCAGACCGCCCGCCGCCCACAGCGACAGATCGCGCACCTCTGCGGGGTCGAGCACGCGGCCTGCGCCCTGGTAGGCCACAGACGAGTCGAGGTAACGGTCTTGGATGACCACATCGCCGCGGTCGAGCGCGGGGCGCACCACCGTCTCGATGTGGTGAGCACGGTCTGCGGCGTAGAGCAATGCCTCGGCCCGCGGCGCGACGTGGCCGCGGTGGTGCAGCACGATGTCGCGGATGAGGACGCCGACCTCGGTGCCGCCCGGCTCGCGCGTGCGCACGACGGTGCGGCCGGCGCCGGTGAGCCATTCCTCGAGAAGGCGCGCCTGCGTGGTCTTGCCGGCGCCGTCGCCCCCCTCGAGGGTGAGGAAGAGTCCGGCCCCCGTCATGACGTCTTCTTCGGCGCCGCCTTCTTCGGCGCAGCAGCCTTCTTGGGTGCCGCCGTGGCCTTCTTGACGGGCGCCTTGCGCGTGGTCGCGCGCTTCGGAGCGGGGCCCTTCGCCCGCTTGTCGGCAATCAGCTCGACCGCACGCTCGAAGGTGATGTCGAGAGCGACCTCACCGCGCGGGATGGTCGCGTTCGTCTCGCCGTCGGTGACGTAGGCGCCGAAACGGCCGTCTTTCAGACGGATCGGTTTGCCGCTGACGGGGTCGTTGTCGAACTCCTTCAGCGCGCTCGACGCCCGACGAGCGCCGTACTTCGGCTCGGCGTACTTCGCGAGGGCTTCTTCGAGAGTGACGTCGAAGATCTGCTGCTCGCTGTCGAGGGACCGCGAATCGGTGCCCTTCTTCAGGTAGGGACCGAAACGACCGTTCTGCGCGGTGATCTCCTCGCCCGACTCGGGGTCGGCGCCGACGACGCGCGGCAGCGTCAGGAGGCGCAACGCCGTTTCGAGGTCGAGGGTGTCGACCGACATCGACTTGAACAGCGACGCGGTGCGCGGCTTGGGTGCCTCGACCTTTTTGGCGCCTCGCTTCTTCGGCGCCTCGACGACCTCACCGGTCGCCTCGTCGACGTTCTCGGGGTCTTCGGGCTCGAGCTCCTGCACGTACGGGCCGTACCGGCCGTCTTTGACGACGATGAGCTTGGCGTTCTCGGGGTTCTCCCCGAGCACGCGGTCACCGGCGACCGGGGCGTCGATGAGCTCCTGCGCCTTCTCGGCGGTCAACTCGTCGGGGGCCAGATCTTCGGGCACGTTGACGATGCGGGGCTTGGCCTCGGGGTCGGCGGACTCCGCGATCTCGAGGTAGGGCCCGTACTTGCCGAAGCGGAGCACGGCAGCATCCGTGATTCTGGTCGAATTCAGCTCGCGGGCGTCGATCTCGCCGAGGTTGTCGACGATGTTGCGGAGCCCCACTTGGTCTTCCGAACCGAAGTAGAACGACTTGAGCCACGCGCCGCGGCCCTGCTCCCCGCGGGCGATCCGGTCGAGGTCGTCTTCGAGCGCTGCCGTGAAGTCGTAGTCGACCAGGTCGGCGAAGTGCTCTTCGAGAAGTCGCACGACGCTGAACGCGAGCCAGCTCGGCACGAGTGCCTGACCACGCTTGCTCACGTAGCCGCGGTCGAGGATGACGTCGATGATGCTGGCGAAGGTCGACGGCCGCCCGATGCCCTTCTCTTCCAGCGCCTTCACCAGGCTCGCCTCGGTGTAGCGCGGCTTGGGTGAGGTCGCATGCCCCTTGGGCTCGACATCGCTGATCGCCAAGACGTCGCCGACGGCGACGGGCGGGAGCGACTGGTCGTCGCTCGTGTCGGACGAGTGGCGCTTCTCGTCGCTGCCCTCTTCGTAGGCCTCGAGGAAGCCCTTGAAGGTGTAGACGGTGCCCGAGGCGGTGAACTCGACGCTCTTCGCACCCGCCTTCACCACGAGGGTGACGGTGGTGGTCTCGTACTTGGCGTCGGACATCTGGCTGGCGACCGTGCGCTTCCAGATCAGGTCGTACATCCGCGATTCATCGCGGTCGAGGTTGCCCGACAGCGACGAGGGGGTGCGGAAGTGCTCACCCGAGGGGCGGATGGCCTCGTGGGCCTCCTGCGCGTTCTTGGCGTTGTTGCGGTAGGTGCGCGGGTTCGCCGGCACCGCTTTGTCGCCGTACAGCGAGACGGCTTGCTCGCGTGCCGCGGTGATCGCCTGCGCCGACAGCGCCGTCGAGTCGGTACGCATATAGGTGATGTACCCCTTCTCGTAGAGGCGCTGCGCCACGCTCATCGCGTGCTTCGCCGTCATCGAGAGCTTGCGTCCGGCTTCTTGCTGAAGGGTGGAGGTCGTGAAAGGCGGCTTCGGGCTGCGCGTGCCGGGCTTGGCCTCGACGCTCGAGACGGATGCTTTCGCGGCGGCCTCGATGGCCGCCGCCAGCTCTCGTGCGCCGGCCTCGTCGAGGACCACGACGGCTTTCTTGAGCGTTCCGCGGTCGTCGAAGTCGCCGCCGCGGGCCAGCGGTGCACCGTCGATGCGGGCCAGTCGCGTGGTGAAAGAGGAGGCGTCCTTGGCGGCGAGCGCCTCGACGTCCCAGTAGGAGGCCGAGACGAAGGCCATGCGCTCGCGCTCGCGCTCGACGACCATGCGGGTCGCGGCGGACTGCACGCGACCGGCGCTCAGCGCCGCACCCTCGCGGCCGGAGCCGACCTTGCGCCACAGCACCGGCGAGACGTCCCAGCCGTAGAGACGGTCGAGCACGCGCCGGGTCTCTTGCGCGTCGACGAGGGCGAGGTCGAGCTCGCGGGTGTTCTCGGCGGCGGCGCGGATGGCGTCTTTGGTGATCTCGTGGAAGACCATGCGCTTGACGGGGACCTTGGGCTTGAGCACCTCGAGCAGGTGCCACGCGATGGCTTCGCCCTCGCGGTCTTCATCAGTGGCGAGCAAGACCTCGTCGGCGGTCTTCAGGGCACGCTTGAGCTCGGCGACGGTTTTCGTCTTGCGATCGTTGACCACGTAGAAGGGGTCGAAGTCGTTGTCGACGTCGATCGAGTACTTCCCGTAGGCCTCTTTCTTCTCGGCGGGGATGTCTTTCTTGCTCGCCAGGTCGCGGATGTGCCCGACCGAGCTCAACACCTCGTAGTCATCGCCGAGGTACCCCTGGATCGACTTCATCTTCGTGGGGGACTCGACGATGACGAGCTTTTTGCCGTGTGCCACTGGGGTCCTTTCGTCGTTGCACACCATACACACGAGATCCGAAGAGACACCCTTCGCTCGCTCACGGCGCGGCGGTCGGCGGGGGGCCGGCGCGGGCCGACGCCGACGCGGCGATCGCTCCGAACGGCGCCGAGACCGTGACGGTGGCCACCAGCGCATCGAGGTCGCAGGCGCTCACCGCGGTACCCGCGGCAGAGGCGACCTCTGCGGCCCGCTCGCAGGGGACGCCGGCTGCCGCGCCGCTGGCGGCGTCGGCGGCAGCCAGCGCCGCCGCATCGGCCGCCGACGCCAACCTCTGCGTGTGGACCGACGCCGCCCCCACCGCGGCGAGGGCGACCGTGACGACGACCACACCGGCGGCGATGCCGACGCCTGCGATCGTCCCGGCCATCAGAGCCCGCCCGCCAGCGCGCACGACGTGGCGGTCAGATCCTCCACCGGCAGGGCGAGCGGCACGGGGGCCCGAGCGATGACGCACACCAGGTCGCCGCGCTGCTCGATGTCGGCGGTGCCCCCCACGGCACCGACGACCGCGTGCGCGCGCCCGGGATCGTCGCCGCGCGCGACGAGACGCGCCGCGTCGGCCGCAGCATCCTGCAACCGCACCTGCCGGGCGGCGGCGCCCAACGCCCCGACGCCCAGCAGCAGCACGAGCACGATCGCCGGCAGGACGACGGCGAACTCCGCCGTGACCGAGCCGCGCTGACCGAGTGCGCGACGGTGATTCACGCCCTGGCCCGCCTCATTCGAAAGTCAGCGCCCGACGCACCAGGTCGGTGAGGATGCCGCGCACTTCGTCGGATCGCATGATGACGACGAGGAGGCCGGCGAACGCGACGGCCGCCATCGTGGCGATGGCGTACTCCGCCGTGGCCGCGCCCGACTCGTCGCGGAGCAACCCCGAGCCGGGGCGGAACAGTCGCTGCGCTCGGCGACGGGTGAGCGTGGGCAGGGCGCCGACGCGTGAGGGGGTCTCGGCGGGCGGGGTATCGAACATGGGTACTCCTTCATACGGGATGGCTTGCGATGGGCGGGGTCTTATGGGACGGCTTGCGACAGGCGGGTGGGGTCACACGACCAGCACGCCCGAGGAGAGGATGCTGAGCAGCATCGGGGCGACGCCGAGCAGCAGGAAGGCCGGGAGCGTGCAGACGCCCAGCGGAAGAAGCAGGCGCGACGACAGCGCTGCGGCGCGGAGGCGACCGTCGGTGCGAGCGCGGTGGCGTGCCAGCCACGCCGAGGAGCGCAGCAGGTCGACCGCGGGCACCCCGGCCGCGGTCGAGAGACCGAGGATCTCGTCGACCTCGGTGGATCCGCCTGTAGCCGCCTGCTCACTCACGAGGGCGCGCGCCCGGTCGATCGACACGCCACCGCCCAGCGCGATCGCGGTCAGCTCGGCGTCCATTCCCGGGATGCCCGGTGTCGGCTGCGCCCGGCGCACCAGCGCCGCGGTCCACCGGCGTGCCACGACGATCAGCGCGACACCGCCGACGAGGCAGGCGATGCCCAAAGGGTTCGCCGCGAGCACGGTGACGGTGTCGAACCCGAGGACGAAGCCGAGGCCGACGGCCACCAGCGGCAGCCAACTCATCAACCGAGCGGTCGCCGCGGGCTCGGCCAGCGCTACGCGCACCTCGTCAGCGGCCTGCTGACCGTCGCGGAGGGCCGATGCCACGTCGCGGAGGCTCTCAGCCAGAGGCGCACCGACGGTGGTCGCCACCCTCCACGCCGCACCGACGTCGCGCCAGGGTCCGCCCGCCGCGCTGAGCGCCTCGCCCGTGTCGTCACCGGCGGCGACCGCCGCACAGACACGGACGGCGACGGCGTCACCGGCGTCCGCCAGAAACGTCCAAGCGCGCCCGGGTGCCACGCCCGCGCGGAGGAGAACCGAGAGCCGCAGCACCGAGTCGGCGGCGGCCGCAGCATCCGACTCCCCCGGTTTCGTGCGCCGCCTCATTCCGACCACCCCAGTGCCTCCACCGACAGTCGGTCGTTTTTCAGCACCGGTCTCGCGGCGCCGATCACGCGACGTCGCCCGTCTGAACCCCGCGCGAGGTGCACGACGCACCCGATCGCGCTCACGACCTGGCGGGCCAGTGAGCGGTCGTCGAGGCCGGCGAGTGCGCCCAGCGCCTCCAGGCGCGCGGGCACGTCGCTCAGACCGTTGGCGTGGAGGGTTCCTGCGCCGCCGTCGTGCCCGGTGTTCAGCGCGCTCAGCAGATCGCGCACCTCGGCACCCCGGCACTCCCCGATCACCAACCGGTCGGGGCGCATGCGCAGCGCCTCGCGCACCAGGCGCGCCAGGTCGACGCCGCCCGCGCCTTCGAGATTGGGCTGGCGCGCCTCGAGCGCAACGTGATGCGGGTGACGCAACCGCAGCTCGGCGACGTCTTCGATCGTGACGATGCGATCGGTCTCGGGGGCGCGCGACAGCATGGCCGAGAGCAGGGTCGTCTTTCCCGAACCTCCGGCTCCGGTGATGAGCACATTCGCACGATCGGCGACGAGCCGGTCGAGCCGTGCCGCACCCGGCGCATCGACCAGACCGCCGCGCGCGAGCTCGTCGAGGTCGGGCGCGCTGATCTTCGGCACGCGTATCGAGATCGACGTGCCCTGATGCGCGATGGGGGAAAGCACCGCGTGCACACGCAGGCCCCGCTCGAGCCGCACATCGACGCACGGGGTGGCGTCGTCGATATGCCGGCCTCCGAGCCCGATCAACGCCACCGCGAGGTCGCGCACGTCGCGCTCGGCAGCGTGCCACTCGCGCACGCGCTGCGGTCCGTTCCCGCGATCGACGAAAAGACCCGCCGCGCCGTTGACGAACAGGTCGGTGACGTCGGGATCGTCGAGGTAGCGCCCGAACGATTCGAGCGCCGGGGGTCTTCGCGACGCGCCCTCGTCGCCCGCGATCGAGCGCGCCCCGAGGTCGGCACGGGCGGACGGTGCTCTCGGCTCACGCTCGGTCCGCTCGACGCGCGGTTCGCGAGGACGCGGGGTGACGACGAACGGAA
This sequence comes from Microbacterium shimangi, assembly GCF_043556445.1. Taxonomy (NCBI): domain Bacteria; kingdom Bacillati; phylum Actinomycetota; class Actinomycetes; order Micrococcales; family Microbacteriaceae; genus Microbacterium; species Microbacterium shimangi. The sequence continues at coordinate 36,633 of NZ_JBIGII010000003.1, forward strand.
CAGCCATTCCTCGACGGTAGGAAGAGGTCTCGGGCCACCGAGGTGGATCAGGGCGGCCGGTGGACAACCCCTGCCAGACGCTCGATGGGGAGGACGAGGCGAGGCGGCCAAAGAGATGGCGGCACCTCATAGGGGGGTATGAGGTGCCGCCGCGCGGCACGCACGAATGGGGGGGTGCGCGTACCGCGAGTGCCGGAATCGAAGTTCGGCTGTGATCGATCTTACGCCTCTCGCGGCGACGACACGATCGATGGTCGCTCGTCGTCGACCGACTATCGGAGGTAGCCTCACCCCGGGAGCGTGGCTAGATTGACCGTGCCCGGCGCGGCGACTTCGCAGCATCCGCCCGCCAATCGAATACGCAAGGGAGCGCCGCGATGAGCAGCCAGATCGATCACCTCCTCTCGGAAACCCGACGTTTCGCCCCACCGGCCGACTTCGCCGCCACCGCGATCGGAACCGCCGAGCTGTACGAGCGAGCGGCGGCCGATCGCGAAGGCTTCTGGGTAGACCAGGCACGCGAGTTGCACTGGCACACGCCCTTCACTCAGGGTCTCGACTGGTCGAACCCGCCCTTCGCCACCTGGTTCGCCGACGGCGAGCTGAACGTCGCCTACAACTGCCTGGACCGCCACGTCGAGGCAGGTCACGGCGACCGGGTCGCGCTGCTTTGGGAGGGCGAGAACGGCGACGAGCGGCGGATCACCTACGCCGAGCTCACCGACGAGGTCAAGCGCGTCGCGAACGTGATGCAGGGGCTGGGCGTCGGCGCTGGCGACCGGGTGGCGATCTACCTGCCGATGATCCCCGAGGCCGTCGCCGCCATGTTGGCGGTGGCGCGCATCGGAGCGATCCACTCCGTCGTCTTCGGAGGGTTCTCGGCCGACAGCCTGCGCTCCCGCATCGACGACGCCGGCGCGAAGCTCGTCATCACCGCGGACGGCGGGTATCGCAAGGGCAGAGTATCGGCGCTGAAGCCGGCGGTCGACATGGCACTGGCCGACCGCAACGGTTCGGGCGTTCAAGAGACCGTCGAGCACGTCATCGTGGTGCGGCGCGGCGGCAACGAGGTCGAGTGGCACGACGGTCGCGACCTGTGGTGGCACGATGTCGTGCCGGATGCGTCGCCCGACCACGTCACGGAGGGATTTCCCGCCGAGAACCCGCTGTTCATCCTCTACACCTCGGGAACGACCGGCAAGCCGAAGGGCATCCTGCACACCTCGGGCGGGTACCTCACCCAGGCGGCGTTCACGAACCGGGTCGTGCACGACATCCACCCCGCCACCGACGTCTACTGGTGCACGGCCGACATCGGCTGGATCACCGGGCACACGTACGTGACCTACGGTCCGCTCGCGAACGGTGCGACGCAGGTGCTCTACGAGGGAACCCCCGACACCCCTCACCCCGGACGCTGGTGGGAGGTCATCGAGAAGTACGGCGTGACCGTCTTCTACACCGCCCCCACGGCGATCCGCTCGTTCATGAAGATCGGCCGCGATGTGCCGCAGCGGTTCGATCTGTCATCGCTGCGTCTGCTCGGATCCGTCGGTGAACCCATCAACCCCGAGGCATGGATGTGGTACCGCACGGTCATCGGCGAAGAGACGGCGCCGATCGTCGACACGTGGTGGCAGACCGAGACCGGCGCCATCATGATCTCGGCGCTCCCCGGCATCACCGAGACCAAGCCGGGGTCGGCCCAGGTGCCGCTCCCCGGTATCACCCTCGATGTGGTGGACGACGCCGGTGAACCGGTCGGGAACGGCAACGGCGGACTCCTCGTGATCACCGAGCCGTGGCCGAGCATGCTGCGTGGCATCTGGGGCGACCCCGAGCGCTACGTCGAGACGTACTGGTCGAAGTTCGCCGGCAAGGGCTACTACTTCGCCGGCGACGGCGCCCGCCTCGACGAAGACGGCGAGGTGTGGCTGCTCGGGCGCGTCGACGACGTCATGAACGTCTCGGGGCACCGGTTGTCGACGGCCGAGATCGAGTCGGCCCTCGTCGGCAACGAGGCGGTCGCCGAGGCCGCCGTGGTCGGGGCGTCCGACGAGACGACCGGGCAGGCGGTCGTCGCGTTCGTCATCGTCAAGCAGAGCTTCTTGAAGTCCCACTCGGCGGAGGGGCTCGCGCAGACCCTGCGCGGCTGGGTCGGCGAACAGATCGGCCCGATTGCCCGCCCCCGCGACGTGTACATCGTGGGCGAGCTTCCCAAGACCCGCTCGGGGAAGATCATGCGGCGGCTGCTGCGCGATGTCGCCGAGGGTCGCGAGGTCGGTGATACTACGACGCTGGCCGACACCGCCGTGATGAGCGTGATCAGCTCGCAGGTCAAATAGGTCGGCGCACGCGACTTCAGGCGTCGTCGCCGAGGTGCTGGGCGCGCAGCATCCGTCTCCTCTCCTTACCGTGTCCCGAATTCCGCAACAATCGGACCCATTCCTCGCGGAAATTGGTACATGCGCCGTTCAGCTGGCCTACCGTGTCCCGAATTCCGCAACGATCGCACCCATTCCTCGCGGAAATTGGGACATGCGACCGGGATGGGTCGAAGGGTGGGCGGATGCTGCGCCTCAGGCGAGCGTGAAGATGACCTCGACCTCGACCGGGCTGTCGAGGGGCAGTACGGGCACTCCGACCGCCGAGCGGGCGTGACGCCCCGCATCGCCGAAGACCTTGCCGAGCAGTTCGCTCGCGCCGTTGATGACGCCGGGCTGGCCCGTGAACGCGGGCACGGAAGCGACGAAGCCGGTGACCTTCAGTACTCCGGTGATCCGGTCGACATCGCCGACGGCGGCGGCCGCGGCGGCGATCGCGTTGAGCGCGCAGAGTCGCGCGTACTGGTGCGCATCGGACGGGTCGACGAGGTCGCGTCCTTCTCCGACCTTGCCGGTCGCCGGGAGTACGCCCGACACGAGCGGCAACTGACCCGCGGTGAAGACCAGGTCGCCGAAGACCTTGGCCGGGATGTAAGCGCCCGCGGGCTGCGGCACGCTCGGAAGCTCGATGCCGAGTTCGGCGAGCATGTCGGATGCGGTCATGACGACTCCCCGAACTGCTGGGCGGCGGTCGCCGCAGCATCCAGCCCCGCGTTGGCGGTACCGGCGCCCGACGGGCGCTTCAGGTAGGCGACGAGTCCGCCCTCGGGCCCGGGCACCACCTGCACGAGCTCCCAGCCCTGCTTGCCCCAGTTGTTGAGGATGGCGGCGGTGTTGTGGATGAGAAGGGGTGTGGTGAGGTACTCCCACGTGGTCATCGCGGCTCCGGATTCGTCGAGGTGGGCACGGGAATCCCGCCTTGCGGAAGGGGCGTTGCTGTCGAGCCATCGCCCAGGATTCTCCCTTAGCATCAACCCTATGCCTGACAAGAAACGGACGCCTACGGGCGCGCTCGGGGGCCTCCTGGGCCTCGTGGGCCTCAGCGCCGTCGCGGGTGTGCTCATCACCGCCACGGTGACCCCCGCCATCGCCGTCTCGGGCGCTGCTGCGTCCAGCGCGATCAAGATCTTCGACAACATGCCGAGCATCCTCGAGATCGGCGAGCTCATGCAGCCGACGACGCTGATCTACACGCGGCCCGACACCAAAGAAGAAGTCGAGTTCACGTCGTTCTTCGACCAGGACCGCTCCCCCGTGACCTTCGATCAGGTCGCTCCCGTCGTTTACGACGCGATCCTCTCGAGTGAAGACCCCCGCTACTACCAGCACGGCGGCGTCGACCTCATCGGTACCACTCGTGCCCTTCTCAGCAACGCCCAGGGTGGCGCGACGCAGGGTGGTTCGTCGATCAGCCAGCAGTACGTCAAGAACGTGCTGATCCAGCAGTGCGAGCGCAACGCCGAAGCCGTGACCGAGACCGCAGACGACGGCACGGTCACCACACTGCAAACCCGCGACGAGGTGCTGCAGAGCTGCTGGATGGAGGCGACGAACGCCACCGGTGCTGACGGCTACGAGCGCAAGCTTCAGGAGATGCGTTACGCGATCCAGCTAGAGAAGGAGTACTCGAAAGACGAGATCCTCCTCGGCTACCTGAACATCGCGAACTTCGGCGGGACGACCTACGGCATCGATGCGGCGGCGAAGTACTACTTCAACACCCCCGCCTCCGCCCTGTCGCTCGGCCAGGCGGCCACGCTCGCCGGCATCGTGCAGAACCCGAACACGTACCGCATCGACAAGGTCGACGGGTCGACGTTCGACGCAGCCGGCAACCCGATCAACAGCGCGGCCGACGGCTACTCGGTCGCCAAGACCCGTCAGCTCTACGTGCTCGATCGCATGCTCGTCGACGGCAAGATCACCCAGGAGCAGCACGACGCCGCCGCGGCCGAACCGATCACACCCACGATCACGCCCGCCCAGACCGGATGCGCCTCGACGGGCAAGCTCGCGTACTTCTGCGCCTACGTCGTGTCGACGATCCAGAACGACCCCGCGTTCGGGGAGACGGCGGAAGACCGCACGCGCGCACTGCGTCAGGACGGTCTGCGCATCTACACCACACTCGATCCGCGCCTGCAGGTCACCGCCGAGAACTCGATGGTGGAGTACGCCCCGAGTTCCGTCCCCGGCATGGACTTCGGCTCGACTGCGGTGAGCGTCGAGGCAGGCACCGGTCGGGTGCTCGCTCTCGCGCAGAACACGCAGTACACGCCGGGCGGCAACGGCGGCGACAACAATCTCTCGTCGATCGTTTTCGCCGGAAACCTCGAATTCGGGGCATCGAAGGGTTTCAACGCCGGTTCGACGTTCAAGCTCTTCACACTGATCGACTGGCTCGAACAGGGCAAGTCTCTGCGCGAGGTCGTGAACGGCCGCGACCGTCCTGTTCCGAACATGACGAACTCGTGCACGGGCAACTGGGTGAACCAGAACCGCACGCAGATCTTCAACTTCAACCGGCAGGCGGGCTTCAACGGAACCCCGTTGCAGTTCACCGCAAGTTCGCTGAACACCGGGTATCTCGGTATGGCCGCGGAGCTCGACCTGTGCGACATCGCCAACGTCGCGACGAAGATGGGCGTTTCGCTCGGTAGCGGCGAGCCCATCACGATGCCCGTGGCCAACACCGTCATCGGCAGCGACGAGGTCTCTCCCCTGGCAATGGCGGGCGCGTACGCGACCGTCGCCAACGGCGGCCAGTACTGCCAGACCAAGGTCATCGACCGGGTCACCGACAGCAAGGGCAACGACAGGCCCGAGCTGGTCCCGGACCGCTCGTGCAACCAGGTCCTCACGACCGAGGTCGCCTCGACGGCGGCATTCGCGCTCCAGGGCGTCATGGCGCGGGGCGGCACGGGTAGTGGCGGAAACCCCAACGACGGAACCCCCCTCATCGGCAAAACCGGAACCCACCAGGAACTGCAGTCGTGGATGATCGAATCGTCGTCGAACGTGACGACCGCGGTCTGGGCCGGCAACTGGAACGGCTCCGGAGACATCTCGCGCAACTACGCGAACGGTCGTCGCCTGATGGACATCCGTTACCCGATGGCCAGCGAGATCCAGCGAGAGGCCGACAACCTCTACGGCGGCAACGAATTCCCCCAGCCGGACGGCAACCTGACCCGACAGGTGCTCCGGAACGTGCCCAACGTCGTCGGGCAGTCCATCGAGCAGGCCCGGTCGACTCTGACGGCCGCCGGCTTCGAGGTGACGGTGGGCGACCCGGTCGACTCCGACCAGTCGACCGACGTCGTCGCGGCCCAGAATCCCGCGGGCCAGGCAGGAGCGGGTGCCAACATCACCATCAACCCGAGCAACGGGCAGGCGGCCCGCGTGCCCACGGTGGCGGGCAGCACGCTGTCTGCGGCGGTCGCCGCGCTGCAGGGAGCCGGATTCACCAACCTGACCGGCAGTTGCTCCGTCGATCCCGGGGCCTCGAGTGAGGGCCGCGTCGGGGGAACGAACCCCAACGCCGACTCGTTCGCGAAGCCCAGTGCGCCGATCGCGGTTTCGTACGTGAAACCCTCTTGCCCGTGACCGCATCCCTGACCAAGGTCGCCCTCGCCGCCGTCGCGGCGGCGGGGGCGACCGGGGCCGGCGCAGCCGTATGGGGAATCGGCATCGAGCGGTATCTGTTCACGGTGCGCTACCACGCGCTCAGGATCCTTCCTCCGAACGCCGAGGCGATCCGCGTACTCCATCTGTCGGACGCGCACATGGCCCCTTGGCAGCGCCGCAAGCAGGGGTGGATCGCCGCCCTCGCCGACCTTCGGCCCGATCTCATCATCAACACGGGTGACAACATCGGTCACCGTGACGCGCTCGTCGGTCTCCGCGAGGCGTACGCGCCGCTCGCCGGCATTCCGGGGGTGTTCGTCCACGGCTCGAACGACTTCCAGGGCCCGTCGTTCCGAAACCCGTTGCGCTACTTCAGCGGGCCTTCCCAGCGAAGGCCCGAGGTCGAGGAGATGGACGTCGAATCGCTCGACGCCTACCTCTCGGACGAACTCGGCTGGGCCCCCATCGACAACGCGGCGACATCGCTCGAGGTGCGCGGCACGCGGATCACCGCGTTCGGTGTCAACGACGCTCACCGCGATTGGGACGACCTCTCGGTGCTGCCCGACGCCATCGGCGGCCTCGACGAGCCCGATCTGACGCTCGGCGTGACCCACGCGCCCTACCGGCGCGTACTCGACGCGTTCGTCGATCTGGGCGCCGATGCGCTGTTCGCGGGTCACACCCACGGCGGCCAGGTACGCATCCCCGGCAGCCCCGAAGCGCTCGTGGCGAACTGCGACATCCCGCTCGACCAGGCCCGCGGGCTCAGCGAGTGGACGCACGCCGACACCACGGTTCCGCTGAACGTCAGCGCCGGGCTCGGTCACTCGATCTTCGCGCCGGTGCGCTTCGCGTGCCGCCCCGAGGTCTCTCTCCTCACGCTCCTGCCGCGCTGAACCTCTCCTCCCCAGCGGGCCGTTCACGCGAACTGTCCACACCTGCCGCCTCGGCCGCTTCGCAGCACCCGCCCGCATCGCACGATCGACGAACAGAACCCGTCGAAAGGATGCTGCGATGCCCTCCGTGCCCGTCTCTCTCCCCCGTCTTCGCGGGCCCGCCGCGGCCCTCCTCTGCGTCATGCTCGCGCTCCTCGGCGTGCTGGGGGTGACGCCCGCCGCGCAGGCCGCCGACCAGGGCGCCGGCTTCGGAACGTGGGCGCCGCTGTCCGCTCACGGGTGGCACGGGTCGATGCTGATCGGCGGCGTCCACACGTACTGCATCGTGCCGGGCCTCCCGCTTCCCACGGGCGGCTCGGAAGACCGCGGCGTGAGCAACTCGGCCGCGGGGTTGTCGCCGCAGCAGCTGGCGGGCATCAACGCGCTCGTCACCAAATACGGCCAGACCTCCGACCCGGTGCAGGCGGCTGCGGTCGGGTGGGCGGTGAAAGCGACCGCCGACCGCGACGCCACACTTCACGCGTGGGGGTACCGCGGCGACTCGCTCGCCGAGGCGGTGAAGTGGACGTTCTCGAAGATAGCTCCCGAGCACAGCGACTCCGTCGCCGCCCTCGCCGAGACCTACCACGCAGAGGCTGCGGCCACGGCGGTTCCGTCGTCGAACGCGACCCTGACCTTGACCACCGACACCGCCGACGCTCGGCGCGGAACCGTGCGATTCGAGGCATCCGGCCGCGGCGTGCTGACTCTCGCAAATGCGGTCTTCTCCGACACGGGCAAGAACGAGCTCGCCGATGCTTCACCCGCCACCGACTACGCCATCATCGCGGCGCCGCCCACGGAGGACGGCAGGAAGTATTCCGTGCGCGCCGAAGTACACGGAACAGCAGAATTCGCACCGGCCGTACATCACTTCACCACCCCCGGGCAGCAGGATACGGCGGGTCCGGCCGGGAACGTCGAGTTCGCTGCCGAGGCGACGGATGCGGTCCTCCGCCCGGTGTTGTTCACACCGCGCGTCACCACGAATGTGGCCGAGCCCGAGATCGAAGGAGGACCGTTCGTCGACGACGTGACGCTCTCTGCGGTGGAGGGTGTCTGGCCGAAGACGCTCGGCGGTGGCTTCGTCGCCATCACCGCGACCGCAAAGATCTATCGCACGGACAGCGTCGTCCCCGAGACCGAGAAGATTCCGGCAGACGCCGAGCACGTCGGTGATCTCGCACTCGTGAGCGACGCCGCAAAAGGACCGGGCGTGTACCGGGTCACGTCGGATAGGGATCTGCCTGGCCCCGGTGTGTACACAGCGGTCTGGCACATCGACGCGAAGTCGCAGGACGCCGGGACCGTCCCTCACCTCGAACCGGGGTACACCTGGACCGAGAACTTCGGGGTGGCGACGCAGATGGTGACCGTGGTCACTCCCCCGCCGCCGCCCACGCCGCCGCAGCCCGAACAGCCGCCGGCCGCGCAGCCCCCGGAAGAAGAGACGCGCACGCTCGCGGCGACCGGCGGCAATGCCTTCACACCCCGCATCGCCGGAGCCGGAGGCGCCGTGCTCCTTCTCGGGGTGGCGTTGCTCGCCCACCTGAAGCAGCGGCGGCGAGTCGCAGCATCCGCCTGATCCTCCCCGGGGAGGCCGCCGCCCGTCGAAGGCACCCGAAGCCTCCGGCGGGCGGCGCGTCATGCCCGGAGCCCGTTCGTCCATCGGGTTCGAATCACCCGACGGATCGGGGTAGACTCGTGTGGTTGCTCCGGGGTGTGGCGCAGTTTGGTAGCGCGCGTCGTTCGGGACGACGAGGCCGCAGGTTCAAATCCTGTCACCCCGACTGAATATGATCTGAGCGAGAAGGCTCCGTCGCCTGACGGGGCCTTCTTTCATTTCTTCCAGACGTCTTCAGACAGGAGCACTGTGCCCGCCCTCACGCCCCACCTCGTCGCCTTCGACCTCGACGACACCCTCGCACCCTCGAAGACGGCCATCGATCCCCGCATCGGGGAACTGCTGATCGCCCTCGCCGAGCGCGTCGAGGTCGCCATCATCTCGGGCGGACAGCTCGCCCAGTTCCGAGCGCAGGTCGTCGATCGGTTGCCCGAGGCCTCCGCAGAACTTCTCAGCCACTTCCACCTTCTGCCGACCTGCGGCACCCAGTACTACCGCCTGACACCCGCAGGCATCGAGACGGTCTACGCCCACTCGCTGACCGACGACGAGAAGACCCGCGCCCTCGCCGCCGTCGAAGAAGAGGCCAAGCGCCTCGACCTGTGGGCGGCCGAGACGTGGGGCGACATCCTGGAAGACCGCGGTTCGCAGATCACCTTCTCGGCGCTCGGGCAGAAGGCTCCGCTCGACGCCAAGAAGGCGTGGGACCCCACCGGTGAGAAGAAGAACACGCTCCGCGAGGCCGTCGCTGCGCGCATCCCCGACCTCGAAGTGCGCTCCGGGGGGTCGACGTCGATCGACATCACCCACCGCGGCATCGACAAGGCGTACGGCATGACGCAGCTCGCCGACGCCACCGGTATCCCACTCGACGACATGCTCTTCGTCGGAGACCGACTCGACCCCGACGGCAACGACTACCCGGTGCTGGCGCTCGGAGTCGAATGTCACGCCGTGGAGGGCTGGGAAGACACCGCCGAATACCTCGACGCCCTCGTTCCGACCCTCCCGCCGCGCTAGGTGTCGGAGCGGCACTCCGCCGGAGCATTCACGACGTGACGGCTTCGGCGTAGTACCCCGCGATGTGGTCGCGGACCAGCCGCTGTGCCCGCTCGGCGTCACCGCTCTCCACCGCACCCACGATGGAGCGGTGTTCGGCGGTCAGCCGCGCCGTCGTCGCCGCCCAGTCGGTCACCCGCAAGGCTCCGGCCTCGACGTACGCGTCGATGGCGGTGCGGAGTCCGACCATGATCGCCGTCACAACGGCGTTGCCGGATGCTTCGGCGAGCGCGACGTGGAAGGCCCGATCGAGGGCGAGAAACTCGGCGGTCGCCAGCCCGGGTTGCTCCATCGCCCGGATCGCGTCGCGCACCGCGCTCAGATCGGGCGCGTCGGCGGCGGCGAGAGCCTCGACGACCGCGGATTCGAGCGTCACGCGCGTACTGACCACGTCGTCGATCGCGAAGCCGTTGGCGGCGACCTGCAACCGGAGGAGCGCCGAGAGCCCCCCGCGCGGCGTCGCCACGATGGTCGCACCCGACGAAGGCCCCGAACCTGTACCGGTGCGGACGAGACCGAGCACTTCGAGCACCCGGATGGCCTCGCGAACGCTCGAGCGCCCGACCCCCAGCTGTACGGAGAGATCACGCTCCGGCGGCAGCCGGTCGCCCGGCGAGAGGCGCCCTGCGAGCAGATCGCCCTCGATCTTCTCGAGTACGACCTGCCAGGCGCGCTGAGCGACATTCGACGGCATGACACCTCCCTGGGGCGCTGCTCACCCTAGGCCCCATGGTCAGACCACACAGCGGCCCTTGACAGGGTACGTACGAATGCGGCCGGGCCCTTCGACAGGCGCAGGGACCGGCGTCGGGCTCGGGACCGGCCTCCGGTCAGGCGCCGTAGCCGTCCGGGTTCGTGCTCTGCCAGTGCCAGTAGTCGCGGCTGGCGTCGTCGATCGTCAGGCGCGTTCGCCAACCGAGTTCGCGCGCGGCCTTCGACGGGTTGCAGTAGGTGGCTGCCACATCACCGGCGCGGCGTGGCAGCATCTCGGTCGGCAGTTCGCGCCCGACCGCCGCCTCGAACGACGCGATGAGCTGCAGAACGCTCACCGGAATGCCGGTGCCGAGGTTGAAGATCGTGAAGCCCGGCTGTGCACGCTCGAGTGCGGCAACATGCCCCTCGGCGAGGTCGACGACGTGGATGTAATCGCGCAGCCCCGTGCCGTCGGGGGTGTCGTAGTCGGTTCCGAACACGCCGACCCGCTCGAGCGTGCCGATGGCGACACGCGAGACATAGGGCATGAGGTTGTTGGGAACGCCCGAGGGATCCTCCCCGATGAGGCCGCTGGGGTGGGCTCCGACGGGGTTGAAGTAACGGAGCACGGTGACGTTGAGTTCGGGGTTCACCCGCGCGACGTCGGCGAGCACGACCTCGTTCATGCGCTTCGACTTGCTGTAGGCGTTCGAGAGGTCGACGCTCGTGGTCGACTCCTCGGTGAACGGCAGGTCTGCCGGGTCGGAGTAGACCGTGCCGGTGCTCGAGAACACGAACGAGCGGATGCCGTGCGCCGCTCCCGCTCGGAGGAGCGCGAAGGTCGTGTCGAGGTTGTTGGAGTAGTACTCGAGCGGCTTCTGCGTCGACTCCCCCACCGCTTTGAACGCGGCGAGGTGGATGACGGCGTCGATCGGACCGTGCTCGGCGAACACCGATTCGACGACGGCGTCGTCGGCCGCGTCTCCGACGACCAGGGGGGCGGGCTTCCCCGTGATCTGCTCGACGCGCGCGGCGGCGACCGCCTGCGTGCCCGAGAGGTCGTCGAGGAGAACGACGTCGTGACCGGCCTCGAGGAGGGCTACGGCCGTGTGGGTTCCGACATAACCGGCGCCGCCGGCAAGGAGTACTCGCATGCTCCCAGGTTATCGACTCGGCTCGATCGCCGAATCAGCGTCCGTCGAGTCGGCCGCCCGATTCGGTGAGGTAGCAGACGGCGCACATCGACTCGTACGTGACCTCGCCGGCCGTGGCGCCCTCGTCGATGGCGACCTGGTCTCCGTCGAAGACGAAGCGCCCGTCGAGGAGCCGGGCGTTGAAGATCGCCTTTCGCCCGCAGCGGCAGATCGTCTTGAGCTCTTCGAGGCTGTGCGCCAGTTCGAGAAGCCGCGCGGACCCCGGAAATGCCTCGGTCCGGAAGTCGGTGCGGATCCCGTATGCCAGAACGGGAATGTCGTCGAGCACGGCGATGCGCAGCAAGTCGTCGACCTGCGCGGGCGTGAGGAACTGCGCCTCATCGATGAGGAGACAGGCGACAGGCTCGTCGCCGACAGCCGTTCGCAGAGCGTCGCGGGCATCAGCATCCGGTGCGATGAGGAAGTCCACCGGACGGGTGACTCCGAGACGGCTCGCGATCTGGTCGGCGCCCTTCGTGTCGATCTCGGGCTTGGCGAGCAGCACCCGCTGGCCGCGCTCTTCGTAGTTGTACGCCGCCTGCAGCAGGGCCGTCGACTTGCCGGAGTTCATCGCTCCGTAGCGGAAGTAGAGCTTGGCCACGACCGCTGTCAGACCGAGATCGAGAGCACGCCGGCGGTCTTCGAGAGCTCTTCGCGCGCGACCTCGGGCCGCGTGTTCAGGGTCTCGCCGTAGCTCGGGACGAGTTCGCGCAGTCGGGGTTCCCATCGCGCGATGTCGTCGGGGAAGCACGTCTTGAGCAGGCCGAGCATGATCGACACGGCGGTCGATGCGCCGGGAGAGGCGCCGAGGAGGCCGGCGATCGATCCGTCTTCTGCGGTGACGACCTCGGTGCCGAACTGCAGCACCCCACCCTTCTTCGGGTCGCGCTTCATGACCTGAGCTCGCTGCCCGGCGCCGAGCAGCTGCCAGTCCTCGGCCTTCGCCGACGGGACGAACTCGCGGAGGCTCTCGACCTTCTGCCCGTGACCCTTCAGGAGTTCCCCGATCAGGTACTTGAGAAGGCCCGGATTGTCGATGGCCACCTTCAGCATCGGCAGCAGGTTGTGAGGGCGCACCTGCGAGACGATGTCCCACGACGACCCGTTCTTGAGGAACTTGGGGCTGAAGGTCGCGAACGGACCGAACATCAGCGAAGCCTGGCCGTCGACGACCCGGGTGTCGAGGTGCGGCACCGACATGGGGGGCGCGCCGACCGAGGCCTGCGAGTACACCTTCGCCTTGTGCTGGGCGACGAGCTCGGGGTTCTCGGTCTTCAGCCACTGGCCGCCGATCGGGAACACGCCGTAGCCCTTGATCTCGGGGATGCCGGAGCGCTGCAGGAGCTTCAGCGCCCACCCGCCCGCGCCGACGAAAACGAACTTCGCGGTCAGCTGCCCGGGGGTGCGTCCGAGCGTCTCGCGCGTCGTGATGCGCCAGCCGCCCTCGCCGTCGCGCTTGAGCTTTCGCACCTCGCGGTTGGTGACGACCTCCACGCCCTTCTCCTTGAGATTGGCGAAGAGCTGGTGGGTCAGCGAACCGAAGTCGACATCAGTGCCGGCGGGCACGCGGGTGGCCGCGAACGGCTCGTCGCTCTTGAGCCGCTTCTGCATGAGCAGCGGCGCCCACTGGTTGATGACGCGGGAATCGTCGCTGAACTCGATGCCCTCGAACAGCGGCTGCGTCTTCAGCGCCTCGTAGCGCTTGCGCAGGTATTCGACGTCTTTCTCACCGCGCACGAACGTCATGTGCGGGGTGGCGTTGATGAACGTCGAGGGGGCGTCGAGATCGCCCTTCTCGACCAGCGAGGCCCAGAACTGGCGACTCTGCTGGAACTGCTCGTTGATGGTGATGGCCTTCGCCGGGTCGACCGAGCCGTCGGGCCCCTGCGGCATGTAGTTCAGCTCGCAGAGGGCCGCATGGCCCGTGCCCGCGTTGTTCCAGGCGTTGGAACTCTCCAGCGCGACGTCGCTCAGCCGCTCGTACACGGCGATCTTCCAGTCGGGCTGCAACTCTTTCAGAAACGTACCCAGGGTGGCACTCATGATGCCGCCACCGATCAGCAGCACGTCGATGTCTTGGCTCACCAGACGATTCTAGGCGCGATTCACCACACCGAACGCGACTGCGCCCGGCCTCGAAAGACCTGCGTCAGGCGTTCGCGCCCAGACGTTCCGCAACGAGCTCGGCGATCTGCACCGCGTTGAGCGCCGCGCCTTTGCGAAGGTTGTCGTTGCTGATGAACAGCACGAGGCCCTTGCCCTCGGGCGCGGACTGGTCGGCGCGGATGCGTCCGACATAGCTCGGGTCGGTGCCGGCGGCCTGCAGCGGCGTCGGCACCTCTTCGAGCTGCACGCCCGGGGCGTTCGAGAGCAGCTCTCGTGCCTGGTCGGGCGTGATGTCGCGGGCGAACTCGGCGTTGATGCTGAGCGAGTGGCCGGTGAAGACCGGCACCCGCACGCAGGTGCCCGCGACCCGCAGGTCGGGCAGCTCCAGGATCTTGCGGCTCTCGTTGCGGAGCTTCTTCTCTTCGTCGGTCTCGTTCCAGCCATCGTCGACGAGGTTGCCCGCGAAGGGGATCACGTCGAACGCGATGGGCGCGATGTACTTCTCCGGCTGCGGGAAGTCGAGGGCCGAACCGTCGCGCACGAGACGCTCGACGTCGCCCTGAGCCATCACGCCTTCGATCTGACCCAGCAGCTCCTGAGCGCCGGCGAGACCCGATCCGCTGACGGCCTGGTACGTGCTGACGATCAGACGCTCGAGGCCTGCCGCGGCATCCAGAACCTTCAGCACCGGCATCGCGGCCATCGTGGTGCAGTTGGGGTTGGCGACGATGCCCTTCACGGCCTCGTCGATCGCGTGCGGGTTGACCTCGCTGACGACGAGCGGCACCTCGGGGTCCATGCGCCAAGCGCTGGAGTTGTCGATGACGAGCGCACCGGCCTCGGCGAAGCGGGGGGCGTGCGCGCGGCTGCCGGTCGCGCCGGCCGAGAAGAGCGCGACGTCGATACCGGCCGGGTCGGCCGTCGCGACGTCTTCGATCTCGACGGTGTGCCCGTCGAAGTCCACCGTCGTACCCGCTGAGCGGGACGTGGCGAACAGTCGCAGATCGCGAATCGGGAAGGCCCTCTCGATGAGGATCTCGCGCATGACGGTGCCGACCTGGCCGGTGGCGCCGACGATGGCGAGGGAGATTCCGGAATCGGAGATGCGGGTCATGGCGATACCTCGGTGCTCGGGTGGTTTTCGCCGATTCTACCGGCGGCTTTCCGCGGCGTCGTCGACGTCGAGGATGGCGATGCCGTGCGAGTCGGGATGGGGGCGGCGGACGAGCCTCGGGGCGAGGATCTCCTCGAGAACGATCTCGATCACGTAATGCGCCTCGCCCGCGAGAAGATGCCCGGCGACAGCCCGCCCCGATCGATCTTTCGCGCCGAGCGCGACGTGGATGTGCACGGCGTGGCCGCCGGCTTCGTCGGCCGTGACGGTTCCCGAGCCGACGCCTTCGGTGTAGGCCACCTCGACCGAATCAGGAAGCGGCACTTCCGGATCGAGGGGCGGTTCGGATGCGGCGATCAGGCGCGCGCGACGGAAGGCGCCGCTGAACGTCGTGACGGCGGCCTGTGCGACGCCATGTCGACGACACGCTTCGGCGAGCGAGGCGATGACGTCGTCACCGGAGTGCAGGACGACCAGGATGCGGCGACCCGCCACGACTTCGGATGTGCGCATTTCTTCGACTCCTCACGGCTCGGGCGATGCGTCGTTGGACGATCGTTATATTCGCCCCGGATCACGCTCCGGGGCGGCGATCGACCGGCATCGCGGCACCCGCGCTCATGTTTCGGTTTCGTTAAGGATGGGTCGGGGAACCCGGCTTTGTCGATTTCGGGTCTTCGGCCGCCGGTATTCTGACGCCCGGACCAGCGTCGCCCCTACCCCCGGCGAATCGATCGTCCCCCCTCTCTCGGCGTCCCCCCAACGCCCCTTTCCGCGAGGAGCCCCTGTGCCCGCGAGCCTGCGTACCCTTTCCGGCCTGACCCTGTGGGACGGCGACCGTTCGCGCGGGACCGCCACCCTCTCGTGGCAGGGCGACCGCATCACCGCGGTCGATCAGACGGCCCCCGCGTCATCCGAGTACAGCGTCATCCCCGGACTCGTCGACACCCACGTGCACCTCGACTCCGCGGCCGGGGCGCCGGCGAACGACTGGCTCACCTGGCCTCTGATCACACCCGCCTCGGAGCGTTCGCTCCATGTCGTCTCGCACGCGCGGCGTGCCGCAGCATCCGGTGTCACCACGCTCCGCGACCTCGGCGGCGGCGAGGTGCAGTTCTCGGCGGCGCGCGCGCTCGATGCCGGGATCATCCCCGGCCCGCGACTGCTCGTGCACGGGCCGGTCGGTATGACCGCCGGGCACGGAGACCTCTTCACCCCGCCGCACTACGCGCAGCGCCCGCCCGTGGCCGACTCCCCCGACGAGTGCCGACGCCTCGTGCGCCAGTGGGCGCGCTCGGGCGCCGACGGCATCAAGATCTACACCAGCGGAGGCGTGCTCTCGATGGGTGACAAGGTCGGCTGGCGCAACCAGACCGAAGCCGAGATCGCCGCCACCCTCGACGAGGCGCACGCTCTCGGGATGCTGGTCGCCGCCCACACGCACACGGCGGAGGGTGTCGACATCGCACTGCGCTTCGAGGTCGATTCGATCGAGCACGGCACCGGCATCTTGCCGCGCCACTGGGACACCCTGCTGGAGCGCAACATCCCGGTCGCCCCGACCCTCCTCATCAACGACGCCATCGCCGATCGCAAGATCCCGGTCAGCGACGACGCCGCCGAGAAGGGACGCGCCGTCGTCACCGAGCGCGACGAGAACTTCGTCGGCGCGGCGGCCGCCGGCATCCGCTTCGTCCTGGGGACCGACGCCAACGGCGTGATGGTGCGCTTCGGCGACCAGCTCGAAGAACTGCGCCTCATGAAGACCTCGTTCTCGTGGACCAGCGAACGTGCTCTGCGGGCCGGAACGTCGGACGCGGCAGACGCCATCGGCCTGACCGGCACGACCGGGCGGTTGCTGCCCGGTTACGGCGCCGACTTCCTCGTCGTCCGCGGCAAGCCGTGGGAGGACATCGATGCCCTCGACGCCGTCAACATCGTCGCCGTCGTCGCCCGCGGCGAGCTGATCGCCGGCTCGCTGCCCGCCTGACCTCCCGAACCCCACCCCCCACCAAGGAGACACCGTGACCACCTCACGAACCGGAGCCCGGCGCGTCGCCGCTCCCCTGATCGCCGGCCTCGCCGCGATCGCCCTCGCCGGCTGTGCCGGCACCGCCGCCGAGACCGCCGCGACCCCCGGAGCCGACCTCGCGCAGGACATCGTGTTCGCGCTGAAGGAAGACCCGACCTGCCTCGACCCGCAGCAGTCCTCGGTGACCACCTCGCTCATCGTCGGCCGGCAGCTGACCGACTCGCTGCTGGACCAGAACCCCGACACCGGCGAGATCGTCCCGTGGCTCGCGAGCGAGTGGGAGGTGAGCGATGACCTCACGTCGTACACCTTCACGCTGCGCGACGGTGTCACCTTCAGCGACGGCACGCCGCTGACCTCCGACGCGGTCGCCGCCAACTTCGACGCGATCGTCGCCCTCGGCGCTTCCGCGTCGCTCGCGAACGGGTATCTCGCGGGATACGCGGGCACCGAGATCACCAGCGACACCGAGTTCACCGTCACCTTCTCGACGCCCAACGTGCAGTTCCAGCAGGGCGCGACGACGATCTCGCTCGGAATCCTCTCGCCCGAGACGGTGGCCTCCCCCGCCGAGGCGCGCTGCGCATCGGTCGTGGGAACCGGCCCGTTCGTCTTGGACTCCTACGTGCCGAACGACTCGGTCAAGATCGTCGGCCGCGAAGGCTACGACTGGGCATCGCAGCTCCGCCAGCACGAGGGCCGGGCCTACCTCTCGTCGGTGACGTTCCCGATCATCGCCGAGCCGAGCGTACGCACCGGTGGCCTGGAGTCGGGCGAGTACGACGTCATCCAGGACGTGCCCTACGTCGACGAGTCGCGCTTCAGCGGCGCCGACTACCACCTCTACGCCAAGGCCAACCCCGGCGTTCCCAACTCGCTGGTCATCAACACCACGCGGGGTCCCCTCGCCGACGAAGCCGTGCGCCAGGCCATCTCGAAGGGTCTCGACCGCGACCAGATCAACGTCATCGCCGGGTCGCTGAGCGGCCAGGCACCCACGAGCGTCCTGACCTCCTCCACCCCGGGCTACACCGACCTCGGCGACGTGCTCGCGTACGACCCCGACGGCGCGAAGGCTCTGCTCGAAGACGACGGCTGGACCCTCGGCTCGAACGACATCTACGAGAAGGACGGCCAGCCGCTCACGGTCACCGTCACCGCCTTCTACGCACAGGACGTGCTCGAAGCCGCTCAGATCGACCTCAAGAAGGTCGGCATCGACCTGCAGCTGAAGATGGTCTCCTCCGGCGACTTCTTCGGTGCGATCGCCTCGGGCGACTACGACATGGTCGGCGCAGCGCTGACCCGCACCGACCCCGACGCACTGCGGACCCTGCTCTCCACCGCGTCGAAGTCGCGCTGGGGCATCGTGGACGACGCCGAACTCGAGACGCTCCTGCAGGAGCAGTCGCAGACCGCCGACGCCGACGCACGTCAGGGCCTGGTCGACGAGATCCAGCAGATCGTCGCCGAGCGCGCCTACGTGATCCCGACGCTCGAGACCGTCCAGCTGCACGGCTCGCGTGCGGGCGTCGACGGCATCACGTTCGACTCCGCCGCACGTCTGCACCTCTACGACACCGCGGTCGTCTCCGACTGATGACCGAGCCGGCGCAGCGCGTGGTTTCAGCGCACAGGGGAGGCAGGGCGACGTCGGTCGCGCGCTTCCTGATCCCGAAGATCCTCCAGTGCCTCTTCGTGGTCTGGGCGACCTACACCGTCGCCTTCCTCCTGATCCACGCGCTGCCCGGCGACCCCGTGCTCGCCGCCCTGTCGCTTCGCGGCGGCGATGCGACGTCGACCGACCCCGCCGAGCTCGACGCCCTCCGCGCTCGCTACGGGTTCGACGGACCCCTCTGGCAGCAGTACTTCGCCAACCTGTTCGCGCTTCTGCGGGGCGACTTCGGCGTCTCGATCGCGACCGGGCAGCCCGTATCCGACATGATCGGACGGGCATTCCCCCACACCGCCGCCGTCGCCGTGTTCGCTCTCGTCGTCGGCTTCCTCCTCGCTCTCGGCTTCACCGTCTGGGCCTACATCGCCCGCCCCGCCTGGGTGCGGGACGTCGTCGCGCAGGTGCCCCCGCTCGGAATCGCGATCCCCGCGTTCCTCAGCGGGCTGGTGCTCATCACGGTGTTCTCGTTCGGACTCGGCTGGTTCCCCGCATCCGGAACCAGAGGGTTCGAGAGCGTCGTGCTCCCGGGAATCACCCTGGCGCTGCCCACCGCCGCCATCTTCTTCCAGGTCTTCTCGGCCGCCGTCTTCGATGCCGGCGCGAGCCCGTTCGTCTTCACCGCCAACGCCAAGGGCCTCGCGCAGCGCACGGTCGTCGTGCGGCACGTGCTGCGAAACGCCCTCCTGCCCTCGATCACCATCATCGGCCTGCAGATCGGCTATCTCGCCGGCGGCACCGCGGTGGTCGAAACCGTCTTCTCGCGCGACGGCATCGGACGCCTCACCGTCGACGCCGTGCTCGCGCGCGACATCAACGTCGTGATGGGGGTCGTCATCGTCGTCGCCCTGGTCTACGCCGTCGTCACCCTCGTCGTCGACGGCCTCTACGGCGTGATCGACCCCCGCACCCGCACACGCCTCACCGGCCGGAAGGGAGCGACTCGATGAGCGTCTTGCGCAAACCCGGACTCCTCCTCGCGCTCCTGGTTCTGGCGGCCACCGTCGCCGCACTGATCGTGCCTCAGCTCATCGCGCCCTACGATCCGTTCGATTCGGTCGGAACGGCCCGCCTCGCGCCCCCCTCCGCCGAGCACCTGTTCGGCACCGACCACCTCGCCCGCGACGTGTTCTCGCGCGTGGTCTACGGCGCCCGCCTCTCGCTCTTCGCCGCCGGCCTCGCTGTCGTGGGCGGTGTCGTCGTCGGCTCGATCGTGGGTCTGGTCACCGGCTACGTCGGCGGGGCGGTCGACTTCATCGCCATGCGCTTCGTCGACGTGCTGATCGCCATCCCCGGCATCCTCCTCGCACTCATCGTCGTCGCCTCGCTCGGGTTCGGTCCCCTCTCGATCGCCCTCGGAGTCGGCCTCGGCACCGCGGGCTCCTTCGCCCGCGTCATGCGCTCGCAGGTGCTGCGCGTGCGCAGCGAGGAGTACATCGAGGCCGCCCGGACTCTCGGCGTCCGCGGGCCCGCGATCCTCGTCCGCCACGTGCTCCCCAATGCCGCGCGCCCCATCATCGCGATGGCGGCTCTCGAGCTGGCGTTGGCGATCCTCTCGGTATCGGCGCTGAGCTTTCTCGGTTTCGGTGCCCAGCCCCCCGCGCCCGAGTGGGGGGCGCTGGTCTCTGCGGGGCGCGACTTCGTCGCCACGGCCCCCTGGCTGAGTCTGCTTCCGGGCGCGGTGATCCTGGCGATCGTCCTCTCGGTGAACCGGGTGTCCCGCTCGATCGGAGGAACCCGATGACCGCTCTGCTCTCCGTGACCGGATTGCGCGTCGACTACGGCACGGGCCGTCGGGCTTCCCCCGCCCTCCACGGCGTCGATCTCGAGATCGCGCCGGGCGAGATCGTCGCCGTCGTCGGCGAGTCGGGTTCGGGAAAGAGCACGATCGCCCACGCGCTCGTCCGGCTCCTCCCGCCGGAAGCCCGCGTGCGAGGTGGCGAGATCCTCTTCGAGGGGAACGACCTCGGCCGCGCGCGTCCGGCGGCTCTCCGCCGCATCCGGGGTGCCCGCATCGGTTTCGTGCCGCAGGATCCGTCGCACAGCCTCAACCCGCTGATGCGCGTCGGCGAGCAGATCGCCGAGACCCTGCGCCGCCACAAGAACCTGTCGAAGACGGATGCCGCGGCCCGCGCGATCGCGATCCTCGGTGAGGTCGGCATCCCCGACCCGGAGCTGCGATCGAGCCAGTACCCGCACGAACTCTCCGGCGGCCTGCGGCAGCGCGTGCTGATCGGCATCGCGTGGTCGTGCGAGCCCGCCCTCGTGATCGCGGACGAGCCGACCAGTGCTCTCGACGCCACCGTGCAGCGCCACGTGCTCGACCGCATGCAGTCGCTCGCGGCCGCGCACAACACCGCGGTACTGCTGGTCACCCACGACCTCGCCGTCGCCGCCGACCGAGCAGACCGCATCATCGTCGTCGAGAAGGGTCTGATCGTCGAGAGCGGAACGGCGTCGGGGGTGCTGTCCGCGCCGTCGCACCCGTACACCCAGCGGTTGGTCGCGGCGGCCCCGGGACTCAACGCCCGACGCCTCACCCCGAACGTCGCCCTCGCCCCGCGGGTCACGACGAACGACGGCCCGCTCCTCACGGTCGCGGGTCTCGGAAAGACGTACGGCACTGGAGACCGCGCGGTCCGCGCCGTCGAGGGCGTCGATTTCACCGTTCCCCGCGGCACCACCTTCTCACTCGTCGGGGAGTCGGGGTCGGGCAAGAGCACGACGGCGCGGATGATCGCGCGCATCGTCTCGTCAGACACCGGGTCAGTGACCTTCGACGGCGCCGACATCACCGACCTGGACGGCACCGCGCTGAGGCAGCTCCGCCGCCGCATCCAGGTCGTCTACCAGAACCCGTTCGGTTCGCTGGATCCGCGCATGACGGTGTCGCGGATCGTCGCCGAACCGCTGCAGGCCTTCGGCGTCGGCCGGGCCGAGCGCGCCACGGCGGTACGCGAACTCCTCGCGGACGTGCGTCTCGCGCCGGAGTTGTTGTCGCGGCGTCCCACCGAACTCTCGGGCGGGCAGCGCCAGCGCGTCGCGATCGCGCGTGCCCTCGCGCTCCGCCCCGAGCTGGTCGTGCTGGACGAACCGGTCTCAGCCCTCGACGTGTCGGTGCAGGAGCAGGTGCTGCAGCTCCTCGTCGATCTTCAGGCCGAGCACGGGCTGACCTACCTCTTCATCTCGCACGACCTCGGCGTCATCCGCCAGGTGTCCGACCGCGTCGCCGTCATGAAGGACGGGCGGATCGTCGAGCAGTCGAGCGCCGCGCAGATCTTCGCCGCCCCGGCGCACGCGTACACGCGCGAGCTTCTCGGGGCGATCCCGGGCGCGGCGCGCGCCTGACGCGCCGTCGCGAACGTAGGAGAAAGCCCGGAGGTAGGACGATTCCGGGCGGATCGTCCTACGCCGGGTTCACCGCCTACGCCGGAGACCGGGGGATGCTGCCTCAGCGGCCGGATCCGGCGTAGACCGTGGCTTCGGCGTCGCCGTCGAGGCCGTAGGCGGTGTGCACGACACGGGCGGCGTTCGCGATGTCGTCGCCGCGGAGCACCACCGAGATGCGGATCTCGGAGGTCGAGATCATCTCGATGTTCACTCCCGCGAGGCTCAGCGCCTCGAAGAGGGTGGCCGAGACGCCCGAGTGCGTGCGCATGCCCGCCCCGACGACCGACAGCTTGCCGATCTGATCGTCGTGCACGAGGCTCTCGAACCCGACCTCCGACTGCTCGGCGGCCAGTGCCCGCAGTGCCGTCGCAGCGTCGGTCTTGGGGAGGGTGAACGAGATGTCAGTGCGGCTGGTGGCCGCGGCCGACACGTTCTGCACGATCATGTCGACGTTCGCGCCCGATTTGGCGACGATCTTGAAGATGTCTGCGGCCTTGCCGGGAACATCCGGCACACCGATCACGGTGATCTTGGCTTGGCTCAGGTCGGTGGCGACACCGGCGACGATGGGCTCTTCCATCTCTTCTCCCTCGGGGACGAGTTCATGGTGACGCGAACGGTCGAGCACCCAGGTGCCCTCGCTCGAACTGAACGTGGAGCGCGCGTGGATGAGCACGCCGTGTCGGCGGGCGTACTCCACGGCGCGGATGTACAGCACCTTCGCCCCGTTCGCGGCGAGCTCGAGCATCTCTTCGCTCGAGACGCGCGACAGTTTGCGGGCCTTCGGAACGACGCGGGGATCGGCGGTGAAGATGCCGTCGACGTCGCTGTAGATCTCGCAGACATCGGCGTTCAGCGCCGCCGCGAGCGCCACGGCCGTGGTGTCGGACCCGCCGCGGCCGAGCGTGGTGATGTCGCGGGTGTCACGGTTGAACCCCTGGAAGCCGGCGACGATGACGATCGCCCCTTCGTCGAGGGCTTCGCGGAGGCGGATCGGGGTGACATCGACGATGCGGGCGGCGCCGTGCGTCGCGTCGGTGATCATGCCGGCTTGGCTGCCCGTGAAGGAACGCGCCTCGAACCCCATCGAGTGGATCGCCATGGCGAGGAGTGCCATCGAGATGCGTTCTCCGCTCGACAGCAGCATGTCGAGCTCGCGGGGTGCAGGGATCGGGGCGACCTGGTGCGCGAGGTCGAGCAGCTCGTCGGTCGTGTCGCCCATCGCGCTCACGGCGACGACGACCTCGTGCCCGGCGCGTCGCGCGTCGACGATGCGTTTGGCGACGCGTTTGATGCTCACGGCGTCGGCAACGGACGACCCGCCGTACTTCTGGACGATCAGCGCCATGTGGGACTCCCGAAAACGAGCGGGCGGATGCTGTCGCCCACCGACCTATCTTACGGACGGGCGGATGCGGGCCCCGTCACCGTTACGACGCCCGGGGCGTCACCCGAAGCGGCCGTTGACGTAGTCGTAGGTGCGCGGGTCGATGGGTGAGCCGAACATCGCCTCGGTGTCGCCGTGCTCGACGATGTGTCCGGGCTGGCCCTGGGCTGCGAGGAAGAACGCGCACTGCTGCGACACGCGCTGCGCCTGCTGCATGTTGTGCGTGACGATGACGATCGTCACCTCTTTCTGCAGCTCGCCCATCGTCTCTTCGATCACGCGCGTCGAGGTGGGGTCGAGGGCCGAGCACGGCTCGTCCATCAGCAGCACCTTGGGCTTGATCGCCAGCGACCGCGCGATGCACAGGCGCTGCTGCTGCCCACCCGAGAGCCCGCCGCCGGGGGCGCGCAGACGATCCTTGACCTCTTTCCAGAGGCCGGCGGAGGTCAGCGACCTCTCGACGAGGTAGTCCTTCTCGTCGCGACCGGCGCGTACCCCGGTGAGCTTGAGACCGGCGATGACGTTGTCGTAGATCGACATCGCCGGGAACGGGTTGGGCTTCTGGAACACCATGCCGATGTCGCGGCGGGCCGCGGTGAGCTTTCGGCTCGGGTCGTAGATGTCGTCGCCGTCGAGGAAGACCTCGCCCGCGAGGGACGCCGACGGGATCAGTTCGTGCATGCGGTTGAGGATGCGGAGGAACGTCGACTTGCCGCAGCCCGAGGGGCCGATGAGTGCGGTGACGACGCCGGCCGGCATGTTCAGCGACACGCGGTCGAGCACCTGGTGGTCACCGAACCACGCCGTGATGTTGCGCGCGTCGAGCGAGGCGAGCGGGGCGGCGTCGTACCGGGGCGCGGCCGGCGCATCGATCGGGGCGGCGGCGTAGCTCGGCGCCTCGGGTGCGGGCACGTAGCCCGCCTGGTCGCGGCGGAGGCGCCCCGCATCCCTCCGGCTCGATTCGGGCACCGGATCGATCACGGTCGTGATGTCGTCAGACATGGTGGTGGCTTTCTCGGTGGGCGTTCAGAGCAGGTTGGGCAGCAGTCGCGTGGTCTGATCGGCGACCAGGAATCCGGCGAGGACGAGGACCGGCAGGAAGACGATCCACGTCTTCTGCGCACCGAAGCGGCGGAACGCCCAGACGGCGGCGATCTCGACGGCGATCAGGAACTGCAGCGCGAAGACGAGGGCCCACACGGTGGTCGTGTCGGTGGCAAGCGGCTTCGCTTCGGGGGGCAGCGTCAGACTCGTCGTCTGGCGCGCCCCGCTCGGTTGGGTCTCGGACACGAGCTTCGCGTCGACGTAGGAGATGCCGCCGGGGATGTACGGGGCACCACGAGCCGTCATGAGGATCATGCGGCTCTCACCGCGAACGGGGGCGGGAGGCGTGGCATCGCCGGCGTAGCGCAGACCCATCACTTCGAAGATCTGCATTCCCTGGCCGGTGCGGACGGTGATGGTGTCACCCGGGCTCAGCGACGTGATCGCCGAGAAAGGACCACCGTAGGCGGCGGACCGGCCCATGATGACACTCACACCCGCCTGACCCGGCAGGACTGAGTCGCGACGGTGGGCGATGCCCATCGACGTCTCGGCCGAGGAGGTGCCCTCGACGATCACTTCGTACATCCCGATTCGGGGGATCTCGAGAATGCCGACGGGCACACCGTCGGCGAGGAGGACGTCTTCGAAGGTGCCCTCGCTGACCGGGGCGGTTCCGGCGGAGAGCTGCGCTCGGAATTCGTCGGAGAGCTTCTGCTGGGTGACCAGGTGCTGCACGTGGCTGAACACGGTGAGGTTGAGCACGAACATCGCGAGCAGCACGGCCACGGTGGCCGCGACACTGCGCGCGATCGCCCCTCCGCGCGACAGCGGCGGACGCACGACGGGCGGACGCGGCGGCCGGCGGGGCGGCCGGGGAGCTTTGGGCGGACGCGGGGTCCGCGGCGGTGCGGCGCTGCGCGGCACCGACTCCGGGGGTTCGAAGGCGGGCTCGGGTGCGCGATGCGGCGGTGCCTCGGTGATCGTCACGCCAGCGCCCCCACGGCCCCGAGGGGTTCGACGCCCTCGCGTCGACGGGCGATCTGCACGACGACCCACGCCGTCAGACCTGCGGCGATGAGCAGCACGACCAGCCACGGGAGGGCGAAGACGGTCGCGTCACGGGTCACCGGAGCGAGCACCGTTCCGTTCACGGACTCGGGCGGGTTGAGTGTCGCATGTGCCGACAAGACCGTCCACTGCCCGACTCCGGGGAGCTCGGCGCCGACCGTGCGGGTCTCGCCCGGCTTCAGATCGGAGATCACGACGCCGTCTACCGACGAGATGCGGTTCCCGAAGGGACCGGCCATCCAGAAGTCGGCGGACGCCTCGATGGTCGAGTCCGAGACGTTCCGCACCGTGAACCACAGCTGCAGGTCTCCGCCGAACGGGTTGACCGACGGGACAGAGCTCGAAGAGAGCCCCCCGATGTACAGGATGCCGCCGAGGTCGATCTCGTCGGCGGTCGGGGTGGGATCGACCGCGGCGGTCGCGACGGTCGCCGGTGGTCCGGCCACCGCACCGGTGCCCGAGGCGGAGCCGCCCGGGCGGCCACCCGTTCCGGCGCCGCCGCCGCCGGACGATCCGCCACCGGTCGACCCGTCGACGGGACAGCCATCCGGACCCAGCACGGTTGCGGTCATGCTGATACCGGAGCCCGAACCCGACGCATCGGACGACGGCGAACAGTCCGCGGCCGCCATCGGAGCGACGACGGCGAGCGCCGCGGTCGAGGGCGCTGCGAGGAGTCCGACGAGGGCGAGCGTCAACGCGCCGAGGATCAGCCCCCGTCGCCGCTTCGGCCGCGCGACCCCGCCCATCACGACCCCGCCCGGTCGGTGTCGCCGGCGAGGGCACCCACGGGCTCACGATCGGCGTCGGCCTTCCGTCGCGCTTCCGCCTCGGTGTACTCGATCCACGCCTTGGTGCGGCGCGCGTTGCGCTTGCGTCCGAACCAGATCCAGGCCCAGATCAGGAGGCCGAGCACGATGATGGCGAGAAGCACCCACGGCACGGCGATGACGACCGTGTCGCGCGTCACGCTCGCAAGCGGCCCGGGGTTGAGCGCGGTCTCGTCGACCGAGGGATAGAGCGTGGTCACGGGGTTGAGGAAGAGCCACTGGCCCACACCGGGGACGACCGCCGTGACCGTCCGGGTGCTGCCGGGAAGCATCTCCGACACGTCTTGCTGCGTGGGCGAGGCGAGGGTGATCCCGAAGAACCCCTTGATCTCGGTCTTCAGCTGCCCCGCCAGCGCGACGTTGCCCGCGTTCTGCACGGTGAAGGTGACCGTCGTCTCGCCGGCGAGCGGGTTGAAGCTGGGGGTGTACGCGGCCGTGATGCCGGTGATCGTCAGGTTCGGCTGCAACTCCCCCGGCACGCGCACGTAGAGGCGAGTACCGAGACGACGGTCCATGAGCACCTGACCGTCGCCGGTCTGCAGTGAGACGACGAGCCCCGCGGCGTGGTCGCCCGGTGTCGCGTTGTCGGGCACACGCAGGGTGAACGGGATGGACTTGGACTCCGCGGGTTGCAGCTCGACGCTGATGGAGCGTTCGGTTCCGAAGCTCACCCACGCGCCCGCATCGGAAGGCTCGATGCCGGTGTCGAGAAGACTGAACGATCCGTCTTCGGTGTTGAAAGCATCCGTGGCGAAGACCGCGTAGGTCTGCGCGGTGGTACCCGTGTTCGTGACGACGTAGGAATCGTCGATCATCTGGCCCGGGGAGGCCTGGTAGTCGAATCGACTGCGGACGGCGGCGCCCTCTTCGTTGAGCGGTTCGGCCGACATGCCGATCGTCGCGTCGTCGGCGGGGGCGGGGGCGTCTTCGGCGAGGGCGGGGCCACCCGCGAGAACACCGGCGACGAGAAGCGACGCACTGAGCGTCAGAGCGGCCACGGCGGCCGCGGCCTTGCGGGCGTTCAGGCGCACCGCGTTCGGGAAAAGCTGCACGGTATATCTCCGCAGGAAGTGCTTGCCGACGTACGGCGCGAAACTGAACGACGCATGAACGAGGGGCGGACGTGTGGGAATGCGAAGAGGGGGCGGCGCTTTCACGCCGCCCCCTCTCATCGTGCGATTACTTCGAGACGAGCGTGAGCGTCATCTTCGAGGTGTAGGTGCCCTCCGGGGTACCTGCCGGAGCGACCAGCGTGAGGTCGGCGCCGAGGGTGGTCGACGTGCCCGCGCTGCCGGCTGCGGCACTGGCGAACGGCGACGGGTAGGTCGCCGAACCGGCGACCTGAGCGGGGGCCGCGGTGGCGCCCTGCGTGGTCGTGACGACCTTCGGCGCGACGCCGAGGTTCTTCTTGTCGATGGTGTTGGTGCCGCTGACGAAGTCGGTGACCGACTGCGTCAGGTCCCAGCCGTCGCGGTCGACGGTCTTGCGGGTGTCGGCGACGGTCACCTGGGGAAGCGTCGCGGTCGACTGCGAGAGGCCCTGAGTGGTCAGCGTCGGCGTCGTGAACGTCGCCTTCGCGTTGGCCGGAACGGTCAGCTCGAGCGAGCCGTCCGCCTCGATGACACCGGCTTCGAGGTCGATGTCAGCCGAGTCGCCCTCGGGGTCGGTCGGCGTCGTGGTGCCGCTGTCCTTGGTCGCCGTGTACGACCACGAGCCGCCCGGCTGGACGGTGATGTGGACGAACGAGACGTCTTCGACGGTCACGCCGTTGCTGGACGTGAACGCGAGGCCGGCCGAGAAGTTTCCACCGTTCGCCTTGACCGATGCGTAGTTGGCACCGGCGAGGTTGTTGAGGAGCATCGCGGGGGTCAGAACGGTCTTGGCGGCGAAGTCGTTGAACCCGTTCATCTGACGACCGAGCCACTTCGAGGTGTCGCGCTCGTCGCCACGGGGGGAAACGAAGACGTAGACCTGGGTCGTGGCGGCGGGGCCGGTGAACATCTGGTCGTAGTCCGAGAAGCCGGTGTCCGACGGGTAGCCGGCGACGAGCTGGTCGAACGCGATCGGCGCGCCATCGGCGACGAGCGCCTCGGTGGTGGCGTCGAAGATGTAGTAGGCCGAGGTCGAGCCGGCCGGCGTGATCGCGGCCGAGGCGGCCGAGACTCCGGCGCCCGCGAGCACGACCGTGAGGGCGCCGGCGAGGACGACCTTAGCGGTGTTGAGCTTGAACATGTCTGGTGTCCTATTCGTTGTGGTGGATCAGCCCTGCGCGTATGCCGCGACGGGGGTGGTCGAGCTGGGAGCGAGGAAGCCGAACTTGCGCTTGACCGAGCCGGGCGCCAGCGGCGACAGGCTGAAGTTGGTCAGGCTGGTGAGCGAAGACGAGTTGACGAGGCCCGCGAGGGTCGGGTCGTACGCCGGCGCGCCGGTGTAGGTGAACGTCGACTGCACGCGAGCGCGCTCGACGATCAGGAAGGTGTCGCGACCGAAGGTCGTGTTCGCGTAGAACGCCGAGTTCGGAACGAGCGAAGGAGCCGTGCCCGTGAACGGAGCGGCACCCGCGATGGGCGAGCCCATCGAAACGCCGGTTGCGGCGGCGATCGTGTTCACGCCCGAGACGTTGTTGGCCTGAGCGACCCAGCTGGCGGCGGAGAACGGGATGATCTCACCCTCGCCGAGCACGGTGGCGTCGTTCTCGGGAACCGTGGTGTTCGACGCATCTGCGACGCCCGCCGGGTTGGTCACCGCGATGGCGCCGAGGAAGAACGAGCGGGTGCCCGATGCGGTCTGGGGCAGACGGGGCTTGACAGTCACGCCGTCGATCGACGTGATCGTGCCCTCGTAGATGCCCTTCAGCTGAGCTGCGGTGATGTTCGCCCACGCCGCGGTGCCACCCTTGTAGGCGTACGCCACAGCGTCACGGCCGAACGGCACGTACAGAAGACGACCCGCTGCGTTGGCGTTGCTGCCTGCACCGCTCGACGTGCGGGCGATGTCGACCTGGCCCGTGATGGAGCGGGCCGGCGTCGTGTTGCCGGAAACCGACCAGGGGTTGCCGTCGATCGAGCGACGCAGAGCGTCGCGTCCCGCGCCGGAGCCGTTGGGGCGGGCGAAGAACGGGCCGCTCGACTTGGTCTGGATCGCGGCTGACCCGAAGGCGTCGAAGTTGCCGATGGTCTGGCCGTCTGCGAGCACGCGGACGTACGAGCCCGATGCGCTCGTGCCGTTGGTCAGCGCGTTCATTGCGTCCTGAAGGGTGTCCGAGCCGACAGCTACGTAGCTGTTGGATACGGGCTCCGCCGAGGCGGTGGAGGCGAGGCCGACGCCGGAGAGGAGGAGGCCGACAGCCGCGCCGAGCGCAGCGATCTTCTTGAGCTTCACTGGATACCTATCTGATATGAGGTGGTGTAGTGCGTGACGGATAGTGCGGGAAGGGAAGGAGAGGACCGCGTCAGGTGCGGCGCGGAAGGCGGGGGATGATCAGCACGGCGCCGGCGCTCGCCAGCCCGGCGAGCAGAGCGACCGGGAGCGTGACCGCGAGGCCGCCACTGTTCGGGTCGGCGGGGGTGGCAGCGCTGGTCAGCGCTCCGGCGACCTCACCCGAGGCGACGGGAGCGGCGGCTGCGGCGGTCTCACCGGCGACGGCTGCGGCGGCAGGAGCTGCACCTCCGGTGCTCGAGCCGGGGGCGACGGGAACGGATCCGGTGGCGGGACCGGCCCCGGTCGGGTCGGTGTTCGCGGTGGGAGCGGGCGCGCTCGAGCGGGTCAAGCCGCTCTCGATGACGTTCGCCGCGGTGACGGATTGCGATCGCCAGTTCTCGGGAATCGGGGCGTACCCGACGGGCAGCTGTCCGACCTTCGCGCCCGGAGCCTGACCGTCGCCGGCCGCGTAGCGGATGAAGGCGGCATAGCTGCCGCGCGCATCCGCATCGGTCATGTACGGGTTCACCGCCGCGTAGATCGGCATCGTGAGCGGGTAGGCCGACGACGCTCCGCGTGCCGCTTCCGACGTCGTGTCGAACCCTGACACCTGAGTCTGCGCACCCGCCGGCGCCATGGCGGCAGCGGCGGCGGTCATCGCCTCGGTGGTGGGGGTCGTGAACTCGCCCGCGGGGTTCTTCAACGCGGCGCTGACGATCTGGTACTTCTCCGACGCGGCGCTGTCGGTGAGGGCGATGACCGCTTGGGACCCGGGCAGGCTGCGCGGGTTGCGGGTGTAGCGCGGCGGATTCGCGTTCGTGTCCCAGCCGATGACGGTTTGCGCATCACCCCGGAGGGCGAGATAGCCCGACGTGTCGAGGTCGTTCGTGTACGGCCGCCACGTGATGAGGTTCAACTCGCCTGCTCCGCCGGGGATCGCGTCGACCTTCGACGGGTCGGACTTCGGGAAGCTCTCCGAAGGCAGAGCCAGCGCGCCGTTCGGGTTCACCTCGGCGTTGGTCGAGCTGAAGACATTCACCTTCATGCCCCACCGATCTGCCTCACCGTTCAGGAAGGCTCGTGCATCGGCGTCTGCCAGCACGTAGTTCCACAGTGCGAGGGCGACATCCGAACGCCCCTGCGGCAGGAGCATGTCCGACACGCCGATCCCCGCGATCGCCTGATCGGCCCACTCCGGATCGTTGATCTCGAGGAACTCGGGGTCGGCGAGCAGGTTGATGGGGTTGCCCGCCAGATGATCTTTGGGGGCGTCGTTGGGAAGGGAGTAGAGGTAGGAGTAGCTCAGCAGCTTGGCCACCAGCCTCGGCGTCAGTTTCATGGAGGTGAAGGGGAGGCCGGTGCGTTCCAGCGCCTCCTCCGGCGCCGTCACCGGGTTCGGGAACCGGTCGATGGCGAACGACACCGTGACCGCCGAGAGACCCACGGGGGCGTAGATCAGATCGTCCGCGCCCTCGCCCGAGTACGGCCGGGAGGTGAGCGCCAGCGGAGCGGTGTCGGTCGCCGCGTTCGCGACGTTCACCGCGTCGGCCTCGTTCGCGGTGATCATGTTGTAGATGTCACCGCCGTCCGAGCACAGGCTGGGCTGCCAGGACGAGACCGCCGTGGCGAGCAACTCGCTGCCGACGACCTGTCGTTCCGCAGCGCCGATCTCGCACCCACTGCCCAGCGGACGGAAGTCGAGACGGACCGCGACGTGGTGCTGCCAGCTGTCCCAGAAGAGCCCGGACTGGGTGATGGCAACCTCACCGTTGTCGGCCGTGCCGCGCGGGATGGCGACGAGCCAGCAGGACTGCGCCGTCTCGGTTCCGTCGGCGGCCGCGACACGGCGACCGCATCCGAGTCCTCGCGACTGCACCGCTGTCTGCACCTCGAACTTCGTGCTTCCGGTGCCGTTCGCGGCGGAACCCGCCCAAGAGATCTCGTTGGTCGTGTACTGGGAGAAGAACTGATTCTGGTTCACGTCCAGCGTGTCGGTGCCGGGAACGAACGCTCCGTTCGCGATCCGCTCCACCCTCTCGTGAACGCCGTCTCGCGTCGTCGATGAAACGAACGGCACCGAGGTCTGCGGCGGCGTGAGGGAATCCGGGCCGGGGACGGTGTAGGAGAGGTCCTGGGTCGGAATCGGCTCGTTCGAGCGGAACCCGTAGCGACTCGTCCCCGTCGTGCCGGCAGCTCCGTACTGGCACGTGGTGCGGTCGGGGCGCGGCTTGTCGGCGGGTGCGGTCGGGTCGTCGCCCCAGCACTGCGCGAACTGCAGGAAGTTCTCGCCGCCGGTCCCCGTGGGCGGGGTGGACTTCTTGCCGCCCTCCCAGCTGATCTCGATGCCTTGCGCGCCCAAGCCGGCGGTCTGAGAAACCGTGAGCTTCAGGTCGGGGAACGGCTCGCCCTCGTGGCCCTCACCGTAGTAATCGGCGGCCGTGATCGTCACGGGGCGGGTATCGGAGCCCGGCTCGCCCGCGGCGGAAGCAGACGATGCCATCACGCCCGCAGCGGTCATCGACGCGAAGACGAAGCCGCCGATGATCACGCCGGTGAGGCCGGAGATCAGGCCTCGCCGCGCGCGACGTTGGGGTAGAGCCGTACGCAAGGGTTCTCCCTAGATTTTCAGCAGCGGGTCTCTGCCGACAGCGTCGAAATTATGGGCGGGTCATGACGTTCAGATGAACGGTTGATCAACGAGGGTTCGCACGCTCATGGCGCACTGACGTCGGGAAATCCGGGCGAGATCAGACGCCCCTGATCGACTGCCCGGGCGACGACTGCCGTCAGTTCTTCGACCGCGTTCGGCCCATGCTCCGGGAAAGGACCGGAGGCGTGGCGATGGCGGCCAGGAGCAGGATGGCGGCGGCGAGCATCAGGAATTGAGGCGGCCCCCACGGGGAGTCGGGGAGGGTGAACGGGGAGGAAGCCGCAGCTCTTCCGCCGCCGGCCGCGGCCGAGACGAGGTCTCCGTTCGCGTCGTAGACGGGAGCATCCGCCGCGACGGCCGCTTCCGCCGCCGCCGCCGGGGTATCGGCGGCAGCACCCGCTGCCGCAGCCGCAGCCGGCGATCCGCCAGCGTCGGCCGAAGACCCGCCGTTGCCGGATCCCGTGACATCGGTCACCGTGTCGGCGGCGCCAGCGGTACCCGTCGTGCACTGGTCAGGGCCCTTGCGGTCGCATTCGGCGGGCTGCTTGGCCGTCAGAGCGAGCTGATTGTTGTCGACGGAGTCGCCCGGCTTGAACGTCGGGTTGTTGCACTTGTTGATGTCGACGACAGACCCCTGAGCCCCGGGTATGCGCTTGATCTGGTCGGCTCCGGCCTGCACGAGGTTCATCGGAAGAGGTGAGTATCCGAGCTGTTCGGCCTGTTGTTGACCTTCGCAGAGGACGTATCGGGCGAATTCGCCCAAGGTCCTCCCCTTGTCGGCGTTGAACGTGCCGCCCTCGACGGTCGGCACGATCATGTACGAGTAGCTCGACAGCGGATACGTGCGGGGGTCGGCGTTGCCGTACACCCCGTCGAGGATCTGGGTCAGGTAGTCGGGTGAGTTCACGTCGTTGTTGATCTGCGCCTTCAGCATCGCGACCGCGACCGACGACGCCGTCGGCTCGATGTAGTACCCGGCGGCGTTCAGCATCTTGGCGACGGGGAACCCGGACTTCACCGCGTAGGAGTACTCGACGTAGGTGATCGCACCCTCGCCGTAGTTCTGGCTCACGTACCCGGACACACCGAGCGAACCGCTCTGCAACGTCGCGCCCACGTTGTCGGGGAACTGAGACGTCATGCCGGTCTTCCAGATGTCGCCGTGCTGCTTCGACATCCACAGCGTGAACTGCGCGGTCGAACCCGAGCCGTCCGAGCGTGCGACGCGTTGGATGGCCCGGTCGGGCATGGCGAGACCAGGGTTGTCGGCTTGGATCTCGGGGTTGTTCCAGTTGGTGATCTGCCCCGCGAAGATCTTCGACACCGTCGCGCCCGACAGCCGCAGGTTCGTGACCCGCTTTCCGCCGATCTTCAGGTTGTACATGAAGGCCGTACCACCCGCCACGATCGGCATGTAGGCGTAGCTGCCCGCGACGGGCTTCTCGGGCTGCGCGCCCTGCTCGGTGGGCTGGAGCTGGAAGGGGATCTCGCTGATGGCGAAGTCGACGGTCCGGTTGATGAAGTCGCCGCGACCGGCGGTGGAGCCCAGGCCGCGGTAATCGACCGTCATCGTGTAGTTGGACTGCACGTTCCGGCGCCACTGGTCGAGGGCGTTCTGCGACCACGTCGAGCCTGAGCCGGAGATGTTCGCGTACGACGTGGCCGCGACGGCGGCCGTGCCACCCCCTCCGACGATGCCGGCGGCGAGGAGGGTGACGATGGCCGTCGCGAGAAGACGAAAACGTCGACGGATCACGAGGACTCCTTCGGAGTGTCGGGGTGGATGACTTCGGTGATGTCGGATGCGGCCTCGGGCTGCGCCGGCGTATCGGGCACGTCGTCCTCGTTCGAGGCCTCGAGCATCTGCGGCTCTCCTGAGATCGGAGCGGCGTTCGACACCGGTGCGAAGACCGCGGTCTCGATCGACGCGCGGGTCGCCAGGCGATCTTCGATCCGCTGCAGATCCGCCAGCGAACCTGTGGCGAGAGCTCGGCGACGGCGGGTGCTGATCTGGCCGGGGCCTTTACCGCCGACGGCTCTGGCGATGATGAAGAGGAGCAGCACGAGAAGAATGAGGGTCGCCGCCGCACCGAACCCGCGCGCGATCATGGTCGGCTCGGGCGATTTCACCATGTCGAAGACCTGCAGCGGGAGCGAGATCATCGCGCCCGAGAACGGGTTCGCGTTCATGACCGCGGTGACACCGGAGGTCAACAGCACGGGTGAGGTCTCGCCCACGCCGCGCGCCGTGCCCAGGATGACCGCCGTCGCCAACCCCGATCTCGAGGTGGGCAGTACGACGTTCCAGACCGTGCGCCACCGTGAAGCGCCGAGAGCGTACGACGCCTCCCGCAGGTTGCCGGGAACGAGGCGCAAGACGACGTCGGACGCGCGGATGATGATCGGCAGCATCATCACAGTGATCGCGAGCGACGCCGCGAAGCCCGATCTCTCGTGCGTGACCAGGGTGATCACGGCGGCATAGATGAACAGACCCGCGACGATCGACGGAAGCGCCGTCATGGCGTCGGAGATCGTGCGCACGAAACGAGCGAAGCGTCCGCCGATCTCGTTCATGAAGACGGCGGTGGCGATGCCGAGGGGAACCGCGATGGCGAGCGCGATCGAGATCTGGATCAACGTCCCGACGATGGCGTGGGCGATGCCTCCGACCTCGAGCGGGTCGAGAGGACCGGCGTACTGCATGGTCTGCACGAAGAAGTTCGGATGCACCAGGGCGGGCATGCCGCGCACGACGGTGAAGACGACGACGAACACCAGGGCCGCGAGAAGGATGGCGCCCGCGCTGTAGAGCAATGCCGTCATGACTCGATCGGCGACCTCGAGGCGGTCGCTGCGAAGGATGATCAGCAGCGCATAGATGCCGATGAACGCCAGGTAGGCGACGACGGCCCAGCCGATGGCGCCGGTCATGGGGGTCACCCACCCGAAGAGAAGGGTGGCGAACGCCACGGATGCTGCGAGCGCACCGAGGAGGTTGAACCTCTCTTCTGCGGGTGCCCCTCGAAGGTGCCGTCGCGGACCGATGGGGGTGTCTCCGGGGGAGGGCAACGAGGTGTGGCCGGTCGGGACGGTATCGGCCGCGGGCGCATCGAACGAGTCCCGGGATTCTGTTTCCCGCGACGTTCGGTGTTCTGCAGGCTCGATCAGCGTGGTGATCGTGTCATTCACGGTCAAGGTCATCCGTCGCTTTCTGCACCGGAGCGGGACCGCGACACGATCGACGACGCGGTGAAGTTGATCACCAGCGTGATGAGGAAGAGCGTCAGGCCCGCGGCCATCAACGCCGACAGCCCGAATTGGCTCGCTTCGCCGTAGCGAAGCGCGATCAGTGCCGAGATGGAGTTGGTTCCCTTGCTCAGCACCTCCCAGTTGATCGTGAAGATGGGCGAGATGATCATGTAGACCGCGATGGTCTCGCCGAGCGCGCGGCCGAGGCCGAGCATCGTGCCCCCGATGACGCCGCCGCGCCCGAACGGCAGAACCACGGTGCGGATCATCCCCCAGCGCGTCGAGCCGAGGGCGAGAGCACCCTCCCGCTCCCCCACCGGAGCCTGGGAGAACGCCTCGCGCATCACCGACGTCTGGGTGGGTGCCACCATCAAGGCGACGACGATCCCGGCGATGAACGCCGAAGACGTGAACGCTCCAGCCTCGGTGAGTCGAGCGCCGTCGGGGTCTGTCACCGCGAAGATCGGTATCCAGCCGAAATAGGCCGACACCCACTGGGCGACGGGGATGACGGCTTCCTGGAGGAAGAAGACGCCCCAGAGGCCGTACACGACGCTGGGAACCGCTGCCATCAGGTCGACGAGGGTCGTCAGCAGCGACCTCACACGTGGTGAGACGATCTCGGAGATCAGCAGGGCCGTGCCGAGCGCGAGCGGCACCGAGAAGATCATCGCGACCACCGCGATCGAGACGGTGCCGAACAGAACCGCGACGATGCCGAAGGAGCCCGACTCCGGCGACCACTCCTGCTCCCAGAAGAACGACAGACCGGCGATGCTCAGCGCTTCGCCGCTGCGGAGAGTCAGGAAGAGACCGACGGCGAGCATGATCGCCACGGTGATCCCGCCGGCGAGGAACGATCCCGAACGGAAGATGGAATCCGAGACCGACGGGGCCGCCTTCAGGGGCCGCGCGACGACCGCGTTGTCGGAGCCACCCTCCGGCCCGGTCGCCGAATCATCGGAGTCGAGCGCATTCAAGACCTCGGTGAGATCGTCTGGACGGACCGTCGTCATGCCTGCATTCCGATGGCTCGGCCCGCGGGCAGGCGAAAAGGTCGTCTCATGGATCTTCCTGAGGAGAACGACCGGCGGCGGGTTCCAGCCGGATCGTCGCCATCGTGAGCCTCGAAGGTGAACAGCCCGGGTCGATCGTGCGAAGGACGGCTGTCGCGGTCATGAGCGGGGGACGTCACGGCGTGGCTCCCGGTGTGGGGGTGGGCGTCGGGGTCGGCGTCGGTGTGACGGGCGGGGTCGTGGGCACCGGAGCGGGCGGCGCGGCGGCGACGACGATGGTGACCGAAGTGCCGAGCGGGACGCTGGCAGCCGGCGACGGCTGCACCGAGACCACGGTTCCCGTCGGGGCCTCCGATATCTGCCGAGTGACGACGGGGGTGAACCCCGCAGCGGCGACGGCCTCAGTCGCCTGCTGTTCCGGGACCCCGATGACGTCGGGCACCGAGTTGTCGCCGCTCGCGACCGTGAGCGAGACGATGCCCCCCGGGGTGAGCGACCCTCCCGCGGCGGGATCGCTGCCCAGCACGGTTCCCGACGACTGCACCGAGTCGGTCTGTCGGATCTCGCCGACGGCGAGTCCGGCTCGTTCGAGCGCTTGGCGCGCAGCATCCGCCGTCATCCCCTCCACCGCAGGAACGAGGATCGCGGGCACGGCGGACGGGGTCACCGGAGGCGGCGTCGACACCGTCGGAGTCGGGGTGGGCGCAACGGGGGTTTCGGCAATCGGGGTCGAGGTCTCTCGCACGGTCGGCGCGCCGCCCCCCGACGACAGCGCGACGACGACCGCGACCACCAGCGCCGCCGCGACCAGGCCGAGCCCCCACAGCCACCCGGCGCCAGTGCGGCCCGGTTCGGGCTCGGGCTCTCGCACGCGCACCGGGTCGGCCGGCGTGGGGGCGACGGGCGCGAACACCCGCGTCTTCGTCGTCGCAGCGACCGGCGTCGTCGCGGTGGTCGTACGTGGCGCCACCGAGGCAGCGAGTGCGGCGCGCATCTCGTTCGCCGATGCGAACCTCGAGTCGGGGTCTTTCAGCATGGCCCGCACGATGACCCGATCGAGCGACACCGGGATACCGCCGACGCGCACCGACGCGGTCGGCGGCGGCGCCGACTGGTGCGCCCGGATGGTGGCCTCCGACGATTCCCGCGGGAAGGGCGGGCCGCCGACGAGCGCGAAGTACAGCACTCCGGCCAGCTGATAGAGGTCCGCGGCCGGTCCGACGCCCTCCCCGCGCAGCAGTTCGGGCGCCGCGTACTGCAGGTTGCCGACGACGCCGTCGCCCTCTTCACTGCGCAGCACGTCACCGCCGCGGGTGGTCGATCCCGCCACGTCGACGAGCCCGAAATCGATGATGCGCGCGTCGCGCAGGCGGCCCGCAGCATCCACGTCGATGACGATGTTCGACGGCGAGATGTCGCGGTGCACGAGTCGTGCCGAGTGGAGCGCGGCGAGCCCGTCGAGAACCCGCGCACCCACGTCGACCGCAGCGCGCGCCGACAGCACGCCGCGCTCGCGCACGTGCTCGCCGAGCGTGACCCCGGGTGCCAGCTGCCAGGCGCTCCATGTCTGCGGGGTACCGCCTTCGTCGTGCACGCCCGACCCGATGACACCGCACAGCGCGGGGTGCGCGATGCCGGCGACCCTCTCGGCCTCGCGGAGGAACGCCGTGCGGAGGGTGCGTCGCTCGGCGAGGTGCGGATGCAAAACCTTCACCGCGACGCGCCCGCCGGCCACGGTATCGAGCGCCTCGTACACCGAGGCGGTCGCGCCGGAACCGAGCAGGCCGAGCACGCGGAAGCGGCCGGCGACGAGACCGTCGGCGGGCGGCTCGGGGTGCTCCGCGTCAGACAATCGGGTTCACGGGGACGATGGCTCGCCGAAGCCGTCGACCGGACTGCGTGCCGATGTTGACACCCGTCGCGATCGTCGCGGTCGCCAGCACCGTGCGCGCCGCTCGGGCTGCGGTCGCGGCCTCGGACGCCGACTCGTACCACCGCGACGAGGTCATGACGGCCTCGCCGTCGCGGCGGAGCACCCACCCGTGCGTCATCGGGGTGACGCCGCGGACGACGGCTGCGGCGAGCTCCAGCGCTTCGCTCTGCAGGATCTCGACGGTGGCGAGCGCCTCGGAAGGGGTGGCGAAGAGACCGGAGCCGCGGCCGAGCTCACGGTTGTTGGTCGCGAGGATTCGCCATACGCCGAACCGGCCGGCGCGGGCGCGCTCGCGCTCATCCGATCCCGACGGAGAGACATCGGCCGGAACCGTGAGCGTCTCGCGGAGGATCTGAGCACGGAACACGAGCCACGAATTGAGCATCGGATCGTAGGCCGACCGGAAGGTGTCGAAGACGATCCGACCCGCGTGGGCCGTTCGTCTCGGGAGCGCCTCGCTCACTGTGGTCCTATCGCGCGGCCGTTCTTGAGAACTCCCCATGAGTATCTCGCCGACCGTCGATGCTCGAACGTGGTCGGCGCGCATGTACGACTGCACATCGAAAGATGGCCGAACGGTATACGAACGGTGATCGTCTCGTGCCCGAGCGTCGAATCGGGTCAGCCGGGCGCGATCGGCGGTGGCACAGCAGGACGACGCCGCGCGCGGACGGATCCGCCGGTG
The DNA here is from genome assembly GCF_043556445.1 of Microbacterium shimangi. Taxonomy (NCBI): domain Bacteria; kingdom Bacillati; phylum Actinomycetota; class Actinomycetes; order Micrococcales; family Microbacteriaceae; genus Microbacterium; species Microbacterium shimangi. The sequence goes on from NZ_JBIGII010000003.1 coordinate 75,753, forward strand.
GCCGCGAGCCAGCATCCGAGGAGAACGAGCGGCACCCCCGCCAGGAGCGCGGGTGCGAGGGGCTCGCTCAGCACGATCACGCCGAGCACGACGGCGACGATCGGATTGACGTACGTGAACAGAGGCGCACGGGCGGGCCCGACTTCGCGGATGAGGGCGAAGAACGCGAGGAACGCGACGGCGGTGCAGAGCACGGTGAGCGCTGCGACCGAGAAGGCGCTGCGGGCGGTCGGCAGGCTGTGCGACGTGAGAATCGCCAGCGGCAGGTAGGCGATCCCGACCATGAGCAGCGACAGGGTCACCGACCCCAACGCGGGCACCTCGCGCAGGCGCCGAGCCACGACGAAGGGGGCGATGGAGTAGAGGACGGCGACGAGGAGGACCTCGCCGACCGCGATCGCCCCCTCGGGTCCGTCGCCGAGCGCGAGGCCAGGGCCCGCCACGATCACCGCCACGCCCGCGAACCCCACGACGAGTCCGATGATGCGCACCGGACGCAACGCGCCACGGTCGCCGGCGACGAACGCGATGATGGCGGCGAACAACGGGACGGTCGCCACGAGCAGGCCGGTGAGGCCCGACGGGAGGGTCTGCTCGGCGTGCGCGAGCAGGATGAACGGGCCCGCCATCTCGAGAAGGGCGAACACGAGCACCCAGCGCCACGCCCGCAGTGCGGGCCGGAGTGCGCCCCGGCGCACCGCGAACGGCAGGAGCAGGAGCGCCGCTCCGAGGGTGCGGATGCACACGACGGCCGGTGGCGACAGGGAATCGACGGCCTCTTTGATGAAGAGGTACGGAATGCCCCAGAGCACCGCCATCACGGCGAAGAGCAGCCACGCGCGCCGGGTGAATCGGGTCGGGGCCCCTCCCACCGACGCCGCGGTCACAGCGTGCGGCGCCCCTCGAACGCACGGCCGAGGGTGACCTCGTCGGCGTACTCGAGATCGCCGCCGACGGGGAGTCCCGAGGCCAACCGCGTCACGTGGATCTCGAGGGTGCGAAGCAGCCGGCTCAGATACGTCGCCGTCGCTTCGCCTTCGAGGTTGGGGTTCGTCGCGAGGATGACCTCTTGCACCGTGCCGTCGGCGAGGCGCTGCATGAGCGAGGTGATGCGCAGGTCGTCGGGCCCGATGCCCGCGATCGGGCTGATCGCGCCGCCGAGCACGTGGTAGAGACCGCGGAACTCGCGGGTGCGTTCGATCGCGGCCACGTCTTTCGCGTCTTCGACCACGCAGATCAGCGTCGGGTTGCGCCGTGGGTCACGGCAGATGCTGCACCGGTCTTGCTCGGACACGTTGCCGCAGATCTCGCAGAAGCGCACTTTCTCGCGCACCTCGCCGAGCAGGATCGACAACCGCGAGACGTCGAAGGAAGGCGACTGCAGAATGTGGAAGGTGATGCGCTGCGCCGACTTGGGGCCGATGCCGGGCAACCGCCCGAATTCGTCGATGAGGTCTTGAACGATTCCGTCGTACATGCTCAGCCGAACCTGGTCGGCGACTCGTAGGGCTCTTCGCGCACGAACGTGGCGCCCAGCACCTGCCGGACGACGGCCTCACCCACGCGCTGGACTCCGCCGCGTGCCGAGCTGACGGGCGCGGGCCGCGCGAGCGACGGCGCGACCACCGGAGGAACGGGCGCGTCGAACGCTTCGTCGGGTGGGGGGAGCTCGTCTTCCGGGTCATCATCGACGATGACGGATGCTTCGACCTCGCGGACGGGCAACACCGCCCCCTCGCGCACCGGCTCGAGGGTCGCGACACGCACCGAGGTCGCCTCTTCGGGCTCGTCGTCGACGGCGAACTGTCCTATGGCGCGGGCGACGGGTGCCGGTGACCGCCCACTACCGGACGGGGACGAAGCCGGCGGGGCGGTGTCGGCCTCGAACGTCGTCGGAATGGAGGCCACCGCCCACTCGGTCACGGGCGTCGCGGCAGACGGCGCGGCGTTGGTCGCCTGCCGGTCTCGCCCGGGTGCCGGAGACGTCGGGGGTGTCTGGCTGCCGGGGTCACCCGGCCCAGAGCCGCCGGACTCGCCGTCGTGCCGGGCGATGTACTTCACGCGGATGCCGAGGACACCCATGATGGCCTGTCGCAGGTCTTCGCTCGGCCCGGCCCCCGCCGTGCGCTTCTTGAACCCGGCCACATCGCTCGCGTTGGCGAAGGTGAGGGTGAGGACGTCGTCGTCGAGCGCCGCCACCCGTGCGCCCGAGGCGATCAGCCAGGATGAACGACTGATGGTCTCGAGGCGTCCCAGCACCTCGGGCCACGCGTCTCGCAGGCGCTGCACCGTGAGCGGGCCCGCCGCGGCGGGCGGAGCGAACTGGCCGGCAGGATCGCTTCGCGGTTCGGGTTCGGCCGGCGGCTCACGATCTTCGGGCGGTTCGGGGTCGCCGAACGGCTCAGGCGGGGCGACCGGATCGGGCTCGCGCGCCTCGACGGGCCGAGCGGCCGCCTGCGTCTGCGCGACGGGTGCGTGCGACGCCGGGGCCGCGGCTGGAGCGGCCTGTTCGTCTCGACGCGGCGCTTCACGCTCGGCTTCACGCTCGGCTTCTCGCTCTGCTTTTCGATCGAGCGTGGGCGGGGCAGCAGCACGCGGAGTCGCGGCGGTCGGAACGACGGCCGTCGCCGCGGAGGCGGTGTGCGGGGCGGCGGCAGCGGGCGCCGCACCGGACTCGGCGAGCACACGGGCGACGAGCAGCTCGAGGTGAAGGCGAGGTGACGTCGCCCCTGTCATCTCGTCGAGCGCGTTGACGACGAGGTCTGCGGTGCGCGACAGTCGCTGCGCACCGAAAAGACCCGCCTGTCGCGACATGCGCTCGAGCTCTTCGACCGAGATGCCCCGGAGCACCGCACCCGCGCTCTGCCCTGTCGCGGCGACCACGATGAGGTCGCGGAGCCGTTCGAGCAGGTCGTCGACGAACCTGCGGGGGTCTTGCCCCGTCTGCACGACCCGGTCGACCGACGAGAACGCCGCGGCGGCGTCGCGCACACCGAACGCGTCGACGACCTCGTCGAGCAGCTCGGCGTGCGTGTAGCCCAGCAGGGCGACGGCGCGCTCGTACTTCACCTCGACACGGCCCGTGGCGTCGGCGGCGGTCGATGGATCGGAACCGGCGATGAGCTGGTCGAGCAGCGAGAGCGTGTCGCGCGGTGAGCCGCCGCCGGCCCGAACGACGAGCGGGAGAACGCCCGCTTGAACGTCGACGCCCTCGGTCTCGCTGAGCTCTTGGACGTATTCGAGCATCGCCGCCGGAGGCACAAGCCGGAAGGGATAGTGGTGGGTTCGCGAGCGGATGGTGCCGAGCACCTTCTCGGGCTCGGTCGTCGCGAAGATGAACTTGACGTGGTCGGGCGGCTCTTCGACGAGCTTTAGCAGGGCATTGAACCCCTGCTGGGTGACCATGTGCGCTTCGTCGAGGATGAAGATCTTGAAGCGATCGCGAGCCGGTGCGAAGATCGCCCGTTCGCGCAGATCTCGCGCGTCGTCGACGCCGTTGTGGCTGGCCGCGTCGATCTCGACGACGTCGAGAGAGCCCCCGCCGCCGCGGCCCAGTTCGACGCAGCTGTCGCACGTGCCGCAGGGGGTGTCGGTGGGCCCCGCCGCACAGTTGAGGCAGCGTGCGAGGATACGGGCCGACGTCGTCTTTCCGCAACCTCGCGGCCCCGAGAACAGGTAGGCGTGGCCGACCCTGTCGCTGCGGAGAGCCGTCATGAGCGGATCGGTGACCTGAGACTGCCCGATCATCTCGCCGAACGCCTCCGGGCGGTAGCGGCGGTAGAGGGCTGTGGTCACCCGAACAGCCTACGACCTACCGCCGACATACCGCCCGGAGAGGGTCAGTGCGAAGACTCCCGCCGGCGGGCGGTGTGCAGCACCGTCAGGGCTACGGCGCCGAGGGCGACGAAGAGGCCGGCCGGCAGCAGCAGCCACCCGCTCGATCCGTCTTGTCCGGTGGCCGGAAGCACGTCGTCCGTCGCGTTGCCACCGTCGGTCTTGCTGTCGGTGTCGGTGTCGGTGCCCGCATCCGTCGGGCCGACATCCGTATCCGTGTCGGTGTCGGTCGCCTCAGTGTCGGTCGCCTCGGTGTCGGTCGCCTCGGTGTCGGTCGCCTCGGTGTCGGTCGCCTCGGTGTCGGTCGCCTCGGTGTCGGTGTCGGTGACGTCGGCATCCGTGTCGGTCACGTCGGTATCCGCATCCGTCGCGTCCGCGTCAGTGTCGGTGACATCTGTACCGCCGTCGGCATCAGCATCCGTGACGTCCGTGTCAGCATCCGTATCGCCATCGGCGTCAGCCTCGCCGTCACCGTCGGTGTCACCGGCGCAGCGCGGGTCGGAGAACACGTTGGTGTCGAGAGTCACCGCACCGTTTCGCGCGAGCGCACGGCCCTCGACGTTCGTTCCCGAGGTGACGGTGATCGACGTCAGTGCCATGATGGTTCCGACGAACTCGGAGTCGGTGCCGAGAGTCGCCGACTCCCCCACCTGCCAGAACACGTTGCACGCCTGCGCGCCGCCGATGAGGGACACGACGCTGCTCGATGCGGTCGTCAAGCTGGATCCGACCTGGAAGATCCACACGGCGTCGGCATTGCCTTGGGCGTTCAGCGTCAAGGTACCCGTGAGAGCTGCCGTCGAGGTCGAGGTGTAGACCCCCTCGACGAGCGTCTGCCCACCGAGATCGGGGGGCGAGGCCGCATTGGACTCCTGCCCCGCGGCGTCGTTGTACGCCACCGTCAGGTCGCTCTGCGCCTGGGGCGCGTCGGTCTGATTCAGCGTTCCGGGGGCGACGAAGTTGTCGTCGGTGATGCCGGTGATCGCCGTCCCGGGAGAGACCCCCAGGTCTCCTTCGAGACTGCTGGGGCCGGTGTTGGTGACGGCCTGCCCGCCGAGCACGACATAGCTGTCGGCCTCGCCGAGGCCGACCCGCGTGGCCGCGTCTGCGCTGGTGCCGCCTATGGCTAGGCCACCCAGCACGAGACCCGCGACGACCAGGCATACCGCCGCGGTCCTCCCGAGAAACCGGGAGCCCATAGACGGATTGCTAACGAACGTGTGGGTTCCCATGGGAACCGCCTTATCAGCCCCCGTGAAATGCGAGGGAACAACGGCCCGAGTTGAGCCGATTACCACACTATCTTGAATATCGCCAATCTAAAATAAAATTTGACATCCACCTGCTCTTTCCCAGAGCGATGTAAACTACCGAAATAGCGCCGTTTTCGTCCGGACACACATCAGGTCTCCTGAAACGGCTCAGACATCCGCCCCGAGGGGCGACTCCCCCGCGATCGGCGTCGTCCCGTGGTCGACGACCGGAATCGAAGCGGTCACGGTCGGTACCGACGCCGACAGGAAAGACCCGTCTTCGCGCCGCGCATCGGCGAACTGACGGATCGACGGCTTGCCGGGAATGATCGGGCCCTGTCCGTCGAGCGGCACCACCACAGTCGATCCGCCGTAGACCGAATAACCGACGCCGCGCACCGAGAAGTCGACGGGGTCACCCTCGCCGGCTTCCACCGTCATGGTCTCTGCGGTCAATACGATGTTCAGGCGCGTGCCCTGCCAGTGCAGCACGTACGACAGTGACGGCCAGTCCGCGGGCAGTCGCGGGTCGAACGTGAGGTCGCCGAAGTGATCGCGCATGCCGCCGAAACCCGACACGAGTGCCGTCCACACCCCGCCCGCCGACGCCACGTGCACACCGTCGGCCGCGTTGTTGTGGAGGTCGGCGAGGTCGACGAAGATCGATTCGCGGAAATACTCCAGCGCCAGATCCTGATAGCCCACCTCGGCCGCGAGAATCGCCTGCACGACAGCCGACAGCGTCGAGTCGCCCGTCGTGAGCGGGTCGTAGTAGGTGAAGTCGGCGAGTTTCTCTTCGGGCGTGAAGTGGTTGCCCTGCAGGAACAGGGCCAGCACCACGTCGGCCTGCTTGAGCACCTGGTAGCGGTAGATCACCAGCGGGTGGAAGTGCAGCAGCAGCGGACGCTGGTCGGGCGGTGTGTGCTCGAGGTCCCAGATCTCGCGTTCGAGGAACACGTGGTCTTGCGGGTGGATGCCGAGGGCCTCGCTGTAGGGGATGTGCATCGCCTCGGCGGCGCGGTCCCACATTCCGGGCTCGGACGGATCGAGGTTCAGGCGCTCGACCATACGCGTGTAGGCGTCGTAATCGGCTTCTTCCATCTCGCGCACCGTGCGCGCGGCGAAGCGCAGGTTGAAACGGGCCATGACGTTCGTGAACAGGTTGTCGTTCACGACCGTCGTGTACTCGTCGGGGCCGGTCACACCGTGGATGTGGAACGAATCGCCCTGGCCGTCGTGCACACCGTCGCTCGAGCGCCAGAAGCCGAGCGTCGCCCACAGCCGCGCGGTGTCGACCGCGATGTCGACGCCCTCGGAATCGAGGAAGTCGACGTCTCCGGTCACCCTGACGTACTTCGCCAGCGCGAAAGCCACGTCGGCGTTGATGTGGTACTGGGCGGTTCCGGCGGCGTAATAGGCCGACGCCTCTTCGCCGTTGATCGTTCGCCAGGGGAACAGCGCGCCGGCCTCGTTCAGCTGGTGTGCGCGCTTGCGGGCGGCCGGCAGCATGAGGTAGCGCATGCGCAGAGCGTTGCGCGCCCAGAGGGGCGTCGTATACGCGAGGAACGGGAGCACGTAGATCTCGGTGTCCCAGAAGTAGTGACCGCTGTAGCCCGACCCCGTCACGCCCTTCGCGGGGACGCCCTGGCCGTCGGCACGGGCCGCGGCCTGCGCGAGCTGGAACAGGCACCACCGGGTGGCCTGCTGCAGGTCGGGGTGCCCGCCGATCTGCACGTCGGAGCGAGCCCAGAAGGCGTCGAGCCACGAGCGCTGCCGCGCGAAGATCGCGGGGACCCCCACCGACCAGGCGCGATCCAGGGTGCGGCGGCAGCGGTCGACGATCTCGCGGGCGGGCACGCCGCGAGAGGTGTGATAGCTGACGATCTTCGTGATCGTGGTCGGGACTCCGGCCTTCGCCTGTACGCGGAAGACGTTCTTGGCGATGTCGGGCTCGATCAGCTTGCGCGCGGTGTATTCGTTCTCGGTCTCGACGAGGTGGTCGGCCACCACCGCGATCGTCATGCCCGATTCGGCGACGCGATAGCTCAGCGCCGAACGCTCGCCGTCCTGCCAGTACTCCTGGGGCTGGAGCACGCGGTCCTCGAGCTTGTCGGGCTTGCGCGGGTCGAAGCCCGGCTTGGTCGTGCCGATCGGCGTGCCGCCGTAGATGCCCTCGCCGTCTTGGCGGTTGATCAGCTGGCAGCTGATCGTCACGGGAGCGTCGGAGTTCAGCACGGTGACCGTCATACGGAGCACGGCGAGGTGCTTCTCGTCGAACGACACCATTCGCTCGTCCTCGAGCTCGACGAGCTTGCCGGACGGCGTGCACCACTGCACTCGGCGGCGGAGCACACCCTCGCGCATGTCGAGCGCACGCTCGTACTCCCGCACGTCGGCGACGTCGAACGACAGTGGCTCGTCGTCGACGTAGACGCGCATGACCTTCGCGTCGGGGGCGTTGATGATCGTCTGACCGACCTCGGCGAAGCCGTAGGCCCGCTCGGCGTGACGGATCGGGAAGACCTCGTGGAACCCGTTGATGAAGGTTCCCGACTCGTGCGCGAAGCGGCCTTCGGGATGATTGCCCCGCAACCCCAGGTAACCGTTGCCGACCGAGAACAGCGTCTCGGTGACCCCGGCGTCGTCGAGCGACCCCTCGGTCTCGATGAGACGCCATTCGTCGACGGGGAAGCGACCGCGATCGATCATGGATTACCTTCCGGTGAGGGGTATCGGGTTGCGCTGCGGTGCGGAGCGCGGGTCAGTCGAGGAACGCGGCGAGATCGTCGACCACGACCGTCGCGCCCGCCTCGCGCAGCTTGTCTGCGCCGGTGCCGCGGTCGACGCCGACGACCACGGCGAAGCGGCCGGCCGCAGCGGACTGCACGCCGCTCAGGGCGTCTTCGACGGCGACGGAGCGTGCGGGGTCGACTCCCAGCATCCGAGCCGCTTCCAGGAACACGTCCGGTGCGGGCTTCGACGTGAGGTTGTCGCGCTCGGCGATCACGCCGTCCATGACGACGGGGAACAGGTCGCGGATACCGGCCGCCTTCAGCACGTCTTCGGCGTTCTTCGAGCTCGACACGACCGCGACCGGCACACCCGCCGAACGCAACCGCTCAACGAGGGCGAGCGAACCCGGGTAGGCGGCGATGCCGTCGCTCTCGAGCACCTGGGTGAAGACCGCGTTCTTGCGGTTGCCGATTCCGCTGACCGTGTCGACGGTCGGCGCATCGGACGGCTCGCCCCACGGCACTTCGACGTCGCGGCTGCGCAGAAGGCTCGCGACCCCGTCGTAGCGGCGCTTGCCGTCGAGATACTCGTAATAGTCGGCATCGCTGTAGGGCGGGGTGATGTTCCAGTCGGCGAAGAGCTTCTCGAACATGACGCGCCAGGCGTGCATGTGCACCTCGGCGGTGGGCGTGAGGACGCCGTCGAGGTCGAACAGCACAGCCTCGTAGGAAGCGAGGTCGGGAAGGGCGGAAAGCTCGTCAGGCACGGGACCTCCAGGGGGAACGAATACGGCGGCTCACCGTCGTGCCGTGCATCAAGAGTAGTAGGACTCTCGCACCCCGACCGGACGCGGGCAGCGCCGGGCGATTCCTCCCATTCCGCTGCACTTTTCAGCATCCGCGCCATTTCGAAGCGGCGCGGATGCTGCGAACCGCCGCGCCGACGAAGAGGCTCGACGCGAAGTGGCGCGGATGACGCGAAGTGGGACGGGAGGCGGGCTCAGGCGCGCGCGACCGCCAGGGTCTGCCGCGCGATCTCGAGCTCCTCGTTCGTGGGGACGACCAGCACGGTGACGGGCGAGTCATCGGTCGAGATGACCCGGATGCTGCGGCCTCGGGCGCTGTTGCGCTCGGGGTCGATCTCGACGCCGGCGAATCCGAGGGTCGCGAGGGCTCCGGCGCGGACGTCGGGTGAGTTCTCGCCGACTCCCGCGGTGAACGAGATGACGTCGACGCCGCCCAGTTGCGCGAGGTAGGCACCCGCGTAGCCGCGGAGGCGATGGATGTAGACGTTCCACGCGAGGGTGGCCGCGGGTTCGCCTTGCTCGACCCCCGCCTGGATGTCGCGCATGTCGCTGACTCCGGCGAGCCCGAGGAGCCCCGACTTCTTGTTCAAGAGGGCGTCGAGGTCGGCGGTCGACATCTCGGCGCGCCGTGCGAGGTGGAAGATCACGGCGGGGTCGATGTCGCCGGAGCGTGTTCCCATCACGAGACCCTCGAGCGGCGTCAGGCCCATCGACGTGTCGACAGACCGACCCCCGTCGATCGCCGTCGCCGATGCCCCGTTGCCGAGGTGGAACACGATCTGCTTCAGATCGGCGAGCGGCCGGTCGAGGAAGACCGCCGCCGCCTCGCTGACGAACTTGTGCGAGGTGCCGTGGAACCCGTAGCGACGGATGCGGTGCGCCTCGGCCAGCGCGGAGTCGATCGCGTAGGTGTAGGCGGCCGGGGCGAGCGTCTGGTGGAAGGCGGTGTCGAAGACCGCGACGTGGGGAACGCCGGGGAACGCGTGGAGTGCGGCCCGGATGCCGGAGAGATTCGCGGGGTTGTGCAGCGGCGCGAGCATCGAGAGCTCGTCGATGTTGATCTCGACGAGCGGGGTGATCAGGGTCGGCTCGAAGAAGCGCGCTCCGCCGTGCACGACGCGGTGCCCGACGGCCAGCGGAGGGTTGTCGGCGAGCGACGGCCCGTGTTCGCCGAACGCCTCGAGCATGACCTGGAATGCCGCGGAGTGGTCGACGATGTCGCGTTCGATGGTGAAGGTGGCGTCGAGGAGTGTCGGGGCCTCGGACGGACCGTCGGCGAGCGACGGGTCTACCCGGCGGAGCGCCGCCGAAGTGAGTGTGTGCGTCGCGACGCCCGCGGCCCCGGAACCTGCCGGAGAACCGATGCGTTCGACGAGCCCCGACGCCAGCACCTCTTCGGTGTCGGCGTCGAGGAGCTGGTATTTCAGCGACGACGAGCCGCTGTTGACCACGAGTACGGCGCTCACGCAGCATCCACCTTCTTGTCCCTCATTTGACCCACGCTGTGTCCGACCATGTCCCACTTTCCGCAAGGAATGGGCTCATTCGTTGCGGAATTCGGGACACGCCCGTTCACATGTCCCATTTTCCGCCACGATCGAGCCCGATCGTTGCGGAATTCGGGACATGCTCCCCGGCGGGGAACATCAGGATGCTTCGCTCTGCGCCTGGATGGCGGTGATCGCGATCGTGTTGACGATGTCGTCGACGAGCGCGCCCCGTGACAGGTCGTTGATGGGCTTGTTCAGACCCTGCAGGATCGGGCCGATCGCGACGGCACCGGCGGACCGCTGCACGGCCTTATACGTGTTGTTCCCCGTGTTGAGGTCGGGGAAGACGAAGACCGTGGCACGACCCGCGACGTCGGACTCCGGCATCTTCGCCTTGGCGACGGCGGCGTCGGCTGCGGCGTCGTACTGGATCGGACCTTCGACCAGCAGCTCGGGCGCCCGATCGCGGACGAGGGCGGTCGCCGCGCGAACCTTCTCGACGTCGGCGCCCGTCCCCGAGGCCCCCGTCGAGTACGACAGCATCGCCACACGCGGGTCGATGCCGAATTGCTCGGCCGTCGCCGCCGACGAGATGGCGATGTCGGCGAGCTGCTCGCTCGTCGGATCGGGGATCACTGCGCAGTCGCCGTAGACGAGCACCCGGTCGGCGAGCGCCATGAGGAACACGCTCGAGACGACCGAGACGCCCGGCTTGGTCTTGATGATCTCGAAGGCGGGCCGAATGGTGTGCGCGGTGGTGTGCGCCGCCCCCGACACCATGCCGTCGGCCAGGCCCAGGTGCACCATGAGCGTGCCGAAGTACGACACGTCGGTGACGGTGTCGGCGGCCTGCGCGTACGTCACGCCCTTGTGGGCACGCAGACGCTCGTACTCGGTGGCGAACTTGGCCACGTGCACGGCATCGAACGGGCTCAGCACTTCGGCCTGCTGGAGGTCGATCCCGAGCTCGATCGCGCGGTTTCGCACCTCGATCTCTTCTCCGAGGATCGTCAGGTCGGCGATGCCCCGCGCGAGCACCGTCGCCGCGGCACGCAGCACGCGGTCGTCGTCGCCCTCGGGCAGCACGATGCGACGCCGGTCGGAGCGCGCACGCTCGACGAGCGCGTACTCGAACATCAGCGGAGTGACGACCGACGGCCGCGCGACCCCGAGCGTGCGCGTGAGTTCGGAGGTGTCGACGTGCTTCTCGAACATCGCCAGTGCGGTGTCGTAGCGGCGCTGGGAGTCGGCGGCGAGCCTGCCGCGGGTGTTCATGATGCGCACGGCGGTCTCGTAGGTGCCGAGGTCGGTCGCGATGATGGGAAGCGACGAACCCAAGCCGTCGATCAGCTTGTCGATCGGCTCCGGCAGATCGAATCCGCCGTTGAGGACGATGCCCGCGAGCGACGGGAAGGTGCCGGACGAGTTCGCGAGCAGGGTGGCGAGCACCACCTCGGTGCGGTCGGCCGGGATCACCACGATCGCCGACTCCGTCAGGCGCGGCAGCACGTTCACCATCGACATGCCGGCCACGACGACGCCCAGCACCTCGCGGGTCAGCAGCTCGGGGTCGCCCTTCAGAAGATCGCCGTCGACCGAGCGCAGCACACCCCGCACCGACGGGGCGATCAAGAAACGGTCTTCGGGAAGCGCCCACACCGGTACGCGCGACTCTGCCGCGGCGTCGGGAAGCGCCGCGGCGACGACGGATCGCACGACCTCGATCGTCGCGTCGAGGCCTTCGGGGTCGGTGCGGTTGGCGATCACCGCGAAGAGTTCTGCGCGCTCGTGGATGAGCTCGACGAGCGCGAGCGAGGCGATCTGGCCCATCTCGTCGGGGGTGCGCGAGACGCTCGCCCCCAGGTGCTCGCTCTGCCCCTGCTGCGCCCGGCCGCCGACGACCAGGAGCACCGGGGCTCCGAGATTCGCGGCGATCCGCGCGTTGTAGGCGAGCTCCGCGGGGCTGCCGACGTCGGTGAAGTCCGAGCCGATGACGACGACCGCATCGCACTGGGCCTCGACGGCCTTGTACCGTTCGACGATGCGTCCGAGCGCGGCATCCGCGTCTGCACGCACGTCGTCGTAGGTCACGCCGACGCATTCGTCGTAGTCGAGGTCGACACCGTCGTGCGCGAGCAGCATCTCGAGCACGTAGTCGCGCTCGACGGTCGACCTCGCGATCGGTCGGAAGACCCCGACCCGCGGTGTCGCGCGACTGAGCGCATCGAGCACGCCCAGCGCGACAGAAGACTTGCCGGAATGTCCTTCGGCCGAGGTGATGTAGATGCTCTGCGCCACGGGTCCAGCGTAGGCCGCAACGGGTGACGCGAACCTGGGTGTCTCTCGACCTCGTGAGAACGCCGCACGGTTGCAACGGCCCCGCCGCGACCGGATCGCCCGTCGCGCTTCGATAGCGTTGATCCGCTCACCTTCGAAGGCGGTCTCATGTCACTGCAGAACCACATCGGCGACGTGGAGTTTCCTGTGCGGTCGCGATCGCGTTACGCCAAGATCGTCGAGGCCCGGCGCCGTGCAACCCCCAGGGACCAAGCGCTCCGGGCTCTGCTCACCATGCTCTGCGGGCTCACCGTCGCCACGATCCTCTTCTCGATCGCCTTCGCCACCGAGGTGGTCGACCCGTTCTTCGCCGGTGCGGCCGGATTCGTGGTCACCCTCATCACCGCCGCCGGCCTCTTGGCCCGCTGGGACGCGGGCGCCATGCGCCGCGCGCAGCGCGCCTACCTCGAGGCCACCGGAGCTTCGCCGATCACCCTGGAACAGCAGCAGATCCTGGCACTGGATGCTGCGAGCGACTACTCGTTCGGCGGGTGGAACTCGTCTCTGTCGTTCGCCTTCGCGTGGATCGAACTGCCCGCGCCGCTCCGCGCGACCTGGGCCGACGGGCAGAAGGGCACGCCGTGGCCCGCCCTTCCCTACACCTCGCTGTCGAAGCTGCGCACCACCCTCGACGACAACTACAAGATCGCGTCGGCCCTCGATGCCGAAGTGCTCGTCGCCGATCTGCTCGCGAAGGGCCGCCTGTCGGCGCGGTTCGAAGCGGTGGCGGACTCCCCCGACGCCGACGTCATGGCCTCGCGGGTCGCGGCCCTCACCGGACGCACCGTCTTCGACGTGCTGGAGCTCTCGCAGGCTGTCGACGGACGCGAGCCCGAGCTGCTGCTCGCCGGCGATGTCGAGCGGGTCATCGGCGGCGTGCGGTACGCGTACATGACCGGGTATCTGACCGCCGAGCGCGCCTGGGAACTGCTGCGCCAGGTCGCCGACAAAGCGTTCGAGCGCTACGACAGCTACGACGAGTACTGGGACTCACTCGCGTTCGCCACGGCCTTCCGCACCGATTCACTCGAGTCGGTCGAGGCCCACCGCGCGAACGTCGCGGGTCTTCGCGAGAACGGGTGGCCCGCCGCATCCACCCCCTACCCGCGACGATCGCGGACGACCGACCCTACGGAGGACGCATGACGAACGCCGACGCACCGGGGCTGCCCGGAGCCGACATCCCCGACGCGCGGGGCCGCACCGGCCTTCACCGCACCGGACTCGAACTCGACCGCAACCCCCGCGTCAAGGTGCGCGACGTCGAACTTCTGGCCTCGGCGTGGCACGTGCTGCGCAAGACGACGCTCGACTACCAGGACTCCGACGGCGAGTGGGCCACGCAGCAGCGCGAGACCTACGACCGCGGCAACGGCGCGACCGTGCTGCTCTACGACGCAGACCGACGAACGGTGCTGCTGACGCGGCAGTTCCGCTACCCGGTCTACGTCAACGATCACCCCGATGGGATGCTGCTCGAGACCGCCGCGGGCCTGCTCGACGACGACGACCCGGAAACCGCGATCCGTCGTGAAGCAGAAGAGGAGACGGGCGTCTCGCTCGGCGAGATCGACCACGTCTTCGATGTCTACATGAGCCCGGGATCGGTGACCGAGCGACTGCACTTCTACGCCGCGGCCTACGACGGCGGGTCACGCACGGGCGACCGCGGCGGCCTGGCCGAAGAGGGCGAAGACATCGAGCTGATCGAGCTCGACATCGACGAGGCGCTCCGCAGCATCCGTGACGGTGCGATCCAGGATGCGAAGACCATCATGCTGCTGCAATGGGCCGTGATCGACGGGCCCTTCGCCCGCTGACCGCCCGCAGGGCAAAGAAAAGACTCTCCGCGCACCCGGTAGAGCCTGGTTACCCTTGCTACGTTTCCGTCCTGGGGGAGTTGGCCGGGATGCCGCCACGCGGAGAGCCGACGACGAGTCTATCGGAGTTCGCACTCAGGCACCTCCCGGCCCGCACGCGCGACCGCAGGTTACGCTTGCATAACGGCGAGAACGGCCCCGCCGTCTGCACCTCCGGGAGACGCATGGACCAGATCGTGTCAGCCACCCGCCGCCGCGTCTCGCGCGATGAGCAGGACGCCGACGAGCCGATCACCGCGGAATCGTTCGAGTCGCTCACCCGCGGCATCACGCGTTCCATCGAGCGAGTGATCGACGGAAAGCCCGAGGCCGTCCGCACCGCCCTCGTCACCCTGCTCGCCGAGGGGCACCTTCTCATCGAAGACGTGCCGGGCGTCGGCAAGACGGTTCTGGCGAAGGCGCTCGCCGCATCGGTCGACGCCAGCGTGCACCGCATCCAGTTCACCCCCGACCTCCTCCCCGGCGACATCACCGGCGTCTCGGTGTTCAACCCCGTCGCCCGGGAGTTCGAGTTCAAGCACGGGGCGGTCTTCGCGAACATCGTGATCGCCGACGAGATCAACCGCTCATCGCCGAAGACCCAGTCGGCCCTCCTCGAGGCGATGGAAGAGCATCAGGTCACGGTCGACGGCAGCACCCACGCCCTCCCCTCCCCTTTTCTCGTCGTGGCCACGCAGAACCCGCTCGAGATGGAGGGCACCTACGCCCTTCCCGAAGCGCAGCGCGACCGGTTCATGATGCGCATCTCGATGGGCTATCCGGATGCTGCGGCCGAAGCGCTCATGCTGCGTCAGCGCGACACGGTGAACCCGCTCGAGAACGTCGATCCGGTCGTCACCGCGTCGCGCGTGCGCGACCTGATCGCCTGGGCACGCGCCGTGCACGTCGCTCCGTCGCTGGAGGAGTACACGGTCGCACTCGCCCACGCCACCCGCACCCACCCCGACCTGCGCTTGGGCGCCAGCCCCCGCGCGACGCTGCAACTCATCCGTGCCGCCAAGGTGCGTGCGGCGCTCGACGGCCGGGGTTTCGTCATCCCCGACGATGTCGCAGCCCTCTTGGCGCCGGTCTTCGCCCACCGGCTCATCCCCACCCGGGCAGCGGCAGGCGGTCGCTCGGCGGCCGAGGCCGTCGCCGTCGTCCTCGCCCAGATCGCCGCGAGCGTCCGGGTGCCTCTCGCCGTCCGGTCGTGATCGGGTTCGTGCGGCGCGTCTGGCCGCTGACGCTCCGCGGAACCGGAGCACTCGTGTTGGCCGCCCTCGGATTCGTCGTCGCACACGAGGCCGGGCTCGTGGAGCTCGTCTACTTCAGCGTTCTTCTGCTTTCGGTGCTGGTCGCCAGCGTGGTCTCGCTGTGGTTCACGCGTCGCATCGACACGGTGTCGCGATCGCTCTCCCCCGACGTGGCGACGGTCGGACGCGAGAGCGTCGTCACCGTTCGCGTGGGGGTGCGCAACGCCCTCCCGATGTCGCCGGGTGCATGGGATGACACCGTCTCGCCAGGACTCGACGGGCGCGCGCGCGGGATCTTCCCCGCGGTGGGCTCAGGACTCCGCGCCAGCGCCCGCGCGGTCGATCTGCGCTACACCGTCGAGGGGCGCAGCCGCGGCATCCATTCGCTCGGGCCCTTCGGGCTGACCACCACCGACCCCTTCGGCCTCGCCCGTCGCCGGATCCGGCTCGGCGGACGAACGAGCGTCACGGTCGCCCCGCGGGTCGTCGAACTCGTGCCGTTCGTCGCCACCGCGGCCGAAACCGGGGGCACGCGTGAGACGGCCACGACCCAGCTGGGCCAGGGAGCCGACAACCTGGTCGCACGGCCCTACGCCCCGGGCGACTCGATGCGCCGCATCCACTGGCGCGCGACCGCGCATCGCGACACCCTGATGGTGCGCCAAGAGGAGCAGGACTCGAGCCCCGAAGCCACCGTGATCCTCGACCGCGGTGCCGCGCACTGGGGCCCCGACGCCCTCCGCGCACCGGGGGCGGATGCGGCGTTCGAAACCGCGGTGTCGGCCGCCGTCTCGGCCGTCGCGCGGCTCGTCCGCGACGGATACACCGTCGAGGTCATCGACACCGACGGGTCCACCCTCTCGGAGCCGATCCTGGGGGGAGAGATCCACGAGATCGATGCCTTGGCGACCCAGTTCGCGACCCTCGTCGCCCGCCAGGGGAACGGGGCGGCCCGCGCGGCCGGCCTGTTCGCAGGAGCCCAGACCGGCCCCGTCGTCGTCATCACCGGCCACCTGAGAGTCGCCGACGCCCTGGCGCTCGCCCCCCTCGCCCATCATTCGTCGCTCGCCGTCATCATCGCGACCTCGCCGTCGTCCGACGCGCTCGCCCGTCTGCGCGACCAGGGCTGGCACACGGCCTCGGCCTTCAGCGAGGGTGACCTCGCCGACGCGTGGGAGACGGCGCGGGAACGCGGGGTGAACCGTGTCGGTGCCTGAAGCACGCGCGAGCGGCGTGCCGCGTTCGCGCACCATCGACCTCGCGCTCGTGATCGGGGTGTGGATCGCGCTGTTCGCGGCGATGATGCCCCTCCTGCGGGTCGTCGACGCCGGGCCGTGGGTCGGTGGGGCCTTCGCTCTCACCGGTGCGGTGCTCGCCGCCGGCTACGCAGCGCGCTGCCTGCGCCTGCCCGCCATCCTGGTGAGCGTCATCGAGATCATCGTCTGGGTCGCTCTCGTCACCGCCGCGTTCGGCCGCGGCACCGGATTTCTCTGGATCATCCCGACTCCCGAGACGTTCACGTTGGCCGACGTCCTCGTGCGGTCGGCGATCGAAGACGTCGCGCTGGGCGCGGCGCCGCTCGAAGCCGGACCCGCGCTGTCGTTTCTCATCGTGGCGGCGATCGGGCTCCTCGCCGTCGCCCTCGACCACGTCGTCCTGACCGCGCGCATGCCCCTTCTGGCGGCCGTCGGTCTCGTCGCCGTCTCGCTCATCCCCTCCATCGCCGTTCCCGGCGACGTCGACATCGTCGCGTTCGCTGCCCTTGCCGTCAGCATCCTGTTCCTCCTCGCCGTCGACACCCGCGCACGGCAGCGCGCCGCGGGCGCCCGCGCAGAGGGGGTCGGGCTCGATGGCGCCGGCGGGCCTCGGCCGTCACGCGGCAGATCGGCGCGGGTCGCCCCGGGAACGGCGATCGGCATCGGGGCGGTCGCCGTGGTGGTCGCCATGGTCGCGAGCCCCCTTCTGCCCGCTCCCGACGCCCGCGCGGGTCCGGTGGGCGGCAACTCCGGCGGTGCGACCATCGACCCCTCCCTCGAGCTCGGCGACGACCTGCGGCAGCCCGGAGCCGTCGAGGTGCTGCAGGTGCGCACCACCGGCACGGGTGCGCCCTACCTGCGCGTCGCGACCCTGTCGCAGTTCGACGGCGCCGTGTGGGACCCCGACGAAGGGGAGTCGCGCGACCTCGAGCCCGAGGCCTCCGAACTCGATCCCGTCGCGGTCGGCGAGGGCGTCGCGGTGACCGAGGATCGCGCGACCATCGACGTCGTCGAGCTGAACGGCCGGTTCGCACCGGTCCCCTACCCCGCCACCGATGTCAGCGGACTCGACGGAACCTGGTCGATCCTCGCCGACAACCGCACCGTCGAGGCCGAGTCGGGCTCGGTGCGAGAGCAGTCGTACGACGTCGTCGCCGCCGTTCCCGATCCGACGCTCGAACAGGTGCGCGCAACGTCGGCCGGTGGGATCGACGACGACGACGTCTACGCGCTGCCGGGCGACATCCCGTCGGTCATCGCCCGCACCGCCGACGAGATCACCGCCGACTCGCGCACCGACTACGACGCGCTGGTCGCCCTGCAGTCGTGGTTCCGCGGCACCGACTTCCGCTACTCGCTCGACGCACCGGTGTCCGACGGCTTCGACGGCACCGGGGTCGAAGCCATCGCCGAATTCCTGGACGTGCGGCAGGGATACTGCGTGCACTTCGCGTCGGCGTTCGCCGTGATGGCACGCACGCTCGGCATGCCCGCCCGCATCGTCGTCGGGTACCTCCCCGGCTCGAGTACCGGCTCGCAGACCGACGGCGAGACCGTCTATTCGGTGCAGAGCACCCAGCTGCACGCGTGGCCGGAGGTGCACTTCGACGGCATCGGCTGGGTGCCGTTCGAGCCGACGAACAGCCTCGGCACCCCGACGAACTTCGCCTCCGGCTCGACCACGACCCCGGGCACGACGCCCTCCTCGGCCCCCCAGACGCAGGAACCCACTCCCACGCCGACGCCGACCTCCTCGGCCGGACTCACGCCCCTCGACGAGCAGGACGGCGCAGCGTCCAACGGCGGCGGCTCGACAGCATCCGTGAACCTCTGGCCCCTCGGGCTCACGCTGGCCGCGCTCGTCGCGCTCGCGCTGCCGGGTGCGGTGCGCGAGATCAGGCGTCGGCGTCTGCTCGCCGCTGCCGGGCGAGGCGATGCGCCCGCGGCGTGGCTGTCGATCCAGGAACTCGCGGTCGACCTCGGCATACCCGCTCCCGCCGCGGAGTCGCCTCGCGCTTTCGGTGCACGGCTCGTGCGGCACCACGGCGCCGACCCTTCGGCCACCGATGTGCTGGTCGCCGCGATCGAGCGCGTCAGCTACGCCGGCGATCGCGCGGCGGTCGCGCGGGAGGAATGGGCGGATGCTGTGAGCTCGGCGAGCACCAGCCTGCTCGGCGCCGCGTCACCCGGCCGGCGCTTCGTGGCCCGCGTGGCCCCGCGCTCGCTCGCCGTCCGCCCCGGCAGCACGTATGCGAGCCGGCGGGCACGACCGGCGCGGGAGAGCACGGCCTGAGGCGGCGGCTGCCCGGCCGACGCGACCCGCGCACGGGCGACCGCCGCGCCCGGGGTAGGATGTTCGACGTCCCTTCGTGGCTCAGGAGGATTCGCCTAGTGGCCTATGGCGCACGCTTGGAAAGCGTGTTGAGTGAAAGCTCTCAGGGGTTCGAATCCCCTATCCTCCGCTCCTACGACACCGGTTTTCACGAGGTGTCGCGACATCGTCATCCTGCTCGGCACGGCCGATGCGCCCGCCCGAAAAAGGGTGGCGCCGTCGCGCCCGGCGTTGTTACCGTGTCGGCATGATCATCGTCACGACGAACGACGTCCCCGGCTCTCGCATCACCAACGTCTTCGGCGAGGTGTTCGGGTTGACCGTGCGCTCGCGCCATCTCGGATCCAACATCGGCGCGACCTTCAAGTCGCTGGCCGGCGGCGAGCTGAAGGGCATCACGAAGCTCCTGCAGGAGACCAGGGCGGAAGCGCTGGAGCGGCTCTCGGTCGAAGCGACGCAGCGAGGCGGGAACGCGGTGGTCGCGTTCCGCTTCGAGACCAACGACTACGGCGACTCCGGCGGAGTGGAAGTGTGCGCGTACGGCACGGCCGTCACGATCGAGCCCGTGGGATAGGGACGGTACTGTCGCGGGAGATATGAGCGACGTCGTCAGCATCGAGCTCCTGCTCGACCCCGAGACCGAGGCCCGGGTGCGTGCCGACTGGCAGAGCCTCGCGACGGCCGGCATGTCGAGCCTCGGCGCGTACCGTTCCGAGACCAATCGGCCGCACCTCACGCTCCTCGTGCGGCCGAACCTCGACCCGGTCGCGTTCGGCGACGCGCTGACGCAGTTGCCCGTACCCGTGACCCTCGCCGAGCCCACCGTGTTCGCGCACGGCGACCGCGGGGTGCTCGCCTGGAAGGTCGAGCCGAGCCCGGCCCTCCTGCACCTGCACCGGACGGTGCACGCCGCGGTGCCGGCCGGGGAGGATGCCCCCCACACCGCGCCCGGAGACTGGACCCCGCACATCACCCTCGCGCGCCGGCTGAAGCTCTCGGCCCTGCCCGACGCGCTCGCTCTGCTGGGGCCCGCGCACGTGGGCGCCGGGGTGTCGCTGCGGCGGTGGGACGCCGCATCCGCCACCGTCACCGACCTGCACTGACACGGGTCTGCGGGATCGCGTCGAGAGCGTGGGTTCGCCGACCCAGCGACGGCAACCCCGCCGCTACGCGACGTCAGGCGGGCGTCGTGCGGCGCCAGGTGTCGCCGTCCCAGGCGATCGCGCCGTCGCGGGCGAACTTGTCGAGCCAGCCACCCATGGGCCAGCGTCCCCACCGGCGCGCGAAGGTGGCGCCGTTGCGGAGGATGTCGTCGAGGTGCTGCCAGGGCGGATCCGACGTCGGATGCCACTGGTGATAGGCGTGCGCACCGCCGACCCAGACCAGCGGCACGCCCTGCTCGCGGGCCCGCCACGCGAAGTCGGTGTCTTCGGCGCCGTAGCCCTGGAACGCTTCCGAGAAACCGCCGAGCGCCCGCCAGGTCGTGGCGGTCAGCGCGAACGACAGCGACCAGAACAGGTCGTAGGCCTCGTCCGACGCCCGCACCACCTCGCCGTCGGTCGGCGACGGCCGTGCCGCGTGCGGCCGCGTGAGCGGCGGCAGCTCGGCGACGCTCGAAGGCACGGTGCCCTCGTCGAGGTAGGTGACCGGGCCGGCCAGCAGCGCGCCGGGGGCGGCCCGCGACGCCGCCTCGTACCGTTCGATGAGCCCCGGGCCGGCGAGGCAGTCGGCGTCGAGGAAGATCAGCATCTCGGCGCCGGCGGCGATCGCCGCGTCGGCCGCGGCATTGCGCCCCTCCCCCACCCGCAGACCCTGCGCGCCCGGGGGAACGTGCACCCGCACCTCGGTGCTCGACGGCTCGGGCGCTGCGGCGTCGAGCCACGCCTCCACGCGCAGAACGTCGGGTCGATCGGCGAGAAACGCGCGTTGGCGGTCGACGTGGTCAGCCCGCCCGCGGGAGGCGACGGTCACGACCGCGATGTGCGGGGTCATCGCACGACCGACGCGATGGCGGCGGCGGCGCGCGCCGGCGCTCCGCCGACCTGCCAGGTACTCCACTCGGGCTCGAGCACCCGCGCACGCTCCAGGAGGGCCACGAATCCCCCGGGCTGCGGCATCGGCGTCGAGACGGCGAGCCGGGCGCGGTCGAGCGCCTCGGCGGTCGCGGCCTGCTCGCCGAACGGTCGATCCTGCGCGATCACGAGCGCACGCGCCCCCGCCGCGGCGATGTCCGCCACGCTGTTCTGCCCGGCGGCGCTCACCACGACGTCGGCCGCACACAGCTGGTCCCACGGGTCGGCCTGCCAGGGCGCAGCATCCGCCCCCACCACGGTCATCGTCCAGCCGGCAGCCGCGGCCTCGTCGCGCGCCCGCACCAGCGCCTCGCCGGGGAGCGCCTGCCCGAGAATCAGCACGCTGCGCTCGTCGCGTCTGGCCACCACGACGCGGTCGGCGAAGCGCGAGACGCCGCCGATCCACTCGACGCGGTCGCCGAACTCCTCGAGCGCGGCCGACGGCACGAGGGCCCGCGGCCAGGGCGCGATGATGCGATCCGCCGCGCGGTAGGCCAGCGCGTGCACTCCGTCGGTGCGTTCACCCGGCTGCGCCACGACGACCGTCGGCAGGCCGAGCAGCCGCACCCACAGGGCGACCTCGACCGACACGTCGACGACGAACGCGTCGAGATCGTGGGTGACGGATGCTGCGGCGATCGCGGCGAGCCGCTGGCGGTGCCCGGGGTGTCCGAGAGGCGCCCAGTGCAGCATCCCTCCCACCGTCGGGTCAGCGGACTGCGGGTCGACCCGGCGACCCGCGCGGTCGTAGGGCGCGTCGTCTCGGGGCAGCACGACCCAGCGCGTGTCTTCGGGCAGATCGGTCGGCGCGTCGAGCGACGAGAAGACGACGACGGGCCCGATCACGTGCGGGCGCACCGCCTCGAAGCGCGTCAGGTGTCCGCGTCCGTGGTGGTGGACGTACCAGCCGAGGCCGGTCACGCCACCTCCAGGCGCGGCGCCCCCACGACCGAGGCTGCCAGCAGCCCCTCGAGCTGCGCGTGCCGACGCTCGAGCGAGAACTGCGCGACCGCCGCCGCGCGGATCTGGGCACGCAGGCCCGGCTCGAGGGCCGAACGTGCGGCGAGGTCGTGCGCGGCGAGCGCGAGCGACTCGACGTCTCCGCGCGAGACCACCATCGCGCCCGGGGCCGCGGCGACCACCTCGCGCACTCCGCCCGCATCGAACGCGGCCACGGGGGTACCGGTGGCCAGGGTCTCGGCGAGCACGAGCCCGAACGGTTCGTCCCACATCGGGGTCACCAGCGCGACCGCACTGCGTCCGACGAGACGGGCCAGCGCGCTCTGGCGGAGCGCCCCGACGTAGCGGGCCTGCGAACCGAGGCGCGGGCGCACCTCGCGCTCGAAGTACTCGGCGTCGCCGACGCGGCCGGCCAGCACGATGCGCTTGCCCGCGAGCAGTGCGGCGTCGATCGCGAGGTGCGGCGCCTTCTCGGGCACGATGCGTCCGAACCACACCCATCGGTCGCCGCCCGGGCCGGCCGCCCACCGGTCGGTGTCGACGCCGTTGGGGAAGACGGTCGACTCGACGCCGGCGACCTCCCACTCGCGCGCGGTGTGGCGGCTGACCGCGAGAAAGCGGTGGTCGGCGCCGATGGTCGAGCGCGCGGCCGCGATCATCGACGGCAGTGGGGGCGTGTGCAGCGTCGTGATCGTGGGGATGCCGACCCGATCGCTCCAGGCGATGGGCGTGCCGTGGAGGCTGTGGTTGTCGATGACGTCGAACCGGTCTCGGTGACGCGAGAGGTAGGCCATGGCCCGCTCCATCGCTTCGTCGATCGTCGACAGGTACCCCTCGGGGTAGGCGGTGTCCGACGCTTCTTCGCCGTCGGACCACCGCGGTCGCGGCAGCACGAACTCGGGTGGTCCGTCGAGGAAGTCCGATCCGTCGGGCCCGCACAGCGCGACGCTGTGACCGCGGGCGCGCAGACCTCGCACCCGCTCCCACACGCACGCCTCGAGGCCACCCGGATGCGGTTGGCGGATCGGGTGCCGCGACGGGGCGATGACGGCGACGCGTAGCGCCTGAGCGCTCATGCGGCGAACCTGCGGGTCGTGAGGGTGCGGTAGAGCTCGGCGTGCGCCGCGCGGATCTCTTCGCGCTGCACGGCACGCTCGCTCTCGCGGCGTGCGACCTGGGCGGAGCGCGACACCGATCCGGGTGTCGACCACGCCGGAAGGGTCGCGCGCTCGATCGCACTCGCGAGCGACGCGGGGTCGCCGATGTCGTACGGGGTGTAGTCGTCGGGATGCTGATCGCGGAAGTGCCCGCGTCGGGGCCCGATCACGGGAACGGCGAGGTCGTAGCAGAGCTCGAGCCAGCCGGAATGCGTACCGTGCGCGTAGGGCAGCACGCACGCGTCGAGGTCGGCGAGCGCCTCGGCGAGGCCCTCGTCGGTGAGGCGGGGGGCGCGGACGATCTCGACCCCGTCGGCCTCGGCGACCACCCGCACGAGCGTCTCGGCGGTCGCCTCGTCACGGACGCGCTCGTTGAGTCGCACGCTGCCGATGACGCGACCGCCGGCCGCGCGCAGCTCGGCCACGGCTCTCACGAGCGTCGTCACGACGCCGATCGCGTCGATGTTCGGGCGCAGGTCTCGCAGGTGCACCCCGATGCGGCGGGCCGTGTCGGGGTGACCGACCGGAACGGTGGCATCGCGGGAATGAGCCCCGTCGAGCAGGGTGGGGTGCGCGATGACCGTTGCCGTGCGGCCCCACCGCGCCGCGATCTCGTCGCGGGCCGAAGCGGTCAGGGTGACCAGAACGTCGACGGCGGGAATGATCGCGTCGAGCATGCGGGTGTGCGCGGACTGATCGCTCAGTTGCGGGTTCTCGAGGTCGTGCACCGTGTAGACCACCGGCTTGCCCGCACGACGCGCTTCGCCGATCGCGTCGAGCACGTGCTCGGGCGTGTAGGACTCCGCACCGAAGTGCAGGTGCAGCACGTCGAAATCGTCGTGGTGGCGTCGGATCCACGAGGAGTCGAGAATCTGCGGCGGCCACCATTGCCCGACGGGAGCGCCGGGGGGCGTGGGATCGGTCAGAAGGACGACGCGTGTCGGGTCGGCGATGGCCCGGGGGTACGGATGCTGCGCAGGAACCGCGGCGATGCGAACGAACGGCTGAACCTGGGAACCGATGGTCGTCCTCCTCGCTGTGTGGCTTCCGCGTCGTGCGGCTCACCGCACAGCGGAGTCCTCGCAACGCAACCCCCTGTTGGGGAAGGCGACGACTCCGACGATATACGTTTCTCACTATGAGTCCCTCGCCGCCCCAGAACCCCACGGTTGCGGTTTCGCCGATGTCGATGCTAGGGGTCACCGCCGACGCCGGGCGACGTGAGCACTACGGCGAGTTCTACGGGCTGCGCGAGGCCCCGGAGGGCGCCGGTGTCATCGTCGGCAACTGTCAGGCCGAGTCGCTGCGGATCGTCGTCGACGGCCCCGCCACCCCGACGGTGCGCGTACCCCCGGTGCACGAACTGACCGCCGACGACGTGCCGCACCTGCAGCGGCTCATCGCGCGGGCGTCGTTCCTCGCGGTGCAGCCGATCCGCGACGATTACCACGACCTGCCCCTGGGCACCCGGCAGCTCGTCGGTCTTCTGCGACCGACCGCGCGCGCGGTCACCGTGCCCATCGTGCGCTACACGGGCCTCTACCCCTTCCAGTGGGTCATCCGCGTTCCCGAGGTCACCACCATGCCGCCCTTCGTCGACTACCTCGACGTGCGCGAGCTCGCCCTCGCCGCCGGCCTCCCCCTTCCCGCGCAGCTCGATCCCACGGGCGTGCGAGCAGTGGCCGACGACTCGCTGGCCGAGCTCCGGCGGCGAGAGGGCGACCTCGACGTCGCCGCCTCCGATCTGTTCGCCCAGCCGACCTTCGATCACATGCGAACGGTGAACCACCCCGGCAACCCGATCTGGTTGGGCCTCGGCGCTCGTGTGCTCGAGGCGCTCGGATCGAGCGCCGCCCCCACCGACCCCGGCCGCCCGATCCTCAACGGTGTGCAGGCGCCCCGAGAGGCGTGGGTCGCCGACGCGTGGGACCTCGATGAAGAGCCGCGCGACGATTGGTCGATCGACGGCGCGCGGGTCTCATCGGCCGAGGTGCGGGCGGCGCAGGGGGCCTGGTACCGCGACAACCCGGTGTACGTCGAGAGGGCGATCGCGCGTCTGGCCCCGCTTCTGGCGCGGTGGAGAGCGTGACGGGAGCGCCTCCCCGGCTCGTCGTGCACGACGTCGACCAGCACGGTGTGGCCGCGTACGCCCGAGACCTCGTGCGGGCCGTCGTCGACGCGGGGAGCCCCGACCTCGCGGTTCTGAGGGAGGCCGTGCCGTCGGTGCCGCCCGGCACCCCTCTGCACCTGCAGTTCACCGACCGGCTCTGGGCCTCCTCGCCCGAGGAGGCGGCCGAATCGGTGCAGCGCCTCGGCGAACAGCATCCGCTCTCGGTCACTCTTCACGACGTCCCCCAACCGTCGGACGGCCCCCGGAACCTCCCGCGCCGCCTCGAGTGCTACCGCGCGGTGGCGGCGGTCGCTGCAGGCGTCGTCTGCAACAGCAGCCACGAGGCCGCGCTCCTGCGGGAGCACGGCGTACGCAGCGCCGCGGTCGGGGTGATTCCCCTCCCGGTGGATGTCGTCCCCTTCCCCGGCGACGCTCGGCCCGGTTCCGACGGCAGCATCGGCGTGCTCGGTTTCTTCTACCCCGGCAAGGGGCACGACGAGGCGCTGCGTGCGGCGGTCGACACCTCGACCACGACGCTCTCGATCCTCGGCCGCGCGTCGGACGGGCACGCCGCCGACCTCGAGGCGTTCGTCCGCGGGGCCGCAGCCGAGGGCGTCGCGGTCGAGGTCACGGGGTACCTCGACGACGCCGAGTTGCTGCGGCGGTGCCGCCTGGTCGGCGTTCCGGTCGTCGCGCATCGCCACGTTTCGGCCTCGGGATCGCTCGGCTCCTGGATCGCCGCCGGTCGCCGCCCCGTCGCCACCGCGAACCGCTACGTCGACGAGATGGCCTCCCTCCGACCCGGAACCATCGCGCTCACACCCCCCGATGCCCTCGCGACCGCGGTGGCGGCCGCGGCGCAGAACCCCGCGTCGACGTGGTTGCAGACAGCCGCCGTGCCCCACGGGCGCCGCGACATGGCGGCGGCCTACCTCGGCTGGTGGAAGAGCCTGTCGTGGTGACCCCGCCGTTCGGCACCACCGTTCCCGGTAACCGTTGGGATCTGGTGGATGCTGCGCCGCACCCGCTGCTGCCCGTGACCGTCGTCGTCACCCACTACCGCCAGCCGGGCGAGCTGGCCCGCACGCTCGCCGCGCTCGCCCGGCAGGACTACCCCGCCGAGCTTTTGCAGGTCGTCGTCGCCGACGACGGCTCGCCCGACGCCCCGGTCGTGCCGGCCGGGGTCGAGGTGGTCCGACAGCCCGACCGGGGCTTCCGCGCGGCCGCCGCCCGCAATCTCGGCGCCGCGCGCGCGACGGGAGACGTGCTCTGCTTCCTCGACGCCGACACGTCTCCGGAGCCCGGTTACGTGCGGGCCATCACGCGGCTGCCGGCCCTCCTCCCCGAGGCGGTCACCGTCGGAAAGCGTCGCCACGCGGAGCTCGCCGGTCAGCCCGTCGAGGCGCCGATCGAGATCGCGGCGCTCGTGCACCCGCTGCCCGAGCCCGCCTGGCTCGCCGACGCCTACGAGCGGTCGCAGAACCTGCTCGAGGCCGACGACCGTTCGTACCGGTACATCATCAGCGCGGCGTTCGCCTGCTCGCGATGGCTCTTCGCCGAGACCGGCGGCTTCGACGAGAGCTTCGACCGGTACGGCGGGGAAGACTGGGAGTGGGCGCATCGCGCGTGGCAGGACGGAGCCGTCTTCGCCCACGTGCCCGATGCGGTCGCCTGGCACGACGGCCCGGAATGGGCCGGTCGCGCCGCCGACCCGGATGAGCGCACCCGCCGGGGCAATGCGCAGACGCTGCTGCTCTCGCACAAGATCGCGGTCGACGGGTCTCGCGGAACCGGCGTCTTCGCCCCCGTGGCCGACATCGTCTTCCGCCTCAGAGGCAGGCACGGCGAAGCGGCGACCTTCGTCTGCGCCGACTCGGTGCTCGCCGCGTTTCCGCGGGCGCGCGTCGAGCTCGAGCATCACGCGACGGCGGCCGTGTTCGCAGCCGACCCCCGAGTGGTCCCGGTGGATGCGGCGCACCCGACGCCGCGGGTCGAGGTCGAGCTCGTGCGGCCCGTCGCGATGCCCAGCGGGTCGGCCGTATCCGAACTGACCGACCGCCTCCGACGCCTCGGGACGGGCGACGAGGGCGCGCTCGACATCCGCGCCCCCGACGGCGAGGTGCTGGCGCGCGCCGTCAGTAGACGCGCGCGCGTGCGCCGCGCACGGTGGGGCGACGACGCAGAGGTATCGGTCGGATCCCTCGTCGTCGAGGGAGCCGTCGCGCTCCGAGCCGAGCCGCGCGTCGAGCCGTTCGTCGGCGGGTGGAGCAGCCCCGCGCACCTGCGCTGAGCGGGGTCGGGTCAGGCCTCGCCCGGGGCCCAGTCCGAGAGGCGGGTCAGTTCTGCGACCTCGGCGGCGCTCAGTTCGACGCGGGCGCCGTCGAGGAGGCCGGCGACCTGCTCGACGCGGCTGGCGCTGGCGATCGGCGCGACCACCGTCGGCTGGGCGCGCAGCCATGCCAGCGCCGTCGAGGCGATCGAGACGCCGTGCGCCGTGCCGATGCCCTCGAGCGCGTCGATGATCTCGAGGCCCTGCGGTGTCGCGTACTTCGCGGCACCCTGAGCCCGGGGAGACGACTGGCCCGCAGCATCCGTCGACCGGTACTTGCCGGTGAGGAAACCGCTGGCGAGGGCAGAGTACGGGACCAGGCCGAGACCGAACTCTTCTGCCACCGGGACGATGGAGTCCTCGACCTCGTTGCGGTGCACCAGGTTGTAGTGCGGCTGCACGGCGACCGGGAGGGCACTGCCCGCGGCCTCGGCATAGCCGACCCATTCCCGGATCCGCGCGCCGGTGTAGTTCGACACGGCCGTGTAACGCACCAGCCCGTCGGTCACGAGGTCACCGAAAGCGGCGACGGTCTCTTCGAGCGGCACGCTCTCGTCGTCGAAGTGGGCGTAGTAGAGGTCGATGGTGTCGACCCCGAGCCGCTTCAGCGACGCCTCGGCGGCGGCGCGCACGTTCTTCGCCGAGAGCCCGCGGAAGTCGGGATGCTGGCTGACTTTGGTCGCCACGACGACGTTCTCAGGGCGGCGCGAGGCGAGCCACTCGCCGATGATCGTCTCGCTCTCACCGCCGGAGTTGCCGGGAACCCACGAGCTGTATCCGTCGGCGGAGTCGATGAAGTCGCCGCCGCCGCCGTGGAATGCGTCGAGGATCTCGAACGAGGTGTCACGGTCGGCGGTCCAGCCGAACACGTTGCCGCCGAAGGAGAGGGGAAGGACGTTGAGGTCGCTGTTTCCGATTCGAGCCATGTCTGGCTCAACCCCTCGTCGACGCGGGTATTCCGGCATCCACCCTTCGGTGTTGTCGCGCTTGCGTAAACGTTGCGTATACGCAACACTGTATGCATGACGGGCAACACCACGGCAGGCGGAGACAGCAGACGACTGCACAACCGACTCGCTGTCCTGCGCGTCGAGCGGGGAGCAAGTCGCCGCGAGGTGGCAGAGGCCGTGAAGGTCAATGTGCAGACCATCGGCTTCCTCGAACGCGGCGACTACGGACCATCGGTCGAGCTCGCTCTTCAGCTCGCCGCCTACTTCGCCCTCCCCGTTGAAGCGATCTTCTCGCTCGAGCCCTTTCCACCGATGTCGGCGCAGCTCTATGCCGCCCCCTCACACCCTGACCGATCGAACGGACATGACTCATGAGCGATCCCCGCAAGCGCGAACGCACCGCCGAGTTGCGCGGCGAGATGGACAAGCGCGCAGCCGATTGGCGCCAACGACCGCAGCCCGCGTGGATGCGCCCGCCCACCAGCCGACGCGTGCTGGCCCTCGCCCCGGCGGTCACTTTCGCGCTGGGGATCGCCGCAGCCCTCGCCGCGGAAGAACCCGTGGGAGTCGTGCTGCTGATGTGTGCGCTCGTGATCGGGGCGGCGGGCACGGTTCTTCTGCGGCGCGCCACCCACATGCTCGACAACGCGCCTCACGCGCAGCTGGACGAGCGCGAGATCTCGCAGCGCGATCGGGGCTTCCGGGCAGCATTCCGTGTGGCACTCGGAGTGGTCGGGATGCTGTGGGTCCTGGCGGTCGTCGACGGATTCTTCGCCTCGTCCTTCAACCTGTTCGGAACGAACTCGTGGGTCTTCCTGACGCTGGCCGCGCTCGTCACGGTGACGATGGCGCCTGCCGCGGCGCTTCTGTGGAACTCGGACCCCGCAAGCGAGGACGACGAGTGAAGAAGAGGTCGTTCCGCCGCATCCATTCACTGGAATACGACGACCAGGTCGGCGGTTGATGCTGTCATGGAACGTTTCGGCACTCTCTCGTTCGGTCACTACGGGCCCCTCGGCGGCGGTCGCCAGCTCACCGCGAAGGACTCGATGCTGCAGGCGATCGACCTCGCCCAGGGTATGGACGACCTCGGCGTCGACGGCGCCTACTTCCGCGTGCACCACTTCGCACGCCAGCAGGCCTCACCCATGCCGCTCCTCGCGGCGATCGCGGCGCGCACGCAGCGCATCGAAGTCGGCACGGGCGTCATCGACATGCGCTACGAGAACCCGCTCTACCTCGCCGAAGAGGCGGCCGCGGTCGACCTCATCAGCGACGGTCGACTCGCGCTCGGCGTGAGCCGTGGTTCACCCGAGTCGGTCGTGCGCGGCTACGAGGCGTTCGGCTACACCGGGTCGAACGACCCGCGTGGCGCCGACATCGCCCGCGACCACTTCGAGACGTTCCTGCGCGCGATCGACGGCGAAGGCCTCGCCGACCGCGACCCGCACAGTCCTTTCGGTGGCGGGGTGGGCCGTCAGGCCATCGAGCCGCTTTCTCCCGGACTGCGTTCGCGCGTCTGGTGGGGTGCCGGCAACCGCGACAGCGCGGAGTGGGCCGGGCGCGTGGGGGTCAACCTCATGTCGTCGACGCTCCTCACCGAAGACCGCGGGCTGCCGTTCGATGAACTGCAGGCCCAACAGATCGACGCGTTCCGCGCGTCGTGGCGCGACGCCGGTCACGCCGGCGAGCCGCGCGTGTCGGTCAGCCGCAGCATCTTTCCGCTGACCACGACCGAAGACCACATGTACTTCGGCGGCCGCCAGGACGGCGACCAGGTCGGAATCATCGACGGCACCCGTTCGACGTTCGGCAAGACCTACGCCGCCGAGCCCGATGCCCTGGTCGAGCAGCTGCTCGACGACGCGGCCATCCGCAGCGCCGACACCCTGATGCTCACCATCCCCAGCCAGCTGGGTGTGGAGTTCAACCTGCGGGTCGTCGAGTCGTTCGCCCGCTACGTCGCCCCCGCGCTCGGTTGGGTCGGCACGCGGGTCTGATCAGCGCGCCCTCGCCGAGAGTGCCCGTTCTCGCTCACAGTGCATCGGATTCGGTGCACTCTCGGCGGGAGCGGGCACTTTCGCGTTCCGCGTCAGGCCTCGAAGTCTTCCGGGTCGACGTCGTCGAGGAACCGACGGAACTCGTCGAGCTGCTCCTCGTCGGCGGCCGGTTCGGAGACGGTGTCTTCGACGCCGGCGATCTCGAGCACGTCGTCGGCGACCCAGATCGGCGTGTGCGTCCGTGAAGCGAGAGCGATCGCGTCGGAGGGGCGGGCGTCGATGACGCGCATGCCGTGAGGCGTGAACAGGGTGATCTCGGCGAAGTAGGTTCCCTCTTCGAGACGGGTGACCTCGACGCGATCGACCTCCGCTTCGAGTTCGTGGATCATCTGAGCCATGAGGTCGTGCGCGAGCGGCCGGGGGGTCTGCGCACCCTGGACGGCGACGAGGATCGACGTCGCTTCCTGCTCACCGATCCACACCGGCAGCATCCGCCCCTCCGCCGCCGGTTCGTCGACCGGCTTGAGCAGGATCACGTGCTGTTGTTCGGTGTCACGCGCCACACCGATCACTCGGACTTGCACCATGGTGTCTCCCGTCGCGATCGGTCTCGAAGTTCTGCCATCGTACGGCCGTTCCGACCGCCCGCGGCGGGCTTGCCAGGCGCTTCAAGGCCACCAGCTCGCCGTTTCCCGCGCCTCCCCGCAACCGCTCGCTCGCTCCGCTGTCACGAAAGGCGCGTCGCACGCACCGTGTGCGGCAGGGGAACCCGGCCATGGGCGCTCCGCTGTCGCGAAACGCGGATGCGTCCCGCCGATCGCGACAGGGGAACGCGGGTTTCGGCGGTCTCGCCCGCGGCGAGTCGGATGGGTCAGCGGCCGGCGAAGACCGCGGCGACGTCGTCCCACCACGCCGTGTAGTCGGCGAAGTGGGCGGGACGCCGGGCGGCTGCCTCGTCGAGGATGCGGGAGCGCGCAGCATCCAACTCCTCCACCACGAGCGGCGCGGCGGTGTCGAGCTCATCGAGCGTCGCGGTCTGCGGCGATCCCCAGTGGCCGAGGGCGCCGCCCAGCTTGATACCGGTGTAGGCATCGGCGACCAGCCCGAGGGTCGGAACCCCGGCCGGGGCGGCGAAGACGGCCGGGTGGTAGCGGCTCGTGATCAGCAGCGCGGTGCTGCGCGCGAGGGCGGCGGAGTGCTGCGAATCTCCGGTCGGCACGACCTCGCTCTCGACGGCGAGGCGGGCGCGGATCCGCTCGTGCAGAGCGGCGTCGCCGCGAGGCTCGGCTGCCTGTTCGAGCGGCCCGAAGTGCGCGTGAAACCGCACCGGCCCGCCCACCACGACGGCTGCCCGGTCGATGAGACGGGCGAGGGATGCTTCGACGGCGGCCGGTGGACGGTGGTCGAACCAGCCCGACAGGCTCACGACGATCCCTGAGCGCTCGGACGATCCCGCCGCATCGCCGAGGAACGACGCGTCGTCGACCCCCGAGCGCACGCCGACGTCCCACGAAGCGGCGAGCGCTGCCGACGCCGACTCGCGAACGGCCGCGCGCGCGGCACCGCGCAACAGGGTCGCCACGGCCGCAGCATCCGTCTCGATCAGGTCGGGTCCGAGGGTCTGTCCGCTCACGACGACCGGTAGGTCGAGGGCCCGAGCCATGGCGGCCAGGGTGCCGCGCTCGTGGATGTGGACGGGCCAGCGAGAGGCGAGGTTGCCCCCGCCCGCGACGAGCACGCCGCTCGCGTCGCGCAGCGCCGCCAGGACGCCGGTCGCGGCGTCGTCGGTGGCGAGGGTGGCGCGACCGGATGCTGCATCCACCAGCAGCGCGCTCCGCGCGGCAGCGGCGGCCCGATCGAGGCCGGCGAACCCGAGGCGCGACACCGTACCGATGCCGTATCGCTCGGCGGACTCTTCGGGGGCGGACGAGACGCCGACCACCTCGAGTCCGCGGCCGGCCAATTCGGTGGCGGCCGCCTCGAACATCGCCTCATCACCGATGTGCATCATGCCGTCGACGACGCCGATATCTCCGATGACGATGACGGACATGCGCGGGGTTACCTCCGAAGGATGCGAGAAGAGCGCCTCCACGCTACTCGGACGCCAGGTTCGCCCGTTACCATTCGAACGACCGCGGATCGCGGCACGCTCTACAGAAGAAGCCAAACCATGGGCATTCAGACCACGCTCGACGCCGTCGCAACGGCACCCCGCATCATCGACGCCATCCGGCTCGCCGATGACCTCGCCCTCGAGGCACGACGCGATCCGGGGGTGCGCACCATCCGGGTTCTGGCGGCCGCGATCGCCGGCACGGACCAGGTGTCGGCCATCGCCGCGGTGCACGCGCTGGCGGCACTGTTCGACGAGCAGGCCTCGCGCAGCCTCAGCCGTCTGCTCTCGGACGAGCGCCCGTTCATCCGCGAGCACGCGGCGTGGGCGCTGGGTGAAACGCTCCCCCGCTTCGATGCGATCGGCCGGTTGCTCTCGCTGGTCGCCGACGGCGGCTTCACCGGCATGCTCGCGCAGACGACCCTCGAGAACTGGTCGGGAGCCGTCGGCGAGACCCTCGCCGTCGCTATCGACGCCGCCCTGCTCGGCGTCGAGGGCACGCCCGCTCGCACCCGGCTGGTCGAAACGCTCGGACTCGTGCGTCAGCCCATCGCCGAACGTCGTCTTCTCGAGATCGCCCTCGACGAGAAGGAGCACGAAGACGTGCGTGTCGCCGCGGTCGCAGCGCTCGGGCAGCGCCCCGACGGCGCGCGCATCGCCGACCACCTCGAGCACCTCGTCGGCGGTGAGGGCCGCCTCGCCGAGGTGGCGCGACTCGCCGTCATCGACCTCCAGGTCGTCACGCGGCGCCCCACCGAGACCGACGGGGGGCTCACCGTCGCGCAGCTCTTCCTCCACGCCGACATCGACCCGACGCTGGCCTCGGCCGGCGCGGGCGACAACGGTGGCATCGCCACCCTCCTCGTGCGTCTCGGCGATGCCCTCGTCGCAGACCCCGCGGCCCACGTCGAGCGCGTGCTCACGCTCTCGCGGGGCCCGGTGCCCCAGGCCGCAGCCGACCTGCTCTCGGTCGGCTCCGACACCGGCCACGTCTACGGCCATGTCCCTCTGGCACCGTCGGCCGTTCCCTCGGCCGCCGCGTGGCCGCTGCGCGTCACGGCTCGGCGCGGAATCCGCCGGCTCCTGCGGGCCGCGGGCCGGGTCGACGTGCTGCACCTGCGCATGGCCGACGTCGGAAGCCTCGCCGCCGTCGACGTCGCCCGCGAACTCGGAATCCCGGTGGTCTTCACCGTGGCTCCCGACCCGCACTCGATCATCCAATCGCTCGACCGTTCGGGTGAACTCACCCGCGCGACGTTCGGCGACGTCGATCGGCGCGAGCACTTCTGGTTCCGCATGCGGCTGGTGCAGAACCTCGCCGCCAATGCCGCCCACACCGTGCTGTTCCCCCGCCCCGAACTCGCGCGCGACATGCGCGAACTCGTCGGCATCGACGTCGGTTCGCACCCCGAGCGCCACACCATCGTGGCCGAGGGCGTCGACCTCGACGTGGTCGACCGCGCGGTCGTCGACGCATCCGCTCACGCTCTCGATCCGACCCGCGACGAGCGGTTCGCCGATCTGCACGCGCTGACCGAGGCACTGCCCCCGCACCGCCGCGGATTGCCGATCATCGCTTCGGTGGGGCGCCTGCACCGGGTGAAGGGCATGGCGACGCTCGTGGAGGCGTGGGCGAGCAGCCCGCTGTCGGAGCGGGCGAACCTGCTCATCATCGGCGGAGACCTCGACAATCCCTCACTCGATGAGCGCGAGCAGCTCGAGCGCATCGACGTCGTCGTCCCCCCGAGCACGCGCAACGCGGCCGGCCTGCTCCTGGTCGGCCATCGCCCGAACGACGTGGCCGCGCGGTGGCTCGCCGCGGTGCGGTTCGGGGTGCCCGGTCTCATCGCGCCGAACGGGGTCTACGTCTGCGCGAGCCTGAAAGAGGAGTTCGGCATCGCTCTGCTCGAGGCGATGGCCACCGGACTCACGGTCGTCGCCCCCGACGCCGGCGGCCCCGCCACCTACGTCGAAGACGGGATCACGGGCGTGCTCACCGCCACGTGGGATCCGGCGCAGCTCACCGGTGCGGTCTCGACCGCTCTCGACCTCGCCGCGCGCGGCGACGAGAGCCTCACGCGCCGCGCACACGACATGGTGGCCGCGCGGTTCACGATCCAGGGCATGGCCGCCGCGCTCGGCCCGGTCTACCGCGGAGTGGCGGCCTCCGAGGCCGAGCTGCTGCGTGCCGTCGGCCCGGTGGCATGACGCTCCTCGTCATCGCCCCCGACTACGCCTCGCACCTTCTGCCGCTCGCGACGATCGCGACGGCGTGGCGCGACGCTGGCGCCGACGTCGTGGTCGCGACCGGACCCGCCACCGATCCGATCGTGCGCGACTTCGGGCTGCGTCGCGTCGATCTGCCGCTCGGACGCGGATCGAACGCCGGGGTCATGCGACCCGGCGAGCAACCGAGAGACGAAGCGGCGTCGCTGCAGGGGTTCTTCGACGCGACGCGACGCGGAATGGTGCCGACGCTGGCCTACCAGGCCCGCGAGCGCCTGACCGATCTGATGTGGGATCCGGTGGGTCGTGCCCGCCGCACCCTCGAGGTGGTCGCCGAGGTCTCGCCCGACGCGATCGTGGTCGACCACCTCGCCTTCAGCGCACGACTCGCCCTGCAGACGGCCGGAATCCCCTACGGCGACGTGGTGCTGGGTCACCCCAGCGCGCTCCCCGTGGCGGGCGAGGTCTACGGCTACCCGCCCGCGTGGCCCGCCGCGTTCTCACCCGAGACGGCAGAACTCGAAGAACTGCGGATGCTGTGCGCCGAGGTCTCGCGACGGTTCACCGATCAGTGGAACACCGCGGCGCGAGAACTCGACCCCGCAGCATCCGGAATTCCCGATGCGTTCGCATCGCACGGCGAGCTCGTGCTCTACAACTACCCGGCGGCTCTTGCCGAGGGCGACGGGCGTACGCTGCCGCCGCACGCATTTCTGGGCTCGACCCGCCGCGACGAGGGGCCGGACACCGACGTCGAGAGGTGGCTCGCCGATGACGAACCCTTCGTGTACGTCAGCTTCGGCAGCTTCCTCTCGGTGCGCGACGACGTGCTCGCCCGTGTCGCCGATGCCCTCCGCCGCCTCGGTCTTCGCGCCGCGATCGCGACGGGAGCGACCGACCCGGCCGCGCTGGGCCCCGTGCCGTCGAACTGGCTCGTTCGGGGGTTCCTCCCCCAGGTGCGGCTGCTGGGGCGCGCGGTGGCCGGGGTCACCCACGGGGGCAACAACTCCGTGACCGAATCGGTCGGACAGGGCGTGCCGCTGGTCGTGCTGCCGTTCTCGACCGACCAGTTCGCCGGAGCCGCCGCCATCGAACGCTCGGGTCTGGGGCGGGCCCTCGATCCGAACCGGGCGGATGCCGCAGAACTCGCCGCCGCCATCGACGCGGTGATCTCCGACGACGTCGCCCGTGCCACTCTCGACGGCATCGCCCGCGAGCAGCGGGAGGGGTCGGGACCAGCGATCGCCTACACCGCGCTGACAGGAACCTCGGAGAGCAGCTGAGCCATCGCGATCGGGTCGCCCGACGCCTCGCGGTAGCGCTCCATGCGCGCGGCATTCAGGTCGTACTGGAGCCCCGCGCGGATCTCACCGGGGTGGTGCAGGGCGTACACGCGCCCGGCGTGCCGGACGGGCGGGCCCCCGAGGAGGGTCTGGTGGGCGATGAACCAGGCGGCGTCTTCGAAGCCCCACCCGCGGAAGTTCTCGTCCTGCCCGCCGTGCGCCGCCCACGTGCGCGGCGTCGCGACGTAGACGCCCGAGCACGCGCCGATGATGAGTTCGTAGTGGCAGTCGATGAGCGATGTGCCCGCGTCGAACTGGGCGGAGCCGTCGCGGCCCAGCCACCGGTACTCGTCGTAGGGCAGGTGCACGCGATCGCTGTCGCGCGCGGCGGCGATGGCCGCACGGAGCGGCCCGGGCTCGGGCAAGGTGTCGGCGTCACCCACCACCACGACCGTGCCGTCGGGCGCGTCGCGCATGGCCTTGTTCCGGCACGCCGCGAGGACGAACGGGTCGTCGTCGGTGTCGACCGTGAAGACCTCGAGCTCGGGAAGCTGCTCGGCGTACCAGGCGCGTACACGGTCGTACGCCGGAATGCGAGAGGGCGCAGGACGCCAGGGAAGCACGACGATCGCCTCAGTCACCGCACCAGCGTATCCGCGCAAACGGGGTGCCCGGCGCGTGCGGTTCTCGTGGGGATGCGGAGGGGGTTCGGGCGAGGGTTTCGGCCTGGGTTTTGGGCGGGTCTCGGGCGGGTTTCGCGCGGGCGTTTCGGCACGGGGTGGGGCGGGCGCCGGGCGCCGGTCGGGACGATGTCGGAGGGTGGTGGGACGATGAACGTGTCGTCGAGATCGGGCCCGTGCGTCAGCATCCTGACTCTTCGACACCACACCGAGTGCCCCCGGTTCGCCGGTCGGTGGCGGTCTTCGATCCGAAGACCGTAGTCCCGTGACGACGGATGAGGGCACATGTTCGACTCGCCAGAAAGCGACGATGCCGGCGCCGGTGGTTCGAATGCGGATGCGGCGGGTTTCGCGCATTTCCGTTTCGAGAGCCATCGCGACGACGTCGGCGCGGCCGAGGTCGTCGAGTTGCGAGGAATCCGGGCCGGATTGATCGAAGAGGCCGGGATCATCGCCGCCGCAGAAGCACGTCGGGTGCGGCTGCTGGCCCGGGCAGCAGAGATCGTCCGCGCCCGGGTGGAGCGTACCTCGCGACGCAACTCGCGCGGCCGCGATATGGAGCTGCGGTCGATCGCCACCGAGTTCGCGATGGCACTGCACGAGAACGATCGCACCATCCAGGGCCGGATCGGTGACGCCGAGCAGTTGCTGCGGCTCTTCCCCACGACCGTCGATGCGCTCGAGAGCGGGCTCGTCAGTCGCGCTCATGCCACGGCGATCGTCGACGTCGGGTGCCGCCTCACCGACCCCGACGCGAGGGGTGCGTTCGAGCGGGTGGTGCTCGATCACGCGGCGTCCGACACTCCGGCGCGCACCCGCGCGTTCGCCCGAGGTCTCGCGGAGCGGCTCGACCCTCGCTCGATCGACGAACGATTCGCCGAGGCCTCGCTCGAACGTCGGGTCACGGTCACCGAGCTCGACGACGGGATGGCGCGACTCGAAGCGCTTCTGCCGGTGGTCGAAGCCTTCAGCATTCGCGATCGGCTCACCCGTGGCGCGCGAGCAATACGCGAAGTCGACATCGCCGCGCGCCGCGAACACGACCCGGGGCTGTCGGACGCAGCCGCCGGGATCGATGATGCAGAACCCTCGGCCGGCACCGCCCCCGGCGAGCCCCCGCAGTTCGACGAGCGCACCCTTGACCAGGTCCGCGCCGATCTGTTCACCGACCTCCTCCTCACGGGGGCTCCCGCCATCGATCCGACGCTCGATCGTTCGCCCGGGGGCATCGGTGCGATCCGGGCGCACGTGCAGATCACGGTGCCCGTCACGACCCTCACCGGGGTCACCTCCGGCGGTGCCGAACTCGACGGCCGTTCGCCGGTCGACAGCGAGACCGCCCGGCGCCTGGCCGGGGACGCGACCGGATGGGACCGCGTCATGACCGATCCGGTGCGCGGCACCGTGCTCGAGGTCGACCGCTACGAGCCCTCGGCGGCGCAACGGCGGTTTCTCGCCGCGCACGACGTGCGATGTCGGTGCCCGGGGTGCCGACAGCGTGCCCACCTGTGTCAGCTCGATCACCATCACGAACGACAGCACGGCGGTCGCACCCGACTGCGCAATCTCGCCCACTTCTGTGTGCGCCATCACACGATGAAGACCGAGACCGAGTGGACGGTGCGGCAACTCCCCGGAGGATCGCTCGAATGGACCTCACCGCTCGGATACACCTACCGCGACGACCCTCCGACGCGCGTCGTCTTCGTCCCCGACGCCGATCCCGAAGCCGGTGCTGAACCCGGCGCTGAACCCGGCGCTGAACCCGGCGGCGGCCCTCACCCCGAACCCGATGAGGTGGGGCCGCCGTTCTAGAGGCGGACGCGGGACTGAGAACGGACGCCGGTCTGAGAACGGACACGCGGGTCTGAGAACGGAGGCGCGGGCGGTCCGACCCTTGCCGGCCCACCCACGCCATACTGATCGCATGACGCCGCTCTCTGACTCTGCGGACGAGTTGCGCCGCCTCCGCGAACGCGTCTACGGCGCGGGCGCGGAAGCGACCGTCGCCGACATCGACCGCCTGCGCGATCTCGAGACCCCGCCATCAGTGGACCTCGCACCGCACACACCGCCAGGGCCCCACGCGGCGCCACCCGAGGCGATCGACCACACCCCGGCGCCACCCGAGGGTCCGCACACGCCCGCGGCCGTCGACGCGGCCGACACTCCGCGCCGATCGCGGTGGCGCACGGTGCTAGGCACGATCGGCATCGCGCTGCTCGTCGGAGGCGCGGCATTCGTGGCGGGGATGTCCGTGGCGGCCCCGCCGGCGCCCGACGACCTTCCGGAGTTCCTCCTTCCGCAGACGCAAGAAGACATCGTCGCGAGCAGCCCCGACGACCCGATCGCAGAAACCGTCGATCTCTCGTCGACGCGGTTCATCGCGCGCATCGACGACGTCGACGTCTTCATCGCACGGCCTCCGGATTCCCCCGGCGTGTGTATCTTCACGCGCGTCGCGTCGTCCGAGGTCTTCTCGGGCACCGGCTGCTCGGCGGGCGGGCCGGGGCGCGGAGGCGTCGGCTACGGCATGGTCGGCGGCCTGCAGATCTTCGTGGGCGAACCGTCGGGTCCGGTCGTGGGTGACCCCATCCGGCTCTCGGAGAGCGTCACGGCCTACGTGTCGTGAGGCGTGGCGATGCGCCTGTGCCCACGCCGGCGCGGCGGTGAGACGGGTCAGCCCGCCTCGTTGGGAGTCTCTTCGGGGGTGAGTCGCGGCGGGCTGCTGAAAACCACCACCTCGTCATCGCCCAGGACGAATTGCAGCGCCGTGCCATCGGGAAAGCGTTCGCGCAGCGCGTCGGGCGCGCTGGGGTTGACGATGAACGGCGCGACGGCGGGAAACTCCCCCGCGCCGCATCCGCTGAGGTAGAAGTTCCGGAACGAACTCGCCCCGTCCTCCAGAACAGACGCCTCGACGACCGAGATGCACACGTCGACGGCGCTGAAGCCCACCGCGCTGCGCTGGGTTAACGCGCGCAGTCCGTAGAACTCCGCAAAGATCTGGCCGCCATCCGACCGGCCACCGAAGATTTCCGGCCATTCCGCGGCCGAGTCCACCGGTAGCACCGCCACCTGACGCGGATCCGCCTGCAATCGATAGGTGAACGCCGCCGTGATCGCGGCGACCACCACGATCACGGCCACGAGCGAGAACGCGGCCAGCACCGTGAGTCGTCGACGGGTCCACCAGAGGCGAGGCGGAGCGTCGCCGACGACGACGCTCGAATCCGATTCGGGACGGATGATGCCCGACTCCGGCTGGATGCTGCCCGATTCCGGCTGAAGACCGGCCCACTCCGGGCGGATGCGGCCCGATCCCGGACGCTCGACGGTGGGCGGAGTCTCGCTGACCGTGAGCTCGGCCTGCTGCACCGCTCGCTCCGCGAGGGCAGCCGACTCGAGCTCATCCAGCCGCCGGAGTGCGTCGGGGTCACCCCCAAGGTCGGCGTCCGGACCGTACGCGCGCGCCCGGAGCGACCTCAGCTCTCGCTCGCTCTGCTCGTCCACGTCCGATCCCGGCGTCTCGGTCGTCAGTCGCGCAGCGGCGACCCGACCGCGTCGAACCGGAACCCGCCGAACTCGCCCGACAGCAGAGGGCGCGCGGCGGCGATCGAGGCCTGCACCTCGGGCAGCTGCAGCGACGCGCGGTGCGCGGCAGCATCCGTCCACACCTCCACAACGAATACGGTGTCGGGCTCGTCGTCGTTCACACCGACCTCGTAGACGAGACACCCGACATCGGCCAGCGCGGCGTTCCGCTTCGTCAGGTGGGCGGCCAGCTCGTCGCGCTTTCCGGGCTCGGCGCCCAGCGTCCCCGCGTTGACGAACGTCATGCCTGATCCGACTTGCGTGCGCCCGCTTCGAGCACGTCGCCCGCGGGCAACTCCTGGTGTCCACCGAACTGCTGGCGCATCGCCGACAGGATCTGGTTGGCGTAGTGGTCTTCGCCCCGCGACGCGAAGCGCTCGAAGAGCGACGACGCGAGCACCGGTACGGGAACACCCATGTCGACGGCAGCCTTGACCGTCCAGCGACCCTCGCCCGAGTCCGAGACACGACCGGCCAGGCCGTCGAGAGTGGGATTCTGCTCGAGGGCAGCCGCGGTGAGATCCAGCAACCACGACGAGATGACCGAACCTCGGCGCCACAGCTCGGCGACCTTCGGGGTGTCGATCGTGAACTGGTAGAACTCCGGCTCTTCGAGCGGGGCGATCTCGGCCGAGTGCTCCGACTCGCGCTTGCCGGCATCGGCGTTCTGGAGGATGTTCAGCCCCTCGGCGAGCGCGGCCATGATGCCGTACTCGATGCCGTTGTGCACCATCTTCACGAAGTGCCCGGCTCCCGAAGGACCGCAGTGCAGCCATCCTTCTTCTTCGGGGGCGAGGTCGCCCGTGCGTCCGGGGGTGCGCGGCACTTCGCCCAGACCCGGGGCGATCGTCTCGAGGATCGGCTTGATGACGGCGATGGCTTCATCGGGCCCGCCGACCATGAGGCAGTATCCGCGCTCGAGGCCGAACACGCCCCCGCTCGTTCCCACGTCGACGTAGTGGATGCCCTTGTCCGTGAGCGACGCCGCACGGCGAACGTCGTCACGGTAGTTCGAGTTGCCCCCGTCGATGATGATGTCGCCCGGTTCCAGTTCAGCGGCGACCTGGTCGACGACCTGGCCGGTGAGCCCGGCGGGGATCATGAGCCACACGACGCGCGGTGCCTCGAGCTTGGTCGCGAGGTCGGCGAACGATGACGCCCCGGTCGCCCCCTCGGACGCAAGAGCCGTCACCGCCTCGGCGTTGACGTCGAAGACGACGGCTTCGTGGCCGTCTTTCATCAGCCGTCGGACGATGTTTCCGCCCATTCGTCCGAGACCCACCATGGCCATCTTCATATCGATCTCCCTCTCAAGCCCGTCGAAGCCGAAACGGCCCGCGCGTACATCGCGAGTCTAGGGACGTGCAGAGTCTCCCGGAGCCCCCTGGCGCGCTTCCTCAGAGACGCAGAACCTCCGTGATGCGCAGCACGGCCGTACCCGCTTCTTCCGAGGCCGCGAGGTCGATCTCACCGCGAATACGCCAGTCGTGGTCATCGGCGGGGTCGTCGATCGTCTGCTCGACCTTCCACACTCCGGATGCCGCAGCATCCGATTCGTCGATGCTCACCAACGCGGACGACCGCGCCGGCCCCCCGGTGAGGATCTCGTCGTGCTCGTCGAAATACGCGTCGAGCGCGGCCGGCCAGTCGACATCGGGGTCGAGGGCCGCGAGTTGGTCGTCGCGCTGCCGCGCGGCGAGCTGGACCCGGCGGAAGAGCTCGTTCCGCACCAGCACATTGAAGGCTCGCCGGTTCGTCAGCACCGAGGGCGGAGCCGGGGGCACGACGGGTGCGGCCGGATCGAGAGCGGAGTCGAGGGGATTGATCATCGCCTCCCACTCGTCGACGAGGCTGGAGTCGACCTGACGCACCAGTTCGCCGAGCCAGGCGATCAGGTCGAGCAGATCGGGCGTCTGCGCATCGGTCGGAACCGTCTGCCGGATGGCTCGGTACGCGTCGCTGAGGTAGCGCAGAACGAGGCCTTCGCTGCGGGCGAGCTGGTACACCGAGATGAGCTCGCCGAACGACAGGGCCCGTTCGAACATGTCGCGGACGACCGACTTCGGCGACAGCTCGAAGTCGCGGATCCAGGGCTGGCTCGATGCGAAGACCTCGAACGACTGCGCGAGCAGCTCGTCGAGCGGTTTCGGCCAGGTCACCTGCTCGAGCGCCTCCATGCGCTCGTCGTACTCGATGCCGTCGCGTTTCATCTGGGCGACGGCCTCGCCCCGGGCGAGGTACTGCTGCTGCGACAGCACCGGGCGAGGGTCGTCGAGGGTCGCCTCGATGATGCTCACCACGTCGAGGGCGTAGTGGCCGGTGCCGGCGCTCCCCGGCGCGGTTGCTGAGCCTGTCGAAGGATCGCCCCCGCCGATCTCGGTCGAAGGATCGAGCAGATCGATCGCGGCGAGCGCGAAGGGCGACAGCGGTTGGTTGAGGGCGAAGTTGGCCTGCAGGTCGATGGTGAGGCGGATGCTTCCCTCCACGACCTCGACCACGCCCGCCGCGACGAGCGTGCGATAGATGTCGATGGCCCGACGGGCGAGCTCGTACTTTCGTGCCCGCGGCTCGTGATTGTCGAAGACCAGGGAGCGGACGTTCGCGAACACGTCACCGCCCCGCGCGATGACGTTGATCAGCATCGCGGCGGTGAGCTGCATCTGCGGTACCAGCGGCTCGGGTTCGGCGGCGACCAGACGCTCATAGCTCGCCTCGCCCCAGTTGACGAAGCCCTGCGGCGCCTTCTTGCGCACGATCTTGCGCTGCTTCTTCGGATCGTCGCCGGCCTTCGCGATGAGGGCGGCGTTCTCGACCTCGTGATCGGGCGCCATGATCACGACGGTGCCCGCGGTGTCGTAGCCCGCTCGCCCGGCCCGGCCCGAGATCTGGTGGAATTCGCGCGCGCTCAGCTGGCGCATCTTCTGACCGTCGTACTTCGTCAGCGCGGTGATGAGCACCGTGCGGATGGGCACGTTGATGCCGACCCCGAGGGTGTCGGTGCCGCAGATCACCCGCAGGAGCCCCCGCTGGGCGAGGGTTTCGACGAGCCGACGGTAACGCGGCAGCATCCCGGCATGATGCACGCCGATTCCGGCACGCACGTAGCGCGAGAGCATGCGTCCGAAGGCCGTGTTGAATCGGAACCCGCCGATCGCCTCGGCGATCTCATCGCGCTGTTCGCGCGAGACGACTTTCACGCTCGACAGCGCCTGCGCGCGTTCCATCGCGGCGGCCTGGGAGAAATGCACGATGTAGATCGGCGCCTGCCGCGTGTCGAGCAACTCCTGCACCGTCTCGTGCACGGGGGTGCGGACGTAGGAGAAGTGCAGCGGCACGGGGCGCTCCACGCCCGTCACGAGGGCGGTCGCCCGCCCGGTGCGCCGAGAAAGATCATCCGCGAGCTCGGCGACGTCGCCGAGGGTGGCCGACATCAGCAGAAACTGCGCCCTCGGCAGGAGAAGCAGCGGCACCTGCCAGGCCCACCCGCGGTCGGGGTCGCCGTAGTAATGGAACTCGTCCATCACGACCTGGTCGACCACGGCCTCCGGCCCCTGGCGCAGCGCCAGGTTCGCCAGGATCTCGGCCGTGCAGCAGATGATCGGAGCATCGGGGTTGACCGACGAATCGCCCGTGACCATGCCGACGTTCTCGGCGCCGAAGACATCGACGAGCGCGAAGAACTTCTCGCTCACCAGGGCTTTGATCGGCGCGGTGTAATACGAGCGCCCACCCGCGGCAAGACACGCGGCGTGCGCCGCGATGGCGACGAGAGACTTTCCGGTGCCGGTCGGCGTCGAGAGCACCACGTTCGCGCCCGAGACCAGCTCGATGACGGCCTCGTCCTGCGCCGGGTACAGCGAGAGGCCGCGGTCGGACGCCCACTCGACGAAGCCGGTGTAGGCGGCGTCGGAGTCGGCGCCCCGCGGCACACGGTCGAGCAGGGTGAGGGTCACGCTCTACCTTTTCACGCGCAACCTTTTCGCGCGCACGGGGTGGCCCGCACGCTCCTCCCCACGGCTCTCCAGGAACGCGGCGCGGCGGCCGCCAGCCGAGAGCCACCACGTGGCAGAAGTGACCGGGCCTAGACCGGGGTCACCGCGCGAGATCCCGTCCATCGAGTGAAACGCGCGTGGCGCGCATCGAACTCCCCCATTGCGGTGAGGTACACGAAGCGCGAG
The DNA here is from genome assembly GCF_043556445.1 of Microbacterium shimangi. NCBI lineage: Bacteria > Bacillati > Actinomycetota > Actinomycetes > Micrococcales > Microbacteriaceae > Microbacterium > Microbacterium shimangi. The sequence goes on from NZ_JBIGII010000003.1 coordinate 120,560, forward strand.
CGAGCGGCCAGCGCCAGACCGATCGCCGGGAGGTAGGCGAGCAGCATCCCGAGCTGGAGCGGTACCGCGACGACGACCGCCGCGATCCCTATCGAGAAGAGAAGGGTCCCCAGCCCGGTGACCGCTCGCGCGGTCGCCGCCGCCAGAGCGAGACCTGCCAGCGCGAGCACGACGCTCGGAACGACGAGGTGCATCCAGTCGCTCACCGGATCCATGCCCGGCGGAAAGGTCTGCGCGTAGACCGTCACCCCCGCAAGAGTGAGCAGCCCCGCGGAAATCACCGGTACGAAAGACAGCACGGTGAGCACGACGCCGTGCCACACCGCCGGTCGGCGCGAAACGGCGATCGTGAGCCCCACGGCGAGAGCGAGCGCACCGCACGCCAGCAAGCCGGTGAGGGGGCCGACATATCCGACGCCGTCGGTGCAGAGCCAGGATCCCGCGCCCTCGCCCTCCAGCCCGTAGTCGCAACCGAACCGGAGATCTTCGCGCAACAGGGCGACGGTCGCACCCGAGGAGAGAACCGCCAAGACTCCGCTGACGAGGATCGCGACGGTGCCGACCCCGTCGAACGGTGTCCCCTCGACGGGCGGGCGGGAGCGGGCAAGCTGAATCTCCGCTGCCACCGACGCGGGCACGGACAGCAGCGCGACGCACCCGACCACCATCGCCATGCCTTCCGGCGCCCGGAACACCACGAGAACCAGGAGCGCCGGTGACGCGGCCGCGGCGAAGGCAAGCCCGACCCGTGCGGCAGAGGGCTTCAGCCCGCCTCCGGGAATCGCCGCTGCCGCGACATTGATCGCCCCGATCAGGGCGCCCACGGCGACGACGAAGAACGTCCCCGCCACCGCCGCCCACACCGCGCCGAGAGCGACGGCGACCCAGGCGGCACGCACGTATGCGGCCGCGACGTCACCCCGCGTCGGTTCCCCCACGTGGCTGAGCGTATTCACCTCGAGCGGTGGCGGGGAAGCATCCGCGATTCTCTGCCAGCCGATTCCCCGGGAACGACCCCGGCTCAGCCCTGCTCCACGTCGGCGACCTGGACGTCGACGTGGAACTGCGTGCCGGCGACATCGCTGAGCTCGACGTCGGCGTCGTAGTTCTTGCCGTCCTCGGGATCGGTCAGGGTGCAGGTGCGCGACGCGCCGTTCTCGAGCTCGAAGTCGTCGGGGCCGCAGTCGATGTCGGGGCGGCGGCCGACCTGTTCTTCGAGGGCGTCCTCGGCGAGCTCGGCGACCTGGTCGCTCTCGACGGTGGTCGGTGTGGTGCTGGCCGTACCGATGTTGACCGAGCATCCGCCGAGAGCGAGTGTGAGACCGGCGAACGTGAGGGCAAGGGCGGAGAGGGACGACTTCTTCATGATCGTGTTCTGCTTTCCGCGACCACGGTCGCGCTGAGAAGAGTGAAGCGAGGACCTAGCTGAACATCCGGCCGAAGAACCCTTTGCGCTTCGACCAGCCGTGCGATTCGAGGAAGGAGGAGAGCGAGTCCTTGATCCGGGCCGTGTCGAACGACCACGACGCGAGGTGCCCTTCGCTGTCGGGCGTTCGCACGTACGGCGCCGCGACGAAGCCCTTCTGGATGCGGGTCTGCTTGCCCCGGAACCCTTCGGTACTTCCCCCGAACCTGATGGTGCCACCCGTCGTGATCCCACCCTCGAGGTCGGAACTCCTCTGGTGCTCCTCGAGCTCGTACGTCGCCTCGTCGGGCTGGAACTCGACCTCGATGCGATACGTCTCGTCGATCTTGCCCGCCCCGAGGAGCCCGACGTAGAGGATGTGTGCGATGTCCCACGTGCCGACGATGCGATCGCCCTCCACGTGGAACGCGAACGGCGATTCGGGGTCGTTGAGTGCATCAACCTGCGCCAGAAGCGCGGAAAGAGGAGTGGTCATGCTGGCAATGTAGCGGCGTTTGGATTCAGAGTCCAAACAACACGACGTCAGCTTGCGCCGCGGCCGGTTTTCTGCTGCAGGCGGTCGATGTGCTCCGACGCTTCGGCCTTGGTCAGGTCGGCCGAGAGCTCCTCGCCGGCCTCGCGCGCGAGGGTGTCGAGGTATGACCGCTGGGGGCCGGTCATCGGCTCGTCGCCGGTGACCCATTCTTCGGGGTTCTTCTCGGCACTGTCACCCGTGGGCTCCGTGGATCCGAGCGTGTTCGCGTTCGATGATTCGGACATGTGTACGACGGTACGCCGCGCGGGGGGCGGCCCGATCGGGGCTTGACATGACCGGCCTTCGCGGGTGAAGGCGCGCGGTGCTAGCGTCGAGGCGAGACCGCATGACGAGGAAGGAGCGGCGAATGTTCGAAACGATCACCTCGACCATGCACCTCCTCTTGAGCGTCCTCGGGCTGGTGGGCACCCCGGATCCCTCCGCGATCGGCGTGGCCGTCGCGGTGATCGCGGTGGGTCTCCTCGCCCTCTCCACCGTTTCGACGGCTCTGCCGGGAACGGGCGACGTCTCGGCTCCGCATCCGCGACGGGCGATCGACATCTCGACCCCGCTCTCGCAGAGCGATCCGGATGCTGCGGGCCACCCGCGCCCCCGAGCCCCGCAGTCCGCGGCTTCGGCCGCGTAACCCGCCCCGCCCGCACGTCCGTCGACGTCGTGGCGCCCCGGCGTCCCTTCGCGGCCGATCGACCCCGCCATCGATCGCCTTCGAAGAACGGACATCTCCGTGGACCCTTTCGCCTTCCCGCCCCTCGCCGCCCTCCTCGACACCGCCTACGCCGCTCTGATGACCCTGAGCGCGACTCTCGAACCCTTCACCGCAGCATCCGCCGCTCTCGCCGTCGTGCTCGTCACCCTCCTCGTCCGCGCCGCGCTCATTCCCACGGGCGTCGCCCAGGCCAAGGCGGAGCAGCTCCGCAGCCGCCTGGCTCCTCGGCTGCGCGAACTGCAGAAGAAGCACAAGGGCGACCGGGAGCGCCTGCAGCGCGAGACCATGCAGCTCTACCGCGACGAGAACGCGTCGCCGCTCGCCGGGTGCCTGCCCATCCTGATCCAGGCACCGATCGTCGGACTCCTCTATTCGCTCTTCCTCCACACCACGATCGCGGGGCACCCGAACGCCCTGCTCGCCGAGACGCTCTGGGGCGTACCGCTCGGTTCGACCCTTCTCGGGTCGCTGACGAACGGCGACCCCGCGGGAATCATCGTCTGCGGCGCGATCGTCGTCGTCATCGCTCTCGTCGGCGAGATCACCCGACGCGCATTCCGCTTCACCGCGCCCGCGGGCGACACCGCGCTGCCGGCGGGCGCGGGCGGATTGCTGGGAGCCCTGCAGTTCGCCACCGCTGCGGTTGCGGTCTTCGTCCCCCTCGCCGCAGGCCTCTACCTCGTCGTCACGGTCTCGTGGACCCTCGCGCAGCGCCTCGTGCTGAAGCGCGCATACCCGGCGCCACGCCCGTGAGCGGGGCGGGTCAGAGGATTCCGGCGCCGACTTCCGAGATCGCGCCGAGCGCCGTGACGATGATCAGACCGTTGAAGAAGAAGCTGAGAATCGAATGCACAAGCACGCGCCACCGCATCCGTCGATCCAGCACCTCGACGTCGGAGACGGCGAGGCTCACGGCGACGGTGTACGAGAAGTAGGCGAACTCGAGGATGCCCGGAGCCGCGGCCGAGGGGAATCGCAGCGGAGGTTCGCTCTCTCGGTAGTAGAGCTGCAGGTAGAGCTGCGCGAACCCCCAGTGGAAGAGCATCCAGGCGAGGATCATCGCCCAGACGCCCACGAGGTCGACGGCGACGTCGACCTCGTTCTGCGGATCGGCCAAGACGTGCTGGAGCGTCGCCGTCACGCCGACCAAGGTCACCAGGATCGTCCCCACGAGCGAAATGGCCCGCGGCACGATTCCGAGCTCGAGCAGGGTGGGAGGTTCGTCCGACTCCGCCGAGGCGCTCGCGACACGCAGGACGACGAAGACGCCCACCGCATACCCGGTGCCCACGAGACACCAGGCCACGAGCAGGAGGAGCGACGACGTCGTGCCGGGGGTCAGGAGGTACGAGAGCCCCAAGACGACGAGCACCGCCTGGATGACGGTGCTGACGGCGAAGCCGGCGATCGCCGTGCGGCGCCCCCTGCCGTGGCCCGAGCCGTTCCGATTCACGCCCGCAGGCCGTCGAGGATCCGCAGCGTCTCGGTCGTCCGCGCCTGATCGGCGGCAGCCGTGGCCCCGGAGGCGACCAGCTCGACGAAGCGTGCGATCTCACCGTCGAGCGCGTGCTGCTCGCCGTCGATCGTCACGGTGCGCGACCCCTCCGCGTCGGTGATCACGAGCCGCCGAGGGCTCGCGATGTGATCGATCTCGACCGACGCCGACTCGCCCTGGATCTCGCTCGGGAGCGATGACCGCGTGATCTTCGAGTACGACACGTCGACGACGAGCCCCGGATAGGCGGCGATGATCGCCCCGGCGCCCTCGACGCCCGAAACGATGGCGACCGACTCGCCCGCCACCCGGTCGGGAGCACCGAAGAGCGCAACCATCGCGTGCAGGCCGTACACGCCGAGATCGAGGAGCGCTCCGCCGCCCATCGTCGGGTCGAAGATGTTCACCGTCTCGCCCGCGAGAACACGCGCGTACCGCGACGAGAGCCCGTCGAACCGCAGCGACGCGCGCCGGAGGACACCGAGATCGGGAAGGATGCTGCGGAGCACGGCGAAACCCGGGTCGTAGGCGGTGCGCATCGCCTCGAGGAGGACGAGGCCCGCAGCATCCGCGTGATCGACCAGGCCGACCCATTCGGCTTCGGTGAGCACGGCGGGCTTCTCGACGAGCACGTGCTTACCCGCCCGGAGTGCCGCCGCCGCCTGCGCGCCGTGCACGCTGTTCGGGCTCGCGATGTACACCGCATCGACGGCCGACGAGGCGAGCATCGCGTCGAGATCCGAAAACGCGGCCTCCGCGCCGAATCGTGCCGCGAGTGCCCGCGCCCTCCCCGGGTCGCGCGAGAAGGCCGCGTCGATGCGCATACCTTCCGTCCGCTCGACGGCCTCGGAGAACTGCGTCGTGATGGGCCCCGACCCGATCGTTCCGATGCGGATCATTCGGCCTCCTCGGTGATGCGTCGCGGGTGCGGGTCTCGTCAGCTGTCGGTGTCGAGCATGTGACGCAGGATGCGCGCCAGATGCGCCTGATCGGCGTCGCTCACCTCGCGCAGCTCGATGGCCTCGCGGCGGACGAGCTCGGTCATCGCGGCGTCGACCCGCGCCGCACCGTCGTCGGTGAGCTGAACGATCACGCTGCGGCGATCGACGTCATTCGGGCGGCGCTCGATGAGACCGCGCCCGGAAAGCTTGTCGAGTCGGTTCGACATCGCGGCCGAACCGATCATCGTCGCCCCGATCAACTGCGCGGGACTGAGCTCGTGAGGGGGCTCGGTACGACGCAGAGCCGCGAGGACGTCGAACTCCCAGCTCGCGAGCCCCGCCCCGTTGAACGCACCCGCACGGAGCCTGGTGAGACGGTGCGAAACTCGCCGCAGCCTCGACATGACGTCGAGGGGTGTGAGGTCGACCTCGGGAAGTCGACGCGACCACGCATCGATGAGGAGATCCACCTCGTCGTCGCGGTCCGCGGAAGCCATATGACGACCGTAACGCCTCCGCGCCCCCGCGCGGCGTCTCGGCGCAGCGTGGCGTACCCATCCGTCGCGGCGACGTCAACCCGGGGGCGAGTGCGATGGCCGCGGGGCACCGTGGGATGACGAGAGAGAAAGGACGCACCATGAGCATCCCCTTCGACGAATCCACGTCCACCGACACCACCGTCGACGACGACGCGACCCTGGCCGCGACGCAGGACGACACCACCCTGGATGACCCCACGATGAATGAGGAGGCCATCCGCGCCGCCGCGTTCGATGCCGACGGCACCGACGACGAGTCGGTTCCCGACGTGCGCGAGGACGTGCCGCTCGACGACCTTCATGCGCTCGACGCCGATCAACCCGTCACCCAGGGCGACTCGCCCCTCGAGGCCGCTCTCGGCGAAGACGGTCAGGGCGATCTGGCCGCCGAAGACGAAGTCGGCGCCGGGCTCGACGACGACGGTCCGAGCGATCTCCGCACCGCCCTCTGAGGCGACTCAGATACCTCCCGGGGGTATCATCGTCGCGTGCACGGATACGAGGGCAACAAGGAAGACCTGCTGAAACGCCTGCGTCGGGCCGAAGGCCAGGTGCGCGGAATCGCGCGTATGGTCGAGGACGACAAGTACTGCATCGACATCCTCACCCAGGTATCGGCGGCGACGAAAGCCCTCGAGACGGTCGCACTGTCGCTGCTCGGCGATCACCTCAGTCACTGCGTGGCCGAGGCGACCGCCGAGGGAGGCCCCGTGGCGCAGGAGAAGATCCGCGAAGCAAACGAGGCGATCGCCCGCCTCGTCCGATCTTGAATCGCTCGTCCGACAGGAGAAACCCCGTGACGATCCAGCCCCTCCGCCTCACGCCCATCGGTGATGAGGTCTCGCTCGAGCCCGCGGAGATGTGCGGGTGCAGCGGCGGCAGCTGCTCCGTCGCATCGGCACCCGCGTCCGAGGCCCTCGATCAGCGCGACGTCCTGGTCGACGGAATGACGTGCGAGCACTGCGTACGGGCCGTGACCGAAGAGTTGGGCGCCCTCGCCGGAGTCGACGAGGTGAGCGTGGACCTGGTCGTCGGAGGTTCTTCGCGTGTCCGGATTCGCACCTCGCAGCCCCTCGACGACGACGCCGTGCGCGACGCCGTCGAAGAAGCGGGCTACCAGCTCGCTTAGCCGTCAGCGGCGACGCTGGACCGCGTCGACCGCGGAGTGGAAGGTCAGCTCCTGGCTCACTTCGACCGCCCGGTCGTAGCGGAGCCCGCCGAGAGCGACGAACACGGCCCCGACCACCTCGACGTAGCCGACGACGCGTCCGTCACGGGTGATCTCGTAGAGGTCGGGGTCGACCCGCGTCCAGGGAACCTCGGACAGGGCGCGATCCGCTGTGTCGGCGGCGTGCTGCGCTTCCATGACCATGGCGACTCCTCTGTTCATCCCGGGTTCACCCACTGTGCCCCGGAACGACACCCGCACCGTCGGGCTTGACGGATCGGGCCTTGTCGCCTACTCGCTCTCTCGAGGCCTCCCCCGCCGCGGTCGTTCCACCGACAGCGGAAATGCCGCAGCCCCCGGATCGACGGCGACGGCGACCGCCGCAGCATCCAGCCACTCGATCTCGGCCCTGGCCTGCGCCGCCGCGGCCGCGCGGACGATCGCGCCGGCCACGTCGACGGAACTCGCGCTCTCGATCCCGGCGAGGCGATCGATCGCGTCGCTTCGCTGCCGCGAGATGACGGCCGCGGCATCGACACCCGGCAGGGTCGCGGCGAGGGCGACCTTGTGCGCGAGTTCGTCGCGTCCGTTGGGTGGATCGGGCCGCCCGAGCCATTCACTCACGTGCCCGCGACCGGGATCGGTGATGCCCCAGTACACGTGACCGCGATCGTCGGCGCCGCGATTCGCCACGAGACCATCGCGCTCGAGTCGTTCGAGCGTCGTGTAGATCTGTCCGACGTTCACCGCCGCGCCCGTGCGGCGCGCGTACTCGGCGCGAAGCTGGTAGCCGTAGCAGGGGCCCTGGTCGAGGATGGCGAGCAGCGCATGGCGCACCGTCATGCGGCCTCCGAACGGGATATCGGGTATGTACCTACCGAGTATACGAAAGCTCGGTCAGCCGCCGATCGCGTTCATCCCTCGCGGCGGCTGCAGGAACGACGGGTCGTTGATCGCGTGCCCCGGGAGCTTTCCCCGAACGCTCGCCCGCAAGACCGCGTCGATCGCTCCCGCCCGCTCGGGCGCGCCCCCGCGAAGCACGGGCACGAGGTCGTACTCGGCGATCGAGAACAGGCAGTTGCGCACCTGACCGTCGGCCGTCAGACGCAACCGGTCGCAGTCGCCGCAGAACGGAGCCGTCACCGACGCGATCACTCCGACCTCGTGAGGCCCGCCGTCGAGCAGCCACTTCTCGGCCGGCGCCCCGCCGCGTCCGGGAACGGGCGTGAGCTCCCAGCGATCGGCCAGAGTCGCCACGATCTCTTCGCGCGTCACCATCTGTTCGCGATCCCAGGTGTGCCCCGCGTCGAGAGGCATCTGCTCGATGAACCGCATCTGAGCGCCCGAGTCGACAGCGAACTGCACGAGGTCGACGATCTCGTCGTCGTTCACCCCGCGCATGGCCACCGCATTCAGCTTGAGAGGACGCAACGGCGAAGCAGCGGCAGCGGCGATCCCCTCGAGCACTTCCGGAAGCCGGTCGCGCCGGGTGAGAGAGGCGAACTTCTCGCGCTGGATCGTGTCGATGCTGATGTTGAGGCGCGCGAGACCCGCATCGACCAGGTCGTCGAGCACCTCCGGAAGACGGATGCCGTTCGTGGTCATCGCGACCTCGACCGGTCCGTCGGGGCTCCGCAGAACGGCCAGTCGCCGGACGACGTCGACGATGTCGCGGCGCAGCAGCGGCTCGCCGCCGGTGAGACGGAACGTACGCACCCCCGAGGCTGCCGCCACCTCGGCGATCTCGACGATCTCGTCGAGGGTGAGGATGCTGTTGCGGGCCAGCCACTCGTTGCCCTGCTCGGGCATGCAGTAGGTGCACCGCAGCGAACAGCGGTCGGTCAATGAGATCCGCAGATCGCGGTGCACCCGGCCGTGGGTGTCGATCAGCGGCCCCGACGCGGCGTCTGCGGCGCCATCGACAGCCGTGACGTCGGAGCGCCGACGAATGGCCACCGGTACGGCGGTCATCGCTGCGGCTCCTGCGTCATCTTCCGAGGCTACCCGCGGAATCGGCGACCGGGCCCGTGAGGCCCGTTCGCTCGACGCCGAGACACCTCCGCATGCCGCGGAATCGTGCGGGTTACGCTGTGGTCAGACCACATGAGAGAGCTCACTAGGAGGTAACCGTGGAGTGGCTGGACCCTCTGCTTCTCGCTCGTTGGCAGTTCGGCCTGACGACGCTCTACCACTACCTCTTCGTACCCCTCACCCTCGGGATGGGCCTGGTCGTGGCCATCTTCCAGACCGTTTGGTACCGCACCGGGGGGCTGAAGTGGCTGCACCTGACGCGCTTCTTCGGCAAGATCTTCTTGATCAACTTCGCCATGGGCGTCGTCACCGGGATCGTGCAGGAATTCCAGTTCGGAATGAACTGGTCGGCCTACTCCCGCTTCGTCGGTGACGTCTTCGGCGCCCCTCTCGCGTTCGAAGGGCTCCTCGCGTTCTTCCTCGAGGCCACCTTCATCGGCCTGTGGATCTTCGGGTGGGACAAGCTGCCGAAGGCCGCCCACCTCGCCAGCATCTGGATGGCGGTGATCGGCGCGACACTGTCGGCCTACTTCATCCTCGCCGCGAACGCCTTCATGCAGAACCCGGTCGGCTACCAGATGGCCGCCGACGGATCGCGCGCCGAGCTGATCGATTTCTGGGCGCTGCTGACCAACCCCGTCGCCCTCGCCGCCTTCCCCCACACCGTCACCTCCGCGTGGATGTTCGCCGCGGCCGTCGTGATCGCCGTCTCGGCCTGGCATCTCGCCCGCGGCCGCAGCATCGAGATGATGCGCCCGTCCCTTCGCTTCGGCATGTGGTTCATGGTGATCTCGTTCGCCGGCGTAGCCCTCTCGGGCGACCAGCTGAGCCTGGTGATGGTGCAGACCCAGCCGATGAAGATGGCCGCCGCCGAAGCGATGTACAACACCGCGTGCGGCGCCGATGCCTCGTTCTCGATCTTCTCGCTCGGCACCCCCGACGGATCGGCCGAGGTGTGGTCGCTCCGTGTGCCGTGGCTGCTATCCCTCCTCTCGACCCACTCGCTCGACGGCTGCGTCGAGGGCATCAACGACCTGCAGGCGCAGTACACCGCGCAATTCGGCGCCGGCGACTACACCCCGGTCATCTGGGTCACCTACTGGGCGTTCCGCTGGATGATGGGCCTGGGAGGAGCCGCTGCCCTGCTCTCGGTCGTCGGCCTCTGGGTCACCCGCAAGAAGTCGCGCTTCGCGATGAAGCGCTGGATGTGGCGGGTGCTCGTCTGGAGCGCCCCGCTCCCCCTCATCGGCAGTCTCGTGGGCTGGATCTTCACCGAGATGGGCAGGCAGCCGTGGATCGTCTTCGGCTTGATGCTCACCGAAGACGGCGTCTCACCCAGCGTGCCGGGGTGGAACGTGCTGATCTCGCTCGTCGCCTTCACCGCGATCTACGCCACCCTCGCCGTGGTGGAACTCGGGCTTCTCGTGAAGTTCGCACAGCAGGGGCCTGACCCGTTGCCCGATCCGAACGCACCCCGCGAACCCGACACCGTCGAGAACACCCCGACGACGGTCTACTAGGAGCTGACATGGACCTCGCGTACCTCTGGTTCTGGATCATCGGATTCTTCTTCGTCGGATACTTCGTGCTCGACGGATTCGACTTCGGCGTGGGGATGTCGCTGCCCTTCCTGGCGAAGGACGACGTGGGCCGCCGCCAGATCATCAACACCATCGGTCCCGTCTGGGACCTCAACGAGACCTGGCTGATCGTCGCCGGCGCCTGCCTGTTCGCGGCCTTTCCCGAGTGGTACGCGACGCTTTTCAGCGGCTTCTATCTCGCGCTGCTGCTGATCCTGCTGGCGCTGATCGCCCGCGGCGTGTCGTTCGAGTACCGGCACCAGCGCGACAGCCTGCGCTGGAAGCGCGGATTCGACACGATGATCGTGGTCGGTTCGGCGGTCCCCTCGTTCCTGTGGGGCGTCGCCTTCGCCAACATCGTGCAGGGCGTACCCATCGACGCCGACAAGGAATTCACCGGCTCGCTCCTGACCTTGCTCAACCCCTACGGCCTGCTCGGCGGGGCGACGACCCTGCTGCTGTTCTTCGTGCACGGCGTGACCTTCGTCGCCTTGAAGACCGACGGCCCGGTGCACGAGAAGGCCCGGCGCCTCGCAACCCGCGCCGGGGTGCTCGCGATCGCCGTGGCCGCGACCTTCCTCCTCTGGACGGTGACCGCGCACTTCTCGCTCCCGGTGGCAGCGCTCGCGGCCGTTGCGGCGGTGACCCTCATCGCCTCGGTGCTCTCGAACGCCGTCGACCGCGAGGGCCGGGCCTTCGCGTTCGGAGCGGCGACGATCGTCGCGGCGGTCGCGATGCTGTTCTTCGCGTTGTTCCCGAACGTCATGCCGTCCTCCACCGACCCCGCGTTCAACCTCACGATCGAGAACGCCTCGAGCACCGATTACACGCTCACGATCATGAGCTGGGCGGCTCTCATCTTCGTGCCGCTCGTCATCGCCTACCAGGGCTGGACCTACTGGGTGTTCCGCAAGCGCGTGACGCGCGCACGCATCGAATCGGCCGCAGCATCCGCCCACTGACCCGGTGAGGGAAGATCGAGGGGTGAGCGAGCAACGGGCGGATCGGGTGCGCGGCCCGGTCGACCCGCGACTCGTGAAGTACGCGACGGCGTCGCGATCGTTCCTCGCGATCACCGCAGCGATCGTGCTGGCGCAGACCGGTGTCATCGTCGGCGTCGCGTGGACGCTCACCTCGGCCCTCGTCGGCGCCATCGGCGGCGCCCCGCTCGAGCAGCTGTGGCCGCTCGTCGGCACCGCGGCCGCCCTCGTGGTCGTCCGTGCCCTGCTCATCGCCGCGTCCGAGCGGGTATCGGCACGCGGCGCGGCGCGGGCCTCGCTGCAGCTGCGTGACGCGCTCGTCTCGGCGGTGCATCGACTCGGACCCCGCTGGCTCGGCGACCGCAACGCCGCATCGCTCGCCGTCGTCGCCGGCCACGGGCTGGAGTCGCTCGACGCCTACTTCGGCCGCTACCTGCCGCAGCTGGTCGCCACGGCCGTCACGATGCCGATCCTCTTCGGTGCGATCCTTCTCGCCGACCCGATCTCGGCGCTCATCATCGCCGTGACGATTCCGCTGATCCCCGTCTTCATGATCTTGATCGGCCTCGCCACCCGATCGGTGCAACGCCGCCAGTTCGACACCCTTCGCCGCCTGGCCGCGCGCTTCGCCGACACCGTCAACGGCCTCGGCACGCTCAAGGCCTTCGGACGCCAGCATCGTGCCGCCGACACCATCGAAAGCGTCACGCGCAGCTACAAGCGCGAGACGATGGCGGTGCTGCGGGTCTCGTTCGTCTCGGGGTTCGCACTCGAGTTCCTCGCGTCGATCTCGGTCGCCATCGTCGCGGTGACGATCGGCTTCCGTCTGCTCGCGGGCGAGATGGATCTGCTCGTGGGCCTGTTCGTCCTCCTCCTCGCCCCCGAGACCTACCTGCCGCTGCGTCAGGTCGGCGTGCAGTTCCACGCTGCGGCCGAGGGAGTGGCGGCGACCGACGAGATCTTCGATGTGCTCGACAGCTCTCCCTCGGAGAGTGCAGTCGGCGTTTTCGCGGCGCCCCGAGGTGGAAGCCGGATCACCGTGCGCGCGCTGCGCGTGAAACGGGGCGAACGGATGCTGCCGCCGATCGACCTCGAGGTGGCCCCCGGTCGGGTGGTACTGATCGACGGACCGAGCGGGGCGGGCAAGTCGAGCCTCGTCGCCGCCCTTCTCGGTTTCGCCGAGTACGACGGCACGATCGACGTCGACGGCGAGATCGTGGCCGATGCGCGCGACGCGATCGCGTGGGCCGGTCAGCGGCCAGGACTCGTGGCGGGATCGGTGTCGCACAACGTCGCGCTCGGCGACCCGGCACTCGACCGGGCGACCGTCGAGGCCAGCCTCATCGACGCCCAGGCGATCGACGTCGATCCGACGCTCGAACTGGGCGTCCGCGGCGGCGGGCTGTCGGGCGGACAAGCCCAGCGCGTCGCCGTCGCCCGAGCGCTCTACCGTCTGCGGCGCGTTGCGGGAACGGGGGTGCTGGTGCTCGACGAGCCCTCGAGCGCACTCGACTCCGAGACGGAGGGCGCCCTGTGGGACCGCCTGCGAGAGCTGGCCGACGACGGCGTCGGCGTCGTGCTCGTCTCGCACCGGCCCTCCGCGCGACGCATCGCCGATGCGGTCGTGACGGTCGCCGCCTCAGACCGCGGAGTCGTCTCGTGAACGCCCGGGTGAAAGCGGTCCTGCGCGCGGCGCAACCCTCCACCCGGCGTTTCACCCCCGCCGTCCTCGCCGGGGTCGGCACCGCCGTGAGCGCCATCGCCCTCCTCGCGGCGAGCGCCTGGCTCATCGCGCGGGCCGCCGAGCAGCCGGCACTGCTCTATCTGTCTGCGGCCGTCGTGGCCGTCCGGGCGTTCGCACTCGGACGGGGGGTCTTCCGCTACCTCGAACGGCTGAGCGGTCACGACGCCGCGCTCGACCAGCTCGCCACCGTGCGCGCCACGCTGGTGCGCGACATCGTGCCGCTCGCCCCCGACGGCATCGGCCGTGCCCGCCGCGGCGCGCTGCTCGCGAACCTCGTCGATGACGTCGACGAACTGCAGAACCTGCCCCTGCGCGTCGTGCAACCGCTCGCCGTCGCCGGGCTCACCGCCCTCGCGAGCGTGGTCTTCACGGCCTTCCTCTCGTGGCCTGCTGCCCTCGTGCTCGCCGCCTGCCTCGTCGTCGCGCTGGGCCTCGCCGTCTGGGTCGGCTGGGCCGCAGGAGCGCGTGCCGAGCGCGACATCTCACCGCTTCGCGCCGAGGTCGCCGACTCACTGCTCGACCTGCTCACCTCGCTCGACGTGCTGATCGCCTTCGGGGCGACGGATGCTGCGCACGACCGCATCCGACGAGCCGACGAGAATCTGCGGCGCGCCGTGGTGCGCCGCGGCGTCGCTCAGGGCTTCACCTCCGGCGCGGTCTCGCTGCTCGCGGGCCTCGCCTCGCTGATCTCGCTCGCGATCGCTGCCCCCGCTGTCATCGACGGCACACTGAGCGGCCCGGGACTCGCCGTCGTCGTGCTGCTGCCGATGGCCGTGTTCGAAGTGTTCGGGCCTGTGCCGCTCGCCCTCGCCTCGTGGCGCCAGGTGCACTCCGCGGCGACGCGGGTGGCAGAGACGGTGCCCGCCGAGGTGCCGGCGGGCCTTCCCCGCGATGAACCCGAACCCACCGGGGTCGCCGCGCCCCTCGAAACCTCCCGGGGCCGCGGGATCGAGCTGCACGGCCTCGGGGCATCGTGGCCGCGCCGCGGCGCAGAGGCGGGAGACCCGGGCCGACTGCACGACGTCTCCCTCCGCATCGACGCCGGCGAGAGAGTCGTCGTGACGGGGCCGAGCGGGGCCGGCAAGACGACTCTCGCGCACGTGCTGGTGCGCTTCCTCGATTACTCGGGCTCGTACCGCATCGGCGGTGTCGAGGCGCGCGGCCTGTCGGGCGACGACCTGCGCCTGACCGTCGGACTGGTCGAACAGGAGCCGTTCCTCTTCGACGAATCGCTGCGGCAGAATCTGCTGTTCGCCCGTGACACCGCGACCGATGCCGACCTCGACGCGGTGCTCGCCCGTGTCGGCCTCGCGAGCTGGGTCGAGAGCCGCGGCGGGCTCGATGCCCCCGTCGGCGACCGCGGCGTGCTCGTCTCGGGCGGGCAGGCCCAGCGCATCGCCCTGGCCCGGGCGCTCCTCCACGACTTCCCGGTGCTCGTGCTCGACGAGCCGACCGCCGGCGTCGACCCCGCGGCATCCGATGCCCTGCTCACCGACCTGCTGACCGCCGTCCCCGCCGATCGCGCGGTGGTGCTGATCTCACACGTCGACGTGCCTCCGGCTCTCGTCGACCGCACCGTCAGGATCGAGAACGGGCGCATCGCGGGCTGAGCTGGGTCAGAAGAGGGTGTGGATTGCGTCCTCGACCGGCTCATCCCGCAGAAGAACGTCGAGGAATGCGTGATTGATGAACAGTCGCTCACGGCCCATCCTGACGCTGTGCAGGACGCCCGCCTCCACGACTTCGTTGAGCCACTTCGTTGCAGTCGGACGCGATACCGAACACCGCTCCATGACCTTGCCGATGCGGCAATACGGTTGCTCGAAGAGGGCGTCGAGAAGATCGGAGTTAGCCCCGGCGCTCGTGGCGCGTACCCGCTCGCGCACCTCGTGCTGAAGATCCTGGATCGCGTCGATCTTCGCCAAGGTCGCGCGAGCAGTGTCCCGGACGGCGGTCAGCATGAAGATGACCCATTCTTCCCATGCGCCCTCGCGCGTCACCGCGAGAAGCAACCGATAGTAGTCGTCCTTGTGGAGGATGATGAACCGCGACAGGTAGAGAACGGGCGACTGCAAGAGGCCCCCGTCGACGAGCATGAGGATGTTCAAGATGCGTCCCGTGCGCCCATTGCCATCGGCGAAGGGGTGGATCGCCTCGAACTGGTAGTGGGAGAGCGCCATGACGACCAGCGGGTCGAGAGAGACAGACGCGTGAATGAAATCTGCCCAGTTGCTGAGCTTCTCGCGGATGACAGCCTCACCCTGGGGCGGCGTGTAGATCGCGCGTCGCGTCGCCGGGTTGGCGATGATCGTGCCAGGAAGATTGCGGACACCCATCTCCCGCCCCTGCACGATCGAACAGATCTCGGTCGCCGTTGTGACAGACAGCGGTCGTGACCGCACGCTGTCCAGCCCGGCGAACAGAGCGGAACGGTATCGAAGCGTCTCTTTCGTCTCAGGCGTCGCGAGTTGCGACTCGTCTTGTGCGTAACGGAAGAGCTCGTCGGTCGTGGTGACGATGTTCTCTATCTCGGAGCTCGCCTGCGCCTCGAGAATCGGTATGGCATTCAACAACACGGCCGGGTTCGGCATTCGACGTGCGGCCTGGTCGAGCGCGGCGAGTGCAGCCCGCGCGTCGATCACCACCTTGAGCACAGTGACGGTCTCTATCTGAGCACTTGGCGGCAACGCCGGGAGCGCGTTGTACGGTTCCTCAGGTCGCCACGTCACATGTAAAGCTTACGCGCACGCTTCGAGGACGTTTAAATCTTTCGTCGGATTTTTTACATGTCTCGCTGACGCGTCAACATTCTTCAACTTTCGAATTTGTCATCGCTGACGTTCGCTAAGTGAACAACGACAACTTCGTCGAGAATCGGATCGGCACTCTCCGGCGCTACCGCGCGTAGCCTGAGGGCATGAAACCGCTCGTCGAGCCGATCGACGCCCTCGATCCGTCGGAGCTCATCCGCACGGCCCGCCACGCGGTGCTCGCCGGCATCGGCAACGAGGGGCAACGCCGCCTCGCGGCCGCCCGCGTCGCCGTGGTCGGAGCGGGCGGCCTCGGGTCCCCCGTGATCCTCGCCCTCGCGGCCGCCGGCGTCGGCGAGATCGTCGTGATCGACGACGACGTGGTCGACGGCTCCAACCTGCAACGGCAGGTGTTGCACCGCATCGGCGACACGGGCCGCCCCAAGGTCGACTCGGCGGTGCGCGCCGCCGCCGACCTCTCGCCCGCGACCCGTGTGATCCCCGTCTCCGAGCGCCTCGACGCCGACAACGCCACGCGCCTGCTCGACGGCGCGCACCTCGTCGTCGACGGCAGCGACACCTTCGGTACGCGAGAGGCCGTCGCGGCTGGCGCCGACGCGGTCGGCATCCCGGTCGTGTGGGGCGCCGTCCAGGAGTTCGCTGGTCAAGCGACGGTGTTCTGGTCGCGCCCGCCCGCCGGCATCGCCCCCGTCTCGCTGGGCGACCTCTACCCCGCCGGCAGCACGGGCGAACCGCCCACCTGCGAGCAGGTCGGCGTGCTCGGGTCGCTCTGCCTGCAGATCGGCGGCATCCTCGCAACCGAAGTCGTGAAGCTCATCACCGGCGCCGGTGAACCGCTTCTCGGGCGAGTGCTCCTGATCGATGCGCTGCGCGGTCGTCAGAGCGAGATCGCGCTGCACGCACGCGCGACGGCGGTGCCCGCATGACCGCGCTGCACGCACGCGCGACGGCGGTGCCCGCATGACCGCGCTGCGCACCGTCGAAGCGCAGCTCGGTCGCGTGCTCGCCGCCGTGCGTCCACTCCCGGTCGAGGCACTCCCGGTCACCGCGTCGCTGGGCCGCACCCTGGCCGAACCGGTGATCGCGGCGGGCGACATTCCGCTCTTCCACAACTCCGCCATGGACGGTTTCGCCGTGCGGTACGCCGACGTCGCCGCCGCCGCACCCGAAACCCCCGTGACCCTTCGGATCGCCGCCGACCTGCCCGCCGGAACATCACTCGACCCGCCCCTCGCCCAGGGAGAGGCGGCCAGGATCATGACGGGCTCGCCGGTTCCGACCGATGCCGACGTCATCGTGCCGTTCGAAGACACCGTCGGCGGCCTCGCCGCGGGCCTGGCCGACGTGGTCATCGAGCGCGCACCGCGCGAGCGCGGCACGTTCATCCGCCGCCGCGGGGGCGACCTCCACGCGGGAGACGAGGTCATCGCGCCGGGTATCCGCATGGGGGCCTTCCAGATCGCGGCCGCCATCGCCGCGGGGGTGGGAGAGGTCCGCGTCGCCCGCGCACCCCGCGTCACCGTCGTCTCGACCGGGAGCGAGCTGAGCGCACCCGGTGCATCGGGCGGTCGCGGCAGCATCCCGGATTCCAACGGACCCCTCCTCGCCGCGCTGCTCGACGGTGCCGATGCGGAACTCGTCGGGCTGCACCGCGTGGGCGACGACCCGGCAGAGGTCACCCGCGTCACCCGCGAGGCCGAAGACGCCGGGGTCGATGTCATCGTCTTCACCGGGGGCGTGAGCGCCGGTGCGTACGAGCCCGTCCGCGGTGCGTTCGCGGGCGGAGAGGGTGGCGTCGAGTTCGTGGGGGTCGCGATGCAGCCGGGCAAACCTCAGGCGTTCGGCACCCTGCCGAGCGGCTGCCTCGTCTTCGGTCTTCCGGGAAACCCGGTCAGCGTCGCGGTGTCTTTCGAGGTGTTCGTGCGCCCCGCCCTCCTGCAGCTGCAGGGTCGCGCCGACATCGCGCGCCCGCTCGTGACCCTCGAGGCCGCCGAGAGCTGGCGCACTCCCCCGTCGCGCCGGCAGTACCTCCCCGCCGTGGTCGACCTCCGCACGGGAACCGTGCGTCCGGCGACAGCCGGCGGATCGGGGTCGCACCTCGCGGGCGGACTCGCCCACGCCGAGGCGTTCGCGATCGTGCCCGCCGAAGTGTCCGAGGTCGCCGTCGGCGATCGGCTCGACGTCATACTTGTTCGATGAGCTTCACCCATCTCGACGCCGCCGGCCACGCGCGCATGGTCGACGTCACCGCGAAACAGCCCACCGTGCGCTCGGCCACCGCCCGCGGCTTCGTCCGCTGCGCCCCCGAGGTGATCGCCGCCCTCCGCGACGGCACCACTCCCAAGGGCGACGTCCTCGCGGTGGCGCGCATCGCCGGCATCCAGGCGGCGAAATCGACGCCGGCCCTCCTGCCCCTCGCCCACGTGATCGGGGTGCACGCGGCATCCGTCGACCTCGTCGTGACCGACGCGGGTGTCGAGATCGAGGCCACCGTCGGCACCGCCGACCGCACCGGCATCGAGATGGAGGCGTTGACCGCCGTCTCGGTCGCCGCCCTCGCGATCGTCGACATGATCAAGGGCATGGACCGCTCGACCGTGATCGAGAACGTGCGCATCGTCGCGAAGACCGGCGGCCGATCGGGCGATTGGACGCGTCCCGAGTGACCGTGCGCGTGAGGTACTTCGCGGCGGCGGCCGAGGGCGCCGGCGCCGACGAGGAGCAGCGGAGCGAAGCCTCGCTCTCGGCCCTCCGTGCCGCGATCGTCGGTGACCACCCGAACCTCGGCGACATCCTGCCGCGGTGCGCGGTGCTGGTCGACGGCGTGCGGACAGACACCGATGCCCCGCTCGCCGCGGGTTCACTCGTCGACGTGCTGCCCCCCTTCGCCGGAGGCTGAGCGGCGGCGCAGCTCTAGCCCCCGAGACCCTTCCAGGCCGTGGTGCCGTCGGCTTCGACCTGGCGCTTCCAGACCGGCAGTTCGAGCTTGATGGCCTCGATCACCGCGCGGCACACGTCGAACGCCTCAGCGCGGTGGCCCGACGCGACGGCGATCACCACCGCCGCGTCACCCACCGCGAGGCGCCCGACCCGGTGACTCACCGCGACGATCGCATCGGTGCCGGCAGCGGCGCGCTCGGCGATCCCGCGGAGCGCACCCTCGGCATCGGGGTGCGAGGAGTACTCCAGCGCGACGACGGCGGTCGAGGCATCGGGGTCGTTGTCGCGCACGCGCCCGATGAACGTCGTCACCGCTCCTGCGGCCCGGTCATCGACCGCGGCGAGATGGGCGTCGAGGTCGAGGCGCTCCTCCGAAAGGGCGGCGAGGCGTACGGCGCTCACGAGTGGTCCGATCCGCCGAGCTGGTCGAGCACGTGCCCGGCGATCGACACGATCACGGGGATTCCGGATGCCACGGCACGCGGCGACCCCGGAAGGTTCACCACGAGCGCCCCCGGGCCGTCGACGACACCCGCGACACCGCGCGACAGCATGCCCGCCGGCTTCTCGGCGGTGCTCCGGCGCCGAAGCTCCTCGGCGATCCCCGGAAGTTCGCGGGTCACGACGCGGGCGGTGCCCTCGGGCGTCACATCGCGCGGCCCGACACCGGTGCCGCCGCTGGTGACGATGAGACGGGCGCCCCCGTCGAGGGCGGCACGGAGCGCTGCTTCCACGCTGTCGGCGCCGTCGGGCACGATAGTCGCGTCATCGCAGGTGTAACCCGCCGCCCGAAGTGCCTCGACGGCGACCGGGCCACTGGCGTCGGCGCGCTCACCCGCCGCCGATCGATCGGAAACGGTGATCACGGCGGCAGTGTGTTGCATGACGTTCACCCTACGATGCGACCCGCGCGGGTTGCGGGTCGGATGCCTCGGCGGTCGCCGTGATCCGGGCCGCCATTCCGGGGAAGATCAGCCCGTGGAAGGGGAGGACGCCCAGCCAGTACAGCCGCCCGGCGAGTCCCATCGGGAAGAAGACGGCGCGCTGCTCGTAACGCGCACCGTCGCCGTCGGGGCTGACGCGCATCTCGAGCCACGCGAGGCCCGGAACCTTCATCTCGGCGCGGAGACGCAGAAGCCGGCCCGGCTCGACCGCCTCGACGCGCCAGAAGTCGAGGGCGTCGCCGACGGTCAGCACCGCCCGGCTCCGCCGTCCGCGCGCGAGTCCGACGCCGCCGACGATCCGGTCCATCCAGCCGCGCATCGACCACAGGAGCGGGGAGGAGTACCACCCGTTCTCCCCGCCGATACCCGCGATCACGGCCCACACCTGCTCGGGCGATGCCGTTGTGGTGACCGAGCGTGCGTCGACGAACACGGTGCGCCCCGCCCAGTCGGGGTCGCTGGGCAGCGGGTCGCTCGGAACACCAGAGACCTCGGCGTCTTGCCAGCTCGTCTCGATCGTGTCGTCCTGCACACGCCCGAGGGCCATCGCCACCGCGCGGCGGTACGGCGTCAGCCCGTCGGCGGGCCGCGGGATCAGCGCGTCGACGTCGTGATTCTTCATGATGCACTCGTTCTGGAGCGACTCGACGAGCGGCCGCGCGGTCGCCCGCGGGATCGGGGTGACGAGATTGACCCAGTGAGACGCGAGCCGCGGGGTCAACACCGGGAGGGCGGCGATCGCGCGTTGGCGCAGCCCGGCCTCGACGGCGTAGCCGTTCATCATCTGGCCGTAGCGCAGCACGTCGGGCCCGCCGATGTCGACGGCGCGATTCACGTCGGCGTCGACGCGTGCCGCGCCCAGCAGATAGTGCAGCACGTCGCGCACGGCGATGGGCTGAATGCGGTTGCGCACCCACTTCGGCGCGGGCATGTAGGGCAGCACGTCGGTGAGGTGGCGCACCATCTCGAACGACGCCGAACCCGACCCGATGACCACGCCCGCCTGCAGAACGAGGGTCGGCACACCGCTCGCCAGGAGGATCTCACCCACCTCGACCCGCGAGCGCAGGTGCGCAGACAGGGGTGCGTCGTCGGGGTGCAGCCCGCCGAGGTAGACGATGCGACCGACGGATGCTGCGGCCGCCGCCGCCGCGACCGTCTCGGCCGCGACGCGGTCGGCGTTCTCGAAGTCTTTGCCCGCCGCCATCGAATGGACGAGGTAGTAGAGCACGTCGACCTCCTCGACGGCCCGGGCGACGGCGTCGGGATCGCCCGCCTCACCCTCGACGACCTCGACCCGCGATCCCCATTCGAAGGCGGTGACGCGCGCGGCGTTCCGGGCGAGCACGCGCACGGCGTAGCCCGCTTCGAGCAGACGGGGCACGAGGCGCCCACCCAGGTATCCCGTGGCGCCGATCACCAGCGCGCGCGGCGGGGTTCCATCGTCGTGGGGTTCGGCGATCAGGTCGGGTTCGCGGCCGGTGGGCGCGGTCAGCTCGCTCATACCGCGACGCTACGCCGCCGCATCCGCTCGCCCCGAGGGCTTGACGACATGTCACCCGCGCACATGTCCCGCTTTCCGCAACGATCGAGGCAATTTCTCGCGGAATTCGGGACACGCGTTCCGCGCGAGAGCACTAGGGAGTGAGCTGAGCCACCGAACGGGGGCGCACGACGAGCCACAGACCGAGGGCGCCGATGAGGGCGCAGCCGAACATCACGACGGCCATCGAGGTCGCCGTGATGCCCTCCGACCCGGAGAGCCAGCCGACGAGGGGCGAGACGAGGCCCGCAACACCGAAGTTCACCGCGCCGAGCACCGAAGCCGCCGTGCCCGCCGCCTTGCCGTGCCGGTCGAGAGCCAGCACCTGCACGCACGGGAAGGTGAATCCGCACGAGGTCATGAAGACGAACAGGGGCACGACCGTGCCCCAGAGTCCGAGGCCCAGCTGATCGGCGGCGATGATCGCGGCGGAGCTGAGGATCAACGCAGACGTCGAGAAGGCGAGCACCCACTGCGGGCCGAACCGTGCGGCGAGGCGCGCGGCGATCTGGTTGCCGATGACGAGGCCGATCGAGTTGACGGCGAAGAGCACGCCGTACATCTGCGGATCGAACCCATAGGTGCCTTGGAAGAGGAACGATGACGCCGACAGGTACGAGAACAGCCCACTGAAGGTCATGCCGCCGATCACGAGCACGCCGACGAAGACCCGGTCGCCGAAGACGTTGCGGTAGCGCTGCAGCACGGTGGTTGCGCCGCGATCCTGCCGGCGGGCGGGCGGAAGCGTCTCGAAGATGAGGAACAGCGCGCACCCCAGCATCAGGGCGCCGTATACCGCGAGAACGACGAAGAGTCCGCGCCACGGCATCACCTGGAGGAGCGCAGAGCCGACGAGCGGGGCGATGACGGGCGCCACACCGGTGATGAGGGCCAGTCGCGACAGCACGACCACGAGCCGCTTGCCGCCGAAGAGGTCGCGGACGATGGCCATCGCGACGACGCCGCCCGCCGCAGCCCCCATTCCCATCAGCACGCGCGCCGCGCCCAGCAGCTCGAGGCTCGGGGCGACGGCCGCGAGAAGGCTCGCGACCACGTGCAGACCGGTGACGATCAGGAGCGGGATGCGACGACCGACCTTGTCGCTGAGCGGACCCACGATGAGCTGCCCCAGGGCGAAGCCGATCATGGTGCCGGCCAGGGTGAGCTGGATCGCGGCCTCGGTCGTCCGGAAGTCTTCGCGCAGGATCGGGAACGCGGGCAGGTACATGTCGATCGTGAACGGCCCGAGTGCCGTCAGTGCGCCGAGCAGAACGATGAGGATCACCCGGCGCCGCGTCGCGATCGCATCGCCCGGGTGCAACATGATCGGCGCCGTGATGGGGTTGGAACCGAGGGTACGGATGGCGCCCGTCGTCGCGGGCCGACGGTCTGTGACGCCCCCGGTGGGCGTCGGATCGACCACGGGAAGGGAAGCGGTATCGCGCACGAGAGTCTTCGTTTCGAACATCGGTGACGACCCGGGATGAGCCGGGCTGAATGGAGGGGGGAGGGGGTGGGTCGCGGAATCGAATCGATTCGGTCGCCCGATATCGATGATATCGAACCGATCCGCGCTTCGCACCGTGTCTCACAAGACGGTTCGAGTGCATTCCCAGGCTCGAACCCCATCGCCCGCATAGGGTGAAACCGTCGGCGCACCGCCGATGTGTCCTCGCCCCCGAGCAGAAGCGTCCACACACCGCATATGTCTTCCGAGAATGGCCGCGCCAGCGGCAACCCCGCCAAGCAGTCGCAGATCAACCAGACCGTCAAGCAGCAGCGCGAGCAGAAACGCCAGGAGAAGCTGGCCGAGTATCAGCGCCAGCTGGCCAAGCGCCGGCGCAGCAAGCTGCTCTGGTGGGTCGTGGGCGGCACCGCTGCCGTCGCGATCGTGGGCCTGGTCATCGCTTCTTTCGCGTTCGCTCCGAAGGCCGCGCCGACGTACACGGCCGCCGACAGCTCCGGCGTCGAGATCGAAGGCGTCGAGACGTTCGATCTCCCCAACGACCACGTCGAAGGCACCGTCGACTACGAGCAGACTCCCCCCGCCGGCGGACAGCACAACGCGGTCTGGCTGAACTGCGGTGTCTACACCGAGCCGCAGGCGAACGAGAACGCCGTGCATGCGATGGAGCACGGCGCCGTCTGGGTCACCTACGACGCCGCGGCCGTCAGCGACGAAGAACTGGCGACGTTGAAGTCGCAGCTCCCGGCCACCTACATGGTGCTCTCCCCCTACGAGGGCCTTGACTCCCCCATCGTGCTGAGCGCGTGGGACCACCAGCTGAAGCTCGACTCCGCGAGCGACGAGCGGATCCCGCAGTTCTTCGAGGAGTACTGGCGCAGCCAGAACGCCCCCGAGCCGAACGCCATCTGCTCGGGCGCCCTCGACGGCCCCGGCAAGCTCTGACATGACCGACGAAGCGACGGCTCCGCGCCCCGCGACGCGGTGGCTCGTCGTCGCGGTGGCGATCCTCGCCGTCGCCGCCGTGGCCTTCGCGATCGGTCGGTTCTCGGCTTTCGGAGCCTCCGCGGCGCCGGTGAGGCCGTCGACGGTCTCTGCCGAGGCCGGGTTCGCGCGCGACATGCAGGTGCATCACGAGCAGGCGATCCGCATGGCTATGGACATCTACCGCGTCACCGACGATGACGAACTCCGCATCCTCGCCCACGATATGGCCACCGCACAGGCGGGCCAGCGCGGCGAGATGTTCGGCTGGCTCGTCGAGTGGGGTCTCCCCCAGGCGGGCGGACCCCTCATGTCGTGGATGGCCGATTCGTCCGCCCACCAGCACGATCCCGAGACGGCCACGGAAGACGAGCTGCGTGCCGACATGGGCATGGCGACCGATGCTCAGCTGGCAGAGCTCGAGTCGGCCTCCGAGCCCGAGGCCGACTGCCTGTTCCTCTCGCTCATGATCCGGCATCACCAGGGCGCGATCCCGATGGCAGAGGCCGTCGTCGAGCTTGGCGAAGACCCGCGCGTACGCACGGTCGCCGAGAGCATGATCAGCGCGCAGACCAGCGAGATCGACGCCATGCGCAGCATGCAGACCCGGCTGGCCTGCACCGGTTGACGCCTGCGGGCGGCGCTACAGTGATCGCATGACGACGGACGCCGCCCTCCGCACGCGGCCCGCCCTCGTGACGGTCGTGGTCGTCCTCGTCTACCTCAGCGGACTCCTGAACGCCGCCGTGGGCCTGCTCATCCTGCTCAGTCGCTACCAGGTGCCCGAGAGCGACGTGCTGGGCGTCTCGCTCCTCGGTGCCGCGATCATCCTCCTCGGTCTCCTCACCCTGGCGGTGGCGTCCGCCGTCGGCCGCGGGAGCCGGCTCGCACGGCTCGCCGTGACCGTCTACATCGCGGCGCAGTACGCACTGCAGATCCTGGCGATCGCGACGACGACCTGGGATGCCGCGACCATCGTTCCGCTGGTCGCTCAGGCGTTCATCGTCGTCGCGATGTGGGCGCCGCCGGGAAGCCGCTGGTTCCGCCGCTGACCGCGGCGAACGGGTCTGCCTGCAGTGCCCGGCCGATGAAACGGCGGTGGAGCATCCGCACGATCTCGATCGCTCCGATCGTGAGCACGGTCACCCCCGCCACGAGCCACGCGGCGTCTTCGCCGGGATCGATGAGTTGGAAGAACCCCGTCGACAGCGGGATCGTGAAGATGCCCAGCAGGGCCACGAACATGCCGCCGATGACGAGTCCCTTGTACCGGTCGATCGGGCGGGCGAGCACGGCGAGAACCCAGATGCCGATCACGGCGAGGATGATCGTGGCACCGGTGCGCAGCTGGGGTTCTGCCACGCCCATCCCCGCGGCGATACGCGCGTAGACCGTCAGGGCCACCGCGATGAAGACGCCGGCCGGAATGGCGAAGGTCAGAGACCGCCGCAAGAACCCGGGCACATACCGTTGCGCGTTCGGCATGAGCGCGAGGAAGAACGCCGGAATGCCGATCGTCAGCCCATCGGTGATCGAGAGCTGGCGCGGAAGGAACGGGAACTCCATCACGAGCGCGCCGCAGAGGATCGCCAGGGTCGTCGCGTACGCGGTCTTCGTCAGGAACAGCATCGAGACGCGCTCGATGTTGGCGATCACCTGGCGCCCTTCGGCGACGACGTCGGGCAGGTGCGAGAACTGGCTGTCGAGCAGCACAAGGCGGGCGACCGCCTTGGTCGCCGCGGCGCCGGAGTTCATCGCGATGCCGATGTCGGCCGTCTTGATCGCGAGGGCGTCGTTGACGCCGTCGCCCGTCATCGCGACCGTGTGGCCCCGCGCCTGGAGGGCGAGCACGATGCGCTTCTTCTGGTCGGGCGTCACCCGCCCGAACACGATGTTCCGCTCGAGGATCTCTCCGAGCGCGGCCTCGTCTTCGGGCAACGTGCGGGCGTCGATGCCCTCACCCGCCTCGACCCCCAACTCCCGCGCGATGGCGGCGACCGTCCGAGGATTGTCGCCGGAGATGATCCGGATGCTGACGCCCTGGCGCCGGAAATACTCCAGCGTCTGAGCGGCGTCGGGTCGCACCTGCTCACGGAAGGTGAGGACGGCGACGGCTGCGACGTCTTCGGGGAGGCGCTCGGACTCCATGTCGGCTTCCGACAGGGCGGCGGGCGAGTGCCCGAGAACGAGCGTCCGTCGCCCCGATGACGACAGGTTCACCGCCAGCGCTCCCAGCGCCGTCGCCGTGTCGGTCGCCGCATCCGGGAACACCATCTCGGGGGCACCGAGCACCCACGTCCCGCCTCCCGCACCCTCGAGCGACACCGCACTCCATTTGCGTGCGGACGAGAAGGGGATGCTGGCGATGACGGCGCGGGGCTGCGCCTGCGGGTACGGCTCACGCAGGCACTTCGCCGTCGCGTTCGCGTCGGGCGCGGCCCCGTACCAGGCGAGAGCATCCTCCCACCCGTCGACCTCGTGCAACGGGTGCGCCCCGTCGAAGCGGATCTCACCCGCGGTGAGCGTTCCGGTCTTGTCGAGACAGATGATGTCGACGCGTGCGAGGCCCTCGACCGCGGGCAGTTCGTTCACGAGCACCTGCCGTGACGCGAGCTTCGCCGCGCCCACCGCGAAAGCGATCGACGTCATCAGCACCAGCCCGAGGGGGATCATCGCCGTCAGCGACGCGATCACGTTGACGACCGCCTGCGTCCAGGCCCCGCTCTGCCAGGCCTCCGCCCACCCGCCGGCCGCGACCATCTGCGCGTTGAGCACGAGGAGGCCGATCGGACCGATACCCCACCCCACCCACGTGAGCACGCGGTTCACCGACGTCCGCAGTTCGCTCGAGACCATCGAGAACCGTTTGGCCTCGGCGGCGAACGAGTTGGCGTACGAGTCGGCCCCCACACGCACCACGCGTGCGGTGCCCTCCCCCGACACCACGATCGACCCCGACAGGGCCTCGTCGCTGCGGCGCTTGTCGACGGCGTCAGACTCGCCGGTGAGCATCGACTCGTCGATCTGCAGACCACGACCGCCGAGCACCGACGCGTCGGCCGGCACCTGGTCGCCCGCCCGCAGCACCAGCACATCGTCGAGCACGATCGCATCGGGCGAGATCTCGGCGTCCGCGCCCTCGCGGCGCACCCGGGCGAGGGGGGCGTTGAGCAGCGCGAGCCGGTCGAGCGCGGCTTTCGCTCGGAACTCCTGCACGCACCCGATCACCGCGTTCGCCAGCGCGCTGAGCCCGAAGAGGGCGTCTTGCCAGCGACCCAGCAGGAGCAGCACGAGAAAGCACCCGCCCACGATGGCGTTGAAGAGGGTGAAGACGTTGGCGCGCACGATGCTGCCCACGCTTCGGCTGGAGTCGGCGCGGAACGCGTTGGTGCGACCCGCCGCGACTCTCTCGGCGACCTGCGCCCGCGTCAGCCCGGTCGCTTCGTTCACGTCGACGACCGCGGAGGCAGAGGCGGAAGCATCCATTCGCTCACTGTACCGATCGGCATCGAAGCGATCGGATGCTTCCGCCTCGGGCCCTCAGCCCTTCGTTGCGCCCGCGAGAAGACCGCGGACGAAGAAGCGCTGGAGGGCGAAGAACACGATCAGCGGAACGATGATCGAGATGAACGTGCCCGCGGACTGCAGGTACCAGCGGTCGCCCCACGAGCCCGACAGCGAGTTCAACGTCTGCGTCAGCGGCAGAGACGACGATGGCGCGAAGATCGTCGCCACGAGCAGGTCGTTCCACACCCAGAGGAACTGGAAGATCGCGAACGACGCGATCGCCGGCATCGCCAGCGGCAGGATCATCCGGAAGAAGATCTGGCCGTGGCCCGCTCCGTCGACGCGAGCCGCCTCGATCACCTCGGTCGGGATCTCCGAGATGAAGTTGTGCAGCAGGAAGATGGCGAGCGGCAACGCGAAGATCGCGTGGGCGATCCACACCGTGGCGAAGCTGTGATCGACGTCGCGCAGTTCGAACCCGGGGAAAACGGCGGTGCCGTT
Source organism: Microbacterium shimangi (assembly GCF_043556445.1). Lineage (NCBI taxonomy): Bacteria > Bacillati > Actinomycetota > Actinomycetes > Micrococcales > Microbacteriaceae > Microbacterium > Microbacterium shimangi. The sequence goes on from NZ_JBIGII010000003.1 coordinate 148,360, forward strand.
GATCTCGAGTCCGCGCGAGAACAGGCTCAGCAGCGGCACGAGTGCCATCTGAATGGGCACGATCTGCAGGGCGAAGACGAACACGAACAACAGGTTCTTGCCCTTGAAATCGATCCACGCGAACGCGTACGCGGCGAGGGCCGCGATCGAGATCGGGATGAGCGTGGCCGGGATCGAGATGGCGAGCGAGTTGAGGAACGAGTCGCCCAGGGTCAGGGCCGTGCCCCCCGAGGTCAGTGCTTCGGAGTAGTTGTCGAGCGTGAACCCGGGGTTCACGAACACGGTCCACCACCCGCTCGTCTGCGAGTCGGCGCCGGGGCGGAATGAGGTGACGAACAGACCGAACGTCGGGATGGTCCAGAAGATCGCGATGACGATCGCGATGATGGTGGCGGTCTTCGACGTCAGCCGCTTGTGGGCGAGGTTCTCGTTGCGGCGCGTGTCACGGGCCACCTTGCGAGCGGCGCGCGGGCTGTACGCCGGCGCCTCCTTGAGCGCGGTCATCGGATCTCCTTCTGCTTGCGCATCTGCCGCGCGTTGTAGACGATCAGCGGAAGCACGAACAGGAACAGCACCACCGCAAGAGCGGAGGAGTGCCCGTAGCTCTGGAATCGCTGCTGCTGGTTCACCATCTCGAAACCGAGCACGCTCGAGTTCGAACGGCCGCCGGTCATGACCGCGACGATGTCGTACACCTTCAGCGAGGCGATCGTGATGGTGGTGAGCACGACGATGAGCGACGCCCGGATTCCGGGCACCGTCACGTTGATGAAGCGCTGCCATGCCGTCGTGCCGTCGAGCTGGGCAGCTTCGAGCTGCTCGGTGGGCACCGCCTTGATGGCGACCGAGAGGATGACCATGGCGAAGCCGGTCTGGGTCCACACGAACACCGCCAGAAGCGCGAAGGTGTTGACGAACGGCTGCTGGTCGAGCCAGCCGATCGGTTCACCCCCGAACATCGTGACGATGGCGTTGAGCAGACCGATCTGCTGACCCTGGCGGTTGTCGTAGACGAACTTCCAGATGATGCCGGCGCCGACGAACGAGATCGCGAAGGGCATGAAGACGAAGAGCTTGAGAATCTTCTCGCCGCGCGCCCGGTCGATGAACGCGGCGTACGCCAAGCCGATCGCGGTCGAGAGCGTGGGGGCGAAGAGGGCCCAGATGATCGTGTTGATGACCGAGAAGAAGCCCTCGGGGTTCGTGAACGTCCAGATGTAGTTCTCGAGCCCCACGAACTGTTCGCCGGTCTTGTCGAAGAACGACTGGTAGATCGTCGAGATCGCGGGGTAGATCAGACCGATCAACAGGAGGATCGCCGCGGGGAGCAGGAACGTGACGAGCTGGAAGAGGTAGCCCGACCCTGCCCGCGCGCGGTAGTCGAGGACGAACAGCAGCGCGCCCATCGCCAGGGCGATGGCCACGACGTAGAGAACGGCGTTCTGGTACGGCCGCAGCAACAGGAAGGCGAGCACCGGGACGGCGAAGCAGATGACGAGCCGCAACCAGAAATAGCCGCGTCCTGCTCGCGGGGCGAACTCGATCACGAGGAGGATCAGCGCCACGACGATGCCGAAGGCGACGACGGCGATGGGGATCTGGACGAGCGGGTTGAGGCCGCCGATCCAGACGAAGAAGCTGTTGAGCGAGAAGCCGAGTGAGGTCTTCGGTGCGTCGTCGACCGCCGGTGCGGTGAACAGCAGCACGAGGGCTCCGACCAGAACGACCGCGGCGACGATCGCGCCGATGGTCGCGGCTCGCCTGCCCGGCTGCGTCGAGTCCGCGCGGGGCGGCTCGGGCGACGCCTCAGGCGGCGCGGTGAGCGTATGCGACATTGTCATACCTTTCGCGTGTTCCGAGAGAGATTAGCGCCGCGGGGGTCGTGTGACCCCCATCGGGCTGCCCCCTGTCGAAGTGGTTTTTCTACCCGGCCTGGATGTCGCTCAGCACCTGGTCGGTCGGGCGGCCGTCGATCCAGTTGACCATGCCCTTCCAGAACGATCCGTTGCCGACGGTGGCCGGCATGAGGTCGGACGCGTCGAAGCGCACCACGGTGTTCGGGTCCTGCAGGATCTCCATCGCCTCGGTGAGGAACTCACTCGACGCGAGCGACGGGTCGGCGTTCTTGTTCGCCGAGATCACGCCGCCCAGTTCGACGCGGGCGTTGGCGAACTCGGGCGTCGACATGAAATCGAGAACCTGCTGCACGGCGTCGGAATCGGAGAACGCGGTGACGAACTCTCCACCGGCCTCGACGTAGGTCTCATCGTCGGCGTTGATGCCGGGGAGCAGGAACGCGTACACGTCGCCCTCGGGACCGATCTCGGGCGTCGTGCCCTCAGCGGTCTTCGCCTCGAGGAAGTTCGCCGAGAGGAAGTTCGCCTGGTGGGTCAGCGCGCAACGACCGTCGGCGACAGCCGCGGCCACGTCACCGAACGCGGTGGAGTTGATGCTCTTCACGTCGCCGTAACCGGCGTTGACGTAGTCGGGGTTCAGGAGGATCTCACCGACCGCGTCGAAGGCGTCCGCGATCTGCGGGTCGGTGAAGGGAACCTCGTTCGCGACCCACTGGTCGTACACGTCGGCGCCGGACTGGCGGAGGACGAGGTCCTCGATCCAGTCGGTGCCCGGCCAGCCGGATGCGGCGTCCGAGGCGAAGCCGGCGCACCACGGGGCGGCACCGGTCTTGTCGCGGATGGTCTGCGTCAGCGTGAGGAGCTCGTCATAGGTCTCGGGGACCTCGACACCCCACTCCGTGAAGCTCGCCGGGGAGTACCAGACGTACCCCTTGACGTTTCCGAGCATCGGGGCGGCGTAGAAGACGTCATCGAACGTGCCGTACGTCTTCCAGTCCGGAGCCCAGTTCTCGTCGACATTGGCCTCGACGGCCTCGGGCGCGGGCTGAACCTCGCCGGTGTCGACGAGGGCCTTCAAGAGACCGGGCTGCGGAACGATCGCGATGTCGGGGGCGGAGCCACCGGCGACCTTCGTGACGATGTTCCCCTCGAAGCTCTTGTCACCGGTGTAGTTGACCGTGATGCCGGTCTCTTCGGTGAAGGCGTCGAACGACGCGTTGAGGTCGTCGGCCTCCACGCCCGTGATGCCACCGGCGATTTCGACGGTCTGGCCCTCGGCGGAGCCGGAGTCGTTCGAGGTGCCACCCTCTGCGCAGCCTGCAAGAGCAAGCCCCGCGATGCCGATGAACGCGATCGGTGCGATCACGCGGCGTCGCTGCGAACTGATCATGTGATTCCTCCTCTTCGAGGGCGTGAATGCGACTTGCATCCGCGCAAGGGTTTCCGTTCGGGAACCGTTTCCACACCAACGTAAGCGAGATTCATACGGTGCACAACGCTGAATCATCACGAATCGATAACCTCGACGCGCCTTCGCTGCGGTTTGCCGCGCCTTCATGTGGAACCGGTTCTCTTTCGACGATCTCTCGACTATCGTGTGGATGATCCGGATCGGCGTCGTCGCCGTCCGCGGGCATCGTTGCCGAGATGGAGGAGGTGCCAATGAGCGGAATCGCCGAAGTCGCGCGCTTGGCGGGCGTCTCGAAGTCCACCGCGAGCCGTGCGCTCACCGGCGGCGGCTACGTCTCGGATGAGACGCGGCGCCGCGTGAAAGACGCCGCGGGCTCACTGGGGTACGTCCCCACGACCAGCGCCGTCAGCCTCGCCACCGGGCGGACGAACACCATCGCCCTCATCGTCCCCCGGGTCAACCGCTGGTATTTCGGCTCGATCATCGAGGGCGTGGAGCGGTCGATCATCCCCCGCGGCTACGACCTGACCCTCTACGTCGCCGAGCCCGACTCGCGCGACCGCGCGAGTCTCTACAGCCACTTCCTGGCCCGCAAGAGGTTCGACGGGGTGATCGCGGTCGCCCTCGAGCCCGACGACGCCGACATCGCCCGACTGCTCTCTTTCGGCAAACCCACCGTGTGCATCGGCAACGAGCTCGCCGAGATCGCCACGCTCGGAATAGACAACACGGCCATCGGGCGCATGATCACGCAGCACCTTCTCGCTCTCGGTCATCGATCCGTGGCCTTCCTCGGTGCGACGCCCCAGGGAGAACCCACGGCCCATGACGTCATCGACCGCATCGTCGGCTATCGGCAGGCCATGAGCGGAGCGGGTCTGGCCGACCGGTCGCGCGTGCACGAGTCGATGCTCACCATCACCGACGGCTACGCCGCGGCCGCCGCCCTCCTCGCGGAGGTCGAAGGCCGCCCGACCGCCATCGTCGCGGCCTGCGACGAGATCGCGATCGGCGCGATCGTCGCCGCCCGACGCCTCGGCATCGCCGTCCCCGCGCAGCTCAGCGTCGTCGGCGTCGACGGCCACGACTACGCCGAGATGTTCGCCCTCACGACGGTCGAACAGCATCCGGCCGCCCAGGGCGAACAGGCCGTCGACATCCTCCTGGGCATGGTCGACAACGCCGACGCACCGGCACGCTCCACCATCCCGGTGCAGCTCGTGGTGCGGGCCTCGACCGCCCCGCCCCGCTGACACGAACGACGAAGGCCCCGGATGCTTCGCAGCATCCGGGGCCTTCGTAACGGGCTTACTTGAGGGTGACGCCGGCGCCGGCAGCTTCGAGAGCTTCCTTCGCCTTGTCGGCGGCGTCCTTGGTGACGCCCTCGAGGACGGCCTTGGGAGCACCGTCGACGACGGCCTTCGCCTCACCGAGGCCGAGCGAGGTGAGCTCGCGGACGACCTTGATGACCTGGATCTTCTTGTCGCCGACCGTGTCGAGGACGACGTCGAAGGAGTCCTTGACCTCTTCCTCTTCGACGGGGGCAGCGCCGCCTGCGGCGGGGCCGGCGACCGCGACCGGAGCCGCAGCGGTGACCTCGAAGGTCTCCTCGAACTTCTTGACGAACTCGCTGAGCTCGATGAGCGTGAGCTCCTTGAAGGCGTCGAGCAGCTCGTCAGTGGTGAGCTTTGCCATGATGATTCTCCTTGATCGGGGTTATTCGTACCGAACCTGACCGTGTCAGGCTGCGGACTCCTGCTTGTCGCGCAGCGCATCGACCGTGCGAACGGCCTTCGACAGCGGTGCGTTGAACAGATATGCGGCGCCGAACATCGATGCCTTCATCGCGCCGGCGAGCTTCGCCAGCAGGACTTCACGGCTCTCGAGGTCGGCGAGCTTGTTGACCTCATCTGCGGTCAGGGAGGCACCGTCGAAGTACCCGGCCTTGATCACGAGAAGAGGATTTGCCTTGGCGAAGGCGCGCAGCCCCTTCGCGACGGCGACCGGGTCACCGTGCACGAAGGCGATGGCCGACGGACCCTTGAGGTCGTCGTCCAGACCCGTCACGCCGGCGTTGGACGCGGCGATCTTGGTCAGCGTGTTCTTCACCACGGCGTACTCCGCGTCCTGACGGATGCTGTTGCGCAGCTCTTTGAGCTGGGCAACCGTCAGACCGCGGTACTCGGTCAGCAGAACGGCGGTCGAGTCCTCGAAATGCTTCGTGAGCTCGGCAACCGATGCGTCCTTCTGCGCCATGGCCACTCCTTGTGTCTACGAGACGCACCGCGGGAGCGGGCGTCGGGCCGCAGCATCCGGTCGTCCTGACAGCAAATGAAAAACGCTCCGGCACAAGGGCACGGAGCGCGGTTCCCGATCGGGAAATTCGTTCGTACACCTGCGCAGGTCTGCTTTCCACGGATCCTTGCGGATCTCGCTTCTGCTGCTTCGATCGCGACGCGCTTTCGCGCACCCCGATGACCGGCGGTCTTTGGCTTGCCCCCACCCTAACCCGACCGCCCTCCGTGGCCAAATTGGCACCGCCCTCGTCGTCGAGATGACGTCGTCTCGCCGAGCGGCCATCTCTTGTGTGCCAATTGAGGTGTCGGGTCGGCGAGACGATGTCGAGTCGATGGCGAGGTCACCCACGGGGGCGGATTCCGAACGACGCCAGCCGCTCGCCCAGCAGCTCCGGGGTCCCGATATGTTCGTCGCCCCAGCGCGCTAGTCTGCGGTGGGTGGTGCCCCGGATCCAGTCCTCCCTCTGCTTCTCACGCAGCAGCACGTCGTCGATGCTGAGGCCGTGGAGCATCGCCGCGTCCCGATACTTCGTCTTGCCGTCGAACTCCCCGAACGAGAACACGTCGTCCAGTCCGATGTCGACCCAGTAAGTCGAACCATCCGGTCCGGGGACCGGGACCTGCAGCGACGGGCTGTCGAACCCGAGCCGCGACAGCTGGAGCCGACTGACGCTCTCCCCTGGCAGCTGTGCCCTCCCGTCTGCGAAGTTCATTACCCATCGCGCTTGACGGATGCCTCGGATCGATCCGACGCGCGCTAATCGTTCGCTCATCGATTCGCGCCATTCCTCGGACGCCCGTTGGTCGTAGGCGCGATAGTCCACGCCCGCACCGACGGTGAGAGCGGCGTCGGCGACCGCGACGGCGGCCTCCGGCGTGGAGACGCGCGCCATGTCAAGCGCCGTCCGCTCCAATGAGGTGCACCTGATCCCGTCCACGACGACGACGTCCGCTTGGTCGAGGCGATCCTCATGTCGCTGCACCCCGGGGGTGCTCGCAGCGTGCAGTCGCGTCGTCCCCGTCGCATGCACTCGGAGGGGCGCGACCCGGAAAAGCGGAAGCTTCCACAGCACCGCCGCCGACACGTAAGAGAAGACATGGGTGCCTCCGACCAGATCATTCGAGGCCGCCGCGACCTGCACCAGGTGGCGGCCCTCCGGCCAGAGATCGTTCCAGGCGGTGTGGGTGACGAACCATCCCTTTCTCACACGGAGCAGCTGACCACTGTCAACCGCGACTCTCAGGCGGCGGTCGGACCATCCCCGACCGATCAGATCAGCCCGAGAACGCAGCATCCGCCTCGCGTCCTTCAGAACAATCGCCTTCTTCACCCGTCGATCGTCGCGCCCGTCTTTCCGCGACCGGCCGCCGCACCCGCAACTGTGCCCGCCTCGCGCCTTCCCACCCGTTGGGGAGGAACCGTCGACCCGCTGTCGACTCGCCGACCCGCTACCCACTCGACGCCGATAGCGTGTGGTCTCGGCGAGATGACGTCGTCTCGACGCTCGGCGTCAGTGAGGGGCGGCGCGTCAGGGAGGGGCGGCGCGTCAGGGGGAGGCGGGCGGAGAGCGGGGTTAGCATCGAACGCATGTCCCCCGAACTGACCGTGCGCAGCCCCGAGCTCGCGGCGCGGATCGTGGCGGACTCCCGCGACCGCGTCGCGTGGATCAGAGCTCGCTCGCGGGGCATCACCGCGACCGACGTCGCGTCGCTCACGAGCGCCAAGGTCATTCCCCGCGCGGCGGACGCGAAGCTGATGGGCTCAGGATTCTCGGGCAACGCCTACACCGCGCACGGCCGTGCGCGCGAACCCGAGATCGCCGCATGGGTGGCCGCGACGCACGGCATCCAGCCCTCGTCGGCACTGTTCCACGCGGTCGTCGAGAAGCGGCATCTGGCGACACCCGACGGTGTGACGGTGGACGCTGCGGGCCGGGTCATCCTCGCCGAGATCAAGACCACGAACAAGAAGTGGCGCAGCATCCCTCGCACCTACCTTCGTCAGGTGTGGTGGCAGCAGCACGTGCTCGGCGCCGAACGCACCCTTGTCATCTGGGAAGAACACGACGGGTTCGTGCCCGTCGACGACGAGCCGCAATGCCAGTGGGTCGACCGAGACGAGCGCGAGATCGGCAGCCTGGTGCATCTCGCGACGTCGCTCATCGACGAACTGCACCGACGGACGATGGCGTCACGCGCGCCGGTCCCGTCTCCCGAGCCGCCCCGCGAAGGGTTCCGCGCACTCGCGCTCGCCGAGGGCTGAGAGCTGACAGGAGTAGTTGGTTGACGAAAGTCAACTAGTGCGCGTATCGTTGATGCAAGTCAACTATCGCGTCGACGGCGTCGCGACTCCCCCTCCGTTCGCAAAGGTTCACCCATGGCCACCATTTCTTCCGAGCCCGAAACCGCGCCGCGCCGCGTGCTGCCGGCGCTCATCGGACTCCTTCTCGGGATGTTCGTCTCGATGCTCGCGTCGACGGTCGTCTCGACCTCGCTGCCCGTCATCGTCCACGACCTCAAGGGCGACCAGGCCGCCTTCACCTGGGTCATCACGTCGACGTTGCTCACGACCGCGATCTCGACCCCGATCTGGGGCAAGCTCGCCGACCTCTTCAACCGCAAGCTGCTGATCCAGATCGCCATCGCGATCTTCGTCCTCGCCACGGCGGCGGCCGGCTTCTCGCAGAACACCGAGATGCTCATCGCCTTCCGCGCCGTCCAGGGCCTGGGCGCCGGTGGCCTCGCGGCGCTGAGCCAGGTGATCATGGCCGACATCATCAGCCCGCGCGAGCGCGGCCGCTATATGGGCCTGTTCGGCGCGGTGATGGCCGTCGCCACCGTCGGCGGTCCGCTCCTCGGCGGCGTCATCACCGACGGGCTCGGCTGGCGCTGGAACTTCTTCGTCGCCCTCCCGTTCGCGGTCGCGGCTCTCGTGATCATGCAGCGCACCCTGCACCTGCCCGTGCGCGCCAAGCGCAAGGTACAGATCGACTACTTCGGCATCGTCCTGCTCGCCACGGCCGTGTCGCTGATCCTCATCTGGATCACCAACGCGGGCAAGAGCTACGACTGGTGGAGCATCGAGACCGTTCTCATGGTCGGCGGCGCCGTCGTCTCGGCCGCGCTGTTCATCGTGGTGGAGCTGCGCGTCTCCGAGCCGCTCGTCCCCCTGACCCTCTTCCGCAACCGCACCTTCACGCTCGCGACGATCGCCTCGATCGCGACGGGCCTGGCGATGTTCGGCACCGCGGTGTTCCTCAGCCAGTACATGCAGATGGCGCGTGGGGCCACACCGACCGAGGCGGGCGTCATGACGATCCCGATGATCGCCGGTCTGCTGCTCGCATCGGTCATCGTCGGCGCGCTGATCTCGCGCTACGGGCACTGGAAGCCGTACCTCATCGCGGGCGGCGTGCTGCTGATCGCGGGCTCGTTCCTGCTGTCGACCATCCACTACGACACGAACTTCGCCCTGGTGTCGATCTACATGGCGCTCCTGGGCGCCGGCGTCGGCATGACGATGCAGAACCTCGTGCTCATCGTGCAGAACACCGCAAAGCCCGAGGTCATGGGTGCGGCGAGCTCGGGCGTCACCTTCTTCCGGAGCCTCGGCGGCACGATCGGCGTCTCGGTCATGGGCGCGGCCCTCGCCACCACCGCGGCGGGCCTGTTCACCGACCGCAGTGCCGACATCGCCTCGGCGATCGCGGGCCTGGGCCCCGACGGGGCGGCGGTCGCCGCTCAGCTCCAGTCGGGCACCATTCCGCAGGTGTCGGCTCTGCCCGAGACCGTGCGTCTCATCGTCGAAGACATCTACGCGCAGTCGATCGCCGGCTCGTTCCTCATCGCGGTGCCGGTCGCGATCGTGAGCCTCATCGCGATCATCTTCCTGCCGAACCTGCCGTTGACCCGCATGACGACGAGCGAGCGGGTGCACGCCGGCGAGGCCGACCTCGCCACGGTCTCGACCCCCGAGGGCATGTCGGTCCTCGCCGGAACCGCTGCCGTTCCGACCGTTGCCGAGCGTGGGCGCGAGCCGCGTGCCACGACCGGCGAAAATAGCTGACATGACCTCTGCAAGCGCCCCCGCCGACGCGTCGAACCCGGTTGACCCGGTCGACGCGTCGGCGGACGGCGCCCGGCTGGAAGCTGTCGAAGCCCTGGAGTCGTCGTTCGCCGAGCTGATGACGGCTTTCCGCCGTCATCTCGCCGCCGCGGCCGATCGGGTGCACCCCGGGATGCTCCCCGGAACCTTCAAGGTGCTCTCAGCGATCGCCCGATCGGGGCCCACGACGCTCTCGGGGCTGACCGAGTTGCTCACCTCCGACAAGGGGCTCGTGAGCCGCAGCATCACCGAGCTCGAGGGCCTGGGCATGATCGCCCGCACCCTCGACCCCGAAGACCGACGGTCGCGTCTGATCTCGATCACCCCCGAAGGCGCCGAGCGCCTGAGCGCGGCGCGCGCTCCGCATCAGGGCCGACTGTTCGCGGTTCTTCAAGACTGGTCGGTCGACGACATCACGCACCTCACGTTCCTGCTCCATTCCCTCGCCTCCGGAGAGACGCCCCGCAACTGAGGCCGGCGAGGCTTCTCTGCGCGGTGACACCGACGAAACACCGCGGAGACACGAACGCGCTTGACTGGGGTCGTCCCGGCACCGTCGCCGCCGACGCCCATCGCACGGAAGGAGCGCCGATGAGATTCCGGCCCCAGCGCCCCCGGTCCGCCTCGCATGCCGCTCCGGCAGAGCCCGACTCGATTCCCGACACCATGAAGGCCGCCGTCATAGACCGGACGGGGGATGCTTCCGAGCTCAGGCTCGCCACCGTGCCCACCCCCGCGGCCGTGTTGAGCGAGGTACTCGTGCGGGTGGTGGCGGCCGGCATCAACCCGATAGACGCGAAGACCCGCGCGGGGTCGGGTGTCTCGTCGGCGATCGACGCTTTTCCGGCGACGCTCGGCTTCGATTTCAGCGGGGTCGTCGTGAAGGCCCCGTATGAATCCCACCCTCTGCAACCGGGCACCGAGGTGTTCGGGATGGCGGGGTTCCCTCGTTCGGGCGGCACCTACGGCGAGTACGTCTGCGTGCCGTCGCTCTCGCTCACCCGCAAGCCCGCCTCGCTCTCGCACGTCGAGGCTGCGGGCGTTCCCCTGGCCGCGTTGACCGCGTGGGGCCTGGTCGTCGAGACGGCGCTCGCGCACGAGGGCCAGCGCATCCTCATCCACGCGGCCAGCGGAGGAGTCGGCCACTTCGCCGTGCAGTTCGCCTCGTACTTCGGGGCGCAGGTCGTCGCGACCGGCTCGGCGCGGAACGCCGACTGGCTGCGCGAGCTCGGAGCCGACACGGTCATCGACCACACGACGGAGCGCTTCGAAGAACTCGTCACCGATATCGACGTGGTGATCGACCTCGTCGGCAACGTCTCCGACGACACCGGCACGAGATCGCTGAGCGTGCTGCGGCCGGGCGGGCTGCTCGTGGAGGTCCCGACCGGGGCCTGGCCCGGTTTCCACCGTGCGGCGACCGCGGTCGGTGTGCGGTCGACGAGCTACAAGGTGACCCCCGACGGAGGCACGCTCGCGACCATCGGAAGGCTGCTCGACTCCGGTGCCGTGCAGGTCTACATCGACCGCGTCTTCCCCCTGGCCGAGGCGGCAGAGGCCCACGTCGAACTCGAACGCGGGCACGCGAGGGGCAAGCTCGTCCTCCGGGTGAGCGACGACTGAGCCGGATGCTGTGAGCCGACGCGCGAGCATCGGCAACCGTCGGATTGCGCCGAGACTCTCGTGCGCCACGACCCTATTTCGCCAAGACCCGGCGCCCCTCGGCGACGACGGCGGCAGCGATGTCGTCGAGGAGGGGCGAGGTGAGATTCCACTGCTGCCAGTACAGCGCGACATCGATCGGCGGCCCGCCGAGCGAGCGGAGTTCACCCGAGGCGAGACCCGCTTCGGACTGGAGCCGTGGCAGGAGACCCCAGCCCAGCCCGAGCCTGACGGCGGTCGCGAAATCGCTCGACGCAGGTACGAGGTGCCGCGGCGGTGACGCGGGGTCGACCCCGCGCGCGGTGAGCCACTGCGTCTGCAGGTCGTCGCGCCGGTCGAAATCGACGACCGGCGCGAACGCGAGGGCGGCCGTGCTCGCGTCGGACGAACCCGGGCCCGACGACGCGCCCGCGAACCACCGCACCGCGAAGCCCGCGCTCGCGACGGCCTCGTAGCGGAGCACACCGAGTGGACTCACCCGGCATCCGCCGATCGGTGTGGCACGCGAGGTGACCGCGCCCATGACGGTCCCCGCCTCGAGGAGGCCCGCCGTGAAATCCTGATCGTCGCGGTGCAGCTCGAAGGCGATGCGCCGTTGCTCGGCGATGCGCGCGAGCGGGGCGAGAAACCAGGTGGCGAGCGAATCGGCGTTGACCGCGAGCGGCACGACGGCGGTCGCTCCGCCCTCGCCGATCTCGGCGAGGGCATCGTGCTCGATGAGGGCGAGCTGACGGGCGAGCCGGACGACCGCCTCGCCCGCCGCCGTCGCGCGGGCAGGTTTCGAGCGCACCAACACGATCCGCCCGAGGCGGTTCTCGAGCGTGCGAATGCGCTGGCTCACCGCCGACGGGGTGATGTGCAGCCGACGGGCGGCCGCATCGAGCGTGCCCTCGTCGACGACGACAGCGAGCGTTCGCGCCAGCTCCAGCGGAATGTCCATGAAGCCACGCTAATGCTTCAGAAGAACCTTGAGCTGTACTGGATCATCGCGGCTGCCTACTCTCAACACGTGATCAGTTCTTTCATCGCCGGCATCGGGCTCGGTCTGTCGCTCATCGTCGCCATCGGCGCGCAGAACCTGTTCGTCCTGCGGCAGGGCCTGCGCCGGGAGCATGTGCTCACCGTCGCGCTCGTGTGCGCGGTGTCCGACGCCGCGCTCATCGCCCTCGGGGTATCGGGCATCGGCCTGGTACTCGGGGCCGTCCCGTGGCTCATCGATGTCGTGCGGTGGGCCGGCGCCGTCTTCCTCCTCTGCTACGGATTACTGGCCGCCCGCCGTGCGTGGCGGCCGGCGGGTGCGGCCCTCCGCGCGGATCAGACGCCGGCGAACGCGTCTCCTGGCACCGCGGGCACGACGACTCTCACGCGTCCCCGGCTGGCGCCGGTCGTGCTGACGGTTCTCGCCCTCACCTGGCTCAATCCGCACGTGTACCTCGACACGGTGTTCCTCCTCGGGACGATCGCGACGACCCACGGCGACGCCCGGTGGGTCTTCGCCGCCGGTGCCATGCTCGCGAGCGTGCTCTGGTTCTTCGGGTTGGGGTTCGGAGCCCGTTACCTGAGCCGCTGGCTCTCGACCCCCCGCGCGTGGCGCATCCTCGACGCGATCATCGCCGTCGTGATGATCGGTCTGGCGATCAGCCTCGTCATCCCCCACTGACATCGAGCCATTCGTGCGGCACGATGAAGAGATGCGCCGCGTGCACGTCGTCGTCCGAGGCAAGGTCCAAGGGGTGGGCTATCGCTACACCACGGGAGTGTTCGCCCGCCGCTTCGGTGCGGCCGGCTGGATACGCAATCTCGCCGACGGATCGGTCGAGGCCGAGATCGAGGGCACGACGTCTGCCGTGGATCGAATGCTGGCGTGGATGTCGCACGGCCCGCCCGGTGCCCGCGTCGACGCCCTCGAGACCCGCGACATGACGGCCAGCGCGCAGCTCGGCTTCGAGATCCGCGAAACCGTCTGACGTCGGCGTCGGATGCCGATCCGACAGACGAAGAGGGCCCCGCCGGAAACCGGCGAGGCCCTCTCTGTCGATGCTGTCTTACATGATGGAGTTGACGTCCAGCGGAATGCCGGGGCCGAACGTGGTCGACACCGCACCCTTCTGGATGTAACGGCCCTTCGAGCTGGACGGCTTCAAGCGGACGACCTCTTCGAGAGCCGCCGAGATGTTCTCGTCGAGCTGCTCGGCCGAGAACGACGCCTTGCCGACGACGAAGTGCACGTTCGCGTGCTTGTCGACGCGGAACTCGATCTTTCCGCCCTTGATCTCCTCGACGGCCTTGGCCGGGTTGGGGGTCACGGTGCCGGTCTTGGGGTTCGGCATGAGGCCGCGGGGGCCCAGCACCTTACCCAAGCGTCCGACCTGGCCCATGAGCTCCGGGGTCGAGACGGCGGAGTCGAACGACGTGTAGCCGCCGGCGACCTTCTCGATGAGCTCGGCGCCGCCGACCTCATCGGCGCCGGCCGCGAGTGCCGCCTCGGCCGCGGGGCCCGTTGCGAAGACGATCACGCGGGCGGTCTTACCCGTGCCGTGGGGCAGAATGACGGTTCCGCGAACCATCTGGTCGGCCTTGCGGGGGTCGACGGCGAGCTTCAGCGCGACCTCGACGGTCGAGTCGAACTTCGCGGATCCCGTCTCTTTCGCCAGGGCGACAGCCTCGGTCGGCGTGTAGAACTTGTCAGCGGCGATCTTGGCCGCTGCGGCCCGGAAGACCTTTGATTTGGTAGCCATGTGCGTTATCCCCTCAACCCTCGACCGTGATGCCCATGGAGCGGGCGGTGCCGGCGATGATCTTGGCCGCCGCTTCGATGTCGTTCGCGTTCAAGTCGGGCTGCTTGGTCGTCGCGATCTCGCGCACCTGATCCTTGGTGAGCTTGCCCACCTTGGTCGTGTGCGGGGTCGGCGAGCCCTTCGACAGGCCCGCGGCCTTCTTGATGAGCTCCGCCGCCGGCGGGGTCTTCAGGATGAACGTGAAGCTGCGGTCCTCGTAGACGGTGATCTCTACGGGGATGACGTTGCCACGCTGGGCCTCGGTCTGGGCGTTGTACGCCTTGCAGAACTCCATGATGTTGACGCCGTGCTGACCGAGCGCGGGGCCGATCGGGGGTGCCGGGTTTGCGGCGCCTGCCTTGATCTGGAGCTTGATCAGGCCGGTCACCTTCTTCTTCGGTGCCATTTTCGTTTCCTTTCATCGAGCGAACACTTCGACAGGCTCAGTGACCCGTGTTCTGCATTCATCTCTCCCGCACGCCCGGCATCTCCGGACAGCGGTTGCCCTTCTCGGGCCCTTCGACGAGCTCAGGGACCGAGGAGGAAGTCTGTGTCTACTGCTTGGTGACCTGGTCGAACGAGAGCTCGACCGGAGTCTCGCGCTCGAAGAGCGACACGAGCACCGTGAGCTTGCCGCTCTCGGGCTTGATCTCGCTGATCGAACCGGGAAGACCCGCGAACGAGCCCTCCTTGATCGTGATCGTCTCGCCGACCTCGAAGTCGACCTCGGTGACGATGCTGCGAGCCAGGGGCTGGCCGCCCTTGGTGGTGCCACCCTTGACGGGGGCGACCTCTTTGACCTCGACGAGGCTCTTCAACATGTTGAAGGCTTCTTCGAAGCGCAGCGGTGTGGGGTTGTGGGCGTTGCCCACGAAGCCCGTCACACCCGGGGTGTGGCGGACGACCGACCAGGTGTCTTCGTTGAGTTCCATGCGCACGAGCACGTAGCCGGGGATCCGGACGCGCGTGACCATCTTGCGCTGACCGTTCTTGATCTCGACGACGTCCTCCATCGGGACCTCGACCTGGTAGATGTCGTCCTCGACCTCGAGCGTCGACTTCCGCTGCTCGATGTTGGCCTTCACCTTGCGCTCGAAACCGGCGTAGGAGTGGATGACGTACCACTTGCCCGGAAGCATCCGCAGATCCATGCGGAACTCTTCGTACGGGTCGGCCTCTTCGTCGTCTTCCGAGTCGGAATCGGACGGCGCCTCAGCCGCGCCGGCCGGAGACACGGATGCTTCGACGTCGTCGACGACGGATGCCGCAGCATCCACCTCTTCGACGAAGTCTTCACCGAGGACCGGAGCGTCGGGCTCACCGTTGATGTCGGGACCGTCGTAGGGGGTCACGTCGTCGGCAGCATCGGCGGCGCGCTCGGCCACTTCTTCTTCGAGCGATTCGGTCAGAACCTCGGCGGCGGCTGCGGCCTCGGCTGCTTCGTCGATCTCGAGCGCATCGTTCACGATCGCGTCGGCTTCGGGGTCGTCGACCTCGACCTCGTCGATGCTGTTGTCATCGACCTCGTCGGCGTTCTCGTCTTCGATGTGCAGCGCGACCTGCTCGGCGGGTGCGACGGAGCGCTCCTCGGCGGCGAGCTGGTTGCCCTCCTGGGCTTCGTCGTCCTCGCTCGACTGCTCAGCGGCGGTCGCCCAATCGGCGTCGTCGGTAAATCGTTCAGACACTTGTGATCTCTTCCGTTCGTGGTGCGAGCGCGTAGCGCGCTCGCGGGGCGCCGAAGCGCCGCTCAGGGGACGGTGCCGCCCGGTACGCCGAACACGGTGGTCGTGACCCAGACGAACAACACGTCGAGACCGTAGACCAGCGCCATCATCACGACGACGAACCCGAGGACCACTGCCGTGAACTTCAGCAGCTCCTGCCGGGTCGGCGTGACGACCTTGCGCAGCTCAGCGAATACCTGACGGACGAAGATGGCGATGCGCGCGAAGAAATTGGGCTTCTTCTCGCGCGGCACATCACGCTTGGCGACGACGTCGCCGCCCGCCGGCTCATCCTGGACCATCGAACTCACCTGAGTACCTTCCGTGTGTCAGCGTGCGCTGACGCGCAGGGCGGACAGGAATCGAACCTGCAACCTGCGGTTTTGGAGACCGCTGCTCTGCCAATTGAGCTACCGCCCTAAGACCATGTGGCCCTGGATGCCCACAGTCTTCTGCCGTGTCATGTACGGGAGGGGTGGCCCGACCCGCGGGCACGGCAAAAGAATGCAGACTTCAACTGCTCCCCCCAGTCTATGCCATGCCCCCGGCCGTGGCGAACCGGCGGGAGGGGCGAGGACGGATGACGGATGCTGCGCGGGGTCAGCGGAGTACGGGGTCGCCGTCGGGGTCGGAGAAGCGCTCGACGTCGCGGAGGGTCGGTGCGGACTCCCAGTCGCCGGGGGTCATGCACAGCATCGCCCCGCAGGCATTGGCCCGCGCGAGCCGCGAACGAACGTCGAGCCCCGCCAGCAGGCCGCTGAGATACCCCGCGACGAAGGCGTCGCCGGCGCCGACCGTGTCGACCACCTCGACGACGAATCCCGGAGACTCCACCACGTCGCCGCCGGCGAACGCCGTCGCCCCGTCGGGGCCCCGTTTGAGCACGACCTCGCGGCATCCCTCACGGATGAGCAGCTCGGCCACGGCTTCGGGGGTCAGCCCGGGGTGCAGAAGCTGCAGCTCGTCGTCTCCGCCGAAGACGATGTCGGCGCGCGCCGCGAGCGTGCGAAGCGCATCGGGCGACCCGAGAGCGGAGCGGTAGTTCACGTCGAAGCTGACCGGCACCCCGGCTCGCTTGGCACGATCCATCGCCTCGGCGACGCAGTCGCGTGCCGACGCCGAGACCAGCGCGGAGATGCCCGAGACGTGCAGGAGCGACGCTTCTTCGACCCAGCCGTCCGGCAGATCGCTCGGGGCCAACCGCGAGCCGGCCGAACCCGCCCGGTAGTAGAAGACCGCGGTGGACGCCGCGGAGGGTCGTTCCTTCACCATCAGACCGGTGGCGGCCTCGGGGTCGATCACGCAGCGGACGTCGACACCTTCGGCACGGATCTCACGCTGCACGCGCTGACCGAGCGGATCGTCGCCGACTCGGCCGAGCCAGGAGACGTCGACACCCAGCCGGCTCAGCCCGATGGCGACGTTGCTCTCGGCGCCGCCGATGCCGAGCGCCAACTCCGTCGCGTGGCGGAGCGACCCGATCTCGCGGGTGCGCATGAGCGCCATGGTCTCGCCGAGCGTCACCACCCGCGGCGGCCGAGCCGCGGCATCCGTCATCGCGCACCCCCGGCGCAGACGTCGACGAACGCCTCGGCACGGGCACGGAGTGCACCACGATCGCCGCCGCGCAACGCGTCGCCGAGGAGCGGCCCCCCGACGCTGACCGCGACCGCTCCGGCGCGGAGCCACGCCGCCGCTCCCTCGAGGTCGACGCCGCCCGAGGGCACGACGTCGATTTCCGGGAACGGACCCCGCAGATCCTTCACGTAGTCGGGGGTGACCTGGCCCGCGGGGAACACCTTCACCGCCGACGCACCGGCCGACCACGACGAGAACAGCTCGGTCGGGGTGAGGCCACCCGGAACGATCGCCACCCCCGCGGCGACCGCCTGCGCGACCAGGGCCGGCGAGGTGACCGGCGTGACGAGGTAGCCCGCGCCCGCGTCGACGGCTCGCGAGAGCTGCGCGGCATCGACGACCGTCCCCACGCCCAGGTCGATCGCGTCACCGTGACGCGCGACGAGGGCGGGAAGACGCTCGAGGGTGCCCGGGGTGGTGAGCGTCAGCTCGACGCTGCGCACCCCCGCGTCGAGGAGCGTGTCGAGCACGCCATCGTAGTCGTCGGCGGATGCTGCCCGCACGACCACGATCAGGCGGCTGCGGACGGTGTGGGAGGGAAGGGCGAGGCGCACGGCCGTGTCACCAGTCATGCATGGTCCCATCGGTCAGACGGTTCACGGGCAGGTACGCCTTCGTGTACTCGAAGGCGGAGGCCGCTTCTTCGTCGAGCTCGACACCCAGACCGGGCTGATCGCTCGGGTGGAGGAAGCCGCTGTCGAAGGTGAACGACGTGCGGAAGACCTCGAGGGTCTGCGCGTTGTGGGGCATGTACTCCTGGATGCCGAAATTGTGGATGGCCATGCCCAGGTGCAGAGCCGCTGCCATGCCGATCGGGGAGATGTCGGTCGGCCCGTGGATGCCCGACTTGATGCCGTAGATGCCCGCGAAGTCGAGGAGCTTCTTCATCGCCGTGATGCCACCGGTGTGCGTGACGGCCGACCGCACGTAGTCGATGAGCCGCTCGGTGATGAGGGTCTGGTAGTCGTGGACCGAGTTGAACACCTCGCCGATCGCCAGCGGTGTGGTGCTGTGCTGGCGAACGAGACGCAGCGCCGTCTGGTCTTCTGCGGGGGTGCAGTCCTCGAGCCAGAAGAGGTCGTACGGCTCGATGTCCTTCGCGAAGCGGGCGGCTTCGATCGGCGACATGCGGTGGTGTCCGTCGTGGAGGATCCGCAGCCCCGTGCCGAAGTCCTCGCGGATGCGGGAGAACACGCCCGGCATGTGCGAGAGGTAGTTGCGGGTGTCCCAGGTCTCTTCGGTGGGTGCGGTCGCGGCCGATCCGTCGGCGGCGCGCTTGGCCGGCTCGTAGTCGTAGCGCACGCCGGGGCCGGCCGATGAGACGCCGTAGATCTGTCCGAGTCCCGGAATGCCGGTCTGCACCCGCACGGCGGTGTACCCGAGTTCCTGGTACCCCGTGATCGCGTTCGCCAGCGCGTCGTAGTCGGTGCCCGAGGCGTGCGCGTAGACCCGCAGCCCCGAGCGGCTGGCGCCGCCGAGCAGCTGGTAGAGCGGCATTCCCGCCTTCTTCGCCTTGATGTCCCACAGGGCCATGTCGACGGCCGCGATCGCGGCCATCGTCACCGGCCCGCGTCGCCAGTAGGGCCCGCGGTAGAGGTACTGCCAGGTGTCTTCGATGCGGTCTTCGTCGCGACCGATCAAGGTCGAGGCGATGTGGTCGCCGAGGTACGACGCCACGGCGAGTTCGCGTCCGTTCAGCGTGGCGTCGCCCCACCCGACGATGCCGTCGGAGGTCACGATCTTGAGCGTGACGAAGTTGCGGCCGGGGCTGGTGACGTGGACGGTGACGTTCTCGATCGTCATCGACGATCCTCCTTGGTTCTCTGGTGCGGCCGCCGAAGGGGCGGCCGCACCCGGGGGTGAATGGGCGCCGGCCGGATCACATGGCGGCGCGCGGATCGGTCAGGTCGCGACCGGTCCACTCGGGCGCCCAGACGGCGGCCACCAGGGCGGAGAGCGTGAAGACCCCGAGCAGGATCATGACGGGGATGATGCTGCCGGTCGTCGCGGCGACCCACGCGGCCACCACGATCGGGCCGATGCCGGTGGCGATGATCGCCGCGATCTCTCGGACGACCGCGGTGAGGGTGTAGCGGTTTCGCGCACCGAAGATCTCGGGGATCGAGATGTTCTCCATCGAGGCGAGCCCCAGCACCGAAACGTTGTGGATCACGACGTAGCCGACGAAGACCCAGCCGAGCTCCTTCGATTCGATCGCCAGCATCGTGGGGACGATGAGCACGAGCGACAGCGAGGTCATGATGATGTACATCCGGCGGCGGCCGATGCGGTCGCCGAGGAGTCCGACGATCGGGATGGTGGCGAACCCGACGAGGGAGGAGACGATGACGACCTCGGCGCCGACGCCCTTCTGCATCGCGAGGGTGACCGTGATGAACGAGATCATGTAGGTCTGGATGAGGCCGGAGTTGCCCGCCTGACCGAACCGCAGGAAGAACGAGACGATGAAGGCCTTGACGGGCTTGCGCTCGAGCGACTCGAGGGTGCGGATGTCGTTGGTCGCCGTCGCCTGCGCGACCATCTCGTCACGCGAGAGCGCCACGCCGTCGACCACGTCGACGCGGTCTTCGAAGACGGGGCTCTCTTTGACGCTCATGCGCACCCAGACCGCGAAGAGCATGATGACCGCGCTGGCGATGAAGGGGATGCGCCAGCCGTAGGCGATGACGTCGCTCTCCATCATCGTGGCGAGGAGGATCGCCCAGATGCCCGAGGCGAGCAGGGTGCCGCAGTTGGTACCGAGTGCCACCAGAGAGGCGATGAGCCCGCGACGGTTCGTGGGCGCGTACTCCGAGAGCATGACGCCGGCACCCGAGATCTCGGCACCCGCACCGAAGCCCTGCATCAGGCGCAGGATGACCAGGAGGATCGGGGCGAGGACACCCACCTGCGCGTACGTGGGCAGCACGCCGATGAGAGTGGTCGCGGCACCCATCAGAAGGATCGTGTAGAACAGCACCTTCTTGCGGCCGATGCGGTCGCCCATCCGGGCGAAGAAGACCGCGCCGACCGGGCGGGCGAGGTAACCGACGCCGTAGGTCGCCATCGCGAGCACGACCGCCATGGCCGGATCGGTGGAGGCGAAGAACAGCTGGTTGAAAACCAGAGCTGCGGCGAGCGAGTAGAGCTGGAAGTCCATGAACTCCAGCGCTGTGCCGAGCCAGCCGGAGACGGCGGCCCGGACGAGGTCGCCGGTCGAACGCTTGGCGGCCGGGTCGGTGGGGGCGGCGGTACTCGCCGCCTGCTGCGGGGTGGTCATATCGATACTCCTTCGTACGGACTGCTGATCGGTGATGCGAGAAGATGCGGGGGCTAGAGCTGCAGGAGGACCTTGGCGGACTCGGAAGAGTTGCGAGCGATCCGGAAGGCGTTCTCCGCGTCGGCGGCGGGAATGACGTGGGTGATGACGGGATCGAGCGCGTCGGACTCGGCGAGCATCGCGATGGCTTCGTCGATCTCGGCCGAGAACCGGAACGCCCCGCGGAGAATCACCTCCTTGGCGAGCATCGGCGCGAGGTTCACCCCGATCTCGGCGTTCGGCAGCATCCCCACCTGAACGATGAGTCCGGTGCGTCCCACGGCGCGCACCGCCTGGGTGAGGGCCGAAGCGACCCCGGAGCATTCGAACACCACGTCGAAGGACTCGTCGGCGATCGCGTCGCGGCCGACCAGGCTCGGCTCCGATGCTCCGAGCGAGGCCGCACGCTCGAGCGGCTCCTCGCGGACGTCGGCGACACCGATCGCGGCGGCCCCCGCGCGGTGCAGGGCCGCGACGACGAGGAGGCCGATAGGGCCAGCGCCGATCACCAGCGCGCGACGACCCGCGACCCCTCCGGCGAGCGACACGGCGTGAAGCGCCACCGCGAGCGGCTCGGCGAGGGCCGCGCGTTCGAGCGGAAGCGAAGAGGGGAGCACGCGGATCATGGGAGCCTCGACGAGCAGGTACTCGGATGCTGCGCCCTGACGGTGCGGAAAGCCCGCGGCGCTTCCGAGGTAGTCGCCGCCGGGGCGGAGATGCGGGTGGTTCTCGAGACCCGCGCGGGCGGCCCCGAAGCGCGCCGGGTGCACCGTCACGGCGGTGCCGGGCTCAAGGGTGCCCGAAGGGTCGAGGTCGACCACCGCCGAGAGCTCGTGCCCGGGCGTGAGCGGCTCCTTGACGGCGTACTCGCCGTTCGCGCCGTGGAAGTGGTAGTGGAGGTCGGATCCGCAGATCCCGACGTAGCGGACGCGGAGACGCACCTCGCCCTCCCCCGGTTCGGGCAGCTCACGGTCTTCCCAGTGCAGATCTTCTTTGCCGTGGATGGCGAGAACCTTCATCGTGTCTCCGTTCCGGCGGCGGCTGCGGCCGTCGCCTCTTTCGCTGCCGCGCGTGCACCGTGTCGCACGATCGTGTCGACGAGGTCTGCCACGCGGTCGGTGAAGGGTCGGTGGGCGACGAGAGCGTCGGGAAGGAAGCCGCCCTCCAGCACCCGACGCGCGTGCTCCCGGTTGTCGCGCGCACCGCGGGTCGCCGCGGCGAGGCTCTGACGTGCCGGTTCGTTCATCTCCGCCGCGATGGCACCGGCGTCGAAACCCGAACGGGCGGAGACGGCGGCGATCCACGCGGCGACGGTCAGTGCGAGCAGGTGCGGCGTGCGGCCGTCGGCGAGCGCGTGGAGCGCAGCATCCGGAATCCTCTGGAGGAGTTTCGTCGACCCGTCGGAGCCCACCCGTGACGTGCGGTCGCCCAGGGCGGTGTTGCCCCAGCGGTGCGTGAGCTGCTCGACGTAGGGAGCGGGATCGAAGCCCCGCGGAAGCTCGATGCTGGGCAGGTAGTCGTGACGGATGCCGGCGAGGACCGCATCGCGGACGAAATCCTGGCCCCATGCGTCCGGGATGGTCGGCTGCCCGTCGAGGCCGCCGAGGTAGGCGATGAGCGAGTGCGAGCCGTTGAGCAGGCGCAGCTTGACGAGTTCGTAGGCCTCGACCTCGTCGCTCATGATGGCGCCGGCCGCGTCCCACGCGGGTCGGCCGGCGGCGAAATCGTCTTCGAGCACCCACATCGAGAACTTCTCGGCCCGCACGGGTGCGCCGTCGGTGACGCCCAGCAGAGCCGCGACCTCGGCCGACGTCTCGGCGGTCGTCGCGGGGACGATGCGGTCGACCATGGCATTGGGGAACGAGACCCGCTGCGCGACGAAGTCGAGCACGTCGTCAGCGGCGCCGCTGTGCTGCAGGAACTCGGTGACGACCTGCCGGGTGGCACGCCCCGCCGACTGGAGGTTGTCGCACGAGAGCACGGTGAAGGGATCGCCCGCCTCGGCGCGCAACGTCAGGCCGCGCGCGATGAGCCCCACCGCGGTGCGGGGGCTGCGGGGAGTGTCGAGGTCGGCCCGCACTCGCGGCGACTCGAGGTCGAGGGCGCCGGTGCGGGATGAGCGCGAGTATCCGACCTCCGAGACCGTGAGGGTCAGGATGCGGTGACGTGCTTCGGCGACCGACGACACGAACGCGCCGGGGTCGTCGGCGACGACGTCGGCGCGACGGTGCACGTCGACGACGCCGGCGCGGGTGCCTTCGTCGGACAGCTCGAGGATGGAGTAGCGGTGGTCTTGCGCTCGCATCGGAGCCGCGACGCGGTCGGAGGCATTCGCGAATCCCGCGATCCCCCACTCGCCGCCCGCGAGGGCGAGCGCTTCGGCCGTGTACACGGCGGCGTGGGCGCGATGGAAGTTCCCGAGCCCGAGATGCACCATCCCGGTGGCATCGGGCGCGGAGGCACCGATCAGCGCGCCCGCAGGCGTGGTGTCGCGGGAGAGAGCTCGCATCGTTGCGCTCCGGTTCGTCGTCGGTGAGGGGAAGCATCCGCCGTTCCGTATTATGGACCGATCGGATCGCTCTGCGGAACAGATTAGCCATCGCCGCGGCGCGGCGCAACCCGACTCCGCCCGCGTGGCGAGCGGCCCTTAGGATGACAAGCGATCGGAGACACCGTGGACTCGACACCGATGCCCGCTGCCGCCTCTCCCGTCGGCAGCGTGGACAAAGCGCTGGCGCTCGTGGAGCTGCTCGCCCAGGCAGGCCCCGCCGGCCTGGCCCTTCGCGATGTCGTCGAGGCCAGCGGGTTGAACAAGCCGTCGGCCCATCGGATGCTGCAGGCGCTCGTGCACCGCGGATTCGCCGAGCAGGACGCCGCGCAGCGATACCGCTTCGGCTCCCGCCCCGCGGTGCTCGTCGACACCTTCTTGCGGGAGGAGAACCTCCCCGCACTGCTTCGTCCGACCCTCCTGTCGATCTCGCACGAGGTGCAGGAGCTGGTGCACCTCGGCATCCTCGAGGCACCGAACGTGCTCTACCTCGACAAGGTCGAGCCCGACCGCACCATGCGCGTCTGGTCGCGCGTCGGACGACAGGCCCGTGCACTGACCACCGCGCTCGGACGAGCGATGGTCGCCGCGGAGGACACCCCCGACGACCGGCTCGACGCCTACGGCGCGGGCGCCGACGAGGGAACCGTCGAGCGATTCCGCGAGGCCGTCGCTCTCGCCCGCGCCCGCGGCTACGCCGCAGAGCAGGAGGAGAACGAGGCGGGCATCTCGTGCGTGGCGGTCGCGCTTCGCCGGGCCTCGGGGCTTCCCATCGCCGTCAGCATCACGGGGCCGAGCAGCCGCATGACCCCCGCCCGCATCGACGAGCTCGGCCTGCTTCTGCGCGACAGCCTGGGCTCGTCGGGACTCCCCGGGTTCCGCCTGGCGCCGCTGCGCCCGGTCTCTGTCGGCTGAGCCGACGCCCGACGCGGCGGTCAGCCGATGCGGATCATCTTCTTGTTCACGAATTCGTCGGCCGCGAGAAGCCCCAGTTCGCGAGAGGTCCCGCTGCGCTTGACGCCGCCGAACGGCAGCTCGGGCGAATCGGCGAGCACCACGTTGACGTAGACCATCCCGGCGTCGAGCCGATTCGCGACGCGGTCGGCCTGCTCCGCATCCGTGGTGAAGACGTAGGAGCCGAGCCCGAACGGGGTGTCGTTGGCGAGCTCCACGGCCTCGTCCTCGTCGGCGACCCGGTAGACCGCCCCGACCGGACCGAAGAACTCCTCACGGTAGGCGTCGGCATCGCGGGTCACGCCGGTGAGCACGGTGGGCGCGAAGAACGCGCCGTCGCGGGTGCCGCCGGTCTCGATCGTGGCGCCCTGGGCGACCGCCCGGTCGACCTGCTCGGCGAGCCGGTCGGCGGCGGTCTGCGACGAGAGCGGACCGAGCACGGTGTCTTCGGCGTTGGGGTCGCCGACCTTCGCCGCGCTCATCGCTGCGACGAACTTCTCGAGGAATGCGTCGTAGAGGTCGTCCACGACGACGAAGCGTTTGGCGCCGTTGCAGGACTGCCCGGTGTTGTCCAGGCGCGCGCCCACTGCGGCCTCGACCGCCGCGTCGAGGTCGTCGGTCGACAGCAGGATGAAGGGGTCCGAGCCACCGAGCTCGAGCGCGACCTTCTTCAGGTTGCGCCCGGCCACCTCGGCGACCGCGGCGCCCGCACGTTCGGATCCGGTCACCGAGACCCCGTGCACTCGCGGGTCGGCGATGACGTCGGCCGCCTGCTCGTTCGTGATGCGGAGGTCGACGTACGCGCCGTCGGGGAACCCCGCGTCACGGTAGATCGCCTCGATCGCGGCGGCCGACTCGGGGCACTGCGGAGCGTGCTTGAGCAGGATCGTGTTGCCGATCGCGAGGTTCGGAGCGGCGAACCGGGCCACCTGGTAGTAGGGGAAGTTCCACGGCATGATGCCGAGCAGGGCGCCCAGCGGCGAGCGGCGGATGACCGCCGTGCCCTCGCCGAGGATCTCGAGCGGCTGATCGGCGGTGATGCGCTCGATCTGGTCGGCGTAGTACTCGGTGATGTCTGCGGCGAACCCGACCTCTTCGAGCGCCGCGGCGCGCACCTTGCCCATCTCGCGGACGATGATCGCCGCGAGCTCCTCCGCCCGCTCGCGATGCAGCTGGGCGGCACGGCGCAGGAGTTCGGCCCGCTCGGCGGGCGGGGTGCGGGCCCACGAGCGGGACACAGCATCCGCCCGCCCCACCGCGGCGTCGACCGCCGCGTCGTCGAAGGTGTCGTAGGTCGCGAGGGTCTCGCCCGTGGCGGGGTTCACGACGGCGTAGTCGGTCAAGGCGTCTCCGATCGGTTCTGTGCAGCCTGTCGCCGGCGGCGAGCGCTGGGCGGTGCGTCGAGCGACAGCCTCTCGCCCTTGAAGAAGGCGGGGCGGCGAATCGCCTGCCAGACCATGATGACGACCCCGAGCACGATGATCGTCACCCCGAGGACGAACACGAGCCCCAGCCCGAAGAGCTCGGAGCCGCTGCCGTACTCGGGGTCCATGCTGTCGATCAAGGTCGTGACGAACAGGACGGCGAGGATCACTCCCCCCACGAGGGGGAACAGCAGGGTGAAGAAGACGTTGCGCACCGAATCGAACCACTGCTTGCGGAAGTACCAGACGCACGCGAACGCGGTGAGCCCGTAGTAGAAGCAGATCATCATGCCGAGCGTGAGGATCGTGTCGGTCAAGACACTCACCGAGACGAATCGCATGACGGCGTAGAAGGCGGCGGCGACGACGGCGGCCGCGATCGTGGCGTACCCCGGGGTGAAAAACCGCGGGCTCACCTTCGCGAAGCTCGGTGGAAGCGCTCCGTAGTGGCCCATTGCCAGCAGGGTCCGCGCCGGCGACACGAACGTGGACTGCAGCGAAGCCGCCGAGCTCGTGAGGACCGCGAGCGAGACCAGGAACGCGAGCGGCCCCATGATCGGCCCCGAGAGGTGGAAGAAGACGTTGTCGGAGATGTCTTCGTTCCCGAGACCGAGTTCGCCCGTACCGACGCCGGCGAACATGATGAGCGCGATCGCGAGGAGCAGGTACAGCGCGACGATCGTGATGACGGTGATGGTCGCGGCCCGTCCCGGGGTGCGGTCGGGGTCTTTCGTCTCCTCGTTCATGGTCAGGGTGACGTCCCACCCCCAGAAGATGAAGATCGACAGCGACAGCCCCGCGGCGAAGGCGCTGAACGACGAGACCGCGAACGGGTTGAACCAGCTCCAATCGATCGGCGTCGCCTCGAAGGCGTTGCCCGAGGCGACGTGCACGATGGCGGCGATGGCGAACAAGACGAGAACGACGACCTGGAAGCCGACGAGCACGTACTGCAGCTTCTGCGTCGTCTGCATGTCTCGGTACGACACGTAGGTCGCGCCGAGGATGAACAGCAGGCACACCACCACGTTGACCAGCGGGTTCGCCGCGATGTCGGCGATGCCCTCGTTGCCGGTGATCTGGGCGATCAGCAAGAACAGGAAGTCGACGGCGATGCCCGCCAGGTTCGACAGCACGATCACCGTCGCGGCGATCAGCCCCCACCCCGCCATCCAGCCGACCCAGGGGCCGAACGCGCGCGATGCCCAGGTGAACGAGGTCCCCGAGTCGGGCATGCGGTTGTTGAGCTCGCGATAGCCGAAGGCCACGAGCAGCATGGGGATGAAGCCCACGAGGATGATCGCGGGCACCTGGACGCCCACCTCCGACGCCGTGGGGCCGAGCGCGGCGGTGAGCGTGTAAGCCGGGGCGATGCACGAGATGCCGATGACGATCGCACCGACGAGGCCGATCGTCCCCGCCGACAGGCCCTTCTTCGACAGTCCGCCCGCGCCGTCGCCCTCGACGGGTGCGACCGGGGCGCCCGCGCTCTCTGATGAGGTCATCGTCGTTCTCCTTCGGGGATGCGGGTACGGGGGACGACGAGAAGCGGCACCGGAAGCTCGTGCAGCATCTTGGCGGCGGTGGAGCCGAGGAACAGTCGGCGAGCCTGGGCCAACCGGCTCGATCCGACGACGGCGATCTCGGCCGGATCCCAGCCCGCACCGCCGACGGCGTCTTCGATGCTGTCTCCTCGGGCGACGACCGCGTCTGCGGGGAGCCCCTCGGGGAGGGCGGCGCGCGCCCGGGTGAGCACACCCTCGGCGTGCTCCGTGCCGGCGACGCGGATCGCGGCGGTGTCGAGCCCGGCCGGAAGATCGATCGTCTCGATGGAGATGAGACGCAGGGGAACGGATGCGGCGACGGCGAGCGCGATGCTCTCCTCCAGCAGGACGTCGGCGCCGGGGCGGGTTCCGACCGCTGCCGTCACCCGCGTGAGCGCGGTGGCCGAATCGAGGAAGCGCGATCCCTCCGGAGCGAGCGCGACGGGGACGTCGGACGAGTGGAGCAGTTCGCTGGCGACGCTCCCGAGGCGGTGGCGGCCGCGGATGCCGCCGTTCGCCGCCCCCACCACGATGCAGCGCGCACCGAGCTCGTCGGCGAGCGCGACGAGTCCTTCGGCGAACGATTCGGCGTACCTCAGGTGCGTGCGGTGGTGTGCAGCATCCGCCACCGTCTTCGCCGCCCCGGCGAGCCACGACTCCGCCTGCTCGCGCACGTGACGGACATAGCCCGCGTCGGGCGGGGTGATCGCGTTCCGCGAATCGTCGGGGAGGACCAACGCGATCTCGAGCGGCGCGCCCGTGGCGCGGGCCAGGCGCACGCCCAGCGCGAGCGCGTCTTCTCCCGCGTCGGTGGCGGTGTAGCCGACGACGACCGGCGCGCTCACGAGGTCGCCCGACCTTCGGAGCGCGAAGCGAGGATCGCGGATGCGGCGTGCCGCCCCATGCGGATCGCTCCGTCGACGTGCTGATAGCCCGGTCCGGCGATGTCGCTGCACGCGAAGTGGATCGGGCCCACGGGGTCACGGAGGTACTCGCCGTACCGCGAGAGCCCGCCCAGGTCGAAGCTCGCGGCGTAGGCGCCGCGGGTCCACTCCTCGGTGCCCCAGTCGCTCTCGTAGTAGACGACCGGGCTCTTCGCCTCGGGGCCGTAGTAGTGGGCGAGCGACTCGAGGATGCGGTCCTTGCGCTCTTCGGCGGAGAGACGGAACAGATCGTCGGCGTTGCGGTCGGAGACGAAGCCGACCAGCGTGCCGCGGGGGTCTTCGTGGTTGCTGTTGTCGTACGCCTCGTGGGCGAGTTCGTAGGGGCTGAACGCGGTGCCCGACAGGCCGTTGTCGCGCCAGAACGGCGTTTCGTAGACCGCGTGCACCTTGATCACGAACCCCATCGAGAGGTGCTGGTGCATCTGGTGCTGGAGGCGGGGCATCGGCGGCACGAACGAGATGCGGGGGTAGAGCACCGGCGCGACCGCGAGGATCACGTGGCGGGCGTGGACGGTCATCGCATCGCTCGTGACGGTGACCCCTCCCCCGGTCGCTGAGCTTGTCGAAGTGCCCCACTCGATGGTGCGCACCGCCTGACCGACGAAGACGTCGTCGCCCAGGCGCTCGGCGAGGAGGACCGGTACCTGTTGCAGCCCACCGACGACACGCTTGTCGAGGATGAAGTCGGCATCGACGAGGTTGCTGAAGCTCCCGGCGCTCGCGGCCATCAGCAGCGCCTGCAGCGCCGAGAACGCGTGGGTGGGCTTGGTCAGCATCGCACCGGCGATGAAGAGGCCGATGTTGTCGACGGCTTCGGCGTCGTCGGTCTGCGCGCGCAGCCAGCCGTCGAACGAGATGCGGTCGAGCGCATCGGCGTCGGGGTGCTCCCACGGACGGTCGGGGTCCATCTGCGCGACCATCGCGTCGAGGCGTTCGATGAGGTCGACCATGATCTTCTCGGTCGATTCGGCGACGGGGAAGATGTCGCCCGTGAAGCGGGCGAGCGTGCCGTCGGGGCCGATGTAGACGCTCTCGCCGTCGCGGTAGCGGCTGAAGGTCTCGAGCCCGAGGTCGGCGACGGTCTCGATGAGCGCCTCCTGATCGGGTGACACCCACTGTCCACCGAGCTCGAGCATCGCGCCGTCGATGACGTCGGTCCACAGCCGCCCCCCGACCCGATCGCGCGCTTCGAGGACGGCGACGGACAGGCCGGCCTTCTTCAGATCGTTCGCCGCCGTGAGACCGGCGGCTCCGGCGCCGACGATGACGACGTCTCTGGTGATCTCGGTCATGAGCTGCATCTCTTCTCTGGGGACTAGGCGGCGGCGAGGGCGGCGACGACGACGTCGAGGCCCTCGGCGAGGAGGTGGTCGGGCATCGACAGGGGCGGAAGGAAGCGGATGACGTTGCCGTAGGTGCCGCAGGTGAGCACGATCACTCCCTCGGCGATGCAGGCCTTCGCGACCGCACCGGCCAGAGCCGGGTCGGGCGAGCCGGTGGCCGGATCGACGAACTCGGCGGCGATCATGGCGCCGAATCCGCGCACGTCTCCGACGCGCGGGTCTGCCGATTGGATGCCGCGGAGGCGCCCGAGCAGCACCTCGCCGATCTCGCGGGCGCGAGCCGAGAGGTCTTCGTCCTCGAACACCGCGATGGCCGCGAGAGCGGCAGCGCACGCGATCGGGTTGCCGCCGTAGGTGCCGCCGAGGCCGCCCGCGTGGGCGGCGTCCATCAGCTCGGCACGCCCGGTGACGGCCGCGAGCGGGAGTCCGCCCGCGATGCCCTTGGCGGTCGTCACGAGATCGGGGACGATGCCGAACAGCTCGCTCGCGAACATCGCGCCGGTGCGGGCGAAACCCGACTGCACCTCGTCGGCGATGAAGACCACGCCGTTCGCGCGGCACCAGTCCACGAGCGCCGGCAGGAAGCCGTCGGCGGGCACGATGAATCCGCCCTCGCCCTGGATCGGTTCGATGAGAACGGCCGCGAGATTCTCGGCGCCGATCTGCTTCTCGATCAGAGAGATGGCCTTGGCGGCAGCATCCGCCCCGCTCAGCTTGTCGCGGAAGGGGTAAGACATCGGGGCGCGGTAGACCTCCGAGGCGAACGGGCCGAACCCGCTCTTGTACGGCATGCTCTTCGCCGTCAGCGCCATGGTGAGGTTGGTGCGCCCGTGGTAGGCGTGGTCGAAGGCGACGACGGCCTGGCGACCGGTGGCCTTTCGGGCGATCTTGACCGCGTTCTCGACCGCCTCGGCGCCGGAGTTGAACAGCGCGCTCTTCTTCTCGTGGTCGCCCGGGGTCAGCCGGTTGAGTGCCTCGGCGACGGCGACGTACGACTCGTAGGGCGAGATCATGAAGCACGTGTGGGTGAACTGGGCGACCTGCGTCTGCACCGCGGCGACGACGGCGGGGTGGGCGTTGCCGACGGTGGTGACCGCGATACCCGAACCGAGGTCGATGAGCGAGTTGCCGTCGGCGTCGACGACGACCCCGCCGCCGGCGGCGACCGCGTGGATCGGCACGGTGTGTCCGACGCCCGAAGCGACAGCGGCGGCCTTGCGCGCCAGCAGCTCTCGCGAGGCGGGGCCCGGAATGGCCGTGACGAGCCGGCGCTCCTGAGGGAGCGTCGGGCCGCCGACGAGGGAGGAGGGCGCGGTGGTACTCATGGCGCGATGCTACGGAGCGGATGCGGCACGCCTCACTCGCCTCGATGTACATTCATGAGCGCCGTCGTGTACGCACGGTCGAACGGGCACTGTCGAACGGGCACTGTCGAACGGGCACTGTCGAACGGGCACTGTCGAACGGGCACTGTCGAACGGGCACTGTCGAACGGGCACTGTCGAGGAGGACCGGGTGGACCGAGGAACCGACCAACCCACGATGCGGGCGTTGCTGGCGCGCGCAGACCTGCGGCTGACCCTGGCGACACCCGAGCGAGACCTCGACGCCTCAGCTCTCGACCGGCCGTTGCGATGGGTGCACAGCACCGACCTGGTCGACCCGACCCCGTTCCTGTCGGAGGGCCTCGTCTTGCTGACCACCGGGACGCAGTTCGTCGCCGCGCCCGATGACGCGGCCGTCTACGACGACTACGTGCGGCGGCTCGGCGACCGCGGGGTGGCGGCGCTGGGTTTCGGCACCGAGGTGGTGCGCGACGGGATTCCGCCGCTGCTCCTCGCCGCCTGCGTGCGAGAGCGCATGCCGCTCTTCGAGGTCCCGTACCGGACCCCTTTCATCGCGGTGGCCCGCGCGAACGCCGAGGCCATCGCCGCAGGGGCCTATGCCCGCCGCAGTTGGGCGCTGGCCGCCCAGCGCGCGGTGTCTCTCGCCGCCCTCCGCCCCGACGGGCTCTCCGCCACCCTGGCAGAGCTCGCCCGTCAGCTCGACGCGTGGGTGGGCCTGTTCGACCCGTCGGGAGCGCTCCGGCGTGAGCATCCCTCGGGAACGCTCGACCCCGGAACCCGCGAAGCGCTCGACGCCGAGGTGGGGGCCGTGCTGCGGCGAGGCGCCCGCGCGGGGTCGTCGCTGCGAATCGGTGCGACGCCGTTCTCGCTGCAGACCCTCGGCCGCGGCGGGCACCTGCGGGGGGTCATCGCGATCGCCGGTGGTGCGCTCGACGCCGAGGGGCGGGCCGTCGTCACCTCGGTCATCGCGCTCGCCGGACTCGCGCTCGAGCAGAACGACGGGGTGGCCCGGGCTCGGAGCCTGCTGCGCGGCGGGGTCGTGCACGCGCTGCTCGCGGGCGACGTCGTGCTCGCGCGCCGCTTCGGCCGAGAACTCTGGGGCGGTCTTCCGGCGGCCCCCGTCGTGGTCGGGATCGCGGATGCGGCGTCGCCGGCCCTCGACGCGGCCGCCGAGTGGCTCGAGGGCAGGGCAGCGGAGCCAGAAGGGTCGGTCATGTTCGGCCGCGGACCCGACGGACTCGTCTTCGCCCTGGCCGAGCCCGCGGCGCCCCTCGCCGCCGAGCTGGCCGAGCGGTTCGGCGCACGGATCGGCCTGTCGAGCGCCGTCGCCTACGCCGCCTTCGGCCAGGGTCACGACGAGGCCCGCTCGGCGCTCCGGCGGGGCGGGGGCGCCGTTTCGCGGTTCGGCGACGTCGCAGCATCCGGAATCCTGGGCGCCCTCGACACCGACCTCGCCCGCCTGGTGGCGGCCGCCGCTCTCGCGCCCCTCGTGAAGTACGACCACGACCACGGCACCGAGCTCGTCGCCACCGCCCGCGCGTGGCTCGCGAACGACGCGCGGCTCGACGCAACGGCCACCGCGCTCGGTGTGCACCGCCACACCGTGCGAGCGCGCATCGCCCTGGTCGAGCGGACCCTCGCGACCGACCTCAGCGTGTTCCCCGCTCGGGCGGAGCTGTGGGCAGCGCTTCAGGTCGCCGGGTCTGACCAGGGGCCGCCGAGGCACGGCCCGACCGGGGGCTCAGCCGGATTAGGGTGAGGCGCATGACCACTCTTGCCATCGTCGGTGCCGGCGCGGGCCTCGGCGCAGCCGTCGCCCGCCGATTCGGTGCCGAAGGCTTCGACATCGCCCTCATCTCTCGTGACCAGGGTCGCGTCGACGCTCTCGCCGACGGACTGACCGCGGAGGGTTTCACCGCCCGGGGCTACGCCGCGAATGTGCGCGACTCCGCCTCACTGGCGGCCGTGCTCGACCGCGCCGGGCAGGAGCTCGGCCCGATCGAGGTGCTGCAGTACAGCCCGCTGCCGCAAAAGGAGTTCCTGCGGCCCGTGCTCGAGACGACGCCGGCCGATCTGCTCGGCGCGTTCGAGTTCTCGATCGCGGCACCCGTCGCGGCGGTGCACCAGGTGCTGCAGGGGATGCGCTTCCTCGGCCGCGGAACGGTGCTCTTCGTCAACGGCGGCAGCGCGGTGCGGCCGGTCGCGCAGTACGCGGGCACGTCGATCGCGTTCGCGGGCCAGAGCGCCTACGGGCAGATGATCCACGACACCCTGGCCGACGATGGCATCCACGTGGGCCAGCTCATCATTCCCGGGGCGATCACCGCCGGGCATCCGCAGAAAGATCCGACGGTGCTGGCCGACACGCTGTGGACCATGCACTCCGAGCGCGGCGACTTCCGGCGGTTCGCCACCGACCTCGACGCCGACTGAGCCTCATTCGCCGGCTCAGCGTGCGAACGGTCCACCCGGCGCGAAGACACGCTCGGTGAAACGGCGCCCGATGAGGGCGTGGGTCTCGGCGTCGGGGTGCAGCCCATCGGGCAGAGGATGGTCGGCGGCGTCGGCGGCACCATAGAGATCGCGGCCGTCGAGGTAGTGCAGATTCTCATCGTCCGCTCGGTGGTCGACGACCGTGCGCAGCGCGTCGCGGATCACTTCGAGCGTGAGGCGGCCTTGCGCGGCGTCGCTCGGTGCGCCGGTGGCGATGAACCGCACCTCCCCGGCGGCGAGGGCGGCGGGGTCGAAGGCGCCAGGGCCGGGGGTGGTCTCATGGATGCCGCAGAAGATCGGCGAGACGAGCACGAGAGGCGTCTCGGGGTGACCGTCGCGGATGGTGTCGAGGAACCCATGGATCGCGGGGACGAAGGCCCGCAGGCGCATCGCGTCGGAGTTGACGACGTTGATGCCGAGCTTGACGCTGATGGCGTCGGCGGGAGCATCTCGGATGACGCGCGCGAGGAACGGGTCGACCAGGGCACTGCCGCCGAGGCCGAGATTGCGCAGTTCGACGTCGCCGACGGCCCTCGCCACGGCGACCGGCCAGATCTCGGTCGGGGCGAGTGCGTTCGAGCCGTGGCTGATCGAGCTGCCGTGGTGCACCCAGACCCTGCTCCCCCGTGCTGCGGGGCTCATCGGGGCATCGGAGCGCAGCTCGACGAGGTCGACGACTTCGTTGTGCGGCAGCCACACCTCGACGTTCTTGCTCTCCGAGCCGAGGCGATCGACCCGCGTGGTGTGGACGGGACCGGTGTGGGCGGTCGAGCCCCCGGTCTGCAGATCGATCTCGACCCGGTCACCCCCGTCGAGCTCGTCGCGCAGACGCAGCGCCCCGTCGACGATGACGTCGATGCGACCGCGCGGCCGGTCGAGCCCCCGGTAGGCCACCCGCGCGGGATGGGTGACCAGTTCGATCGTCGACGCCGTGGTCGTGAACGCGAGGCGCACGCCGGACGGCTGGGCCTCCATGTCGAGCAGGCGCGGGTCGGGGAACTGCCGACGCACCCACGCGGGCAGGCGGTGGGGGGCGACGCCCCGCGAAGTCGGCTCGAGTTCGGCGGCACCGCGCACGAGGTCGGCGGTGAAGGGCGTGGAGATCATGAGGGCGCGCTTTCTGGGGGCCAGGTGTTCAGGGCACGGTCGAGGGCGTCGACGGCGGCCGCCCAGGAGTCTTCGACGGAGTCGGCGCGATGCCCGAAAGCATCCGCCCGGGTCAGCGAGAGGAATCCGTTGATGGTCGCCCCGACGAAGCGCACCGCATGGATGAGATCGCGCGCCGGAACGGGGTAGCCCCGCACCGCGGCGAGCATGAGGTCGGCGACGCGCGCGGCTTCGGCCGAGGTCGCGACCGCCTCCCCCGCCGTGCGCTGCAGAGCAGCCCACGCCCCGGGCCGCGCGAGCGCATACCCTCGATGCGCCTCGGCGAGACCGCGGAGGGCATCGACGCCGGAGCGACCCGCGACCCCCGCGCCGATGAGTGCGCCGAGCTCGCCGAGCGCGAGCACCTGGACGCCGTCGAAGAGAGCATCCACTCCACGGACGTGCTCGTAGAGGCTCGCGGGCTGCACGCCCAGGCGACGCGCGACCGCCGACACGGTCACCGCGTCGAGACCTTCGAGGTCGGCGAGGGCCGCCGCGTCCGCGACGACCGATGAAGGGGAGAGCTTCGCGCGGGGCATGACCCCAACCTACAGTATGTAGGTTTACACCTACGCAGTATAGGAAGATGCTCTCGTGCCACGATGAAGCATGCCCGTCGTCGAATCCCGTCTCGTCGTTCCCGTCGATGTCGACACCGCCTTCGCGGTGTCGCAGACCACGGGAGACGCGCGGTTGCGGTGGGACCCGTTCATCCGGCGTCAGCACCTGCTCGGGGGTGCATCGGTTCCGGCGAAGGGGGTGCGCACCTTCACGGTGCAGCGCTTCGGCTTCCGCATGGAGAGCGAGTACGTCTCGTACAACCCGCCCTCGAACGTCGGCATGAAGATGACGAAGGGCTCGTGGTTCTTCGAGCGGCTCGGTGGCGGGTGGCGGTTCAGCGCCGTGCCCGGTGAAGAGAACCAGACCCTCGCGATCTGGCGCTACAACTTCTCCTGCAAGCCGAAGTGGCTCGCTCCCCTGGCCGAGCGCATCGGCGCCGTGATCCTGCAGCGCGACATCGACCGACGCATCCGCGGCTTCGCACGGGGCTGCGAAGACCCGACGGTGCTCGCAGCCGTCGCGCGCTGACGGCCTCAGCGCAGCGCCGGCGCCCCGAACACGTGCAGCCCGAGGTCGGCCGACAGCCGCTCGCTCACGAAAGCACCGCGCACGCTCGTGCCCCGCTCGTCCAGCGGCGGGCTGACGACGGCCGCTCCGAGCACCCCCGGCGCCGACAAGACGATGGCGCCCGAGACGCTGGACTTCGCGGGCACGCCGACGCTGCGCATCCATCGGCCCGAGCCGTCGTAGACCCCGCACGTCGCCATGACCGAAACGACGTCGCGGGCGATCTCCGCCGAAACGACCCGCTTTCCCGTCACCGGGTTCACTCCGCCCAGGGCCAGGGTCGCGCCCATGATCGCGAGCGTCTCGGCGTCGACGAGCACCGCGCACGCCCGCGCGTAGACCGCGACCGCGTCGTCGGCGCCAACCTCCAGGGTCCCCTCGGCGCGCATGAGGTGGGCGAGCGCGTGATTGCGGTCGCCCAGTAGGTGCTCGCAGTGGGCGACCTCGTCGTCGATCTCAAGCGCCCGCCCGGCGAACGCCGACAGACCGCGCACGATGCGGTCGGTGCGCGCGTCGGGGTCGTCGCCGTCGACGAGGGCGGCGGTCAGGATCGCGCCGGCGTTGACCATCGGGTTCGGCGGACGCCCGGTGCCGCTCTCGAGCTTGATCGCGTCGAACGCCTCGCCCGTCGGCTCGATGCCGATGCGATCGA
Source organism: Microbacterium shimangi (assembly GCF_043556445.1). Classification (NCBI taxonomy): domain Bacteria; kingdom Bacillati; phylum Actinomycetota; class Actinomycetes; order Micrococcales; family Microbacteriaceae; genus Microbacterium; species Microbacterium shimangi. The sequence continues at coordinate 184,671 of NZ_JBIGII010000003.1, forward strand.
GGGCCCGGCCGCCCGTATCGAGAAGAGCGAGCGCGAAGAGGAACGGCTTCACCGCCGACTGCACGCTGAACGGCACGTCGGCCTGCGCGCTCGCGCGCACCGTACCGTCGGCCAGGACGACCGCGATGCCGCAGAGATCGGAATTGGCCGCGGCGAGCTGCGGAATGCTCTCATCCACCTCGCCTCCGCGTTCAGAAAGCACGCGCTCGCGGAGGGCTTCGAGGTCGTACGCGCGGGGATGGGGGGTGCTCATCCCCCCAGCTTCTCAGGACGACGGATGCGGGCGGGCCGCCGCATCCTCAATTCTCCCGCCCCGGACACTGTCACGGCAGGGGCATCGCGACAAGGGCAGCGGAAGCCGAGGAGATCCCCGTCACACCACCCGGTAGCGGCGCGGCTTGCCCTCGCCGAGATCGCCGACGCGTTCGACCTGTCGCACCTCGACCGCATACCCGAGGAGTGCGGTCAATGCCCGAGCGACGGACGCCGCGTCGCCGCCGGCGATCGTCGCGGTGATCGAACCGTCGGCTCGCTGCGCGACCACCCACCCGAGCGCGCCGCGCGCCTGCAGCTGCTGGGTGAGTTCGACGCTGGGCACCTCGCGGCGGTCGGCGGCACGGAACACGGCGTGCGCGCGACCCTCGAGATCGGCGATGGCGGGCGCTCCGTCGGGCAGGGTCACGAGTCGGCCGAAGTCGCCCGTGCGATAGCGCACGAGCGGGAGGAGCGGATTCTCGCCGGCGGTGACCACGATCTCGCCCATCGCGCCGTCGGGCACCGCGGCGCCGTCACGATCCAGGACCTCGACGTGCACCCGGCGGTCGAGCACCCGGAACGGGCCATCGTCGGTGCGCACGGCGATCGGGCGCGTCTCGTGCAGTCCGTACACGTCGAACACCGGGCACTCGAAGGCGTCCTCGAGGCGGGTGCGCAGTGGCGCGGCGAGCGCCATCGCTCCCGAGAAGATCGCGATCGGGCGCACCGCCCCGCGCAGATCGGGCGAGAGCAACTCCCCGAGGCTGGTCGGGTGGCCGGAGATCACCTGCGGATCGGCGTCCGAGAGGAACATCGAGCGCGACGCGGGGCTCCGCCAGGCGGCGGCGTGCAGGTTCAGGCGCGCCATGGCCCGATGCTCGAACGAGCTGATGAGCGAGAGGTAGGTGAAGGCCTGGGTCTGATGCACGAGGTTCGCGATCGCGAAACGCTCGCCGTCGGGGCGCCATTCGACCCCGGCGCCGCGGACGAGATCGACGAGCAGGTGGAAGCCCCGCGCGACTTCTTCGACATCGTCGGGAATGAGCAGCGCCGCCCCCGTCGATCCCGAACTCGTGCCGTGCAGCATCCGCTCGAAGTCGGCGTCGAGCGGCACGAAGGCCGCGAGGTCATCGACCAGCTCGGCGCGGGTGATCGGGGGGAAATCGGCGAGGTCATCGAGACCCGGCGCCGCGCGGTAGCGGATCAGGGCGCGGGCCGTCGCGAGGTGCGCGTCGAGCCAGCCGTCGCGAGGAAGCGGATGCTGCACACGCTCGATCTGGGCAGCGGTGAGCCGGTCTCCGGTCGCGTGCACCCACAGGGGAGCGTGCGGATGCTGACGCCACCGCGCCAGTCGTCTGCGGCCCTCGTCGTCGACGGTCGGCCAGCGCTCGTCGTCGCGGAGCACGGCCGACGCGCCCGGCGCGTATTCGCCGAGCATCAGGGCCCCCAGACGGTCGGCGTCGCCGCCCGTCGGCCGGTCACTCAGTGGAGTACCTCGCCGCCGCCTCGCGGGCCCGCGCGTCGGCCAACCGGCGAGCGACGTCGGCCCGGTGGCGGTGCTCTTCGAACGCCTCGGCGAGCGCGCGGTTGCGCTGCAGCGAATCGCGCGCCGCGAGCAGCGCGCGGGCCGTCGCCACGTCTTCGCCCGCCGGCAGCATTCCGCCCCACAGCAAGAAGGTCCGAGCGGCCTCTTCTCGCCTCTCGTCGTCCGAGAGCCATTCGAGCGGGTCGACGACGGTGCCCAGGCGCAGCGCGAGCGCATCGACCGCGAGCGCCGAACGATCGGCGCGCAGCGGTACCGAGAACGACCCGACGAGCGACTCGCTCGCCACGAGCCAGAGCCCCAGCGCCGCGGCCGTCCGCACCCGCCGCTCGCCGACGAAAGCGAGACACGCGAGCGGCTGGGTGCCCAGCACGTCACCGGTGAGCGCCGCGATCGACACGCGCTCGTCGAGAAAGGGGCGCGGTGCGCTCGTCAAGCGGGCGGCGATCTCGTCGATCGCCGGACCCTCCACGACGCCCGACCACGCCGCATCCGTCTCGCCCCCGCGATCGGCCCAGGTGAGGAGGGCGCGAGCGAGTACCTCTTCGCTCGTGTCGTCATCGGCCATGCAGAACCTCCGCCAGCTTCGCGCACGCCGCGGGGGCATCGCTCATCGTCTCGAGGTAGACCACGTCGTAGCCCGCGGCTGCGGCCGCGTCGGCGACCTGCCGTCGCCTGTCGAGCAACACGAGCGTCGCCGTGGTCAACACACCGCGAACGGTCGCCGCCGTCGACGCGTAGGGCTCGTTCCCCACCCCGAACATCGACATCAAGCCGTCGTCCGAGAGCACGACCACGTGGCGACGGGCGTTCGGGTCGTCGGTGCGGAGGCCGTCGTACCGTCGCCCGTAGAGGTCGAGCGGAAACGAGGTGCCCCCGAAGAAGAAGGTGGTCAGGTCGCGGACGATCGCGACGTGGTCGCGTGAGAACCTCTCGGAGCCGGCGACCTCACCCGGACCCGAAAAGCTCGACACTCGCACCCTGCCCCCGCCGCGCAGCACCGAAAGAGCGAGGATCGTGCCGGCCAGCACCGCGGGCGACCCGCGTCGCGGATCGGGCATCGATCCCGACGAGTCGATGTAGATGTCGAGCTCGAGGCTGGTCTCGGCCGGGGCCGCGTCGTCGTCGAGCCAGGTGCGTCGGCGCGTCGTGATGCCCGGCACGATGTCGACCGAGGTGCGCACCGTCGCGGCCCAGTCGATGTCGGCGACGTGGTCGCCCACCTCCCACAATGCCAGCGGCCCGGGGAGAGCGGCCTCGGGCTCCGCGGGTGCGCGCTGCGTGAATGGACGCACCCAGGGGGCGGCCTCGGCCCGGTAGAACGCCGCCATGACGGCGTCGGCGTCGGCGGTGTCGTAGAGCGCGAGGGTCTCGGCGACGCCGAACCCCTGCCCGGCGGCTCCGCCCGCGTCGGCTGATCGGCCCTCGGGGGCGGGGATGCTGCCGCGCAGCCGCCCGTCGGCGAGCACCCGCCCGAGTTCGGCGGCGGTCGGTGGCGAGCCGTCGGCGGCGCAGGCCCGGCCGAACATCGGGCCGGCCGTGGCCGCGTCGCCCGACCCTGCGCGCTCGGCTTCGACGAGGTAGGGCGCGGCCAGCATGCCGAAACGCAGCGCGCCGCTGACGGGGTCGGCAGAGAACGTCCGCACGAGGCCGGCGGCGAGATCGGCATCGAGCGCGGGAACAGAGGTGATCACGGCGTCGAGCGCCCGGGCTGCCTCCGCCGCCGCTCGTCGCGCCGCGCGCAACGCGATCTCTTTCTCGCGGAACTTCTCGGGGATCTTCGACAACGGCGTCTCCTGCGGGACGTGCGTGGGCGCGGCGGACGCCGCCGGAGGCGGCGGCACGGGCGGGCAGAGCGACCCTGGCACCAGCTGCCACAACAGTTCGTACGTGCGCCGATACACCCACCACAGCCGATCGGCGCTGTCGAATCCCGGCACCGTGGTGATGCGCATCGCCCGCACGATGCCCGGCTCCCCGGTCTCGCCCCCGGCTCGCGCCTCACGGCGCTGCAGCAGGGCGAGCCGTGTGTTGACGAGCAGGTCGTTCCACATGTTCGCGAGATGACCCGCGTGGTCGGCGCGCACGCCGCGCGCACCCGAGGCCGTCAGTGCCCGAGCCATCTGGTGGCGGATCTTCAGCGAATCGATGCGAGTGCTGGGCGCGAGAGCGTGGTGGCCCAGCTCGTGGGCGAACACGCTCTCGATCTCGCCGGCGACACCGAGGTCGGCCAGCATCGTCGGGTCGACCGAGACGGCGGGCGGAAACGTGAACCACGCGAACGACCCGGCCTTCTGCCCCGCGCCCGGCAACAGGTGCGGGTCGCTCATCCGCACGCCCCACGTGCGCTGGGCGGCGGCCCAGGCCTCGCGCGTCGGTGCGTCGAGCGGGCGCTCGACCCGCGGATCGACCGCGCCGGCGGCCCTCATGCGACGTCTCGCACGTGCACCCAGGCGAGGTAGCTGTCGACGCGGGTGACGAGTGAGACACGGGAGGTGTGCACCGCGGCCGACGGCGCGGGCGTGTCGCCCGTCTTGGTCAGTCGCGACCCCCACACGTCGGCGTCGACCCGCCACCACGTGTCGCCGGTGCGCACGGCGAAGGCCGCCGGATCCGACGTCGTCGAGGCTGCCACGGGTGGGCCGCCGCTCGGGCGCGCCCCGACCGCTCGCAGCACCCGCCCGTCTCGGGGAGGTTCGATCCACGCGCCGCCCAACCCGGCGAACCCGCCGACGGCGCACACGTAGCCGTTCCACCGCTGGCGCCCCGGCCACCAGAAGCAGTCGTCGACCTGGCGGGCGGCGAACTCTTCGATGTCATCGGGGTCGAGCTCCAGCGCCGCGCCCGCCACCCCTCGCCCCTCGCCGTGTCGAGCGACCTCTCGCAGGCGCCCCAGCGCTTCGTCGCGCAGCGCGAGAACACCCGACCGCCAAGCGGCGAGAGCCACCGCGCCGCGGAGCAGGTCGGAGCCCTCGGCGCCCGCTGCCTGCGCCGAGGCGAGCCGGCGGGCGAATCGCTGCGCGTCTCCGCCGAGCCGCGAGACATTGGTCGTCACGGCCTCGAGATCGAGCCCGTCGACACGGAGACGGGGGTCGGCTCCCGTTTCGCTGAGCCCGTCGTCGGCGAGATGCCGAGGCCGCCCGATCATCGGGACTCTTCGGCCCAGCGCAGGTAGGCGCTGTAGCGCTGATGCAGGTACTTCAGGGCCGTCAAGTCGTCGAAGTCGCGTCCGTAGAGCTTTCCGACGGCCGCGATGCGGCGGATCAGGCCCTCGACCTGCGTCAGGCGGCGTTGCGCGTCGACCACCGACACCCCGTCGAGACCCCGGTCGAGCTGGGCGAGCAGATCGGCGACGGGGTCGTCGGCGTCGCGCCCGAGCGCGTCGAACTGGCGGCACGACTCGGCGAACAGGTCACCGAGCCAGCTCGCGATGTCGGTGAGGAGTTCGCGCTCGGCACCCACGTCGAAGCGGGGGTGCGTCGCGTGAGGCAGCAGCTTGCCGCGCAGCACGAACGGCAGCACCGCGGCGACGTCGTCGAGGCCCACCTCGGCCCGCCCGCGGAACCACGCAACGGCCTTGGCGTACACGACCAGGGTCTGCAGCGACCGCACCGAGAGCCCGTTGAGGGTCTGGGTTCCGAGGTCGACCGCGAGGTCGGCGCCGGTGTTGGCCTCGATGGCCTCGGCGACCCGGCCGCCCGCGGTCGTGACGGTGTCTTTCGTGCGGTACTCGAAACGGCGCCCGCCCTGTTGCACGAACTCGAACTGCCCCAGGAAGAACTCCAGGCGCCGCCGCACCGCGGCCGGGATCGGCACCGCCCGGATCTCCGCGCGCATGCGGGTCTGCTCGTCGGCGGCGAAGACGATCTCGGCGGGCACGTGCTCTTCGGGCTTCTCGCCCGCCTCCACGCGGGTGACGAGCTCGGAGAAGAAGCGGCTGTTGAAGCCTGCCGCCGGCACGGTCACGTCCATACGGTCGCGGAGTGCCTGGATCACGGGGAAGGTACCGCCCCCGGCATCGTCGTTCGCGGTGAAGAACCAGCTCTCCACCCCCGAGGCCGGGGCGGTGCGGCGCAGCTGATCGTTGCTCTCGACGTAGCCCTCGGCGACCATCGTCAACAGCGCCGACTGGGTCTTGGTGGGAATGCGGTTGTACTCGTCGATGATCTTCACCGGCCGCGAGAGCCACTCCCGCCAGGCGACGCGGATGTCGGCGAGCCGTTCAGCGGTGACCAGGTCGCGGGGCAGAGGCGTTCCGACCAGGTCGCTGACCGTGAGTTGCGGCTGCCCCTGCTGCACGCCGCGTCGCACCTCTTCGGAGGTGGAACCGGCGATCACCCCCATGAGCACGGCGACCGTCGTCTTGCCGCGACCCGGACCGCCGATGAGCAGGCACTTGCCGCCCACGGCGAAGGTGAGCAGCGGCAGCAGGACGTTCGACGAGAAGGATGCTTCGGTCGGCAGCGTCAGCGTCGCCCCGGCATCACCGAGCGCGAACGACACCGGCGAGCCCGACGAGAACTCCACGTCGTAGTAGGGCGAGATGATCGCACGGTTCACGATCCAGTAGTACGCCTGGCGCAGTTTCTCATCGAGCGAGGCGGGCCCGGCAGCATCCGTTCCCCCCTGCAACAGGTCGTCGACCGAGAGCTGGGTCACTCCCTCGTCGCCGGAAGGGGCCGTGGGAGCGGCGGAGACCTTGTGCCAACGATCCGACATGCCGCCAGCCTATCCAGCGCGCCGTGACCCGGCCCGCCGTGAGGTTACGGGGCGGTGGGGATCACGAGCCCGAACGCACCGCTTCCACGGCGCGGTCGTAGAACGCCGCGAGATCACCGACGCCGCCGCCGCTGACCCAGAGCTCGCCGGCCACATCCAGGCAAGCGATCGCACTGGCGACCACCGCGGCCGGCGCCGGGTCGGACGCGTCGTCTTCTTCGAGGCCGAGACGCCGTCGAATGTCGGGCACCAGCAGCGACTGCCAGTGCAGATGCTTTTCGATACTCCGCGCCCGGAGCGACGGCGTCCGGTACATCATCGTGGCGATCTTCAGGGTGACACCGGGTTCGATGTCGAGCGCATCGACCGCGTGCAGCGCCTGCCGCAGCGCCTCCCACGGCCCGACCGTCGAGGGCACCTGCTCGAGCGCATCTCGCACCAGTTCTCCCTGGCTTGCCAGATCGCCCAGGACGATGTCTTCTTTCGTTCCGAAATAGCGGAAGAACGAGCGGCGCGAGATGCCCGCCGTCGACGCGATCTGCTCGATCGTCGTCTGCTCGAACCCCTGGTGCAGGAACAGCTCCATCGCCACGCGCGTGATCTCGGCATACGCGGCCTGGCGGGAGCGCTGCCACAGCGTCGGTTCGGAGCTCACCCCCTCATCGTACAACCATGCCCGCTTGACACTCAGTGCCACTCAGGCATACATTCTCGATCGGACGCACCTCGCGCCTTTCCACCCCACGATCTGGAGCGTCGAGTGCCCGCATTGGACTACCCGAAACAGACCATCCTCATCACCGGAGCGTCATCGGGCATCGGCGCGAACTTCGCCCGCGCGCTGGCCGCCCGCGGAGCTCAGCTGGTGCTCGTCGCGCGACGTCGGGATCGCCTCGACGCACTCGCCGAGGAACTGAGGCGGGCGCACGGCGTGCCCGTCACGGCGATCACCCAAGATCTGCGAGCGGCGTCCGTCGGCGCCGAGCTTTCGGCCGCGGTCACTGCGGCAGGGCTCCGCGTCACGGGCGTCATCAACAACGCCGGCTTCGGCACGTTCGGCGACTTCGTCGACGAAGACCTCGAGCGTCTGGGGCACGAGATCGCCGTCGACATCAGCGCGCCCGTGCAGATCAGCTCGGCCTTCCTGCCCGACATGGTCCAGGCGGGCGAGGGGTTCCTCATCAACGTCGCCAGCATGGCCGCTTACACGCCCACCCCGCGGATGGCCGTCTATGGAGCGGCGAAAGCGTTCGTGCTGAGTTTCACCGAGTCGCTCTGGGCTGAGACCCGCGCATCGGGAGTCACCGTCTTCGCCCTCTCGCCGGGCGCGACGAGCACCGAGTTCAACGCCGTGGTCGGAACCGATGACGCCACCGCGGGAGCCCGCATGCGAACACCTGAAGAGGTCGTCGCCACGGCACTCGCCCACCTCGATCGGCGCAACCCGGGCCCGAGCGTGATCGACGGCTCGGCCAACCGGATCGGAGCGAACATCGGCCGAGTGTTGAGCAGGCGTCGCACGGCCGCGATGATGCATCGCCTCACCGACCCCGCCCGCCGCCGCTGACCGCACACGCGTCCCCCGCGAGCGGTGGCGGCAGCTACGCGGCCCCTCGCGAACGCGCCAGGGCCTCGAGCGCGACCTGCTCGTCCCACGATCGGGCTTCGAGGGGAGCGGCGAAGGACAGCCGCGCGGCGACGGCGGCGGCGACGGCGGGCAGTGCCTGTGCGACCCGCGCGGCGACGTCGCCGCGCACCTCGAGCCAGGGCACTTCCGAGCTCGCCAGCACCTCGCGGAAGCGGTCCTGCATCGCGTGACGGATGTGCTCGCCGTCGCGCATACCGTCTTGGACGAACGGGATCTCGTCTCCGGTGAGGACGTAAAGGGCTGGCGGGTGGGCACGTGCCCGCTCCAGGATGCGAGCGGCCGCCGCCCCCACGTATCGCTCGTGCCAGAGCGCGGTCGCCAAGACGTCGGTGTCGCACACGAGCACCGGGGTCGGCATGGTGCGCAGAGCCCGGCGCTCGAGCTCGATCTGCCGGTCGACGATGAGGTCGAACTCGTCACTCCGCCAGGGCGTGTCGAGGCCGCCCTCGCGGATCACCGAGTGCTCGCGGCCGTACTCGGGCACCCACGAGGTGCCGAGCTCGGCGGCGAGCGCCTCGGCGAGCGCGGTCGAACCGGTCGACTCCGCACCCACGACGACCACCCGCACCCCCAACCACGCGCGGACAGCCGGCGCGAGCTCGTGCCAGTGTGCGGCCACGTCGGCGCGGATGTCGGTTCCCGAGACGGGGTTGAAGGCTCGGCCGGGGTCGACGCGCTGCCAGGCCGCGCCGAGGCGCCGGGAGAGCTCCTCGCCGTAGGCGTCGGAGCTGAAGACGGCGTCGACCGGTGCGTCCAGCAGCGACGCGATGAGCGCCGTGTGGCTCTCCCAGGCCGCATCCGACCCGAAATCGACAGGCGCGTCGTCGAGGGCCGACACGACGCGCGCGGTCGGATGCTCTTCCCGCAACCAGTCGGCACGCACCTCGAGCGGAATGGACTCGACCGATGACCCCAGCACCTGCACGGTCACCCGGTCGCTCGCGCGCGACGCGGCGCGGATGAGCGCGGAATGCCCGGAGTGCAGCGGGTAGAACTTGCCGATCACCAGGGCGTGCGCGAACCGCCCGGGGTCGTCAGCCACGGGCATGAGCCACCTCGTCGACGGGATCGCCCGTCGCTTTCTCGATGCGTCGCCACGACAGGAGCCCGTATACGCAGAGACCGATGAAGACGACGTACAGCACCGCGGTGATAGTGAGGCCGCTCGCGAGGGCGAGCCAGACCAGGGCGATGTCGACGCCGATCCAGACGTACCAGTTCTCGATGCGCTTGCGGTTCAGCAGGTATTGGGCGACGAGGCTCCCCGCCGTGGTGGCGGCATCCGCCAGCGGCAGCGGCGAATCGGTGAAGGTCGCCAACGCCCACCACAGCACGGCGCCGCCGACGACTCCCGCCCCCACGAGGAGCGGGATCCAGCGCAGCGGGGTGCGGGCGACGTACAGGCGGTCTTGCTCCACGCCCCGCGCCCAGTGAAGCCAGCCGTGCACGGCGAAGCCGAGGTAGACGAGCTGCAGCCCGGCGAGCGCGTAGAGCCCCGCCGAGCCGAAGACGACGAGGAAGATGAGGTTGTTCGCGATGCCGATGGGGAAGTTCCAGACGTTCCGCCGAGCCGACAACGCCACGCACGCGAGCCCGGTCGCGAATCCCAGAATCTCGGTCCAGTAGGCCAGCACCCAGTCGATCACCGACCCAGCCTACGGAAGGGCCGGGGGTGCGCCCGCCCGAGAGCGCGCACACCCCCGCCCGGGTCAACGGTCGAGCGTCGCGCCGTCGGAGGCGATCAGATCGCGGTACCAGAAGAAGCTCTGCTTGCGGGTACGGTCTGCGGTCCCCGCCCCCTGGTCGTCGAGGTCGACGTGGATGACCCCGTAGCGCTTCTCCATCTGCGAGGTGGAGGCACTGACGATGTCGATGCCACCCCAGGCGGTGTACCCGAGAAGCTCGACGCCGTCGGCCACGGCCTCGCGCACCTGCAGCAAGTGGCGCCGCAGGTAGTCGATGCGGTACTCGTCGGCGATCGTGCCGTCGGGCTCCACGCGGTCGGTCGCCCCGAGTCCGTTCTCGACGATGAACAGGGGCACCTGATACCGCGTCCAAAGGTCGGTGAGCGCGATGCGCAGACCGATGGGATCGAGGTGCCACCCCCATTCCGACGTCTCGAGATGCGGGTTCTTCACGGTGCTGAAGAGGTTGCCGCCGGTGGCCCCGTACTTCTCCGGCTCGACCGCCGACACGAGGGTCATGTAGTAGCTGAACGAGAGGAAGTCGACCGTGTTCTCGGCGAGGATCCGCTCGTCGTCCGCTGCCATCGCGACCTCGATGCCGTTCTCACGCCAGTACCGGCGCACGATGCCCGGGTAAGCCCCGCGCACCTGCACGTCGGTGTGGAGCAGGTTCATGTCGTTGTCGTGCTGGGCCTGCTGCACATCGGCGGGATCCGACGTCGCGGGGTAATGCAGCATCCGGGCCAGCATGCATCCGACACGGAATGCGGGATCGATCTCGCGTGCCCGAGCGGTCACGAGGGCGCTGGCGACGAACTGGTGGTGCAGCGCCTGGTACGCCCGCTGCGTGCGATCGGGCGACCCGTCGTCGACGACCCCGCCACCGGTGTACGGCTCGATGACGGTCGTATTGATCTCGTTGAAGGTCAGCCAATAGGTCACCAGCCCGCGGTAGCGGCGCATCACCGTCTCGGCATACCGCTCGAAGAGCCCGATGACGCGGCGGTCGACCCATCCGCCGTATGCGGTGACCAGGTGCAGCGGCATCTCGTAGTGGGACAGCGTCACGACCGGCGTGATACCCCGTTCCTGCAACCGCCGGAAGAGACGCTCGTAGAAGGCGAGACCCGCCTCGTTGGGCTCATCGTCGTCGCCGTTCGGAAAGATGCGCGTCCACGCGATCGACATCCGCAGGGCACGCACGCCGAGCTCGGCGAAGAGTTCGACGTCTTCCTCCCACCGGTCGTAGAAGTGCGAGCCGCGGCGCTTGGGGTACTCGGCCGTGTCAGACGTCGCTGCCGCCCGCGCGATCCGCTCCGGCGTCGGACTCATGAGCGTGTGCAACTCGACGTAGTCGCCGGGCCGGGCGAACGGCACGACGTCGGCCTGCGAGAGGCCCTTGCCGTCGGCGTCGTACGCACCCTCGGCCTGGTTCGCGGCGAACGCGACTCCCCAGAGGAATTCGGACGAGAAGCCGGCGGTCACCGTGCGACCTCCGCGCCCTGCGGTGCGAGTGAGAAGGCGGGAGCCCCCGCCTCGAGGAAGCCCGATGCCACCGGAACGACGGCGCCTTCGAAGCCACCCGTCACGACGACGATCACCGAGGTGTCGTGGGTCTTGCCGACCTCGGCGAGGTCAACGGTGAGCAGCTTCTGTCCGGCCGACACGCGGTCTCCTTGCGCGATGTGTGCGACGAAGCCGCGCCCCTCGAGCGCCACGGTGTTGATACCGACATGGATGAGCACCTCGACGCCCTCGTCGGTGCGGATGCCGAGCGCGTGGTTGGTCGGGAACAGCGCGACGACCTCCCCCGAGACCGGCGCGATGATGTCGTCGGATGCGGGGACGACGGCCACGCCCGGGCCCATCACGCCGTCCGCGAAGATGCGGTCGGGCACGTCGGAGAGGGGAATGAGTCTTCCCGACACCGGTGAGGCGACCGTCGTGCCCGCCACGACGGTCGCCGAGGGCTTCGCCGCCTCCACCGGAGTACCGGCGGCGGAGGCGTACGCGGACTCGTCGAACCCGAGCACGAGGGTCATGACGAGCGAGACGATGAACGCGAGCACGACGGCCACGATCGCCCACACGAACGTCTCACCGACGAGGCCGGGGAGCCCCGGGATTCCGCCGTTGCCCGCGAGGACATAAGCGTTGACTCCGAAGCCGAGGCTGATCGCGCCGCCGACGGCGCCACCGATCATGGTCGCGTAGAGCGGGCGACGCAGGGGCACGACGAGGCCGTACAGCGCAGGCTCGGTGACGCCCATGAGGGCGGTGAACGACGTCGAGTACGCCAGCGACGTGAGGGTCTTCGACTTCGCGCGGATCGCGACGCCGAGGGCGGCGCCGGCGGTGGCGAAGGTCTGCACGTAGGTCAGCGGAAGGAACTTGTCGACACCGGTCTGCGCGAGGTTCGTCAGGATGAAGGGCACCAGCGCGTAGTGCATGCCGGTCATGATGATCAGCGGCAGGAGCGCTCCGATGATCGCGCCGGCGATCGGACCGCCGTTGGACAGGCCCCAGGTGATGCCGCCCGAGATGCCGTTGCCGACGAAGGTGCCGATGGGTCCGAGCAGGAGGAGGGTGATCGGGGTGACCACGACGAGGGTGATCAGCGGCACCACCATCAACCGGATGATGCGCGGGATGACCCGGTTCAGTCCTCGCTCGACCCACGACATGAGGTAGACGCCGAGAAGGACGGGGATCACCGAATAGGAGTACGTGACAGCCGTCACCGGAGCCCCGAGGAAGTCGATCGCCTCGCCCGAGCCGAGGGCGGTGATCAGCGCGGGGTAGACCAGCACCCCGGCCATCGCGACGGCGACGTACTGGTTGGCGCCGAGCTTGCGGGCGGCGGTCATCGCCACGAGGACGGGCAAGAAGTAGAACGCGGCATCGGCGATCGCACTGAGCACCAGATAGGTGCCCGAGGTGACGTCGATCCAGCCCGCGAAGCTCAGGAGCGCCAGGATCCCCTTCAGAAGCCCCGCACCGGCGATCGCCGGGAGGATCGGGGCGAAGACGCCGCCGATGAAATCGAAGAAACGCTGCACGGGGTTCCCGCGCGCCTTCTTCTCGGTCGACGCCGCGGGCTCCGACCCGAGGCGCGGTTCACGGGCGACGACCGCCTCGAAGACCTCCGACACGCGGTCGCCGATGACGACCTGGTACTGGCCGCCGGCGTCGTTGACCCCGACGACCGTGGGGACGGCCTTCAAAGCCGTCTCGTCGGCCTTCGCGTTGTCCTTCAGGGAGAAGCGCAGCCGGGTGATGCAGTGATAAACGGATTCGACGTTCTCGGCTCCGCCGACGCCGGCGAGGATCGCCTCAGCATCCTTCGTGTATTTCATTTTCGAGCTTTCTCGATGAGGTGGCGGCTGACGCGGACGATCCTGGCGCGCCGAGGAGTCGGTTCAGACGAAGCGACTCACGTGCATCGCGATGTAGACCTTCTCGGTCGGGGTCATCGCGTGGGAATGGGTGTCGGCGACGTACGTCTCGATACGGTCGACGCCGGTGAAGACCTTCGGAAGTTGACGACGGAGGATCGCGAGCAGCTCGCGGTCGTCGCGGTCGATGGCGGTGCCCGACAGCACGCGCTGCGCGAAGTAGCGGATGTGGGTCGCGAAGCGGGCATAGGCGGGGTCGGCCTCGTCGTACGAGATGCCGAAATGCAGGCGGACGATGTCGAGAACGTCCTGGGTGAAGCGGGTGAGCCGTCCGGCCGACCCGTCGCCGCCGCCCACCTCGGCGGTGATCAGGTGCAGGGCGATGTTCGCGGCCTCTTCGGGGGGCATCGCAGTGCCCGTGGCCGCTTCCACCAGCGCCAGACCGCGGACGGCCACGGCGTATTCCTTCGGATAGAAGCGGCGCACCTCGCTGTCGAGTGCACTGGCGAGGCTCACGTCTCGCTGGACGCGCTCGATGGCGAACGCCAAGTGGTCGGCGAGCGCGGGATAGATCGAATCGCTGAGCTTCTCGGTCAGTTCACGGCGGGCGTGCGCGACGATCTCGCCGGTCGCCGAGAGAACCTCGGCGGGAACGTTCTCGGCCACCCGCGCCAGGTTCGTGCCCTGCGCGCTGTCTTCGAGCCGGAACACCTTCTCGATGGCCGACGGCGCGACGGTATCGCCCGGCTTGGCATGGAAGCCGATGCCCTTGCCCAGCACGATGACTTCGCGCATGGCGTCGTCGAGCGCGTCGACGACGCTGTTGTTCAGAACGCGGCGGATGATCATGGCAATACCTCGGAAATATCGAAAGGACCTGATCCTCTGTGATCAGACCCGAGTATTGCCCGCGGAGCGGTAACAAGCCGAGACAAGCATATCTCCCCGGCGGGCGGCGGGCCTTCCGCGGGAAGACCACCCGGATAGGCTCGGTGCGTGACCTCTCGAGCCCCCCTCTCCCGCAAGCTCTCCGCCATCGCCGAGTCGGCGACGCTCAAGGTCGACGCGAAGGCGAAAGGACTGCAGGCCGCCGGTCGCGACGTCATCTCGTACGCGGCGGGCGAGCCCGACTTCCAGACGCCGGAATTCATCGTGGATGCTGCGGCCCAGGCACTCGCCGACCCCGCGAACTACCGCTACACCCCCGCCGCGGGGCTCCCGGTGCTGCGCGAGGCCATCGCGGCGAAGACGCTCCGCGACTCGGGGCTCGAGGTCGCCCCCTCGCGGGTCGTCGTCACGAACGGCGGCAAGCAGGCCGTCTACCAGGCGTTCCAGGCCGTCGTGAACCCCGGCGACGAGGTTCTGCTCCCCGCCCCTTACTGGACCACCTACCCCGAGGCGATCGCCCTCGCCGACGGCACCCCCGTCGAGGTGTTCGCGGGCGCCGACCAGGACTACAAGGTCACGGTCGCCCAGCTCGAAGCGGCGCGCACCGAGCGCACCACGGTGCTGGTCTTCGTCTCGCCGTCGAACCCGACCGGAGCGGTGTACACACCCGAGGAGACGAAGGCGATCGGCGAGTGGGCCCTCGAGCACGGGCTCTGGGTCATCAGCGACGAGATCTACCAGAACCTCGTCTACGAGGGCGCCCGCGCCGTGTCGATCGTCGAGGCCGTGCCCGCGCTGGCGCAGCAGACGATTCTCGTCAACGGTGTCGCCAAGACCTACGCGATGACCGGATGGCGCGTGGGCTGGATGGTCGGACCCGCCGACGCGATGAAGCTCGCGGCGAACCTGCAGTCGCACCTGTCGTCGAACGTCAACAACATCGCCCAGCGCGCCGCGCTCGCCGCACTGACCGGCGACCAGACGCCCGCCGAAGACTTCCGCCTCGCCTTCGACCGCCGACGGCGCCTCATCGTCGACGAACTGTCGAAGATCGACGGTGTCACGGTGCCGAATCCGCTCGGCGCCTTCTACGTCTACCCCGACGTCACGGGGCTTCTCGGTCGCGAATGGGCGGGCAAGACTCCGACCACGAGCCTCGAGCTGGCCGACCTCATCCTCGACGAGGCAGAGGTGGCCGTCGTCCCCGGCGAGGCCTTCGGCCCGAGCGGGTACCTGCGCCTGTCGTACGCCCTCGGAGATGCGCAGCTGCTCGACGGCGTGCAGCGTTTGCAGCGGCTGTTCTCGTAGCATCCGGGCGCACAAGCGGTCCCTGACCCTGTCGAAGGGCCCGCCGGGTGTTACAGCTCGACGCCGACCAGCACCGGCTCGGGCTGCAGCAGCAGGCCGAATTCCGCCTGCACACGCTGCTGGGTGAAGCGCGCGAGTTCTGCGATCTCTCCCGCCGAGGCGCCCCCGCGGTTGGTCACGGCGAGGGTGTGCTTGGTCGAGAGTCCGGCACGCGAGCGCGGCAACGAGAAACCCTTGCCGAGACCCGCGTGCTCGATGAGCCACGCGGCGCTCACCTTGACCTCCGAGACCACCGCCGCGGGACGCGGCACGAACCCGTCGAACGCGGTCAGGGGGATCACCGTGATCGGGTCGAGGTAGGGCGCGAGCGGCCAGCGCGGGCACTCGGGCGGCAGCGTCCTGGCGAAGGACTCCGACACGATGGCGTTCTGGAAGAACGACCCGGCGCTCCACGTGTCGGGGTCGTCGGCGTCGAGCACCATGCCCTTGCGCCCCCGGGTCGCGAGCACGTGGTCGCGAATCCACTCGAGCGAGACGGATGCTTCGGGACCCAGCCCGAGAGCGGCCCTCAGTTGCTCACCGGCCACCGCAAACTCGCCCGAGCCGACATCGGTGAGCTCGAGGGTGACCGAGAGCACGACGGCGGGACGATCGGGGACCGAGCCGTAGTGATGCTTGAGCACCGACGTGCGGAAGCCGAGGCCGAGATCGGCGGCGGTGACCACCGAGACGTCGCCGGTGGCCTCGTCGATCAACTCGACCTCGGCCAGGGTCTGCACGATCTCCTGCCCGTAGGCGCCGACGTTCTGCACGGGAGCGGCGCCGACGGTGCCGGGGATGCCCGACATCGCCTCGATTCCGGCGAACCCTCGGCTGACGGCGTACGCGACCAGGTCATCCCAGTCGTGCCCGGCCTGCACCCGCAAGCGAACGGTGCCGGGTCGGGATCCGGGAAGCTGCTCGATGCCCGAGGTGCGGACGCGCACGACGGTTCCTTCGAAGGGCTCGTCGCCGACGAAGAGGTTCGATCCACCCCCGATCACCAGCCACGGCTCCCCCGCCGCCCACACGGCACGCAGCTCGGCGATGAGTTCGTCGACGGTGTCGGCCTCGAACATCCGCGTGGGCGCGGCACCGGTGCGAAGAGTCGTCAGGCGGGCCAGCGCGACGGGTTCGATCTCTGGCATGCGTCAGACGAGCCGCACGCGCACCTGGGCTTTGCCCAGGACGGTCGTTCCGGCAGCGGTGACGGTGAGGTCGATACGGGCGGTCGCGTCGTCGACGGCACCCACCTTCGCGGTGACGTGCACGTCGGCGCCCGCCTCGGGGTCGACGAGCACGGGCCGGGTGAAACGCACGCCGTATTCCTCGACGCGCGCCGGGTCGCCGAGCCAGGACTCGAGGGTGCCGATGGCGATCCCCATCGTCAACATTCCGTGGGCGAGCACCCCGGGGAGGCCCACCGAAACGGCGATGTCGTCGCGGTAATGGATGGGGTTGAAGTCTCCGGACGCCCCCGCATAGCGCACGAGCGATTCGCGGGTGAGGTGCACCGAACGTTCGGCGACCACGTCGCCGACGGTGAGATCGGTCATGCCGCCCCCTGCCCCACGAGGAGTACGCTCGTGGCGGTGACCACGTGCGCGCCTTCGGCGTCGGTGATCTCGGCGTCGCTGGTCACCAGGGTGTTACCCCCGAGGGTGCGGATACCGCCGACCGTCAGGGTCGCCCGCAGTTCGTCGCCTGCCACGATGGGCCGGGTGTACCGGAAGCGCTGCTCGGCGTGGACGAGGTGCGACAATTCGATCCCCGATTCGGGCTCGGCCAGCAACTGCTGCAGCGTGAGGTCTTGCACGACCATCGCGAAGGTCGGCGGGGCGACGACATCGGCGTAGCCCAGAGCGCGGGCGGCCTCCGGATCGACGTGCTGCGGGGCATCGGCGAAGACGGCACGGGCGAACTCGCGCACCTTCTCGCGTCCTACCAGGTAGGGCGGGGTCGGCGGGAAGACACGGCCGACCAGATCGGGGTTCACGGGCACAGCTCTATCCTACGAGCCGGGTCGGCATGGCTCGGGTCAGCCCTGGCGTCGTCCGCGGATCGCCCTCATCGCCATCTGCACCGAGATGAACACCAGGAAGGCGGCGAAGAGGATGTTGCCGACGAAAGGATCGACGAGGGTCGCGAACCATGCTCCGACCGCTGTCGTCGTGCACGCGGCGACGCCGATGAGAGCGGCGGCGCGCAGGTCGACGTTGCTGCGTCGGAGGTTGCCGACCGTTCCCGAGATCGCCGTGGGGATCATCATGAGCAGCGAGGTGCCCTTGGCGATGAGGTCGCTGGTGCCGAACAGCAGCATGAGGGCGGGTACGACGATGATGCCGCCGCCCACTCCCAGGAGCCCGGCCAGGACGCCCGTGATCACGCCCAGCACCGCGAGCCCCGCGCCGGTCAGCCACGTCACCTCGAGCTCGGCATCGCGCGACGGGATGATGAAGAACAGGCTCACGATGACGACGACGAGAAAGGCGACGAACGCCCAGCGGAGCGCCGTCTGCGAGACCTTCGGAAGGAGCCATGTGCCGACCTGGGCGCCGAGGACGGCGCCGACGGCGAGGATCAGTGCGGGAATCCACGCCACCGATCCGTGCACCGCGTAGGAGATGACCCCGACGGATGCTGTCGGCACGATCGCCGCGAGAGAGGTGCCCGCCGCGAGCCGCTGGTCGAAACCGAGGATGAGCACGAGGAGCGGAACGATCACCGTGCCGCCGCCCACCCCGAAAAGACCGGAGAGAAGGCCTGCGAGAAGCCCGACGAAAAGGCATGTCACGATGAATCGGGTCCCACGACGCGGCGGGGTGGGAGTGGTCATCACGTCGTAAAGAATACGACGCCCGGTGGGCGAGCCTCGCCACTCGGCGGGTCGTGCAGAGCACCGCGGGGGAATAGCCCGCCGCCACAGCCGCGTTGTCCCGGGCATGACACAGGTAGGAATCATCGGCGCAGGCCACATCGGATCCACTCTCGCTCGCGGTCTCGTCGAGCGCGGTTACGACGTCAAGATCGCGAACTCGCGAGGGCCGGAGACACTGACCGATCTGGTCGCCGAGCTCGGCGACCGCGCCACGGCCGGTACCGCCGAGGAGGCGGCTGCGTACGGCGATTTCGTCATCGTGACGGTGCCCCTGAAGGCGTACCAGGAGGTGCCGGTCGAACCCCTCGCGGGAAAGATCGTGCTCGACACGAACAACTACTACTGGGAGCGCGACGGCCGTATCCCCGTGCTCGAGGAGAAGAAGGCGACGACCGCCGGCATGCTCCAAGAGCACCTGCCCACCTCGAAGGTGGCCAAGGCCTTCAACCACATCACCAGCCAGACGATCCTCACCGACGGCGCTCCGGCGGGCACCCCCGACCGCCGGGCTCTTGCGACCGCGAGTGACTTCTCCGAAGCATCCGACCTCGTGGCCTCGATCTACGACGAGTTCGGTTTCGACACCGTGAACGTGGGCCCGCTGGCCGACAGCTGGCGTGTCGAGCGCGACCAGCCCGCCTACGTCGTGCCGCAGAACCGCTCCGAGCTCGAGGCGAATCTGGCCCGCGCCACACGCTGAACCGGCGAAGAAGACCCCGCAACCCGACCTGGGCGGCGGGGTCTCCTCATGCCCCCTCCGCCTCGCGCAACCCCCTCGGGGGATCGCCGTCGCGCCCCGCACGGTGGGACGGATCGAAGGAGGACCGATGAAAGCCATGGTCTACCGCGGCCCCTACAAGGTGCGCGTCGAAGAGAAGCCCGACCCCCGCATCGAGCACCCGAACGACGCCATCGTACGCGTGGAGCTCGCCGCGATCTGCGGATCCGACCTCCACCTGTACCACGGCCTGCTCCCCGACACCCGCGTCGGCCACACGTTCGGTCACGAGTTCATCGGCACGGTCGAGCAGGTGGGCTCCTCGGTGCAGTCGTTGAAGCCGGGCGACCGGGTCATGGTGCCCTTCAACATCTACTGCGGCTCGTGCTTCTTCTGCGCGCGCGGGCTGTACTCGAACTGTCACAACGTCAACGCCAACGCGACGGCGGTCGGCGGTATCTACGGCTACTCCCACACCGCGGGCGGCTTCGACGGCGGGCAGGCCGAACGCGTGCGCGTGCCGTTCGCCGACGTCGGGCCCGCCATCATCCCCGACTGGCTGCACGACGAAGATGCGCTGATGTTGACGGATGCTTTCTCCACGGGCTACTTCGGTGCTCAGCTCGGCGACATCGTCGAGGGCGACACGGTGGTCGTGTTCGGGGCGGGCCCGGTCGGGCTGTCGGCCGCGCGCTCGGCCTGGCTGATGGGCGCCGGCCGAGTGATCGTCATCGACCATCTCGACTACCGCCTCGAGAAGGCCCGCACGTTCGCGTTCGCCGAGACGTACAACTTCGGCGAGCACAAAGACATCGTGGTGCTGCTGAAGAAGCTCACCGACCACATCGGCGCCGACGTCGTCATCGATGCCGTGGGTGCCGAGGCCGACGGGCATTTCCTGCAGCACCTCACCGGAGCGAAGCTCAAACTGCAGGGCGGCTCGCCCATCGCGCTGAACTGGGCCATCGACGCGGTGCGCAAGGGCGGCAACGTCTCGGTCATGGGCGCGTACGGACCCATCCACACCGCCGTCAAGTTCGGCGACGCGGTCAACAAGGGGCTCACGATCCGCACCAACCAGGCTCCGGTGAAGCGCCAGTGGGCGCGGCTGCTCGAGCACATCCGCGAGGGGATCATCTCGCCGCGCGAGCTGATCACCCACCGCATCCCCCTCGACGACATCGCCGAGGGGTACCACATGTTCTCGTCGAAACTCGATGACAACATCAAGACGGTCGTGACCCCGAACGCCGTCACGCCCCGCGCTTCCTGAGGAGGACCGACCATGGCCTACACCGCGAAGAAGAAGCATCCGAATCCCTCCTCCGACGAGCTGCGTGCCCGCATCCCCGGCTGGGGCGTCGATCTCGACCACGCCGATCGCCCGGCCTACCCGCAGGAGCGGTTCGACCCCGAAGGGACGGGCGCCCACTGGGACTTCCCCGAGCGCCAGCCCGAGAACACCCCGCGCGAGCGGTCGATCGAGCACGCGTTCCTCACCCCGGTGTTCGGGACCGCGCAGCCGTTGCACGGCGTGTCCGGAGCGATCCGTCGATACGCCTATGCCCGCTTCAGCGAGGCACGGGCGGCGCACTGGTTGCTGCTCATCGCCGCCGACCGCGTCGACGCGACAGGCGCCCACGTGCGCTCGTTCCTCACCTTTCACCCCGACAACCCCCTCACCGAGACCAGCGTGCTGGGCGAGATCGGGCGACGACCCGTGGCTTCGCGTTTCGGCCGCGGGCGGGTAGACCTCCGGCACGCGTGGATCGACCCGATCCTCGTCGCCGGGCCCTGGGTGCTGGGCGCCTGGGCCGTGATCCGCGTACTGCGGCGCCTGGCCCGCCGGGCGTGACGGAGGGGAGGGCGCGAGCGCGCCCTCCCCTCCGCGACTCAACTCAGGCGCGTCGGCGACGCAGGCGCACCGCGATGAACGCGACCGCGCCCACCACGATCAGGCCCGCCGCCGCCGCGACGATCCACAGAGCCACCGGCTCCGAACCGGTGACAGCCAGCGAACCGTCAGCGGTCACCGTCAGCGTCGCCGCCGCGGTGTTGCCGTCGGCGTCGGTCACGACGATGCGGTGCGCACCGGCCGGGGTCGATGCCGGAATGGTGACCGTCGCTCGCAGCGTGCCGGTCGCCGTGGTCTCCGCCATCGCGAGAGTCACGGGCGTCGACCGGAGCTCGACACGTGCGTCGCTCTCCGCCGCGAAGCCCGATGCGTCGACCGAGAGGGTGCCGCCGGCGGTGACCGACGATGCCGTCAGCGTCACGCGCGGGGCGAGCACGGGCTCGTCGTCGCCGGGGTTCTCGCCCGGGTTCTCTTCTTCGGGGTTCTCTTCTTCGGGCTCCTCTTCGCCCGGGTTCTCCTCTTCGGGCTCCTCCGGCTCGGCCGCTTCGCGACCGAGCGAGAACTCATCGATGATCCAGGGCTCGACCCCGGGGGTCTTCACGTCGTACGCGTAGCTGACGACCTTGTTCTCGGCCGTGTCGAGCATGGCGAAGACCGCGAGGTCGTTGCTCTGCACATAGGGCTCGGGGACGCCGTCGGCGGTGGTGAAGGGCTTCACGTTCGGCACGATCGGCTCGAGGCCACCGGGGTTGCCGATGCTCATGTAGTTCGAGGCGTTCCATGGCTCAGGGGGCAGGGGGCGCGTCTTGCCACTCAGTTCGTGGAATGCGCCGTAGGTGTTGCCGGTGTTCGACGTCTCGAGGTAGTTCACGCCGTTCTCCGACTTGAAACGGTTCCACAGGTGCGAGTGGCCGTTCTGGACGAGGTCGACGCCGGCTTCTTCGAGGAGGGGGGTGAGGTCCTTCAGCAGCATGTTGTCCTCGGGCTTGTACTCGTAACGCACTCCGATGACGTTGCCCTCCGCGTCCTTCTCCTCGATGCGCTCAGGGTCAGAGAAGTGCGGCATGATGTTGTCGCCGAGGCCCTGCGGACCCTCGTGCAGCATGACGACGCGGAAGCGCGCGTCTTCGAACTCCGAGCTCGCGAGCTCGTCCTGCAGCCACTCGTACTGCTCGGATCCCTCTTCGAGCGACTCGAACACGTGCTCGCCGTATCCCTGCGCGAGCGGGTCGGAGAGGCTGGCGGCCGTCTCCTGGTAGCGGCTGCTCGTGACGCGGTCGGCCGGTACGGGATTCGCCGTGACGCCCCGCCAGGCGCGCGTCGAGTAGAGCGTGATCAGCCGAACGTCGCCGAAGGTGGTGGCGTAATAGGTCTCGCCGCCGGGTGAGTCCTCGGGGAGCGTGAACATCTCCTCGTACGTGGTCGTGCTGAAGGAGTTGTCATCCATCCACCGCGCCTTGATCTCGGCATCCCCCGTGGGGTTCACCTCGGCGGCGACCTTCTCATACTCGGCTTCGGCGACGTCGACGGGTACGGGCATTCCGTAGCCCCCGCCGATGGTGGCCGCGCCGTCCATACGACCCTGCACCTCGTGGTTGCCGATCGCCGGGTACAGCGGCGCGTTCTGGATGATCTCCCCGCCGACGAATTCCTGACCGCCCGTGCTCAGGCGGCCGCCGTTGCCCTGCAGCGTCGAGAGGAATGCACTCCCGCGGGTGTCGTCGAACCACTCCGATGCGCGGTCGGGCTGGTTCGCGAGGTCTCCCGCGAGGAAGACGGCGTCGATCTCGCCGATCGTCTCGGCGGCCTTCTGCAGGTTGGCCGGGGTGTTCGCCATCGCCTGGTGGTCGCTGGTGAGGAGGATCCGCAGGTCGTCGCCGGCCGCGGGAAGGGGCGCGAGCGAGAACGTGCCAGAGGCGACGAAGCCCTCGCCGTCGATGGAGACGACCCGGTAGGGGGCGGATTCGCCGGCCTTCAGTCCGTCGACGACGGCTTCATGCCGCCAGACGTCGCGCTCGACGATGCCATCGGAGATCGCGGGAAGACGGTCGGCGGGCAGACGCGACTGGTAGTCCTCCACCATGCGCGAAAACTTCTTGCTGTCGGCGGAGACGACCCGGACGTCCGGGAAGACGGCGCCCTTTGCGGCATCGCGCGCCTTCTCGGCGGTCAGCCGTGCGACTCCCTCGCCGACGAGGACGACGTTCGCGGTACCCGCGTACTCGGTGTTCCAGACGACGTTGACCGAATCGGCGCTGGGGATCTGCAGGAACGGGTCGCTCAGCAGCGGCAAGGTGCCGACCGGGTCGGTCTGGCCCATCCGCGCCTCGGCGGAATCGGCCGCGGGGTCTGCCGCAGTGGCGGGGAGCAGGGGTGTCGCGAGCGCAGCGCACAGAAGCACTCCGGTCGCGGCAATAGTGGTCCGGCGGTACTTCAGGGGTCTCACGGTGGGGCCTCTCGTCGTCGGGACGCGCGCAGCAACGCGCAGCTGCTTCAACCGTGGCGGCCCGAATTGGCCGTGACCCCCTCCCCGGCGCGAACAGCGGGTGTCGTCGAAGCGACGCACCGGTGAACGCAGGGCCTTGATAATACGGATTATCAAGGCGGCACGGCCCACCGGCGAGAGCGATCAGTCGACGGTTCGCAGAAACGAGTCGAGGGCCGTGTACGCCCGGGCGCGCGGTTCGGCGCGCGAGAGGAACACATCGTGCAGCGCCCCATCGACGCGCGCGATCGTGACGGTCCGCCCGATGCGCGTCGCGCTTCGGGCGATGTCATCGACGACGAGCACCGAGTCCGCCCCGGTCATGCCGGGGTTCCACGTCGTCGGCAGAATCGAACGCGCGGACAGCAGCACGAGAGCCGGCGCACCGACGTCGACGCCGAGCGCGACCCGTCGGTGCCCCTCCAGGATCGCGGCGAGCCAGGCGGGGTGCGTGGGGAATCCCTGCGGCGGGCGCCACCCCTCCGGCGACTCGGGGAGGGACTGCACCTCGCGCTGGGCTCGCGTGTAGAAGCCGAGGTCGACGACCGGCTGCGCCCCGTACGGGTCGAATCGAGCTCGGGCGTTCACGAGGGGTGCGATCGCCTGTCGCCCCACGGCGCCGACCTGCAGCTCCAGCCACGGACTGTTCAGGATCACCGCGTCGGCGACCCCCGGGTGGCGTGCCGCCCAGAGGGTGAGGATGAGGCCGCCGGTCGAATGACCGAGCACGACGAGCTTGCGGCGGTTCTCCGCATCCGGTCTCGCCATGTCATGCCCGGCAGCGGCGAGCGCCGCGGCGATGTCGACGTCGTAGTCGTCCAACGACCGCACGTCGCCGGCGACCTGTCCGGGGCGGAGGCTGCGCCCGTAGCAGCGCAGGTCCAGCGCATAGAACCGTGCGCCCCTGTCGGTCCAGAACCGCGCGAGTTCGGTCTGGAAGAAGTAGTCCGACCACCCGTGCACGTAGAGCACGTCGACATCGCGCAGCGCGCCCGCCAGCCGAGCGAAGGGGTGAGGGATGCTGCGCACCACCGTGGCCACCAACTCGGCGCCGTCGTCGTCGGCGCCCAGCGGCAGGGTCGACTGCTCGAAGCCCGCTCCGAGGATGTCGGGCACCCACGCCTCGCTCATGGCGTCAGCATACGGGGCACCTCCCCTCCCGCCCTTGCCGCACCTGCCGCACCTGCTGCACTGCCGCACCTGCGGAGGAGAAATCAACTTCGGAGGAGCGGGTCTGCGAATGGGCCCCTCCGAAGCTGAATTCTCCTCCGACAGTGCGCCGGCAGCTGACGTTCGCCCGGCCTCACGCCGCGAGGTGCAGCCCTTGCGCCACCGCGCGCATGATGCGCGACTGCACGGCCGGCCAATCGTCGATGATCGCGCGGTATCCGACGCGAATGACGTGGTACCCGCGCAACGCCAACTCGGTGTCATGAGCGATGTCGGCTTCGCGCTGCGCACCGACATGGTGCCCACCGTCGATCTGCAGCACGAGGCGATCGCCGATGAGGAGGTCGACCGGGCGCCCGACGATCCAGATCTGGCGGCGCAGAGGCAGCCGCATCCACCGCAGACGCGGCACCACGAGAGACTCGAGCCCCGAGTCGGCGAACGGGTCGGCCTCGTCGCAGAGACGCCGCGCCGCGGGCGGGAGGTCGAGGCGCCTCATGGCGCGAAGATCGACGAGTCCCTTGCGCAAGGCCGACTCCCAGATCGCGAGGGCCGCCTCGTGTGGCTGACAGAAGGCGACGAGCGCCAGCACGTTCTCGATCTCGTCGGTCAGCGCGCCAGGATTGCGGGGAACCACCGGTGTCGACCAGTGCACGAGTGCCCCGGCGGTGCTCGCACGGCCGGAATGGGCGGGTGCAGCCACGTGCGGAAGGTGATCGTCGTCGAGCACCCACAGCTCGCGTCGACGGGCCTCGGTCACGCACGACAGGACGACGCCCGCGCGTGCAGCCCCCACGAGGAGCGGGTCGGCTGTCGCGGTCGCTATCCACCCGCGACGGACCCTGACCAACTCGCCGCACGCCAACGCACGATCGACAGCGGCGCGTCCGACGTGGGCATCGACCAGGGCGGATGTCGGGGCGACTCCCCCGGCGGATTCGACGACGTGTCTCGCGCTCAGCATGGACCGATGGTCGCTCGACCGCAGGTTCGTGTCGGCCGCGCGCTCAATCCTGGGGAGGACGCCTCCGCCGCACCGCCCGGGGGAGGAGCGCACGCTCGGCTGCGCAGCATCCGCTCTGCAACTGCGGAGGTGAATTCAGCTTCGGAGGTGGGATCTCGGGAATCCGCCCTCCGAAATCGAATTCTCCTCCGCAGCCGCCGTCCAGAGGCGCCGGCGCAAGCGCTCGCGGGCGCTACTCGCCGCGCGAGACCCGCACCATCTCGTCACGGGGCACGACCTTGATGCGCTTGCGCTCGTGGGGCGCGCCGAGCGCGATCTCGTGCTCGTCGAGGCGGTGCCAGCCGTCGAGGTCGGTCCAGCGCACGCCGCGCGAGGCCAACAGCTCTACGACTGCCTGCTCCGACGGATCCTCCGGCTGCCACCACTGACCGACGTCGTTGATGAGGTGGCGCACGGTCTCCATCGCGTCGGACTTCGTGTGGCCGATCAGGCCCACGGGCCCGCGCTTGATCCAGCCGGTCGCGTAGACGCCGGGTACGGGCTCGTTCGAGTCGGGGTGCAGCACCTGCCCCTCGCGGTTGGGGATGACGCCGTGTCGCTCATCGAAGGGCACGTCGGCGAGCGGCGAGCCGAAGTAGCCGACGGCGCGGTAGAGCGCCTGGATCGGTACCTCGCGCAGTTCGCCGGTGCCCTCGACGCCGCCCTCGGCGTTGGGCCGGGTGCGCTCGTAGACGAACGACGACACGCGGCCGGCGTCGTCGGTCTTGAGCTCGACGGGCTTGGCCCAGAAGTGCAGGTGGAGGCGCCGCGATGCTTCGCCGCCCTGGTTGTTGACGGCCGGGCGCTTGCGCCACGACTGCAGCACGCGGTCGATGACCATGACCTGCTTGTTGCTCGCGATCGCGGCTCGCGACGCGTCGTCGTAATCGAAGTCCTCGTCGTAGACGACCATGTCGACGTCGCGCAGCTCGCCGAGTTCGCGCAGTTCGAGGGGGGTGAACTTCACCTGTGCGGGGCCGCGCCGGCCGAAGACGTGCACGTCGGTGACGGGCGAGGCCTTGAGGCCCTCGTAGACGTTCTCGGGGATCTCAGTGGGCAGCAGGTCGTCGGCGTGCTTGGCCAGCATGCGCGTCACGTCGAGCGCCACGTTGCCGTTGCCGATGACGGCGACGGATGCTGCATCCAGCGGCCATTCGCGGGGAACGTCGGGGTGCCCGTCGAACCAGCTCACGAAATCGGCGGCGCCGTAGGAGCCCTCGGCATCGATGCCGGGGATGTCGAGGGCGGTGTCGCGGATCGCCCCGGTCGAGAAGATGACGGCGTTGTAGTGCTTCTTGAGGTCGTCGAGGGTGATGTCGTCGCCGAAGCGCACGTTGCCGAACAGACGGATGTCGCCGCTGTCGAGCACTTCGCGGAGCGCCGTGATGATGCCCTTGATGCGGGGGTGGTCGGGGGCGACCCCGTACCGGACGAGGCCGTAGGGCGCGGGGAGCTGCTCGAAGAGGTCGATCGACACGTCGAACGCGCGCTCGGCCTTGAGGAGGATGTCTGCGGCGTAGATTCCGGCGGGGCCGGCACCCACGATGGCGAGCCTGAGCTTCGTCATGTGTGTCCCTCGGGGTCGTGTGCGAAGAGCCGGTCCCTGCCCCCTCGACAAGCTCAGGGACCGGGTGTCCGGCGGTGGGGTCGGAAGCTAGCTGGAGCGGTCGGCGACGGCCTGCGCGAAGCGGGTGAGCGCCTCGCGCACCGCTCCGTCGGGCACCGGTGCCAGCGCGTCGATCGCGCTCTGGGACCATTCGTGCGCGAGGCGCAGGGTGTCGCGGGTGGCGTCGTGATCACGGAGCTTCGCCAGCGGGCCGTCGAGGAGAGCGGCGTCGGCACCTTCGGCGATGCGGGCGACGCCTTCATCGATGCCTCCGCGGAGGGCGCGGGACGCCGCATCCGTCCGCTCGCCGAGAAGCAGGTACGGCATGGTGGGCACTCCCGCGCGGAGGTCGGTGCCGGGCACTTTGCCGGTCTCGCTGGGATCGGCCGAAAGGTCGATGACGTCGTCGAGCAACTGGAAGGCGACGCCCGCTTTTTCGCCGAACGAACGCATGGCCGCTTCGTACTCGACGGGACCGTGCGAGAAGACGACGCCCGCCTCTGCGGCGGTGGCGATGAGCGAGCCGGTCTTGTCGGAGAGCACGTCGAGGTAGAAGGCCACGGGGTCGTCGCCCTCCTGTGGACCGACGGTCTCGTGCATCTGGCCGAGGACGAGGCGCTCGAACGTATCGGCCTGCAGCCGGATCGCCCGCTCTCCCTGCCGAGCCATGATCTGGCTCGCGCGGGAGAACAGCAGGTCGCCGGTGAGGATCGCGATGTTGTTGCCCCACACCGTCTGCGCGCTGGGAACGCCACGACGCACGTCTGCGCCGTCCATGACGTCGTCGTGGTAGAGCGAGCCGAGGTGCGTCATCTCGAGCGCGGCGGCGGCTTCGACGACGTCGTCGGTCGTTCCCTCACCCAGTTGCGCGGTGAGGATCGCGAGCATCGGACGGATGCGTTTGCCGCCCGCCTCGTAGAGGTAGCGGCCCGTCGCATCGGCGAGGCTGTCGGCGTTTCGCAGTTCGCGAGCGAGGCTGGCTTCGACGCGGGCGAGGCCTTCTTCGACGGTCGAGAGCAGTCTGCGTGACCGCACCCCCGCGAAGATGCGGTCGGCGAGGCCCGGCTTGCCCGCGATGAGACGCGAGCCCATAGCGGAAGGTCCCGGGGTCACCGTGTCAGCCTACCGTGCGGTGGTGTGGGCTCTTCATGACGGGTTCGTTCCTCGGTGGAGGGCGACGATACCCATCGAAAGGTTGCGATACTCCACCTGCGACCAGCCGGCGTCGCGCATCCACGCGGCCAGGGTGGGCTGGTCGGGCCAGGCGCGGATCGACTCGTTGAGGTAGTCGTACGCCTCGGTGTTCGAGCTGACCGTGCGGGCGACGAACGGCAGGATGCGGTCGTTGTAGAAGCGGTAGAGCCCCTGGAAGGCGGCCGACGGCGGGTGCGAGAACTCGCACACGACGATGCGTCCGCCCGGCTTGGTCACGCGGCGGAGTTCCCGGAGCGCCTTCTTCGGGTCGATGACATTGCGGAGCCCGAACGACATCGTGACGGTGTCGAACTCGCCGGCCGAGAACGGCAGATCGGTCGCATCGGCCTGGACGAACGAGAGGTTGGCGATGCCGCCGTGGCGCCGCTTGCCCTCGGCGAGCATCCCGGGGGAGAAATCCGCTGCCACGACGTCGGCACCGCTGCGGGCGAGCGCTGCGCTCGAGGTGGCGGTGCCCGCGGCGAGGTCGAGGATGCGCTGCCCGGGGCGAGGAGCCACTGCCCGAGTGGTGGCGACGCGCCAGAACCGGTCGTTGCCGAGGCTGAGCACGGTGTTGGTCCGGTCGTAGCCGGCGGCGACCTGGTCGAACATTCCGCTGACGCGGGCCGGGTCCTTGCCGAGGTCGGCGCGGTTCGGCTCGGGGGTCATGCTCCGAGTGTAGGGCGCGCCATCAACGGGCAGACGGCAGTGCCTCGTCGTCGAACGATCCGCGGAACTCTGCGGTGCGGGCGAGCCACCGGGCGATGGTGGCATCGTCGAACGGTGCTTCGCGGCGACCCACGCGGGCTTCGAGGTCGAGGGTGACCGATTCGAGCCGCTCCACGATGTCGAGGGGGTACCCGTACTGCACGCGGTGTTCGTCCCACTCGTCGCGGTCATCGATCCAGACACCGCGGTCGCTCTGCTCGACGACGTCGAGGTCCATGTCGATGCCGGTCGGCTCCCCACCGTCTTTCCCCTCATCCCACCGTGCGTCCCACGCGAGGTCGATGTAGACCCGCGTGCGGTGAGGAGCCTCGTTGGCCGTGAACACCCACTCGCCGCCCGGCGGCAGGAGCGTCACGTTCGCGGCGCTCGCGATCACCTCTCGACCAGGCCGGTGGCTCTCCCAGCCGGCGAACTGGCCGAACCAGTCGCCGTGCTCGTCTGAGCCGAGATAGATGCAGTCGTGCTCCCAGTGCGGCGAGGCGTCCCACTTGCGCCAGCGGAACACGAGACGGGTGCCGGGTGCCGGTCGAGTCGCCATGATCGCAGTCTATGACGGGGCGTCGATGCCCCCGCCACACCCCCCGCGCCGCGGACCCGACGTCTCGACGACGATCGTTCGGCGGTCGCGCGAAGGCCCCCGGTCGTAGGCTGGATGCTGTGAGCACGGCCGCGTTCCCCTCCCCTCGCCTGCGCGTGGTGACGCGGGAGATCGAGACCGTCGAAGACGTCCTGGCGTTCACCCCGTCGTACGCCCCGGCGTTCTGGAGCCGCCGCGAAGCCTCGCTCGCCGCGTTCGGGTCGACCTTCGACCTGCAGGCGCCCACCGGCGTCGGTGCCCCCGCCCGATTCGTCGCAGATCGGTGGCGCGAGATCGCGGCCTCGGCCGAGATCGACGACCCCGTCGGCCTCCCCGGCACCGGACTGATCGCCCTCGGGTCGTTCACCTTCGATCCGCAGTCATCGCGGCCGAGTACCCTCACCGTGCCCTGGATCGTCGTCGGGCGCCGCGGGGACCGCTCGTGGGTGACCCGCATCAGCCTCGCCGACTCGGTCGTCGACGACGAGCCGCCCATCCTGCCGGCGCGCGTTCCCTACGGTCCGCACTGGTCGGCCACCCTCGGCCCCGGCGCGATGGGGCCCGACGCCTACCAGGCCGCGGTCCGCGAAGCGCTCGGCGCGATCGAACGACACGAGGTCGACAAGGTCGTGCTCGCGCGCGATCTCGTCGGCACGGCCCCGGTCGGCGCTGATCTGCGGCGGCTGGTGCGCTCGCTCGCCTCGGGCTACCCCGACTGCTGGATCTTCGCCGTCGACGGCCTCATCGGCGCCAGCCCCGAAACGCTCGTGACCGTGTCGGGGGGAACCGTGACCGCTCGCGTACTCGCGGGAACGACCGCGCGCGGAGCCGACGTCGACTCCGACGCCGCAGCATCCGTCGCCCTCGCCACGAGTCCGAAAGACCAGGACGAGCACCGATTCGCCGTGCAGAGCGTGCTCGCCTCGCTCCGCCCGCACACCAGCGCGCTGGCGGCCGCCGAGCAGCCGTTCACGCTGAAGCTTCCGAATGTCTGGCACCTCGCGACCGACGTGGAGGGTGTCCTGTCGGATGCCGCCTCGTCACTCGACCTGCTCGAGGCCCTGCATCCCACGGCCGCGGTCGCCGGAACCCCCACTCGCACCGCGGTCGAGATCATCCGGCGGCTCGAGCCGTTCGACCGTGGCCGCTACGCCGGCGCGGTCGGCTGGGTGAACGCGGCGGGCGACGGAGAGTGGGCGATCGCGTTGCGCTGCGCGCAGTTCGACACCGCCGCTTCGCTGCCGGGCGGCGACGCGATCCCGCTCACGGCCTACGCCGGTGCGGGCATCGTGGCGGGCAGCGATCCGGAATCGGAGTTGCTCGAAACCCGGGTGAAGTTCCGGCCGATCGTCGAAGCCCTCGCCTGAGTTCACGAAGCCGCGAGACGCTGCTTCTCTCGAGCCACGTCGTAATCGGCGACCGGCCACTGGGGGTCGATGTCGGCGAGAGCCGACAGCAACAGCCGTTGCACCGCGAGCCGCGCGAACCACTTGCGGTCGGCGGGCACGACGAACCAGGGTGCCGTCTCGGTGGAGGTGCGCTCGAGCATCACCTGGTACGCCGCCAGGTAGTCGTCCCAGAGCTCTCGTTCGTCGACATCGCCCGGGTTGTACTTCCAGTGCTTCTCCGGCCGCTCCAGCCGCTCGGTGAGTCGGGCCTTCTGCTCGTCCTTCGAGATGTGCAACATGACCTTGACGACGCGGATGCCGCGCCCCGCTGCATCCGCTTCGAAACGCTCGATCGCCCCGTAGCGCCGTTCGATCTCGTCAGGCTCGGCGAGGCTCCTGACCCGCCCGATCAGCACGTCCTCGTAGTGCGAGCGGTCGAACACGCCGATCTTGCCGGGCGACGGGAGCCGCTTGGCGATGCGCCAGAGGAAATCGTGCTGCAGCTCTTCGGGCGTCGGTTTTTTGAACGAGGCGAGCTCGACGCCCTGCGGGTCGACCGCTCCGACGACGTGCCGCACGATGCCGCCCTTCCCGGAGGTGTCCATGCCCTGCAGCACCAGCAGCACCGACCCCGTCGCCGTGCCTGCCACACTCTCTGCGAAGAGGCGCTCCTGCAGATCGTCGAGGCGGGGAACGCCGACTGCGAGATCGGCGGCGCCCGTCGACTTCGACCCCTCGTACCCGGGGGTGTCGCGGGGGTCGAGACCCGCCAGGCGGAATCCGGCCCCGACGCGCAGGGCGTCGCGGGCGGGCGTGGTCCATCCGTGTGCGCTCATCGGTCCATCCTCCGCCGATGCCGGGCGCCGCGCCATCCCGCACGCGGTGCGCTCGGCTGAACTTGGCGCTGCGTCCGAAAACCAGCGCGCCGCAGCGAGTCTCGGCCGCGCGACGGATTCTCAGCGAAGAGCGGGCCAGCGGGGCAGCGGAATCTCGATCAGCTGGCGCGCGGCCGCGGGTGCGGTCAGCAGCTGATCGAGGGCCGAGCGGGTGGTGACACGGTGGTACTCCCAGCCGTAGGCGAGGGCGAGCTGCTCGAACCGCACCGACTGGGGGGTGTAGAGCACGCGGTCCATCGTCGACGTCTCGGCCACGGCCGCCACTTCGAGGCCGTCGAAGATCGTGCCGCCGCCGTCGTTGCCGACGATGATCTGCAACCGGGGCTCGGTCTCGCCGGGGGGCGACAGGAGTGCGCCCACGTCGTGGAGGAAGGCGAGATCGCCGAGCAGCACACGCGTGACGCCAGGGCGCCCGTCGATCTGGCTGGCGAGCGCCACCCCGGTCGCGGTGGCGATGGTGCCATCGATGCCGGCAAGACCGCGATTGGAGTGCACCGGCACCTTCTTGCCACCGAGCACGGTGTCAGCCACCCGCACCAGCCGCGATGAGCCGAAGACGAGCCGATCGTGCGGCCAGGTCGCCCGCCATACCGCGTCGACGAGAGCGGTTCGGTCCAGCGGAGCACGCAGCGCCGCGACCTCGGTGGCGAGCGCATCGAGGCGCTCGCGCGGCACGGCCGACGCGAGGCCGTCGGCATCGGGAGCGAGAGGTGAGAGATCGACCGCTGCGTCGCGCGACGCCCTCATCCAGCCGCCGAGCCATTCGCGATCCGGCTCACCGGCGGCGACCGTGACGGCGTCGACGGTGGTCGTGGTGCCGTTGAGGTTCAGGGGTTCGCCCGGTCCGCGAAGGGCGACCACCTCGACATCGACACGGGAGAGCAGCTGCGTGACTTCGCGGCTGAGCGTCGGATGACCGAACACCACCACCCGCTCGATCGCGCCGCCGAGTGCGGGATCGCGCAGCAGGGCTCGGTACCCGTGCACCAGGTGACGCCCGAACCGTGCGCCGCTGACGATCTCGGCGACGAGCGGCCAGCCGCCGAGATGCGCGAGGTCTTCGGCCGCGGGGCCGGCGTCGGCTCCCGCCACGACGACCGTGCGGAGTCCGCGGGCGAGCCGCACCGTGGCGTCGACGGCGGGCGCGGCATCCGCATCGCCGATGCCCCCGCCGCCCTGATAGAGCGCACCCGACGTGTCGGGAACATCGCTGACGTCGTCGGGCGTCACCGGGGCGGCGGGCGCGGCGAGCCACGCGGGCACCGGTCCGCCCAGCGGCTCGCGATACGGCAGGTTGAGGTGTACGGGGCCGGCGGGCCGACCGTCACCGCGCGCAGCGGCGAGCGCCTCGGCGGCGAGGTCGCGCAGCATCCGCGTCTGAGCTCCTTCGCCGATGTCGTCTGTCTCTTCGGGAACGGGAGCGTCAAGCTCGAGCCGCACCGCCTGGGCGAACATGCCGGGCTGACGAGTGGTCTGATTCGCCCCCACGCCCCGCAGCTCCGGCGGTCGGTCGGCGGTCAACAGCAGCAGCGGGACACCGGAGTGGTGCGCTTCGAGCGCGGCGGGCAGAAGGTTCGCCACCGCCGTGCCGGAGGTGCAGATGACCGCGGCCGGGCTTCGCGTCTCGCGACCGATGCCGAGCGCGGTGAAGCCGGCGACGCGTTCGTCGATCCGCACGTGCAGCCGCACCAAGCCCGCTCGCTCCAGCTCGGCGGCCACGAGGGCGAGCGCCTGAGACCTCGAGCCCGGGCTGAGCACGATGTGCTCGACACCCCCCGCGACGAGTGCGCCGAGCAGGGCGGCGGCCGCGTCGGTCGCCGGTGAGGCCGCAGCGCCCGTCGCGCCTCGCGGGGCGCCCGACGCCATCGCGTCAGCCGACATCGTCATGTCAACCGACGGCGCCGCGCTGACCGCGGGCGTCGCCGTCGTCGTCAGTAGGTTTCTCTGCGGGAGGGATGCTGCCCGGATCGACGGGCGGCACCGGCGGGTCGGCCGACTCCGAGTCGAGCAGGGCGAGCTCTTCTTCGAGCCGGCGGATGCGCTCGTCTTGATCGCTGATCGAGCCGATGGTGCCGAGGAAATCGGGATCGTCGTCGGGGGCGCGTCGCAAGAGAGTCGTCGACACGCGGCCGCGGCCGATCGCGAACCACAGGATGCCGCCGAGAACGGGGAGGAGGATCGTGATCGCGATCCAGACGCCCTTGCTCACACCGCGGTGGCGGGTCGGGGGCTGCAGAGCGCAATCGACGATCGTGTACACCCAGAAAGCGGCAGCCACGAGCGCCAGAATGAGCAGCACTCTCGTCATCCCTCTATCCTAGGCGCGTCGTCTGGCAGTCGGCCTTGCGCCGGTGCCGATCTAGAATGGCCCGATGCGCGTCCGCTCCGCCCTCCTCTTCACCGTGCTGCGGCTTCTCGCCTTCCTGGTGCCGTTCGGTGTGCTGATGCTGTTCCCGGTCTTCCAAGAAGGGCTCTACTGGCTCGCGGCGATCTTCGCCGCGCTGATCGGGCTCAGCCTGTCGGTGCTGTTCCTGCGTCGCCCCCGCGAGACCATCGCCGGCGGCCTCGCCGAGCGTCGCGCGGAGCGCACCGACGCCGCCCGCGAGTCGCAGCGCGACGCCGACACCGAAGACGCCGCAGACGACGCCCGTCGCGACGCCGACGGGTGACCCCGGGCGCTCTCAGCCCACGAAGGCCCAGAAGAGGAACGCCCCGTACGCCACCGAGGTGAGCGAGACGAGCGCCAGGGCCGTGACGAGTTCGCGGGGTGCGCGGTAGGTCCACACGATGAGGATCGCGGGGAGGGCTGCGAGCAGAGCCATGAAGGTGAGCCACGCCCCCGGGTAGACCAGCGCCAGGTAGGCCGCGATCGCGAACGCCGCCAGCACGAGCACGGTGAAGAGCACCTGCGTGGCGCGCTTGCCGATGCGGACGCTGAGGGTCTTCTTGCCCGCGACCCGGTCTTGGTCGATGTCGCGCAGGTTGTTGGCGAGCAGCACTGCGACCGCGAGGAAGCCAGCGCCGACCGCACCGAACCAGGCCTCCTGCGGGATCGACTGCACCTGAACCCAGGTGGTGCCGACGGTCGCGACGAGACCGAAGAAGACGAAGACGAACAGCTCTCCGAGTCCCGCATAGCCGTAGGGACGCTTGCCGCCGGTGTAGAACCAGGCGGCGGCGATGCAGGCCGCGCCGACCAGCAGCAGCCACCACTGCTGGCTGCGGACGACGAGCGCGATGCCGGCGACGGCGGCGAGGGCGAAGAAGACGAGCGCGACGATCAGCACCGTGCGGGGCTTCGCCTTGCGTGAGGCCGTCAGCCGGGCGGGTCCGACCCGGTGGTCATCGGTGCCGCGGATGCCGTCGCTGTAGTCGTTGGCGTAGTTCACGCCGATCTGCAGGAACACCGCCACCGCGAGGCACGTGAGAGCGATGACCCAGTGGAAGAGCCCGTCGACGAGCCGCGCGGCACCGGTGCCGATGAGCACCGGGGTGATCGCGAGCGGCAGGGTGCGCAGCCGCGCGGCGCCGATCCAGTCGCGGGCGGTCGCCCGGGCAGGCGGCGGCGGGGCCGTCGGCTTCTTCGCCGGGTTGCCGCGCGGATGCTTGCGGTTCGCGGGGGTTCGGTGCTTCGAGGATTTCGCCACGAGTAGAGATCCTACGGCGGCGGGGGGCGCGCTCAGTGCGGGGCCGCGGCGATGCCGCGCGCGGCGGCGCGGTCGGGTTTGCCCGAAGCGAGCTGCGGCAGCTCGTCGACGAGCACGATCCGCGACGGGCGCGCGTGCCGCCCGACCTCGGCCTCGACGGCATCACGGGCACGATCGAGCAGGCCGACATCGGTGGCCCCCCGGGTTGCGACGATGACGGATGCTTCGCCCCACCGGTCGTCGGGCACCGCCACCACGACGGCCGTCTCCAGACCCGGGATGCTGCGCACGGCCCGCTCGACACGATCGAGCGAGACGTTCACGCCGCCCGAGACGAGCACGTTGTCGATGCGCCCGTGGATGCGCAGTGCGCCGCCGTCGAGATCACCCGCGTCGCCCGTGCGGTACCACCGGGCTCCGTCGGAGTCACGGACGAACGCCGCATCCGTTCGTTCCCTGTCACCGACATACCCGTCGGCCAGGGTCGGGCCCGAGATGAGCACCTCGCCCCCTGCGATCCGCAGGCTCACGCCATCGAGCGCGACGCCGTCGTAGACGCACCCCCCGCTTGTCTCGGTCGAGCCGTAGGTGCGCACCAGCCGCACGCCCGCGGCCACGGCGCGCTCGCGCACCGTGGCCGGGAGCGCTTGACCGCCGACGAGGACGGCCTCGAACGACCGCACCGCGCGCAAGACGTCGTCGTCGTGCTCAGCCGCATCGAGAAGGCGCTGCAGCTGCGCCGGGACCAGCGAGGTGTACGCGGGCACCGGCACTCCCCCGACGCTCGACGCCATCGACCCGGCGGCGGCGGCGAAGGCCTCGGGCGAGAATCGCCCGGAGAGGATCGCGGGCTCGCGCCCCGACACGAGCGAGCGGACGAGCACCTGCACGCCGGCGACGTACCCGGCCGGAAGAGCGAGCAACCACGCGCCGTCGCCGATGCGCGCCGCGGTGGCCAGGGCACTGGACGTGAGGGCGCTGCGGCTCAGCGCGACCGACTTCGGCACGCCCGTCGAGCCCGAGGTCGTCACGACGATCGCCGTTCCCGCGGGCACCTCGCGCGGAAGATCGACGGAGCGGTCGGCCGACCCCAGCGCGATCGCCGGCCCGGCGCCGAGCACCGCACCGCGGAGCGCCCGCAGCACGTCCCGTGGATCGTCGTCGCCGATCGGCTCGAGCCTCATGGGATCAATAGTGGTAGGGGTAGTCCGACCAGTCGGGGTCGCGCTTCTCGAGGAAGGCGTCGCGACCCTCGACCGCTTCGTCGGTGCCGTAGGCGAGGCGCGTGGCCTCGCCCGCGAAGACCTGCTGACCGACGAGTCCGTCATCGACCGCGTTGAAGGCGAACTTGAGCATGCGGATCGCCGTGGGCGACTTCGTCAGGATCGTCCGGGCCATGGCGATCGCCTCGGGCTCGAGCTCGGCGTGCGGCACGACCCGGTTGACCGCGCCCATCTCGTACGCCCGCTCGGCCGAGTACTCCTCCGCGAGGAAGAACACCTCGCGCGCCATCTTCTGCCCGATCTGGCGGGCGAAGTACGCCGAGCCGTAACCGGCGTCGAACGATCCAACATCAGCATCCGTCTGCTTGAAACGCCCGTGCTCACGGCTGGCGATCGACAGATCGCAGACGACGTTGAGCGAGTGCCCACCGCCGGCAGCCCACCCGGGCACGACGGCGATGACGACCTTCGGCATGAACCGGATGAGCCGCTGCACCTCGAGGATGTGCAGCCGTCCGGCGCGGGCGGGATCGGGCGCGACCGCATCGTCGCCCGCGTAGGTGTAGCCGTCTCGCCCGCGGATGCGCTGGTCGCCGCCCGAGCAGAACGCCCACCCGCCGTCTTTCGGGCTCGGGCCGTTGCCCGTGAGCAGCACGACCCCGATGCGGGGGTCTTGCCGTGCGACATCGAGTGCGTGGTGCAGCTCGTCGACGGTATGCGGGCGGAACGCGTTGCGCACCTCCGGCCGGTCGAACGCGATGCGCGCGATGCGGCCGTCGAGGCTCACGTGCGCCGTGATGTCGGTGTAGCGGGCGTCGGCCGGGGTGGGCTCCCAGACCGCGGGGTCGAACAGCTCCGAAATCATGCCGCCAAGCCTAGTGACGGCTCACGCAAGGGCCGACCAGCAGAGCTCCGCGAACGCCCCGGCCTCGATGCTCAGCGGGGCGGTCGTACCGGCGAGTGCTTCGTTCACGTGAGCGGGCGGGGTGAACCGGTAGTGAAAAGAGATCTCGCCGCGTCCGTGGGGAACGATGCGAGCGACCTCGTACGTCACGTGCAGACCATCGGGACGCAGCGCCACCGCGCCCTGGGAATCGTCGGGGACGCTTCCCCACGGCAGCCACACCAGCAGCATCCGGGGTCCGAGCGACGCGCTCACGATCTCCGGGGTCAGGAGCACCGAGCCCGCCAGCAACACCCGCTTGCCGCGGGCGACCTGCCCCGGGATCAGAAAGTCGCGCACCCGAGCGACGATCGGCACGTGCTGCTGCTCGAAGACGGCTCGACCTGCCGAGGCGTACTCGAGCTGACGAGCGGTATGGCGTCCTCGGCCGAACGCCCGCAGCAGTCGCCCCATGGTCTCGAGTCAGACGGCGTTCTTGCCGTCGCGCCACCGCAGCCACCGCGTGACCACGTCGTAGTCGGGAGTGCCGGGGGCCCAACCGAGCGTGTACAGCCGGGTACCGGCGTCGAACAGCGCGTCGGCGTCGGTCTGGCTGCGGCCCTTCAGCTCGTTCGACACGATGAGGTTCGACACGTCGGTGCCCTCGGTCTCGGCCCACTTCTCGATGACCGAGATCTTGTGGGCGAGCCCATCGGCGGGGATGAAGCTGTGCCAGATGTCGGCGTGCCGGGCCACGAAACGCAGGGTCTTCTGTTCGCCCGCACCGCCGATCATGATCGGGATGGAGCGCGTGGGCGGCGGGTTCAGCTTTCCCCAGCGCTCGACGATCCGGTCGAGTCCGGCACCGAGGTCGTTCAACCGCGAACCCGGGGTGCCGAACTCGTAGCCGTACTCGTCGTAGTCGCGCTCGAACCAGCCGGAGCCGGTGCCGAAGATGAAGCGGCCGGTGTCGCCGCCGCGGGCGCTGATGTGATCGATGGTGCGGGCCATGTCGGCCTGCAGATCGGCGTTGCGGTAGCTGTTGCAGTTGACCAGGGCACCGAACTCGACGCGCTCGGTCTGCTCGGCCCACGCCGCGAGTATCGTCCACGACTCGTAGTGGAGGCCGTCGGGGTCGCCGTGGAGGGGAAAGAAATGATCCCAGTTGAAGAGGATGTCGACGCCGAGATCTTCCAGACGTGCCGCAGCCTCGCGGATCTGGGCGTAGGTGGCGTGCTGCGGTTCGATCTGCACGCCGATGCGCACGGGGGTGTCGAGAAGCATGCGGCCAGCCTATTCCCGGGTCATGATGAGGGGATGAGCACACCGCCGTCTCTCGACGACCTCCTCGCGACCGCACGGGTCGTCACCCTCCCTCTCGCCACCCGCTTCCGCGGTATCGACGTGCGCGAGGCGGTGCTGTTCGAGGGTCCTGCCGGGTGGACCGAGTTCTCGCCCTTCACCGAATACGGCGACACCGAAGCATCCGTCTGGCTGGAGGCCGCCCTCGACTTCGGGTGGACGGATGCTGCGCGCCCGCATCGCGACCAGGTGCGGGTGAACGCGACGGTACCCGCGGTGTCCGCCGACGCCGTTGCGGCGATCCTCGCGCGATTCGATGGCTGCCGGACCGCGAAGATCAAGGTCGCCGAACCCGGACAGACGCTCGACGACGACGTCGCCCGCGTGGCCGCGGTGCGTTCCGCTCTCGGCCCCGAGGGTCGCATCCGGGTCGACGCGAACGGCGCGTGGAACGTCGACGAGGCCGAGCACGCGATCCACGCGCTCGCCGGATTCGACCTGGAGTACGTCGAGCAGCCGTGCGCGAGCATCGACGAACTCGCCGAACTGCGCGCGCGCGTCGCGTACATGGACATCCCCATCGCCGCCGACGAGAGCGTCCGCAAGGCCGATGATCCGCTCCGCGTCGCCCGGGCCGGGGCGGCCGACATCCTCATCGTGAAGGCGCAGCCGCTCGGAGGCGTTCGCCGCGCGCTCGCCATCGTCGCCGAGGCGGGGCTCCCGGCCGTGGTCTCGAGCGCTCTCGACACCTCGGTCGGCCTCGCGATGGGCGTCGCCCTCGCCGCTGCCCTTCCGACGCTCGACTACGACTGCGGACTCGGAACGTCTGCGCTGTTCGCCGCCGACGTCTGCGAACCGGCTCTCGTTCCCCGGGCCGGCATGCTGCCGGCCGGCCGGGTCTCACCGTCCGTCGAGCGACTCGACGCGCTGGCCGCACCGACGGAGCGTCGCGACTGGTGGCTCGATCGCCTCGCGCGATGCCACGCGCTCGTCAGCGCTGGTGGTCGATGACCAATTCGGCCACCACGGCGAGCGCCTCGCTGATGCGCCTCTTGATCTGAGTCCGGTCGCCGCCGTCCATCACGGCGTCTTCGGCGGCTGCCGCCCACGCCGTGATGAAGAGCTCACCCGCCTGCGACGGGGACAGACGCAGGGTGATCCTCTTCGCGCGGGCGAGATCGACGATGATCTGCGCCACTTCGGCGCGCATCTCGGCTTCTTGCGCACGGTAGGCCGCCGCCACCGACGGGTCGCGGAGGGCGCGGATGCGGATCTCACCCATGAGGAGCACCGCCA
This sequence comes from Microbacterium shimangi, assembly GCF_043556445.1. Taxonomy (NCBI): domain Bacteria; kingdom Bacillati; phylum Actinomycetota; class Actinomycetes; order Micrococcales; family Microbacteriaceae; genus Microbacterium; species Microbacterium shimangi. Next base: position 225,001 of record NZ_JBIGII010000003.1, read on the forward strand.
CACGGTCGGCCCCGGATGCTTCGAGCACCTGCTGCACGACGGTCAGGGCGTCACCGGGTGGCCCGTCGAGTCCCCCGGTCTCGAGTTCGGCGACCTCCGCGCGCACCGCCGCGATCTGCTGCGCCGCCGTCCGAGCGCACAGGTCGAGGAAGAGCTGCTCTTTGCTCTCGAAGTTCGAATAGAAGGCGCCTCGCGTGTACCCGGCGGCCTCGCAGACCGCTTCGACCGATGCCGCATCGAGCCCGACCTCGGCGAAGATCTGCGCTGCGGCGTCGAGGAGCCGTTGACGGGTGTTCTCACGGCGACGCGTCGACGTTATCGAGGTATCGACCATCGGTGCTCCTTCGGGTTCACACGAATCGTTCAGCCTGCTCGGCCCGATCCGGAACTACGATACATCTGTGTATTGGATACAGTGACGTATCGAACTTCTTTGATCGAATCGGAGCATCGTGTCCACACTGCTGTACTCGCTCGGACGCTGGTCGTACCGTCACGGCCTCCGAGTGCTGCTGGCCTGGTTCATCGTGCTGCTCGCCGCGGGCGGCGGAGCGGTGGTGTTCGGCCAGGGCACCGACAACTCGTTCTCCATCCCCGGAACCGAGTCGCAGGAGGGTCTCGCGCAGCTCTCGCGCACCTTTCCGCAGGTGAGCGGCACCAGCGCGCAGATCGTCGTCGCCGCAGCCTCCGGCGACCGCGTCGACGAGGCGCCGTACACCGACGAGATCGCCGCCACCGTCACCGACCTGGGTGAGGTCGACGGGGTGCTCGCCGTCACCGACCCGTTCGACGAGGCCGTGTCGGGCCTCGTCAGCGACGACGGCACCGCAGCGATCATCCGGTTGCAGTTCGACGGGCAGGCCACCGACGTCTCCGCCGACACGAGAACTCAGCTCACCGAGGTGTCCGACGCGCTCGGCGAAGCCCTCCCTGCGGGCTCCGAGGCCGCCCTCGGCGGCGAACTCTTCGGCACATCCATCCCCGGAGTGACGATCACCGAAGCGGTCGGCCTCATCATCGCCCTGCTCGTGCTCATCGTCACGTTCCGCTCGTTCGTCGTCGCGGGCCTGCCGCTCCTCACGGCGATCATCGGTGTCGGGCTCTCGATGGCGCTCATCTTCGTCGCCACCGCCTTCGCGTCGATCTCGGCGACCACGCCGCTGCTCGCCCTCATGCTGGGTCTCGCCGTCGGCATCGACTACGCGCTCTTCATCGCCGCGCGACATCAGGATCAGGTGCGCGAGGGCGTCGACCCCGAAGAGTCGGCGGCGCGCGCGACCGGCACGGCCGGCTCGGCGGTGGTGTTCGCGGGAGTGACGGTGCTCATCGCCCTCATCGGGCTGTCGTTCGCCGGCATCCCGTTCCTCACGACCATGGGCGTCGCCGCCTCCGTCGCGGTGGCCATCGCCGTGCTCGTCGCGGTCACCCTCACCCCCGCGATGCTCGGCTTCGTCAAGGGCCGCATCGTCGGTCGTCCGCGTCGGCGTGCACGCGACTCCGCACAGGAGTCGGCGCCGAAGAAGACCAACGCCTGGGTGCGGGTGGTGTCGAAGCATCCGATCGTCTCGGCCGTCTCGGTCGTCGCCGTGCTCGGTGTCCTCGCGATCCCCGCATCGAGCCTGGCGCTCGCCCTGCCGAACGCCGGCATGCTGCCGGAGTCGAACCCCGCGCGACAGAGCTACGACCTGGCGGCCGAACGCTTCGGCCCGGGGGTGAACGGACCGCTCGTCATGACGGGCACGATCGTCACCTCGAACGATCCCGTGACCCTCATGGACGACCTCGCCGCCGAGATCGAGGGCCTCCCCGGCGTCGAGCGTGTCGCTCTGGCGACACCGAACGAGACGGCCGACACCGGCATCGTGCAGATCGTCCCCGAGACCGCCCCCGATGACCCGGCCACCGCCGACCTCGTGCGCGAGCTGAGGGCCCAGCACGACCGGTTGCTCGACGAGTACGGCATCGACCTCAAAGTCACCGGGTTCACCGCGGTCGGCATCGACATCTCCGACCGGCTCGGGGCGGCGCTGCTGCCCTTCGGCCTGTTCGTGGTGGGGCTGTCATTCCTTCTCCTGATGGTCGTGTTCCGCTCCATCGCGGTGCCCCTCACGGCCGCCCTCGGCTACCTGCTGTCGGTCGCCGCGGCGTTCGGGGTCGTCGCCGCCGTGTTCGAGTGGGGCTGGTTCGCCGACCTGCTGCACGTCACCCGCACCGGGCCCGTGATCAGCTTCATGCCGATCGTGCTGATGGGTGTGCTGTTCGGGCTCGCGATGGACTACCAGGTATTCCTCGTCACCCGCATGCGCGAGGACTACGTCCACGCCCGGGCACGGGGTGGCGCCGGCGCACCCCGCGCGATCGCCGTCGACGCAGTGCGCTCGGGCTTCTCGGCGACCGCGCGCGTCGTCACCGCCGCGGCGTTCATCATGTTCGCGGTCTTCGCCGCCTTCGTGCCGGAGGGCGACTCGTCGATCAAGCCGATCGCGCTGGGCCTCGCCGCCGGTATCGCCGTCGACGCGTTCCTCGTGCGCATGACCCTCATCCCCGCGCTGATGACCCTTCTCGGAGACAAGGCGTGGTGGATGCCGCGGTGGCTCGACCGCCTGTTGCCCTCGTTCGACGTCGAGGGCGAGGCCGTGGAGCGCGAACTGGCCCTGCGCGACTGGCCCTCCGCCGACTCGACCGCTGTCGTCTCGGCCGAAGACGTCGGCCTGACCGTCCGCGACACCGCGGTCTTCGACGCGCTCACCCTTTCGGTCGAACCCGGCGGGGCCGCGGTGCTGGCATCACCCGATCCGCGCGGTGCGCGGGCGGCGTTGTTCGCCCTGGCCGGGCGGGTGGCGACCACCTCCGGGCGGCTGCGCGTCGCAGGTCACCTGCTGCCCGGCCGCGCAGCCTGGGTGCGCGGGCATGTCGCCGTGGCGCTGCTCGACGAAGCCGACGATCCGCTCGACGAGCTGCAGCGCATCCTCGACGGCCCCCCGGGACTCATCGCCCTCCAGGGTCTCGACACGCTGGCCCACGGGGCTCTCCGCGACCAGGCCTCGGCCGCATTGCGTGATGCGTCGGGCGACACGACCCGCACGATCGTCGCCTCCGCCGCCGATCCCGACGCCGCACGACGGGTGCTCGATGACGCCGGATGGCGCGCGGTCGAGATCGTCCGCGTCGACACTCCTTCTTTCCGTTCCGCCGTACTTCCCGAGGTGACCGCATGACCAGGACGACTTCGATCCCCGGACGCGCGATCGAGCGCGCGAGCTCGCGCCGCCCCATCACGTGGCTCACGATCGTCGGGGCGCTCCTGCTCCCCGTCGTCATCGGCGGCATCCTCGTGACCGCGCTCTACAACCCCACCGAAAGGCTCGAGTCGGTCTCGGCCGCCATCGTCAACGACGATGAGCCCGTCACCCTCAACGGCCAGACGGTGCCCCTCGGACGCCAGCTCACCGCCGGTCTCGTCGAGGGCTCGGACGACGTCCCGAGCAACCTCGACTGGACCATCACGAACGACGAGGATGCTGCGGAAGGGCTCGCCGACGGCACCTACGCCGCCGTCGTGACCATCCCCTCGAACTTCTCGGCCGCCGCGACCTCGACGGCACCCGGCTCGACGCCCGAACAGGCGACGATCAGCGTGAGCACGCCCCCCGACAGCCTCATCGTCGACGATGCGATCTCGGCCCAGGTGACCCAGGCCGCCGCATCCCTCACGGGTTCCACGCTCTCGACCACCTACCTCGAGAACGTCTTCCTCGGTTTCACCACCCTCGGCGACCAGCTCGGCACCGCGGCGGACGGCGCAGACGACCTCGCGAGCGGCGCGCGGAGCGCCGCCGACGGCGCGACGGCGCTGGCCGACGGCGTCGGTCAGCTCAGCACAGGGGCCGACGCGCTCGTCGGCGGCGCCTCTCAGCTCTCGAGCGGAGCGGCGCAACTGTCGAGCGGCGCCACGCAGGCCGCGAACGGGGTCGACGCACTCGCCTCGGGTGCGGGAACGCTCGCCGACAGCGGGCGGCAGCTCTCCGACGGAGCACAGGCGATCGCCGGATCGGTGCCATCCGCAGAGGAAAGCCAGGGGCTCGCCGACGGAGCGAAGTCGATCGCCGACGGTACCCAGGCGGTGGCCGACAACCTGGACGCTTCGACGTCCGCGCTGCAGAGCCTGTCGGCGGGATGCATTGCCTCGGGCGCGGCCGTTCCGTACTGCGATCAGCTCGCCGCCGTCGTCGCGGGTCAGCAGCAGATCGCCGACGCGGCCTCCGACGAGGTCGCACCGGGCGCGGCCACCTTCTCCTCCCGGGTCGCTCCGCTCGCCGCGGGTCTGCCCCAGCTGGGCGCGGGCGTGCAGCAGCTGTCCGGCGGGCTCACGCAGCTCTCCGGCGGCCTCGACCAGTTCTCGACGGGCGCCACCACCGCAGCCGGCGGTGTGCGTCAGCTCTCGACCGGCGCCGGTTCGCTCTCGACGGGTGCGCAGCAGCTGTCGACCGGAGCCGCGCAGCTCGCCGGCGGAGCCGACACCGCGTCGACCGGGGCTTCCGACCTCGCCGGCGGCGTCGGTCAGGTCGCCGACGGCAGCGCGTCGCTCGCCGACGGTCTGACGCAGGCCGCTGATGCGCTCCCGTCGTACACCGACGCGCAAGCCTCCACGCTCGCCTCGGTCGTGGCCGACCCGGTCGCCGCCGAGGGAATCGGCACGAACCTGTTCGGCGCGACGGCGGTGCCCCTCCTGGCGACGGTCGCGCTGTGGTTCGGCGGACTCGGCACGTTCGTCGCGCTCCGCGCCGTCACCGCGCGGGCCGTCACCTCGCGCCGGCCGTCGGCGCTCCTCGCCGGCCGCGCGCTCCTTCCCGCCGCGATCATCGGAGCGGTGCAGGGACTCCTCGTCGCCGGCGTCGTGCAACTGGCCGCCTCGTACGACTGGGGGCAGTGGTCGCTGTTCGCCGTGACCTCGGTCGTCGCGGGCATCGCCTTCGCCGCCGTGCACCAGGCTCTCATCGCGGTCTTCGGAGGAGCGGGCCGCTGGATCGCCGCCCTCGTCGGCGTGCTCGCGGTCGCCACCGGCATCGTCTCGACCGTGCCGGAAGTGCTCAAGGCCGTCTCGGGGCTCCTCCCGACCGCGCCGGGCTACCACGGCACGGTCGCGGCCCTCACCTCGACCGGAGGCCTCGGCGCCGCCATCGTCGGTCTGGTGATCTGGTCGCTGCTCGCGTTCGTCGCGACGACGCTGGCGGTCGCCCGCCGGCGCTCGATCTCGACCCGGGCTCTCCTGGCCGCCGCGCCCGCCTGACCCGCAGCGCCGGATGCGCGCGGGAGCGCAGCATCCGTTCTCCGACTCCCCTGTCACAACTGGCTGACCGCACCCGCCATTCGCGACAGGGGAACCGGGGTCGGGTTCGCTCCCCTGTCACGAAAGGTCGGCCACGTCCGCCGTTCGCGACAGGGGAACGGATGCTGCGCACCACCGCGGGACCCGCGCGTGACATTCGCCCGACCCGCTCCGCTGTCACGAACGGCCGGTCCGTTTCGCCGCATGCGACAGGGGAACCCGGGTGGGGTTCGCTCCCCTGTCACGAACGGTCGGTCCTACCCGCCATTCGCGACAGGGGAACGGATGCTGCTCACCAGCGCGCGACGTTCGCCCGCACCATTCCGCGACTCGCCACCCGGGCCACCCGCAATGCGGTGCGGGCGAAGCGGATGCTGCGCTGCTCCGCGCACCGGCCCCGAGCACGCCATGCACGATCCGGTGCGGCGGAAGCTCGAACCGGAGTCAGCGCCCGGCTGTCGGCTTCAAGAGAGGCCGGAGTAGACGTGCAGGCCTTTGAAGAACAGGTTCACGATCGTGAAGTTGAACAGCACCGCGGTGAAGCCGATGATCGACAGCCAGGCCGAGCGGGTTCCGCGCCAGCCGCGGGTTGCGCGGGCGTGGATGTATCCGGCGTAGAGCACCCAGATGACGAACGTCCAGACCTCTTTGGTGTCGAAGCCCCAGTAGCGGCCCCAGGCGTCGTTGGCCCAGATCGACCCGGCGATGAGGGTGAAGGTCCAGAAGATGAAGCCGACGATGGCGAAGCGGTAGGCGAGCGACTCGAGCGCGTCGGCCGCCGGGATCGTGCGGAGGAAGCGAAGGCCCGTCTTCGCGGTGGATGCTTCGCCCGACGCCTTCTCGGTCAGCGCGATCGCGGCGATGCGGCTCTCGCGGCGTGCCTGCAGGAGCTGCAGCACCGACAGGGCGAACGCGAGCGCGAACAGACCCGTGGCGAACGCGGCGACGAAGACGTGCACGACGAGCCATACCGACTTCAGCGGATCGGCGAGAGGGGTCACCTCTACGTACAGGCCACCGAGCAGCGTGCCGCCGAGCAGCACGATCGTGAGCCCGGTGATGAACGAGCCGAGGAACTTGAGGTCGTACCGGAAGAGCACCACGAGGTAGACGGCGACGATGAGCATCGTGCCCGTGAGCGCGAACTCGTACATGTTCGACCAGGGCACGCGCTGGGCTTCGATGCCGCGGGTGACGTCGCCCGCGACGTGGAACAGGAAGGCCAGAACCGTCAGCGCCGTGCCGATGCGCCCCCACACGAACCGCGGCTGCGGCTCGACCTGAACAGCGGATGCTGAGGGACCACCCGTGCGCGTCGGCGACCCGCCGCCCGCGGCGACGAGTTCGGGCACCGCGGCAGCATCCTGCGCCTTGAGGGCGAGGTCGGAGCGACGCGCGAGGTCGACCGCGTACGCGATGAATGCGAGGACGTAGATGGCGATCGACGTCCAGACCAGCAACAGCGATACCGTGTCGAGCGAGAGTGCTTCTTCGGTTCCGGCCATGGGGCTCATTCTACTTCCGGGGTCGGGCGTCGGGCCTCGAATGCCACGGAATGACGGGCTTCGAGCATGCGCACGGCGTCGCCGAGCATGGGGTCCTCGCCGCGGGCGAGACCCGCGTATTCGATGCGCACCGCGTCGCCGTCGGGGGTCGCCTTGACCCACATGCGACGACGCGGGACGAACAGGCCGGCGAGTAGTCCGCCGAGCGCGAGCAGGGCGAAGACCAGCACGAAGGGTGCGGCGATGTCGCGGTGGATGGAGAGTGAGACGAACCGCTTCACCGACTGGTCGGCGTTCGGTGCCCCCTCGGGTGACTCGTCGTCGAACGTGATGGTACCCAGCCCGTTCGGCAGGTCCTGCGTCTGTCCGGGTGCGAGCTCGATGGAGTCGATGCCGGTGTCGCCGCCGGTGAGCTGCTGCATCTCTGTCGTATCGAGCGTGTAAACCGACCGAGGGGTTCCGCCGTCGATCCCGAGGTCGCCCTGGTAGACGTTGAGCGTCAGCACCGGATTCGTCAGCGACGGGTAGGCGGAGGTGAACGCGCCCGTGTCGAGAACGCTCTGCGTCGGGTAGAAGAACCCGACGAAGCCGAGCTGTTCGGGGAAGCCGTCGGGCACCTTGACGACCCCGAGCGAGGTCATGTTGGTGCCCTGTGGCAAGAACGGCACCGAGTCGGTGTAGACGACCGTTCCCTCGGCGTCTCGGATCGTGATGGTGGGGGCATAGCCGTTGCCGAGCAGATAGACGCGGTCGCCGGCGACGTCGAGCGGATGGTTCACGCGCACTTCGCCGTCACGCGGTTCTTCGCCGGCGATCCGGGTGGTCAGATGAGCGACGAAATCGCCCGCCTGACCCTGCCCCGCCTCACCGAACGGCACGTACGAGATGTCGAAGCGGTCGAGTGTCATCGCGTAGGGCACGAGGTTGTCGGCGTTGACGAAGCGCCCCGGGTTGAACGACGAATAGTCCAGCAGTGTGTTGGTGAACGTCGTCCCCTGCACGATCACGCGCTGCCCGGTATAGGTGAAGCCGCCGCCGACCCCGACGGTGATGAGCACGCCCACGAGCGCCGCGTGGAAGACGAGGTTGCCGGTCTCGCGCAGGTATCCGCGCTCGGCCGAGACGGAGAACGACCCGCGGCCGTCGTATCGCTCGACGCGGTACCCGCCCTTTCGCAGTTGCTCCTGCGCCACGGTGACCGCCGTGGCCGCGGCAGCCGCTGCATCCGCCCCCGGTTCGAGCTCGACCCGCGACTCGCGGTAGTCGTCGAGCCGGGCCAGCCGCGCGGGCGTGCGCGGCGGGCGGGTGCGAAGCGCCTTCCAGTGGTGCTTGGTGCGAGGCAGAACGCAACCGACGAGCGAGATGAACAGCAACAGGTAGATCGCCGAGAACCAGGGCGAGGTGTAGACGTCGAACAGGCTCAGGTTGTCGAGGATCGGCGCCAGATCGGGGTTGTCTGCGAAGTACTGCGTGACACCGTTCGGGTCGGCGCTGCGCTGCGGCACGATCGATCCCGGAACGGCCGCGATCGCCAGCAGAAGCAGCAGCACGAGGGCGGTGCGCATGCTCGTGAGCTGCCGCCATCCCCAGCGCAGCCAGCCGACGAACCCGAGGGCGGGCGAGGCGATCGCGTCGCCGTCGGCGTGATCGGACGGCCGAAGCGGATCGGCCGAGCCCGAACCGTCGTCGGGACCCGCTGCGGGATCGGAAGCCGAATCAGAGCGGGAGGGGGACACTTCCCATCACCCCCTGCAACTGCGACATGAGCGAGCCCCAGACCCCGGTGACCATCAGCAGGCCGAGGGCGATGAGGAAGATTCCGCCGATGATGTTGACCACCCGGATGTGCCGGCGCAGGAACGTCGTCGAACGCGTGGCCCAGCTGAAGCCGAGCGCGAGAAGCAGGAACGGAATGCCGAGGCCGAGCGAGTAGGCGAGGCCGAGCAGGGCGGCGCGACCCGGGTCGCCGAGGTTGTACGAGACCGAGAAGATCGCCGCGAGGGTCGGGCCGATGCAGGGCGTCCAGCCGATGCCGAGCGCGATGCCCAAAAGCGGCGCGCCGATGAGGCCGACGCTGCTCTTGGCCTGCATCCGCACCGTTCGCTGGGCGAGGCCGAAAAGACCGATGAAGACGAGCCCCATGAGGATCACGACGACGCCCATCACCCGGGTGATCGCATCGGCGTACTGCAAGAAGAAGCGACCGACCGTGCCGCCGAGCACGTTCACCGTCATGAAGACGAGGGTGAACCCGGCGATGAACAGAAGTACTCCGCCGAGAAGACGCCCTCGACCGGGAGAAGCGGATGCTGAACCCCGCCGCGGTGCGACCGTGCCGCCGATGAAGCCGAGGTACCCGGGAACGAGGGGCAGGACGCACGGGGACAGGAACGACACCAACCCGGCCGCCAGGGCGATGGGGACCGCGAGCCAGAGGGCGCCGTCGAAGACGATCGCGCCGGGGTTCACGCGGTCTCCGCGAGAGCGTCGCGCACGAGCGTCTCGAGGATCGACGCCTCTTGCAGCTCGCCGATGATGCGCGCGGCCACGCGGCCCTTCTTGTCGAGGACGAGGGTGGTGGGGGTGGCGTTGATGGGGGTCTTGTCGGCGAACGCCAGCTTCACGTCTCCGCTGTTGACGTCGATGACGCTGGGGTACGTCACACCGTTGTCGCGGGCGAACGACGCCGCGGTTTCGGCCTGGTCGTAGGTGTTCACCCCGAGGAATGCCACCGCCTCGCCGTCGAAGGCGGCGTAGGCGTCTTCGAGGCGCGGAGCCTCGACGATGCAGGGGCCGCACGCGGCGTACCAGAAGTTCACGACCAACACCTCGCCCGCGTAGTCGGCGCTGGCGACCTGGGCCCCGTTCTCGGTCACCCCGGCGAACTCGACGGGCTCACCGCGTTCGGCCGCCGGTACCTCGTCGACACGGAAGTCGCCCGCGATGAAGCCCTTGTTGTCGCCCTCGCGATACTGCGTGGCGAGCGGGTCGCTGGTGCACGCGGCGAGGCCCATGACAAGGGCAGCGGCTGCGACCGCGGCGAGAACGCGGCGCATCACACCGCTCCGACGTCGATGGAGCCCGCGGTGGTGGCCGGTTCTGCGTAACCCGTCTCGACCCACCGCTGACCGGTGGCGGGGTCGCCCCGCCGCTCGAAGGTCGTGACACTCGAGAGCGCGCACCGACGTCGTCGGGGATCGTGCTTCATCGGCTCCCCCGCGATGCGGAGGTGCGTGACCCAGATCGGCAGCTGGTGAGAGACGACGACGACATCGCCGCGTTCGACCCGGTTCCAGGCGTCGTCCATCGCCGCGAGCATCCGCGAGACGACCCGCTCGTACGGCTCGCCCCAGCTGGGCACGGCGGGGCGGGCGAGGTGGCGCCAGTTCACAGGATTGGCGAGGGCCTGCTGCATCCGTCGACCCTCGAAGACGTTCGTGGGCTCGATGACGCGCTCGTCGATGTAGGGATCGATGCCGAACATCTCCTCGAACGGCTCAGCCGATTCGCGCGTGCGCTGCAGCGGCGAGGCGACGAGCGCTCCGATCGGACGCTGCAACCCGTGCACGTGTTCCGCCGCCTGGCGTGCCATTCGGCGACCGTCGGCGCTCAACCCGAAACCGGGGAGCCGCCCGTACAGGACGCGGCGCGGGTTGTGCACCTCGCCATGGCGAACGAGATGGAGACGGTCTGCGGGCACGCGCCCATTCTACGGCGGGCGGTTCTGCGAGCCCCCTGAGCGGTTCGATATCGAACGGTCTCAGACCTGACCCGTCTGCGACTCGCGGCGAGCGCGCACCGCGGCACGGATGCGGACGAACAGGAACCAGGCGACGAGTGCGACCACGACGGCGATGACGATGTACTGGAAGACGTCGGCGTACTGCTCGATGACGTGCCAGTTCTCGCCCAGGAGGAAGCCGGCCATGACGAAGATCGTGTTCCAGACGGCGCTGCCGGCGCCGGTGAGCAGGCCGAACTTCCACAGCGGCATCCGAGACACCCCCGCGGGGATGGAGATGAGGCTCCGGAAGATCGGGATCATGCGTCCGAAGAACACCGCGGCCCAGCCGTGCTTGTGGAACCACGCGACCGTGCGATCGACGTCGTCCCCCTTCATCAGCGGCATCCACTCCGCGATGCGCCGCAGACGCGCGGCTCCGAGCCACGCACCGATGCCGTACAGCACGAAGGCTCCGACGACCGACCCGACGGTCGTCCAGATCAGTGCCTCGGCGAGCGTGAACGCACCGCGGGAGGCGGTCAGTCCGGCCATCGGCAGCACGACCTCGCTCGGAAGCGGCGGGAAGAGGTTCTCGAGCGCGATCGCGGCCCCGGCGCCCACCGGGCCAATGACCTCCATCAGCGAGACGGTCCAGTCGGCCAGGGATGAGAGCCACGAGCCGTCCCCGGAAGACTCCGCAGCGCCGCTCACGGCGGAGGTCACGAGCAGGGTGGTATCGGTCATCGGGTGCCTTCGCGCTCGGTGATCAGCCGCCCGACCGGGCGCCCCTCCCAGCCTAGGCGGGCCGCATCCGCGAATCCTGGGTGCCATCCCCCGGCGCGAGGGTGGCTACCCCGAAGCATCCGCTCACCGCCGAACGGCTGCCCCGACGATCGCCGCGGCGACGAACCACAGCCCGACCATGAGGGCAGCGCTCGTGAGGGGCACCCAGAAGGCGAGCCGCTGCCTGACCAGCAGCATGACGGCTGCGGCGACGCCGAGGAGAAGCACGGCCCAGGGCGAGATGACCCCGAACCAGAGCCCCACGTTCATGAGCGCGTAGTCGCAGGTCGCGGCGGAGCACGATTCGGAGGCGAGCGCGAGAAAGAACCCGGCGTAGGAGGCGGCGAGTGCGAAGAGGGTGAGCAGCACCAGCAGCACCACGCTGAGTGCGACGTCCCAGACGCGCCGCCGGGGCGCCCGCTCGGTCGGGAGCGTGCGAAACGACGACGGAGGCATCGAGAACGTCACGTTCGTCATTTTAGGGACGAGCGGATGCTGCGAGCAGGCTCAGCGCGTGATCCGCATACGCAGCACGTCCGTGCGCTGAAGCGTCACCCCGTATGCGAGCACCGTTCCATCGCGGTCGGTGGTGAGCTGTTCGGTCCGCAGCACCGACACCCCAGCGTGGATTCCGAGCAGCTGGGCGTCCGCCGCATCCACCGTGACCGCCTCGATGTCGGTCGACGTGTGCGACACCGCTCCCGGAACGTGCTGATCCAGCATGTCGAAAAGGCCGTACTCGAGCTGCATCATCGACGACGGGTCGATCGGCACGCCTCGGACGGTCAGCGGGATGTGTTCGACCATGTAGGCGGAAGGCACGCCGTCCGCCGTGAAGAGCCGGTGCACCTGCCAGACCTCGGTGCCGGCCGGGATCCCCAACTCACGCGCTTGCTCCGCCGTCGCATTCGCGCGACCGAACGAGGCGTCGCGAAGAGACACCGTCCGGCCGGCGTCCCTCACCCGATCGCGGTAGGAGCGAATCGCGGACATGCTCAGAGACGAGGCCCGCGGCACGCTCACGAACGTGCCCACCCCCCAGCGGCGTTGGACGCTGCCCTCCGCCGCCAGTTGACCCAGGGCCTCGCGCACAGAGCTTCGACTTACGTCGAGCCGCTCGGCGAGCTGCTTCTCGTTCGGGAGTTGCTCCCCGACCACATACCCGTCCGCGATCAAGCCCCGGAGTGCGGCGACAGTGGTGGCTACGACGCTGTCACGTTTAATCGTTCGCTCCCGTCGGGTGGTGCTCGGCTGCTGCCGGAGCGTCCTTCGAGTTCTACCAGACCTCGGCGAGGACGCGCAGCGCATTGCCGCCCAAGACCTTGCCGATCTCCTCGTCGCTGTAGTCGTGCTTGACGAGCCACCCGGCGATGTTCGCGAAGCTCTCCCCGGGGTTCTCGAGCCCGTCCACGTACTCGACCCGCGGGTGATCGACCCCGGCCGGCGACTTCTGCGCGTAGTTGCCCGCATACGCCTTGTGCACCGCGACGTGGTCGCCGAACATCGTGTCGGGGCCGAACGACACGTGATCGATGCCCACGAGGTCGACGCAGTAGCGGAAGTGATCCATCACCGAATCGATGCTGTGCACGGGGTGCTCGGGCGAAAGAGTCGTGTGGGGCGCCGCCTCGAGCCCGATCAGACCGCCCCTGGCGGCGCAGGCGATGATGGTCTCGTCGTCCTTCATCCGGTTGATCGGCCAGACGGCTCGCGCTCCGGCGTGGGTGATCATCACGGGTACCGCCGATCGTTCGATCGTCTCAAGCCCCGTCCGGTCACCGCAGTGCGAGATGTCGATGAGCATGCCGAGCTTGTTCATCCGCTCGACGGCGCTGCGACCGAAGTTGGTCAGGCCGGCGTCCGCGGGCTCGGACAACCCGCCACCCAGCATGTTCGATTGAGAATAGGCGATGCCGAGCTGGCGCACTCCGAACCCGTAGAGCATGTCGATGCGGTCCAGTTCGTTCTCGATCATCGTCGAGCACTCGAACCCCGCGATGAGGGCCACGCGCCCGTCCCGCTTCGCGGCGTGGATGTCTTCGACACTCGTTGCCAGCCGCACGAAATCCTGCTTGGCCAGATCGGCCAGACGAAACCCGAGCGCGTAGATCATGTCGTCCCACTTCCACCCGTGCTGACTGGTGACGCATGACGCCCCCGCCATGAAGTTGTCGATCACGGCGGTGAGTCCCGAGTGGGCAAGGCCTTCGTATCCGGTGCGCTGACGTCCGGTCCGGTTGTAGCGCTTGACCTGGTCCCCGTCCTCGGGAAGCACGACGGCGTGCTCGTGCAGCGAGAGCACGACGTTGTCTGCCATGAGGCGGCGCACACGCGATGTCTGAGCCTCATCCAGGCCCAGCTCGTACGGCGGGACGCGGCCGATCTGCGCCGCGAGATCGAAGTGCTGATAGTCCGCACCCGGCGTCAGGTAACCGTAGGCGGTGTACCCGTCGTATTCGGGTGCGCGGCTGATGATCGACATATGTGCTCCTAGTGCGAGAGGGCGGGCTCGGAAACGAGCGGAAAGTGGCAGGCCGCGACGCGCGCACCGCCGGCGGGAACGGGTTCGAGCGGGGGTTCGACCTGCGCGCACACGTCCTGGGCTTTCCAGCAGCGGGTACGGAACCGGCAGCCGCTGGGCGGGTCGACGGGGCTCGGGGGGTCACCCGCCAGCAACCGGCGGTCCCCCGTGTCGCGTCGAGACGGATCGGGGCTGGGCACAGCCGAGAGCAGCGCGCTGGTGTAGGGATGCGCCGGCGTGTCGTAGACCTGGGTACGCGGACCGAGCTCGGCCATCTTTCCCAGGTACATGACCCCGATGCGGTCCGAGATATGTCTGACCACCGACAGATCGTGAGCGATGAAGACGTAGGCGAGACCGAGTTCTCGCTGCAGACGCTGAAGAAGGTTGACCACCTGCGCCTGTACCGACACATCGAGGGCTGAGACGGGTTCGTCGCACACGACCACTTCGGGATCGAGCGCCAGCGCACGAGCGATGCCGATCCGCTGACGTTGACCCCCGGAGAACTGGAAAGGGAAGCGATCCAGGTGATCCGGGTTCAGCCCGACGAGCTCTGCGAGCTCAGCCACCCGAGCTTCCCGCTTATCCCTGGGGAGCACCCCGGGATGAATCTGGAAGGGCTGGAGCAGCGTCTCTCGCACGGTGCGGCGGGGGTTCAGGGACGAATAAGGATCCTGGAGCACGATCTGGATGCGTCGGCGCATGTCGCGGCGGGAAGACCCGCGTAGCGCATGCAGATCCTCGCCCCGGAACCGGACCGCGCCGGCCGTCGGCGTTTCGAGGCCAACGATGGTGCGCGCCAGGGTGGTCTTGCCGCACCCTGATTCACCGACGATGCCGATCGTCTCGCCCTTGCGCAGGTCGAAGCTGATCCCGTCCAGCGCCTTGACGCTGCGACCGGCTCGGCCGAAGCGTGCGCCGGCGACCGGGAAGTGCTTCGTCAGGCTGTCGACATTCAGAACCACATCATGCTCGTTCATGGAGCACCTCCTCGCGACGGTGACAGGCGGAAACCCGGCTGAGGTCAGCGGCGGGGGGTGACAGCTCGGGCCGGGCCGTCGCGCACAGGCCGATCGCGGCGTCGCAACGGGTGCGGAACGAACAGCCGACCGGCAGGTCGAGCAGATTCGGCGGAGCACCCGGGATCGCCCAGAGTGCTTCCTCATCACGGTCGGGGCGAGGCACGGATCGAAGCAGCCCCCTCGTGTAGGGGTGAGCGGGGCGCTCGAAGAGCTCGAACACCGTCCCCTTCTCCACCATCCGCCCGGCGTACATGACGGCAACCTGATCGGCGACCTCCGCAACGACACCGAGGTCGTGGGTGATGAGCACGAGTGCCATCCCGGTTTCCCGTTGGAGTTGGACGAGCAACTGCATGATCTGCGCCTGCACCGTCACATCCAGCGCGGTCGTGGGCTCATCGGCGATCAACACGCGCGGCTCGAGCGCGATGGCGAGCGCGATCATGACGCGCTGACGCATGCCCCCGGAGAACTGATGCGGATAGTCCTTCGCGCGCTCTCCCGCAGCGGGTATGCGCACTCGGCTCATCAGCTCGACGGCGTGTTTCCACGCGTCCCGTCGAGACATCCCGCGCCGAACGCGCAACAGTTCGGCGATCTGGCTCCCCACCGTGTACACGGGGTTGAGAGCGGACAACGAGTCCTGGAACACCATGGCGATACCTTCGCCGCTGATCCGACGTCGCTCCTCCTTGGTGACGGAGAGGAGGTCTCGGCCCTCGAACAGGATCTCGCCGCCGGTCACACGGCCGGGAGGGCTGTCGAGCAGACCCATGACCGTCTGAGCCGTGACGGACTTGCCGGATCCGGACTCACCGAGAATGGCCAAAGCGCTCCCGGCGTGGACGTCGAAAGAGACATCCTGAACCGCTTTCACGACGCCGTCCCGGGTGCGGAACTCCACCCCGAGACTTCGAACGCTGAGGGATGGTTCACTCATCGACGCACCCCCGCCCGCTGCAGAAACGCCCGCACAGTGGATTGGAACTTCTCCGGTTCCTCGAGCTGCGGGGAGTGACCGGACTGTTCGAACACCACCAGTTCGGCATGGGGTATTCCGTCCGCGATCACCTGCGACGCGGGCACCGGTGTTCGCCAGTCATGCCGGCCGACGACGACGAGCGTGGGGCAGGCGATCTGCCCGAGGCGCGCCGTCAGGTCGTAGCGCGGCATGTTCTGGCCGAAAGCGGCGTTGTGCGTGGCGTAGTGATAACGCGTCGCCTGCGCTTTGCGCTCGGTCGCCGCGGGGTCGTAGGAGTGGTCGTAGAGCGGCAGAATGCCCCTCCAGTAACGTTCGAATTCATCGTTGTCTGCGAACTCTCCCGTGCCGATGCGAGAGATGGTCCACTCGTCGATCGTCACTCGATCACTCGAGCGGGCGCGATCGACTGCGAGATGGTCGTAGTCGGTGTTGGCCGCGGTATCGCGAAGGATCAGCGCGCTCACCCGATCTGGGTGCGTCAGCGTGTACTCCATGGCGAGGAACCCCCCGTAGGAGCCACCGGCCATGACGAAGCGGTCGATTTGGAGATGCGACCGGATAGCGTCGATGTCTGCGACCCACTGCTCGTGGGTGTACGGAGGAGCGTCGTCGGATTCCCCGGAACCACGAGCGTCGAACGTGACGATGCGGTACTCGTCCGCGAACGGACCGAAGGAGCGAACGGGTTCGGACCGGGAACCGAGGCCGGGCGCCCCGTGGTGCACGATGATCGCAGGGGCATCCGGCTCACCCAAGACCTGCAATCGCAGGCGGGCACCGTTGATGTCTGCGACGGTTTCGTCGGTGCGGATGCTCATAGGGCGATCACGTTCTCCTCGATGCTTCGCGGATAGCGGGTGAGTCGTTGCGGCCCGTCGTCGGTGACGAGAACGGTGTCTGAGATCCGGTAACCGGCGTGACCAGGCACGTAGACCCCGGGTTCGCTGGAGAGGATCATTCCCGAAGCGAGCACGGTGTCGTCCCCGTCCTCCAGCCAGGGAGCCTCGTGCTGGCCGATCCCGATGCCGTGCCCGAGTCGGTGGCGGATGAACTGGCCGCAACCCGCCCCTCGGATGACGTCCAGGCTTTCCGCGTTGACGGACGCGCACGTGCGTCCGACCTGCATCGCGGCGGTCCCGACGTTCTGCGCGCGACGCGCCACGTCGAAGTACATACGCTGCTCCGCCGTCGGTTCGCCGATGACGAAGGTGCGTTCACTCTCGACGAAGCGGCTCGCCACCGCCGCACCCAGCGAGAGGATCAGAGTGTCGCCCGCCTCTATCCGGCGACTCGAAGGGAGCCCGTGAGGGCGGGCGGAGTTGGGGCCCGCGTAGACGAGGCCTCCCGCAAGCTTGGTGGTGTACACGACGTGCGAGTAGTCGGTGTACATCCGATCCGTGCCGTATCCGACGACGTGCCGTGCCACTTCGCCTTCCGTGGGCAACAGCCGCCCCTCCGAGATCGCCGACTCGATGAGCGCGCGGCCCGCGCCCAGCATGTCGTCGCAGATCGCGGCAGCCTCGCGGTGCAACCCGATTTCTTCGGGCTCCTTGCGCAACCGCAGGTCACCGACCACCCCCGAGCGCTCGAACACCGCGTCTGGGAACGCATCCTGAAGGCGCGCCAGCCCCGCCACCGTGAGGCTCGCGCTGAAACCGATCCGGGCACGAGCGCGAGCGGCGTTGAGCGCGTCGGCGAGATGCCATTCCGGGGTGCGGACACCCGGGTACTCGAAGTAGGTCCGAACGTCCGCGTGCACGCCCTGGGCGAGTGCGTACTCGGCATCGAGTTCGGGAACGAGGGCGACACGACGCCCGTCGGCGCCGAACCACACGTAGACAGGACGCTCGTTCACGGCGTAGAAGAAACCCGTCAGGTAGGCGACGTCGCCGGGCGCCGAGACGATCAGTCCGTCGAGCCGCGCCTCCTGGAGTCGGGCGCTCAGGCGCGCCTGCACCCGGTCGTAGAAAGCCGTGGACAAGCGCATCAGGCGGCCCTCGTCCGGGGATCGCGCGAATCGTTGTATCGGATGCCGGCGATGGTCGCGGCCAGGACGAGGACGAGGATCGCCAACGAGGGGAAGAGCGTCTGCCACCAGGCTGTCGAGATGACGCCGGACCGCTGCGCATTCAGCAGAATCCGACCCCACGACCACGACGAAGGGTCGCCCATCCCGAGGAAGCTGAGGCCCGCCTCGGAGATCACCGCGCGGGCGGCCTGGAGGAGCACACTGACCACGATGAGTGGAACGACGGCGGGCAGGATCTCGGTCGAGATGATGCGCGGCGCACCAGCGCCCAGCACTCTCGCGCTGTCGATGTACGGCATCGACGACACCACGAGTGCATTCGAGCGGATCAGCCGCGCCACCTCTGCCCACGAGAGCACTCCGATGACGATGGTCAACGTCGCAACGCTGGGCCCGGCCAGGGCCGTCACGAGGATCATGAGCGGGAGGAGCGGGAGCGACAGCATCACGTCGGTCAGAGTGGTCACGATCGGATCGAGGCGACGGACGTAGGCACCGGTCAGGCCCACCGCGGTGCCGATCACGATCGCGATCAGCGAAGCGGCGACGCCCACGATGAGGCTGACCCGCGACCCCCAGACGACCTGGGCGAAGACATCTTGTCCGAGGTCGTCGGTGCCGAACCAATGCTGCGTGGACGGGGGCTGGAGGATGTCGGTGCCGAGACCCCCCGGACGCTCGATGACCATCGGACCGACGACGGCGGTGAGGACGAAGACCCCGAGTACGGCGACGGAGATCCACCCGCTGGGGGCGGCGAAGAATCCGCCTCCCCTCCTCTTCCGTCCTCGGGTGAGGGCTCCGAGTGGCGTCATCGTGGTGGTAGCGGGTGCGCTCATGTGCGGATCCTGGGGTTGAGGAGCATGGCGATGAGGTCGGTCAGGAGGTTCGCGACCACGACGGTGATGGCCAGGATCACGAAGGCACCCTGGAGCATCGGGTAGTCCAGCTGTTGCACCGACTCGTAGATCAGTCGGCCGACGCCCGGATAGGCGAAGATCGTCTCCGTCAGAACGGCTCCACCCACGAGCGCTCCCAGTTGCAGGCCCATCAGCGTGAGCGCGGGGAGGATCGCGTTGCGCAGAGCGTGGCGCCAGACCGTGCGGCGTTGGGTGAGTCCTCGCGAGCGTGCGCTCTTGATGTAGTCCTCACCGAGCACTTCGAGCATGTTGGTGCGCAGCGTCAGCGCATACGGCCCCACCTGCACCAGCACGAGCGAGAGAAGGGGAAGCGCAAGGTGGTGCAGCAGGCTCCCATATGCGGCAACACCGCGCGTGTCCGGATCTATCGCTCCGCCTATGGGGAACCACTGCAGGTTCGCGGCGAAAACCACGAGGAGGAGGATGGCGACGCTCGGAACGAAGAGGGCGTTGCTCGTGATCCCGAGGAACTGGACGAGCTTGTCGACCACCTTCCCCTTCCCCACCGCCGCATAGACACCGAGCGGAATGCCGACCAAGACGGTCAGTACGAACGCCGAGCCTGCCAGCAGCAGAGTCCACGGCAGTCTCTCGAGCAGGACCTCGCTCACCGGGACGAGCTGCCGGAACGAGACGCCGAGGTTGCCCGTCAGCAGTTCGCCGAGGTACAGCACGTACTGAACGACGAGTGGTTGATCGAGCCCGTACTGCTCGCGCAGCGCTTGCTGCATGGCGGGGGTCATGTCCCCTTCGACGACGAGGAGGGTCGGATCTGCGGGCAGAAGCCTCAGCAGGAGAAACGTCACGGTCACGGCGATCCACACGGTGATCACCGCTCGGAGCGCCTTCTTCAGCACGTAAGGCAACACGCGTTTCCTCCCCTCCTCGTCTCGCCCGGTCAGGAGACCGGAACGACCTGCGACAGCGAATACCCGGTGACCATGCCCAGCAGGTCGCTGGGCGAGGGGTCGAAGCCCTCGAACCGGTCAGACCGGTACGCGAACGTGAAATCCTCGACGTACAGCGGCGTGAGCAGAGCCTGATCGTGCACGTACTCGTCGATGTCCTTGATCTTCGCGACGAACTGGTCGCGGTCGTCCGTGACGGCCGCATCGTTGATCATCGCGTCGAGTTCGGCGTCCTCGACGAGGTTGTAGTTGATCCCGCCCGGGTTGGACGAGAGGTACGTGCTGCGCAGCTGATCCATCGGGTTGTCGAACACGCCCCACTGGGACAGGTCGATGTCGTATTCGCCGTTCTTCGTCCGCGACAGGAAGGTGTTGCGCTCGATGCAAGCGAGGCGGATGTCGATCCCCGCTTCGAGAGCGTCTTCACGGACGACCTCCGCCACCCGGGTGAGGTTCGCGTTGGACTGGTCGCACACCATCTCGAACGACAGGTCGTCGAGCACACCGTCACCGTTCGCGTCGGCATATCCGGCGTCTTCGAGAAGTTCCTTCGCCGCGGCGGGGTCGAAGGGATATGCGTCGAGATCGGTGTTGTCGTATTCCGCGAACACGGGAGAGATCGGACCGACCATGGTGTCGCCTCCGCCCTGCAGGATCGTCGCGATGATCGACTCCGTGTCGACCACCATCGAGATCGCCTGCCGGACGACCTGATCCGAGAGCACCTCGTTCTGCATGTTGTACGTCAGATGGGCGAACCCGAGGGATCCGACCGTCTGCAGCGCGATGTTGGAGTCCGATTCCAGCGAGGCGGTCGCCGAAGCCGGTACCGGCGTTCCCATGAGATCGATGTCGCCGTTGCGCAACGCCAGGAGCATGGTGTTCACGTCGGGATAGATGACGTACTCGACGGTGCCCACTGCGGCGCCCCCCTCGGGGGCATAGGGGTAATTCGGATTCGACTTCATCGTGTAGCGCTGACCGCGCTCGGCGGAGTCGAGCACGTACGCACCCGCGCCGACCCAGTCGGCGTCATTGGCATACGTCGACACATCGTCGACCTCGGAGAAGATGTGCTCCGGCACGACCCGCATCCAGAAGCCGACACCCTCGGCGAAGGGGGCATACGGCTCGGTCAGGTTGAAGATGACTGTTGTGTCGTCCGGCGCTTCGACCGACTCGACCCACGTGAGCTTGGCCGCGACGTTGCCCAACTGGTTCTCGATGATCGTCTCTGCGGTGTACTTCACGTCCTGGGCGGTGACGGGCTCGCCGTCCGTCCATTCGAAGTCGTCTCGCAACGTGAAGATGACCGTCGCTCCGTCGTCCTCGGTCGTGTACCCCTCAGCCAGTTCGGGAACCTTCTCCGCGTTCCCGTCGATGCGCAGCAGCTGCGGATACATCGCGTTGAGGATCCAGCTGTCGGTCTTGGAGAGCGACCCGAGCGGGTTGAAGTTCGCGACGTCGGTCGTCGTTCCGATCCTCAACGTGGACGCCCCCGGCTCGGCGACCTCGACGGGTTCGCCTCCCTCATTCAGGCAACCGGTGAGCGTGAGCGACGCGACGGCGAGCGCCGCCACCGCCATGATTGTTCGTTTGAGCTTCATTGTGATTACCAGACCTCTTTCAGGACTCTGAGCACATTGGTTCCGATGACCTTGCGGATGTCATCGTCCTGATACCCGTTCGTGACGAGCCAGCCGACGATATTGGTGAAGTTCTCCGCGGGGTTCTCCATGCCTGCCACGAACGGCACCCGAGGGTGCTCGACATGACCGTGGGCCCGACTGATGGTCAGGTGGCCGGAGAAGGAATCGTGGAGACCGACGTGATCCCCGAAATTGGTGTCGGGCCCGAAGGCCACGTGGTCGATGCCGACGAGATCCACGCAGTATGCGAAGTGGTCCATCACCGACTCGAGGGAATGCTCCGGATGCGTTTCGGAGAGCGTCGTGTGAGGAGCGGCCTCGATGCCGATCACTCCGCCTCGCTCCGCGCACGCGACGATGACGTCGTCCGGCTTCATCCTGTTGGTCGGCCACACGCCGCGGGCGCCCGCGTGCGTGATGAAGATCGGAACCGACGAAGCGGCGATCACGTCTCGGCTGGTGCGGTCGCTGCTGTGGGAGATGTCGATCGCCATCCCCAGCTTGTTCATGCGCTCGACGGCGCGATGCCCGAAGTTGGTCAGCCCCCCATCGATCTCCTCCGAGAGGCCCGAGCCCAACTGATTGGCCATCGAGTACGCGATCCCGATCTGGCGCACTCCGAGCCCGTAGAGGATGTCGAGGCGGTCCAGCTCGTTCTCGATCGCCGTGGCTGCCTCGAGTCCGGCCACCATCGCGATGCGACCGGTCTCTTTCGCGCGAGTCAGGTCGTCGACGGTGCGCGCCAGCACGATGTGATCTTGTTTCGCGACGTCGGCGAACCTCAGACCGAGGTCGAAGATGACGTCGTTCCACTTCCAGCCGTTGGCGCTGGTGACGGTGTTCGTGCCGTTCATGAAGTTGTCGAAGAAGGCGGACATTCCCGAACGCGCCAGCCCGGCGAACCCCATGGCGTTCCGCCCGGTGCTGTTGTACTCGCGCAGCTCGTAGGGGTCGGCGGTCAAGATCTTCGGATGCTCGTGCAGCGAGATGACGTGCTCGTCCCGCAGGATGCGCGTCACGCGGGCCGCCTGCTCCTCGTCGAGCCCGAGATCGTAGGGTGCGACTCGACCGAGCTCCGGGGCGAGGTCGAAGACCCGATAGTCCTCGTGCGGCTCGAGGTAATCGAACGACGTGTAGCCGCGGTACTGCGGACTCGGTTCCTGCATATCATCTCCAGTGGTCGGACCTCTGATCTCTTGATACTAGGGAGCGGTGCCTCTCGGCGACACCCTCGCAATCGATCTCGCCCGAGACGTAACGCGTTGTTTACAAGGCGGGCCCGACGCAGCGGCACGTGAAGGCGGGTTTGCCGGCAGGCGCGGGCTGTTATCCCGCACGTAGACTGAACGACCGTGAACGAACGCGTCTTGATCAAGCAGCTCCAGTCCGCCCCCGACGGCCCCGTATCGGTGTCGGGATGGGTCGAGACGGTGCGCGATCAGAAGAAGGTGCAGTTCGTCATCCTCCGCGACGAGTCGGGTGCCGTGCAGCTCGTGAACCCGGCGACCCGTGAACTCGGAGACGACGCGGATGCTGCGCGCGAAAGCGCTCTCGCCCTCACCGAGACGATCTCGGGTCTCGCGACCGGTACCTTCCTCACCGTCCGCGGCGAGCTGAAGCACGACGAGCGTGTGAAGCTCGGCGGCGTCGAGATCAAGGTCGCGACCCTCGACATCGCGGCGGCGGCGAACCCCGAGACCCCGATCGCGGCCGACAGCGGTATGGACAAGCGCATGGACTGGCGCTTCCTCGACCTGCGACAGGCGCGCAACGCCCTCATCTTCCGCGTGCAGACGACCCTCGAGCACGCGATGCGCACCTACTGGATCGAGCGCGACTACATCGAGCTCCACTCCCCGAAGCTCATGTCGAGCCCGTCGGAGTCGAACGCCGAGCTCTTCAGCATGGAGTACTTCGAAGACAAGACGGCCTACCTCGCGCAGAGCCCGCAGCACTTCAAGCAGATGGCGCAGTCGGCCGGCTTCGGCAAGATCTTCGAGATCGGCGACGTCTTCCGGGCCGACCCGTCGTTCACGAGCCGCCACGCGACCGAGTTCACCTCGATCGACGCCGAGATCAGCTGGATCGACTCGCACGAAGACGTCGCCGCCATGCAGGAGGAGCTCCTCCGCGACGCGATCGCCGCCGTCAAGGAGAAGCACGGCGCCGAGATCGAGGAGCTGTTCGGCCTCGAGGTCACCGTCCCGACTCTGCCGTTCCCCCGCATCCCGCTCGCCGAAGCGCGCGAGATCGTCGCGAAGCGCGGGTACGAGATCCCCCGCGCCGACGGCGACCTCGACCCCGAAGGCGAGCGCCAGATCTCCGCCTATGTGGAGGAGACCTACGGCTCGCAGTTCGTCTTCATCACCGACTACCACCCCGAGATCCGGCCGTTCTACCACATGCGTGACGCCGAGACCGGGCTCACCCGCAGCTACGACCTGCTCTTCAAGGGCGTCGAGATCACCACCGGTGCGCAGCGCGAGCACCGCGTCGAGGTGCTGGAGCAGCAGGCCGCCGAGAAGGGTCTCGACCTCGCCGGCATCGAGCACTACCTCGACTTCTTCCGCTACGGCACTCCCCCGCACGGCGGCTTCGGCATGGGCCTCGCCCGCGTCCTGATGCTGCTGCTCGGCGAGAGCAGCATCCGCGAGGTGACCTTCCTCTTCCGCGGCCCGACGCGCCTGGCCCCCTGACCCTCGCGGTCAGCGTTTGCGCTTGCGGGCCTTCGCTGTGAGCGTGGACTGAAGCCGGTCCCAGAGCGCGGAGAAGGCGCGGGCGGCCTCGGCCGACGGTGCGTACCGGCCGATCGGCGCGCGTTCGGCTCCCATGCGCTCGACGAGCACGGTCGACGGCACCACGATGTCGGTGACGGCTGCGTGCCCGGGGAGCGTTGCGATCGCATCGCGGTGCAGGGTCTTTCGGCGATCGACCATCGAGAGGAACGCGACCAGCTTCGCTTTCGACGCCGACGCCTCGACGAACTCCGTGACCTGCGCGAGGGCACGCATCGACAGCGGCGATGGCACGAGCGGCACGACGACCACGTCCGCCGAGAAAACGGCATTCTCGGCGACGAGCGACGCTCCCGGCGGGCAGTCGAGGATCACTACGTCGTAGTCGTCGGCGATCTGGTCGAGGATCTTCGAGACGCGGCGCTCCGACTTCTTGGCCGAGTCCAAGACGAGGTCGAGATCACGGTAGCTGGCGTCAGCCGGAAGCACGTCGAGATGGTCGACGTCTGTCGACCGGATCGCGGCCGACACCTTCTTCTCGCCCGACACCAGTGCGGCCACGCCGCCTTTCACCTTCGGCTTCACCTGCAGTACGAACGTCGCCGCGCCCTGCGGGTCGAGGTCCCACAGCAGAACGCGGTGGTTCTTCGCCGCCTCCCACGCCAGGTTCACCGCTGCCGTGGTCTTACCGACACCGCCCTTGGTGCTGTAGACGGCGACGACCTTCATGGGGTGGGCGTGGAATCGAGCGCGGCGATCAGCGCCGCCTTGTTCATCCGCGAGTACCCCACGACGCCGCGCTCTTTGGCCCGGTGGCGCAACTCGACGAGGGTCGGTGCCGCGGGTTCGGGAGCGGGCAGCGGAGGCGTGAGGATCGCGGCGGCGGGCTCGGTCGTGGCCGCCGACGCCTTGGCCGACTGCACTTCGCGTGCCGCGTCCGCGTGCTTCGCGCTGAGCTTCTCGGTCTTCTTCGTCAGCTGCGCGGCTTTCGCGCGCAGCTTTCGGCTCGACTCCTTGACGGCCTTGCGTGCCTTGCTCACCGACTTCTCGGCCCGGGCGAGCGCCTTCTTGGCTTTCGCCTCGGCGGCCTTCTTGTCCGACTTGCTCGAGTGCTTCTTCTCGGCGGTCTTGGTCTGCGTCATGGGTCTGCCTCCTGTTCGGGCCCGGAAGGGCCCACGTCCCACAATATGAACGAAGGCTGACGAACGGGTGAACGAAGCGCGATTCGCCCAGATCGGGCCCGCCTGATCGGGCATCGGGACCCAGCGGACGGAAAGATGACCTGGCTAGCGTGGGTACCCCGACCCGAGGAGCACAATGATCGATTCCTGGCTGCAGTTCGCCATCGCGCTCGTCGTCGCGATCGTGGTGGCCGTCGTGCTGACCGCCGTCGTCGCGTACGTCGTGCGCATGGTCGCGAAGCGCCGCGAATGGCCCCGCGGGCTCGTCCGCCACGCCCGACGGCCGTTCCGGGTCATCGTCCTCGTGATCGCGCTGTGGATCGCCTTCACCCTGACCCTCCCCCTCGATGTCGATGTGATGTGGGGCACCGTCATCAACCACGCGTTCACGCTCGTCCTCATCGGCGCTTCCGCCTGGCTGCTCGGAGGCCTCGTCACCTTCGCCACCGACATCACGCTCGGGCGGAACCGCATCGACATGCCCGACAACCGCGTGGCGCGCCGCATCCGCACGCAGACGCTCATCGTCCGGCGTCTCGCGATCGTGCTCATCGCCATCATCGCGATCGCCGCGATGCTGCTCACGTTCCCCGCCGTGCAGGCGTTCGGCGCCAGCATCCTCGCCTCGGCCGGCATCGCCTCCATCGTCGCGGGCCTCGCGGCGCAGTCGGTGCTCGCCAACGTCTTCGCCGGCATTCAGCTGGTCTTCAGCGACGCGCTCCGCGTCGACGACGTGGTCGTGGTCGAAGGCGAGTGGGGCCGCATCGGCGAGATCACGCTGAGCTACGTCGTGGTCGATCTCTGGGACGACCGTCGACTGGTCCTCCCGTGCACCTACTTCACCACCAAGCCGTTCGAGAACTGGACCCGCGAGGGCAGCGAACTGCTCGGAGCCGTCGAACTCGACGTCGACTGGCGCGTCTCACCCGGCCGCATGCGGGAGCAGCTCGCGTCCGTCCTGTCCGAGACCGAGCTCTGGGACGGCCGCGCCTCGGTGCTGCAGGTCACCGACGCTCTCGGCGGGCTCGTGCGCGTGCGCATCCTGGTCACCGCCGCCGACGCTCCGACGCTGTTCGACCTCCGCTGCTTCGTGCGAGAAGCGATGGTGAGCTGGATCCAGAACGATGCGCCCGACGCTCTGCCGGTGCAGCGCGTGATGCTGACCGAACCGGATGCTGTCGCCCGACCCGCTCGTCACGAAGCCACCGAGGCTGCCGGGCTCTTCACCGGCAGCGTGGCGGCGGAGGAACGCGCTGCCCACTTCACGCAGGCGATTCCCGTCATCGCGTCCGACGACGCTCCCCGCGCGGCTCAGAAGGGGTAGTCGACGACCGCGCGCTCGGCGACGACGGAGCCGACGAAGGCGGCCGCCTCGAGGTGCGCGGGGTGCGCCTGGTAGCGCTCGAGGGCGTCTGCGTCTGCGAACTCCGACACCAGCGCGACGTCCCAGTTCGTGGCGGGATACGCGATGTTGCGCCCGACCTCGAGAGTCACGATCTCGTCGATGAGAGGGATGAGCGCTGAAAGGTGCTCACCGATCTGCTCGGCGTGCAACGCGCGGGTGTCGGCGTCTTCTGCCGCCAGTTTCCAGAGGACGATGTGGCGAATGCTCATGAGGAGGCTCCTTCGGTGTGGGCCTCGACAAGAGTGGCGCGAAGGCGATCGGCCGAGAGCCGCCAGTGCGCGTGCAGTTCGCCGTCGACGAGGACGACGGGGACCTTCTCCCACCACAGCTCGTAGAGAGCCGGGTCTTCGAGAATGGACAGACGTTCGGTCACGACCTGGTCGGCGATGCCGGAAGGAAGATCTTCGAGCACGAGCCCGACGATCTCGTCTGCGACGTCGCACAGATGGCAATCCGGCTTCCCGATCAGGGTGAGGGTCGTCACGTACCCAGCCTACGGGGCCTGGTGGGAGCGGGGTCCCCGATCACTTCTCTACGTCGAAGCCCGCCTGAACCCACGCACCGGTGCCGCCGTCGACGTTCGTCGCGTCGTGCCCGCGCGCGGTCAGCGCCTCGACGACCCGCGCAGAACGACCGCCCACCTGACAGATCACATCGAACGGACCCTCGGGAAGCTCTTCCAGACGGTCGCCGATCGTCGACATCGGCAGGTTGACGGCGCCGGGCACGTGGCCCGCGGCGAACTCGTCAGCTTCGCGGACGTCGATGAGCGGCGTGCCTTCGCGGTCGCGAAGCTGCTGGACGGTGATGGACTGCATGCCGAACTCCTCGTCGAATGAGACGTGCCGCTGAAAGCACGAAGCGCCCGCCGATGAGGGCAGGCGCTTTGTGCGGCGGCCGCTACTTCTTGTTGCGGCGCTGGTGGCGAGTCTTGCGAAGCAGCTTGCGATGCTTCTTCTTCGCCATGCGCTTGCGGCGCTTCTTGATGACTGAACCCATGGGAAACCTCACTAAGTCAGGGGTCTGGGTGCCGGTTGCGGCGCCCGGGTAGGGGCAGATGCGAAAAAATGCCTCGGATCAGTCTAGCCGACGTCGGAGACCGGCCGTTGCAGCACATCGACGACGGCGGACTCCAGCACGCGGTAGCTGCGGCCGAAACGCACGGCGGGCAGTTCGCCCGCGTGGACGAGACGGTAGACCGTCATCTTCGACACACGCATCACCTCGGCGACCTCCGCGACGGTGAGGAAACGCACATCTGGCAGCTCTGCCATGGAGTCCCC
This sequence comes from Microbacterium shimangi, assembly GCF_043556445.1. Lineage (NCBI taxonomy): Bacteria > Bacillati > Actinomycetota > Actinomycetes > Micrococcales > Microbacteriaceae > Microbacterium > Microbacterium shimangi. The sequence goes on from NZ_JBIGII010000003.1 coordinate 252,980, forward strand.
TTCGTCCGGTGGCGCTGGGGACACTCTAGGGGTCGCGCGCGACGCGTGTAAACCCGAGTGACGGGTGTGACTCAGCGGCCTGGAAGCTTGCGCCAGGCGTTCGTCATGGCGTTCTTCGCCTGCGCGGCGGCGCGTCCGACGACCTCGGCCGCGTGCATCGCCGGCTCCGGGAGCGTCGCGACGGCCGGCTCGACCGAGAAGAAAGGCACCAGCCAGTCGTCGACCTCGTCCAGCGGAGCGATCGCGAGGCTGTAATACCGGTGCTGGCCCTCTTCGCGCACCGATACCAGTTCGGCGTCGCGCAAGACCTTGAGGTGCTTCGAGACCGTGGGCTGGCTCACACCCAGCTCGTGGACGATCTGCGAGACGCTCGTGCCGTTGTCGCCGCGGGTGGAGCGGTCGAGCAGCAGTTGGAGGATGTCGCGACGTGTACCGTCCGCAATCACGTCGAAGATGTCCGCCATGGGTTTAGGTTAGCCGCGGGTTCGCCGGGATACCATGATTCCCGGCCGCGAAGGCGTCGCCCCGAGCGGGCCGGGTGAGACGAGGGGGACGACGCATGGCGGCATCGCCGGCAGATCGTCCCGCGCGACGCGACCTCCTCCGGAGCCTCCGGCACCTCTGGGACTCGCTCCGCGACCTCACCACCGCCTCACCGGCGCGCTTCGCGGTCATGGTCTTCGTGACGCTGATCCTGCTGTTCACCGGGCTGTTCTCGCTCCCCGCCGCCGCCGCCGACGGGCAACGCACCCCGCTCGCCGACGCCCTGTTCACGGCCGTGTCGACGATCTGCGTCACGGGTCTGTCGACCGTCGACATGTACTCGCACTGGTCACCGCTCGGCCACGTCATCACCTACGTCGGCGTGAACGTCGGTGCGTTGGGCGTGTTGACGCTGGCCTCCATCCTCGGACTCGTCATCTCGAAGCGGCTCGGACTCCGCGCCAAACTGATCGCCGCGGGCGACAGCAACCCGTTGCGCGCCCACGGGGGGCCGATCAACGAGGGCCAGACCGTGCGACTCGGTGAGGTCGGCCAGCTGCTCGCCACCGTCGCCCTCTCGACGCTCGTCATCGAGGCGGGGCTGACCGTCCTCCTCTACCCCGCCCTCCTGACGGCGGGGGTCGACCCGATCAACGCCCTCTGGGAAGCGCCGTACTACGCGGCCATGGCCTTCACCAACACGGGCTTCGTGCCGAGTGCTGACGGTCTCGCCCCCTTCGCCGACGACTACTTCCTCCTCACCGTCCTCATGGTCGGCGTGTTCCTCGGCTCGATCGGCTTCCCGGTCATCTTCACGCTGTGGCGGCATGCCTGGCACTTCCGGCGGTGGTCGCTGCACGCGAAGCTCACCATCATCACGACGGTCATCCTCTTCTTCGCCGGTGCGGGCGCGATCCTCCTGCTGGAGTTCAACAACCCGCTCACGTTCGGCAGGTCGGATGCCTGGGACACGACCTTCCAGGCCTTCTTCCTGTCGGCGATGACGCGGTCCGGCGGCTTCTCGGTCATCGACATCGGCGACCTCCACGGCTCGACCCTCGTCGTCGGCTCGATGCTGATGTTCGTCGGAGGCGGTTCGGCCTCCACGGCCGGTGGCATCAAGGTCACGACCCTCGCCGTGCTGGCCCTCGCGGTGTTCTCCGAGGCCAAGGGGCGTCAGTCGGTCGAGGCGTTCGGTCGGCGCATCCCGAGCGACGTCCAGCGCGTCGCGCTCTCGGTCGTGGCGTGGGGGGCGACGATCGTCGCCCTGTCGACGATCACGATCGGCCAGATCACGCAGGCACCGATCGAAGAGGTGCTCTTCGACGTCATCTCGGGCTTCGCGACGGTCGGGTTGTCGACCGGTCTCACCGCCGAGCTTCCGGATCCGGCCGTCTACGTTCTGGCGGTCACCATGTTCATGGGCCGCATTGGTACAGTGACACTCGCCGCGGCCGTCGCCGCGAGCTCTCGCTCGCAGCTGTATTCGCTTCCCGTCGAAAGGCCCATCGTTGGTTGATCGCTTCAGGGGTGACGCGCCCGTCCTCGTCATCGGTCTCGGTCGATTCGGCGCGGCCTGCGCCGGCGAACTCGACCGCCTGGAGCGCGAAGTACTTGCGATCGACGGCAGCCTCGAGCTCGTTCAGAAGTGGTCCGAGCGGGTCACCCACACCGTCCAGGCCGATGCCCGCAACATCGACGCCCTGAAGCAGATCGGCGCGCAGGACTTCCAAGTCGCCGTCGTCGCCGTCGGCTCGCTCATCGAAGCATCCGTCCTCATCACCGCGAACCTCGTCGATCTGAAGGTTCCGCAGATCTGGGCCAAGGCGGTCTCGCAATCGCACGGCAAGATCCTCGCTCGCGTGGGCGCCAACCACGTCATCTACCCCGAGCGCGAGGCAGGCGAGCGCGTCGCGCACCTCGTGAGCGGTCGGATGCTGGACTTCATCCGCTTCGACGACGACTTCGTGCTCGCGAAGATGTACCCGCCGAAGCTCATTCGCGGCATCGGCCTCAACGAGTCGGGCGTCCGATCGAAGTACAACGTGACCGTCGTCGGCGTGAAGAGCCCCGGCCGCGCATTCCGTTACGCCGAGGCGAACACCGTCGTCACCAATCACGACCTCATCATCGTGTCGGGGACGAACTCCGACATCGAGCGCTTCGCTGCCCTCGACCGCTAAGGCGCCGCGTCATCCTTGGCGCTGACGCGCGGGGCTGCGACATCGAGCGCTTCGCTACCCTCGACCGCTAAGGCGCCGCGTCATCCTTGGCGCTGACGCGCGGGGCTCCGACATCGAGCGCTTCGCCGCCCTCGACCGCCGAGGGCGACGAGGGCGGCGTGTCGCTCAGACCGCCGCGGCCTTGTCGGCGTGCGGTCGCTCCCGCTCGGCGAAGGCCGGGTCTTCGATCCACGACTTCTTCCGGGCGACCTGGAAGATGATGATCGCGTATACCGCCTTGGCCACGATGTCGGCGATCGAGTACCCGACCTGCTTCCAGACCCAACCGTCGGCTCCGAGGTCGAGAGCCGGCAGCAGGTAGGCGATCGGGTACACACCCCAGCTGAGCAGGAGGAGGTAGCGAAGGCGACTCAGCGTGCCGCGCACGGCCTCGGGCTGCGTAGCCAGCGAGCGGCTCAACTGGATGAACAAGACATACAGGATGAAGAGGAACGGGAGCGTCGAGAGGATTCCGAAGACGGTGCGGACGCCGAGATCCTCGCTCACCTCTCCCGGGTAGCCGAGCACGATCATGAGGATCGCCGCGGGGACGAGCTGGAACAGAAGGCGGTTCTGCATCGCCCGTGCGAGTGCGAGTACGGCGATGAGCTCGACCAGGAGAAGCGGCACCGTCAGGAGCCAGTCGACGTACCGATACCCCTCGTTGAACGCTGCGCCGGCGGTTTCGATGTAGTCGCCGCTCCCGCCCACGGATTCGGTCGTGAAGGCGGCGGTGAACGAGTCGAAGATCCGGAAGTAGTGGTAGGCCGCGATACCGCAGACCACGAGCGCGATCGTGATCGCCGAGCGATAGCGCGGGAGCACACGAGGAAGCGAAATGAGCAGGAAGATCGCGGTGAACAGCTGCGAAGCGATCACCAACGAGAGTGCGTTGTACACAGTGGAGAACTGAGAGGCGGACAGGAGATCGGGAATCACGTCGTGCTCCTAGGTAGGGCGAGGCCCCCGGTTCGGGGATCATCAAGCTATTCGATAAGGCAGTTCATTATCTATATGCTTGCACAGAAAGCGTTCGAAGACGATGGGTAACATTGCCGTTCTGTGAGGTGGACATGACGACCCAGCCCGGTAGATCACATCGGCTCGACGCGTTTCCCGCGGCGGCGGTCCGGTTCTCTCGCGCGCTCGACCGCAACCGCGAGCGCATCGCGGAGGAGGAGGGTCTTTCGGCGAGCGAACTACGCGCCCTGTTCTTCATCGGCGAACACGTGAGCGTCACCCCGAAGCAGTTGGCCGCACACATGCACCTCACCACCACGGCGATCACCTTCATCTCCCGGCGACTGGTCGAGATCGGGATGCTCCACCGCGTCGACCACCCCGACGATCGGCGGAAGATCTTCCTCGAGCTCACCGACGACGCTCACGCGACGGTAGAACGCATACATCTCGAGTTCGACGAGATGGTCCGAAACGCGACGTCGCACCTCACCGATGCTCAGGTGGACGACTTCACGGGCTACCTGCAGTCGGTGGGGACGGCAGTCGCCGAGCACACCGCTAGACTCTCGAACGGCAAGAGCGCGGCGACGATCTGACCCTCACCCACCGGCGGCGAGTTCACGAGCGCGAACGAGCGCCGCGTCGGTGGCGCGACCGAAGAGGTCGGCGAGTTCAGCCCCCTGCAACACGGCGATGGCCCGCTCGGTCGTACCCTTCGGGCTCGTGACCCGGCGGCGGAGCTCGGCGGGATCCACGCCGGAAGCCGCGAGCAGCGCCGCGGCGCCGATGAAGGTCTGCTCGGCGAGGAGGCGAGCCTGCGCCTCGTCGAAGCCCTTGGCCCTGGCAGCCTTCGTCAGCTCTTCGACGAGCAAGAAGACGTAGGCCGGCCCCGAACCCGAAACCGTCGAGAGCGCGTCGATGCGGTCCTCGGGGACCTCGACGACGGCTCCGACCGTTTCGAAGAGGGACCGCACGACGGCGGTCTGCTCGGGGGTCGTGGACACCCCCGAGGCGAGTCCCGTGACCGCCTTTCCCACCAGGGCGGGGGTGTTCGGCATCGAGCGGAAGACGGCAGCATCCGGCCCGAGAATCTCGGCGAACGTGGCAAGGGTGACGCCGGCGGCGAGGCTCACCACCAACGCACCCCGACGAAGGTGCGGCGCGATCTCACGCAGGAGGTCGGGAACCATCGCTGGCTTCACCCCGATGAGGACGATGTCGGCGGATGCTGCAGCCACCGTGTTGCCGTCGGGATGCTCTTCCAGGGCGATGCTCTCGACGCCGTCGAGCCGCGCGAGCTCGGCGGCCTTCGCCGACGTGCGGTTCGTCGCGGCGAGGCGAGGCGCGATGCCGGAAGCCGAGAGACCGCGGAGGACGGCGCCGCCCATCGAGCCCGCACCGAGGATCGCGACGGACGGCAGGGGGACGAACTGCGGCGTGGTCATGCCGTCATCCTATTTAGGCCTCCGCGCTGGGCCGGCGCGTCAGCGACCGACGGCTCGCCGTCAGCGCCCGGAGGGGCACGAGGTCTATCATCGGGCTTCGAGGGTGCATCCCCCCGAGGACGGAGTAGATCGCATGGGCCTGTTCGACGGCATCGCCTCCCGGTCGATCGAGACGACGCGACTCTCGGTGAACATTCTCGAACGCGCGGCCGATGATGCCGTCACCCCTGCCGAGCGCACCGTCGTGTTCGTTCACGGCAGCGTCTCGTCGGCGTTGTTCTGGCAAGAGGTCATGCAAGACCTCCCCGCCGAGCTCCGGGCCATCGCGGTCGATCTCCGCGGCTTCGGCGGGACCGAGCACATGCCGATCGACGCCACGCGCGGGGTGCGCGACTTCAGCGACGACCTGTTCGCGACCCTCGAGGTGCTCGGCATCGATACCGCCCATCTCGTCGGCTGGGGGCTCGGCGGCGCGGTCGTGCTGCAGTACGCCCTCGACCATCCCACCCTCTCCCTCACCCTCGAAGCCCCCGTGTCGCCCTATGGGTTCGGCGGCACCCGCCGCGACGGCTCGCGGCTCTCCGAAGACGACGCCGGCTGTGGTGGGGCCGTCGCCAGCCCCGACTTCGTCCAGCGGCTCGCCGACGGCGATGCGAGCGACGACGCTCCCACGTCGCCGCGCAGCGTGTTCCGCGCCTCGTACGTCGCCTCCGGTTATGCGTCCGCGCACGAAGACACCTGGGTCGAGAGCATGCTCACGACCTCGACAGCCGTCGGCAACTATCCGGGCGACGCCGTGGCGAGCCCGAACTGGCCGGGTTTCGCCGCCGGCCCGCTGGGCGTGCTGAACACCGTCGCACCGCGCTACTTCGACGTGTCGGGCATCGTCGACCTCGCCGACAAGCCCCCGATCGTCTGGGTGCACGGCACCGCCGACGCCGTCGTGTCGGACGCCTCGTTCTCGGACGTCAACCACCTCGGCGCGCTCGGCGTCGTCGCCGAGTGGCCCGGCGATGAGATCGCGCCGGCCCAGCCGATGGTGTCGCAGACACGCGACGTGCTCGACGCCTACGCCGCGGCGGGCGGCGTCGTCACCGAGGTCTCCCTCGAAGGTGTCGGGCATACGCCCCACCTCGAGACGCCCGCCGATTTCCGTCGCGCGCTGCTCGCCGGGATCGGCTACGTCGGCACCCCGTTCGATCCGGCGCCGCCCACCGAGGCCATCATCATCCGCTCGGCCGACTGACACTTCGCCGCCCGTTCACCGACGCCGGGTCCCCGCGACTGACAGACTGACCGCGTGGAATACTGCCTCTTCACCGAGCCCCAAGAGGGCTTCGACTACGACGATCAGCTCGCTTTCGCCCTCGCGGCGGAGCGCCTCGGTTTCGACGCGTACTTCCGGTCGGACCACTACCTGAGGATGGCCGACGGCGATCCCGGGCCCGGTGGCACCGACGCCTGGACGACCCTCGCGGGGCTGGCCCGCGAGACGAGCACGATCCGCCTCGGCACGCTCGTGTCGTCGGCGACCCACCGGGTGCCGGGCGTGCTCGCGGTGCAGGTGGCGCAGGTCGACCGCATGTCGGGCGGCCGCGTCGAGTTCGGCCTGGGCACGGGCTGGTTCGAGCGCGAGCACCGCGCCTACGGCATCCCGTTCCCCGAGAAGCGCTTCGGACTGTTCGAGGAACAGCTCGAAATCATCACGGGCCTCTGGGCGACCCCGGTCGGGGGTCGCTTCGACTTCGCCGGCGAGCACTACACCGTCGACGACTCCCCCGCCCTCCCGAAGCCCGTGCAGTCCCGCATGCCCGTCATCGTCGGTGGCGGCGGAAAGAGCCGCACACCGGCGATCGCTGCCCGCTTCGCGACCGAGTTCAACATCGGCTTCACCGACGAAGAGAGCGTCGCCCAGAAGTTCGCGGGCGTTCGCGGCGCCTGCGAACGGATCGGACGCGACCCCGAGACGCTCAAGCTCTCGGTCGCCGTGCCGACACTCGCCGGAGCCACCGAAAGCGATCTGGGGCGCCGTGCCGAGAAGGTCGGTCGGTCGCTCGACGATTTCCGGGCCACGGCCGGGAACGTCGCGGGCGGTCGCGACGAGATCGTCGCGAAGGTCGACCGTCTTCGCGCGCTCGGCGCGCAGCGGGTGTACCTGCAGCTGCTCGACATCCGCGACCTCGACCAGGTCGAGTTCCTCGGCACCGAGGTGCTTCCCTTTCTGCCGCGCTGACCGGTCTGCCGCGCTGACCGGCGGGCCGTGCTGACCGGCGGGCCGCGAGAATCAACCCGGCGCCCGAGAATCTGCGCGCCGCTGCGATCGTCCGACGCCCGACCGATTCTCGCGCGGGTCAGTCGCGCCGCGCCGCGAAGAAGGTGCGCAAGAGGGCGGATGCTTCGCCCTCGCGCACGCCCGGAACGACCTCGGCGCGCGCGGGCAGCCGGCGATCCCGCACGACGTCGTACATCGAGCCCGCGGCTCCGGCCTTTTCATCCCACGCGCCGAAGACGAGCCGCGAGACGTGCGCCTGAAGCAGGGTGCCCGCGCACATGAGACACGGCTCGAGCGTGACGGTGAGGGTGCAGCCGGTGAGATTCCAGGAGCCGACGGATGCGGCGGCCCGCCGCATCGCGACGACCTCGGCGTGAGCGGTCGGGTCGTGTTCGAGCTCGCGGAGGTTCTGGCCTTCGCCGATGACGACGCCCGCAGCATCCGTCACGATCGCACCGACGGGCACCTCGCCCGCGCGTCCGGCCGCTTCGGCGAGCACCAGGGCGCGACCCATGGCGGCGAGATCTGAGAGCGCGGGGGTCATGCGGACTCCGTGATCGGGGCGTCGGGCGGTTAGATTGAGCCTATGCGTGTGCACGTCGCGGACCACCCTCTCATCACCCACAAGCTCACGGTGCTGCGCGACAAGCGCACCCCGTCGCCGGTTTTCCGGCAACTGACCGAAGAGCTCGTCACCCTGCTCGCCTATGAGGCGACACGCGCCGTGCGCGTGGAGCCCATCGAGATCACCACTCCGGTGACGACGACCATGGGCGTGCGGATCGGCGAACCGCGTCCGCTCGTCGTACCGATTCTGCGCGCCGGACTCGGAATGCTCGACGGAATGGTCAAGCTGCTCCCCACCGCCGAGGTCGGATTCCTCGGCATGGTCCGCAACGAAGAGACCCTCGAGCCCTCGACGTACGCCGAGCGGCTGCCCGACGACCTCAGCGACCGCCAGTGCTTCGTGCTCGACCCGATGCTCGCCACCGGCGGCTCGCTCGGAGCCGCGATCGAGTTCCTGTTCAAGCGGGGAGCGCAAGACGTCACGGCGATCTGCCTGCTCGGCGCGCCCGAGGGCGTCGCGGCGATCGAGAAGCAGGTCGAGGGCCGCGACGTCACCCTCGTGCTCGGCGCACTCGACGAGCGGCTGAACGAGAAGGGTTACATCGTGCCCGGCCTCGGCGACGCCGGCGACCGCCTCTACGGCACGGTCTGACCCGCCGCGACCGGCAGCTCCGGAGGAGAATTCAGCTTCGGAGGGCCGACCACGTGATCTTCACCCTCCGAACGTGAAATCACCTCCGTCAGTGCGACAGGTGGGGTGAGTCCGGCAGCACCAGGCGGGCGAAGCCGCTGAGTCGCGCCACTCCCTCGGGGGTGCGCGGCAGGTCGTCGAGGACACCGGGCGAGTAGACGAGGTAGGCCGCCTGCATGGCACGCGACAGCCCCACGTTGAGTCGGTTGCGCAGCAGCAGAAACTCGAGCCCGCGGGGGGCATCGCGCCCCGACGAGGCCGCGAGCGACACGATCGCCACCACCGCCTCCTGCCCCTGGAAGCGGTCGACCGTCCCCACCCGTGCGTCACCGAAGCCGGCTTCTTCGAGCGCTTGTTCGACCATGACCTGCTGGGCGTTGTACGGGGTCACGACGATGATGTCGGCTGCCGTGAGCGGCCGCGGCGGGCACGCCACCGGTACCCCCGCGTCGTCGATCTCGCTCGAGATCCATGCCCGCCCGACGAGCCCGGCCACGATGTCGACGACCGCCTGCGCCTCTTCGGGTGACCGGGTCGCGTTTCCGGTGTGGCGCACCGGCACCGTGTGCAGCCCGGGCTCGACGCCCTCGAGCGAACGCACCGCGGTCAGGGGGTGAGCGGCCAGCCGGCCTTCGTACGAGAGCAGCGACACCGGCGCCGCGACGTTCGGATGCATGCGCCAGGTGCGCGAGAGGAAGTAGCCGTAGTCGGGCGGCACGACCTCGGCGTCGTCCATGACCCAGCCGAGCGCCGAGGTGTCGACGGGCTCGGGGTGCGTGCCCTGGCTCACCTGCGGCAGCTGCTGCGGATCGCCCAGAAGCAGCAACCGCGATGACGCCAGCGAGACCGCGATCGTCGAGGCGAGGGAGAACTGCCCGGCTTCGTCGATCACGAGCAGGTCGAGGCTGCCGCGCGGCACCCTCCCCTCGTGGCTGAAGTCCCACGCCGTGCCGCCGACGACGAACCCGATGTCGGCGTTCTCGCTCGCGAACGAAGGAACGCCGTTCTTCGGAATCGGGGTGAAGCTCAGACCGGCCGCGTGCGGGTCTTTCGGGGCCTTGCCGACCTGCCGCGGGGGCACACCCGCGTCGACGACCCGGTCGAGCATGTGCTCGACGACCGCGTGCGACTGGGCGACGACGCCGATCTTGTAGCCGTGCTCGCGCACGAGGCGGGCGATCACGTGCGAGCCGACGTAGGTCTTCCCCGTACCCGGGGGGCCCTGCACGGCGAGGTAACTGCGGTCGAGGTCGAGCACGCTACGAACGATGGCCGCGACGTCGTCGCCCGCCTGCGGGGCCAGCGCTCCCGAGAGCGTCCGGGGCGGGCGGCGGCGGAGGATGTCGGTAGCAGGGTCTGCCGGCAGCCCCGGCGCGGCCTCGACCACGGCGTCGGCCCACGCATCGATCGCGAGCTGCTGGTTGCCGGCCCGCGGGGGCGACTCCGGCGCCAGCGCCAACGGCAGTTGCTCCCAGGTGTTGCCGTCGACGGCGGTCTCTTCGACGATCGCCCCGTCGTCGAGCACCTCGATCACGCGCACACCCCGCGCCCCGTGGATCCAGCGCGGCCGCTCCTCCATCGGGAACGGCGCCGGAAGGTCGTACACCGCATACGGAGAGCCCCCCGCACTCAGCCGGGTTCCGGGGGCCAGTTCGCCGCGCAACTCGATGATCCGACGTTCGTTGCCGCGCCCCGACTCGGGGAAGTGCCACGGTTCGACCACGCGCGAGCGGGCCATGTCGACGACCACCACGTCGCGGTCGTCGTCCCACAGCGACAGCGGTTCGCGCAGCCGCAGAAAATGGGTGGCCCAGAAGGTCTTGGCCTCGCGGGGGTAGTAGTCGATCGCCGCGGCCGCCAGACGCAGAGCCTGCGCGTCGACCTCGCCGAACTCCGCCCGCGACGCCAGCTTCTGCAGCGCCGTCGCGCGCGGGGACGGCTCGTAGCCCGCCTCTTCGGGCTCGGGGTTGCCGGACGGTCGCATGCCCGTCTCGCGCGCGCGGTCGACGAGCCAGTCGCGCAGCCGCCTGGTCGAGACGCAGTCGTAGCGGTTGTAGTCGGCGAGGTCGGCCAACACCTCGCGAGATGCGACAGCGTCGCCCGCGTCGGCGAGCGCCCGCGCCTCGACGTAACGGACGATCGAGTCGTCTCCACGCTGCACGTCGCTCGTGCGCACCTCGTCGCCCATGTACAGCGGCTCGAGCTTCTTGATGGAGTACGACCGCGAACCGACCCGCAGGGCCCGCCGGACCACCGGGTAGAGGTCGACGAACACACCGTCGCGCAGGAGGCGATCGACGTCGCCCTCGCGGACGCCGTACCGGGCGGCCATCGCCAAGAGGTGGGTCGTCTCGTACGGTGCGTAGTGGTAGATGTGCATGTCGGGATGCTGCTGCCGACGGAGCGCGACGATGTCGAGGAATCGTTCGAGCGCCGCCTTCTCCTCCGAGAAGCTGTGCGCCCACAACGAGGAGTAGGTCTCATCGAGGTCGACCCACCCGAAGAGGTAGTCGATCCCCCACACCGTCGAATCGCCCTCGGTGTAGAGCGGGTCGCCCTCGAAATCGAAGAACATGTCACCGCGGTCGGGCCGCGGGAGTCCGCCGAGCGCGGCGGGCATGACGACCTCGTACGTCGGGATCGCGGGCCCGGCCGACACCGGCTCGGCACCGGGTACTCCCGCGGGACTCGCGAGCTGGAGCCTCGCCTGGGTACGCAGCATGGCGAACACCTCGGCGTTCATGCCGGTGGGAGGAACGGATGCTGCCACCAGCTCGTCGATCGTCGTGATGCCCGCCGCGCGGAGGCGCGCGCGCTGCACCGGTCGCACGCCTGCGACGAGGAGGAGGTCGCGAGATGCGATGACCTCCTGCTCGCACGTGGCGCAGCGGCCGCACGCGACCACCTCGAGCTCGCCCCGGGCGTCGCCCCAGGCGATCGGGTCTCCGCCCGATCCGCCGGGCACGTCGCGATCGGCGATCAGCGCCCGAAGACGCGCCCGCCGCAGCTGGAACACCGGCAGCAGATCGTCGATGCGGTGCACGCTCGTCGTGCCGTCGCCGAGCAGCAGTTCGACCGTCTCTGCGCGCGGCACGTCGAGCCGATCGAGCTGGTCGACGTATGCCGCGAGTTGCATCAGGGCGGTCACGCGCGCCCGGCGGGCGAGCTTCGTGTCTTGGACGACCCAGCGACGGTCGTCGGAACGCACCAGGAAGTCGGCGAATCCGACGAACTCGTCGGTCGCGAAAGCCGCCTGGTAGACCACCTCGGCGTCGGAGGCGAGTGCGGCATTCGTGGCCGCGATGGCCGCCGCCATGCCCTCGGTGTCGGACGAGCGCGTCTCGGGGATCTCGACGACCGCGTCGCCCCAGCGCTCGCGATACTCGCCGAGCACGCGCACCTCGTGCGCCGTGCCGAGCCGCCCCGCGCGTTCGAGCGTGGGGTCTTCGGGGTCTTCGACGGCGGGCACCCGCCCGAGCTTCGCGTCGATGGCGCGCAACCAGGCGAACTCGCACTCCGCCGCCGCCTTCAGGTCGCTGGCACTCCAGACGAGCCGGCCCTCGTTCTCGATGTATCGCATGTCGCCCTTCCGCCTTCGAGGCTATCCGGGAGCACCGACAGCACGGGTCGGCCCCGCTCTGTCGGTTCGTCCGCCGCACCTGCGAGACTGGGGCGATGAGCACCGCTCTCCCGTTCTCGAGTGCCTACCGGCACGGATTCGCCCGTGTCGCCGCGTGCACCATTCCGATCTCGATCGCCGACCCTGCGGCCAACGCCGACGCGGTGCTCGAATCGGCCCGCGCGTGCGACGCCGATGCGGTCGCCGTCGCCGTCTTCCCCGAGCTCTGCCTCACGGGATACGCCATCGACGACCTCGTCCTCCAAGACGCGGTGCTCGATGCGACGGAGACGGCCATCGCGCGTCTCGTCCAAGCATCCGCCGACCTTCTCCCCGTCCTCGTCGTCGGGGCGCCGCTGCGCCACCGCAACCGCCTCTACAACTGCGCGGTGGTGATCCACCGCGGCGAGCTGCTCGGGGTGGCGCCGAAGTCGTACCTTCCGACCTACCGCGAGTTCTACGAACGTCGGTGGTATGCGGCGGGCGACGACCAGGCCGGCGAAGACATCCGCGTAGCGGGTCTCGAAGCGCCGTTCGGACCCGACCTGCTGTTCGAGTCGCTCGACGTGCCGGGGCTCGTCGTCCACGCCGAGATCTGCGAAGACATGTGGGTGCCCGTCCCGCCGTCGTCCGAGGCGTCCCTCGCCGGGGCCACCGTGCTGCTCAACCTCTCGGGCAGCCCCATCACGATCGCCCGCGCCGACGACCGCAAGATCCTCGCGCAGTCGCAGTCGCTCCGCTGCCTGGCCGCGTACGCCTATGCCGCGGCGGGCATGGGCGAGTCGACGAACGACCTGTCGTGGGACGGCCAGACGATGATCTACGAGGGCGGGCAGCTTCTCGTCGAGACCGAGCGCTTCCCCGACGGGCCCCGCCGCAGCGTCGCCGACGTCGACCTCGACCGCCTCCGACAAGACCGCGCGCGCCAGGGCACCTTCGACGACAACCGTCGCACCTACGCGCCCTCGTTCCGCACCGTGCACTTCGAGCTTCGTCCCCCCGCCACCGACGTCGGTCTTCGGCGCACGGTCGACCGCTTCCCGTTCGTCCCCGACGACGCGGCGCGTCTCGCGCAAGACTGCTACGAAGCGTTCAACATCCAGGTGTCGGGTCTCGAACAGCGCCTGCGCGCGATCGGGTCTCCCAAGCCCGTGATCGGCGTCAGCGGCGGACTCGACTCCACGCACGCTCTGCTGGTGATCGCGCGCGCGATGGATCGCATGGGGCGTCCACGCAGCGACATCCTCGCGTACACGCTGCCCGGCTTCGCGACCAGCGAAGGCACCAAGGCCAACGCGATCGCCCTCGCCAAGGCTGTCGGCGCCTCGATCGAGACGATCGACATCCGCCCCGCAGCATCCGAGATGCTGGCCCGCATCGGGCACCCGTTCGCGGCGGGCGAGCCGGTGCACGACGTCACGTTCGAGAACGTTCAGGCAGGGCTCCGCACCGACTACCTCTTCCGTCTCGCCAACCAGAACGGCGGGATCGTCATCGGCACGTCCGATCTGTCGGAACTCGCCCTGGGGTGGGCGACGTACGGCGTCGGCGACCAGATGAGTCACTACGCGGTCAACCCGGGCGTCCCGAAGACGCTGATCCAGCACGTGATCCGCTGGGTGGTGTCATCGGGCGAGATGGATGCGTCGACGGCCGGCGTCTTGCAGGCGGTTCTCGACACCGAGATCAGCCCCGAGCTGGTGCCCGCGGGGCAGGACGGCCGCATGCAGTCGACCGAGGATCGCATCGGTCCGTACAACCTTCACGATTTCACGCTCTTCCACGTGCTGCGTTTCGGCCTCCGCCCCTCGAAGATCGCGTTCCTCGCGGCGCACGCGTGGGCCGATCCCGACGCCGGAGCGTGGCCTCCCGGCTTCCCGGAAGACGATCGCCCCTCCTACGACCTGGCGACCGTCGCCCGGTGGCTGGAGGTCTTCCTGCAGCGCTACTTCGGCTTCGCGCAGTTCAAGCGCTCGGCCATTCCGAACGGCCCGAAGGTGTCGCCGGCCGGGTCGCTGTCGCCCCGCGGCGACTGGCGTGCGCCGTCGGACGGCAACGCGAAGGTATGGCTCGACGAACTGCACGCCGCGCTCCCCGAGCTCTACCCGAACTGAGGGCTGGGCTCACCACCCACGCGAACCCGGAACGCCCTTGAACGGCCCGGCGATCGACGACGTCACCCATCCGCCGTAGAACCCGCCCGGCTGCGGCTCGACGATTTCACCGTCGAGGACGCACTGATCCATGGGTCCGGCGTACACGGCGACGCGATCCGACAGTTCTTCGTAGCCCGGCAGCGGACGCGGGTAGTTCCACCCGGCGCGCTCCGCCGAGGCGTCGCCCCCGCGCACGTCGAAGTAGCGGGCCGCCCCCTTGAACTCGCAGAACGACGCGCCGTCGGTGGGCACGAGGGCCTCGCCGAACGCGGCGATGGGCAGGTAGTACACCGGCGGATGGCTCGTCTCGAGCACCCGCACCACATCGTCGGTGTCGACGATGCGCACACCGCCCAGGTCGATCTGCACGCGAGCGCGCACTCGCTCGAGCCGGGGCGGGCGCGGGTAGTCCCAGACGGATTCCTGACCGGGGCGGACGACGTCGGGGCGGGGTGTGTTCATCGTTCGAGCCTGACGAATCCGCGCTCATCCGGCAAGCCCGTACGCTGCGAAAAAGGGGATCGCCGCGGAACCCGGTAATCTTCACCCGTGGAAGACGAACGGCAACTGGGGCGCGGAAGATACCGCGTCTACCAGATCATCGGTCTGATCGTGGGTGTCGCGTTCATCGCGCTCGGCGTCGTCGCCTTCTTCGCGGGCGGCGGTCCGTTCATCGCGGCCATCGCCGTCGCGGGCGGCCTGCTGGCCGTCATCGTCTCCGTCGTCGACATGGTGAGGTCATAAACCGGATGCTGCCGTCCAACCCCGATCAAGACCCGAAGAAGCCCACGCCGACCCGTATCGGCATCTGGGTCGTGGTGACGTGTGTCGCCCTGTACTTCTTGATCTCGGGTGTCATCGGCATCCTCAACGGGGGCTGAGAGGATGGGCGGGTGAAACTTCTCGTCGCCGCCCACACCTCCGAACTCGTCGCTTTCGAAGACGCCCTGCCGGGCTTCGTCACCCTCCTCACGGGCGTCGGAAAGATCCCTGCCGCCTACGCGCTCACTCGCGCCCTCTCCGCTGCGGAGTACGACGAGATCGTCGTCGTCGGCACCGCCGGCGCGATCGACCCCGAATTGCCCTCGGGCGTCCACGAGATCGCCGCCGCGATTCAGCACGACGTGTCGGATCTCGACGGGATCGTCGGGCAGCACGTCTTCCTGCCCGCGCGCGTCGACCTCGCCGCGGAGGGAGTGATGATCGCCACGGGCGATCACTTCATCGACGACGCCGACGCCGTGGTCGCGATCCGGGCGCTCGGCGCCCGCATGGTCGACATGGAGTCGTACGCGCTGGCGTGGGTCGCGCAGGAGTTCGGCGTGCCGATCCGTATCTTCCGCGCCGTCAGCGACCGGGCGCAAGACGGCGCGACCGAAGAGTGGGACGACGCGGCCCGGGTCTGCAGCGGATGGCTCCGCGACAGCATCCGCCAGCACTACGGCGTCTGAGGTTCGCCCCGCTGTCGCCGCCCCGCCAGGTCGACGACTCCGACGATCAACGAGAGCGCAAGGAAGATCGCGACCGAGATCATGCCGTAGAGGTAGGCGTCGTGGTAGACGTCGAGAGTCGGACGAGTGCCCTGTTCGGCGTAGACCGTCGAGTAGAACAGTGCGAGAGCGACCGCGGTTCCGATCGCCGTGCCGATGCGCTGCCCGAGTTGGCCGACCGAACCGGCGAGTCCGCCCTGCGTCACCGGGATGTCGGCGAGCATCAGGGTCTGGTTCGGCGAGATCACGAGGCCACCGGCGAACCCTCCCACCGCGAGGATCGAGCCCATGCCGAGGAGCGCCCATTCCGGCGGCAGGAAGAGCGCGGCCGACACCATGCCGATGATGCTGGCGAGCAGCCCGGCCACACCCCACACGACGAGCGGCCGACCGATGCGCGAGACGAGATTGCCACCGATCCACGATGAGATCGCGGAGGCGACGGCGAAGCCGATCGTGACCATCCCGGCGAAGACGGGCTCGAGTTCGAGACCGCTCTGGAGGAACAGGGTCGTGAGGATGAATGTCGCCGGCAGGGCGGCGAAGTAGGTCGTCGAGATCAAGACACCGTTGCGGTACGAGGCGTGCGCGAACACCTCGAACGGAATGAGCGGCACGCGGCCCTTCGCCGAATAGCTGCGCTCCCACGCGATGAACGCCGCCACGAAGACGGCTCCCGCGACGAGCAGCCACCACCGCGCCGGGTTGTCTTCGGGCGAGCCGGTGGTGAGGAGGAAGGGCAGCATCAGCGCGGTGACCGCGAGACCGAACAGCAGAACACCCACGGGGTCGAGCTGCACTTTTCGGTGCGATTTCGTTCGTGTGCTCGGCAGGAAGAACGCCGCCAGGATGATGACGATCAGCGTGAGCGGAACGTTGATCCAGAAGATGAGGCGCCAGCCGTCGGTGGCCCCGCCGAGCGCGATCATGAGGCCGCCCAGGGTCGGGCCGAAAGCTGTCGCGATGCCGATCGTGGCGCCGAAGAGACCGAAAGCGCGACCGCGCTCCTTGCCCTGGAAGAGCTGCTGGATGAGCCCGAGCACCTGCGGCATCTGGATGCCGGCGGCAACGCCCTGCAGCAGCCGCGAGACGAGCAGGATCGGCGCCGTCGGGGCGAGGGCGCAGGCGAGGCTCGTGACGAGGAAGAGCGAAAGCCCGACGAGGAACAGTGTGCGTCGCGAGCGCTGGTCGCCGAGACGCCCCGCGGGGACGAGCACGAGGCCGAAGGTGAGGATGTAGCCCGAGACGATCAGCTGCAACTCGGTCGGACCCGCGCCCAGCGCGGTCTCGATCGAGGGCAGTGCGACGTTGACCTTGCTCAGGTCGAGGATCGTGAGCGCCGCGACCGAGACAGCGATCCAGTAGGCCCGCCACCGGTGGCTCGGGCTCAGCTGAATGTCTTGGGTGGGAGGGTGTGCGCCCTCCCGTTTCTGGGAGGTAGGCGCATCAGACATCACTGATCAGGTTAGCCAGGGATCGCCGAAGCGCGACCCCCTTGCTCACCCGGTGAGAATGTCAGACGTCGTTGCGACCGCGGGAGAACAGCGACCGGATGATGAAGAACACCACGACGGCGACGATTGCGACGATCAGCAGCTTGAAGGCGAAGGCGATGACCGAGAAGAGCACGTTCACCAGGAACCACGCGATGACGACCGCGACGATGACTCCGAGGACACTCCAGATGGTCGATTTGTTCATGGGACCAGCCTAACCGCCCGGTCAGGCGACGATCGCGGCCTGCTGGCGGATGACGCTGGGGCCCTGAGGTGTCGCCTCGACCACGAGCTGGGCCGGCACCTGCTCTTTCATCGAGGCGACGTGACTGATCACCCCGACCGTGCGTCCTCCCTGCCGCAACTCGTCGAGGGTGCGCATCGCGAGATCGAGGGTGTCGTCGTCGAGCGAGCCGAATCCCTCGTCGATGAAGAGCGTGTCGAGCCGCAGCCCACCGGCGCGGGCGGTGACGATCTCGGCAAGCCCGAGCGCCAAGGCGAGCGACGCGAGGAACGACTCGCCGCCCGAAAGCGACTGCGGCGGGCGCGCCTGCCCGGTGAAGGCATCCATCACCTCGAGACCGAGACCGGATGCTGCGCCCCGCGCGGCGAGCGCATCGGAGTGCTGCAAGCGGTAACGGCCCGCGGACATCTCTTCGAGCCGGAGGTTCGCCGCCCCGACGATCTCTTCAAGCTCGGCGGCGAGCACGAAGGTCTCGAGCGTCATGCGGTGGGTGTTGGGTGCGCGGCCCGCGACCGTGTGCGCGAGGCGGGCGATGACCGCATGCCGATCGGCGAGCGTCGCGATCCCCCGCGACGCGGCATCGGCGCGCTGGGTGAGGTCGCGCAGGCGCCGGGCGACACCTTCGGCGGCCGTCACCGCGGCGATGGCCGCGGTGAATCGCGCGCGCGCTTCGGCGACCGCGCGGGCGGGCTCCTCGAGATCCACGAGTTCGTCGGGTGCGTCGACGAGAGCGAGCTCGAGCTCGAGCAGCCGTTGCTTCGCCGCACGGGCGGCGCTCTCGTGTTCGCGCACACCGGAATCGAGCCTCGCGCGCACGGCGGGGTCACGGAGGGCCGCGCGTACGGCGGCGGTGCCGTCGAACGTAGACGCAGACAGGCGTGCGTCTCGATCGGCGCGGGCACCGGCGAGCACCTGGGTCAGAAGCGCGCGTTCGGCGGCGGCATCGGCGAGCGCGCGAACCGCGTCACGTCGCGTGACTGCGTCTGCGCGACGTGCGGCGACGGAGGGGAAGGAACCCCGGGCGGACTCGACGACGGCGGTGGCCGCTGCCGAACGCTGTTCGTCGAGCGCCACCCGCTGTCGTGCGGCGACGAGCTCGTCGCGGAGGCGCCCGCGTTCGGCTTCTGCCGCCCCGGCGAGCGCCGAAAGCTCGGCACGCTCGGCGGTGAGAGCGGCCGCCCGGGCGACACCGGCGTCGGCGTCGGCGAGAGCGGCGACAGCGGCACCGTGTGCGGCCTCGAGCGTACCGACGTCGTCGCCGCCCGCTCGGGCCGCGACCAAGGCGTGCGCCTCGCGGGCTTCGCGCCACACCGACGCTGACACGGCGTCTGCCTGCACGGCCGCGTCTTTGGAGGCCTCTGCGGCGGCCATCTCGTCGTCGCTCACCGATTCACCGGAGACGGTGGCGGGGTGCGGGTGCTCGGCCGCGCCGCACACCGGGCAGGGTTCGCCGTCGACGAGGGTTGCGGCCAGGTCGCCGGCGGCGCCGTCGAGTCGCCTCTGGAGGAGCCCGGTCAGCCTCGCCACGGCCGTCTGCACGGCCCGCGCGGCGTCGAGAGCGGCGAGCTCGGCCGCGCGAACGGTGGTCTCGAGCGCTTCCGCTTCACGCGCCGCGGCGAGACGGCGGTCGGTCTCTGTGACGAGAGCCTGAGTCGCCTGAGCTGTCTGGGCGGCCCCCGCGACCTCTGCGAGCTGTTCGTCCAGCTGCACCACGCGCGCGGGCACAGGTGCGCGTCGCTCTTCGAGGGTCGCGATCTCGTGCTCCATGTCGGCGACGCGCGCCCGCGCCGACGTCACCGATTCGGCCAGGGCAGCGGCGTCTGCCTCGGCGCCGAGCGCCGCATCGCTCGCGGCGATCACGGCCGCGAGTTCGTCTTCTCGGTCGCGCCGCGCCTCGGCCGTGACCGCGACCTCGCCGAGCGCCGACCACCGTGCCAGCGACGCGCGCTCCGCGTCGGCGGCTCGCCGTTCGGCGGCTTCGGCCCGCTCGACGGCATCGATCACGGTGCGCAGCGATTCTGCGGCGTCGGCGAGTTCGAGCTCGGCCCGCTCGGCCGCGACCTCGGTCGCCCGGGCGTCGAGCCGATCGAGCGTCATCCGTGCGGTGGCGCGCTGCTCTTGGGCGGAACGAAGGGTGGCGGCAGCGCGTTCGAGTTCGGTCGCCGCGGCCAGGTCGGCATCGGCGGCATCTCGCGCGCGGGCGAGCGTGTCGAAACGGTATTCGGCGCGTTCGACGGCACGGACGAGAGCCGCCAAGCGCTCTGCCAGGGGGAGCGCGTCGGGGTCGGGCCCCGCCGCCGGCGTCGAGCCGGGCTCACCGTCGGTCGGCGCGGTCCCCTGCAGGTCGGACTCCCGCGCCAGGATCTCGCCCTCGGCGACGAGGACCCGAGCGCTGTCGCCCTCGGCGACGAGGGCCCGCTCGGCGTCTTTGCGCCGCGTTTCGAGCTCGCGCTCGTAGTCTTCGTAGGTCCGGGTGGCGAACAGGGTGCGCAGCAGAGCCTGTCGTTCGTCGTTCTTGGCGAGGAGGAACCGCGCGAATCGGTTCTGGGCGAGCAGGATGACCTGGAGGAACTGCTGCTGGGTGAGCCCCAGAATCTCGTCGAGCCGGGCTGCGACGTCGACCGGGCGCGCGGCGACCCCGACCCAGCGGCCTCCCTCCCACCGTTCGAGCACGGCGCGATGCGGTTCGTTCGTCGTGCCGCCGCCGCGTCGCTTCGGGCGCGCATACTCGGGCGATCGCGTGGCCCGCCAACGATCGCTCTCGGCGGTGAATTCGAGCACGACCTCGGTCGGGTCGTCGGGCGAGCAGTGATCGCTTCTCAGCCGCTTCTCGGCTCCTTCGTACCGCGGCACCCCGCCGTACAGCGCGAAGCAGACGCCGTCGAGGACGCTCGACTTGCCCGCTCCGGTGCGTCCTGCGATGAGGAAGATGCCGTCGTCGGCGAAGGCGTCGAAGTCGACGGTCTGCCGTTCGAGGAACGGCCCGAACCCGGCGAGCTCGAGCCGGTGGAGCTTCACGCGCTCGCCTCGACCATCGTGCGGGCGTCGACGACCTCGCGGAGCAGGGCCTTCTCGGCGGCTGTGGCGCCCTCCCCCGCGCGGACATGGGTGAGAAAAGCGTCGACGAGTTCGATGTCGTCGCGCGCGCGCCGCACCCGGGCGACGTAGTCGTCGCCGTCATCGGCCGCCCCACCGATCGGGGTGTGAACGACGGTGGCGCAGTGGGTGAACCGCCGTTGCAGTCGCCGCATCGGATCGAGCTGCGGGGTCGCATCGGTGTACTGCGCGCAGACCCAGGAGTCTTCGTACCGCGCATGAGCGGGGTCTTCGAGCAGCTCTTCGAGCGTTCCGCGAAGCGTCACCAACGGACGGGGTACCGGTAGATCGAGCCACACGACCGAACCCAGCCCCTCAGCATCCAAGTCGACGAGCCACGACCCGCGCGGCTTGTCGCCCTCGCCGAAGCTGTAGTGCAGGGGCGCGCCGGCGTAGCGAACGCGGTCGGACAGGGTCTGTCGCCCGTGGATGTGGCCCAGCGCGACGTAGTCGGGGCCGTCGAAGACCGAGAGCGGCACGACGTCGAGGCTGCCCTGGCGGATCTCGCGCTCGACGCCCGGGGTGGCTTCGACCCCCGCGGCGAAGCAGTGCGAGATGACGACCGACCGACCGCCCCGCTCAGCGAGGTCGTCGCGCACCATTCCCATCACGTGGCCGAGGGTCTGCGCCTGACTGCGTAGCTCGACGCCCTCCCAGCGGTGGCGGACGATCGCCGGTTCGAGATAGGGGATGCCGTAGAAATGCACTGGCCCGTCGGCGTCGTCGACGGTGACCGGGGTACCGACGGCGGCGGGGTCGGTCAGAACCGTGATGTTTGAGCGCAACAGTGCCGACTGGAACCCGAGACGGGCGGCGGAATCATGGTTGCCGCTCGTGACGATGACCCGCGCTCCGGTCTCGGACAGCTTCAACAGCGTGTCGCTGAGCACCGAGTAACAGGATGCGGCCGGTGCCGCCGAGTCGAACACGTCGCCGGCGAGCACGACCACGTCGACGTCGTTCTCGCGCACCTGGGCGACCAGCGCGTCGAGCACGCCCCGCAGCGCGTCGAGCGTCGGGTGGCCGTGGAACGACCGCCCGATGTGCCAGTCGGAGGTGTGCAGAATGCGCATACCAGCACGGTACGCGGAGCCCCCGACACGGGCTCTCAGGCTCCCCGCGAAGCCCTGAACGTCATCCGCGAGGATGGGGAATCGATCGGCGTCGGAGCATTTCGGCTATCAGGGCCACTGACCCGCACGACGGATGTCACCTCGCGGCGAAGCCATATGCCCCATCTGCCGGATCGAGGTACTGCGCGGTAGACAGGTAGCCCACATCGCCGCTGTGCCGGCCGCTCCAACGCCCCACTAGGGGCAGCACGACTACCCTTTCCGGAAGAATCTCGATCGCGCGCGTTCGAGCCAGGTAGTAACGCTGCGAGGGGTGCTGAGAAAGCGGTGTGTTCCGGGGTGGGCGATCGACCTTCACAGCCCACTCAGCCACGTCGGCGTCCGTCGGCTCGGGGAAGTGCTCTGGCCAAAGCGCCCAGTGCCCCGACTCGGGCGGCGTCGATGCACCTAGCTGGTCGATGGCCGCCTCCCAGTGGGATCGCCACGCTACCGACCCGTCACCGGGGATAGCGCCAAGCCGGTGGCCCACCGCGCTGGGCAACGGCGCAGCGCGCGGCCACCCCGGTGCTGGATCGATCTCAGCGAGCTCGCGGACCATGAGGAGGCGGGCCAGGGAGGGGTGATTGGTCGTGATGGCAGCTCGGTCGGACGGCAAACTTTCTGTTCGCATCATCACCTCATTGTGCGCTCATCGCCGCGATCCTGCCGCAACGCAGTGGGGCACGAAGGCCAGGCAAGAGCCTTCGTCTCGTACCCGCTTGGCCGCGGGTAGGTTTAGCCCATGAATGAGCCTTCCGTTCAAGGTGCCCCTGGGTGGCGGGTCGATCTGACCGAGCACCCGCACGCGTTGCCTGAGGTCGCCGGCGTTGCCCTAGCGCGTGCGGCCGAGCAGTTCGCAGCTCATCCCCCGGGCACGACGGAGTCTCGGCGGGCAATCGCTCTGCTGCGCTCCGCCGTGGGTCTCGGCGCGAACGAGCGCGAAGCGGCGGTCGCGACCGGGCTGACACTTGAGTGCGTAAGGGCCCTGTTGCGTCGACGTTGAGTCGGACCACCGGGTTGCCTGTGCGGACGGGCTCTGGAGAGTCGCGACGATAGATGGCGGCTCTGTCGGATCGCTCTCCGGGGCCGCGGATGCTGACCTGGCGCGGGACCCCTGACCTCGAAATAATCCGATCATGACGTCCAACACGGATTTGATCAACCAGGCGCTGAACCGGTATGGGTTCTTCGTCCGGGTCAGCCACCCGGACGAGACCGCGGTCGGGTTTGGTGCGTCGCACGTGGACGATCACACCACCGCCGCTATCGGAACTACCGGCACGCCATCGGCGAATTACTCGGTCACGATGGTGCCCGCGCATTCACGCTCCGATGTTCGCGCGCCCGTGCGGCCCGACCATCCCGTCGACATCTATCTGGACGGCGCCCTTCTCGGAAGAGGTGCCTGGCAGCGGGACCATGGCGACATCTGGCCCGACGCCTGGCTGGTTCCTCTGAGGACCACCACCGAGCTGGAAGTCGTCGTTCGCACCGCCAGTCAGCCCGCCGCGCTGCCGAGAGAACTGGCACTCGTCCGGGATCGGCCTTCTCTGGCGCGCGACTAGCTCGACGAGTGAGCCCTCAGCCGTTCGCGACCTCGGCGGCGAGGGCCGCGACGCGGTCGTTCGCGACGTGGACGCCGGTCTCGTCGAATCGCTGCCGCAGCACGTCAGCGATTCGGGCCTGGTCTTTGTCGCCCACGTCTTGACGCGTCTGCGCGACGATGCCGGCGATCTTGTCTTCGTCGGTGGTGTCGTGCATGTCTTGCACGGGGGCATTCTGCGTCCCGGGAGCGGGCGTCGCGGCCGGCGTCTCGTCCGACACGGCTCCGCCGTAGGAATCGGCGGGGGCGGCTCCGGCTCCGGGAACCTGGTCGGTGCTCGCCGCGGACACGCCGCGGACCTCGTCGGACTCGTTCGTACCGGACATGTCAGATCTCCTCATCGGCGGCAAGGTCGGGGTCGGCGCTTTGGCTGGCGTCGGGTGATTCGATCGGATCGGAAGGTTCGTCGCCGCCACCGGCCGACAAGCCCGACTCCGACAGCGCGGGTGAGCCCGCGGCATCCTGATTCTGCTCCCGGGTCTCACCGTCGGCGACGTCGCCGCTCTCGAAGCCGCCGGGTGGGTTGGCATTGATGACACCTTCGGGCAGGTTGTGCTGATCGCTCATCGCTGCTCCTCTCGTTGACTCCACCCTGCGTCCCACGCCCGGGATCCGGAGGGGGCTTGACGACCGACGAGCGCCGTCTCATCCGACGGTCGCGAATCCGAGGACGGTCGCGTTTCGGGCGGCGGCCTAAGAACCGGCGCGTTCGTGGAGGATGGCCGCCCGCTCGGGGTGAGCGCCGAACCAGTCGGCCACGTACCAGCACACCGGGATCACCTGTCGCGAGCCGTCGCGTTCGAGGAGGGCCACGGCGCGCTCGACGACCTCGCCGGCGTACCCCTTTCCGCGGAACGTGGGGATCGTGTAGGCGCGGGTCATGGCGACGGTGCGGCCGTCGTCGCGATAGTCCAGCACCGACACGAGATCATCGCCGTGGTGCAGGGTGTAGCGCGACGCGTCTTTCTCATCGGTGAAGCGCAGTTCAGTCACCCCGACAGGGTACGCCGCTCCGGATGCGGCAGGGATTCGGGATTCATCGAGATCGCACCCGGCTCACGTTCTCGCGACGACGGCCCTCATTCTCGCCGCGTGTTTTCGACGGAGCATGGCGGGAGATTTCGTCACGGCTCGCCACTGGAGGTAGGGCTCGCGCCATCCGGGCGCCCGGACTTCGGGAACCCCGTTGTTCATCCGGATCTGCCACCCACCGGTGTCGAGGGTGCGGTGGTGGTGCCAACAAAGAAGGACGCCGTTGTCGGTGTGGGTGGGCCCGCCGTTGGCGGCTTCGTCGACGTGGTGGATCTCGCACCAGATCGCAGGGACCGTGCACCCGGGAATGATGCACGCGCCGTCGCGGACCTGCAGCGCCCGGCGTTGGTAGCGGTTGAAGACCCGGTCGGCGATATCGATCGCGATGATCCGGCCCTTCTTGTTCTGGAATACGCGCTGCACGTTGCCGCAGCACGCGACACGCCGTGCGACGGAAAGACTCACGGGTTCGGTGATCCCGTCGACGTGCGCGAAGCCGCGCCCGGTCTGGAGGTCATCCGCGTCGACCGAGACCACCAAGGTGGGGGCTGCACCGCCGAGGGTCGGCATCTCGCTCGAGCGAGCGGCCGCGGACAAGATCGTCGCGAAGGCGTCGTGGCGCTTCTGAGGAGAAGTGCGCGTGTCGGCGCCCGCCTCGATGTCGGCGGGTTCACTCTCGCCGTCGGGGTCGAGAAACCGTGGCCCTCGGAGCTTCGGGTTGAGGATCGCTGCCTCGAGCAACTGCCACTGCGCGGCGACCTCGGGGAGCACGTTTCCTCGCACCGGGACGAGACCGTCATGGCATTTCCCGAGCGTGATCCCGCGCTTTCGATTCGCGCGGGCCTCACGGGGTTCGGCACCGTCTTGGTCGAGATACATCGCCCACACCTGCGCCTGCAGCTTCAGCTCATCGGCCGTCGCCGGTGGAGCCCCGTCGACGCCCTCGCCCCTCGCCGACGCGGACAGTTCGGTGTCGGCGGCACCACGTTCGACCCACGCCGGCAACGCCGGGCCCAGCACCCCGGTGACCGCGACCACCGCGTCGACCCCGACGACGCTGCCGGTGACCGCGGCGCGCATCGCGGGGAACGGCGCGGGCAGCGTCACTCCACTCGTCGGCGCGACCTTCTCGACGATCGCCCGCCCCGCCGCCACGTAGTCGCCCGCGCGGCGACCCGACACCCGCGTGACGCGCTCGACGAGCTCGCGCGGAGTGCGGCACCCGAAGCGGGTCGTCATCCGATCCGACAGGCCGGGGTTGTCGGATCGTTCGTGCACCTGGCCCGCCGCTTCGATCACCACGCCTTCGAGCGGACGGATGGCGGACGCCGCAGCATCCATCACCGCGACGATCTCGGCCTCGCTCGCACCGCGCAGCACCCCCGCCGACAGCACCGCTCCGGCGACCGCGCGCAACTGCGCGCCCAGTTCGCCGAGCCGGTCGAGGAGGTCTTCCATACCCCTCATTCTGGCGAGGGCCACCGACATTCCTGACCGTCAATGTCCCAGATCAGGGGAGTAATCCGAGACCTGTGGACAAGCCGCCGAAAGTTGCCGAAACAGTCACCCTGGGGAGGAGCCGGTACGCCGAGCGACCTTCGGGAGGCTCAGGCACCGCCCCGACCACCCCCACCACTACTCGGGCAGAACCCCCGTCTTCGCGAGCCGGGCGTACCACTTGCCGCTGTCTTTGACGGTGCGTTCGAGCGAATCGAAGTCGACGCGCACGATGCCGAACCGCTTGGCATAGCCGTAGCCCCACTCGAAGTTGTCGAGCAGCGACCAGACGAAGTAGCCGCGCAGGTCGACCCCCTGCTCCATCGCGCGGTGCGCGGCGGTGAAGTGGCGGCGCAGGTAGTCGAGTCGCTCGGGGTCGGGTACCGAGCCGTTCTCGGCCACGACGTCGTCGAACGCCGCCCCGTTCTCGGTGACCATGAGCGGCTGATCCGGGAACTGCGCCTTCAGTGAGAGCAGCAGCTCTTCGAGCCCTTCGGGCGCGATGTTCCACCCCATCGCGGTGTACGGACCCGGCTGCTGCACGAATTCGACGGCCTTGTCGCTGCCCGGCCATGCCGTGCCGTCGCCAGACGCCTTGTGCCCGTCGTTCTGCTGCCGCGGCGAGACGCCGTCCCACATCCGCACGGTCGCGGTGGAGTAGTAGTTGACCCCGAGCACGTCGATCGGCTGGGCGATCGTGGCGAGGTCGCCGTCTTCGACGAACGACCAGTCGGTGACGGATGCTGTGTCCTCGAGCAGGTCGACGGGATACTCGCCGCGCAGCATCGGGCCGGTGAAGGCGCGGTTCGCGAGGCCGTCGATGCGGCGCATCGCCTCCGCCGCCCCATCGCCCTGGCCCCGGAGCACGTGGAAGTTGAGCGTGACCGAGTAGTCGGGGTCACCCGTCGACGTCGCGCGGAGCGCCTGCACCGCGCGCCCGTGCGCGAGGTTGAGGTGGTGCACCGCGGCGAGGGCGGCGGCGGGTTCTCCGCGCCCCGGCGCGTGCCCACCCTGGCCATAGCCGAGGTAGGCCGAGCACCACGGTTCGTTGAGCGTCGTCCAGGTGTGAACGCGGTCTCCGAGAGCACTGCCCATCACCTCGGCGTAGCGCTCGAATGCGTCAGCGGTCGCGCGCATCGGCCACCCGCCGGCGTCTTCGAGGTACTGCGGGAGGTCCCAGTGGTAGAGCGTCGCCACCGGGCGGATTCCCCGCTCGAGCAACCCGTCGACGAGCCGCGAATAGAAGTCGATGCCCGCCTGATTGACGGCGCTGCCGGCGCCTGAGCCCGTCGAAGGCTGCGGCTGAATCCGCGGCCACGCGATCGAGAAGCGGTAGGCCCCGAGCCCGAGATCCTTCATGAGGTCGAGGTCGGACTCCAGACGGTGGTAGTGGTCGGTCGCCACGTCGCCGGTGTCGCCGTTCCACACCTTGCCGGGGGTCTTGCTGAACGTGTCCCAGATGGAGGGCGTGCGCCCGTCTTCCTGCGCCGCACCCTCGACCTGGTACGACGCGGTGGCGGAGCCGAAGGTGAACCCCTCCGGGAAGACGAGCCCGCTGTCGCGGAAGTCGGAAGTACCGGCATTCATCGGGTGATCTCCGTTCGGTCGGCGCGCAGCACCTCGGTGCGACCCTCGGGCGTGGTCACGGTCACCTCGGCCGTACCCTCGCCGCCAGGGAACACGCGCAGGGTGAGACCGTCGAGGTAATCGTAGTCAGGCCGGTCGGACCGCGCCCCCCAGGGCAGCACGGTACCGGGGCGGACGTACACGGGCAGGCTGTCGAACCCGTGGGTCTCGGTGCGCCACCCGCCGCCGGTCACGGTCTCACCGGTCAGAAGAGACGTCCACTCCCCCGCCGGCAGGTAGAACTCCACCTCGCCCGACTCGGTGAACACGGGGGCTACGAGAATGTCCGAACCGAGCATGTACTGCCGGTCGAGGTACGCCGCCGTACGGTCGTCGGGGAACTCGAGCACCATCGGCCGCATCACCGGGTGCCCGGTGGCCGCAGCATCCAGGCCCTGCTGGTATAGGTACGGCATCAGCCGCATCTTCAGCCGAGTGAAGATGCGGGTGACGTCGACGGCTTCGTCGTCGAACTGCCACGGCACGCGGTACGACTGCGAGCCGTGGAAGCGGCTGTGGGTGCCCAGCATCCCGAACGCGGTCCACCGTTTGAAGACGCCCGCGTCGGGCGTGCCCTCGAAGCCCCCGATGTCGTGGCTCCAGTGCGCGAAGCCGCTCATCGCGAGCGAGAGGCCGCCGCGCAGAGTCTCGGCCATCGACGCGAAGGTGGAGGTCGAATCGCCGCCCCAGTGGACGGGCATCGTCTGGCCACCCGCCGTCGCCGAGCGGGCGAACAGCACGGCCTCGCCCGCGCCGCGGGTCTCGACGAGCACGTCGTACACGGCCTTGTTGTAGAGGTGGGTGTACATGTTGTGCATGCGATCGGGGGCGCTGCCGTCGAAGTACTCCACGTCGAGCGGGATGCGCTCGCCGAAGTCGGTCTTGAAGCAGTCGACGCCCTGCGCGACGAGGGCGCGGAGCTTGCCCTGGTACCAGCGGGTTGCGTCGGGGTTGGTGAAGTCGACCAATCCCATGCCCGCCTGCCAGAGGTCCCACTGCCATACCGATCCGTCGGCGCGCTGCACGAGGAATCCCTGCGAGGCGGCCTCGGCGAACAGCGGCGAGCGCTGACCGATGTACGGGTTGATCCAGACGCACACCCGCAGATCGCGCTCGTGCAGGCGCTGCAGCATGCCGTCGGGGTCGGGGAACACCCGGGGATCCCACTCGAAGTCGCACCAGTTGAACTCGCGCATCCAGAAGCAGTCGAAGTGGAACACCGACACGGGGAGCTCCCGCCGCGCCATCTCGTCGATGAACGAGGTGACGGTGGCTTCGTCGTAGTCGGTGGTGAAGCTCGTCGACAACCACAGCCCGTACGACCACGCGGGGACGACCGGCGGGCGACCCGTGAGCGCGGTGTAGCGCTCCAACACGTCTTTCGGCGTGGGCCCGTCGATGACGAAGTACTCGAGCACTTCGCCGGGAACCGAGAACTGCACGCGCTCGACCGACTCCGAGCCGATCTCGAAGGAGACGTGGCCCGGGTCGTTGACGAGCACGCCGTAACCGCGGCTCGAGACGTAGAACGGCACGTTCTTGTAGGCCTGCTCGCTCGACGTGCCGCCGTCGGCGTTCCAGATGTCGACGGTCTGGCCGTTCTTCACGAGCGGGCCGAACCGCTCACCGAGACCGTAGATCAGCTCCCCCACCCCGAGGTCGAGCTGCTCGTGCACGAACGTACGAGGGTGCCCCACGGGGCTCCCCGTTCGCGCGTTCCCCACGATGCCGGGGTCGACCTGGGCGTCGTCGGTCAGGGTGATGTGGCCCTGCGCCTTCGCACCACTGCCGGTGAGGCGGCGGCCGTGCGACGAGAACGACAGCCCCCACGGCGAACCCTGCTCGACGCGGGCGACGAGTGAACCGGTGCGCAGCTCGGCGCCGGCAGCATCCGTCACCGTCGTTCCGGACGCGCTCGCTCCCGGCAGCCTGAACGTCATCGGCGCCGCACCCCCGAGGTGATGCGCGACGCGCACCCGCACGACCCCGGCGAGGGGAGACGAGAGGGTGACGGTCAGAACGGGCCGGTTGAGCGTATCTCCGCGCCCCGTGATGACCTTGGTCGGAGCGGTGACGACGAGACCGGGGCCGTCGACGGTGTCGGTCGTCTCCCAGATGTCGTAGGCCTCTTGGGCGTAGAGCGCGGCGACCCCGGGTCGCAGCTGCCAGAAACCATCGGTGAACTTCATTACTTGACTGCTCCTGCGGTGATGCCGCGCGTGAGAGTGCGCTGGAAGATGAGGAAGAAGAGGAGGGTGGGGATCAGGCCGAGGAGGGCCGACGCGCTCGTCGTGGTGACGTCCATGAGGCGGTCGCCCTGCAGCACGCTGATCGCCACGGGAACCGTCTGGTTCTCGTTCGAGACCAGGAACGTGAGCGGGATCAAGAACTCGTTCCAGGTCCAGATGAAGAAGAAGATGAGAAGCACCGAGAGGGTCGGGCGGCTGATCGGGAAGATGACGCGCCAGAGGATCTTCCACCGGCTGGCGCCGTCTATCGCGGCGGCTTCGAGAACCTCTTTCGGGAACGTGCCGTAGACCGCCGAGAGCAGGTAGGTGCCGAACGCCGCCTGGATCACCGTGAAGATGATGATGACCGACCAGACGTTGTTGTAGAGGCCCACCGCTTTGAACATGTAGTAGAGCGGGTAGAGAAGGGCTTCCTGCGGCAGGAGGTTCGCGAGCAGGAACAGCAGCACGATCCACGAGCGGCCGCGGACGCGACCGATGCCGATCGCGAACGCGTTCAGCACCGACAGCAGCACGGCGAGCACCGCCACGATGCCCGAGATGAAGATCGAGTTCCACACCTTCTCGGGAAAGTTCACGCGATCCCAGAAGGCGGCGATGCCGTCGAAATAGAACTCCGTCGGCAGGGCGAGCGGGCCGCCGTTGGAGTAGTCCGACGGCGACTTGAACGAGTTGACGAGGATCAGGTAGAACGGCGCGATGATGACGATCGCGGCCACGATCACGAAGGCCAGCATCAGCCAGTCGATGCCGCGCCGTTTGGTCATGCCGCCGCGGGGCCGGCCCGCGCGCGGGGGCTTGCCGCCGGGCTTCGCCGTGGTCACTGCCATGGTGGCGACCATCAGAGACCCGCCCTTTCTTTACGTTCCGCGGCATTCTGCGCGCGGATGAACAGCACGGCCACGATGGTGACGACGATGGTGAGCGCCGTCGCGATCGTCGCGCCGTAGCCGACCTGCTGGGACTGGAAGAACTCGCTGTACGCGTAGTAGGCGGGCACGATCGTCGAATCGCCGGGGCCGCCGCGGGTCAGGATGTAGACCGGGCCGAAGACCTTGAGCGCGGCGATCGTGCTGGTGAGGGCTACGACATAGATCTCGGGGCGGATGATGCTCACCGTGATGGCGCGGAATCGCTGCAACCAGTTCGCGCCGTCGAGCTCGGCGGCTTCGTACAGCTCGGGGTCGACCCGCTGCAGTGCCGCCATGAAGATGACGACGGGGTAGCCGATCTGGATCCAGACGAGCACCACCATGATGCTGATCAGCGCGGTGTCCGGAGACCCGAGCCAGTTGTGCGCGAGCCCACCGAGCCCGATGCTCTCGAGGATGCGGTTGAGGGCACCGTCCTGCGGGCGGAGGATCCACCCGATCACGATGCCGGCCACGGCGACGGGGAGGATCTGCGGCAGGTAGAACGTCGCCCGCAAGAAGCTCGCCGACCGCCCGCCGAACTTGCGGCCGATGACGTCGAAGAGCAGTGCGGCGACGACGAGGCCGATGATGGTCGGCACGATCACCATCGCGATGATCATCCAGATGCTGTTGACGAACGACGTCCAGAACGTCGCGTCGCCCATCAGCTCGATCCAGTTCTCGAGACCGATGAACTCCGGCGGCTTGATGCCGCGCCATTCGGTGAAGCTCAGATAGATGTTCCAGACGAGCGGCACGACGATGATCACCGTGACGAGCACGAGGCCCGGAACCAGGTAGAGCCAGTAGCCGGCGCTGCCGCCGCGCCCGCGCTGCGGGATCAGGGGCTCCTCGGGAGGGAGTTTCGTCCGCGGGGCGCGGACGAAGGGAACAGCGGTCATCGCCGGCTCCTCAGACGTGGGTGGGGTGCCGCGGATCGCGGCGGGGGGATGCTGCGAAGCAGCGGGTGGTGCGGGGGCCCGCCGCGGCTACGGCGGGCCCCCGGGTCATCAACGGAAGTCTTCGACGTACGAGTCGTACTCGGCGCCGAGGCCTTCCTGGACTTCGGCCGGCGTCTTCGTGCCGTTGATCAGTTCCTGCGTCTGCGAGACGAGGACGTCATAGAACGTCGGGGTGGGCCAGTCGGGGTAGAAGGCCAGTCCGTCGTTCTCGTTGACCTCGTTGAAGGCCTGGATCAGCTCGAGGCTCTTCGGGTCGGTGATGTCGGCCTCGTCGGCGGCGACGGGAAGCCCGCCGTTGTTGCCGAGCAGCGCCTGGATCTCGGGACGCATCGTGATGTCGATGAAGTCGTAGGCGAGGTCTTTGTCTTTCGCGCGCTCCGGCACGACCCAGATGTTGCCCGACGAGCCGGGCGCCATCTCACTGCCGGGGAAGGGGAAGAGCCCGAAGTCGAAGCCCGCGACCTCCTCGACGAAGCGGCCGTACCACCAGCTGCCCGAGATGAAGATGGGCGACGAGCCGTTGATGAACGACACGCCCGCGTCCTCCGCCTTCACGCCGGTGACGTCCTTCGAGAAGTAGCCCTTGTCGGCGTACTCCTTGAGGGTCTCGGTCGCGTACGTGATCTCCTCGCCGGTCCAGTCGACGGGGTTCTCGTAGAGCTGGTAGTCGTTGACGAACTGGCGGTCGGCCTGGCTCAACGCGAGCTGGTACCAGAGCTGTCCGATGGGGTACTCCAGACCAGCCTCGGCGAGCGGAGTGACGCCCTGCGCGACGAAGGTGTCCATCACGTCGATGAACTCGTCGTACGTCGTCGGGATCTCGAGACCCGCCGCCGCGAACATGTCCTTGTTGTAGTACACCGTGACGAACTCGCCGTAGTTCGGGACGCCGTACCAGGCGCCCGACCCCATGACACCGTCTTCGGTGTAGCGCGCGGTGGTCTGCAGGGCGGGAGCGAGCTTGTCGTCCCAGCCGTGCTCGTCGACCGCCTCGGTGATGTCGGTGAGGAGGCCCTGGCTGGCGAGAAGGCCGGCCGTCGCGTTGCCCTTGTTGAACTCCATGATGTCGGGGGCTTCGTCGGAGTTCAGCACCTGGCTGGCGGTCGAGCGGATCTGCTCGAAGCTCTTCTCCTCGAACTCGACGGTGGCGCCGGTCTCTTCTTCGAAGATCTTGATCGCTTCGGCCCAGGCGATTCCCATCGCGCTGGTCTCGCTCTCGTAGTGCCAGAGGGTGAGCGTGTTGTCGCCGCTCGATTCGCCGCCGGAGTCTCCCCCACCCGCACAGGCGGAGAGGCTGAGGGCGGCGATCGCCGCCGTGGCGATGGCCGCAGCTGCGCGGCGCTTCGTGGTTCTCGTCATTCGTGCCATCGTCGGCACTCCTTTCTTGGTCGACCCAGAAGGTCGGGACGGGGTGTGAATGCTGAGTGCCCCTTCGCAGCGTCGAAGCGCTTCGATGCGAGCACGCGGTATTCGGTTGTGTTCTGGTGCGGACTAGACGGGTGAGGTGACCGTGCCGTGAGACACGTACGTAGGCGCGACGAGGTAGAGATCGGGAACTGGTCGCTCGTCTTCGAGCGAGCGCACGGCGAGTGCGACCGCGAGGTCGCACGAATCCTGCGGAATGAGCGGGATCGTGTCGACGGGCGTCGGGAGAGCGGCGGTATCGAAGGACGCGCCGACGGCGATGACCGATACGTCGCCCGGCACCGAGAGGCCGCGTTCGGCGAGCGCCTCGAGAACGGCGGCGTGCGCCTCGGCGGTCGTGTGCAGGAGCAGGGCGGTGGCTCCGTCGTCGAGCATCTGCAGTGCCGTTCGCACCACGGCGACCAGGTCGGGCATCACCGCACCCGACGAACGGAAATCGCAGTGCACCCCCCGCTCGGCCGCGCGCTTCTCGGCGGCCGCGCGAACCCGCGGCGGGAAGTTCGACTTCACGTACGCGATGTCGGTCTGCCCGATGAGTCCGACCCGGGTGTGACCGACATCGGCCAGCGTGTCGACGGCGAGCCGGGCAGCCGCCTCGAAGTCGAGGTCGACGCACACCAGACCCTCACTGTCGTCGGGAACACCGATGAAGATCGTCGGCGTCTCGATCGCCCGGGCCAGCGGTACCCGGTCGTCGTCGGGGGCGACGTCGAGCACGAGGATGGCGTCGACGAGACCGGATGCGGCGACCCGGCTCATTCCGTCGCGCGCCTGCTCATCGGTCAGCAGCAGGATGTCGTAGTCGTTGCGGCGGGCGGCGATCGCCGTCGCCAGCACGAACGACATGTGCGTGGGGGCGTGGGTGTCGGTGCGGAGCGGCTCTGTGAGCGCGAAAATCTGCGTACGGCTGCCCGCCAGCATCCGGGCACCGGCGTTGGGGCTGTAGCCGAGCTCATCGACGGCTCGCTCGATGCGTTCACGGGTGGAACGTGAGACCGGACGCTTGCCGCTCAACGCGTACGACACGGTGCTGATCGACACGCCGGCGGCCTCGGCCACCTCGTTGATCTTCACCATCTCGACTCCATCGTCTGTCCGTCGAAGCGTTTCCGCGAAGCGCTTCGATGAAGAACGTAAACCGCGCGTCAGAAGATTGCAAGCGATTTGCCGGAATCCGCAACAAACCTCTGCGAGTGCCGCCGCGGGTGGAAGAGTTGACGTGCGACGACACATTCGGAGATAATCGCCTGCATGACTCTCAACGCACGCTTCCTGTCCGCCGTGGAGGCGAACGGAACTACCGGCATGATGGCCGGTCGCGTTGTCATGTGCTGTCGAATGTGTCGCTGACTCGGTGACCTCCGCCGGGACTCCTCTCCACTTCTGAACGTCGAGAGCTCGTCCCCCCGAGACAACGGTCTCGCGTCGATCACGCGTCGCCGCCTGTCTTGCCACCGGCCGATATCGGCCGTCCCGCACATTCGAAACCCGCAGGGCTCGGCCCCGGGTTCACACGCAAGGACCTCCACTCCCATGTCGAACACCGCACTCCTCGAACGCCCGACCACCTCGCCCCGTCCCCTCCGCGCTCTCCCCGGCGATGCGACGCCCGCTCCGGCATCGGCCGCGCGGCCCGCGCTCCCGGCCGGAACCACTCCGCGCGGTTTCGCCCTCTACGTCGGCATCGACGAAGCCACCGCCGCCGACGCGGGGGTCAGCCTCGGCGTTCTGGTCGACGCGCTCCGCCGCACGCTGAACGAACTGGCCCCGGCCGCCGAGACCTATGCCACGGTCGCGCTCGCCCCGGTCGGTGCCGGCGGTCGCGCGGTCGATGTCGTCCGCCTTGCGCTGCACGAGCCCTCGGCGGTCGCCCGCACGAAGGAGGAGCCCAGCGACGCAGACCGCGCGCCCGGCGGCGTCGTGGTCGACATCTCACGCAAGCGCGTACTCATCGACGGCGAGTCGGCCGCGTTCACCTTCAAGGAGTTCGAGCTGCTGCAGTACCTCGTGCTGCGCGAGGGGCGCACGATCGAACGCACCGAGCTGGTGTCGTCGCTGTGGGAGGGCTCGACCGACGACGAAGCACCCGGCGAGCGCACCATCGACGTGCACGTGCGTCGTCTGCGCGCCAAGCTCGGCGCCTACGAAGACATCGTGCGCACCGTGCGCGGGGTCGGCTACCGTTTCGACCGCCATGCCGACGTCGCCATCCGCTACGGCCACGGCACCCCTTCGCCCGACCGCTTCTGACCTCCCCGACCACGGCACCCTCGCAGCTTCGGAGGGAAATGCGGTTTCGGAGGATCGATTCGCGCAGACCGGCCCTCCGAACGTGAAATCCCCTCCGAAATCGTCGGGGCGAAGCGGCGGTGATGGATGCTGTGCCCTGACCTAGCTGCGTCGAGTCCGGGTGTCGCGGGCCCGACGTAGGGTGGCCGCATGAGGTCGACCGGGATGCGCGCGCGGTCGGTGCCGCACGACTCGCGGCCCGTTCATGCTCGACCGCGCGAGACGGAGTACCGTCCGCGGCATCCGCTCGACCTGGCGCGCGTCGTGCTCCCCCAGCGCCACGGCGCCGGCGACCCCACGATGGCCGCGGCGAACGGCGTGATCTGGCGTGCCAGCCGAACCCCCGACGGACCAGCGACCCTCGCCCTCCGCGCCGGCGCGGGCGGTCACGTGCGTGCCGCAGCGTGGGGCCCCGGAGCCGAGTGGGCTCTCGACCAGCTTCCGGCGCTCTGCGGCGCCGACGACGACCCTACGGGCTTCGATGCGGGCGCGCACCCGCTCGTCGCAGAGGCGCACCGGCGCCACCCCGACCTGCGCATCGGCCGCACAGACCTCGTGTTCGACGCACTCGTCAGCGCGATCATCGAGCAGAAAGTGACCGGCATGCAGGCCTTCGGCGCCTGGCGGCGGATCGTCGCGTGGTACGGCGAGCGCGCGCCCGGTCCGACCCCGAAGCCGATGTTCGCCCCGCCGACGATCGAGGGGTGGCGGCGCGTTCCCTCGTGGGCCTGGCACCGCGCCGGGCTCGAGCCGCCGCAGTCGCGCACGATCGTCGAGGCCGCTCGCCGGGGTGACGCGATCGTCCGCGCCGCAGCATCCGCCCCCGACGCAGACGGCCGCGAGCGCATCTTCACGAGCCTTCGAGGGGTCGGGGTGTGGACCTCGGCCGAAACACGGATCCGCGCGTTCGGCGACCCCGACGCGGTGAGCGTCGGCGACTACCACCTCGCACACCACGTCGGCTTCGTTCTCACGGGCAGCCGCGTCGACGACGACGGGATGCTGGAGCTGCTCGCGCCGTGGGCGGGGCAGAGGCAGCGGGTGATCCGTCTGCTCTACGCGAGCGGGATCCAAGAACCACGGCGGGGCCCCCGGATGCATCCCGAAGACCACCGCGACCGGTAGTCGTCACGGCCTATGCTGAGCGCATGAGCGAACCCCGCACCGGCTGGCCCCGCGGCCGCACCCACTGGCTGCTCGGCACCGTCGTCGTGGTGGCGCTGGGCGTCTTGTTCGGGATGGTGTTCGGCAACGTCTGGCTCGGCCTCGTGCTGGCGGCGATCGTCTCGATCGGATGGCTCATCGCCTACGAGTCGTGGCGCGGGCGCAACAACAGCGGCGTCAACGACGAGACCAACGGCATCGAGCTGTAGCGGGTACGGCGGCTCAGCCGCGGCGCATCGGAAGGTGCGGGATGCCGTCTTCGGCGAACGGGTCGCCCGACACGACGAAACCGAACCGGGCGTACCAGCCCTCGAGCTGCGCCTGAGCGTCGAGCACGATGGGCATGCCGGGGGCTCGCTCTTCGCACCGCTGCACCGCGCGCCGCATGAGCTCGGCGGCGACTCCTCTCCCCCGCGCCGACGGTGCCGTCGCCACGCGACCGATGCGCATGGCGCTGGTCTCGGAGAGAACACGGAGCGTCGAGACGACCTCCTCGCCCTCCTCAGCCCAGAGCAGCTCTGCGCCCGGCTCGATGTCGCGCCCATCGATCTCGGGGTATGCCGCCTCCTGCTCGACGACGAAGACTCCCACGCGCAACCAGAGGATGCGGTACAGCACGAGCGGGTCGATCTGAGCGACGGCAGCGAGGTGGTAGTCGAGAGGCACCGTCCGACGCTACCGCGCCGGGGCTCGGGTTCGGTCTCGTGCGACGGCGCCGTCGGGCCGCGCGCGCGTGCGCACCGCGAACCCCGCACATGCGATGACGACGAACCCGCCGACGACGGTGAGCGCGGTGATGTTCTCGCGCAGAATGATCGCCGCCCACAGCAGCGTGAGCACCGGCTGGACGAGCTGCACCTGGCTCACCTGCGCCATCGGCCCGATCGCGAGGCCGCGGTACCAGGCGAAGAAACCGAGGAACATGCTGATCACCGAGAGGTAGGCGAACGACAGCCACCCCTCCCACGGCGCGGTCGGCGGATCGGTCAGCGCCGACCCCGCGGTGAGGGCGACCATGAGCGGCGACGCGAGCACGAGCGCCCACGACACGGTCTGCCACGAACCGAGTTCACGCGACAGCATCCCTCCCTCCGCGTACCCGATCGCCGCGGCGACGACCGCGCCGAGCAGAAGCAGATCGGAGCCCTGCAGCGGGGCGAATCCGCCCCCGTGCACGACGGCGAAGGCGAGTGCGGCGACGGCTCCGAGCGCTGCGGCGAGCCAGAACGATCGGGCCGGCCGCTCGCGGCCCCGCACCACGGCTGCCACGGCGGTCGCGGCCGGCAGGAGTGCGATGACGACGGCGCCGTGGCTCGCGTCGGCGGTTGTCAGCGCGAGCGAGGTGAGCATCGGAAAACCGACGACCACACCGGCGGCGACGATCGCGAGCCGCACCCACTGGCGCCCTCGCGGCAAGGGTTGCCGGGTCGCGATCAGCGCGATGGCGGCCAGGACGGCGGCGACCACGGCTCTACCGGCCCCGACGAAGACAGGCGAGAGGGTCTCGACGGCCACGTGCGTGAAAGGGACGGTGAACGAGAAGGCGGTGACGCCCAGCATCCCCCACAGAAGCCCTCGACCGAGGGTGGGTGAGCGGATGCTGCGGTCAGTGGACATCCGTCGAGTGTGGCGGATCCGCGAACGGGGGCAAGCGCTTTCGCAGGGTGCCAGTCGCAGGCCGGTGGACCGTCCCACCGACCAGGAGGCCGATGGCGTCGCAGCAGTCGCCCAGACCGACCAGTCGGTCGGTAATGAGCTACTATGGCGCGCATGCGTTCCCACATTCTCGAAACGGCACGTCGGCTGACTCTCGATGGGGGCGCAGTGCCGTCGCTCAACGCCGTCGCGGAGGCCGCGGGCGTCTCGAAGGGCGGCCTGATGCACCACTTCCCCACTCGGTCCGCCCTCGTCGCAGGGCTTGCGCGCGAATCCTTGGAAGAGGTCGATGCCGCGATGTCCAGGGCAGCTGCGGCGGGGACAGCAGCGCGGACGTGGTTGGAGCTCTCCCTGCCCGACGGCGATGAACGGGCGTTGATGCAGGCCCTCGCCTCGAGCTTCCGGCCGACGGACGGCGACTTCGGCCCGCTGCTGAGCGACTCGGCCGTCGCCATCGCGCGCTGGGAGGCGCTGATCGCCGCCGAGGTGGGAGACACGGTCCGAGCGCACGTGATCCGCCTCGTCGGCGATGCGCTCGTCGCCAACGCACTGGTCGGGCTCAACGCCGTCGACGAGGATGTGGACGACCTTCTGCGGTCCCTGACGGCGCCGCCTGCCGCAGCGGAGACCCGCCCATGACGGGCGCACTGCTCGCCAGCATCGCGGCGCTGGCGCTGCTCGACTCGCTGAATCCCGCGACGATCATCGCGGTGACCCTCGTCCTGATCGCCGCTCCCCGTCGACCGGCGCTCGTCGCCGGCGCTGCGGTGCTGGGCGCCGCTCTCACGGTCTTCGCTGCCGGCACCGCGTTGTTCCTCACCGCCGGCGCTGCCGCCGGTGCCGTCGACGGGATCGTCATCGGGCTTCGCTTCGTGGCGTTCGGTGCCGCCGGGATCGCCCTCGCGGTCGCAGGTGTCCGCCGACTGAGAGATCGCCCCAGACGCGCCATCGAACTTCCGGCCTGGTTCAGCCCGTGGACGGCCCTCCCGTTCGGCGTCCTGCTCACCGCAGCAGACCTCCCGAATGCCTTCCCGTACTTCATCGCGATCGAACGGATGGTCACGACAGGAGTACCGCCCGCCGCGGGGTTGGCGATCCTGGCCGGTTACACCGTCGTCTACTGCCTTCCCTGCCTCGTCCTGCTCGCCGTCGGCCTCACGAGCGGTGCGCGCGTGCGCGAGTGGTTGCAGAGACTCGTCGACCGGCTCGGCACCGGCACGGTGAAGCGGTCGATCCCCACAGCCGTGGTGCTCATCCTGCTCGGGGTCGCAGTGGCGTCGGTGCCGCTCTGGCTGCTGTAGCGGCGCGGATGAGCACATGGCCACGCAACCCGCGAAGGACTGGGACCTCCTCTTCCACGCTTTTTGGGGAGCCCGCGCGGAGACTCCGACCGCCGTCGCGTCTCGACTGATCGGCACGATGGAAGCGCTCGACGGATTTCGCGAAGCGCTCACCGGCCGCTGGGTCGACGATTCCGGCGACGATCTGACCGCCGATACGCAAGCGATCGTGCAACTCGTCACTCGAAGCATCCCGCGCACGAACGACGGGAAGGCCTTTGCGGAACAGGGTTTCCGCGTCATCCTCACGCTCGTTCCGGTTGGGCAATCAGCCTTCACCGCGCGCAAGACCCTGAGTGTCGAGATCGGCGCGGGGTCGGCCCTCGTACCCCGTCGGAGCTTCTTCAACCGCATCCTCATCCGCGGCACGTCACTCTTCCCCGAGCGAGACACCTTTCCGCTCTGGCCCGCTGCCTTCACGGGCCTGGTCGCCGCATGGCAGCCGGAATACGCGGCACTGCTCTCGAGAGAGCAGCGCCGGGCGAACGAGAGCATGCTCCCCGACGAGATCGACGCGCCCTGGATCGGTGCGATCACCTACCTGAGTGAGCGCACCGGCGCCCTTCCCGCCGCGTCGGCGCCTGCTCGGGTCGACCCGACCTCGGGCGGTGCGGTGCTCTACCTATCGCCGGATTCTCCGGCCGACGCCGTGTCGGGCACGGCCGCTCGAGATGTCCTCAGACGCGCGGCGACAGACGGGTGGCACGCGCGGATCCCCCGAGTCGGCGGGAGTGTCACAGAGCGACCCTCGTGACGCACGAATGCCCCGCGACCTGTGCGGGCGCGGGGCATTTCGCGGGGGTTCAACGTGTCAGGGCGACGATCTTCTCGACGACCCGCCGCTGATCAGGAGCGGCGTCGTGCCGAGGCGCCGCGTCCCTTGACCATGATGTAGACGACCAGGGCGATGATCGCACCGATGATCGAGCCGATGATTCCGGCGGGCTGCAGGAAGCCGTCGCCGGCATCCTGTCCGAAGAGCAGGAAGCCGAGGAATCCGCCGACGAACGAGCCGACGATCCCGAGGACGATGGTCATGAGGATGCTCATGCTCTGCTTGCCGGGAACCACGGCGCGGGCGATGAATCCGGCGATGAGGCCGACGACGATGATGCTGATGATGAGACCGAGCATGGTTGCTCCCTTGTGTGAACGCCGAGCGGCGTATCGGGTCGGGCACCGGCCGGTGCACGGGAGGCCGCAATTCGCGACCACACCTGACTTCATCACCCTTCGGGGTGTGGCGGCACACCCCTGGGGGTGTAAAGATCGAGCATGCCCTCAGTTCCGAACGCGCGGCCCATCACCGTCGCCCTCGTCGACGACTACGACGTCGTGCTGAAAGGGCTGGCTCATCTGTTCGACGAATACCGGGATCGCGTGCTCGTCGCCGAGATCGATGCGAACCGGGGTGTGAGCGATGCGGTCGACGTCGTGCTGTACGACTCCTTCGCCCAGCCGGAGTCGGATCACCATGAGATCTCCGAGCTCATCGCGAACCCCCGGGCGCGACGCGTCGTCATGTACACCTGGAACTTCCATCCCGACCTCGTCGAGTCCGCCCGCCAGAAGGGTGTGCACGGTTATCTCTCGAAGACCCTGACGGCGCCTCAACTCGTGGCCGCCATCGAGGCGGTCCACGCGGGCGAGTTGGTGTTCAGCGACCAGAGCCGCCGCGCGCCGAGCGCTCCGGGGCTCGATTGGCCGGGCAGGCTTCACGGCATCACCGATCGTGAGTCCGAGATCCTCGCCCTCATCACCCAGGGCAAGAGCAACGCCGAAGTCGCCGCCCTCACCTACCTCAGCCCCAACACGGTGAAGTCGTACATCCGGTCGGTCTACGGCAAGATCGGTGCGACGAGCCGCACCCAGGCGGTGCTCTACGGCGTTCGGCATGGGTTCACCCCCGACACTCACCGCATCGATCACTGGATGGGTGGGCCGTAACTCTCGGGGAGGAAGGCCCTTGCCAGGCCCGCGGGTGCCGCGAGAAATAATCACGGAAACATAACGACAAAGTCTTCCCTTCCGTTACCCCACCGTTATAGAGTTCACGCACGGTAGTTGTTTTGCTGTGGCAGCTACCCAAATGTGATTGCAGGACACTCTTGGTGCAAGGGACAAGGGCCGGTCGGAAGCCTCTCCGACCGGCCCAACTTTTTGCCCTCCCGCCGGAGGGTTCTCACCCTCAGGCGTTCAGCGCGATCGCGGGTACCGAGATCGCGGCCACGGCCTCGCGGAACACCGTCACCGGCTCCGCCCCCTCGGCGGTGCTCGACTCGAACGCGATGCGCATCGCGGCCACGAGAGCCGCCGCGATCACGCGGCGCTCGAGGTCGCTCACCGGCCGGATGAGCCAGGGGTCGATCGCATCACCCAGAACCGCCTCGAACCCGTGGATGGTCGAGAGCCACACCGCATAGAGCGCCGGCTCTCGCAGGATGAGGGGCACCAACTGCGCCGTGTGGATGCCGCGCTCTCCCCAGAGCGAGCGTTCGAAGGCGCCGACGAGAACGTCGGCGAGGGCGCCCGAGGGGCGTTCGCGGAGCGCCTCGCCGATGAGCTCGATGCCGCGCTCGAGCACGGGCCGGATCGCATCGGGCTTCCGGGGGAAGTAACGGTAGAACGTGCGCTCCGAGACGCCCGCGCGCTCGCAGATGCGCGCGATGGGCACGGCGTACCCGGTGTCGACGAACGCCAACGCGACACGCTCCGAAACCGCGAGGCGGTTTCTCTCTGCGAACTCAGCCGACGGCATGAGAACGAGCGTAGCCTGTGACAGATACTGCCAAACGCGCATTCGGCACGTGCGGCACGAGAGAGGAACGCACATGTCAGAGCGATTCACCGACAAAGTCATCGTCGTCACCGGCGGAGCCAGCGGAATGGGCACCACGCACGCGAGAGCCTTCATCGCGGAGGGCGGATCGGTCGTGCTGGGCGATGTCAACGACGAGGCCGGCCAGGCGCTCGCCGACGAGCTGGGCGAGCGCGCGCGCTACCACCACCTCGACGTCGCCGACGAGACGCAGTGGGCCGCGTTCATGGAGTACACCGAGGCCGAGTTCGGTCCCATCTCGGTCATGGTCAACAACGCCGGCATCGGCGGTGTCGGCACCCCGGTCGAGACGTCGACCCTCGAGGGATGGCGCCGCACCCTCAGCATCAACCTCGACGGCGTCTTCCTCGGAACCCGCGCGGCCATCACGTCGATGAAGAAGGCCGGCGGCGGCTCGATCATCAACATCTCATCGTTCGCGGGACTCGTCGCCACACCGTTCAGCTCCGACTACACCACGAGCAAGTTCGCCGTCCGCGGCTTCACGAAGGCCACCGCGATGGAGGTCGCCGGCTCCAACATCCGCGTCAACAGCGTGCACCCGGGCTACATCCGCACGCCCATCCTCGGCCCCCTCGGCGAAGAGGTCGTCATCGGCAAGATCGCGATCCAGCGCATGGCGCAGCCCGAAGAGGTCAGCAAGATGGTGCTGTTCATCGCCTCCGACGACGCGAGCTACTCCACGGGTTCCGAGTTCGTCGTCGACGGCGGCTGGTCTGCCGGGTCACCCGTCGCGATCGGCGAGACGAACGCGCAGTTCTCCGACCGCTGATTCAACGACGAAGAGCGGATGCTGCGGACTCGATCGAGTCCGCAGCATCCGCTCTTCTCGTGTCTGTCAGCCCTGGTGAGCGCGGCGTCGGCGCACGAGGAGAAGCAGTGCACCGGCGAGCAGCAGCCCGCCCGCTCCCAGCGCCCACGGCGCATTCGCCGAGGCATCCGACCCGGTGGCCGGCAGGTCGCCGTCCGTCGAGGGGCGTCCGGTGGGGTCACCCGTCCCGTCTGAGCCGTCGTCGCCCGGCCCGCCGGTGCCCGGGTCATCCGTTCCGGGATCGTCCGTTCCGGGGTCATCCGTTCCGGGGTCATCCGTTCCCGGGTCGTCCGTTCCCGGCTCTTCGGGGTCGACCGCCGCGGCGATCACGGTGAACTCCGACACCCGCGAGTAGTCGACAGCGCCGTAGGGGTCGCTCGTGCGGACGTACCACCCGTGCTCGCCCAGTTCGTCGAGCGACCAGGTCGCGGTCAGGATCGATCCGCTCGCGACGTTCTCGAACGAGGCGATCTCGTTCGGGGTCAGGATCTCGGCGGTGAAGCCATCGGTGCCGAGGGTGCGCACGCCGGGCTCGATGCCGAGCTCGTCGTACGTGAGCTCGAACTCCTGGTGCACGTAGGGGTTGTCGGGATCCTCCGGGTCGACCGGCGCGATGAGGTTCGCGTCGTCGGAGTTGTAGTCGTCGAGCGAGGGCGAGTAGGTGCGCACCATCATGCGCTCGCCCTCGTTGTCGAAGTGCAGCAGCCGCAGGTACCCGAGTCCACCTTCCGGCAGGCCCTGGTAGTCGAACAGCATCGAGTACACCGTGCGGTCGTTCACCCCGTCGCCGTTGTCATCGAACGAGTCCTCACGGGTGAGGGCGTCGTGGTAGTGGCCCGAGAACACCATCTTGACGTTCGGGTTGGTCGCCACGACCTCGTCGAGGATCCGCTGCGGGATCTCGCCGAGACCGCCCGTGGTGAGGATGAACTCGTGCTGCGCGATGATCGCGACACGGTCGGGGTACTGCGCGAGCACCTCGTTCATCCAGGCGATCTCTTCGTCGCCGGGGCCCCATCCCTGGAACACCATGATGAAGTCGATGCCACCGGCGGAGACCAGGTCGTAGTGTCCACGGTTGTCCTGGTAGCTCTCGCCGTACCAGGGGTTGTCGGCGTAGCGGTCTTCGCCGAACCACTTGCTGTAGGGGCCGTAGTCTTCCAGCTCCTGTCCGACGTCGTGGTTACCGGCCAGCACTCCGTAAGGGAGTCCGGCGTCGTCCAGTCGCTGGTACTGCGGGCTGGCGTTGTCTTCCCACTGGTAGTTCTGGTCCCAGTCGTCGACGATGTCGCCGGTGTGGAACACGTACTGCAGGTTCAGCTCTTCGCGCTGGTCCAGCAGGTACGAGTGGATCGCCTCCTGGTGCTTGAACGGGTCGCCCGGCATCGTGTTCTCGTTGTAGTACTGCGTGTCCGACTCCCACCCGAGGGTGAAGTCGTAGTCGCTGCGCGCCACGTCGTCGGGGTTGTGCGGGGTGATCTCGCTCTCGCGGGAGCTCAGGTTCTCACCCGCGAATCCCTCGGAGTGCTGCACCAGCATCCGCACCTTGCCGTCGATCGTGTGCGCCGCGGCATCGACGATGCCCGACAGCTCGAACTGCTCGTCGTCGGCCGTCGCGACGTGACGATCGACCTCGTCCCAACCGGAACCGTCTGCGCGCATCGCGTAGAGGAAGACGGCCGCGTCTTCGTTCGCGCGACCCTCCCACGTGGCACGCACCTGC
This sequence comes from Microbacterium shimangi, assembly GCF_043556445.1. Lineage (NCBI taxonomy): Bacteria > Bacillati > Actinomycetota > Actinomycetes > Micrococcales > Microbacteriaceae > Microbacterium > Microbacterium shimangi. The sequence continues at coordinate 297,966 of NZ_JBIGII010000003.1, forward strand.
GAACCCGCAACGGCCTCGTCGACCGTGATGTCGAACATCTGGTACGGGAACTCGGCGTCCGAAGACACCTCGGTGTCGGTGCCGTCGATCGGGGCCAGCGCGAGCATCTCGTCGGCCGAGAGCACTCCGGCCTTCTCGCGCTCGATGTCGAGCGCGTCGTTGACGGTGCCCGACTGCAGGGTCACCTCGCCGTCCTCGAGGTCGAATCGCTCGCCCTCGAAGAAGGCCACATCGAGCTCGTCACCGGTGGGGTCCTCGACCTTGGCCTGCAACGTCACGTCGCCGGCTTCGACCTCGGCACCCTCGGTCGGGGCGAGGGCCCCGGCCGACGGCTGCTCTTCGTAGGTCTCGAACGTCGACGACCACTCCTCGGTGTTGCCGAGTGCGTCGGTCGCGGTGATCTCCACGACGTGGTCACCCGCTTCGAGCGTGACCGACGAGGTCGTGTAGGGCAGGGTGATCTCTTCACCGTCGAGGGTCGCCACGGTCGATGCGACGCCGGAACCTGCATCGGTGATGTCGGCGTCGATGACGATCTCGCCCTGGTAGGCGGTGCCGTCGACGATCGTCGATTTCACGACCGGCGCGGTGTTGTCGACCTTCACCGTGCGGGTGGCCGAGTCGGCACCGTCTGTGGCGACGATGGCGACCAGTCCGTCTTCACGGGTGGTCGTGTCCCATTCCGTGGTGACCGCCGAGAAAGCGTCGGCCGGGAGCGGGAACCGTGCGTCGAAGTAGTCGAGCTTGCCCGTGCTGCCGCCGGAGGCGTTCACACTGTCACCCATACCGAGCACCTTCGACGGGTCGTCGTAGCCGATCGGGGTGATCGTGCGGCCGTCGGGCAGCACCAGGCGGAGGTTGCGGATGTCGAAGTCGTCGTTGTTCTCGCCGAGGTCGATCTCCGGAGCCTTCTTGGTACCCGCCCAGACGCTCACGACGAGCTCGTCGCCCTGTCGCACGTAGGTCAACGGCGCCGCGGTCGTGAGGGTGGTCCACTCGTTGATCGTGTTGTCGAACACGCGCAGCACATCGTCGCCGATGCGGACGCCGTTCTTGAAGTAGAAGTTCACTCCCGTGACCTCGAAGGCGAACGCGGGAGCACGCTCCAGGCTCGGCTGCGTCTCGACGCGGTCACCGCCGATCGACAGCTGCACGTCGGACGGGTACTCGTCGCCCGCGGCGATGACGTCGGTGACTCCCGAGACGAACTGGTCGTCGTCGAGGTTGAGGCGCACCGGCGCGGTGTCGATCCCTTCGATGGCGACGCGCGTCGTCTCGAGGGTCGTCTCGTTCGTGCCGTCGCTGACGACGACCGAGTACTCGTACCAGGCCTTGCCGATGAGGTCGACCGCGGGAATCGTGCGGGTGTAGACCTGCTCGCCGCCGTCGATCAGGTTGATCGTCAGCGGATTCGGGTCGACGTCGTTCGCGAGCGTGAGCGTCGCCGTGCGGGCGTCGACGTCGTCGGAGATCTCGAAGGTGAGATCGAAGTCGACGGACGAGTCGATCGACGTGGCGGTGCGGTCGGTGATGGTCGGTGCCACCGTGTCGGCGGGAACGATCTCCAGGCCCGCGGGAACCTGATCGGCCTGCACCGCACCGGGAGTGGCCGGTGCGAGGTCGAGCAGACGCCCCGTCGAGGGGTCAGCGTCGCCGGCGATGTAACGGATGCCCTGGTCGGGGATCACGTCATCGGTCGGGAGGTTCATGTTGTAGAAGGCCCGGCTGACCGTGTGGTCGGTGTTCGTGACGATCTCGATGCCACGGGCACTGCCATTGGCCATACCCGCGCTCGTGATCTCGACGAGGTTCTCGCCCATCGTGAGCGACGTGCCGAAGGCTGCGTTGAATTCCGCTGCGCCGAGCGCGGCGTTGCCGCCGTTCTTGATCCAGAAGACAAGGGTCTCGCCGCCGGGAATGACGACGTCGGCAGGAACGGCCGGCCAGAGAGCCGACGTTCCGTTATCGGGGTAGAGGTACTTGACCGAGTAATCCGAGAAATCGATGTCGGAGCTGGTGGCGTTGTAGATCTCGATGAACTCGTAGCCGTCAGAACCGCCGAGGTTGATCGCGGAGTCGGGAAGCACCTCGGTCACCTGCAGCGACGCGGTGTCGAGGGCAGCATCCGGCTGCGGGTCGAAGCCCGGGGTCGAGTCGTGCGGGGCAGCCGGCGGGGTCGTCGGCTCGGTGGTCGGTTCCGGGGTGGGCTCCGGCGACGGACCGACGAGGGCCGCGGGGTCGACGACGCCCGGGGTTCCGGCGACGGGGCCGGCGAGGACCTCCATGCCGAGGTCGGAGACGTCGGCGGGGATCCGGAAGTTCGCGGTCAGGTTCTGCGCGACCGAACCGGTCGGGTAGTACGACCAGCTGATGCTCGCGTCGTTCTGCAGAACTCGGACGCCGCGGTTTCCTCCGTTGGCCATGCCGTTCTGACCCGTCACGCGGACGATGCGGGTGTCAGCGGATGCGCCCCACGCGGCGCGGAAGTCTGCGTCGGATTTCGCGAACGAGTCGACGTTGCCCGAGGTGTAGCTCAGCCAGAACACGACGGTCTCGCCCGCCGCGATGACGGTCGGGGTCGAAACCGCGAGGGGCACGTCGCGGGCCCGGTCGTCGGTGTCGACGTAGGAGTAGGCGAAGGAGTATCCCTGACCGGCCAGGTCGATGGGGTCGGCGGTGGGGTTGTGCACCTCGAAGAACTCGAAGTTGTCGTCGCCGGTGCTGTCGGGCGCGACCTCGGTGACGATCAGCGGCCAGTTGCTGGCGGGGCCGGGCTCGGGCTCCGGCTCGGGGTCGGGCGTCGGACGCACGAGCGCCTCGGGCGCGACCGCGCCGGGCGACTTCGCGGCGGCCGTGGCCAGCACGTCGAGGCCCAGGTCGGTGGCATCGGCCGGCAGCCGGAACTGCGCGGCCAGATCGGCACCCAAACCGCCGGACGGAACGAACGACCACGAGACGGTCGCGTCGTTCTGCACGACGCGGACACCGCGGTCGCCGCCGTTCGCGATTCCCGACTGTCCGGTGAGCCGGGCGACCTTGGTCGTGGGGGCGACCGAGTGGTACGCGCGGAACTCGTCGACCGTGTGGGCGAACGAGTCGAGGGACGTCGTGGTGTAGCTGACCCACAGCAACGCGGTCTCGCCGGCGGCGAGCACGAGCGGCTCGGCGGTCAGGGCCTTGTCGCCGGCACGGTCGGCCGTGTCCGAGAACATGTAAGAGAACGAGTAGCCCGCGGCGGCCAGGTCGATCGGCGCGTCGGTGGTGTTGTGCACCTCGACGTACTCGTAGGTGTCGACACCCACGGTGTCGCCGACGATCTCGGTGACGACGATGGGTGGCGCGGGGACGGGTGCGGCGGTAGCGGTCGGGGCGACCGCGAGAGCCGCGAACAGCGCGACGACGACGCCGACTGCGGGGAGTGAACGAGGAACGGGCACGAAAACCAGGCCTTCCGGGGGAGAAGTACAAACGAGCCGACCGTACGCACGGCGAACGTCACGGGCGTGAACTGCTGACGGTGTGCGGGTGGACAGCGGGTTACGGACCACGTCACCTTGATGTGATACGTATTAGCTAGCTCGACCAGCGTCAACCGTCACTGACGCGCAGCATCCGGTCACGACGTTCGACCCACGCCTTGCGTCCGCCCCGTAACCTGGGAGACATGACCGATCGCCGCCTCGCCGTCGAGGCCTGGGAGAGCCTCTTCCGCGCGCAGCACGAGGTCTTCGACGAACTCCGCTGCGACTTCGAAGGCACCGACATGTCGCAGGCGGAGTACGACGTTCTCCTCACCGTCACCCGGGCTGAGGGCATGACCGCACGACTGCGCGACGTCACCGCCAACATGCTCATCAGCCAACCCAGCGTCTCGCGCCTGGTCGACCGCATGGTCGCGCGCGGACTGCTGGCGAAGTGCCCCGATCCCGATGACGGCCGCGGAACACTGGTGCGCGCCACCGAAGTGGGCACCGCTGCGTTCCGACGGATCGCCTCGACGCACGGCGCCTCCATCGCCCAGCGGATGTCGCGGCTGTCGGACGAAGAGCTCGGCCAGTTGCGCGATCTCGCCGCGAAGCTCCGCGTTCCGCGACCCCACGCCTGACGGGCAGCGAACGGTAACCTGAACGGGCACACCGTCAACGAGGTCGGAGCCGCCTCGCGGACCCGACCCCTTGCCTCGAGGATCGGAGGTTCCATGCCCACGACAACGCACCCTCTTCGTACAGAGAAGGTCATCATCGGCGAACCCGAGGTCGTCGAAGACGGCGGTGCCGTCGAGTCGAGCGACGCGTGGCTCTCGCTCAAGGCCGCCGCCATCGCCCTCCAGGGGCTGCAGGTCGAAGACGGTTCGATTCCGGATGCAGTGCACCACCCGGCGGCGAGCGAGCACGTCGCAACGATCATCGCCGCGATCGCGACTCTCGCTCCCCGGTTCCCCACCGACGAGGCGTACCTCGCGGCCTCGATCGCCGACTTCGAGAAGTGGCGTGCTCAGGCGTTCGGCGTCCCCGACTTCCTCGATTCACTCGTCGCTTTCCAGCCGCAGCGCGACCGGGTCGACGGCATCCGGCACCTCGTGGTGTTCCCCATGTACACGCAGAACGGCACGCGGAGCCGCTTCGTCGAAGCCCTTCTCGTCGAGACGATCTGGCCCGAGTTCATCTCGCGACTCGAGCAGGAGTACACCAACCGCCTGTTCGTGTCACTGCGCCTCGTGGACTTCACCCCCGGCTACGACACGAACTCCGCGGTGCTCTTCCCCGAGACCGTCTCGATGCGCGAAGTGCCGCCGTTCACCTGGGGGGCGATCTTCCAAGACCGTGAGGCAGCGCGGTACCGGCGGGTCGTGCGGGCGGCAGCCGAGATCACGAAGCTCGACCTTCCGCCGGCGGCGGCGCGGATGCTGGATGACCGCGCACTCACCGAGCAGACGTTCGTGATGTGGGATCTCATCCACGATCGCACCCACATGCGCGGCGATCTGCCGTTCGACCCGTTCATGATCAAACAGCGCATGCCGTACTTCTTGTACTCGCTCGAAGAGCTGCGCTGCGACCTCACCGCGTTCCGGGAGTGCGTCGCGATCGAGCGGCGTCTGCAGGATCGCGTCGACGCCGGCGCCCCGCTCGATGCGGCTGAGATGGCGATGCTCGAGCACGCGACCCTCGTGCAATACGCGGTGATCTTCGATCGGATCTTCCGGTTCGCGATCACGGGCACCCGGGTGCGCAACTACGACGGAGTGGGCGGTCAGCTGCTGTTCGCGTGGCTGCATCAGCGCGGAGTGCTGCACTGGACCGACACGGCTCTCACCTTCGACTGGGAAGAGGTGCCGGCCGCGGTGGTCGCTCTCGGCGACGCGATCGACGAGCTGTACTGGAAGTCGATCGACCGCCCGAAGACGACGCACTGGCTCGCGGCCTACGATCTGGTGCGCAGCACCCTCGAGCCGCATCCGGCGTCGGCGTGGGCTCGCGGGCTGGGCGACGACGTGCTCGCCGGGGCGCCGAAGGGCTTCACCGACGCCGTACGCGACGACGAGTTTCCGCTGTCGATGTTCTACGAGGCCCTCGAGAAGAAGATGCGCCCGGTCATCGCGTCGACGGCGGGCATCCGCGCCGACGACGCCTGAAGCGCGGGTGCGGGTGCGGCGCTCACCCGCACCGAATCGCGCATGCGGCCCGGTTCACTCGCACGTCGGGGCGGGCGAACCGGGCCGACGTGCGTTCACCCGCACCGAAGAGGGATGCCCGCGCCGAAACGCGCACTTCGGTGCGGGTGAGCGCGAAGCGGGGGGATGCTGAGGCCCGACCGCCCTGCGAGACTGGGGCGATGGACACCGAGGTCGCCTCCCCCGCAGCATCCGACTCCGCAGCATCCGCCGACTCGCCGACCAGCGACGTCACGGGCCGCACCATCCTTCTCGCGGGCGGTACCAGCACCGCGGGGATCACCGCAGCGGTCGCGGTCGCGCGTGCCGGCGCGCAGGTGATCGTCGCGGGCCGCGACCCCGAGAAGCTCGCGCGCGTGGTCTCGGCGGCACCCTCCGCGCTGACGGTGGCGACCGACCTCACCGACGAGGCCGCGGTCACCGAGCTCGTGCGGCAGGTGCACGGCGAGGTCGGTGCCATCGACGGCGTTCTGCACCTCGTGGGCGGGTGGCGCGGCGGCGGCGGGCTCGCCGGTCAGACCGATGACGACTACCGCTTCTTGGAGCGCTCGCTCACGGCGCTCCGATTCGTGTCGCGCGCTTTCGCCGCCGACCTCGGCGCATCCCCCGCGGGGCGGCTGGCGATCGTCTCGTCCACGGCGGTCGCGCACCCGCTCGCCGGCGGCGCGAACTACGCCGCCGTGAAGGCGGCCGGCGAAGCGTGGACGCGCGCGGTCGGCCAGGGCTTCGAGAAGACCGCGCGCGACGAGGGCCGCGAACTCAGCGCCGCCGCGGTGATCTTCCGCGTGAAGAGCCTCGCCGGTCTCGAGGGGGCACTGGCCGATGCGTTCATCGCGCTCTGGGCCGACGACGCCTCGGACTGGAACGACGTCATCGTCGAGCTCGGCGAAGCCGAGGGAAACCCCGCCCGCTGACGCTCAGCGTCTCTCCGACCGCTCGGCACCGCTGTTCGTCGCGGGCTCTGCCCCCGCGTCCGCCGAGGTTTCGGCTGCCGGGTCCGCCGAGGTTTCGGCTGCCGCGTCCGCCGTCGACTCGGGGTCGGGCGATGGCTCGGGAGCCTCTTGGTACCGCGCCGACAAGATGCGGTACGACCGCGTCGAGAAGGCGACCAGCGCGATGACGATCAACACGAGGCCCGTGATGACGAAAACGAGCGCGATACCGCGCGCCTCTCCTTCGCCGAGCAACCATCCCCAGGTCGCCCTCCCCGTCTCGCCGTTCATGTACGGGATGATCAAGAACTCCGCGAGGGGTGCGATCAGGAACGCCGTGATGGGCGCCGCGGCCGACTCGAATGCCGCCGCGAACCCGAAGACCCGCCCCTGGCGGCGGAACGGCACGACCCGCTGGATCACCGTCTGCTCGGCGGCCTCGACCGCCGGGACGAGCGCCATGTAGACGAAAATGCCCACCGCGTAGAGCCACCACCAGTCGCGGAGGGTGAAAGCCGCCCCGATGACCCCCATCCCGACCACCACGAGCAGCATGGTGCGGATCGGATTCTTGCCGAGCCCGAACTTCGCGATGACGAGCCCGCCGATGATGAAGCCTGTCGCCGACACCCCGAGCACCAGCCCCCACACCTCGACGCTGAACAGCTCGAGGCCGTAGGGATCCATCAGCGCCATGTAGACGCCACCGATGAGGTTGTTGAAGGTCGAGAAGATGATCAGTGCGAACAACCCCGGAGAGGCGGCGATCGCGGCGACACTGCCCCGCAGATCGATACCCGAAGAGCGGTCGCCGTCGCGCACGGGGGCATCTTCGGGGATGTCGAGCGCAAGCAGGTGCACCAGCGCGACGAGGGTGAACGCGATGGCGATCGCGAGGGTCCACCCCATGCCGAGCAGGCCGATCGCGAGGCCGCTGAAGACGCTGGTGACGACGAACGCGATCCCCTGCACCGTGCCGACGAGGCCGTTCGCGTTCGCGTGACGGTCGACCGGCATGAGCAGCGTGACCGTCGTCGACAGCGCGATGTTGCGCATGTTCTCGACCACCGAGCCGAACAGGATGATGCCGGCGAACAACCAGAACCACGGCCCGCGCAGGTCGAGCAGGGCGGCCTCGGGGAAGAGCAGGTAGAGCACCCCGCCGATCGAGAAGGCGACCAGGGTGATGACGCTCGAGAAGACCATGACGCGGTGCTTGCGGTGGCGGTCGACGATCGATCCGAAGAGCATCGCGAAGACGGCCAGCAGCAGCATGTAGGCACCGCCGATGATGCCGGTCGCGAGCACCGACTCGGTCTCGATGTACACCCAGAACGTCAGCGCGAACCAGAGGAAGCTCGTCGTGATGTTCGCCGCGGCCGTGTTGATGAGGACCTGCGCGAAAGTGCGTGGGCCGTGCGCGGGCGGTACGACGCCCGCCGGTGCCGTGGTGGGCACATCGGGTTCGAGCGGATGACCGGACATAGAGGCAGGGTACCCAGCACCCCCGACACGGCGCATGCGTCCATGCGCGCGCATCCGTCCTCCGCGCCCGCGCCTAGGCTGGGTTGCCGTGACGACCCTCCATGACACCGCCGTGCGCGGCTTCGCCTCCGACAACTACTCCGGCGTGCACCCGGAGGTGCTCGCCGCGATCACGGCGGCAAACGACGGCCACCAGGTGGCCTACGGCGCCGACGTCTACACGGCCCGCCTGCAGGAGATGTTCGCCGCCCATCTCGGCGAGGGCGTCGAGGCGTTCCCGGTGTTCAACGGCACCGGCGCGAACGTCGTCGGACTGCAGTCCATGCTGCCTCGCTGGGGCGCGGTGGTCACCGCCTCGACCGCGCACATCAACGTCGACGAGGGCGGAGCCCCCGAGCGGGTCGCCGGTATCAAGCTCCTCACCGTGCCCACGGACGACGGCAAACTCACCCCCGAGCTCATCGATCGGGAGGCCTGGGGCTGGGGCGACGAGCACCGCGCGCAGCCGCTCGTCGTCTCGATCACCCAGTCGACCGAACTCGGCACCGTGTACACGCCCGAAGAGGTGCGCGCGATCGCCGACCACATCCACCCGCGCGGCATGCGCCTGCACATGGACGGTGCGCGCATCGCCAACGCCGCGGCATCCCTCGACCTTCCGCTGCGCGCCTTCACCCGCGATACCGGAGTGGACGTGCTGAGCTTCGGCGGCACGAAGAACGGGGCGATGATCGGCGAGGCCATCGTCGTGCTCGACCCCTCAGCATCCGAGGGTCTGCGCTTTCTGCGGAAGCTGAACATGCAGCTCTCGAGCAAGATGCGCTTCGTCTCGGCGCAGCTCATCGCGCTTCTCGAGGGCGACCTCTGGTTGCGGAACGCTCGACACTCCAACGCTCTCGCACAGCGCCTGCGCGCCGGCGTGGAAGCCGGAATCGCCGACGGATCGGTGCGGGGAGTCGCTTTCACGCAGCCGACGCAGTCGAACGGCGTGTTCGCGACGCTCCCCGAGGGGGTCGCCGATCGCCTGCGCGAACGCTTCCGCTTCTACGACTGGGACGAGGCGCGCCGCGAGGTGCGCTGGATGTGCAGCTTCGACACGACCGAAGAAGACGTCGACGCATTCGTCGCTGCCGTCGCCGAACTCACCTGAGTTCCGCGGCGGCCGGGAGACCCGTCAGCGCCGCAGGCGCGTGGCGATCAGGATCACGTTCGCGATCGCGATCGCGCCCCACAGGAAACCGCCGATCCACGAGCCGACCGGTGAGCCGACCCCGGTGCCGATCTCGACGAAGTAGAGCACGCTGAGGCCGACCGAGACGACGGCGGCGACGGTGAACAGGACGATCGAGAGTCCGCTGCGCGATGACTGGGGTGTGCTCATGATGCGACCCTAACGGCGCTCGCGAGGTTTCTCGGCGGGCCTTGACTAATGCAGCGCCCCGACGCTGGCGAGGGCGAGACGGATGAGCGTGCCCCGCCCGCCTTCCATCTCGGCGGCGAGGGCATCGGATGCTGCTTCCTCGGGCGAGAGCCAGGTCACCTCGAGTGCGTCCTGGCGCGGTTCGCAGGTTCCCGTCACGGGGACGACGAACGCGAGCGAGACCGCGTGCTGCCGGTCGTCGTGGAACGCGCTGAGCCCGGGCATGGGAAAGTACTCCGCCACGGTGAAGGGCGTCGGCGAGGGCGGCAGCAGCGGGAACGCCATCGGGCCCAGATCGTTCTCGAGGTGGCGGAAGAGCGCGTCACGGACCGTCTCGCCGTAGCGGATGCGCCCCGACACGAGAGTGCGGGTCATCTCGCCGATCGGCGTCGCGCGCAGCAGGATGCCCACCTGCACCACCGCGCCCATCCCGTCGGTGCGCACGGGGAGCGCCTCGACATAGATCATCGGCAGGCGTCGCCGCGCCTCGGTGAGTTCGATATCGCTCAGCCACCCCGGGTTGCCGTTGCTCTGCGTCGACGGGGTGCCGAACGTCGAGCCCAGCGGATCGCGGGGGCTCTCGTCGCCGTTGTCGTCGGGGTCGGGATCAGGGGTGCGCACGGGCATGCTCCCTGTATATCAACACTGGCGGGTTTCGGGCGAGAGCGCGGGGGTGCCGACATCGGGGGCTCCTGCGACACTGGGGGCATGAGCGAGACCCCACCTCTCGACCCGTCGGTCATCCGCTGGTCGGCCGACCCCGCCGAGCGGGCCGACCGTCCGCTGCTCGTCGTGCTGCACGGGTACGGCTCCGACGAGTCCGACCTCTTCGCGCTCGCGGTGCATCTGCCGTCCGAGTTCGTCGTGGCGGCGGTTCGCGCGCCGCTCACCCCGCCGTTCCCCGCTCCCGGCTACTCCTGGTACCCGATCGAAGGGCTGAACGGTCGCGATCCCGACGCCGTCACCGCCGCGGCCGAGCGGCTGATCGAGTGGATCGACGCGGCATCCGACGCACCACTCGTGGGGCTCCTCGGTTTCTCCCAGGGCGGCGCCGTGGCGCTCCAGGCGTTGCGGGTCGCCCCCGAGCGGTTCGCCTTCGCCGTCAACCTCTCCGGCTACGCCGCCCCCGGCGAACAGCCCGCAGACGCGGCCCTCGCCGTTCGACGCCCGCCCGTGTTCTGGGGTCGCGGCTCGCTCGACGAGGTCATCCCCGCCGAACTCATCGCGCACACCGTCGATTGGCTCCCCGCCCACGCCGAGTTGAGCGGGCGACTGTACGCCGGGCTCGCGCACGGCGTCTCGGGCCCAGAACTCGAAGACGTCCGCGCGTTCCTCGACAAGCGGTTGGCGGATGCTGCGCCCCGCGATCCTGCGGGGGGTGCGCCGCCGCATCCGCTCGGCTAACATCGAAAACCCCTGTTCCGAGCAAGAGGATCCCTCCGGTGAAGATCGTCGTCGCTTCCGCGCCCCTGTTCGTGCGCTGAACCGTCGACCCGCCGTAACTCGGTAGACCCGCCCCCGTTTCGGGGCGCTCGGTCCGGTGTCAGTGCTCAGCACCCATCGGAGCACTTTTGCCTACCCCACTTCTCTCTTTCGATGCCGTCTCCCTCGAATGGAACGACGGCTCTCTCGCCCTCCACGATGTCTCGGGGGCTTTCGGCACCGGCCGGACGGGCCTCGTCGGCCGCAACGGTTCGGGCAAGTCGACCCTGCTGCGCCTCGCCGCAGGCGAGCTCGCGCCGACGTCCGGCTCGGTGCATCGAATCGGTCGCGCCGCGTACCTGCCCCAGCGCCTGACCCTCGACGTCGACCGACCCGTCGCCGACCTGCTCGGGGTGGGCGCGGTCCTCGCCGCTTTCCGTGCGATCGAGTCGGGCGACCCCGACCCGCAGCACTTCGATGCGGTGGGCGACGACTGGCACGTCGAGGCCCGCGCTCACGCTGCCCTCGCCGAGGCGGGGCTCGAACCGGCGGCACTCGACCGGCGCCTGGGCCAGCTCTCGGGCGGGGAGGCGGTGCTCGCGGCGATCGCGGGGATCCGGATGAGCGGCGCCCCCCTCGCCCTGCTCGACGAACCCAGCAACAACCTCGACCGTGGCGCGCGCGAACGCCTCGGCGCGCTGGTGCAGGGATGGCGTGGCGCTCTTGTCGTGGTGAGCCACGACGTCGAGCTTCTCGAGCTCATGGACGACACCGTCGAGCTGTACGACAACCAGCTGTCGTTCTTCGGTGGCCCCTACTCGGCATGGCGCGCGTGTCTGGACGCGGAACAGGATGCTGCGCGCCGCGCCGAACGCGACGCCGTGCAGTCCGAGCGTCGCGAGAAGCGGCAGCGCATCGAGGCCGAGACCACGATCGCGCATCGGAAGCAGATGGGCGCGAAGGCCTTCGTCGAGAAGCGCGAGCCGAAGATCGTCATGGGCAACCGCAAGCGGGCGGCTCAGGTGTCTGCCGGAAAACTCCGCGGAGAGATGCGTGACAGCGAGACCGCAGCCCGGTCGGCCCGAGAGGCCGCGGAGCAACGGGTCCGCGGAGACGACGGCATCCGCATCGACCTCCCCGACCCCGGGGTCGCCACCGGCCGCCGCATCGCGACGCTCGGCGACCGTGAGCGCTCGTGGGTGATCCAGGGACCCGAGCGGGTGGCCCTGATCGGGGCGAACGGGGTGGGCAAGACCCGTCTGCTCGAGCAACTGATGACGGGTGAGGGAGAACGCGGTGAGCTGCACACCGACCGGGTCGGATACCTCTCGCAGCGGGTCGACGGGCTCGACGACGCGGCAACGGTGCTCGATGCCCTGCGGCAGGCGGCGCCCGAGGTGCCGACCGGTGAGCTGCGCAACCGATTGGCGCGGTTCCTCATCCGCGGCGATGCCGTGGAGCGGCCCGTCTCGACACTGTCCGGCGGCGAGCGCTTCCGGGTGGCGCTCGCTCGACTGCTCCTCGCCGAGCCTCCCGTGCAGCTGCTCGTGCTCGACGAGCCGACGAACAACCTCGACCTCGATACGCTCGACCGGCTCGTCGAAGCTCTCGACGCTTACCGCGGGGCGGTGCTGGTGGTCAGCCACGACCGCGTGTTCCTCGACCGACTCTCGCTCGACCTGACGCTGACTCTCACGTCCGACGGACTCGCCGCAGGCTGATGGGGTCAGTCCCCGCCGCCTCCGCCGCCCCCATCTCCGCCGCCGCCGTCAGAACCGCCGCCGCTGTCGGGCGTACTGTCGTCGCCGGGTGTGCTGTCGCCGTTGTCCGACCCGCCCCGATCGCGGCCGTCTCCGGTCGTTCCGCCGACGGCCCCGCCGTCGGCGCCGCCCGCGGTGTTGCGCCGGGCGCCGTCGCCCGCCGATGCGAACGCGATCCCGAAGGCGACGCCGAGGCCGGCGCCGATGCCTATTCCCGCACCGATGTTGCCGAGAGCGACACCGATCGCGACACCGATGGCGACGCCCATGATGAGGCCGGGCACCATTCCCCGCGCGTACGAACCGGAGCTTTTCGTTGTCACGACGATTCCCTCCCCTGGGCTGCTGATTCGTGAGAACAGTATCCGCAGCGCTTCCGCTCCACCTCCGTCGTGCGGCGGAGTCGTCAAGCCCGAGCCGATGTCGGAGGCCCGAGAGAAGATTGATCGATGAGCGACGTGCTCGAACGATTCAGCCCCGCGACCCAGGATTGGTTCCGCGGAGCGTTCGCGGCGCCCACCAGCGCGCAGGCCGGTGCGTGGGAGGCCATCTCGGCGGGGCGCAGCGCACTCGTCGTCGCCCCGACCGGGTCGGGCAAGACGCTGTCGGCGTTCCTCTGGGCGATCGACCGGGTGTTCCGCGACCGGGTGGCCGCCGCCGCCCGGGAGAAGAAGACCGACGCCGCGGTCGCCGCCGGCGGCCGACGGCGCGGGGCGACGACGTCGAACACGCGAGAAGCGAGAGCGCAGGGTGAGCCCCGCACGCGCGTGCTCTACATCTCACCGCTGAAGGCGCTCGGGGTCGACGTCGAGCGCAACCTCCGCTCCCCGCTCGTCGGCATCGGCCAGTCGGCACGGCGCCTCGGGCTCGAAGCGCCGTCGGTGACGGTCGGCGTGCGCTCGGGCGACACCACGTCGAGCGACCGCCGCAAGCTGGTCTCCGATCCCCCCGACATCCTCATCACGACTCCCGAGTCGCTGTACCTGATGCTCACGAGCCAGGCGGGTGACACCCTCCGCGGGGTTCACACGGTCATCATCGACGAGGTGCACGCGGTCGCCGCCACCAAGCGCGGCGCTCATCTCGCGGTCAGCCTCGAGCGCCTCGAGATGCTGCGGCGCTCCTTCGCCCTACGAGAGCCTCAAGGACCGGAGTATCGGCCCGCGCAACGCATCGGCCTGTCGGCCACCGTGCGACCCATCGACGAGGTCGCCCGGTTCCTCGGGGGCTCCGCTCCCGTCGACATCGTCGCGCCGAAGTCGACCAAGGCCTACGACCTCTCGGTCGTCGTTCCGGTCGACGACATGATGAACCCCCCGCCCCCGCCGGGGTCGGAGGCACCTGCTGCGGGCGGCGAAGACTGGTTCGCCGAGGGCTCGCCCGGTGAGAACACCGAGGTGACCGGGTCGGTGTGGCCGCACGTCGAAGAGGCGATCGTCGACCGCATCCTGAAGCATCGCTCGACCATCGTCTTCTGCAACTCGCGCCGTCTGGCCGAGCGGCTCACCGGCAGGCTGAATGAGATCTACGCCGAGCGGCTCGGCATCGAGTTGCCCGAGCCCGCCGTTCCGGCCGCCACAATGGCGCAGGCCGGGGCTTCGGCCGGGGCCGACCCCGTGCTCGCGAAAGCCCACCACGGCTCGGTCTCGAAAGAGCAGCGGGCGCAGGTCGAAGACGAGCTGAAGGCGGGCGTGCTCCGGTGCGTGGTCGCCACGAGCAGCCTCGAACTCGGCATCGACATGGGTGCGGTCGACCTCGTCATCCAGGTCGAGGCGCCGCCGAGCGCGGCATCGGGTCTGCAACGTGTCGGACGCGCCGGCCACCAGGTCGGCGAGGTCAGCAGGGCCGCGCTGTTCCCGAAGCATCGCAGCGACGTGCTGCACACGGCCGTCGTCACCGAGCGCATGCTGGCCGGCCAGATCGAAGCCATATCGGTGCCGCAGAACCCGCTCGACATCCTCGCGCAGCAGACCGTCGCCGCGTGCGCCCTGGGCGCGATCGACGTCGAGGAGTGGTTCGAGACGGTCAAACGCAGCGCCCCGTTCCGCTCCCTCCCCCGCTCGGCGTACGAGGCGACGCTCGACCTGCTCGCCGGGCGCTACCCCTCCGACGAGTTCGCCGAGCTGCGCCCCCGCGTCGTCTGGGATCGTGATGCCGGAACGCTCACCGGGCGCCCCGGGGCGCAGCGCATCGCCGTGACCAGCGGGGGAACCATCCCCGACAGGGGTCTGTTCGGGGTCTTCATCGCCGGTGAATCGCAGAACGCGCGCGTCGGCGAGCTCGACGAGGAGATGGTCTACGAGTCGCGGGTGAACGACGTCTTCACCCTCGGCACGACCAGCTGGCGGATCGTCGAGATCACGCACGATCGCGTGAACGTGCTGCCCGCGTTCGGCCAACCCGGCAAGCTTCCCTTCTGGCACGGCGACGGACTCGGCCGGCCGGCAGAGCTGGGCGAGGCTCTCGGAAAGTTCTCGCGAGACGTCTCAGCGGCCGAGCATTCGAAGGCCGAGGCGAGGCTGCGCGAATCGGGTCTCGACGACAACGCGATCACCAACCTTCTCTCCTACATCGCCGAGCAGCGCGAAGCGACGGGCACCCTGCCGACCGATAAGACCCTGACCGTCGAACGCAGCCGGGACGAGGTCGGCGACTGGCGCGTGATCCTCCACTCGCCGTTCGGCATGCAGGTGCACTCCCCGTGGGCGCTGGCCGTGAACGCGCGCATCCGCGAGCGCCTCGGCGTCGAAGGGTCCGCCGTGGCGAGCGACGACGGCATCATCGCCCGCATCCCCGACGCGACGGCCGAGCCGCCCGGTGCCGACCTCTTCGTCTTCGATGCCGCCGAGCTCGAGCAGATCGTCACCGACGAGGTCGGCGGCTCCGCCCTGTTCGCCTCGCGCTTCCGCGAGTGCGCCGCACGAGCGTTGCTTCTCCCCCGCATCAACCCGAACCGGCGGTCGCCCCTCTGGCAGCAGCGCCAGCGCTCCGCGCAACTGCTCGAGGTGGCCAAGCGCCACCCGACGTTCCCGATCATCCTCGAAACGCTCCGCGAGGTGCTGCAAGACGTCTACGACCTGCCCGCGCTTCTTCGCATCTCGCGCAGCATCGCCGACCGGCGCATCCGGCTGGTCGAGATCACGACGTCGCAACCGTCGCCGTACGCGCGGGATCTGCTGTTCGGGTACGTCGGCGCGTTCATGTACGAGGGCGACTCCCCCCTGGCCGAGCGGCGCGCAGCCGCGCTCTCGGTCGATCCGGCCCTGCTCAGCGAACTGCTCGGCCGTGTCGAGATGCGCGAACTGCTCGACCCCGACATCATTGCCCAGTTCGAACGCGAGGCGCAGCGCCTCGCGCCCGATCGGCGGGCGCGAGGTATCGAAGGCGTCGCCGACCTCATCCGCATCCTCGGCCCTCTCAGCGCCGACGAGGTGGCCGAGCGCCTCGAACCCGCGGGCATCGAGGTCGTCGCCGAAGACGAGAGCGAGAGCTCCGCGACCGAGGCGGCAGCCCGCCGAGCGACGGTCGCCGAAGCATCCGCACATCTCGACGCGCTCGTCGACGATCGCCGCGCCATTCGGGCGACCATCGCGGGCGCCGCACGGGTCGCTGCGATCGAAGATGCCGCGCGCCTTCGAGACGCGTTGGGCGCGGCCCTCCCCGTCGGTCTCCCGAACGCGTTCCTCGAGCCCGTTCCCGACCCGCTCGGCGATCTCGTTGCCCGTCACGCCCGCACCCACGGACCCTTCACCGCGGATGCTGTCGCCCGACGCCTCGGCATCGGCATCGCCGTGGCTCGTCACACCCTGCAGCGGCTCGAATCCCAGGGACGGATCTCGAGCGGCTTCTTCCTCCCCTCAGCCGATGCCGGGGCGAGCAGCGGCGGTGCACGCAGCGATGAGACCGAGTGGTGCGACACCGAGGTGCTGCGGCGGCTCCGCATGCGCTCCCTCGCGGCCATCCGCGGCAGCGTCGAGCCGGTGCCGCCCGCCGCGTACGCCCGCTTCCTGCCCGTGTGGCAGCACCTGCAGCGGCCGCTCGAAGGCATCGACGGCGTCGCGGCGGTCGTCGAGCAGCTTGCGGGCGTTCCCATTCCGGCGAGCGCATGGGAGTCACTGATCCTCCCCTCGCGCGTTCGCGACTACGCCCCGTCGATGCTCGACGAGCTCACCGCAACCGGTGAGATCGTCTGGTCGGGCACCGGAACGCTGCCCGGACGCGACGGGTGGGTCGCCCTGCACCCCGCAGACTCCGCCCCCCTCACCCTCGCCGAACCGGAAGAAGAGGTCGCCGCCGAGTCGCTCGAGGCACGCGTCCTCGAGGCCCTCGCCGGGGGAGGCGCATACTTCGCGGCTCAGCTGCGCCAAGCGGCGAGCGCCGACAACGAGCAGTCCATCATCGACGCGCTGTGGTCGCTCACCTGGGCGGGTCGCGTGACGAACGACACGTTCGCGCCCATCCGCACGCTCGTGGGCGGCGGCGGCCAAGCGCACCGGGTGGCGCGCAAAGCCCCGCGAGCGCGGCTCTACCGCTCGGCAGCCGTTCCGCGAACCTCGACACCGCCGCGGCCGCCTGCGCTCGGCGGGCGCTGGTCGTTGCTTCCCGGTCGCGAGAGCGATCCCGCCGTGCGCGCGACCGCCACCGGCAGCCTGCTCCTCGACCGATACGGGGTCGTCACACGCGGCGCGGTGCAGGCCGAGGGCGTACCCGGCGGTTTCGCGCAGGTCTACCGCGTGCTCGCCGGCTTCGAAGAGGCGGGCCACTGCCGTCGCGGCTACGTCATCGAGAAGCTCGGCGCCGCGCAGTTCGCCGCCTCCGCCACCGTCGACCGCCTCCGCGAGTTCGCGGGGCTCCCCGACCCGGCTCCGCTGCGGGCCGTCACGCTCGCCGCGACCGATCCCGCCAACCCCTACGGCGCAGCGCTGGCATGGCCCGCCCTGGAGGGCATCACCCACCGGCCGGGGCGCAAGGCCGGCGGCATCGTCGTGCTGGTCGACGGCGAACTCGTTCTCTACCTCGAGCGCGGCGGCCGCACGGCATTGGCGTTCACCGACGACGAGGCCGTGCTGCAGGCGGCGACGCGCGAACTGGCGAGCACCGCGAAGAGCAGGCGCCTCGACACCCTCACCATCGAGCAGGTCAACGGCGCTTTCGTCTACGGCACTCCCGTGGGGCGGGCGCTGCGCGAGGGCGGTTTCGTCGAATCGCCGCGAGGGCTCACCCTGCGTCGCGTCACCGCGGGCGACGCGCTCCGCGAGGCGACGCGTGCCTGAGGGCGATACCGTCCACCGCGCCGCCGCCAAGCTCTCGGACGCACTGACCGGAACCGTCGTCACCCGCTTCGACATCCGCGTTCCCGGCAGTGCCACTGCCGACCTTCGCGGCGAGACGGTGCACAGCGTGATCCCCCGCGGTAAGCACCTGCTCGAGCGCATCGGCGGATACACGCTGCACTCGCACCTGAAGATGGAAGGCCGATGGGATGTCTATCCCCGCGGTGGCCGGTGGCGGCGGCCGGCCTACACGGCCCGCGCGATCGTCGGCAACGACCGCTGGGACACGGTCGGGTTCGACCTCGCGATGGTCGAGGTGCTGCGCACCGCCGACGAAGAGCGCATCGTCGGACACCTCGGCCCCGACCCCCTCAGCGACGAATGGGACCCTGTCGAGGCGGTGCGCCGCGTCGGCGGGGATTCGCGCGCAGCGCACGTCGCCCTGCTCGATCAACGGAACGTCGCGGGTTTCGGCAACGTCTATGCGAACGAGATGCTGTTCGTCCGCGGCATCGCGCCGACGACCCCCGCGACGGAAGTCGACGTGGCGGCGCTCATCGACCTGGGCGCTCGCATGATCCGTGCCAACCTGCCCCGGTCGGAGCGCACGTTCACCGGCGACACGCGACCGGGCCGCCGATTCTGGGTCTACGGGCGAGATGGCAAGGCCTGCCGCCGGTGCGGCACGCTCGTTCGGGCGGGCTCGCTCGGTGCGCAGGCGACCAGCGAACGCAACGTGTTCTGGTGTCCGAGGTGCCAGGCCGGCTGACTCAGTGGCCGATGTAGCGGCCCGGTCGGTGGTTCATCGCCAGCACGAGGTTCAACAGCACCGCACCCGCGGCGCTGAGAAGGACGACCGGCCACGGCAGCAGCACGAACGAGACGGCGATGATGGCCAGGTCGAAGACCATCTGCGTCCATCCGGCGCGGAAGCCCGTCTTGTCTTGCACGAGGAGGGCCACGATGTTGATGCCGCCCAGACTCGCGCGGTGCCGGAAGAGGATGAGCAGGCCGACGCCCGCGAAGAGGTTGCCGGCGAGGACGCCGAAGACCGGCTCGACGCGGTCGATCGGAAGCATCGCGGCGTTCAGCACAGAGAACGCCGAGACGAGGCCGATCGAGGCCACCGTGCGGAGCGTGAAACTCAGCCCCTTCTTCCACAGCGCCAGAGCGGCGAACGGCAGGTTCACGGCGGCGTAGACGACCCAGAACGGCAGGGGCGAGGCGTACGTGACCAACAGAGCGAGTCCGGCGGTGCCGCCGGTGACGGCGTCGCTCGCCGCGAGCAGGTAGAGACCGAACGCCGCGGTGAAGGTGCCGGTGAGGATTCCGAGGACGTCTTCGGGGATGCTGTGCGCCGTCTTGCGCTCATCGAAGACCAGCGTCGGGGCGGTCGAGGGTGTTTCGGTGTCGGGTGCGTCGGGAGTCGGGTCGGGGGTGGTGTCGGCAGCGGTCATCACGGTCTCCGGGTAAGGAGATCCCATCGTCGCATCTCGTCCGGGCGGCCCCGTCCCCTCGGCACGATCCGCTCGTTTCGACGAGGCATCTCGACGTCGAGACATCCGGCACGGTTCTGGCTCCGAAGAGATCATGCGGGGGAATGAATACCGAAAACCCGCCGTTGCTATGACTGTGAGCACCGAGGGTGCCGCCGGAGGGGATCGTGGGTAAGAACTACATCGACATCGAGAACGACCGTGGTGAGACGCTGCGCTACCGCAAGCACACCAACGGTCGCGGACTCATCGCGAACGGTGCCAAGGTGCACCCGACCGCGGTGGTCGAAGCCGGGGCATACGTCGAGCCCGGCGTACAGATCGCTGCAGGCGCCGAAGTCGGCCGCGGCGCGTGGATCGAAACGGACGCCATCATCGGGCCGGACGCCCGGATCGCCCCGCACGCCCACATCGGATCCGGTGCCGCCATCGGCGCGAAAGCGCAGATCGGTGTGCGCGCGCACGTCGGCACGAACGCTCGAGTTGCGGTGGGTTCGCTCATCCGCGATGACGAAGACGTCGCCGACGGTGACGCGGTAGCGACCGACCAGCGCGGCCTCCACCTCGCCGCCTGAGCCGGATACTCGCTCAGGCGAGCAGCAGGAACACGAACCCGATCAGCGGGAGCGTGCCCTGCGTGAGCGCGGGAGTGAGGTACTTCTTCCCCGACGTGAGCAGAACGAGCGATGCGGCGATCATCGATCCGAGGGCGAAGAGCGCGAGCGTCCGCCCGGCGACGTCGGCTGCGGTGCCCGCACCGTCGACCCAGATGAGCACGAGACCCAGGGCCGCGCCGATGGCGAGGAACAGGTTGTAGAAGCCCTGGTTGTATGCCATCGGGCCGGTCGTGTCGGCATCTTCTTGGCTGGCGACTCCGAACCTGTTCCACACCCGGGGTCGCCGCCACTGAACGCTCTCGAGGACGAAGATGTAGACGTGCAGGAGCGCGGCGAGCGCTCCGAACACGGTCGCGATGATCAGTGCCATGACCGAACCATAGCGCGCGAGTACGCTGGCGTCATGGCAGGAAAAGGTGGCGATCGCCGGCGGGCCGCGCCCCGCAAGCCCGCCCGTCCCCTCTTCGGCCCGAAGAAGCCACCGGTCCGCCGGAAGACCGTCGCCCGGCCGGAGCCCGTCGCGACGGTGGAACAGCCCCGCGTGTTCACCCTGGGAGTCGTTCCCGGCGCGACCCCGGGCAAGTGGGTCTCGGCATGGCGTGACCGGATGCTCCACGTCGAACTGGTGCTGGTTACCCTCGCGGTTGCCGAGCAGCATGAGGCCCTGGCCGGCGGCAGCGTCGATGCGGCCATCGTACGCCTGCCCCTCGATGACTCCGATCTGCACGTCGTGCGGCTGTACGACGAGGTCCCGGTGGCGATCGTGTCGACCCAATCGCACCTCACCGCCGCCGACGAGCTCGA
Organism: Microbacterium shimangi; assembly: GCF_043556445.1. Lineage (NCBI taxonomy): Bacteria > Bacillati > Actinomycetota > Actinomycetes > Micrococcales > Microbacteriaceae > Microbacterium > Microbacterium shimangi. The sequence goes on from NZ_JBIGII010000003.1 coordinate 318,849, forward strand.
GCTTTCCGACCTCGCGGGCGAGGTCATCATCGTCCCGGCCGATGACGTGCTGGCCGCCGAGGTTCCGGGCGGACTCGCCCCGTCGTTCGATCCTCCCGCGAGCACCGAAGAGGCGATCGAGACCGTCGCGGCCGGCGTCGGTGTGGTCGTCGCCCCCCTGTCGCTCGCGCGACTGTTCGCCCGCAAAGACGTCGCCGTCCGCCCCCTCCGCGATGCGCCCGTCTCGACCGTCGCCCTCGCGTGGTCGAGCGCGACGACGAATCCCGACGTCGACACCTTCTTCGGAATCGTCCGGGGACGCACGGCGAACTCGTCGCGCTGACCGTTCTTTTCCTCGCGTGACGCCCGCCGCGCCTGCGCCGCTGCATCCGGCTTAGAATTCCGAGGTGCCCGCCCCTCTCCTGTACGTCTCGGCCCGGCCGCAGCTCGACGCGGCGGACGCCGAGTACGCGTCGTTCCTCTCGGGCATGGGCGTCGGGCCCGAGATGCTCGGGCGCCACGACCTCGTGCGCGAGCCACTCCCTGACGACGCGTTCGAACGGTTCAGCGGGTTCGTCGTCGGGGGCAGCCCCTTCAACGTCACCGACCCGACGTCGCTGAAGACCGAGGCGCAGCTCAGGCTCGAATCCGACCTCGAGAAGATCGCCGCAGCGGCCGCGGAGTCGCGCACGGCCGCGCTGTTCACCTGCTTCGGGATCGGTGTCGTGACGCGACTGCTGGGCGGAGTCGTCACGCGCGACCACCCCGAAGACACGGGCCCCACCACGATCGAACTGACAACCGCCGGTCGGGCTGACGTGCTTCTCGGCGATCTCGCCCTCCGGTTCGCGGCGCTGACGGCGCACAAGGAGGGCGCGGGAACCGTGCCGCCGGGAGCCGTGCTCCTGGCGACGAACGAGGGTTGCCCGGTGCAGGCGTACCGCGTCGGAGAGCGGCTCTACGCCACGCAGTTCCACCCCGAGTCGACACCCCGCGCGTTCACCGAGCGGATGGCCGTCTATCGCGACGGCGGGTACTTCCCGTCGCGGGACTACGACGTCATCGCGGCGCGGGTGCTCGAAGCATCCGTCACCGAACCACCGCGCCTGCTCGAAGCCTTCGCCGAGCGCTTCGCCGCCTGAGGCGGCGACGACCTCCTCGGCACCAGGACCGGGTCAGTCGGTCGAGGGCCGAAGGAGCTTTAGGGCGGCCGCGATCAGAGGCACGAGCACGACGATTGCCGCGACGATCACCGCCGTCACCCCGATCACCGTGCTCTGCGGCTCGGCACTGAGCCGGGCGACGCCCAGCCAGACGAGCCCCCATCCGATCGCCAGAGGGGGTGTCACTCTCCAGCGGCTGGCGAAAGCGATGCCCAGGCCGATCACGCCGACCACGAGAAGCACGACGACGCCCCAGACGTCGGCGCTCGACTCCCACGAGGCCGGGCCTGTCTGCGTGAGCAGAGCGGCGGTGTTGGCGACCGTCGCCACCGTCACCCAGCCGAGGTGGAGCCCCGTCACACCGTCGAGCAGCACCGCGTCGACGAGGCCATCGTCGGGGGTGCGCGTGACCACGGCCCGCCGGAAGGTCATGGCGAGCGCCGCGAGCAGCACGACGATCGCGACCACGGTGAGCGGCAGGGTTGCGAACTGCGCGACGACGAGCCAGATGCCGTTCAAGACCGCCGTGAGCGCAACCAGCCATCCGAGCGCGCGTTGACGCTCGTTCGCCCGCTGGCGGGGCAGAGCCTGCCAGATCGCGTAGGCGATCAGACCGACGTAGATCACCGACCAGATCGAGAAGGCGCTGCCCGCCGGAGCGAGGTACGACCCGTCCGAGTCGAGCGCACCACCCTGCACGTCTTGCACCGCCGTGCCGCCGAACAGGCCCACCCCCACCATCGCGGCGATGAGCATGAAGCTCACCGCCGAGAGGACGGCGATCTGGCGGACCAGGTCTGCGGGGCGACGGGTATCCACGGCGTTCATGCATAGAACCCTAGATAATCTAGCGATCTCGGGGTACGGCTTGACAGCCGGGCGACGGCGTCAGCGCCGGCTGGCGAGCACCCTCGCCGATTCTCGTTCGGCGGCGGCGTTACGGACACCCGCGCGCGATCCGGCGAGCTTCGCGGCGATGTGCTCGCCCACCGTCAGGGGTTCGTACAGGTCCGCATGCTGCGCGTCGACGCACGACGGAAGCGTCTCGATCAGCGCATCGACGTCGCCGTCGTGGAAGAAAGCCACCGACCGGCGGCGCTCGATCGTGCCGTCGATCACCGGGGGCTTCACGCGGTGCAGCGTCGACGTCCAGCGCTCGTTCGTCCACCGCGCCGTGACGTCGCCGAGGTTGATGAGCAGGGCGTCATCGGCGGGCGAGACGTCGTTCCACGAACCGTCGGCACCGAGCACCTGCAGGCCCTTGACCTGATCGGCCCAGAGGATCGTCACGATGCCGTAGTCGGTGTGCTCGCCCATGCCGACGAGATCGCCGTCGAGGGTCACGTCGGTGCCGGGCGGGAGGGCGTAGTTGTTCATGCGCATCACATCGAGCGAATGGCCGGTGCGCGCGGCGAAGAAGTCAGCGGGAAGGCCCAGCGCATCGGCGAAGATCCGCGTCATCACGCGCGCGACCCGCGCAGCCTCCGCGAAGTACGCCCCGACCTGCGCCTCGTATCCGTCGATCGCGGGCCAGACGTTGTCGGCGTAGTCGGGCTGCGGCAGGTCGGGCGATGCGGGGTAGGTCGCCTGTGTGGCTCCGATGTTGAACGCCTCGAAGAAGTCGTTCATGCGATTGGCCGATTCGACGCCGAGCGAGAGGCTCAGCGACTCCGACTTCGGCGGGCTGTAGCCGCGGTTGATCGCGGGCGGGGTGCGGTACCGCTTCTTCTCGTCGAGGTCGAGGGCGAAGAAGCGGTCGATCGCGTCGGTCAGTCCGTCGATGACGACGGCGGGGATGCCGTGACCCGTGATCTGGATGAACCCGACGGAGCGGCACGCATCGTCGATCTGGCGGGCGACCTCAGCGCGGGCAGCGGGTGAGCCGTCGTGCACGTAGGGCGTGATGTCGACGGTGGGAACGTGAAAGGTCAAGGCAACTCCTCTGTCGGAGGCCGCCGGTCGGCGGCCCGTGTAGGTAGCCGCTTCACGCTTTCCGCGCCCGGGGTGGGCACTCTGCTTTCATGAGCGTCACGCTCACGGTACTCGCCCTCGGGTTTCGCCCGCGTTACATCTGCTCTTCCGTCAGCGCGAGGGGCGCCGCCTCACGTCGCGTGCCACTGTTTCCACTCGCTCTTCTCGTCAGGTGTCATCCCGCCCCTGACCGTGATCTTGAGCGGTCGATCCAACCGGAGGCTGCGCAGCGTTCGAGCGACGGCGAAGGTGCTTGTCAGCGCCGACAATCGAGGATTCGCCACGAGAGCCTCGATGCCGACGACCGGCGCGTCACCCTCGAGCGAAAGCTCCTCGAGGTTCTTCAGACGTGCCAGTGGGGTGACGTCTACCGGAGCGTCGCCATCGAGTGAGATCTCGAACTTCGTGAGGTTCGTCAGCGCGCCGGTCCACTCGAGGTCTGTCGCCTCCGATGCCTTCAGCGTGAGAGCGCGCAGGTTCGTGAAGCCCGACCAGTCGAGCTCGTGAACGCGCAGCATCGGGCCCTCGGGGCTGAGGGTGAGTTCTTCGAGCGCGGGGAGGGCCGCGATATCGGCCAACCACCGCGGGTCATCGATGCCGGTGACCCCCAGCGACGTGAGCCCGGGCGCCTGTGCGATGTCGTCGAGGCTTCGGGTGCGGATGAACAGCGACGTGAGCGCGGGGAACCGCTCGAGCCCTCGCGACGATTCGACCCCGATGCTGAGCTTTCGAAGCCCCGGTAACACGGGAAAGACGCCGAAATGCCAGAACACCGGCAACCCGAGAACGAGCGACCGGAGGTTTCGCATGTGGCTCAGCGGTTCGAGCGTGGTGGCGTCCCACCACGCCTGCCGCAGCTCGCCTTCGCCCGGCTTGATGCTGGAGAGGAAGTACTGCTCCTTCGCGAGGAAGGCTGCTGCCCGGTCTTCTCCCCCGACGATCCGCTGCCACGCGGGCTCGAGACCCGCGAACCACTCCGCCGGGTCTTCGGCCTCGGCGGCCCCGCCCGCCGCTCGGTAGTCGTCGGCGATCGGCCAGCCCCACGAGTCCATCGGAGCCCACCAGGGATGTTCGTCGTGCAGGTCGACACCGCGCTTCTGTGCCACCCGGATGACGCGGCCGAGGAAGTCCTCGAAACTCGTGGCGTACACGTGCATGTAATCTTCGTCGCGGCCGCAGCTGATCACCTGGCCGCGAGTACCCGAGGGTCCGGGAGTCAGATCGACGGCGATGTGGTTGCCCCCGCCGTCCGACGCGATGGGCCACCACCCGGGCTCGAAGTACGCCTCGCGGATCATGCCGGGCTCGAACGATGCATGCCGCGCGATCTGGCCGTGTTCGGCGACGACCTCGCGCCAGACGCGCCACTCGCCGAGCGAATGGGCGAGCGTCAGCCAGAACAGGCCACCGATGAGACCGGAGGAGTGCGCGGGCTGCCCGTCGCCGTGAAGGTAGGCAGCGCGAAGATCGTCCGGAAACCGCTGCCCGATCTCGGCTTCGACCGCCTCGATCTGCTGCGGCGTGGCCGGGGGGTTCAACACCACCAGCAGACGTGAGTCCAGGGCACCGAGGCGAGCACACAGTTCCGGGAACGCAGCCATGGCGCGACTCTACCGAGGAGCGCCCGTGATGACGGCCGACTCGGCGGGGACGACGATCGTTCCAGCCTCGAGCGTCACGCCCTCGTCGGTGGCGAGGAGGATGACGGCACCGGGGTCGACCGTGAACGTGGCCGGCGCCGACGACAGGTTGGCGAACACCCCGACCGCGCCCGAGCGCAGCTCGTAGACGCGACCGCCGGCGACGTCGTGCGCGTCGGCCTGTCGATGCGCGAACACGGGGTCGGTGAGCTCGGGGAGCTCTCGGCGCAGCCGGGCGAGGTCACGGTACAGCTGGAGCAGGCGGGCGTGATCGCCGACGGATACCTCGGCCCAGTCGAGCTTGGAGTTCTCGAACGTCGACGGGTCTTGCGGGTCGGGCACGATCGCCGGGTCCCATCCCATCTCGGTGAATTCCTCGAGGCGTCCTTTCGCCGTCGCCTCGCCGAGCTCCGGCTCGGGGTGGGAGGTGAAGAACTGCCACGGTGTGGAGGCGCCCCACTCCTCGCCCATGAAGAGCATCGGTGTGCCGGGGGCGGTGAGCGTCAGCACCGCGGCCACCGCGAGGCGGCCGTACGACAGGTTCTGAGAGAGGCGATCGCCCGCGGCCCTGTTGCCGATCTGGTCGTGGTCTTGCACGAAGGTGACCAGGCGCCAGGCGGCCATGGTGGCGGGGATCGGGTGCCCGTGGTCGCGTCCGCGGAACGTCGAGAACGTGCCGTTGTGGAAGAAGCCCTCGGTGGTGACCTTGCCGAACGCGTCGCGCGCGGCGAAGTCCGCGTAGTAGCCGACCGTCTCGCCGCTGACCGCGACATGCGCCGCGTGGTGCCAGTCGTCGGACCACTGCGCCGCCAACCCGTAGCCGCCCGCCTCGCGGGGCAGGATGAGCTTCGGGTCGTTCATGTCCGACTCGGCGATCAGCGTCAGCGGGCGGCCGAGGTGTGCCGACAGGGCATCGGATGCCTCGGCCAGCTGCTGCAGGATGTGCACGGGCTGGTCGTCGTGCAGGGCGTGCACGGCATCGAGGCGGAGGCCGTCGACGTGGTAGTCGCGCAACCACATCAGCGCGTTGTCGATGATGTAGTCGCGAACGGGCTGCTCGTCGAGGTTCACCGAGTCGCCCCAGGTGTTGCGGCTTCCTTCGCGCAGGTACGGACCGTACTCGGGCAGGTAGTTTCCGCTCGGACCGAGGTGGTTGTAGACGACGTCCTGGATCACCGCGAGGCCCGCCGCGTGGGCCGCGTCGACGAACCGCTGGTAGGCCACAGGGCCGCCGTACCCCTCGTGCACGGTGTACCACAGCACGCCGTCGTACCCCCAGTTCCAGAGGCCGTTGAAACCGTTGACCGGCAGCAGCTCGACGTGCGTCACACCCAGTTCTACGAGGTGGTCGAGTTTGTTCGCGGCAGCATCGAGCGTGCCCTCCGGGGTGAACGTGCCCACGTGGAGTTCGTAGATGAGCCCACCGGCGAGCTGACGGCCGGTCCACGCCGCGTCGGTCCACTCGTAGCGAGCCGGATCGAAGAACGCGGATGCTTCGTGCACCCCGCGCGGTTGACGGCGCGAACGCGGATCGGGGCGCAGGTCGCCGCCCGCTGTGTTGTCGGCACCGCTGTCATCGGGGCCGTCGAGAACGAAGCCGTACTCCTCGCCGTCGGCGAGCTGCACGTCGGCCGCCCACCAGCCGCCGTCGCGCGCACCCAGCTCGACGTCGGTGCTCTGCCCGGGCCGCCGCATCCGCACCCTCTGCGCCTTGGGCGCCCACACTTCGATCGTCATGATTCCTCCTCGGCGACCAGCAAAGCCACCGGATACGTCGCGAGCAGATCTGCCACTCGAATCTCGGAGCCCTCGTACCGGAGTCCGGTGAAGGCGTCGACCACGGCGCCGGGGCGGCGAAGCAGCAGGGTGTCGCCCCAGCCGCCTCGCGCGTCGAGCCCGAGCGGCAGTCGCGTCGCCACGGCGAGCGCACCGCCGCGGTCGAAGGCGATGACGTGATCGGATGCTTCGCCGACAGCCGTCACCGGCACGTACCGCGTGAACAGCTCGGGGCGAGCCCGACGCAGGCGCAGGGTGCGGGAGGTGACGAGCATCTTGGCGGCGCCCGTCTCGTCGAGGGGCGGCACGTCGCCGCGGTCGAATGCCTCGTCGATCCCGGCGAGCATAGCTGCGCGTTCGATGAAATCGACGGCGCGGCGGTTATCGGGGTCGACCAGCGACTGCTCCCACAGCTCCGACCCCTGGTAGACGTCGGGAACGCCGGGGCCGGCGAGCTGCAGCAGCTTCTGCGAGAGCCCGGTGATCCACCCGTACCGCTCGATCTCGGCCACGAAGGCCGAGACGAGGTCGGCCGCCGGTCCTGTCGCGGCGTCGACCACGGCGTGCATGGCCTTTTCGAACGACTCGTCCTGCTCCCACCACCCGGTCGCATCGGCGGCTTCGCGCGCCGCCTTCTCGGCGTAGGCGTGCAAGCGTTCCGGCGACGCCGGCCACGCACCCACGATCGCCTGCCAGAGCAGGGTGTCGAACGGTCCGTGACCGGTCGTGGCGACGGCGCGGAACTCCCCGAGGGCTTCCGACCACCGCTCGGGCATCTCGGCGAGCACGGTGAGACGTGCGCGCACGTCTTCACCGCGCTTGGTGTCGTGCGTCGACAGGGCCGTCATCGCGCGAGGCCACGAGGCCTGGCGCGCCGCCTGGGCGACATGGAATTGCGCGACCGAGAGCGAGAACTCCGAGGGGTCGCCGCCGACCTCGGTCAGTGCGCCCAGCCGGTTGTAGCGGTAGAACGCCGTGTCTTCGACGCCCTTCGCCATGACCGGGCCGGTCGTCTGCTGGAATCTCCGCGACACTTCGTGCGAGGGATCGGCCAGTACCGGAACGAGCGCCGCGATCGCGTCCGCGAGTTCGGGACGACGCTCGGATGCTTCGGAGGCCGCCCGCTCGAGCTGCTCCCTGCCCGCGGGCAGGTACGACCGGTAGACGGGGAAGCACACGAGCAACTCGGCGAGAGCGTCGTGCAGCACGTCGGCGGAAAACCCGTCGGCGACCTCGGGTGCGACGGGGCGGAGGCCACGAACGAGGCGGCTGATCTCGGCGATCTGGATCGTGTCGGCGATCATCCGCTTGGTGTCGTGGATGAGGTCGTGCCAGTCCTGCGCGGGAGTCACACCGGTCTCGGTGCGCAGGCGCACGTCGAGGGCATCCAGCGGCTGTTCGCCGGCCGGATCGACGAGCACTCGGCCGAACTCGGCCATCGCGTCGTAGCCGGTCGTGCCATCAGTCTCCCACCACGAGGGAAGGAGTTCGCCGTGCTCGAGGATCTTCTCGATCAGCACGTAGCTGCCCTCCTCGCCCGAGGCCGCCCGGAGCGCCGCGGCGAGCTGCTCGAGGTAGCCGCCGGGGTCGAGGAGTCCGTCGGGGTGGTCGATGCGGAGTCCGTCGGCGAGGCCCGCCTCGATCCACCGCAGCACCTCGACGTGCGTCGCCTCGAACACCTCGGGAATCTCCACACGCACGCCCGCGAGGGTCGTCACGGCGAAGAACCGGCGGTAGTTCAGCTCGGCGGCCTCGTCTTTCCAGAACCGCAGTTCGTAGTGCTGACGGTCGTGCACGGCTCGAGCGTCGATCACGCCGGAAGAGCGCTCTTCGGCAGTGACCGACCCGGGCGCGAGCGGAAAGACGTGGTCGAAGTACCGCAGTACGCCGTCGGGCGCGTCGGGGGCGGGAGCGAGATCGACGCTCAGTTCGCCCGCCGCCGTCACCTCGTCGAGCGTCGATCCGAGCACCGGCACGCGGAGGCGGTCGTCGCCGTATTCCCAGTCGATGTCGAAGCTCTCGGCGTGCGACGAGGCTCGTCCCTGCCGCAGCACGTCCCACCACCACGGGTTCTCGCGCGGTTCCGCGACTCCCATGTGGTTAGGCACGATGTCGATGAGGATCCCGAGGTCGTCGGCGCGCGCGGCCGCCGCGAACCGGTCGAGCCCCTCGGGCCCGCCGCGGTCGGGGTCGATACGCGTGACGTCGACGACGTCGTAACCGTGGTCGGAGCCTGGCGTCGCCGCGAGGATCGGAGACAGGTATGCCCACGAGACCCCGAGGTCTCTCAGATAACCGGTGACAGCGGCCGCAGCATCCAGATCGAAATCCTTGCGGATCTGCAGGCGATAGGTCGACAGCGGATACGCGGCCATGGTTTACAACTCCGGTTTCGGTGCCTTGCCAGGCAGGTCGTCAGGGCCCGTGCTCGCGGCGTTCGCGGTGAGCGACGCGGCGACGGAGTGATCGATCTCGGGTTCGGGCAGGTCGTGCTCGCGCAGCACCATGAGCGACTTCGGCTCGACCGGCAGGGTCGATCCGGGCTGGATCGGGTCGGTGTCGGCCCGCTCACCCGCGGTGTCGACCATGACGTCCCACTCGGGGCTGTACTTCGTGTCGGGCACGCGGAAGTCGACGGGCTCGTCGCCCGCGTTGAACAGCACCATGAAGTGCTGGTCGGTGATCTGCTCACCGCGGCGATCACGCTCGCGGATGCCGCGTCCGTTGAGGAAGACGCCGATCGCGCGACCGAAGCCGGAATCCCAGTCGTCGGGCTGCATCACCGAGCCGTCGGGCCGCAGCCACACGACGTCGGGGATCCGCGCGCCCTCCTCCATCTTCACGGGGCGGCCGTCGAAGAAGCGGCTGCGCCGGAAGATCGGGTGCTCTTTGCGCAGACGGGCGAGCGCTGCGGTGAACTCGACGAGCGGCTGGTCGACGTTCTCCCAGTCGACCCAGGTGATCTCGTTGTCTTGGGCGTAACCGTTGTTGTTGCCGCCCTGCGTGCGCCCGAGCTCGTCGCCGTGCGTCAGCATCGGGACACCCTGCGACAGCAGCAGAGTGGCGATGAAGTTGCGCTGCTGACGGGCACGCATCGTGAGGATCGCTTCGTCGTCGGTCGGCCCCTCGACGCCCATGTTGTTCGAGCTGTTGTGCGATTCGCCGTCGTTGTTGTCTTCACCGTTGGCCTCGTTGTGCTTCTCGTTGTACGAGACGAGGTCGCGGAGGGTGAAGCCGTCGTGGGCGGTGACGAAGTTGATGGATGCCACGGGGCGCCGCCCCGAGTGCTCGTACAGGTCGGCGGAGCCGGTCAGGCGCGACGCGAACTCACCGAGGGCCTGGGTCTCTCCCCGCCAGAAGTCGCGGACGGTGTCGCGGTACTTGCCGTTCCACTCCGTCCACTGCGGCGGGAAGTTTCCGACCTGGTAGCCGCCGGGGCCGATGTCCCACGGCTCGGCGATGAGCTTGACCTGCGAGACCACCGGGTCTTGCTGCACGAGCTCGAAGAAGGTCGAGAGACGGTCGACGTCGTAGAACTCGCGAGCGAGGGTCGAGGCGAGGTCGAAACGGAAGCCGTCGACGTGCATCTCGAGCACCCAGTACCGCAGCGAATCCATGATCAGCTGCAGAGCGTGCGGGTTGCCCACGTTGAGGCTGTTCCCGGTACCCGTGTAGTCGGTGTAGTACCGCCTGTCGTTGTCTTCGAGCCGGTAGTACGCCTCGTTGTCGATGCCGCGCATCGAGAGCGAGGGGCCCATGTGGTTGCCCTCGGCGGTGTGGTTGTAGACCACGTCGAGGATGACTTCGATCCCGGCTTCGTGGAGGGCCTTCACCATGCCCTTGAACTCCTGCACCTGCTGGCCGTGCTGGCCGCTCGCGGAGTAGGTGTTCTGCGGTGCGAAGAAGGCGATCGTGTTGTAGCCCCAGTAGTTCGACAACCCCTTCTCCTGCAGGGTCGAGTCGTTCACGAACTGGTGCACGGGCATGAGCTCGATCGCCGTGACGCCGAGCTTGCGCAGGTGCTCGATGACCGCGGGGTGCGCGATGCCGCTGTAGCTGCCGCGGAGTTCTTCGGGGATGAGCGGGTTCAGCTGGGTGAGCCCCTTCACGTGGGCCTCGTAGATGAAGCTCTCGGCGTAGGGGGTCTTGGGCTGACGGTCGCCGCTCCAGTCGAAGAACGGGTTGACGACCACGCCCTTCATCATCGCGGCGGCGGAGTCCTCGTCGTTGCGCGAATCGGGGTCGCCGAAGTTGTAGGAGAACACCGACTGGCCCCACTCGACCTCGCCGTCGACAGCCTTCGCGTAGGGGTCGAGGAGGAGCTTGTTCGGGTTGAACCGCTGACCGTTGCCGGGGTCGTACGGGCCGTACACGCGGTAGCCGTAGTGCTGGCCCGGCTGCACGTTCGGCAGGTAGGCGTGCCAGACGTACGCATCGACGTCGACGAGCTCGATGCGGGTCTCTCCCCCCTCACCGAACAGGCAGAGCTCGACGCGCTCCGCCCCCTCACTGAACAGGGCGAAGTTCGTCCCGTTACCGTCGAACGTGGCCCCGAGGGGATAACTGGATCCTGGCCATACCTGTTGCACGTGCTTCACGATATCCCAGCGGTGTGCGCCGCCCTTGCGCCCGACGTGACCGTTGACGGCATCCGGGGAGTCGAGTAGGCGGAGCGGCGAGACCGCCCCGCTCGCGACGTCACTTCGGCAGCGGATCGAGCTGTTGGGTGCCCATCACGCGCAGCAGCTCGAGCTTGTCGTGATCCTCGCTTCCGGGCACGGCCGTGTAGACGACGATGCGCAGATCGCTCCCCGGCACGCTCAGCGTGTCGCAGTCGATGGTGATCGGGCCGACCGGGGTGCCGGTGATGGTCTTGCGGCTCGACCGGTGCTCGGCGACGCGAGCCGTCTTCCAGCGGCGCTCGAACTCCGGCGACGCCGACCGCAGGCTCGAGACCAGCTGCGTAAGCGCCGCGTCGTCGGGATAGCGCCCCACGGCCGAACGCAGGTCTGCGACCAGATCGCTCGCGAACTCCTCTTCGTGGACGGCGTCGAACTCCACCCCGTCGTGCCCGAGCATGAAGCTGCGCCACACGAGGTTGCGCTCGATACCCGTGAACTCCGACGGGTCGCCGACGAGAGCGGCCCACAGCGGGTTCCACTGCAGAAACTCATGACTGGCGGTGAACACGGCCATCGGCACGTCACCGAGCCTGTCCATGATGCGCCGGACACCGGGGGTGATGTGCCGGGGCACGACGCTGCGCGTGGGGGCCGCCGCTCCTCCGACCCGATACAGGTGGTCGCGTTCTTCCTCCGACAGGCGCAGCGCCCGCGCGAGCGCGGCGAGCATCTGAACGGACGGGTTCGTCGCGCGCCCCTGCTCCAGTCGCACGATGTAATCGACGCTGACGCCGGCGAGGGCCGCGAGCTCTTCACGGCGGAGGCCCGCGGTGCGTCGACCCGACCCGGCCGGTAGTCCGACTTCGGCGGGGCCGACGCGCTCGCGCCACGCCCTCAGCACGCTCGCGAATTCGCTCATCACCCCATCATCACCCCGCCATCGCTGCGTGGCGGCGAATCACCCTGGTACCCGTAGTCCCCCCGTCGAGCGATGCCTGGGCGAACCCGCGACGCGCGCCCACCATGGAGGACATGACCCACACACTCATCACCGGAGCCAACAAGAGCCTCGGACTCGAAACCGCCCGCCGCCTGATCGAGGCCGGTCACACCGTTCACGCGGGAATGCGCGACCCCGACACCGGAGACGCCGCACGGGCGCTCGGAGCGCACGTCGTTCAACTCGACGTCACCGATCAAGCGAGCGTCGACGCGGCCATCGCTTCCCTCCCCGCGCTCGATGTGCTCGTCAACAACGCCGGCATCCTCGGCACGTCCTTCACCACCGATGATCTCGACGCGGACGCGATGCAGCACGTCCTCGACACGAACGTCGTCGGCATCGTACGCGTGACGCAGGCAGCCCTCCCGTTGCTGCGCGACTCGCAGCATCCGGTGATCGTCAACGTCTCTTCCGGCGTCGGCTGGCCGCGCTTCCTCTCCACCGAGGGGCGCGACGAGTTTCCGGTTCCGGCGATCCCGTACGCCGCGTCCAAGGCCGCCGTGATCGCCCTCACGGTGCAGTACGCCAAGAACCTGCCGTCGTTCCGCGTCAACGTGAGCGACCCCGGCTACACGGCGACCGACTTCAACGGCCACCACGGCCACCAGACCGTCACCGAGGGCACCGACGCGACGGTCGCCCTCGCCCTGGTCGCAGCCGACGGCCCCACCGGCGAGTTCCACGATCGCCACGGACGCATCGACTACTGACGCCGAACGCCCCGCCGCCGCACCGTCACGTGCGGCGGCGGGGCCGGATCAGGCCCGTTCGGGCGGATGCTGCAGCAGTTCGATGCGTTCGTCGAGGTAACGCTCGAGCGGCACGAGCCCGCCCGCCGGACTCCACCGCACCATCGCCCCCGCGGGGGTGAGAGCGACCGGCGAACCCGTCGCCCCGAGCTGGGCCGCGTCGATCAGACGCCAGTCGACGTGCACCGTCTGTCCCTCGGCGAAACCCCCGCGACGGGCAGCGGCGGCGAGCGCCGCGCGATCGCGTTGCGACTCGGCGGTGAACCCGCGCCGCACCTCTTCGCGCGCACGGACGATCTGACCCGTGGCCGCGAGTCGTTCGTCCGTGAGGAGCAGCACACCGAGGTGCCAGGCCTCGCCGACCGGCACGATCCGGGGTGCGCGGGTGATGCCGAAGGTGCGTCGGGCGGCGCGCAGCTCGCCGAGCGCCTCGCGCGGCGCTCCGCCCAGGCGTGCGCGCGCAGCCGCGAGGAGGGTATCGATGTCGGGCGTCATCGTCTCATTTCACACCAGGGTGCTGATCGTCCGGGTCGGTGGCTCGACGCGGCAGTGTCGCGGGTGGCACGTCGAGCACGACCGGGTCGAAGGCGGGGGTCGTGACCACCGATCGGTCACCCCGCAGCGCCATGCCGACGAACGGGAAGAGCAGAACCGACAGCATTCCCGCACCGACGAGCGCGGCGGCCGTTCCCGTGTCGAGCGACCCCTGGTCGATGCCGATGCTCGTGACCGCCACGATTATCGGCAGCCCGGTGGCACCCAGCAGCGCGAGCGCACCGCGGTCGCGCGGCGTCGCGCCATCGGGAGCCGCGAAGGCGGAGGGGATCCCGCGGACGACGAGCAACGCGATGACGAAGATCGGCACGAGGGCGATGGTGCGCCACGACGACAGCATCGCCGCGAGGTCGAACGAGATGCCCGTGTACAGGAAGAACAGGGGCACGAGAAAGCCGAAGGCGACCGCCTCGACCTTGCTCTCGACGGCCTCCTGCAGCGGTGCATCGGCGTTGCGCATCACGAGCTTCCACAGCACCCCCGCGACGAAGGCCCCGAGCAGCATGTCGAGGTCGAACCACAGGCTGAGGGCGACGAGTACGCCGACGATGAGGAAGACGATCCGCACCGCCATCTGCCCCGAGGTGTGCAGCGTCGCGGTGACGAGGCGATGGATGTGCCCGTGTTCGAAGCGGGCGGCGAAGATGATGGCGCCCGCGGCCACCAGGACGAACACCCCGAGCACGATCGACGCGATGCCGAAGCCGCGGGTTCCGAGGAAGAGCGAGATGGCGACGAGGGGTCCGAACTCGCCGACCGCGCCCACCGCGGTGACGGCCCGCCCCCACGGGGTGTCGAGCTCCCCCGCATCTCGGAGCATCGGCAGCAGCGCGCCGAGCGCGGTCGACGCCAGAGCGATGCCGATGAAGACGGCGGGATCGCCGGGGGCGATGAGCCAGCCGATCGCCAAACCCGCGACGAGGCTCACCACCCAGCCCACGCTCGCGCGCACCGCCGGGCGTCCGCGGACGCCCGCGAAGTCGATCTCGTTCCCGGCCATGAAGAAGAGCAGCGCCAGCCCGAACGACGACAGCAGATCGAGGATCTCGGAGGGAGCCACCCACCCGAGCACGCTCGGCCCGACCGCGATCCCGAGGGCGAGTTCGAAGACGATCACCGGCACCCGCACCCACCGGCCGAGCCCGCGCGCGGCGAGGGGCGCGAGAACGGCGAGGACCGGAAGAAGGAAGAACCCCGCATCGACGAGCGCCATGGCCACACCTTAGCGATTCGTACGCGCGGAGCCCCGGGTCGGGATCAGGCGATCAGTTCGCCTCCCGGCCGCCCGGTACGGCCGCCGCCGCGCGCTCGGCGTCTTTCGCCGCCGCCCGGGAGCGCTCGGCCAGTCGTTCGTGCTCGTCGTCGAGCCTCGCGACCTCGGCGTCCGCGGCGTCGGCGTCGGTCGTCATGCGCAGAAGCTCCGCGCGCAGGTCTTCGACCCGCTCCCGCAGCTGATCGGCACGCTCCCGCCGTTTCGCGCGTCGCTCGTCAAGGCGACCGAGTTCGCGCTCGGCGTCGGCCGCAGCGCGCTGCGCCTCGCGCGCGGCGGCCTCCGCGGCCTTGCGTCTGCGGCGTTCGGCGAGATCGTCTCGCGAGCGCGCCGGCGCCGCGGTCGACACCCCCGGCACCGACCCGCCCACGATGTCGTCGGGCGGGGCTCCGTCGAAGCCGTTCGCGTCGAGGGTCCGCACCAGGCGGCCCGTCAGCACGACCGCGCCGGCCGCAGCATCCACCACCGCCGCATTCACCGTCTTCTCGACGTCATCGCGCGCCGCCGAGCTGAGGGTCGTACCGGCGGCGTCGGCGAGTTCCGCGGCGCGGCGCGCGAGGCCGGCCACGAGCGCGCGCCGCTGGGTGCCCAACCGGGTGAGCTCGGCCGCGTCGAGGTCGTCCTGCGCCTCCTGCAGCGCCTGCGAGAGTTCGACGGCCTGCCCGAGTTGACCGTCGCGCACGAGCAGATTCACCGCCCAGGCAGCGACCGACGGTTTGCGGAGCGCCTTGATCTGCGTCGCGAGCGAACCGGATGCGGCGGACGCTCGGCTGTTGCGGGCCGCGGTGAACTCGCCGGGTGTCAGCGCGTAGAGGTCGTCGGCCACCGCGTCGACGTCGGCGGGCGGGCTGACCATGCCCCCATTGTGCCGCGCGACGGCTAGATCGAGACGACCCCCGGTACGCCGCCGCGGATCTCGCGGTGCAGCCTCTCCATGCGCTGGTCGAGCTCGGCGGCGGTGTCGGCGGCCTCTTTGAGCCCCGCCAGCAGCTCGTCGGGCACCATGCGGTCGTACTTGTAATAGATCTTGTGCTCGAGGCTCGCCCAAAAATCCATGGCGATCGTGCGGAACTGCACCTCGACCGGAACGTCGACGCGGCCGGTCGAGAGAAACACCGGCACCGCGAGGATCGCGTGCAGGCTCTTGTACCCGTTGGGCTTCGGCTCGGCGATGTAATCCTTCACGCTGAGCACGGTGATGTCGTCCTGCTGGGTGAGCAGGTCGAACAGGCGGTAGGCGTCGGTGGTGAAACTGCAGGTGATGCGCACCCCGGCGATGTCGGAGATCGACGCCCGGATCGAGGCGAAGTCGGCGTCGATGCCTTTGCGCCTGACCTTCTCGGCCAGGCTGTCGGGCGACTTCACGCGGCTCGAGACATGCTCGATCGGGTTGTAGTCGTGCACCTCTTCGAACTCGCCGCGGAGGATCGAGATCTTCGTCTCGATCTCTTGCAGTCCGAAGCGGTACTCCATGAGGAACCGCTGGAATTCGTCACGCATCGCACGAAGAGCTGTCGCCGACACGGTGATCTGCTGGTCATCGCGATCGGACATGTTCTCGACGCTATCGACGGCGGCTACGAGGGCGCTGTGAGATCGCCCCCGTAGCCCGCCCGTCAGCGGTGAACGGCGTGGCGGCGCTCCAGCGCTGATCCTTCGACGTCGACGTTCGGGGTGATCTTGTCGAGCCACCGGGGCAGCCACCACGCCGAGCGGCCGAGCAGGTGCATGATCGCCGGTACGAGCAGCATCCGCACGACGAACGCATCGAACAGCACACCGAGAGCGAGCCCGAAGCCGATCGATTTGATCATCACCGACTCGCTCGTGATGAAGCCGCCGAAGACCGCGATCATGATCAGGGCCGCGGCGATGACGACGGTTCGGCCGGCTCGGAAGCCCTGGGCGACCGCGAGCCGCGCCGGGGCTCCGTGCGCGTACGCCTCGCGCATGCCGGTGGCGAGGAACAGCTGGTAGTCCATCGCGAGGCCGAACAGGATGCCGACGAGGATCACGGGCAAGAAGCTCAGGATCGGCCCGGGGTTGTGCACCCCGAGCACGTCGGCGAACCAGCCCCACTGGAACACCGCGGTCACCGCGCCGTAGGTCGCGAAGAGCGAGAGCACGAAGCCGACGGTCGCGATCAGCGGCACGAGGATCGAGCGGAACACCATGACCATGATGAGGAACGACAACCCGACCACGACGACGAGGTAGATCGGGAGGACGCTCGCGAGGCCCTCCGAGATGTCGATGTTGATCGCTGCCTGACCTGCGACACCGAGTGTGATGTCCCCGTCGACGGGGGGCAGCTGGCGGAGGTCTCGCACGAGTGTCTCGGTCGAGGAGCTGTTCGGCCCCTCCGCCGGCACGACCTGGAAGGCCCCGACGCGGTTGTCGTCCGACACGGCCACCGGGGCGACGGCGACGACATCGGCCTGCGCCGCGAGTTCGCGACCGACGGCGAGCTGCGCGTCGAGCACCTGGTCGTCGTCGAGTCCTTCGGCGAACGTGGCGACCACGAGCAACGGGCCGTTGACCCCCTCGCCGAACGCGTCTTGCGTGAGGGTGTAGGCGCGGTAGGCGGTGGAGTCCTCGGCCTCCGACCCCCCGTCGGGCAGCCCGAGTCGCATCGACAGCGACGGGATCGCGACCACGAGCAGCACCACGACGGCGACGACCGCGGTGACGACGGCACGGAGCGTCGACATCGGACGGACGCGCGTGCGGGGCGTCTCGGCCTCCCCCGCCTCGGATGCTGTGGCCGCGGCCTCGGCGCGGGTGCGCGCGCGGCGGCCGAGCAGACGGGTGCCCGCCAGGCTGAGCAGGGCCGGGGTGAGCGAGACGGCGATGAGGACGGCGATCGCGACGCTCACCGCTCCCGCGGTGCCCATGAGGCCCAGGAACGGGATGCCGGTGATGTTGAGCGCCAGGAGCGCGACGATCACGGTCGTACCGGCGAAGACCACGGCGTTGCCGGCCGTGCCGTTGGCCAGGCCGATGGACTCCTCGACCCGCGCACCCTGGAGCAGCTGCTTGCGGTGGCGATAGAGGATGAACAGCGAGTAGTCGATGCCGACCGCGAGCCCGAGCATGACACCGAGGATCGGGGTGACCGAAGCCATCTGCACGACGCCCGAGAAGGCGAGGGTCGCCATCGCGCCGATCGCGACCCCCACGATCGCGGTGACGAGCGGGAAGGCCGCCGCGAGCAACGAGCCGAGCACCACGACGAGCACGATCGCCGCGATGGCGACACCGACCACCTCGCCCACCCCGAGGATCTCGGGCACGCCCTGAGAGATGTCGGTCGAGAACGCGACCTCGACCCCGTCGATCGGCGCCGATGCGAAGTGCTCGACGACGGCGTCTTTCGACGCCTGCGCCAGCTCGAGGCGAGGAACCGTGAACGAGACGTTCACGAGCGCCGTCGCTCCGTCGTCGGACACGACGCCGATGCCGTCGGCGAGCGAGAGCAGTTCGGCGCCCCGCTGCAACTCGGCCTCGTTCGCGTCGATCGTGGCGAGGCCGTCGGTCAGTTGCTGCTGTTGGGCGTCGAGCTGGGCGCGCTGAGCATCGAGCTGCGCCTGCTGCGCCTCGAGCTGCGCGGTCGGAAAGCCTGCGGCCTCGGCCTGTGCCGCTGCGGTGTCGAGCTGCGCCTGGCCGGCGTCGAGCTGCGCCCGCCCGGCGTCGAGCTGCGTCTGGCCGTTCTCGGCCTCGACGCGGGCCGAGTCGAGCTGCGCCTGGCCTTCGTCGACCTGCGCCGCCTGATCGGCGAGCTGCTGCGCCGCCGCGAAGGGGTCGATCACGTCGGCGACGTCGGGCAGGTCTCGGGCCGACTCGGCGAGCGCCGTGATCTCACCGCGCTGCGCGTCGGTGAAGGCAGACGCGTCGGTGGCGTGGAAGACGACCTGGCCGGACGCCCCACTGAAGTCGGGCAGATCTTCCTGCAGCTGGGCGATGACGTCGCCCGAAGCTGTGCCCGGCACGTCGAAGCTCGAACTCAGGCCCTTGAACCCGATGAGGAACCCGCCGACGGCGATGCCCAGGATCACCAGCCACGCGACGATCACGGTCCACGCGCGACGTGCGGCGAAGGTTCCCAGGCGGTGAAGCAGCTCGGCCATTGTCATCTCTCTGATCCGCGGGGCAGCCCCGCGGAGGAGGCGCCTCGACTCCGACAAGCGTCGCTAAGATAACACGGACCGTCTCGTCTTGAGTGAGAGGGGCCTGATGCCTCTACCCCGCAGTGGACCCGTCCGCAGCGAAGCCGCGCGCCAGTCGATCCTGCAGGCGACCGCCGCCCTCGTCGCCGAGCGCGGCTACGACCACCTCACGATGGAGGGCATCGCCGCGCGCGCGGGCGTCGGCAAGCAGACGATCTACCGGTGGTGGCCGTCGAAGGGCTCGGTCGTCGCCGAGTGCCTGCTCGAGGGGATGCTGGTGCCCGGGCGCCTGCAACTGCCCAATACGGCGGATGTACGGCGGGATCTGGCCGCGTGGCTGGGGGCGATCTTCGAGTTTCTCGACACGGAGCAGGGCGAGAGCATCCTCCGCTCCCTCATCGGAGCCGCGGCCGAGAACGCCGAGGTAGGCCGACGTCTGCGCGACGCGCTGTTCCGCGCCGATTCTCTTTCGGAGCGCCTCACGGCCGCGATCGGTACG
This sequence comes from Microbacterium shimangi, assembly GCF_043556445.1. Lineage (NCBI taxonomy): Bacteria > Bacillati > Actinomycetota > Actinomycetes > Micrococcales > Microbacteriaceae > Microbacterium > Microbacterium shimangi. The sequence goes on from NZ_JBIGII010000003.1 coordinate 338,242, forward strand.
ACGCCGAACCTGCAGCCCGGTGCCCCCGTCGAAGAACTCGCCGAGGCGCTGATCGGCGCTGTCCTCCTGCGCGCGCTGAGCCGCGAACCCGTCGCCGCGGGCGACGCCGAGCGCCTGCTCGACGCGGTGCTCGGGCGCTGATCCGGCCTTCCGGCGCAGGCGTCCCGCGCGTCGTCAGCGCGATTCGGTGGCGCGGAGGGCGGCGACCTCGTCGTAGCGGGTGCGGATGCTGCGGCGCGTGTCATGCGGAGGCTCGCGGTCGATGGCCACGGGCCAGCCGGGACGGGCACCGGTGAGCGCCCATGCCGCCTGGCGCGCGGCACCCAGAGCGACGTACTCGCCGGGGGCCGGGATCGCGACCGGTGCATCGAAGATCTGACCCGCGATGACGGCGACGGCCTCGTTTCGCGCCGCGCCGCCCACGAGCAGGATGCGTCGGGCCTCGACCCCGAGCGAGCGGATCGCGTCGAGCCCCGTCGCGAGCCCCGCCAGCATGCCCTCGATCGCCGCGCGGGCGAGATCGGGCCGGGTGGTGTTCGCGAGCGAGAGGCCCGAAATCGACGCACGGGCCGCGGGAAGGTTCGGCGTCCGCTCCCCCTCGAACCAGGGCACGAGAACGATGCCGGCGGCGCCGGGCTCGGCCTTGAGCGCGAGGGCCCCCAACCCTTCGTGCGAGACATCGAGCAGGCGTGCCGTGGCGTCGAGCACTCGCGCCGCATTCAGCGTCGCGACGAGCGGCAGGTATCCGCCGGCCGCGTCGGCGAAACCGGCGACCGTTCCCGAAGCATCCGTCACCGGGTCTTCGGTCACGGCGAAAACCGTGCCGGAGGTGCCGAGCGAGACGACCACGTCGCCGGGGGTGGCATCGAGCCCGAGGGCTGCGCCCGCGTTGTCGCCGGCGCCGGCCGCGACGACGGCACCGTCCGGTGTCGTGCCCGCGCTCTGCTGCGGGTCGAGGACCCGAGGGAGCACGGCGTCGTGGCCGAGCGCACGGACGAGCAGGTCACGGTCGTAGCCCGAAGGCCCCCAGTAGGCCGTGCCCGAAGCATCCGATCGATCGGTGGTGAGCGCATCGAGATCGGGGCGCTCAGGGCCGTATCCCCGCAGGCGCCAGGTCAACCAGTCGTGCGGCAGTGCGACCGCGGCCACTCGCGCCGCGGCCTCGGGCTCGGCATCGCGCAGCCACCGCAGCTTCGTCGCGGTGAACGAGGCCACGGGCACGACACCGGTGCGTCGCGCATACTCGTCGGCACCGACTTCAGCGGCGAGGTCGACCGCGGCTTGCGCCGAGCGCGTGTCGTTCCAGAGCAGAGCGGGGCGGATGACCCGGCCGACGTCGTCGAGCACCACCATGCCGTGCTGCTGACCGGCGATCGACACCGCCGCGACATCGGAGAACCCGCCCGCGGCGGCGATCGCCGACTGCAGCGCGATCCACCACGCTTCGGGGTCCACCTCGGTGCCGTCGGGGTGCGGCGCGCGTCCCTCGCGGACGATGAGCCCGGTGCCCGCGTCGACGATCACGACCTTGCACGACTGCGTCGACGAATCGACTCCTGCCACGAGCGTCATTGCGCTCTCCTTCGATTCACGTCAGGCATGTCCAACTTTCCGCAAGAAAGCGAGGCGATCGTTGCGGAAATCGGGACACGCGTGCGACCCGTGTCCCACTTTCCGCAAGAAAGCGAGGCAATCGTTGCGGAAAGTGGGACATGGGTGAGCGGATGCTGCGTCAGCGGGCGCCCAGCAGGTGCTCGGTCGCGAGCTGCTGCAGACGCACGAAGCCGAAGCCGTGTCCGCCGAGGTACGAGGCTGCGTCGAAGTCCTCGTAGGCCGAACGGTCGGCGAGGAAGTCGTCGTACGTCTCGCCCTCGTTGAGCGTGGGCTGCGAGAGCTCGGCGACCTTGGCCGTGGCGAGTGCCTCCTGCACCTCGGGGTCGGCGCGGAACGCGGCCGCCCGCTCCTTGAGGAGGAGGTAGGTGTGCATGTTGGCCTTCGCCGAGTCCCACACACCGGTCTCGTCTTCGGTGCGGCTCGGCTTGTAGTCGAAGTGGCGCGGGCCGTCGTAGGCCGGCACCCCGCCGGGTCCGCCGTTCTCGAGGAGGTCGACCAGGGCGAACGCGTTGTGAAGGTCACCGTGACCGAACACGAGGTCCTGGTCGTACTTGATGCCGCGCTGACCGTTGAGGTCGATGTGGAAGAGCTTGCCGTGATAGAGCGCCTGTGCGATACCGGCGGCGAAATTCAGACCCGCCATCTGCTCGTGACCGACCTCGGGGTTGACTCCCACGAGCTCGGGGCGCTCGAGCGAGTCGATGAACGCGATCGCGTGGCCGAGCGTCGGGAGCAGGATGTCGCCGCGGGGCTCGTTCGGCTTGGGCTCGATGGCGAAGCGGATGTCGTAGCCCTTGTCGGTGACGTAGTCGCCGAGCAGGTTGACGGCCTCGCGGTAGCGCTCGAGCGCCTGACGGATGTCTTTGGCCGAGTCGTACTCGGCGCCCTCGCGGCCGCCCCACATGACGAACGTCTTCGCACCGAGCTCGGCACCGAGGTCGAGCTGGCGGAAGACCTTGCGCAGCGCGAAGCGACGCACGTCGCGGTCGTTCGAGGTGAAGCCGCCGTCTTTGAACACCGGGGCGCTGAAGAGGTTCGTCGTCACCATGGGAACGATCAGGCCGGTCGCGTCGAGCGCGCCCTTGAGGCGGTCGATCTGCGCCTGGCGCTGGGCGTCGGTCGAGCCGAAGGCGAAGAGGTCGTCGTCGTGGAAGGTGAGACCGTAGGCGCCGAGTTCTGCGAGCTTCTCTACGGCGTGGACCACGTCGAGCTCGGGGCGGGTGGGCCCACCGAACGGGTCGGTGCCGTTGTAGCCGACGGTCCACAGACCGAAGGAGAACTTGTCAGCGCGGGTGGGGGTGGTCATGAAGGCTCCTGCTCGACTTCGAACGGCTCCGTGTGGCACGGATATGTTGGCGTTAACAACCTAAGCGATTCGACGGGCCGCGTCCAGTACCGGCGCGGCGCGTGCTCTCTGGCACAGTAGAGAGGTGAGCGAAGCGGCGGCGAGAAGTGACGGCGTACGCCGCGCGAATCTCTCGCGAGTCCTGCGCCTCGTGCACATCGACGGGCCGCAATCGCGAGCCGCGCTCACCGAGGCGACCGGCCTGAACCGCTCGACGGTCGCCGCCCTCGTCGGCGAGCTCGTCGAGGAGGGGCTCGTCGAAGAACGTGCGCCCGATTCGCTGGGTCGCGTCGGGCGCCCCTCCCCGGTCGTCGCCCCGGATGGCCGGGTCGTCGCGATCGCGGTGAACCCGGAGGTCGATGCGACGACGATCGCGGCGGTCGGGCTCGATCGACGCGTCATCGCCCGTGACCGCATCGAGACCGATGGCCCCCCGAGTCCTGAAGAGACGGCCCAGCTCGTCTCGGCGCAGATCGCCGCGTGGCGGGAGGGACCCCTCCGGACCGCCCGCATCGAAGGCATCGGGCTCGCCGTTCCGGGCCTCGTCCGCACCGCCGACGGGCTCGTTCGGCTCGCACCCCACCTCGGCTGGGTCGACGCACCGCTCCGCGATCTCGTCGCCGCCGCCACCGGTCTCCGCACCGTCGTCGGCAACGACGCGAGCCTCGGCGCCCTCGCGGAGCACCTCTTCGGGGCCGCACGCGGCGTCGACGACGTGATCTACCTCAACGGCGGTGCGAGCGGGATCGGTGGGGGGTTGATCGTGCACGGCACCCCGGTGGGCGGCGCCGGCGGGTACGCCGGAGAATTCGGTCACAACCGCCCCGGAATCGCCACCGGCACCGATCGCCGCGCCAGCGACGGGGTGCTCGAAGACGAAGTCAGCCGCTCTCGGCTGCTCGCCGCGGTGGGTCTCGACAGCGCCGACGAGCCGACGCTGGCCGCCGCGCTGACGGCGGCGGCGTCACCGCCGGTCATCGATGAAGTCGCCCGGCAGCGCCGCATCCTGGTCACCGCCCTCGCCAACGCCGTCAACGTGTTGAACCCGTCTGTCGTCGTTCTCGGCGGGTTCCTCGCCACCATCGCCGCCGATGCGATCCCGGCGCTCCTCGACGACGTGCGGGCGCAGACGATGCCGAGCGTGGCCGACGCGCTGGAACTGCGCCTCGCCGTGCTCGCCGAAGACCGCCTCCTGATCGGCGCCGCCGAACTCGCCTTCGCCGACCTGCTGCGGGCACCCTCTCTCACCTGAAAGCCCCCCGGGGCTCCGAAGAGCATCCCGAGGGGCTGGCGCGTCACCGCGATTCAGCGAGGGGTACGGCGGCGACGGGGGACGAGTTCTCCGTCGATGACATCGATCGCGGTGAGTCCCGCGAAGATGTCGGCGAAGTCGGTGTCGTCGTGGTGCCCGCTGCCGTCGGACGCCATAGGGCCCGGGTGTGTAGTCACAGCCACGTTCTCCCTTCCGGTCGTGCTCTCAGATTGCCAGGCGGGCTCGGCGCGGCGGGTCCCCTTGACAAGCTCCGACGCCGGAGCGTACCTCGAGCGGGGCGACCGTTAGGGTGAGGCGTATGGGCACCATCTACTACGGCGGGTCGGCGACGTCGATCCAGATCGAAGACCGTGCCCTCGCGCACCTGAAGGTCGTCATCGCGACCAAGCTCCGCCGCGGCGAGAGCTTCACGGTGTCGTGGCGTCACCCCGACGATCAGCCGCGCGGCCGGAGCACGATCTGGATTCATCCGTCGATCCCGCTGCGGTTCGTCTTCGATGACCCGGAGCCCGCCCTTCTGAGCCGGGAGTGGATCGAAGAGCTCGCGAACTCGGCCAGCTCGTCGGGCGGCATCCTGCTCGTCGCCGAGCACTTCTCCGTCACGTCGTCGGAGTCGTCCACCGCCTGAGCGGGTCAGCCTTCTTCGACGAAGCCGTCCTCCGACGGTTCAGCGACGATGGCGAGGCCGTTGGGGCCACTCGCGACGAGCATCAGCTCTTCCACCCATGCGCGGTTGATGCGGGGATTACGGCTGCCGAAGAAGTGGAACTGGATCGGTACCGAAGGGTGCATCCAGAAGCTGCGCCGGCCGCTGCCGTCGCCGACCTCGATGTCGAACATGAACGACTCCGAGCGACGCAGCTTGTTCATCACGACGATGCGGAGGTGCGCCAGCGTGCGGTCATCGATGTCGACCGAGTTGGCCATCGTGTCATAGATGAATCTGCCCATGAGCCGAGCCTACCGGCCCACTCCGATCACCCTGAGCCCTGGCATCTCCTCGCGGGTGAACGCAAGCCCCCCGTGCTGCGGAACCGGCGGGGTACCGTAACCGGGTGGGAACGATTTATTACGGGGACTCGTCGGCGCCGATCGAGATCGAGGATCGCGCCCTCGCGCACCTCAAAGTGGTGATCGCGACGAAACTCCGGCGCGGCGAGAGCTTCACCCTCTCGTGGACCCACACCGATGACCTCGAGCCGGGGCGTAGCACCGTATGGCTGCACCCGTCCATTCCTCTGCGGTTCGTCTTCGACGATCCCGAGCCCACCCTCCTGAGCCGCGCGTGGATCGAAGCGCTGGCAGCGTCGGCGAACTCCTCCGGGGGGCTCATGCTCGTGGCCGAACCATCCGGCGACGCGCCCCGCCCGACAGACGCCGCGTAGATCAGCGCTTGCCGAGCATCTCTCGCACGCCTTCTTCGAGGGCGGCGGGGACGACAAGGGGGCGCCCCGCTGCGAACGCCTCCCACTCGCGCATGAGGATCGACTCGATCTTCGCCGCGGGGACCCCGGGGTAGTCGGCGCAGAGTCGCGCGACGATCTCCGAGAACGGGACGACTTCGACCCCCTCGATGACGACGAACGTCTGGCCCTTCCCGCGGGCCGACGCCGAAGCGTCCTCGACATTCGGGTTCATACGGTCATGGTGCCACGGAGCGGGCCGAGAGGCGACTGTTCAGAAGGTGCGCGACCAACCGAGGCGGGCCCCTGTCGGGCGGTCAGGACTCGCCTAGAAGACGCGAACGCACCTCTCGACGCAACACCTTCCCGATGAGCGACCGCGGCAGATCTTCGACCACGAAGATGCGCTTGGGCACCTTGTACGCGGCGAGCCGCGTGCGGCAGAAGTCGCGCAGCGCGTTCACGTCGAGCGATGCATCGGGACGCAACACGACCGCGGCGGCGACGTCCTCGCCGCCGTCGCGCCGTGGGAGCGCGACGACCGCGGCGTCCGAGACGTCGGGATGCTGCTGCAACGTCTCTTCGACCTCGGTCGGTGAAACGTTGAATCCACCCGTGATGATGAGTTCCTTGAGGCGGTCGACGATCTTGACGAACCCGTCGGGAGAGACGGTGACGATGTCGCCCGAGCGCACCCACCCTCCCTCGAGCAGACTGTCGGCCGTCTCGCCCGGTCGCCGCCAGTACCCCTGGAACACCTGGGGCCCGCGGATGAGGAGTTCACCCGGCCCTCCCGGTTCCACGTCGACCGAGGGGTCTTCCGGGTCGACGACCCTGATCTCGGTGCTGGGGAACGGCACGCCGACGGTGCCGGGGCGACGCGAGGGACCGATGGGGTTGCCGAGGGCGACCGGAGAGGTCTCGGTCATGCCGTAGCCCTCGACGAGGAGCCCCCCGGTGGCGGCTTCCCACCTCTCGACGGTCGGCACCGGGAGACTCATGGCACCCGAGATGGCGAATCGGATCGACGTGAGGTCGATCGAACCCTGTGCCGACGCACGGGCGAGCTGGTCGTAGATGGGCGGGACCGCCGGCAGGAACGTGGGCGGGTTCTTGCGCGCAGCGGCCGTCACCAGCGCGACGTCGAACTTGGGGAAGAGCACCAGGCGGGCGCCGATGCTCATCGCGAACGTCAGGCAGAGCGTCATGCCGTACGCGTGGAAGAGGGGCAGCACGCCGTAGAAGGTCTCTTCGCCCTCGCGGAGTCCCGGCACCCACGCGCGCCCCTGCATCGCGTTCGCGCGCAGGTTGCCATGGGTCAGGATCGCGCCCTTCGGCGACCCGGTCGTGCCGCTCGTGTACTGCAGCAGAGCGATGTCGCCGACGGCGGGGCGCGGCGTACGGCGCGGAAGCCGGCGCCCTTCCAAAAGGGATTCCCAAGCGATCGGATGCTTCGCCCGCGGCGTCTCGGAGAGCTGTGCGCGCGACGCCTTGGCCTTCGCGATCGGAAGCCGCAGCGCCAGGCGTTTCGACCACGGCAACGCGGCGGTGAGGTCGACGCTCACGATCTTCTCGGGGCGCACGTCACCGGGGAAGTCGTCGACGACGTCGTAGACCTTGTCCCAGACGATCGCGTACTTGGCCTCGTGGTCTTCGAACTGGTGGCGGAGTTCGCGCGGCGTATACAGCGGGTTGTGCTCGACGACGATCGCGCCCAGTCGCAGCACCGCGTAGAACGCGACGACGTGCTGCGGGCAGTTCGGGAGGATCAGCGCGACCCGGTCGCCGGCGGTGACGCCCAGACGGCAGAGGCCCTCGGCCGCTCGTTCGATCTGCTCGCCGAGCTCGCGGTAGGTCGTCACGGCACCGAAGAACTCCAACGCCGGAGCCTTTCCGTGAGTCTTGACGCTGGTCTCGATCATGTCGGTCAGCGTCTCGGTGACCTCGTCGATCTCGTGCGGAACGCCCGGCGCGTAGGCGTCCAGCCAGACTTTCGACTCGTGCGGATTCGGTGTCGCCACGACGGGCCTCCCTCGGGATCGGAGCAGGGTTCCAGGGTACGTGGAGCGGACCCGTCGCCCGTCAGGGGTTGCGCTGAGGATCGCGCTGCCTAGCGTGGGAGCATGACGGATTCACCGCAACGGACCACGATCCTGAGGTTGACGCTCCCGATTCTGCCGCTCGTGCTTCTCCTCGGCGCGTGCACCGCCGTCGACGAACCTCCCGTCGAGACCCACACACCAGCGGCCACCGCGTCGCCGTCGGTCGCGTCCTCGGCGTCGCCCGAGCCCACGGCCCTGGCCTTTCCCGTAAAGGCCGAGGGTGAGATCGCCCGAGCGGAGTTCGTTCCGGTGGGAGCCGATGGAGTCCCCGAGACGAGTTCGACCGCGGAGGACGCCGTCGCGGAAGGCACGTACGCGGTAGAGGGGGAATGCCTCGGCACCCGTGCGACCTACGCGCTCGACACGGCGGCAATCGACGTCGACGAACAGCGCCACCTGACGGCCGGATCGATGAGTTGCGACGGGCCGTTCCGATCCACCTTCACCATCTCGGGCTACGACGGGGTCGTGCAACTGCGCTTCACCGATACGGATCTCATCGAGACGGGCTGGCTCCGCGTCGTGCCGGTGCCCGCACCCTGAGAACCCCGCCGTCGGGCGATCAGGGGAACGAGAGGGATCCCCGCACGATCGAATCACCCGAGTGGTTCGGGTCACCGTCGACGGCTTCCTGCGACACGTCGACGAGCGAGAACTCCGCGAGATCCACGCCCGCCGGTACGGTGAGCACCCCTCCGTCACCGTCGAGCACTCCGAGACTCACGAGCTCCGAGGCATCGGGCGCGATGAGCCACACCTCGCGATACGTATCGGGCGCAGCATCCGCCGTCATCTGGACGCGGACCGTCCGCGACCCGTCGGGTTGCTCTTCGACGACAGCCGATCCTTCGGCACCGGGGTGGGCGGGAAAGGCGATGAGCGAGGCCTCGGCGACCTCGGTCGGGAGCACTCGCGCCGTCAGCGCCCACACCCCGACGCCGATGCCCGCGACCAGCACCATCGCCGCGGCGAGCGCCCACCCCCACGGCCGTGAGCGCCGACGCCGGGGACGGCTCTCGGTGACGGGTGCGTCTGCGCCGAGAGAGAGCTCGGCCGAGATGCGCTCCCAGACGGCCGGATCCGGCGACTCGAGTTCACCGACGCCGAGACCCGCCCTCCCCGCGCGGGCCGCGTGGCGCAGTCCCGCGAGGTCGTCGGCGCACTCCGCGCAGTCCGCGAGATGCGCCGATTCGTCCGGCGTCTCAACGGGTTCGCCCAGCGCTATCAGCGCCAGCAGTTCACGATCGATGTGCGTCATGTGTCACCTCCAGGCGAGTGCGCATGCGTTCCAGGCTGCGTCGTATGTGGCTTTTCACGGTACCCAGCGGCATGTCGAGGCGGCGGGCGATCTCGTGATGGGTCAGATCGTCGAAGAACGCGAGGCGCATGACGCTGCGTGCATCGGGCTCGAGACGGTCGATCTCTTGAGCGACGAGGAGGGCCTCCCCGAGATCGACCGGCGCGGCAGCGACGAGCTCGTCCGGGCGCGTCACGCGCTGGAGCTCCTCCTGCAGGGCGCGGATGCGGCGACGCGCCTCGTGGGTGTCGGCGATCCGTCGCTTGGCGATGGTGATGATCCAGGTCGACAGCCGAGCGCGGCCCGGGTCATAAGACTCTCTCGACGACCACGCCGAGACGAAGGTCTTCTGGGTCACATCCTCGGCGTCCGCCCGATCGCCCAACGACCGCAAGGCGAGCGTGTAGACCACGGGCGACCATCGACGGTAGACCTGCGCGAGCGCCGACTCGTCACCGATGACGAAACCGGCCTCCCACGAAGGCTCACCATCGGGATCGTTCACGTGACTGCCCTCCCCAGTGATCATTGTGCCGCGCCGCCCTCATCGGGGCGACGCGATGACGACGACATTGTCGGCATAGTGGCCCGTGCGTGAGTCGAAGGCCCCGCCGCAGGTGATCAGGACCAGGTTCTTCGTGCCCGTGCGGGCGAAGAGTTCCTCGGTGGGCAGGGCGTCTTTCGGATAGTACGTGACGGACTCCACCGCGTACGTGGCCATCGCCCCGTCTGCAGCGGCGGCCACGACCTCGGTGCCGACGGCGAGATCTCTCAAGACGGCGAACGGCCCGATCGGATAGTCGGGCGCATCGATGTGAGCCGACACCACCGTGTTCCCGTCGGGGCTCCACGGATCGGATCCGAACCGGTACCACCCCGCGACAGCCGGGTCGACGGGCAGCTCCATGAAGCCGCCGGTCTCGACCCCCACCGGAACCACCTCCACGTCGACCTGCGCTTCGGCGATGCGAACCCGCACAGGGGGCATCGCCGCGCGCGGCGCACGTACCGAGCTGTCGACGCGGGGGACGTCGACAGTCGGTGTGGGCGACACCGTGACGGCCGGGGTGGCGGACGGCACGGGCGTCGACGCGGAGGTGGTGGGGGCGCCCGCCCCATCGGGGGCAGGGGCGGGCGCGCAGGCGGAGAGCACCAGAACCAGCGCGAGGGGTGCTGTACGTCGCGGGTTCATGAGTGAGGCTCTCCGATTCTCGTCACGCCGTATCAGGCGCGGTTTCGAGCGTTACGCGAACGCTGGACGCCGACCACGGCGACGGCCGCGGCACCGGCGGCAGCGGCGATGCCCAAGGCCCAGAGGCCCTGCGTCGTCGCGTCGCGCTGGGCGGCGTAGCCTGCGGTGCCCGAGATGACAGCATCCGGAACCGTGTGGCCCACGGTCACCGTCTGGACCGCGAGATCGAGGTTGCCCGCCTCGGCGCTGCCCCACGCGTACACGATCGTGAGCACGCCGTCCTGAACGGCGACGTCTGCCGGCCCGATGACCGGGTCTGTCGTCCCCGCCAGGGCGACGGATGCCGACACCGTGCCGACCGGGAGTCCGAGTGTGGCCTCTTCGGGGTTGACGAGGTCTTCGACGACCGGCGAACCGCCGGCGAGGATGTCCACCGCGGGGGCCGCGGCCGTGTGACGAACCGTCAGTCGACCCTGGCCCGCCTCGGTCGCACTCGTGTCGTTGACGTAGGGCGTCACCGTCGGTTCGCCCGCCGCGGTCAGGTGCGCGACCGCGGTGTAACTGGTGTTGGCGGCGAGCTGCACAGTGGCCTCGAGGATCGGCGCACTGGCGTCGGCGGCGTCGGGCGCGGTGATCGCGACGTCGTACGAGCCCGCGGCCAGGTCGAGCGGACCGGCGAGGTCTCCCGGCTGGAAGTCGTCGATGGTCAGTGTCCCGTTGACGTACACGTCTACGGGGGTGTCGGGAATGGCATGGAGCACGGAGAGATCTGCGGTTGTGGCCGAGATCGCCTGGGCGGGGGCTGCGAAGCCCGCCGCAAGAGCAAGACCGGCGATGGCGCCGGCTGCGAGTGTCTTGCGCACGTTTCCTCCTTCATCGGAGCGGGACGTTCGCCCGCACGGAGTACTTCCGTCTGAACCGGCCCGGTGGATGCAGGTGATGCAGAAATTTCTCGAAACGACCTGAGGAGCAAACGGACCACCTTGTCAATGGATTCGCCTCGGCGCCCGGAGCGGGGTCACTATGACGTGCGGCGCCACCGACCGCCTTGCTCGCCGCACACGTGCGGCCGACCCGACGGATGAGGAGGTGATGCCGATGGAAGGTCTCGAGATCGTGGTGATCCTCGGCATCTCCGTGTTCGTCGGCGCGATCCTCGCGCCACGCGTCCGGGTGGCCATGCCGCTGCTTCTGCTCGTCATCGGGCTCTGCCTCGGGTTCGTTCCGGAGTTGCGAGAGATCGAGCTCCCCCCGGAGACGGTGCTCCTCATCTTCCTGCCGGTCATCCTCTTCTGGGAGAGCCTCACCACGTCGTTGCGGTCCATTCGCCGGGCCCTCCGCGGCATCGTGCTCATGAGCACGCTCCTGGTCGTCGCGACCGCCTTCGGCGCGGCGGGCGTCGCCCACCTGTTGGGCCTGCCCTGGGCCGCCGCTCTCGTCCTCGGGGCGGCGATCGCTCCGCCTGACGCGACCGCTGTCGCCGCGCTCGGTCGAACGCTCCCCCGCCGCAACTTCATGCTGCTGAAGGCCGAGAGTCTCACCAACGACGGCACGGCGCTCGTCCTCTATGCGATCGCCGTCGGTGTCGCAGTGGGCGGCCAGTACACCCCGTTGTCGATCACCGGCCTGGTGCTGCTCTCCTACGGGGGCGGTCTCCTCGCCGGAGCCGTCGTCGCCGGAGCCGCCTTCCTCGTGATGCGCCGGCTGCAAGACCCGCTCCTGATCAACGTGGCGCTCGTGCTCGTTCCCTTCACCGCGTACCTGATCGCGGAACTGATCGGCGCCTCCGGGGTGCTCGCCGTCGTCGCCACGGGCCTCATCATCACCTTCCTCTCTCCGCAGGTCAGCACACCGGCATCCCGCCGCCAGACGGAGTGGACGTGGCCGCTCGGGTCGCTGTTCCTGAACGGGTCGCTCTTCGTGCTGGTCGGGCTGCAGGTGCAGGTCGTCGTGCGCGAGATCGACATGCGGCAGATGTCGTCTCTGATCCTGATGACGATCGCCGTGTGGGCCACGCTGCTGGTCGTACGCTTCGCCTTCCAGACCGTGAGCGTGGGGATCATCCGGCTCCTCGATCGCCGACCCTCGCAACGTGACCGCCGGATGACCCACCGCGCCCGCATCGTCAGCACCGTGGCAGGCTTCCGCGGTGCGGTCTCGCTGGCGATCGCCCTGTCGGTGCCCCTGACACTCTCCAACGGCGACCCGTTTCCCGGACGGGAGGAGATCCTTTTCGTCACCGTCGGGGTGATCCTCCTCACCCTCCTCGTCCAGGGCCCACTGCTGCCGTTCGTCGTGCGGTGGGCCCGCCTGCCGACCGACACCGAGGAGGCGGACGAACTCGAGCTGGCCGAGCGCGTCACTCTGGAAGCGGCGATCGAGGCCATCGACGGCCTGGCCGAGCAGTTGGATGTGCCCGAAGACGCGCGCGACCGTCTCATTCAGGAGTACCGCGAACGGCGGGAGCTGCTGGAGGCGCAGACGGAGCTCGCCTCCGAGGAAGCGGCCGCGAACCCTCAGGACGAGACACTGGCTGACGACGACGCCGTCGACCCGGAACCGGTGGCGCGCGAGGAGGCATTCAAGCGGCTGCGACTGGCCGTCCTCGACCGCAAGCGCGCGGTGCTCCTCCAGCTGCTGCGGGACGGCGTCATCGACGACACCGTCGCCAGGACCCTTCAGACCCGCATGGATGTCGAGCAGCTGCGTGTCACCGGGGTCGAGCCTGTGGACTGAGTGCGGGCAGTGCCCACCGCAGAGGGCCGGCCGGTGAGCCGCAACGCACAAAGCCCCGAGAATCCCTTCGCTGAAAGGGATCTCGGGGCTGGAAGTGGCGGTGACGGTGGGATTTGAACCCACGGTAGGGGGTTACCCTACACAACTTTTCGAGAGTTGCACCTTCGGCCGCTCGGACACGTCACCGCCGAGAAGTTTACGTCACGGCGAGGCGAGGAGCCAATCGGCGCCGGAACGATGCAGAACGGCGCCGCCGCAGCATCCGCACGCCCTTAGTCGAGCTGTGCTGCCGCACCCGCGATGAGGTCGACGACCCGCTCGGGCTCGGGCATCTTCACGGCGAAGACGTAGGTCGCCGTGAAGCCGGTGTCGGCGATCTCCCGCACCGTCGCGGCCAGGCTCTCGGGCGTCGTCGTGGGATTCACGGGGATCATCGCGGTCTTCTCGATCTCGGCATAATCGCGCCCGACCGTCTCGCAGTGCGCGCGCAGCACGTCGAGTTTGCGCGCCGATTCGGGAGAGAAAGCGATGTTGCAGGCGTCGGCGTACTGGGCGACCATGCGGAGCGTCTTGCGCTCCCCGCTGCCCCCGATCATCAGATACGGATGCGGTCGGGTGATGCTCTGGGGGGAGTTCAGCGTGCGTCCGAGCTGATAGATCGCACCCTCGTAGGGCTCCTCAGAGTCCGACCACATCTGCAGGCAGACCTGGATCTGCTCCTCGAGTCGGCGGAACCGCTCCGCGACCGGCGGGAACTCGAAGCCGAGCCCGTCCGACTCCTCCTGGTTCCACGCGGCGCCGATGCCGAGCCCGACGCGCCCACCCGAGAGAACGTTCAGCGTCGTGACGGTCTTCGCCAGGAGCGCCGGCTCGCGGTAGATCACGCCGGTCACGAGCGTGTGCAGGAGCGCCGTCTCGGTGTGGGCGACGATGAAGCCGAGCGTCGCGTAGGCCTCGAGCATCTCGTGCTCGACGGGCCCGATTCCCGGGAGCTGCCAGAAGTGGTCCATGACGGTGATCCGCTGGATGCCGGCGGCCTCCGCGTTGCGCACGTGCCGGGCGAGGGCCGGGCCGAGTTGCGGGGCGCCGCTGTTCCAGGTGAAGTCCGCGATGTGCAGTCCGAATTCCATCAGATCACTCCGTTCGACGAAGCGGGTGCCGCACCCGCCCCCTGCCAGGCTACGACTCGTGGGACCACCGGTGCGCCGATGGGTGGGTCAGGATCGAGAGAGGTGTGTATCCAAGCATCCGCCCCCCTGCGAGACTGAGCCCATGAGCGAGATCGAGAACTCCAAGCTGACCGTGGTGGGCGCCGGAAGCGTGGGATCGAGTGTCGCGTACGCGGCGCTGATCCGCGGATCTGCGCGGCACGTCGCCCTCTACGACATCGCCACCGCGAAGGTCGAGGCAGAAGTGCTCGACCTCGCGCACGGTACGCAGTTCACCGGCACGAGCGACATCATCGGCGGCAGCGACCTCTCGGTCGTCGAGGGCTCGCACGTCGTCGTCGTCACCGCCGGCGCGAAGCAGAAACCCGGCCAGTCGCGCATCGAACTCGCGGCGACGAACGCCGGCATTCTCCGCACGATGATGCCGCAGCTGCTGCAGGCCGCGCCCGACGCCATCTACGTGATCGTCACCAACCCCTGCGACGTGCTGACCGTTCTCGCACAGGAGGCGACGAACCTCCCGGCCTCGCGGATCTTCGCGTCGGGCACGGTGCTCGACACCTCGCGCCTGCGTTGGAACCTCGCCAAGCGCGCCGGGGTGTCGACGTCGAGCGTGCACGCCTACATCGTCGGCGAGCACGGCGACACCGAGTTTCCGCTGTGGTCGCGGGCGACGATCGGCACGGTGCCGATCCTGGAGTGGGAAGCCCCGGGTCACCCGAAGATGACTGCCGACGAGCTCGACTCGATCGCCATCGACGTCCGCGACGCGGCCTACAAGGTGATCCAGGGCAAGGGTGCGACGAACTACGCGATCGGGCTCTCGAGCGCCCGGATCGTCGAGGCGATCCTGAGCGACGAGCACGCCGTCATGCCGGTCAGCACCGTTCTCACCGACTTCCACGGGCTGAGCGGGGTGGCGTTGTCGGTGCCGTCGATCGTCAGCGCCTCGGGCGCGGTGCCGATTCCCGAGACCTCTTTCTCCGACCACGAGCACGAGCTCCTCCGCCGCTCGGCCGAGGCGCTCGAGACCGTGGCGCAGTCCCTCCGCGAGGTCTGAGCGACACCCTCGGCAGAGCCGAGGCCCCGTGTCGGAGGGGCGGGTTAGCCTGATCGCATGGCTACCCGACGCACCGCTCCCCCCGCACCGTACCGGTGCACCGAGTGCGGGTGGACGACGTCGAAGTGGGCCGGCCGGTGCGCGGAATGCCAGCAGTGGGGCACCGTCGTCGAGGCTGCCGAACAGACCGGACTCGTCCGCTCGCTCAGCCCGGTCGCCCCGACGGCGTCGCGCGCCGCGCGTCCGATCACCCAGATCGACACCACCGACGCGCCGCGGCGTACGAGCGGCGTAGGCGAATTCGATCGCGTACTCGGCGGGGGCATCGTGCCGGGTGCGGCCATCCTTCTCAGCGGAGAGCCGGGTGTCGGCAAATCGACGCTGCTGCTCGAAGTCGCGGCGCAGAGTGCCCGAGCGGGGCGGCGCGTGCTCTACGCGAGCGCCGAAGAGTCGACGGCGCAGGTGCGCCTCCGAGCCGAGCGCACGGGTGCGCTGCACGACGAGCTCTACCTCGCCGCCGAGACCGACCTCGCGACCATCCTCGGCCACGTCGACGAGGTCGCACCCCAGCTGCTGATCGTCGACTCGGTGCAGACCGTCTCGTCCGCGATGTCCGATGGCGCCGCGGGGCAACCGAGCCAGGTGCGCGAAGTCGCCTCCACTCTCATCCGCGTCGCGAAAGACCGCGGCCTCCCGGTGATCCTCGTCGGACACGTCACGAAAGACGGGTCGATCGCCGGTCCCCGCATCCTCGAGCACCTCGTCGACGTCGTCTGCCAGTTCGAGGGTGATCGGCAGACCTCCCTGCGGTTCGTCCGCGCGCTGAAGAACCGGTTCGGGCCGACCGATGAGGTCGGATGCTTCGACATGACCGGCGACGGCATCGCCGAAGTGCCCGACCCGAGCAGCCTCTTTCTCGGCCATGGTGAACCCGTGCCCGGCACCTGCGTGACCATCGCCCTCGAAGGGCGGCGCGCGCTCCCCGTCGAGGTGCAGGCGTTGACCATCCCAACGCAGGCGCCGAACCCGCGCCGCATCGTCAGCGGGGTCGACGCTGCCCGCGTCGCCATGGTGCTGGCCGTGCTCGAGAAGCGCACCGGCCTCGACGTGTCGAAGAACGACGTCTACGTCTCTACCGTCGGCGGCGTGCGGCTGGTCGAGCCGGCCGCAGACCTCGCGATAGCGATCGCGGTGTCGGGTGCCATGAACAACCGTGCGACACCGCCTCAGTCGGCGGCCGTGGGCGAACTGAGCCTGGCGGGCGAGATCCGGCCGGTCACCCAGTCGGCCCAACGGCGGTCAGAGGCGGCCCGCCTCGGCTATCGCCACCTGGTCGACTATCGATCGAAGAGTCTGGGTGGGGCGTTGAACGACCTGCAGTTGCGCCACCCGCCGAGACGCGAAGAGCGACCCGACTTCTGATCAGAGTCCACAGACCGCGGCGTCGAGGCCGCGGTTTCGAGATCGCGCCTAGTGACGACCCGCACGGCGGCGACGGCGTGAGTCTGTGAAACCCATCGCGACCGGAATGACCAGGCCCGCGGCGCACACGGCACCGACGATCAGGAACTCCATTCGGCCGAGTCTGTCACGGACGCGATCCTGCCGCGACCCGTCGCCGTGAAGGCGATCGCGCCGATGCGGCGGGTACTCAGTCGACGAGGGCGGCCAGAAGATCGGTCGGCGACGACTGCAGGGGGTGGGGCCCGGCGATGTCGAAGAAGACGGTCGTGATCGCGTCTTCGTGCGCGGTGAGGAAGGCGCGCAGCCACGCGGGCGACTGCAGCGCCACATCGGGCGGGAGCGTGGCCGGCTTGTGTGCGGCATCGCTGAACAGCAACAGCGCGATGTCGCCCGTGCCGGGATCGCGGTAGGTCCAGACGTCACCGGCGTCGAGCGGATCGTCGAGCACCCCGACGCGGAGGAGCGGCGCCACCGTGGGCCCGTGGCGAAGCGCGAATGCGACGGCTGCCATGTCTTGCGTCTGCAGCGCATCGGTCAGCGCGGTGTTGCGGAACTCCAGGTCGGATGGCTTACCTTCGCGCTTCTTCCCGGCCATGCTCCCAACTTACCGGGCGGAGCGGCACCGCCCGGCGGAGGGCGGAAAACCTCTCGACAGACCGGCCGTCGGCGTGTACCGTCGAGGCCATCGTGTCGGCCCGAAAGATGCGAGAGGCCCTCTCGAATCGCCCAGTTGGGGGCTGAAAGATTCGAGAGGGCCCATTGCTTCCCGCGACGCCTCGAGCCCGAGCCGTGGGGACGGTCGGGCGCTACCTGCTGGGGACAGTGACGAAACATCCGTTGCGGGGAACAACTCCCAGGATATCCGGGGTGCTGCGCTTCCGTCTGTCCACCGTTTGGGGGACAAAACGCGTCAGCCGAGTTGGAACGCCGCGGTGTTCGACGACGACAGGCCACCGATCGCGACGCTGAGCCGATACGTCGCGCCGCCGCCCGGAGCCTGCGCACGGTCGCCTTGGCATGTGTCGACCGACGAACGCGTGCGGTCCCAAGACAGCGGTGTCGCACTGGTGACCTGCTGCCCGGCCGAGAGCAGCACGATCATGTCGCTCGGCTCGGTCTGGCAGTCGGTCGAACGCCACCACACGTCCGACCCGCTCGAGATGGTGAACGCCTGAGCACTCGTTCCCACGTTCAGGGAGCAATCCGCCGTGCTCTGATTCTTGAGGGTGATCGACAACTGCGGGTTCTCTCCCGCGGCATAGTTCGTCTTGTCGGTGACCGCTTCGATGAGAAGGTCGGCCGCCACGCACGGCTCTGCGCTGGGAGTGAGTTCGGGCGCCGGCTCTTCTTCGGCGGCGTCTGCGGCCGGCGTCTCGCTCGGGGCGTCGACGGGCGGCTCGACCGACGCGCTAGGCGACGAGGCGGGCGATGACGACGAGCTCGGCGTCGGGGCCGACACCGTCGCAGCGACGCTCCGCCATGGCTGAGCGATGAGCAACCAGACCACGCCGGCGATCACGAGGATCGCCGCGAGCAGCACCACAAGTCTGCGCCGACGGTAGACGGCGGGCGAGTGCTTTCTGCGCCGGGGGGTCGAACCGCTCATGCTCCCAGGGTAGGCGCGGGACTCCGCAGCATCCGTTCGGCGCGCCTACTCACCCAGCGACTTGAGCATTCGAGTGTTGCCCAGGGTGTTCGGCTTGACGTGGGCGAGGTCGAGGAACTCGGCCACACCCTCGTCAGGACTGCGGATGAGCTGGGAGTACACATCGGGGTCGACCACCTGCTCTCCGATCGGGGCGAACCCTCGCCGCTCGAAGAACGCGACCTCGAAGGTGAGGCAGAACAGCCGCGTGACACCGAGGGCGGCGGCCCGCTCCTCGAGAGCGTCGACCACGACTTTTCCCACGCCGCGATGCAGCCACTCGTCGGCGACGATGAGGGTGCGCACCTCTGCGAGGTCTTCCCACATGACGTGCAGCGCGCCGCAGCCGATCAACTGCCCGTCCGAGGTCTCGGCGACGACGAACTCCTGCACCGACTCGTAGAGGAGCACGAGATCTTTGCCGAGCAGGATACGGCGTTGCACGAAGGGCTCCAGCAGACCCTGGATGGCCCGCACGTCTTCGGTCCGAGCCGGGCGCACGGTGAACGACGTCATCCGTCCAGCCTACGCCGGGCCCTGCTTCGGAACGACGAAGGGGGCGGATGCTTCGCAGCATCCGCCCCCTTCGTTCTTACGCGTGGATCAGCTCGTCGCGGCGATATCGGGTGTTGCGGTGATCTCGCCACCGGTCGCGACACCCACGGCGACCTTCTCACCGCGCGGCGCGGTCTCGAACGTGAACTTGCCGTTCTCGAGTTCGACCTTCACGTGGTCGCCCGCGTTGAGCTCGCCGTGCAGGATCTGCTCGCTCAGACGGTCTTCGACCTCGCGCTGCATGGCGCGACGCAGCGGTCGGGCCCCGAGCGTCGGGTCGAACCCGATCTCGATGAGCCGCTCCTTGGCCTGCTGCGACAGTTCGATCGTCATGTCACGGTCGAGCAGACGGTCGGCGAGGCGCTTGGTGAACAGATCGACGATCTGCACCAGCTCGCTCTTCGACAGCTGCGGGAAGACGATGACGTCATCGACGCGGTTGAGGAACTCGGGCTTGAAGTGCCGCTTGAGCTCTTCGTCGACCTTGCCCTTCATACGCTCGTAGCTCGTCTGCGCGTTGCCTTCGACCTGGAACCCGACCGGACCACCGGCGATGGCCGACGAACCCAGGTTGGTGGTCATGATGATGACCGTGTTCTTGAAGTCGACGACGCGTCCCTGACCATCGGTCAGGCGACCCTCTTCGAGGATCTGCAGCAGCGAGTTGAAGATGTCGGGGTGCGCCTTCTCGATCTCGTCGAAGAGCACGACCGAGAACGGCTTGCGGCGCACCTTCTCGGTGAGCTGGCCGCCCTCTTCGAATCCGACGAACCCGGGAGGGGCACCGAACAGACGCGAGACGGTGTGCTTCTCGCCGTACTCCGACATGTCGAGCGAGATCAGCGCGCCCTCATCGTCGAAGAGGAACTCCGCGAGCGCCTTGGCGAGCTCGGTCTTGCCGACACCCGTGGGGCCGGCGAAGATGAACGATCCCGAGGGGCGCTTCGGGTCCTTGAGGCCCGCACGCTGACGACGGATCGTCTTCGCGAGCGCCGAGATCGCCTCTTCCTGGCCGACAACGCGCTGGTGCAGCGCCTTCTCCATGAAGACGAGGCGGCTCGACTCCTCTTCGGTGAGCTTGAACACGGGGATGCCGGTCGCCTGGGCGAGCACCTCGGCGATCAGACCTTCGTCGACGATCGCGTGCGACGCGACGTCGCCCGTGCGCCACTGCTTCTCGAGACGCAGGCGCTCGGCGAGGAGCGACTTCTCCTCGTCGCGCAGCGAGGCTGCCTTCTCGAAGTCCTGCTCTTCCGAGGCGAGCTCCTTGTCCTGACGGACCTTGGCGATCTTCTCGTCGAACTCGCGCAGCTCCGGCGGGCTCGAGAGGATCGACAGCCGCAGGCGGGCGCCGGCCTCGTCGATCAGGTCGATGGCCTTGTCGGGCAGGAACCGGTCGGCGATGTAGCGGTCGGCGAGGTTCGCCGCGGCCACGATCGCGCCGTCGGTGATCTGCACCTTGTGGTGCGCCTCGTAACGGTCGCGCAGCCCCTTGAGGATGTTGATCGTGTGGGGCAGGTTCGGCTCGGCGACCTGGATCGGCTGGAAGCGTCGCTCGAGTGCCGCGTCTTTCTCGAAGTGCTTGCGGTACTCGTCGAGCGTGGTGGCACCGATCGTCTGCAGCTCGCCGCGGGCGAGGAGCGGCTTCAGAATGGATGCCGCGTCGATGGCGCCTTCGGCGGCACCGGCTCCGACGAGGGTGTGGATCTCGTCGATGAAGACGATGATGTCGCCGCGAGTGCGGATCTCTTTCGTGACCTTCTTCAGGCGCTCTTCGAAGTCGCCGCGGTAGCGGGAACCGGCGATGAGCGAACCGAGGTCGAGCGAGTAGACCTGCTTGTCCTTGAGCGTCTCGGGAACGTCGCCCTTGACGATGGCGATCGCGAGGCCCTCGACGACGGCGGTCTTACCGACACCGGGCTCGCCGATCAAGACCGGGTTGTTCTTCGAACGACGCGAGAGGATCTGCATGACCCGCTCGATCTCTTTCTCGCGCCCGATCACGGGGTCGAGCTTGTTGTCGCGCGCGCTCTGCGTCAGGTTGCGTCCGAACTGGTCGAGCACAGCCGAACCGCCCTGCGGACCGGCGGCCGACTCGTTCGCAGCACCCGAAACGGCGGCGGGCTCTTTGCCCTGGTACCCCGACAGCAGCTGGATGACCTGCTGGCGCACCTTGTTCAGGTCGGCGCCGAGCTTCACGAGCACCTGGGCGGCGACGCCCTCGCCCTCGCGGATGAGGCCGAGCAGGATGTGCTCGGTGCCGATGTAATTGTGGCCCAGCTGCAGCGCTTCGCGCAGTGACAGCTCGAGCACCTTCTTTGCGCGGGGCGTGAAGGGGATGTGGCCGGTCGGCTGCTGCTGACCCTGGCCGATGATGTCTTGCACTTGCTCGCGCACAGCGTCGAGCGAAATGCCGAGCGATTCGAGCGCCTTGGCGGCGACTCCCTCACCCTCGTGGATCAGTCCGAGCAGGATGTGCTCGGTGCCGATGTAGTTGTGGTTGAGCATCTTCGCCTCTTCTTGGGCGAGCACAACCACGCGACGAGCACGGTCGGTAAATCTCTCGAACATCCTCAGTCCCTTTCCGATTTTGGGCTGACAGGCGATCTGGGGTGGCAGGCGCACAGCCCCGCGCCGTACTCCGAGAGTAACGACGGGTGGGGAGCTGGGGCCCCGTGTTCGCTGGGGGCATAGCGCGCCGGGCCGAGGCCGGCGAACTCACTGTTGACAGCTGTGGCATATCGCTTATCGTTGGTATCGACAATCGTTAGTAACGCTGATCGATATGGAGTGAAGCATGTCTCCCCACACGACCGAACGCACCGTTTCGCGGTCCGACTCCGGTGCACTCGTCGGCTTCATGATCGCCGGCGCGGTCATCGCCGTCTGGACGGTGGTGCGCGCGGTGATCCGCATCGCCGAGGTGCTGTCGGGCGGTGCCGTCCGGGTACCGGCGGAGTTCCGCGGCACGCTGGCCGATGCCCCCATCGGACCCGGCGGTGCGCCCGTGCAGGTCGAGCTCGATCGGGCGGTGCTCGTCGCGGGCGAGCTGCCCGCCGCATCCGTCGGCGCTCTCGTCATCGAGCAGGTCGTCTTGGCTGCGACGATCGTCATCGTCGTCGGCGCGCTCATCTGGCTGACCTCGAACATCGTGCGGGGGCGCATCTTCTCGCGTCAGAACACGGTTCTGGTGATGACCGCCGGGCTGACCGGGCTGGCGGGGTACTGCGCTGTTCCCTTCTTCGCCAACATGGGCGCCAACGGGGCCTTCGCACGACTCTCGGATCGCACGTTCGACAACGTGGTCATGTCCGTCGACGTCTTCCCCTTGCTGTTCCTGGCCTTTCTCGCCGGGCTCGTGGGAACGGTCTTCGCGGTCGGTGAGCGCCTGCAGCGCGAGACCGAAGGACTCGTCTGATGGACGCCAATGTGATCATCGGCGTTCTGGGGCTGCTCGTCGCCGCCGGCGCCGTCGCGCTGGTCGTCCGGACGGTGCGCCGCTCACGGTCGGCCGGCGGCACGCTGAGCCTGGCGGAGACCGTCGGAGTGTCGATCGTCGGCAGCGGAGCCCTCCTCGGAATCCCGCTTTCGCTCTACGGACTCGTCTCCTCCGGAATCCAGCTCGCGAACGCGACGACGGTGCGGGTGTCGGGCATCGCCCTGTCGAACAGCACCTACCCCCCGTTCTTGCAGGCCTCAGACGCCCCGGTAGACGCGGGGTACGAAACGGCGTGGGTCGAGATCGCGAATGCGCCGGGCGACGTCCGATGGCTCCTCTGGGCGGAGCAGGCATTGCCGACCGTGCTGGGCCTGGTCATCGCCGTCGCGGTCGCGTGGCTTTCGCTCGCCCTCCTGCGCGGGGCGCCCTTCACCCGCGCTTTCCCCCTCGCGCTGGGCGTGCTCGCAGTCGCCGTCGTCGCGGTCGGCCTGGGGACTCAAGCGGTGGAGGCGACCGCGCGGGCCGCGACGGTCGCGTTCCTCGGGCCGGCGGAGTTCATCACCGGACACGACACCGGCAGCGGACCCGTGGAGGGATTCATGGCGTACTCGCTGCTCCTCGACCTCGGCCCGGTCGGCTGGGGCCTCGGCATCGCCCTCGTCGCGGCCGCCTTCTCGATCGGCACCCGCCTCCAGCGCGATACGGCGGGCCTCGTATGAGCCCCGCGACCGACGAAGACGGTCCCACCGGGATCCACTGCCGTCTCGACGAACTCCTCGCCGCGCGCGGGATGACCCTGACCCGGCTGAGCGAGATCGTGGGGGTGTCGGTCGTCAATCTCTCCGTGCTCAAGAACGACCGCGCCCGTGCGATCCGCTACTCGACACTCGCCGCCGTCTGCCGCGCACTGGAGTGCGAGCCCGGCGACCTGCTCGTGCTCGCGCGCGACTGACCGCGCAGCATCCGCTCGCCCCGCCCCCTCTCGCCCTCCCGTCCTTGTTCCCCTGTCGCAAACGGCGGGTGCGAGCCACCATTCGTGACAGGGGACCCAGACGATCCCGATTCCCCTGTCACGAGTGGTGGTTCCACGTCGCCAACTGCGACAGCGGAACCGCGATCTCACGAGCGTGCGGCGATCGCGCGGCGGACCCGGTTCGCCAACGAGAAGGGCGACCTGAACAGTTCGGCTTTCGTGACGCGGATCACGATCCAGCCGGCCTCACGCAAACGGTCGTAGCGGTCGATGTCTCGCGCCCACTGATCGGGATCGAGCAGGTGATGCTCTCCCTCGTACTCGATCGCGATCCGCAGGTCGGGGTACGCCAGGTCGACGCACCCGAGGAAGACACCCCGTTCGAAGACGTCGTAGTTCAACTCGGGCTCGGGGAGCCCCGCCTTGATCAATACGAGCCTGCACCGGGATTCCGGCCGGGATGCCGATCGCGTGCGAACGAAGGGCAGCGCCACGCGGAGTCGTCCGACACCCACCCGTCGACCCGAGTCCGTAGCGGCCTGCAACTGCGAGACCGTCGCGAGCGGCGCCGGCACACGCCAATCCCGCACGATCGCGTCAGCGGCGGCGATGAGATCGTGCGGATGCTGGATCACTGCCCCCAGCATCGCCCAGGTCGTCGCGGGGGTCGTCACCCTGAGTCCTGACGCAGCGTCGATGTGCACCCGCGTGGTCGACGGCGATGCCTGGTGCCCGCGCACGCCGATGCTCCGCGGCAACCGTCGCGGCGCGAAGACCGCGACGTCGAGCTGACGATCGAGGAGATGCGACGGAATCGGAACCCCCTGCACCACTGCGGCGGTCACCCCGCAGAAGAACTCGTGCTCCGCCATCCTCGGCACGTAGTCGAGTGCTCGCTCCAGGTGCGCCCGCTCCCCTGCGCCGCGCGCCAGTCCGAACCGGTCGAGGGTGAGCCACCCCGACGCCTGGCTCCCGCGGGAACGCACGGCGTGGAACGGCCGCCGCAAGTCGTTCGCCCGCAGCCGGCTGCGGGAAACCCCGCCGGCAGAAGCGTCCGCAACCGTGAATCGGGACCCCAGGGCATCGAGCAAGTTCGAGCGTCTCATCGGGCTAAGGTCGCGCAGCATCCGCGCCTCGACCTGGCCGATCGCACATCTCTGCACAACCCACCCACCCATCCCGTTGGGGAGGAGACGCCGGCCGGCTCCCCTGTCACGAAATGTGAGACCCACCCACCATTCGTGACAGGGCAGGCAAGCGGATGCTGCTCCCCTGCCGCAAAGGGTGAGAGCCGCCCGCCACTCGTGACAGCGGAACACCTGGGCAACCGGAACGGGGACCGCTATCGGCGAACCCTCGGAAAACCGGCAAGCCCGGCGAATAGCGTGGAGACATGAATCGATGCGCGGAACGAGACTCGGACTCCCATAGACGCAGCGCCCTCTCGGGCGCACCCCTGACGATCGGAGTCGCCCGATGAGCGGCGAGCTGATCTTCAACATCGTTCTCGTTCTCGTCTTCGTGCTGATCGGCGGGGTCTTCGCCGCCACCGAGATGGCGCTCGTGACCCTCCGCGAGGGTCAGCTGAACGCCATCGGCGCGCGCGGAAAGCGCGGCGAGAAAGTCGCCGCGCTCGCGCGCAATCCCAACACCTTCCTCTCGGCGGTGCAGATCGGCGTCACCGTCGCCGGGTTCCTCTCGGCCGCCTACGGGGCGTCATCGATCTCGCCCTACCTCGAACCGGTCTTCGTCGCGATCGGGGTGCCCGCCGACGTCGCGGGCGGGGTGTCGACGATCCTCCTCACACTGGTGATCGCCTACTTCTCCCTCGTCCTCGGCGAGCTCGCACCCAAGCGCCTCGCCATCCAGCGGAACGCGCAGTTCGCCTATGCCGCGGCCCCCGTGCTCAGCGGTTTCGCGGTTCTCATGCGCCCGGTCATCTGGCTGCTGTCGGTCTCGACGAACGCGGTCGTGCGCCTGCTCGGCGGCGACCCGAACAAGAGCGCCGACGAGATGACGGAGGAAGAACTGCGAGACATGGTCTCGAGCCACGAGGGGCTTCCGGAGGACGAACGCCGCATCCTCGATGACGTACTGTCGCTGCGCGATCGGCAGCTCAGCGAGGTGATGCGCCCGCGGCTCGAGGTCATCGCGCTCGACATCGACCTGCCCATCTCCGAGGCCATGGCGCGCGTCCAACACCTGCCGTACTCGCGCTACCCGATCACCGACTCCTCGATCGACGACATCGTCGGTTTCGTGCACGTCCGCGACCTGTACGAGGCAGCCTCGACCGACGCCACGCGGGCCGTCTCGCAGATCGCGCGCACCATCGAGTACCTCCCCTCCACGTCGCGGGTGCTCCCCGCGCTGACGAAGATGCGCGCCCACGAGCTCCACATCGCCGTCGTCGTCGATGAGTACGGCGGCACCGACGGGATCATCACCCTCGAAGATCTGG
Organism: Microbacterium shimangi; assembly: GCF_043556445.1. NCBI lineage: Bacteria > Bacillati > Actinomycetota > Actinomycetes > Micrococcales > Microbacteriaceae > Microbacterium > Microbacterium shimangi. The sequence goes on from NZ_JBIGII010000003.1 coordinate 363,970, forward strand.
TCGAGGAGGTCGTCGGCGAGATCTTCGACGAGTACGACATCGAAGCCGGTGCCCAGCCCGGCGATCAGACGGACGGCGCGTTCGACGGACGCCTGAATCTGCAGGACTTCGAGGAGGCGTCCGGCATCGAACTCGAGCGCGGCACGTACGACACCCTCGCCGGCTTCGTGATGGATCGGCTCGGCCGCATCCCGGTCGTCGGCGACACGATCGCGCTTCCTGACGCGACGCTGCGGGTGCAGGCGATGGAACGCCGCCGCGTCGCCGAGGTCGCCGTCATCCGGGCCGAGGCAGAGGGTGAACCCGCCGAGAGGTGACGGCGGGCCGGATGCGGCGCGCTACTGCAACGCGGAGGTGAGCCGTGCCAGGTTGTCGAGCACCGTGGACCGCAGCGGCTGCCCCCGCCACTCCTCGCGGGTGAGCTCCCGGCTGAGTTCGCGGTACATGTCTTCGACGGCATGCAGATCGCGAACGAAGTCGTCTCCGCGCACCATCATGGTGATCTCGAGATTCAGGCCGAACGAACGCATGTCCATATTGCTCGAACCGATGATCGCGACCTCGTCGTCGATCGTGAGGCTCTTGGAGTGGAGGATGTACGGCCGTTGGTACATCCAGATCTTCACGCCTGCCCGGAGGAGCGCCTCGTAGTAGCTGCGCTGGGCGTGATAGACCATGGCCTGGTCGCCCTCTTCCGACACGAACAACTCGACGTGCACGCCCTTCTGACAGGCGGTCGTGATGGCGAGCAGCATCGACTCGTCGGGAACGAAGTACGGGCTGACGATGATGATCTTCTCGCGCGCTGAGAGCAGCAGACCGAGGAAGAGCTTGAGGTTGTTCTGATACGCGAACCCGGGGCCCGACGGCACGATCTGGCAGTCCAGGTCGCCCGGGCCGGTCTGCACGCTGAAGAGGTCGATCTCTTCGGTGAGGATCTCGTCGGTCTCGCTGTACCAATCCGACAGGAACACCGCATTGATGCTGGCGACCACCGGCCCTTCCACCCGCACCATGAGGTCGACCCAGTGGAGGCCGCGGCGGATGTTCTTCGGCAGGTTGTACGTCGAATCCGTGACGTTCTGCGAACCCATGAACGCGACGTCGCCGTCGACCACCAGCAGCTTGCGGTGGTTGCGCAGGTCGGGCCGCTGATACCTGCCCTTCAACGGCATCACCGGCAGGAGCAGGTGCCACCGCGCGCCCATCGCGTCGAGGCGGCGGAGGGTCGTCTTGTAGAAGGGCTTGCCGCGGTTGGCCCAGTGATCGAGCAGCACCCGGACGACCACGCCGCGCGCGGCGACTTCTTCGAGTGCTCGGAAGAAGTTGTCGGTCGCGGCATCCGATTGCAGGATGTAGAACTCGACGTGCACGTAGCGCTGGGCCTGACGGATGGCGGCGGCCATTTCGTCGAGACTCTGCTGGTAGTGGTGGATGATCCGCGCGTCGTTGTCGCCGGCGAGCGGCATCGCACCGAGGTTGCGGTTGAGCGTCACGAGATCGGTGAACCAGGGCGGGGCGTCGGGGAGCAGCGTGCCGAAGTCGAGCGAAGCACTCGTGTCGTGCAGGTACTCGTTGACGGCTGCCTGCTTGCGGCGGAACTTGCGGGGCAGCCGCGGGTTGCCGATGAGGAGGAAGAGCAGCACGCCCACGAACGGAATGAAGTAGATCGCCAGCAGCCACGCCATGGCCGCCGTCGGGCGCCGGTTGCGGGGGACGATGATGATCGCCGCCACGCGGATGATCGTGTCGACCACGAAGAGCGTCAGGACCCACCACGTCGCATCGAAGGTGATGCTCATCCGAATCCTCCCCCGCGCTGGTGGACCTCAGCGTAGTGGGGAGGCGGGAATCAGCGGTCGGTGCTCGTCGCCGACGTCACGGCGGGGTCGAGGCCGCGCTTGGCACGCTCTTGCGCCTCGATCTTCGCGTAGACCTTGCGTTCCGTGCGGTCCATGCGGATGATTCCGCGGAGCACGAAGTAGAACACGACCGACACCACGAGGGTCGGCAGAAGCGACCAGATCACTGCGGCGGCGTAAGGGTCCACTCCTCAAGGATACGCGCGGAACGACGGCTCCTCCCCAACCGGGGTCGAGAAAGCACCCATCCACACCCCTCGACGATTCCCGTCGAACGGATGCTGCGGCCTCGACCGTAGAGTCATGACCACGATCTTCCAGGCCGCCACCGCCGCCGATTTCCTCGCGCTCGTCCCTCGTCTGGCTGGCTTCTCGCCGACCCGGAGCCTCGTCCTCGTGCCGTTCGCGGGCAACCGCACGCTCGGCGTCATGCGACTCGACCTGCCGGATGACCACGACGACGTCGAGCGTTTCGCCTCGACCTTCGTCGGTCTCGTGTGCCGGATAGCGACCGCCGACGCACTGGCGCCGGTCGTCTACACCGACGCCACGTTCGGCGAGACCGACGGGCTCCCCCACGATCGACTGATGAGCGCCCTGCTGACCCGGGCCGACATCTGCGGTCTCGAGGTGCGCGATGCGCTCTGCGTCGCGGCGGACGGGTGGGGCTCCTACCTCGACCCCACGTGCCCCGACGAGGGGCGTGGGCTCGCAGAACTGCGTCTGGACCGCGCCGAGCTCACGGAACTGCCCCTCCGCTCCGGCGATCAGACGGGCGGTGCGGCCCTGCCGCTGGTCGATCTCGTCGAGAAGGAGCGCGTGGGCCGAGCGCTCCACGATCTCTCGCACGCGGTGTCGATGCTGCGGCACGAGACCTGGGCCGATCCCGACTCCCCCGACGACCCCGCACGGGTCGACCCTCGTGCCCTCGCCGCCGCGGAGGCGCTCGACGACCTCCCGCTGCTGCTCGAAGACGCCCTCGACTGGGACCCGGCGGGCCTCGACCCGTTCCAGGCGGCGGCTCTCGGCTGGTCGCTCATGCGTCCGGCGCTCCGCGACATCGCTCTGACGCAGTGGTGCCGAGACCTCGATGCCGGCGACGAGGCCGCCGAGGCTCAGGTGAGGTGGCAGGAGGGGGAGGAGTATCCGGCCGCTCTCGCCTCATCCATGTGGGGTGAGGGGCCGCGCCCCGACCCCGACCGCCTGGCCCGCGCGCTCGAACTCGCCCGACGGGTGGCCGCCGTCATGCCCCGCGCCGACCGGCCGGGGGTGCTGGCGGCCTGCGCGTGGCTCTCCTGGGCGTCGGGGCGCTCGACCCACGCGGCCGGCTATGCCGAGGCGGCGTTGGCGATCGAACCCGAACACGGCCTCAGCCAGATCGTGATGACCTTCGTCACCAACGCCCACCTGCCCGAGTGGGTCTTCGAACGGCCGGTCCCGCGGGGAACCCTCACCCGGGTGATCTGAATCGGGTGGCCCCCACGCGGGTCACTTCACGAGCGGGAAGAGGATGGTCTCGCGGATCCCGAGCCCGGTGATCGCCATGAGGAGCCGGTCGATGCCCATCCCCATACCGCCGGTCGGGGGCATGCCGTGCTCGAGCGCCCGGAGGAACTCTTCGTCGATCCGCATGGCTTCGACATCACCGCGGGCGCCGAGCTGCGCCTGCTCGACGAACCGCTCGCGCTGGATCACGGGATCGACCAGCTCGGAGTACCCGGTGGCGAGCTCGAAGCCGCGGACGTAGAGGTCCCACTTCTCGACGACCCCGGCCCTCGAACGGTGCTCGCGGACGAGCGGGCTCGTGTCGACGGGGAAGTCCATGACGAAGGTGGGGCGGGTCAGCGAAGGCTTGACGAAGTGCTCCCACAGTTCTTCGACCCACTTGCCGTGCGTCGGATGCGCCGGCTCATCGACGCCGGACGCGGCCGCGAGCGCTCGGAGGTCGTCGATCGATGTCTCGGGGGTGATGGCGTGTCCGGATGCGTCGGAGAGCGAGCCGTACATCGAGATGCGGTCCCACTGCCCGCCCAGGTCGTACTCGGTGCCGTCGGCCCAGGTCACGGTCGTCGACCCGGCCACCGCGATCGCCGCGTTCTGCACGAGCTCCTGGGTGAGATCGGCGATGCCGTTGTAGTCGGAGTACGACTGGTAGGCCTCGAGCATCGCGAACTCCGGGCTGTGGGTGGAGTCGGCGCCCTCGTTGCGGAAGTTGCGGTTGATCTCGAAGACACGGTCGATGCCGCCGACGACGGCGCGCTTCAGGAACAGCTCGGGCGCGATGCGCAGGAACAACTCGGTGTCGAAGGCGTTGGAGCGCGTGATGAAGGGGCGGGCGCTCGCGCCACCGTGCTGCACCTGCAGCATGGGCGTCTCGACCTCGACGAAGTCGTAGCCGGTGAACGTCTGCCGCAGGCTCGCGTTCACCTTGGCACGTGCGAGCACGGTCTCTCGCGCACGGTCGCGCACGATGAGGTCGAGGAACCGGCTGCGCACCCGGCTCTCCTCGCTCAGCTCGGAATGCAGGTTCGGGAGCGGCAGGAGCGCTTTCGACGCGATCCGCCACTCCGAGACCATGATCGACAACTCGCCGCGGCGGCTCGAGATGACCTGTCCCGAGACGTACACGTGGTCGCCGAGGTCGACGAGTTCTTTCCACGCCTGCAGGGATTCCTCGCCGACGACGGCGAGCGACACCATGGCCTGGATACGGCTGCCGTCGCCCGACTGGAGGGAAGCGAAGCAGAGCTTGCCGGTGTTCCGGCTGAAGACGACGCGTCCGGCCACGGCGGCCGTGTCACCGGTCTCGTCGCCGGCCTCGAGTGCGACATAGCGCTGGCGCAGCGCCGGGATGGTGTCGGTGACGGGCACCTCGACCGGGTAGGGACCGCCCGCAGCATCCGCGCGCTCCGACAGGAGCCGCTCACGCTTCACCAGACGGACCGCCTTCTGCTCGATGACGTCGTCTTCGGGCAGTTCGGGGGCGTCTGTCATGCCTTCGATCCTACCGAGCCCGCCGGGCCGGCCTCGGAGGGGTCAGGGAAGCGAGATCTCGGCGTTGTCGATGAAGCGGTGCCCGGCGACGGTCGCCGCGATCAGCGCGAACGCCCTCCCGCTGTGTCCTTCATCGACCGGGAGGAAGGTCGCGGGGTCGACGACGTTGAGGTACTCGAGCCTGATGCGCTCTTCGCCCATCAGCGACGACTGGGCGGCGGCGATGCAGGCGTCGACTCCGCGATCCGCGTTCGACGCGGCGGCTTCGAGAGCTCGAGGCAGAAGAGCCGCCGCGCGGCGGTCGGCGGGTTCGAGGAGGGCCACCCGACTGGAGAACGGTAGGCCGTCGTCGCTGCGAACCGTCGGGACGGTGGCCACGTCGACGTCGAAGAAGAGCTCGCGGCTCATGCGGCGGACGAGGAAGATCCGCTGCAGATCTCGCTCGCCGTACACCGCGACGTCGGGCTTCACCAGGTGGAAGAGGATGGCCTCCACCGTCAGCAGGCCATCGAAGTAGAACGGCCGGGTGCGTCCCTCGTACCGCAGACCCAGGTCGCCCGCGGCGACGCGCATCGTTCCGATGCCCGCGGGGAGGAGCTCTGCCGCGGTCGGGGTGAACACCGCATCGACCCCGAGCGAGACGAGAAGCGCGTCGTCTTCGGGGCGCCGCTGCGGATACGCCTCGACGTCGGTACGGGCGCGGAAGCGGAGCGGGTTCACGAACGAGGTCACGACCACGATGTCGGCGCGCTCGCGGGCGAGTCGGATGAGATCGACGTGGCCGTCGTGGAGGGCACCGAGGGTCGAGACGAGAGCGACCGACGCGGCGCCGCGGCCGTCGGCGCGGCCGCTGCCCGACCGGAGCTCGGCTAGACGGGAGCGCAGCCCGTCGATGGTGCTGATCATTCGTCGATCGTAGCCGCCGCGTCGAACGGGTCGCGGCGCCCGGGCGCGCCCTCGGCCAGCGCCTGGTCGACCGTCGACCGCACGAGCGCGGACAGGTAGCCGCCGGCATTGTCGACCCCGAGGTCGCTGAGGAGCCCCGCCGCCTGACGCACGATCGAGCGGGAGAACTCCGTGGCGGTCGAGATCGCCTCGGCGTAGGCCTGTCGGTCGGCGTCGGCGATGACCACCGGCTCGCAGCCGAGCTCGACCGCGAGCGCTTGCGCGATCGGCAGCACCGGGGCGGGGGCGGTGACGGCCGCATACGACTGGCTGAGCTGTCGCAGATCGATCGAGGTGCCCGTGAAACTGATCGCGGGGTGGATCGCGAGCGGGATCGCGCCCGCGCGGAGGGCGGGTTCGAGCACCCCGATCCCGTGTGCGGCATCGGTGTGGACGACGAGCTGCCCGGGTTGCCAGGCTCCGATCTCGGCGAGACCGGCCACCAGGCCGGGGAGTTGGTCGTGCGGCACTGCGATCACGACGAGTTCGCTGCGACGCACGACCTCGTCGGCGGTCAGCACCGGAACCCCGGGGAGGATGGCCTCGACCCTGTCGTCGTCCGACCCCGACGTGATGCCCACGAGCGCGTGCCCCGCTCCGGCGAGCGCCGAACCGAGGACCGGCCCGACCTTGCCCGCACCGACGATGCCGACGCCGAGGCGCCCGTCTCTTCCTGGTCCGCTCATTCCGTTCCCCCTGAGGCCCACCGGTGGCTGCGGTCGCCGGCCGATGCGGCGACGATGCCGGCCGCAGCATCCTGGAATCCGCGCAGCGCGTCGTCGCGCTCGAGGATGCCGACCGTCGCCGTGACGCTCCCGGGAACGACGTGGGCGGTCAGATTCACGACGCCGAGCAGCCGGTCGACCGGGCCCTGCGCGATCCCCACGCTCTGCATGCGCGCCAGCGGGAAGATGCCGAGGGCCCGCCAGATGAATCCCCGACGGAAGAACAGCGCATCGCGCGTCAGCAGGTAGCCGTTGCGTTTCCATGACAGCGGGCGCAGGAGGCGCGCGCGGCCCGGCGTAGTGGCGTAGGGGTCGCCCTCGACCGGTCCGAGGATGCCCTGGTCGAAGACGAACGGCCAGTCCTCCTCGGGGAGGGCGGGGAGGAGCAGTCGCAGCACCCGTTCGACGTCGGCGCGGGTGCCCACGGGCAGCACCGTGGTGAATTGATCGGCGGTCGTGTCGGAGGACGCACGGCCCGACAGGCGGTTCACGGTGATCGACCACCATCCGAACGGGCGCCAGAAGATCGACTGCCGGATCTCGATGGCGTGGACCCGACCGGGGGGCAGCGTCTCGCTCACCGTCGTGAACAGACCGAAGGTGATGCGGGTACCGCTCGGGAGCGGGGCGATCGAGTAGCGCAGCGAGCGGGTCACCGACCGCACGTAGTACGCGCCGAACCCGAGGAAGGCCGGGATGACCGAGAACAGCACCCAGGGCGTACCGACGACGGCCCCGACGACGATCGCCGCGATGAGGGCGAGCAGCATCAGGGTCGTTCCGCTCAGCAGGCGCGAGGCGATGAGGCGACCGGTCGGGATGTGGACGACCGATGCGGGCTCCACGTCTCGCTGGTCATCGCCGTCGACGAGGCCGGTGATGCCCGCGCCCACGACCGATGCGACCTGCTGCGCGCGGGTGCCGCCGGCGCGCGAGGCCGCGTGCCCGTCGCCGAGCCGTCGTCCCGATGCGAGCCGCAGGATGTCGGAGCGGATCGTCTCGGCGTTCGTGGTCGACAGGTACTCGAGTTTCACGTTCGCATCTGTGCCGGCGCCCACCACCTCGAGCTTCGCCATGCCGAGCAGTCGCGCGACCAGGGGCCGCACCAGGTTCACGCCCTGCACACGGTCGAGCGGGGCGCGTCGGTGGGTGCGGAACAGCACTCCCGAGCGCACCTCGACGTCGTCGTCGGTGATGCGGAACGTGTGGAACCGCCACGAGAGCGAGAAGAGGAGCATGAGCACGACGACGGCCCCGACGACGATCAGGAGGGCGACGACCAGGAGGTTGCGGCTCACGAGGTAGTCGAACGGGTCGGGTGCGTATTCACCGTCGCCGAGTTCGGGCGCGAAGGCGGGGATCGCCCACTCGACCAGGCGCTCGCGGAGGTTCGCGATCGCGATACCCGCGATCACGAGGAGGAACAGCCCCCCGCGCAGCAGCGGAGTCAGCGGATGCATCCGGTGCCATTCGCCGTCGCTCAGCGGCGAGCGCACCTCGGCGGCCGGGGGCGCGGATGCTTCGCTCACAGACCGGTCCGGCGGGTCTCGGCCACGTCGACCAGTGTGTCGCGCAGGCTCTCCGCGGCCTTCTGGGTGAGCCCGGGGATCGTCACCCCGGTGGCCGCGGCCGCGGTCACGAGCTTCAACTGCGCGATGCCGAACCCGCGGTCGAGTGGCCCGTGGGTGATGTCGATCAGCTGCATCCGGCCGTACGGCACCGCGACCATGCGCTGCCAGAGGATGCCGCGGCGGAAGACGAGGTCGTCGCGACGCAACTGGTAGCCGTACGACCGCGCCTGTCGGGGCGTGATCGCGAGCGACCAGAGACAGATCAGGAGGATGATGCCCGCGGGGATCCACACCCACGTCTGCTGCAACCAGAGCTGCAGGGCGACCGCCGCGACCAGAACCAGCAGTGTCATCGTGCCGGTCGAGATGATCTGCACCCACACGTAGGCTCGCGCCAACTGGTGCCACGTGCCGTCGCCCAGCGGAAGCCGCGCAGCGCCACGCGGTTCGATGACGCGCGAGAAGGTGCGTTCGTCCAGTGGATCGGGATGCGCGGTCGGCTCAGCGGGCGTCGACACCGGCGGAGTCGCCTCCGGGTTGTTCGTCATCGTCGTCCTTCCGGATCGTGCACAGGTGCTCGGCCACGAGTGCCGCCGCGATGAGGATGCCACCGCAGATCGCCGTGGCGATCGCCGCGCCCATCGAGCCTACCGAGGGCGTGACCGGGCGGGTCAGCACGAAGAGCAGCAGACCGAGCGCGAACCCGCCGACAGCGGCTCCGACGATGCTCGACGCTTTGGCGAGCACCGCGATCCGCAGCGCACGGAAAGGATTGACCGGACCGGTCGCTCGACCCCGCGTCGCACGCCGGATGGGAACCGCGAGAGCGAGCACCACCGCGCCGACCAGGAGCAGCAGGATCGGAAGCGAGACCGACGGCGAGAACGTCGCGCGTCCCGCGGAGCTGAGGGCGGTGTCGACCACGAAGCCCGCGACGATTCCGACCGCGAGCGCCGCCGCCAGAATGCCCGCGCCGGTGCGCTTCACCGAGCCCCCCGCAGCGCCTCGAGCACGGCGTCGACGGGTCCGACGCCGGGGAGGTCTGCGGCGGGGTCGACCTCGCGCCACGGGGCGAGGACGAACTCGCGCTCAGCGGCCCGCGGATGCGGCAGGATCAGCCGCGCGTCGTCCGAGATGACATCTCCGTACGAGATGAGGTCGAGATCGAGCGTGCGGGCCGCCCATCTCTCACCCCGGTCGCGGCCGTGCTGCGCCTCGATCTGGTGCAGGTACCCCAGCAGCACCGACGGGGCGAGTCGCGTTGCGACCAGTGCTACCGAGTTGAGGAAGCGGGGCGCCGACTCATCCGGGCCCTTCGTCGTCACGGCGACCGTTTCCATGACCGCCGATGCGCGGACGCGGTCGGTCAGGGGCAGCTGGGCGAGGTCGGACAGCGCCGCCTCGAGCGTCTTCTCGCGGTCACCGAGGTTCGCCCCCAGGGCGACGACCGCGACGGCGGGGCGAGGGCGCCCGGGGGTCGCGGACTCTTCGGCGAAATCGGTCACGGCGTCACGCCGAAGCCGAAGGGAACGGCGCGCGGCGCAGGTCGCGATCGCCGGATCGTGACCGAGACGTCGCCGAAGGGCACCGTGATGGGGGCCGAGGGTTTGTGCACCGTGACCACGGCCTGTTCGACGCGAGGGTCGGCGAGCGCGTCGCCCGCGATCCGTGCGGCGAGGGTCTCGAGCAGGTTCACCGGTTCGGCCCCGACGAGCGAGACGATGCGTTCGGCGAGTTCGCCGTAGTGCACGGTGTCGGCGACGTCATCGGATGCCGCGGCCGGCGCGGTGTCGATGTGCAGTGTCAGGTCGACCACGAACTCCTGTCCTGCGGCGCGCTCGTCGTCGTAGACACCGTGGTGCCCCCAGGCGCGCACGCCGGTCAGGGTGATCTCGTCTACGGGGTCCATGTTCCCTCCCGGGGTTCGTCGCCGGACGGATGCTCGCCCGACCAGAGTGCGGCGACGCGGAGCGCGTCGCGGGTCGAGGCGACGTCGTGCACACGCACGGCCCACGCGCCGTCGCGTGCGGCGAGCACGCTCGTGACCGCGGTCGCCAGATCTCGACGCGCGACGGATGCCTCGGCGCCGAGCGCATCGCTGAAGAAGCCTTTTCGACTCGTCCCGACGACGATCCGGCGACCGAGCGCCGCCAGCTGTGGAAGCCCTCGGAGGGTCTCCCAGTTCTGCGGCCCACGTTTGCCGAATCCGATGCCCGGATCGACGACGACCCGCGACGGCGGGATGCCCGCAGCGGCCGCCGCCTCGACCCGGGCGAGCAGTTCTTCCGACACCTCCCGGACGAGGTCGGAGTACTCCGCGCGGGCGTACATGTCGGACGACGGGCCGCGCCAGTGCCCCAGCACGAGGTCGGCGTCCGTCGCGGCGACCGCCGCCAGCATCGCCGGGTCGGCCAGTCCCCCCGACACGTCGTTGACGATGCGCGCACCGGCTGCGACCGCCGCCGTGGCGGTGTCGGCGTTGAGCGTGTCGATGCTCACGAGCGCGCCGGATGCGGCGAGCGCTGCGATCACCGGAAGGACCCGCTCCTGTTCGACGCGGGAGGCGACCCGCTGGGCGCCCGGGCGGGTGGACTCGCCGCCGATGTCGAGGATGTCGGCGCCCTCGGCGCGCAGACGCAGGCCGTGCGCGATCGCGACGTCGGGATCGACGTAGCGCCCCCCGTCGCTGAACGAGTCGGGGGTGACGTTCACGATGCCCATGATCAGCGTCATGGGGTGCGCCCTTCGATCAGAGCGATCAGCTCTGCGCGCGCCGCCGGCTCGGCGAGTTCGCCGCGCGCCGCGATCGTGACGGTCGTGGCGTCTTTCTGCCGCGAGCCGCGCATCGTGACGCACTCGTGCGAAGCGTCGAGCACCACCAGCACCCCCCGGGCATCGAGCGATGCGGCGATGGTGTCGGCGATCTGCTCACCGAGGCGCTCCTGCACCTGCGGCCGTGCGGCGAGGATCTCGACGACCTGCGAGAGCGCGCCGAGCCCGACGACCTGCTCGCCGGGGAGGTAGGCGAGATGCGCGACACCGCGGAACGGCAGCAGGTGATGCTCGCAGATCGAGCGGAAGTCGACGCCGCGAAGCATCACGGCACCCGACGGGAGGGTCTCGGGGGCCGGACCCCGCGAGACCGAGATCGTCCGGGAGAGAGGCGCCGCAGCATCCTGCCCCACTCCGGCGAAGAACTCCCCGTAGGCGTCAGCGACCCGTTCCGGCGTCTGCCGAAGCCCCGGCCGATCCGGGTCTTCGCCGATCGCTTCGAGCAGCTCGCGCACGAGCGCGCCCACCCGCGCCCGGTCGACGGTCATCGGCGCGACCTACGCGGTCGCCGGTCGAGCCTGTCCGCTCGGCTGGCGACGCGGGGCCTTCTCGGTCTGCACCTCGGCCTCGGCCGACGCCGCGATGCCCGCGGGCTGCGCGCGGCGGGGCACGTCGACGGGCGGCTGAGCCGACACCGGGCGACCGTCCGAAGACAGCCACTGCGGGCGCGGCGGGAGCCGCGTGATGTCGGTGAAGATCTCGGCGAGCTCGAGGTGGTCGAGCGTCTCTTTCTCGAGAAGAGCGAGAGCGAGGCGATCGAGGATGTGACGGTTCGCGTTGATGACCTCGTAGGCCTCGTTGTGGGCCTGCTCGATGAGCGCCCGCACCTCGGCGTCGACGCGCTCGGCGACGCGCTCCGAGAAGTCGCGGCCGTGACCCATGTCGCGGCCCATGAAGACCTCGCCCGACGACGCACCGAGCTTCACGGGGCCGACGTCGGTGGTCATGCCGTACTCGGTGACCATCTTGCGGGCGATGTTGGTCGCCTTCTCGATGTCGTTCGACGCGCCCGTGGTGGGGTCGTGGAACACGACCTCTTCGGCGACGCGGCCACCCATGGCGTAGGCGAGCTGGTCCTGCAGCTCGTTGCGGGTGATCGAGTACTTGTCGTCGAGCGGCAGCACCATCGTGTAGCCGAGCGCTTTGCCGCGCGGCAGGATCGTGACCTTCGTGACGGGGTCGGTGTGGTTCATCGCCGCCGCCGCGAGCGCGTGTCCGCCCTCGTGGTAGGCCGTGATGAGCTTCTCTTTGTCCCGCATCACGCGGGTCCGTCGCTGGGGACCGGCGAGCACGCGGTCGATCGCCTCGTCGAGGGCGCGGTTGTCGATGAGCTGCGCATTGGAGCGCGCCGTCAGCAGGGCGGCCTCGTTCAAGACGTTCGCGAGGTCGGCACCGGTGAAACCGGGGGTCTTTCGGGCGACGACCTCGAGATCGACGCCGTCGGCGAGGGGCTTGCCGCGCCCGTGCACCTCGAGGATGCGCTGCCGACCCTTGAGGTCGGGAGCGTCGACGCCGATCTGCCGGTCGAAACGGCCGGGACGCAGCAGGGCCGGGTCGAGGATGTCGGGACGGTTCGTGGCCGCGATGACGATGACGTTCGCCTTGGGGTCGAAGCCGTCCATCTCGACGAGCATCTGGTTCAGCGTCTGCTCGCGCTCGTCGTGACCGCCGCCCATGCCGGCACCGCGGTGGCGACCGACCGCGTCGATCTCGTCGATGAAGATGATCGCGGGCGCGCTCTCCTTGGCCTGGTTGAACAGGTCGCGCACACGGCTCGCACCGACGCCCACGAACATCTCGACGAAGTCCGAACCCGAGATCGAGTAGAAGGGCACACCGGCCTCGCCTGCGACGGCGCGAGCGAGCAGTGTCTTACCCGTTCCGGGAGGGCCGTACAGGAGCACGCCCTTCGGGATGCGGGCGCCCACCGCCATGAAGCGCGCGGGGTCCTTCAGGAAGTCCTTGATCTCTTCGAGCTCTTCGATCGCCTCTTCGGCGCCCGCGACGTCTTGGAATGTGACGGTCGGGCTCTCTTTCGAGACGAGCTTCGCTCGCGACTTGCCGAACTGCATCACCTTGTTGCCGCCGCCCTGCGCACTGGAGAGCAGGAACCAGAAGAGCAGGCCGAGCAGGATCAGGGGGATGAGCAGCGACAGGATGCCGTCGAAGAACGACGGCTGCGGAACGACATCGTCGTAGCCGTCGGCCGGGTTCGAGGTGTTGATCGCGTCGACGACCTCGAGCGCGCGGGCCGAGACGTAGTAGAACTGCACCTCGTTGGCACCCTCGTAGGGTTCGCTGAGCGTCAGATCGACGCGCTGATCACCGTCGGTGGTCGTGGCTTCGCTGACGGTGTCGCCCTTGAGCAGCTCGAGGCCCTCTTGCGTCGAGACCTGACGGGCGCCGTTGAGGCTCGTGATGAGCCAGAAGCCGACCAGAAGAAGCAACCCGATCACGACGATGTACAGGATGGGGTTGCGCGTGAGCTTCTTGAAGTCCATGGTGCGGGGCGACGCCCGGGCCCTTTCGTCGGGATTCCACCGGTAATACGGTTGAATCAGGGTACAGCGGCGTCTCTATGCGAGGACTGTGCATTCGCCCACGGCGTACGCGTCAGCTGTAGACATGCGGCGCGAGCACCGCGACATCGCGCAGGTTGCGGTACTTCTCGGCGTAGTCGAGGCCGTACCCGATGACGAATTCGTTGGGGATGTCGAAGCCGACGTAGCGGCAGTCGAGCTCCACCTTCATGGCGTCGGGTTTGCGCAGCAGCGCGAGCACCTCGATCGACTCCGCCCCGCGCGAGGCGAAGTTCTCGAGCAGCCAGCTCAGGGTGAGGCCCGAGTCGATGATGTCTTCCACGATGAGCACGTGGCGACCGTGCAGGTCGGTGTCGAGGTCTTTACGGATCTGCACGACGCCGCTCGAGCGGGTTCCGGTGCCGTAGGACGACACCGCCATCCAGTCCATCTCGATGTGCAGCGGCAGGTGCCGCGCGAAGTCGGCCATCACCATGACCGCACCTTTGAGCACCCCGACCAGCAGCAGGTTCTGGCCCTCGTAATCGACAGCGACACGCGCGGCCAACTCGGCGAGCTTCTCTTGGATCTGCTCCTCCGTGAGGAGCACGCTGGTGATGTCGTCGGAGATCTGGTCGGCGCGCATGCGTCGAGCTTAGGCGCTGTTCGCACCGCCGCCCGAGGCCGTGAAAACGATGCGTCCCCCGAGGCGTCGGGCTGAGCAGCCCGGCAGATCGATCGCCCCCTGCCCCCGCCAGTCGGTGGCGAGACGAGCGACGTCGAGGGTCTGCGTCCGCGTCAGGCTCTCTCCGAACTCGCTGTCGACCACGAGGCGGATGATCCGGTGCCGCAGCGCTGCCGGGTTCGCCGCCAGCGCGGCAGCCGAGACCGAGATGCCGGCCTCGGCGTGCTCGACGATGTCTTCGATCGTCTCGGCGATCATCTCGGAGAAGGCCTCGGCGTCTTCGCGCAGCTGCTCGGCGGTTCGCGCGAGCGCCTCGGCGATGCCCGGCCCGAGCTCTGACTCGAGAACCGGCAGCACCGTCTGACGCACGCGCACACGACGAAAGCGCGGGTCGGCATTGTGCGGGTCTTTCCATGGCTCGAGCCCTTCGGCGGCGCACGCGGCGACCGTCGTCGCCCGACGGACACCCAGGAGAGGACGCACCCATCGCCCCGAGTCGTCGGACCGCTCGGGTGCCATACCCATGAGGCTCGCCGCCCCCGATCCCCGGGCGAGGCCCAGCAGAACGGTCTCGGCCTGATCGTCCAGGGTGTGCCCCAGCAGCACCACGTCGGCACCGCGTTCTCGAGCGGTCGCCCCGAGCGCGTCGTAGCGGGCATGGCGGGCGGATGCTTCGGGCCCGCCCTCGGTTCCGACCTCGACGTCGACGACGACGGCCTCGAGACCGAGCGCGCGGGCGGCGCCCGCGGCGCGGGCCGCAGCATCCGCCGATCCGTCTTGCAATCGATGATCGACCGTGACGGCGATGGCACCGATGCCGAGCTTGGGCGCTTCGAACGCGGTGGCGGCCGCGAGGGCCAGGGAGTCGGGCCCGCCCGAGAGGGCGACGACGACCGCGGCGGGCGACGTTGCCTCGAGCGCGCGGCGCACGGCCAGTCGCACTTCGGCCACCGCGGGATCAAGGCTCGGGCGCACGGTCACCCGCCCACGCTACCGGCCGCCCTCGCTCGTCGCCCCCGTGCGAATCGCCCCGATTACGACTTCGTCGAGATTTCCGCTTGCCGATGTCGAACCGCTGTATTACTCTTCAAAAACCCGAGTAATACGAATTATCAGGGGCAACCCTCACCGGGATGCCACCAGGCTGGGTCAACGAGGACGGACCGACAACACACATGGGCGTGACTACTCTTTCGGCCGACGTCGCCGTCATCGGCGGCGGGCTCGGCGGCGTCGCCGCAGCGCTCGCCGTGGCGCGCACGTCGCGACGCGTGGTGCTGACGGATGAATTCGAGTGGCTCGGCGGCCAGCTGACATCGCAAGCCGTTCCCCCGGACGAGCACGCGTGGGTGGAGCAGTTCGGCGTCACCTCTTCGTACCGCCGGCTCCGCGACGGCATTCGCGACTACTACCGTCGCAACTATCCCCTCACCGCACGCGCCCACGGCGACGTGCGCCTCAATCCCGGCGACGGCACCGTCAGCAAGCTCTGCGCCGAGCCGCGGGTGGCTGCCGCCGTCCTGCACGAGATGCTCGCCCCCTTCATCGCGAACGGCCTTATCACCGTCCTGCGCGGCGTGAAGCCCGTCGCCACCGAGGGCGCCCGCGACCGCGTCGACCGTGTGGTGCTGGCCGGCCGCGACGGCGCCGAGTACGTCGTCGCCGCTCGATATGTCATCGACGCCACCGAGACGGGCGAATTGCTGCCCCTCGCTGAGGTCGACTATGCGGTCGGGTCGGAGTCGCGGCACGAGCACGGCGAGCCCAGCGCGCCCGAGACGGCAGACCCGACGAACGTGCAGGCCATCACGTGGTGCTTCGCCTTCGATCACGACACCACCCCCCACCTCATCGACCGTCCCGCCACCTACGACTACTGGCACGAGTACGAAGTGCCGTTCTGGGGCGACCGGCTGCTGTCGTTCACCGCTCCGAACCCGCGGACGCTGCAGCCCGAACGCCGCACGATGGACGTCAACCCTCCCCTGGCCGACGTGACCGCCGACCAGAGCGTCGCCGCGGGCGATGGAGACCTGTGGGTGTTCCGCCGCATCCTGGCCCGCCGCAACCTGCAGCCCGGGTTCCTCGGGAGCGACATCGTTCTCGCGAACTGGCCGATGCTCGACTACCTCGACAGCTCGATCATCGACGTGCCAGACCCGGCGCGCCACCTCGAGGCCGCGCGCCAGCTGTCGCTGTCGTACTTCTACTGGTTGCAGACCGAGGCCCCCCGCCCCGACGGCGGGTTCGGCTGGCCGGGCCTGCGCCTGCGGGGCGACGTCGTCGGAACCCGTGACGGGCTCGCCCAGGCCCCCTACATCCGAGAGTCTCGCCGCATCAAGGCCCTCCGCACCGTGGCCGAGCAAGACGTCTCGGTCGCCGTCCGCGGGTCGGGAAAGCCCGCGACCTTCTCGGATTCGGTCGGGGTCGGCATGTACCGCATCGACCTGCACCCCACCACCGGCGGCGACAACTACCTCGACGTGGAGTGCGCGCCGTTCGAGATCCCGCTCGGTGCGCTCGTGCCTCGCCGTCATGAGAACCTCCTCCCCGGCGGAAAGAACATCGGTACGACGCACATCACCAACGGCGCCTACCGGCTGCACCCCGTCGAGTGGAACATCGGCGAGGCCTCCGGGGCGCTCGCGGTCTACGCCCTCGACCACGACGTCACCCCCCAACAGGTGGCGACCGATTCTTCTCACGTGCTGCGACTGCAAGATCGACTTGCCGCGCAGGGCGTCGAGATCCACTGGCCCGACATCGTCGGGTACTAGTAACGAGAGAAAGAGTGACGATGAACACAGCAAGGAAGCTGCTCGGCTCGATCGCCGTGCTCGGAACCGTCGTGGCCTTGGCCGGGTGCGGAGCCGGCGGCGGGGGCGAATCGACGGGCCCCGTCGACCTGCGCATGTCGGTCTGGACGTCGGACGAGAACCAACTCGCCCTGTTCAACGACATGGCGGACGAATACATCGCGGACAACCCGGAGGTGAGCTCGATCACGTTCGAGTCGCTGCCGTTCGCCGACTACAACACGACGCTCTCCACGCAGGTCGCCGGCGGCAATGCGCCCGACCTCGCCTGGGTAGGAGACATCGCGAAAGACCTGATGGACGCCGAGGCGCTCGTGCCCCTCACCGAGGCGTTCGAGCAGACCGAAGGCTACGACTACCCCGACATCCTGCCGAGCGTCGCGAAGTCGTTCAGCCAGGACGACCAGCTGTTCGCCTACCCGTTCTCGAACTCGCCCTTCGCGCTGTACGTCAACACCGACCTGCTCGCGCAGGCGGGCCAGACGGTCGACCCCGCCACGCTCACCTGGGACGAGGTCTCCCGCATGGGTGCCGCCGTCAACCAGACCACGGGCAAAGCCGGGTACGTGATCCGCGATTTCGACTTCTCGGGCTGGCTGAGCCTCGCGAACCTCTGGTTCGGTTGGGGCGCGCAGGCCTGGAGCGACGACGGCTCGGAGTGCCTGATGGATTCGCCCGAGATGGTGGATGCATTCCAGTTCTTCCACGACTCGATCTACGTCGACGGGTCGACCCCCGGCCCGGGCGTGACCGCCGACTTCTTCGCCGGAGACGCGGCCTTCACCACCGCTCAGGTCTCGCGTGCGGGCCTGCTCGACGGATCGTTCGCCTTCGACGTCTACCCGTTGCCCGAGGGTCCGGCCGGCGAGTACGGCTCGCTCGGACAGGCCGGCATGGCCGTTCTGCAGTCGAGCGACCACGTCGAAGAGGCCACAGGGTTCCTGGCGTACATGACGAACCCCGAGAACTCCGCCCGCCTGGCGCAGTTCTTCCCGCCGCCGCGCGCGTCGCAGCTCACGAGTGAGAAGCTGGCTTCGGTGAACCCGAAGCTCTCTGCCGAACAGCTCGAGCGGGTCGTCGTGAACGAGCTCCCCGACGTGACGGCGACGCCGCCGGTCGGCAGCCCCGCGGCCGTCATCCAGGCCGGTCGCACGACGCTCGACCGCATGTGGACACCGGACGCCGACGTCGAGCAGGTCCTCACCGACATGTGCGGCGCGATCGACCCGGTTCTCGCCGCGGAGTGATGATGGCTGCGACCTCGACGGGCACCACGCGCGGGACGACCCGCGCCGCATACTGGACGCTGCGACGACGCGATGCGCTGGCCGGTTGGCTGTTCATCGCGCCCCAGCTCCTCGGCGTACTCGCCTTCGTGCTGGTGCCCGTCGGGCTCGCGATCTGGTTCAGCCTCAACGACTGGAACATCTACAGCGGCAAGATGACGTTCGTCGGGGGCGAGAACTACGAGGCGGCGGTCAACGACGCCAACGTGGTCGACGTCCTCGGCGCGACCCTGATCTTCTCGGGCGGCGTCGTCATCTTCAACCTCGCACTCGGCCTGGGTCTTGCGGTTCTGCTGAACCGCAAGATCCCGGGCGGGGCGGTGTTCCGGACGCTGTTCTTCTCCCCCGTCGTCATCTCGGTGGTGGCGTGGACCCTGGTCTGGGGATTCCTCCTGCAAGACAACGGGGCCATCAACGGCCTGCTGTCGCTGGTCGGCGTCGACGGGCCGAACTGGCTCTTCGAAGGACCGACGGCGATGATCAGCGTCATCGTGACGCAGGTCATCCGCAGCGTCGGCACGAACATGGTGCTCTTCCTCGCGGCGTTGCAGGGCGTGCCCCGGGAGCTCTACGAGGCCGCACGTATCGACGGTGCGAACAACTTCACGATCTTCTGGCGGATCACGATCCCGTTGATCTCCCCCACCCTCCTGCTGACGGGCATCCTCACCGTCGTCGGCGCACTGCAGGCGTTCGCCCAGATCGCCGTGCTGACCGAGGGCGGACCGGAGCTGTCGACCACCGTGCTCGTCTACTACATCTACCAACAGGCGTTCCAGTTCAACGACATCGGCTACGGCTCCACGCTGTCGCTCATGCTGTTGGCGTTCGTCCTCATCCTCACCGTCATGCAATGGCAGCTGCGGCGTAAGTGGGTCTTCTATGAAAACTGATTCCATCGTCACGGATGCCGACTCCGCCACGCGCGGAGCGGCAACCGGCACGGTCCGCACCCTGCGTAAGAAGCGAACGCGTCCGATCTGGCAGTCCGTTCTGCTCGTCGCCGCCCTCATCGTGCTCGTGCTGCCGTTCGCGGTACCCACGGTGTGGATGATCGCGTCGTCGTTCAAGCCGTTGAACGAGATCTTCGCGTCTCCCCCGACGCTCTTCCCGGCGGCGCCGACCTTCGACTCCTACATCGAGGCGTTCTCGTTCCAGCCGTTCGCGGTGCAGTACTGGAACAGCATCTACATCGCCCTCATCGTCACGGTCACGGTGGTGCTCGTCTCGAGCCTCGCCGGGTACGCCTTCGCGCGCATCCCGTTCCCCGGTCGCAACGCCGTCTTCCTCGTCGTGATCGTCGGGCTGCTCGTACCCGCCGAGGTGACCCTGATCCCGCTGTTCCAGATCTTCCGCGAGCTCGGGTTCGTCAACACCCACATTCCCCTCATCGTGGTCCCCGCCCTCGGCGCGCCCGCGGTGCTCGGGACGTTCATCATGCGGCAGTTCTTCGTCGCGATGCCCGGCGAGCTCGAAGAGGCGGCCCGACTCGACGGTCTCGGTCGTTTCGGCATCTGGTGGCGCATCTTCATGCCGCTGGCACGGCCGGCGCTCTCGGCCGTCGTGATCCTCACCTTCCTCGCGTCGTGGAACATGTATCTCGAGCCGACGGTCTACCTCACCTCGCCCGAGCTGTTCACGCTGCCGCAGAGCCTCACCCGCTACACCGACGCCTACGGCGGAGAGATGTGGGACACGCAGCTGGCCGCGGCGACGATGACCGTGGTTCCCGTGCTGGTGGTCTTCCTCATCGCGCAACGCCAGTTCGTGGAGGGTCTGGCGCACTCCGGCCTCAAGGGGTGATCGGATGGAGTCATGTTGACCGATCGCCCGCTCGCGGAGCTGCGCACCTTCGCCTCCGACGTCACCGACCCCGACGATTTCGACGCCTTCTGGGCGGAGACCCTCGATGAGGCCGTTCGCCTGGGCGCCGCCCCCACGGTGGAGCGCGTACCCACCCTCCTGAATCGGCTCGCCGTGTCGGACGTCACCTTCTCGGGGTACGAGGGCGACCCGGTGCGTGCCTGGCTGATCGCTCCCGCCGACGCGGAAGAGCCGTTGCCGGTCGTCGTGGAGTATCCCGGGTACGGCAGCGGCCGCGGCATCCCGATCTCGCACTCATGGGCGGCGTCGGCGGGCTGGGCGCACCTCGTCGTCGACGCCCGGGGGCAGGGGGCCGGGCGCAACTCCCACGTCGGCGCCACCCCCGACCCGCACCCCAGCGGCCCCGCCTTTCCCGGCGTCATGACCCGGGGGATCGAAGACCCCCGCACGTACTACTACCGGCGGCTGTACTGCGATGCCGCCCGAGCGGTCGATGCGGCGAGAGAGCTGCCCGGCATCGACGCGTCACGAGTGGCCGTCCTCGGCGGAAGCCAGGGCGGTGCCCTCTCGATCGCCGCCGCCGCACTCCGCCCCGACGTGGTCGGAGCCGTGGCCTTCGTGCCGTTCCTCTCCGACATCGCCCGGGCGGCGACGATCACCGACCAGAACCCGTACGCCGAGATCGCGCACTACCTGTCGACGCAGCGGCACCGGATCGCCGACGTCGAGCGCACCGTGGCGTACATGGACGGCGTCAACTTCGCGCGACGCGTGCGTACACGCATCCACTACTCCGTGGCTCTGATGGACCCCATCTGCCCGCCGTCCACGGTATTCGCCGGCTACAACGCCTGCGCCTCCGCACAGAAGTCCATCGACGTCTGGCCCTACAACGGGCACGAGGGCGGCGCCGCAGAAGACCGCCAGAAAGCGGCGGAGGTGCTCAGCGAGATCTTCTCGCGCTGAGCACCTCCACCGCTCACCTGCTGCGCCTCACGCCTCCCGGGCGAGACGCAGCGTGACGATCTCGAACGGCCGGAGCGCGAGCTCGATGCGTCCGTTCGTTTCGTCGACACCGCTCACCGACGTCTGAGCGATCTCGCGCTCGAGCAGGTCGGCCTGGGTCGCCGCGCGCAGGGCGAAGCCCGCACGCAGCACGGCCCGCCCACGGCTGCCGAGCGCCTCGTACCCGCGCACGATGACATCGTCGCTGCCGTCGTCTGCGGCCTTCACGGCCTCGATCACGAACGACCCCGAGACCGTCTCGACCAGCGCATCGACCGCGGCACCCGCGATCGCGCGCACCGGCAGGTTCAGGCGGTATCCGGCCTGCACCGCGTCGCCGACCTCGCCGACCTGCAGACTGACGGCCAGCTCGTGCTCGCCCTGATCCGCGTGCGGGTCGGGGAACAGGGGGGCCCGCAGCAGCGAGAGCCGCACGGTGGTCGCCGGTCGCCCGGCGGCCGTCCGCGTGCGGGTGACGTCGTGCCCGTAGGTCGAGTCGTTCGCGAGGGCGACGCCGTACCCGGGCTCGCCCACGTGCACCCAGCGGTGGGCGACGGTCTCGAACCGCGCCGCATCCCACGACGTGTTGACGTGGGTGGAGCGGTGCACGTGGCCGAACTGGATCTCGCTGGTCGCGCGGTCGGCATGCACGTCGAGGGGGAAGGCGAGCTTCAGCAGCTTGCGCTGCTCGTGCCAGTCGAGCGAGAGACGCAGATCGAGGGCCGAACGCCCGACCGGGAGCGAGAGCGTCTGCACGACCGTCGACCCGCCGAACGTCCGTCGGATGACCAGCGACGTCCGGGGGACGCCGGCGCCGTCGGTCTGCGACTCGATGCGCATCTCGTCGAGCTGGACGATGTCGTGCGTGTTGCGGCGGTAGTGGTCGTCGATGTCCCAGGCGTCCCACTTGGTCGGGGTGTCGCGGTGGATCTGCAGGAGTCCCGCCGCTTCTCCAGGAGGAACGAGCTCGCGATCGTTCACCAGGTCGAGGATGGAAGTCAGCAGACCCCGCCCGTCCACCTCGACGCGGAGCAGTCCGTTGTCGAGCACGAAGCCGTCGCCGTCGGGCGTCACCGTCGACTCGTCGCCCGCGATGACATCGATCGATGCGGCGGCGCGCGCCGAGAAGGCCGGGATCGCACCGATCGCGAACGGACCGGAGTTCACCAGCACCGGCTCGGCGGCACCGTCTGCGAGCGCCTGCACGGAGTCGGCGATCAGGGCTTCGAGCTCCGTCGCGATCCGCGCGTAGTTCTGTTCGGCCTCTCGGTGCACCCACGCGATCGAAGTGCCGGGGAGGATGTCGTGGAACTGCTGCAGCAGAACGGTCTGCCAGATCGCCCGCAGCTGCTCATGCGGGTAGGCGACGCCCTTCTTCACCCAGGCGGTCGTCGCCCAGAGCTCGGCTTCGCGCAGCAGGTGCTCGCTGCGACGGTTGCCCCGCTTCGTGCGCGCCTGCGAGGTGTACGTGCCGCGGTGGAACTCGAGGTACAGCTCGCCCGACCACGTCGGGGCGTCGGGGTACTCGGCCTCGGCCGCCTCGAAGAAGCGCCGCGGGGTCGACAGCTCGACGATCGGCGAACCCTCGAGGTCGGCGGTGCGGTGGGCTGCGGCGATCATCTCCCGCGTGGGGCCGCCGCCGCCGTCGCCGTAGCCGAACGGCACCATCGACATCGTCGCGCCGCCCTTCTCGGCGAACTGCCGCTCGGCGCGGGCGAGGTCGGGCGCCGAGAGGTCGGAGTTGTACAGATCGACCGGGGGGAAGTGCGTGAACACGCTCGTGCCGTCGATTCCCTCCCACCAGAAGGTGTGGTGGGGCATCGTGTTGGTCTCGTTCCACGAGATCTTCTGGGTGAGGAACCACCGTGCGCCCGCGGCCGCCATGATCTGCGGCAGCGCGGCGCTGTAGCCGAACGAGTCGGGCAGCCACACCTCTTCGCTGTCGATCCCGAACTCGTCGCGGAAGAACCGCTTGCCCTCGAGCAGCTGGCGCACGAGCGACTCGCCGCCGGGGAGGTTCGTGTCGGACTCGACCCACATGCCGCCGACGGGAACGAACCGGCCGGCGGCCACGTGCTGACGCACCCGCTCGAACAGGTCGGGGTACGACTGCTTCAGCCACGCGTACTGCTGGGCCGACGACGCGGCGAAGGCGAACCCGGGTTCGCGGTCGAGCAGATCGCAGACGTTCGAGAACGTGCGCGCGACCTTCCGCACCGTTTCGCGCGTGGGCCACAGCCAGGCCGAGTCGATGTGCGCGTGCCCGATGGCATGGAGGCGGTGGGCGCTCGCCGAGGCGGGGCGAGCCAGCACCCCGGCGAGCGCTTGCCGGCCGGCGGACGCCGTCGATGCGACATCGTCGGGGTCGATGACGTCGACCGCGGCGTCGAGCGCGGCGATGATCTGCGCACGACGCTGGCCGTCGGCGGGAAGTTCGCCGACGAGGCCCACGAGGGCGGCGAAGTCCTGCTCGAGCTCCCAGACCTGCTGGTCGAGCAGAGCGATCTCGATGCGGCGCAGACGATAGAGCGGCTCCCCCTCGGGTTCGACCTTCTCGCCGAGCGCGGTCGGACGGAACGACCAGTCGCCCGTGATGTTCGGGTTCGCGGCGGCCTCGATGTAGAACTCGACCTCACCTTCCGCACCCAGCGGCACCGACTGGTTGTACGGCTCGACGGCTTTGGCGATCGACCCATCGGGGCGGTACACCAGACCCTCGGCCTCGAAACCCGACTGCGCGCCGGTGGAGCCGAGATCGACCACCAGCTCGGCAGTGCAGCCCTCGACGGCCTGCCACCCCGCGGGTACCCGGCCCACGACGCGGATCCACAGAGTCGTCCACGGACGCCCCCACGGGTCGCCGATCGCCAGTGCGCCGTACTCCGCCGCGCGCGCCTCGGCGAAGGGCACGGGCTCGCCGCGCAGCTCCCACCCCGAGAGCTCCACCGGCTCCACCGCCCGGTGGATCGCGGGGCGGAGGCTTTCGGCGCGGAAGCGCGCGACGCGCTCCTCGATACGGGTGCTGTCGTAGTGCATGGGAACTCTCTGTTTCAGGGGTGGATGCTGCGCGACGCGCTCGGCGTCATCGCAGGGCGATGGGACGGAAAAGCGATCAGGAGGCGATGACGACCCGGCGTCCGTCGGAGAAGACCGCGACCTTCTGCCACACGTCGCCCGAGCGCTCCCAGCCCTCGTTCACAGAACCCGCCGCGGGGACGGGGATGCTGGCAGGGGCGCGCGAGACGGTGGTGAAGCCCGCGGGGGCTTCGGTCACCGCACCGGGGAGCTCGAACGAGGAGCGGTAGCCGTTGTCGACGATGAACTCCGCCTCGTCGCGGGTATTGCCCCAGCGCTCGATGGTGGGGTGCACGAAGCGGCTGCCGCGCGAGTCCGATCCGAGCATGATCGCCTTCTGGTTCGGGAAGCGATCCGCGCTGAGTCCGAAGAAGCCGCCGACGACGGTGAGGTTCTTCACGTAGAAATCCGGACCCTGCTGGGTCATCCCGACGCCCAGGCAGTGGGCGCCCGAGGTGGGGAAGAAGTTGGGGTTCACGATCATGTGGCTCGTGCCCGCTTCGATCAAGACCTCGTAGCCGTCGCGGGATCCCTCGGAGCGGAAGTTCAGCAGCGTGAGCCCGGAGTTGATCGACGACCGGTTCTGGTTGCGCACCGAGCGGAGCCCCACCGAGCCGCCGATGGCCTGGCAGTCGAGCAACGTCATGTTGGTCGGAGCGAGGAGGAATCCGCCCTTGCCGGGGCTGATCGCCTCGACGTTCGTCATCGAGCCGCCGATCGATGCGAGGCCGGAGTCTTCGACACCCCACCCGCCGGGGGAGACGATCTTGATCTTGTTCCACGAGTTGGCGTACGAGTACTCGTCGTCGACCCCCGAGACGAAGGTCGCGCGCTCGCGGAAGATGCCCGACTTGCCGGTGCGCTGGATCCACAGGTTGCGGAACTCGCAGTTGACGAGGGATCGCAGGTAGAGGCCGTGTCCGCCGGTCGGCGTTCCCGTCATCTCGAAGTCGGCCAGCGTCACACCCGTGGCCTTGTTGTTGTTCGCCGGTCCCGCAGCATCCCCCACCTGTCCCGACACCGTGAAGATGTCTTCGGTGGCCCCCTCGATCTGCACGATCTTGGTCTGGCGCATTCCGGCACCGACGATCTTCGGGCCGGCGTAGCCGTAGGGGAGGCCGTTCACGGGCTGAACGGGAAAGCCGCGGTAGTCGACCTTGAGCCCGCGCACGCGGATCTCACCGGCCGGAAGCGAGACCTCGCCGCCGGGGGTGCGCATCGCCTTGTCGATCGCGGCCTGCACCGCGGCGGTGTTGTCGGCGCCCGCACGGGAGTCCCAGCGGAACTCCGGGTCGAGGGGCGAAATGGGCTTCTCGGTCACCTGCGCGCGCCCGGGGCGCACCATTCCCTCCTGCCGCTCGGCGGCCTGCGCGGCGGAAGGGACCATCGTGGTCGCCAATGCGCCGACCGTCACGGCCGCGCCCGCGAGGAGCGTGCGTCGGCCGGGGTTGCGCGGTTCATCGTTGGTGGCGCGGTTGCTCCGCTGTTCACTGTCTGTCATCTTCGACATGTCAGTTCCTCTCTCTGTCCAGAGTCGAGCGTCTGCCATACAGAGCGGCCACGTCAAGGGGTAATACCTATTACCATTGACATCGGAACGGAGACCAATGCCACGGATCACGCAGAAGGACATTGCGCGCCTCGCGGGCGTCAGCCAAACGACGGTGTCTTTCGTGCTCAACGCACGCGATGAACAGCTCGTACGGGTGCCCGAGACGACCCGCGCGAGGGTGATGCGCGTGATCCAGGAGACCGGCTACGTCGCCGACCCGATCGCGCGTCGGTTGAAGCAGGTCGGCACCCGCATGATCGGGGTCTACACGTACGAGACGCTCTTCCCCCTCGAGCGCGAAGACTTCTTCCACCCGTTCCTGGCCGGGATCGAAGAAGAGGCGCAGAACCGCGATCACGACCTGCTGCTGCTCACGAGCGGACGCGTCGGAGGACACCGCGGCGACCTCCGGTCGGGCACCACCCGGCTGCGGCTCGCCGACAGCTGCATCCTTCTCGGCCAGTACATGCCGAGCCATGAGCTCGAATTCCTCAACGACAGCAGCTTCCCCTTCGTCAGCATCGGGCGGCGAGACGACGCCGGAGGGCCCGTTCCCTACGTGGGCGCCGACTACGCCACCGTCATCGGCGAGCTCGTCGACCGCGCCCGCGGGCTCGGACACGAGCGGCTCGCCTACGTCGGCCACGGCGAGGGCGTCGAGTCGTACACCGACCGCATGCGCGGCTTCGCTTCACGCGCGGGGGACGGGTTCGTGCACATCCGACCGGACTCCACCCCCGACGAATGGATCGCACACCTGCGGGCGGAGGGCGTCACTGCGGCCTTCGCCGAGCAGGAGGAGCAGTTCCGCCTCCTTCTCTCGGCGGCCGAGTCGGCCGGGGTCGAGGTGCCCCGCGACCTGTCGGTCGTGTCGCTCTCGGGCGACGCCGACCCGACCGGATGGGCGACGGGCTTCGAGCTGCCCCGACGCGAGATGGGGCGCCGCGCCGTGGCGGTGCTGTCCGACCGCGCCGGCGAGCCGTTGCAGCAGCTGCTCCAGTGCACGCTCTCGCCGGGCGGCACCCTCGCGGCCGTCGCCACCGGGTGAGGCAGAGGCGTCCGCACTAGGCTGGGCGGCGGAAACGTGCGCTGAGCGAGCTCAGTGAGACGAAGCATCCACCGATCTAAGGAGCAAGGCATGGGCGCGTACGACGCCGTCATCGAGATCCCGCGCGGCAGCCGCGTGAAGTACGAGGTCGACCACGGCACGGGCCGGGTCTTCCTCGATCGCATCCTCTTCACCGCCTTCGGCTACCCCACCAACTACGGGTTCTTCGAGAACACCCTCGGCGAGGACGGCGACCCGCTCGACGTGCTCGTGCTGCTCGACCACGACCTCTACCCGGGCGTCATTGCCAAGGTGCGTCCGGTCGCCGTGCTCAAGATGAGCGACGAGGCCGGCGGTGACGACAAGGTCGTCGCCGTGCTGTCGAAGGACCCCCGCTGGGCGCACATCCAGGACGTCGGCGACATCGCCGTCGAGCTCCGCAACGAGATCAACCACTTCTTCGAGCACTACAAAGACCTCGAGCCCAACAAGTGGGTCAAGGTCGACGAGTGGGCGGGCGCGGCCGAGGCCGACCGCCTCGTGCAGGAGGCATTCGTGCGCTTCGAGGAGCACGAGGGTCAGACCAAGACGCAGGGCGCCGGCGAGGCTCCCAGCACGCTCTGACGCAGCACTGACGTGAAGAAGCCCGGTCGGGATCGACCGGGCTTCTTCACGTGCGAGGGGTCGATCAGACCGAGATGCCGCGGGCGCGAAGGAAGGGAGCGGGGTCGATGGTGCGGCCGCCCTGGTACACCTCGAAGTGGAGGTGGCAGCCGAAGACGTTGCCCGTGAGGCCGACCAGGCCGACGGTCTGACCCGACGACACCTGCTGGCCCCGCGAGACCAGCAGCCGGCTGCTGTGCGCGTAGCCGGTGGCGAAGCCGTTGCCGTGGTCGATCCGCACGTAGTTGCCGTAGCCGCCGTTGTAGCCGGCGTACGTCACCACCCCACTGTTGGCGGCGTAGGTGGGTGCGCCGCATCCGGCACCGAAGTCGAGACCGAGATGGTTCGAGGTCGCGCAGTAGGTCGGCGTGCACTGCGGTGCGCGCGGGCCGTACCAGGAGCTGACCCAGGCCGACGAGGGCCGGGACCATCCGGAACCGACGGATACACCGCCGCCACCGCCGCCTCCCCCGCCGGAGTTCCCGCCACCGCCGCCGCCGCCGCCGCCGGAGTTCCCTCCGCCGCCGCCGCCACCGCCGTTGTTGTTGTTGGCCGCTTCACGCTCGCGTGCCGCGGCTTCGTCGCGGGCGCGCTGCTCGGCGGCCGCGCGTTCTGCGGCCTCGCGGGCGAGCCGCGCTTGGCGCTCGGCTTCGACGCCGGCTTCGTAGTCGGCGATCGTCTTCGCCGTGCTGTCTTGGAGAGCGGCGAGCTGGGCCTGCAGCGTGATCTGGTTGGCCTGCTGCGCCGCGAGGGCCGCCTGCGCGGCATCCGATGCCTGCTGCGCCGCGACCATCTTCTCTTCGGCGACCTGCTGCAGGCGGTCGCGCTCAGCGCGCTTGTCGACCGCCTGGTTGGTCAGGCTCTGGGCGCTGTTGCGCGCGGCAACCGCCGCGGCGTACACCGACTGGTTGCGGTCGAGCAGCTTGTCCATCGTGCCGAGGCGCGAGAGCAGATCGTCGGCGGATGCTGCGGACCCGGCGAAGAAGAGCTCGAGCGAGGCGTCGTCGCCGCCCTTGCGGTAGAGCTGCGCGGCGACCTGCCCGGCCTGGTTCGCCGCATCCGTCGCCTCGGCACCCTTGGCGTCGGCTTGCGCCTGCAGCTGGTCGGCCTGGTAGGCCGCGTTGAGGAAGTCTTGCTGGGCGGCGTAGTAGATGTCGGAGGCGGCCTGCGCCTCGGCCTGCGTGCGGGTGACCTCGGAGCTGAGGTTCGAGATCAGGCCCTGGATGCGGGTGACCTCGGCGGCTTTCGACGCTTCGCTGGCCTTCGCCCGCTCGACGTCGGCCCACGAGGGGTAAGTCGCCGCGGAGGCACCGGGAACCAGGGGTCCCCCGACGGCTCCTCCGATGGCGCCGAGGGCGACGATGCCCAGACCGCCGAAGGTCAACATCGTGCGACGGTCGACCGACGGCCACAGCACCCCGCGCTCGCGCGCTGTCGGTGCGCAACCGCAATCGTCTGCATCGTCCAGGCGCTCGAGCGTCACTCGGGTCCCTCTCGTCGGGAAGTCGTAACTTCGAACACACTAGCAACATCAGTCACACAGACAACAGGCGGGTTCGTCGGAGCGGATGCAGTCCCCATCCTGGGCGCGAATCCGGGCGCTGGGCCGCCGACTCGCCCTCGATTGGCGGATCCCCCAGGGATTGCGTATGCTTGAGCGTCGGCAAGCGTAAGCCTGCACAGTCGCTCGGCCCCATCGTTTAGCGGCCTAGGACGCCGCCCTTTCACGGCGGTAGCACGGGTTCGAATCCCGTTGGGGTCACTCGAGCCGATACAATTTAATATGCATGGCCCTGTAGCGCAGCTGGTTAGCGTGCCGCCCTGTCACGGCGGAGGTCGCGGGTTCAAGTCCCGTCAGGGTCGCTCCGAGCGACAGGCTCTTTGTTCCTCCTTTTCGAGGGAAGACAGAGAGCCTTTCGTCTAGGACGCGGCGTTTTCGAATGCGGCGCGGCTCTGTAGCTCAGTTGGTAGAGCGCACGACTGAAAATCGTGAGGTCACGGGATCGACGCCCGTCGGAGCCACAAGGTGACCGTTACAGTCATCCTAGAAACCCCCACCTAGCTTCTAACATGGTGGGGGTTTTGCTTTTCCTTGGTGAGAAACGGTTTCTGCCACCGATTGGCCGCCTACGCCGCGGTGGTTGAGCGAGCAAAGCGAGCCAAAACGACCTCCCCCGCAAATGCCGACTCGCATGCCTGGTCAACGGTTTGGGCCGGTCTCGGGCCGGTCGAGACGAGTTTCGGGAAGCTGGATCGCTCCACTTTCGGCGGCGCAGTCGCCTTCTCCGACCCTTCAGTCGGACTCTCCTCGTCCTGCAACCGAACCTGCGGCCAGCCCCTGGTCCCGAATTCTCTGCTGAAGCGATAGGCCAGAGACGCGCGCCTGGAAGCCCTCGAATCTTGGGACGAGTTCGGAGATACGCTCGTCCAAGTCGAAGTCACGCCGGATCGCCTCGAGCTCGACACGCACGTGATCTGCATCTGCCGAGCTGTCAAGAATGAGATCAATCTCCCGAAGAAGGCTGCGCGCTCGTCGTTTCGATATTGAGTCCTGGTGGTCGCGTTGGAACTCCCGGACCTTCCCACTCAACCTTCGATCGCTTCGACGTTGGGTTTCCTCGGCGCTAGCTGAGGCGAGGCGGTCGGAGAGATCGCGTAGCAACGCACGCATAGCAAGCTCGGTCTCTTCTTGGCCGGGGATGCGGGTGCTTGACGCGAGCGTGCCCTCGAACAGCTCAACTACAGCACGAGCGAAGCCAACCTTCTCGATGTGCGCCCCCTTGAAGGCCTTCCGGTAGGCAACGTCCAGCCCATCCCAGAGGGACCCATCCTTCGCTGCCACAGCTGCGACCACGGCATCCGCTGTCAGCGCGGATACCGCTTCATCGTCGAACCCCTCGATCATCTTCGCGTGCACCCTCGCCGCGGACGTCGCGAACTCGGGATGTACTAGGTCTTCGATTTCACGCAATACGACTGCTTCGTGCACGAGAGGCGAGCGCGCCTGGGCCCAGACGTCGAGTTCAACAATGCACTCCTCAGGAATGATCGTCCGTCAGTGCACCAGCCTCTCCCGCATTGTCTTGGCAGCCGCTTTGCCCGCTTTATCGCCATCAAAGAGACCGACACATGCTGGCTTCACCTGGTCACGGCCTCGAGCGAGAAACACCATGTAGGGGATCGACTCGGCGGATCCGCTCGGAACTATCGTCAGGTCGTTCAGGTCAAGGTAGTCGTGGTCGTCGTTCGTTCGTCGAAAATAGGCGGACGCGCCGGCCAGCATGACTTGATCCGCCAGCCCTTCCACGAACAGGTTTGACCCGCCGATGAAGGCGGTTTCAGCCACCGTGGCACCCAGGGAGGTACGAAGCGGTTCGTAGTGATTTTGAGTGGCATCTTTGACCACCCGTGTGCCCTCGTCCTCCGCCCCCTTGTCTAGTACTCGAAGTCGATGACCCGCGTTTCTGTCAATCAGGAATGGAGAATGGGTGACGTAAACGACTTGGTGTTTGTGAGTTCCGTCTTCGGGTGTCGCGTAGTCAGAGATGACCCGTAGAAGATCCTGCTGCCCGCGGCTCGACAGGTACGCATCCGGTTCGTCCAGAAGCATGACCTCCGGGCCAATGAGCCCTCGCCTGTGCGCGGTCAACTGCACAAAATAGCTAAGGAAGAACCTCAGCCCCTGGCTACGCTCGTCGAACGAGTACGAAGCGCGGGTACGGTCCCGGATGACGAGCGCCAATTCATGCTCTCGCGCCTTCACTTCTAGCTCGAAATCCGTGTCTTGGGACCACCACCGCTTGAAGTTGAGATTCTCGGCAATGGCGATGTTCATCGCTCTTACGAGTCCTTCAATCTCTCCCTCTTCTTCGTTGGAAATCGCTGCTCGCAATCGAGCAAACGATGCGGGATCGATTCCCGCAATATCCACTAGGAGCTTCCGACCGAGCTCAAACTCGGAGTTTCGTCGA
Source organism: Microbacterium shimangi (assembly GCF_043556445.1). Taxonomy (NCBI): domain Bacteria; kingdom Bacillati; phylum Actinomycetota; class Actinomycetes; order Micrococcales; family Microbacteriaceae; genus Microbacterium; species Microbacterium shimangi. The sequence continues at coordinate 395,343 of NZ_JBIGII010000003.1, forward strand.
GCTTCAGCCTCCGTGTCCGGCGATGCAATATGACTCTGCCAAACCGGGAAAACGTGCGCAGCGAACTCGGCTGCAGCCGACCAAGCACCACCGCGAAGTGCCCCAAACACGGCTGAACGTCGCCTCCGAGAGTCGAACGCGTGCCGAGTCCCGTCCGCCAAGGCGTCGATCGAAAGCGAGTCGGGCATGCCCAAATCCGTGCGCAACCGAAACACGGGCGGCAGGACGCTGTCTAGCGCCGCAAGCTGCGACGCGCTCAGCTCGAAGACTTCAGCTCCACCATTGAGAATGATGAAGGACGGATGACGTCCCGGGCGATAGAGCGTGAACTGCTGGTCGCTGGTTGCCTGCGGAACGATTGCTTGCAGCACTGCGAGCTCGTTCTCGTTCTCGATCCGGAGGGCGACACCGAACTCCGGCGCGCGTACACGACCCTTTTCAACTGAGTAGAACGTGCTGTAACGGCAGAAATCACCTTCATCGATTCCCCTGCCAGTGAGAGCGATCTCTAGGGCGTCGAGTAGCTGAGTCTTCCCGGCCTCGTTCGCACCGACCACCGCGGTGATGGAGGGGTCGATTTTGACCCGGACGAACGGGTACCAGCCCTCAGTGGTGTCCTCCCAGAACGCAGGCTCGCTCTTGTTCGACCACTTACGCTCGTAGTCGAAGTTGAACGATTTGAAGAAGCGAATCTCGAGACGATCGATTTTCATGTGTGCACCACCCCAGGCTGATGTCTTGGCACGTTCCCAGAACTATGGCATGCGCTTCGGACATGCGAATACTGGGCGCGCTTTCGCACCCACCATCGGTTCGATGGAACCGCGATCGCGCGTACGCAACGTGTTGTCGAACACGACAACACATTGGGACTGGTCAGGGAAACTTGAATCCGTCCCCACTGACTACACCGGGCCCGGTCCGACTCCTCGATGAGTCGGTCTAACTCTGTTTCCGCAGCTCTCTCTGTAGAGGGGACGTCCAGCACTAACTCGATCTGGCAGTAGTCCTCGGCTTCGGCGCGCGCGGCCAGTCGATGTCAACGAGGCATTCGCTTTACTCAAAGGAATCATGTCGGATCCACAACAGAACGCGCCTCACGCGTTCGCGGTCTTCCTTTCGCTCGGCCTGCGGTGGCTCCGGAGCGCACCTCTCGCGCGCCAGGAGAAGCTCGCACTCAAAGACGATCTCCTTCACTTTGGGCGGATCGGTTCCGGGCGTTTCCGGGCGGTACCTCAGGTGACCGATGCTTGGGAGAGTACGGAACGATGGTTGATGACCAATTTCATCTGATGCTTGCCGGCGAGTGGCGCCAGCCCCGATGCGAACGGCGTGGACGCCCTCATGTAGGCCGGTCCTGGGCCGGGAACTTGGTTGTAACAATCGAGAACCAGCCACCACTAACGAGCGCAACTTCCGCGAAACTACGCGGAAAACGAGCACTCGCGAGCACCCGTAAACCCGGCGCATACAACTGAAAATCGTGAGGTCACGGGATCGACGCCCGTCGGAGCCACACGGGTGATCATTACAGTCACCCTAGGAACCCTCGTGAGGCTTCTACTCACGGGGGTTTCGCTTTGCCCTGGTGAGAAGGGTTATGGGATCGACGCCCGTCGGACCCACTTGCCCCTCTCTCAGGCGTCTCCCCGGGATTGGGGCCTTTTTTGTTCTCGCTCCGCCCGCCCCGCACAGCGCCGGGCGCGAAGCAACCCTGTGTACTTCGGGTGTCATCACGGGTGTACTCCTGGTTCGTTTCGACCACAGGAGACACCCATGTCCTACATTCCCGACAACACCTCCACCCGCGGCGGCAGCCCTATCTGGGCCAGCGCCCTCGGTGCCGCCATGGGAGACGGCATCGTCCCCCGCACCGCCTCCGCGACGCACACACGCCCCCGCTTCTTCGGTCGCGCGACGTCTTCGGCGGAGACGGCCGCGTCGACCTCCGACGGCGTCTGACACCCACCACCCGGGCAGCGCGTCGTGCAGACCTCCACCGCACCGAGATACGGATGCGTCGCCTGCACACGCGAACCGGTGCGGGCGAAGCATCCGTCGCTCTTCTGACCCGCACCGAAACGCGGGTGCCTGGTCAACAACGCACGATTCGGTGCGGGCGAAGCACCCGTCGCGATCCGCAAGACCATCACCGCGGAATTCATCGGGCGCCGAGCTGTTTACATCTATACACACGCATGAAAAGCGCGGGGTGTGAGATCCGCTCCCCGCGACAGCGAAGGGAAGTGCACTCATGGCTCGTTTCGACGGCAAGGTAGCGATCGTCACCGGCGGCGGCAGCGGTATCGGCGCGGAGATCTCGCGCGAACTCGCGGCAGAAGGCGCGTCGGTCGTCGTCACCGACATCAACCTGGATGCTGCGCGGTCGGTCGTCGATGAGATCACCGCCGTGGGCGGCACGGCGTCGGCGTTCACGCAGAACACCGCGAAGTGGGAAGACTCCGAGGCAGCCGTCGCCTTCGCGACCGAGACCTACGGCGGCCTCCACCTGGCCGTGAACAACGCCGGTATCGGAGCGCCCCCGCAGACGATCGGCGACTACGACATCGCCGCCTGGGATCGCGTGCGCGCGGTCGACCTCGACGGTGTCTTCTACGGCCTCAAGTTCCAGCTGCCCGCCATCGTCGCCGCAGGCGGCGGAGCCGTCGTCAACATGGCGTCGGTGCTCGGCTCGGTCGGTATCGCGCAGAACGCCGCCTACGTCACCAGCAAGCACGCGCTGATCGGCCTCACGAAGGTCGCCGCGCTCGAGTACACCGCCCTGGGCGTGCGGACGAACGCCGTCGGCCCCGGCTTCATCGACACCCCGCTCGTACGCTCGAGCCTCTCGGGCGAGGCGCTGACCGCACTCGAGGGCGAGCATGCCTCTCGCCGACTCGGCACCGACAAGGAGGTCGCGGCCCTCACGCTGTTCCTGCTAAGCGACGACGCCTCGTTCATCTCGGGCAGCTACCACCTCGTCGACGGCGGCTACTCCGCCCACTGAGCACGCTCGCCCGCACCGTGATGTGGATGCGATCACTCGCATGCGCAGAACGGTGCGGGCGAAGCATCCGCCCGCCCGATATCGCGAAGCGCGGAGCGAACCGGGGAATACCAGCCGCGGCCGCGGTGTCATTGCTCACATGACACAGAAAACGTGGTTCATCACCGGCACCTCCCGCGGCTTCGGTCGCGAATGGGCCATCGCCGCCCTCGAGCGCGGCGACCGGGTCGCGGCCACGGCCCGCGACATCTCGTCTCTCGACGACCTCGTCGAGAAGTACGGCGAGGCTCTCCTCCCCCTCGCCCTCGACGTGACCGACCGCGACGCCGACTTCGCCGCTGTGCGGCAGGCGTACGAAAAGTTCGGCGCGCTCGACATCGTCATCAATAACGCGGGCTACGGTCACTTCGGCATGATCGAAGAGGTCACCGAGCAAGAGCTCCGCGACCAGATGGAGACCAACCTCTTCGGCGCATTCTGGGTGACCCAGGCCGCACTCCCGATCCTGCGGGCGCAGGGGCACGGCCACATCCTGCAGGTCTCGTCGATCGGCGGCATCTCGGCGTTCCCGAACGTCGGCGCCTACCACGCCTCGAAGTGGGCGCTCGAGGGCTTCTCCCAGGCCCTCTCGCAGGAGGTCGCCGGCTTCGGCATCCACGTCACCCTCATCGAGCCGGGCGGGTTCGCGACCGACTGGTCGGGACCGAGCTCACGCCGGTCCGACGCGAACCCGGCGTACGACGAGCTGCGCGAGCAGAGCGAGAAGGCACGCAGCGCGCGCGCTGGCAGCGGCCCGGGTGACCCGACCGCGTCTGCGGCAGCCCTGCTGAAGGTGGTGGATGCGGCAGAGCCGCCGCTGCGCGTGTTCTTCGGCGCCGCTCCCCTCGGCATCGCGAAGGCCGACTACACCTCGCGTCTCGAGACGTGGGAGAAGTGGGACGACGTGGCCCAGCTCGCCCAGGGCTGACCGGCAGGGCACCCTCGCGAACGGCCGCCGAGCCGCACGCGCTGCTGTTTGGTGCGGGCGCTGCGTCTAAATGGGCAGCGCGCGCACAGAAGGACCGCGCGACCCACAAATGAACAGCGTCACCCACAAATGAGCAGCGCGAGCGAAACTGCGAGCCGCCCAGGGCTGACACATGCAAGAGGAGGGCGGTCCCGCAACGGGGCCGCCCTCCTCTTCGTCCAGACCTAGACGCCGGTGATGATCGGCATGGCCCGCGTCAGCGGACGCGAGTCCCACTCCGCCTCGGCCTCGGGATCGGGCGCCTCGAGCAGCAGGAACAACCCGCCGTACGGCGGCAGCGACATCGGGAAGCTCTGCAGGTCGTCGACCTTGGCGATCGTCTCGCCGGTGTCGGCGTCGATCACCCCGCTCCGCGGCGTCAGGCTCTTGGAGCGCACGGTGCCCTCGATGGGCTCGCCCGAGAAGTTCAGCACCGTGATCTGCAGCTGCGCGTCGACGTTGCGCTTGTCGCCGCCGTCGAGACGGTGCACCATCACCAGCATGCTCGGGTGCGCGACCTGGGGCACGTCGATCTGCGACGCGATCGCGATGTCGTTCGCGCGACGGGTCGCGAGTACGTCACGGAGCCCCGAGATGAACGACTCCGGCTGGGTCAGCTGGGTCGGGAGCGGCCCGTACAGCGAGCGCGCACGGGGCATGCCGGCCGCCGACCGGACGGCGTCGGGATCGACGTCGAGCAGATCGTGCGCGCCGCGCTCGATCCACCGGGTGTCGCCGGTCGAGATGAGCGAGCTCACCTCCGACGCGGGCAGCGTGAGCGTGCCGGTCAGGTCCCATCCCGACAGCGCGAAGACGCCGGGCTGCCAGGCGTTGTAACGCGCGAGCAACAGGTGGGCGTCGCGGATGGCCGGCATGTCGGCGTCGGTGATGTCGTCGAGGGTGGCCTTGCCCTGCGTGGCGGCGATCAGCGATGCCGTCGTGCAGGCGATGCCGTTCTGGGTGAAGACGAGGTTGTAGTCCGCGCCGATCGTCAGAACCTCGGTCAGGTCGGCGCGGATCTCTTCCGCCAGCTCGAGACCGGTGACCTCACGGTGCCGGTAGGTGTAGACGTCGTCGCGGTGCGTGGTCGCCCAGTGCACCAGCTCGTAGGTGAGCTCGTCGTGGTTCTGCAGCCCGTGCACGAGCTGCACCGGCTCGACGCCGATCTCGAGCGCCTGGTTCAGCGCGAGCCGCAGGAACTCGGTGTTCGCCGTGGCCAGCGCGTGGTGATAGCCCGGGCGCGTGACGAAGTCGTACGACAGGTCGGCGCCGACGCCCCCGGTGTCGCGGATGTCTTCGATCGTGAGGTTCAGCTCCTGGAACGTGAACCCCCCGACCTTTCGCACCATGCTCGCGATGATGTGGTTCGCGGCGTGCGAGAGGGGGTGCCCCTCCGACCAGGCCGGAAGACCTTCGGCGCTCTTCTCCACCCCGAGGAACCCGTTGGCGTCGAGACGCAGAGCGCTCGTGCCGAGGTCGCCGAGCGAGTGGAGCGCGTCGCCGATGACCAGGCGCATACCGGCGAAGGTGGGGTCCAGCCAGTTGATCGAGGGCTGGCCCTCCTTGAAGTAGTGCAGGTACACCCAGCGGCGTTCGACGCCGTCGACGCCCGTGACCGCGGCGGTGGCGCTCCAGTTCGTCTCTTTCACCCCGGCGGTGTAGAAGATGACGCGCTGCAGCTCGCCGATGATGTAGCCGCGCTCGCTGAGCTCTCGCTCGGTATCGCGGTCGAGGTTGACGGAGTCACGGCCCTCGGGTATCTCGGGCAGCAGACGCCAGTCCTCCGGCGGGATCTCGACCATGTGGTAGATGCCCGGGTAGTCCTTGTACGCCATCTCGGCGAGACGGAAGTCGGCGCCCTTTCCGGTGTGACCGGGAACGATGTCGTCGATCACGCTGCCGCCGTGGCTGTCGGCCATGTCGGCGAGACGCCGGAACGCCGTCTCGTCACCGAAATCGGGGTCGATCTGGGTGCTGATGCGGTCGAAGTGACCGTCGACGCTCGGCGTCTCCTGCCAGCCGGTGATGCCCCCGGCGCGCTTTACCGGCCCGGTGTGGATGCCCGTGATGCCGACCTGCTCGAACGCCTCCCACAGCCCCTCGTCGCCGAGGGCGTGGAGGAACGATTCGCCGGGGCGGGTGATGAGCGACAGCGGGTAGGCGGTGAACCACACATCGCTGGTCTCGATCGCCCGTCGCGCGTCGGGTCGGGCATACGGGTTCCGCCACATCGACGGCTGCCCCGACAGCTGACGGCCGAGCACGTCGGCGTCTTTCAGCATCGACTGGCGCACAAGCCACTCGATGTACGCGGGGTTCGTTCCGTTGGCGGTTCGCGGATCCGAGGCGAAGCGCCGCAGGCTCCCGCCGCGCATCTGATCGCGGGGCCGCAGGCGACGGGGGCGTGCGGGGTAGCGCTGCTCGTCGTAGCTGATCTCGGTCGTGTCGCGGTCGATCGTTTCGTCGTTTTCGGTGGCACTCGAGTCGCGCTCGATTGGTTCGTCCATGGAGGGGTCCTTCCCGGACAGCACAGCACATCAATCAGGTCGTTCGATGCTATCCGCGGCGGGTGACCAGCCGTGCAGGTGTTGACCGTGCCGAGCCGAGCCGGTAAGCCGTCGGGGCCCGAGACGCAAGCCCGCTCCCCCGTCTGCGCGAGCGTGTTGACTGGGGTTCATGGCACTCTGGGTCGACCACGCGATGTGGTGGCACGTCTATCCGCTCGGCTTCGTCGGCGCATCCGTCAGACCCGAACATGAGACGACGGATGCTGTGCACCACCGCCTCGGCCGCATCGAACGGTGGCTCGACCACGTCGTCGATCTCGGGCTCAACGGGCTCGCGCTCGGGCCGGTCTTCACCTCGTCGACGCACGGCTACGACACGACCGACCACTTCGAGATCGACCCACGGCTCGGCGATGACGCCGACTTCGACCGGCTCGTGGCGGCCTCGCACGAGCGCGGCGTGCGCGTGCTGCTCGACGGGGTGTTCAATCACGTCGGGCGCGCGCATCCGTCGTTCCGCCTGCTGGAAGAGCGGGGACCGGAGGCTTCGACGGCGGCGCTGTTCCGGGTGGACTGGAGCGGGTGGAAACCGGGATCGCCCGTGCACGCCGACGTCTTCGAGGGCCACGATGCGCTGGTCGCCCTCGACCATTCGTCGGCGGCCGTCGAGCAGCTCGTCGTCGACGTCATGACGCACTGGCTCGACCGGGGAGCGGACGGCTGGCGACTGGACGCGGCCTATGCCGTCGACCCCGCCTTCTGGGCCAGGGTCCTGCCGCGGGTTCGTGCGCAGCATCCTGATGCCTGGATCACGGGCGAGGTTATCCACGGCGACGCCGCCGCGATCGTCGAGCAGTCGACCATGGACTCGCTCACCCAGTACGAGCTCTGGCAGGGCATCTGGCACGGACTCGCCGACGCCAACCTGTTCGAGACGAAGCACGCCATCGAGCGGAACAACGCGCTGCTGGCGACCTTCGTCCCCACGACGTTCATCGGCAACCACGACGTGAGTCGCATCGCCTCGGCGGTGGGCGATGCACGGCACGTGCCGCACGCCGTCGCCCTGCTGATGACGCTGGCGGGTACGCCGATGGTCTACGCGGGCGACGAGTACGGGCTGCGGGCCGTCAAGGAGGAGCGCGTGGGCGGCGACGACGCGGTACGCCCGGAGTTTCCCGAGGAGCCCCCCGCGGGCGACGCCTCGCTGCCGGGAGCGGAGTCCGACGCCCCGGGCGTCTTCGCCGCGCATCGAGAGCTGATCGCCCTGCGCCGACGCCACGCGTGGCTGCACAGCGCCCGCTCCGACGTCGTTCACGTCGAGAACACCGCGCTCGCCGTGCGTACCGCGACCGATTTCGACGCTCTTGTGACGCTGTTGAACCTCGCCGACGAACCCGCGTCGCTCCCCGCCGCTGACGCGACGACCGTGCTCGCGGGGTCGGCGACGCTGGCGAACGGCCGCGCCGAACTGCCGCCCCACGGATGGGCCGTGCTCGGTCGCTAGGGCGTCACGCCCCCGGGCGCCGTCACACGCGGAAGACGAGCCCACCCGCACCGATGAGGGGCGCGTCGGTGCCGAGGGACGAGCGGTGCACCGACAACGTCGCGGTGTGCGGCAGCACGCTGAACCGCTCGAGCGCGGCCGCGACGTCGTCGACGTACCCGGCGTAGCCGAGCGCGAAGCCTCCGGCGAGGCTCACCGCCTCGATGTCGACGAGCGCGGCGACCGAGACGAGCGCCTGAGCCAAACCGTGCGTCGAACGCCGCAGCGCCCGCCGGGCGATCTCGCCGCCGCTCTGCGCGTCGGCGACGAGTTCTTCGCCCGACGTTCCCGCCCAGCCCTGGCTGCGTGCCCACGCGACGGTGCCCGTGCCCGAACAGATGCGTTCGACACTCGCGTCGGCGGGGTCTTCCCCCTCGGCCACGTCGCGCAGCAGCATCTGACCGAGATGACCGGCGTTGCCGGTGCGACCCGAGAGCAGATGTCCATCGACGATGAGGCCGCTTCCGACGCCCGTCGACACGACGATGGCGATGGCGTTTTGCGAACCGGCGAGCGATCCCGACCACGCCTCGGCGAGCGCGAAGCACTGCCCGTCCAGGCGCACGGTCGTCGGCAGGCCCGAGAGCGCCGCGACGCGCTCCCCGATCGGGTGCTCCCGCCACTGCGGCAGGTTCAGAGGCGAGATCGCCCCGGGGAGGGAGACCGGCCCGGCGGAGCCGACGCCCGCTCCGACGACGCGAGCGCCGTCGGGCACCGCGGCGAGGGCGGCGCGCACCACGTCGGCCACCGACGCGTCGAGGTTTTCGACCGACCGCTCCCGGCCGGTGGGAGCCCGGTGACGGCTGCCCTCGACGAGACGCCCGTCGGGCGTCACGAGGGCGGCCTCGAGCTTGGTGCCGCCGATGTCGACGGCGAGGGCGAGGTCGTTCATCGGGTGGGACACACGGTCGATGCTATCGACGGGTGCCGCACGAGACGGATCCGGACGGGCTGATCGACCCACCCTCCGACGGGCTCAGGGGCCGATTCTCGAGCCTGTGGGGTCTGAAAGGTGCGACTCAGGAAGCCCCGTTAGGCTGAACCGTCCCTGGCACCAGCAGATCGAGAGTCCTTCATGGATGTGTCCGTCATCGTTCCCACCTTCAACGAGGGTCCGAACGTCCGGGAACTTCTCCGCCGCCTCGACGCTTCGTTGACCGGCACGGCGTATGAAGTGGTGTTCGTCGACGACTCGACGGACAGCACGCCCGACATCATCCGCGAGGCTGCGGCCCGCACCGACGCGCCGGTACGCCTCATCCACCGCGACCACCCGACCGGTGGTCTCGGCGGCGCTGTGGTCGAAGGCATCCAGGCAGCGACGTCGGAATGGTGCCTGATCATGGACGGCGATCTGCAGCATCCGCCCGAGGTCATTCCCCACATGCTCACGCGTGCGTCGCGTGGCGACACCGACGTGGTCGTCGCGTCGCGGTACACCGCGGGCGGCACGTCCGACGGTCTGGCGAACGCCGTGCGCACCGGAGTCTCCCGCGCGTCGACGCTGCTGACGAAGGCGATGTTCCCTCGCAAGCTCAGCGGATGCTCCGACCCCATGACGGGGTTCTTCCTCGTCAACCGCGACGCGATCGACATCGAATCGCTGCGTCCGCGCGGGTTCAAGATCCTCCTCGAGATCCTCGCCCGCCGGCAGATGCGCGTCGCGGAGGTGCCCTTCGATTTCGCCGAGCGTTACGCTGGCGAGTCCAAAGCCTCGTTCTCGCAGGGCATCCGCTTCCTCACGCAGCTGACCATGCTGCGCTTCGGTCGCATGTCGGCCTTCGCCCTGGTCGGCGGCGTCGGTGCCCTGGCGAACCTCGCGATCATGTGGGCGCTGATCGAGTTCGGCGTCGAATACGTGCTCGCGTCGATCGTGGCGAGCATCATCACGATCATCAGCAACTTCCTCCTCCTCGAGTACCTCGTCTTCGCCGACATGCGCGAAGACTCGGGGCTGATGAGGCATCGGTTCATCAAATCCTTCGCCTTCAACGGCATCGAGGCGATCATCCGCATCCCCGTGCTGTGGGTCCTCGTCGAGCGCACCCACATCCCGAGCGTGCTCGCCGCCGCCCTCACCCTCATCGCCGCGTTCGTCGTACGGTTCCTCTTCCACGCCCTCGTCGTGTACGCGCCCCGCAAGCAGCGCGGTGCCAAGGTTGAAGAGTCGCCGACGCCCCTCGCCGACGAACTCGCTCTCTGACGCGCGTCGTCGCGAAACGCGGGCAGTCGGCCCGCACGCGGGCTCTCGCGATCACGGAGCCCGCGCCCCGGCCGGAAGCCCGCGTGCCGATCTCGCGGCGTAGCCTGGATACATGACTACCGACACCCCCGTGAAGATGTTCGGCGCCGCCTGGTGCATCGACTGCCGTCGCACCAAGAAGCAGCTCGACGATCTCGGCGTCTCGTACGAGTACGTCGATCTCGAGGCAGACCCGGCCGCCGCCGACGTCGCCCGCGAGATCTCGGGCCGCACCCAGATTCCTGTCGTCGTCTACCCCGACACCTCGCACCACGTCGAGCCGTCGAACGCCGACGTCGAAGCGAAGCTGCGCGAGCTCTCGCTCATCTGAGTCGGCCGCCGACGCTCGGCCGCACGTTCGGCCCTGACCGCGATCAGGCCCAAGGCTCGGGTCCTATGCTCGTCTCGTGCTAGAGGCCCTCCCGTTCATCGTCGTCGCCGTGGTCGTGATCTGCCTCGCGACGGCGTTCGGGCCGCGCCTGAACCTCGCCGGTCCGCTCATCCTCATGGCGCTCGGGCTCGGCGTGAGCCTGCTCCCCTTCGTACCGCCGTTCGAGGTCGACCCCGAGCTGATCCTCGTCTGCGTACTGCCACCGCTGCTGTACTCCGCCGCGGTGCAGTTGCCCGCGGTCGAGTTCCGCCGCGACTTCGGGCCCATCGCGGGACTGTCGGTGCTGCTCGTGGTCGTCAGCTCCGTCGCCCTCGGGCTGTTCTTCGCCTGGCTCATCCCGAGCCTCGGCATCGCGCTGGGCATCGCCCTCGGAGCCATCCTGAGCCCGACGGACGCCGTGGCGACCTCCATCGCGAAACGCCTCGGACTCGCCCCCCGGGTCGTGACGATGCTCGAGGGCGAGAGCCTGCTCAACGACGCCACCGCCCTCGTGCTGCTGCGCACGGCGATCGCGGCCGTGGCCGGAGGGTTCGCCTTCGGCGACACCCTCGCGGCATTCGGCCGGGCGGTCTTCGTCGCGCTGGTCATCGGCGCCGTCGTCGGCTTCGTGAACCTCCGCGTGCGGTCGTGGGTCGCTCATTCCGCGGCCAACACGGCGCTCAGCTTCACCGTTCCGTTCATCGCCTACCTCCCGACCGAGCACCTCGGCGGCTCGGGGCTGGTCGCCGCGGTCGTCGCGGGCATCGTCACGGGGCAGGGCGCCGCGCGTCGCTTCACCCCCGAGGAACGCATCTCGGATCGGTTGAACTGGCGCACGATCGAACTGATCCTCGAGGGCGCGGTCTTCTTGGTGATGGGCCTCGAACTCGACGAGATCTTCCGCCAGAACCTGGCCCGCGGTCAGGGCGCCTGGCAGGGGGTGGGCCTGGCACTCGCGGCGCTCGGCATCATCCTCGTGGTGCGCGCGGCCTACGTCTCCGGGATCATCTGGCTGCAGGGAAGACGCGCCCACGGCCGACGAAGAACCTCCGGGCGGATCGACGCCATGAACGAGCGTCTCGACCAGTACGAGGCCACGATCGACGCCGACCCCACGATGGGCAGACGTCGGGGGCCCCGCGCCGACCCCGAGCGCCCGCGCCGACGACTCGAGATGGGTCGCACCAGAATGCGTCGGCTCATGGCCGATCTCGACTACTACCGGGAGTCACCGCTCGGGTGGCGGCACGGCACGATCATCGTCTGGGCGGGAATGCGGGGCGTCGTCACGCTGGCGGCTGCCCAGACCCTCCCCCGCGACACCGTGGAGCGGCCCCTGCTGATCTTCGTGGCCTTTCTGGTCGCGGTCTTCAGCCTCTTGCTGCAGGGGCTGACACTCCCGGGCCTCGTGCGGGTCTTGGGCCTGCAGAGCGCCGACTCCGAGGGCCCCTCCCGCGAAGAGCAGCAGGCACTGAACGCCGAGCTGCGCGAGGCGGCTGGCCAAGCCATCGCCTCCCGGCCCCTCGAACGACGAGATGGCGAACCGTTCCCGGCAGAGCTCGTGCAGACGGTCGGCGCCCGTATGACGCAGCCCCCCGAAGACGATGACGACGCGCGTGCGCACGACATTCTGCAGTTGCGGCTGGCAATCATCGAGGTCATGCGCGAACGCCTCAACGAACTGACGGGTGACGGCCAGTACAGTACCGCCGTGCTCCGCCACACCCTCGCCGAGCTCGATGCCGATCAGCTCAGCCTCGAACTGCGTCTCGACGGCGGCGCCTAGCATCCGCTCCTCTCCGACCCCGATGGTGCGATCCCGGGTGGCTTCCCGCACAATGGGAAAGACGCGAGAGGGTGTCATGACGAAGACGACGGATGCTGCGGAGCAGAACGATGCTGTCTCCGACAGCTCTGCCTCGCACACCGATGCGCTGACGAGTCCGCTGCACCTGCCTCACGTGGCGGCGGACTGCCCCAAGTGCTTCACCGAGCTGCAGCGCGACCGCGACTGGTGGCTCGCCCGCCCCGCCGGTTCGCGGCTCGTCGGGCTCGTCGTCTCGCGCCCCGGCATGCCGTCGGTGGTCGAGCAGCGAGACGACCTCACGCGTTTCGGTGTTCCGATCGAAGGCTTCCGCCACCCCGCGCCCGAGACGCTCGAGGTCTGGCCCGACCGCCTGACACGGTTCTTCGACACCCTCGCCTCGGGCGACGTGCTCGTCGTCGCGAACGTGCACGCCCTCGGCGCCACCCTCGAAGAAGAGACCCGCGCGGTCGCCGACCTCCACGCCCGCGGTGTCGTCGTGAAGGTGCTCGGCCACGGCGGCCGGCATCTGTTCGACACCGGCCGCTGACGCCGCCCTTTCAGTCGTCGGCGCGCAGCACCGCGCTGCCCGCAGACACCTCGACGAACACCGTGCGCGTCGCGCCGGGGTCGGTGCGCAGGCGGTTGTCGACGTCGCCCGCCGCCAGCTCGCTGGTGACGTCGTACGTCTCGTCGGGCAGGGTCAGTTCCAGCGAACCCGCGCTGACCGACGCGGTGACCTCTTCCGGTGCCGACCCGCTCAGCTCGGCGATCAGTTCGCCCGCGCCGAGTGACAGCCGTGCAGACGAGACGTTCTCGAGTTTCACCTCGCCGCGCCCGGCGGCCACGTCGGCGGCGACGGTGTCGGCCGATCCGCCGATCGTCACCTCACCGCCGCTGAGCTCGATTTCGAGGTCACCGAAGTCGCCGTCGGCCTCGAACGAGCCACCGGCCATCGCCACGTCGGCGTCGAGACCCGCGAGCTCGTTGGGGAGGGTGAGGGTCGCGTCGCCGTTTCCGCCGCGGAACCACGAGGTGAACGGCGCGCGAGGCGAAGCGACTCGAAGCGCCGCGCCGTCGCGCTCGAACGTCCACTCCCCGCCGCCGGAGTCCTCGACCTCGAGCGACGCCCCGTCGACATCGTCGAACACGACAGTGAGCTCGGCCGCATCGACGTCGAGGTCGAGGGCGGTGACTCCGCGGACACCGACGAACGTCGACAAGCTGTGGGAGCTCGCCACGTCGAAGGTGGAGACGGCGGCGCTCGCGACCGTCCCCACCACCACGGCCGCGCCGAGAGCCGCGGTGAGCAGGGCGATCACCCGCGGCGCAGATCGGGGGAGGGAGCCGTTCGGGCGCGCCGGAGCGGACTGCGGCGGTATGGGCTGCGCAGGAGCGGCCTGCGGGGGTGCAGGGGGCCGGGTCTCGGTGCTCATCGTCGTGATCCTGTCTGCGGCGCGGAGCCGCTGTTCGTCTGAGAGGCGTGCTTATCGAGGCCGGGTTCGTTCGAGCCGTGCTCGAGATGGACGAGCGCTGCCTGCACCCGCCGGTTGCCCGACTCGTCTTGCTCGAGTCCGAGCTTCTGGAAGATGGCGGTGATGTACTTCTCGACGCTCGCCTCGGAGACGAACAGGGCGCCCGCGATGGCCTGGTTCGAGCGGCCCTCGGCGATGAGCGACAGCACCGCGCGTTCGCGTTCGGTGAGTCGCTGCATCCGCTCGTCGCGGCTGCGCCTGCCGAGCAACTGCGCCACGACCTCGGGGTCGAGCACGGTGGCGCCCTCGGAGATGCGGCGGAGGGTGTCGAGGAAGTCCGAGACGTCGGCGACACGGTCTTTCAGCAGGTAGCCGAACGCCCCGCCGCCGCCGGCGATGAGGTCGCTGGCGTAGCGCTCTTCGACGTACTGCGAGAGCACGACGACCGGGAGGGTCGGATGCTGCGCCCGCAGCCGCACCGCGGCACGGATGCCCTCGTCGGTGAACGTCGGCGGTAGACGGACGTCGAGGATGCAGAGCTCGGGGAGCGTCTCGGCGACGGTCTCATCGAGCGCGCCGGCATCGGGGAGGGCGGCGACCACCTCGTGGCCGGCGTCGTCGAGGAGGCGCACGAGGCCCTCGCGGAGGAGGACGGAGTCTTCGAGGATCAGAATGCGCATGTCGTGCTCCGTTCGGTTCGAAGGCAGGTTCTCGGGGCGATGCTCATGGCGCGCACGGGACGCTCACTTCCAGCGCGGTCGGGCCACCCTGCGGGCTGTCGAGGCGGAACGTGCCGCCCGCCGCGGCGATGCGGTTGGTGATGCCGTCGAGGCCGCCACCCGGGAGGATGCGCGCACCGCCGAGACCGTCGTCTTCGACGCGGGCCCAGAGGCTGCCGTCTTCGCGGCTGCGGACGACGACACGCACGGCACTCGCGTGGGAGTGCTTCGCCGCGTTCGTGAGGGATTCCGCGATCGAGAAGTAGGCCGCCGCCTCGGCGGTGCGTCCGCAGCGGCCGTCGATGCGCACGTCGAGATGCACGGGCACGTGCGACCTCGCGGCAAGCGCCGAGAGCGCCGCATCCAGCCCCCGGTCATCGAGCACCGACGCGTGGATGCCCCGGGCGAGCTGGCGGAGTTCGGTGATCGCGGCCTTCGTCGAGGTGTGAGCCTCTTCGATAAGGGCCTTCGCCGCGGCCGGGTCGTCGTCGATCTTCTGCCGCGCGAGGCCGAGCGTCATGCCGACCGAGACCAACCTCGGCTGGACCCCGTCATGGAGGTCGCGCTCGATGCGGGTGCGTTCGACCTCGGAGGCGCGGATCGCTCCGGCACGCTGCGCCCCCGCCTTGTGTGCCTCGGCGGCCAGTTGCGCCTCACGAGACGGCACCAGGATGAGCCGTGACAGCACCCCATGAAGGAGTGCGAGTCCGATGATCGCGGCGAGCGCGACGAGGGCGATGAGGGGGCCGACCACCGGCGCCCAGCCGACCGCGATGTCGAACCCGAAAGTGCCGAGCCGGGCGATGCCGGCGGTGGCGTAGAGCGGAGCGAATGCCACCACCACGCCCGCCGCAGCGACGGAGACCAGGAGGAGGACGATGGTGCCGAGGATGGTCGAGATCGCCAGGTTCGCGATGGCCCGCCAGACCGACGGGTCGATCGCCTGCCGCCAGAACATGTGCATGACGCCACTGAAACCCGGACGCACCGGGCGACGCACCGTGAGCCGGGGCAGACCGAATCCGTAGAGCCCGTCGACCCGGGCGTTCTCGAGCCAGGCCACGGCGAACAGCACGTAGATGAGTGCCACCAGCACCAGAAGCCCGACGCCGGCGACGAAGGTCAGGCCGACCCCGGTCGCGAAGATCGAGAAGATCGCGCCGAACACGACCGTGCCGACGATGCCGAGGGCGGCGAGGTGGGCGGCGGCGCCGGCGACCCGCAGGGGCGAGGCGATCGACGACAGGTGGCGCGGGGGCGGTACGGCGGCGGATGCTGCGGTGGAGGCGGGCGCCGGCGGGGACGGCGGGGCGGCGGTCTGCGAACTCATAACCCCCACGCTAGGACTCGGGTCGCTGTGCCACCCCCGAGGCATCCGGAGCGCTTCTTCGGGGTAGCCCTAAGCGCGCGCGGCGGCCTACCCGCCCAGCGGGCATATCGGAGGGGATCTGCATAACGGAGGGTCGCTCGGCAGCATCCGCCCTCCGAAGCGCAGATCTCCTCCGAACGGACGGCAGCGCCGCGGCTAGAAGAGACCGGTGGCGGCGAGATCGGCGCGCAGCACGGGCACGATGTGCTCGGCGTAGGCGACGGTGAAATGCGACTCGTCGTAGCGGATCGGCATGCCTGCGGCGAAGGCCGGGCAGATCTCCTGCCAGCAGCTGAATCCGAGAGACCCGATGGCATGATCGCCGGATGCGGCGGCAATCGACTCCGCGGCCGCCTCCATGTTGTGCCAGGTCGGGTCGACGGCGGTGGCGCAGTTCGCCGGTGCCGACACCGGGGAGTAGCACCGAGAGAGGTCGCCGCCCTTCGGCGGCGGCGCGAGGTACACGATGCGGCCGGGCGCCCCGTAGGTCGAGGCCTCCGCCTGCGACCCGCGCAGGAGATCGCCCTCGGTGAGGTTGCGCCCGTCGATCGTGTGAGCGAGCGTGTACGCGTTCGAGACGACGATCAGGTCGGCCGGGTCGGCCGCGATCATGCTGCGGACGTCGAGCTTGCGCTGCGGGCACGCGGCCATGACACCCGCCCCGTCGTTCTGCACGAGCACATCGGTGAAACGGCAGCCGTACATGCCCACCGTCGTGATGCGCCAGGCTCCGCCGCTCTCCTCGGCCAACTTCTTGAAGGCGGGCGCGTACGCGAGGGCACTGGAGTCACCCACGAGGTACATGTGGCGGGCGGCGCGCCCGTCGCCCCAGGTGCACCGGCCGAGGTCGATCCCCGAGCTGGGCGAGAAGCAGTCGCGCGCGGGATTCGCACTCGACGATCGCTGCATGACCTCGTCGAGCGAGGGCCGAAGCGCGGGCCACTCGGTGGCCGAGACGGCGGCCGCGAGCTCGCCCTGTACGACGGAGGTGGGATCTTCGGCGGGCGCAACCGCGACCTCGCCCGGCGGCGGAAGCAGCGGACCGATCACCGGAGAACCGAACGACACCATCGTGAGCAGCACCACGACACCCGCGCCGATACCGAGACCGGCGAAGCCGAGGCCGAACTGGGGCCGGAACCGCGCCCGCCATGCCGCCCAGGGCGACGGGCCCGCGGTCTGACCCCGGTCGACGGTCGATTCGACCGCGGGCACGGAGGCGGGCTGGGAAGCGGGCTCGGCGGCGACACGACGTTCGAGCGCAGCGGGCTGCGGTTCGCTCGACGCGATCGAGGCGGCGGCCTCTCGCGTGGCCTCGATCTGCGCGGGCGCGGGGTTCTCGGCCGGACGCGGCCTCGCCCCGGGGTAGTAGCGGGTTCCCGGAGTCCACCCCTCCGGACGCGTCGACGAAAGCCTCGGGGCGGCGTTCGCGGGAGCAGCGTCGAGGCGGGCGCCGCTGGTCGGGGCGGGCGCGGGCCTCGGCGAGGGCGCGGTCGGCACCGCAGCATCCGCTGACACCGCTTCACGCCCGCCCTTCCGGCGAAGCCAGGGCGACCGGTGCAGCGGTTGCTCCACCAGGAAGTAGGCGCTCACGGACAGCACCACGATCGCGGCGGCGATGACGGGCGTGGCCTCCGCGCCGACCGGGAGCAGCACCGCGGCGAAGACGATGACGGGGAAGTGCCAGAGGTACAGCGAGTACGAGAGGTCTCCGACGAAGACGCTGATCGGATTGGTCAGGGGAAAGAGGTGGCGCTGGCGCGGGTCGCCGCCCACTCCCCCCGCGATCACGAGTACCGCGGCCCCGACCGGCAGAATCGCCCAGGGCGCGGGGAAGAGCATCGTGTCGGGGTCGAGGACGAAGAACGACCAGACCACCGCGGCCCCGCCGACCCACCCCATCACCCAGCGGAGCGCGGCAGGGAGACGCCCGAGAACAGGCGCGGCGACGGCGACCAGCGCGCCGAGACCGAGTTCCCACGCGCGTGTCGCGGTCGAGAAGTAGGCGACGGTCGGATCCGCGGCCGTCTGCACCATCGCCCACCCGCCCGACGCCGCCACGATGACGAGCGCCGCCGCCGCCACGACGCCGCGTGCAGCACCCGTCCGCCGTGCGGCCGCCGGCAGGAAGAGCACGAGCAACAGAAGCAGACCCGGCCACACCAAGTAGAACTGCTCCTCGACCGACAGCGACCAGAAGTGCTGCAACGGCGAGACCGCATCGGCCGCGTGGAAGTAGTCCGTGCCTTCGGCGGCGAATCGCCAGTTCGCCACGAGCGCGAACGCCGCCACGGCGTCCCACAGCGTGCGGTCGGCGCGGGTGCGATTGAAGACGAAGAACGCCGCGACCGCCACCGCGAGGAGCACCAGAAGCGCCGCGGGCAGGATGCGGCGGATGCGACGCGCATAGAAGTCCCGCAGCGAGATGCGCCCGGTCGTTGAGAGCTCGCGCAGCAGCAAGCCGGTGATGAGGAACCCCGATACGACGAAGAAGACGTCGACGCCGGCGAATCCGCCGCGGGGCCATCCGATCAGGTGGGCGAGCACCACCGCGACGACGGCGAGGGCTCGCAGGCCCTGGATGTCACGGCGGACGGGCGTGCGAGAAGAGGTCTCGAGAGTGCTCACTTCAGGGGGCGCAGGCCGTCGCGGGCGCCGAGGCCTGGCCGGTCGCGCGGCGCGTGAGCACCTGGATGCAGGTCGTTCCCGAGGCATCGGCCGGGACGGTCACGGTCGTTTCGGCCGTGCGCTCGAGCGCGGGATCGCCGCCGCCGGGCGTCACGACTCCCCACAGGAATTCGTCGCCCTCGGCAGGGTCGGAATTCGTCCAGGTGAAGACGACGCCGTCGGCGCCCACGACACCGGCGAGGCCCTCGGGCACCGGGGCGGCGACCGGCACGACGTCGACGGGCCTATCGCTCGGCGAGGCTTCGGGGGTCGGCTCGGGCGGACCGCCGAGGACCGCCGGCAACGCGATGGCGAGGATCACGCCGATGACCACCACGAACGCGGCGGCTCCGATCGCGAACCACCACCCGCGCTTCGAAGGTCGCGGGGCGGGCGGCGCCGCAGAAGAAGGGGCGGATGCTGCGGCCGCCGCGGGAGTCTGCGGCACCGGTGGTGCGGGGGCGGTCTCGTACCGGGGCGGGGCGGCGGGTGCCGTCGGGTCGATCGCGGCCACACGCACGACGGTGGCATCGGCATCGCGCGGAGCCTCGCGCCCCGTGCGGCGGGTCGCATCGTCGGGCGCCCACAGCTCGGGGGCCGGAGCCGGGGTGCGGGTCGCCGGCCCGGGGGCGGCCATCGGGTCGATGCTGACCACGCCGCGAACCCGCGTGAGGCCGTCGTCGGCGTCGTCGACGACTCCGGCGGGCTTGCCGTCGTCGATGATGTCGATCGGCGTCACGGAGTGTGCGAGTTCGATCTGCACCTTCTGCAACGCCCGAGCGAAATCGAGGGCGGTGGGGTACCGATCCGCCGGTGACTTCGACACCGAGCGCTGCAGCACGCGCTGCAGCGACGCGGGCACGTCGGTGCGGCCGATCGGGGCGAGCGGCATGGCCTCGATGCGCGTGATGAGGTCGACCCCGGTGTTGCGCTGACCCGGCAGCTCGAAGGGAGAGCGGCCGACGAGGAGGCTGTACACCGTGGCCCCGAGGGACCACACGTCGGAGCGCGCATCGCTCGTCGGCGACTCGGCGACGACCTCCGGCGGCGACCACGGGATCGACAGACCGCCGGCATCTCCTGCGCCGGCGGCGGAGGCGATGCCGAAGTCGGTGAGCGCCGGCCGGTTGTACTCGGTGACGAGGATGTTCGCGGGCTTGATGTCGCGGTGGAGCACCCCGGCGCGGTGCGCCGTCTCGACCGCGGCGCCGACCTGCACACCGATGCGCAGCGCCTCGGCGACAGAGAACGGCTCCGACCGATACCTCACCTGCAGGTTCGGCTTCGGGCAGTACTCCATCACGAGATACGGGCGACCGTCGTCGGCCACACCCGCCTGGTAGATCGTCACGATCGCGGGGTGCGTCGACAGCATCGCCATGACGTTCGCCTCGGAGGTGAACTCGGCGATCGAACCGCTCGCCATGCGATCGGGGAGCAGTACCTTCACCGCGACGCGGCGCCGGGGCAGCTGCTGCTCGTAAAGGAAGACGTCGGCGAAGCCGCCCGAACCGAGCAGCTCGACGAACCGGAAACCCGCGAGATCGGGCGGTGACTGCGGCGGTCGGCGACCGCTCACGGCAGGCCCTCGATGGCGACGGTGACGCCGTCTCCGAGGTCGAGCACGTCGCCCGCGACGAGGATCGTGGCCTCGCCCGGGTGCAGGCGCGTGGGTATCGACCCCTGCCGCCGCAGGGTGGTGCCGTTGGTCGTCTGCAGGTCGGTGGCCAGGATGCTGTCGCCCTCGACACGTACCTCGACATGGTTGCGCGAGATGTCTTGCTGCGGGCTGGCGACACCGATGAGGTGCGGCATATCGGCGCCCGACGCGCGCGCCGACTTCGGACGACGCCCGATGATCACGGTGCGATCGAGCAGCACGAGCTGCCCGGTCGACAGCCGGAGCCGACCGATCGCCGTGGCCGGCGCCGCCACGGGTGGGGCCACCGACGGGGCGATCGGGGGAAGACCACCGGTGGCGCGCAGCCGGCGCGCCTCTTCGAGTGAAAGGGTTTCTCCGTCGTGATCGCCGTCGGCCGGCGGCTCGACGTCACCGGATTCGGCCGGCGGCGCACCCACCCTGTCGCGATCGGGGCGGCCCACCACGGTCGTCGCTTCGAGCTCGTCGACGGAGCCGGGGGTGCCGATCTGCACGGGCGCGGTCGGCGACGCGGGCGCCGGGCTCGGCGGAAAGCCACCGCCCCGGAGGAACGGCGGGATCGAGTCGATGAGCACACCCTCGTCGACGACGGAAGCGGGCAGGGGCGGCGGCGGCGGAACGACCGCCGGCAGCGGCACGACGGGGGGCACGGGGGGCACGGGCGGGGTGGATGCTGCGGGCTCACGCACCTCTTCGACGCTGTGGGGCTGGATGGGCTCGACAGGAAGGTCGGGCTCGGCGGGAAGATCCGGCTCGGCAGGAAGGTCGGGCTCGACGGGCTCCTCCGTGACGGCGGGCACCGGAGCTTCGGTCTCGACGGGATCCTCCGTGGCCGCGGGCGCCGGGGCTTCGGACTCGACGAGCATCTCGGCGTCGATCGACGACACGACGACGGCCGAGGCCAGCACCACCCCGTCGGCGATCGGCCAGGTCGGGGCATCGGGATCGCCGACGACGAGTCGGGTGGCGCGGAAGATGCTGCGCTCAGACCACGTACCGGCCGTCGAGCCGTCGACCGATTCTGTGCCCGACGCGGTGGTCACGACCGCCGAGAGTCCGCCGCGGGCACTGATGCGCCAGACGGCGCCCTCGTCGAAGATCACGACGAAAGCCGGAAGATTGGCCAGCGACTCGCCCTCGGCGAGCACGTCGACGACAGCGCCGAAGCCCTCGCCCGCGGCGAGGCGGTCGCGGATCGCGAGGGTCGCAGCATCCGTCGCCCCGCCGCCGAGCACGACGACTCCGCGGCCCGCGACGACGACGCGCAACGTGCCGGGGACGTAACCGACCTCGGCCATCAGCGTTCTCCTTCTGTGCGGACGCGCACCCGGGGCAGCGTGTCTTCTTCGCCATTCTGACCGAACTCCGCGACGGGAATGGTCTCGGTGCGATCGCGCCCCTCACGGGCTCGTACCTCGATCGCATCGACGACCAGGGCGGTGACGTTGTCGCGACCGCCCGCGGCCACGGCCTCGCGGACGAGACGCTCTGCGGCGGTTTGCGGATGCGTCTCGGTGCGGAGGATGTGGTCGATGCGGGTGTCGTCGAGTTCGGTGGGCAGTCCGTCGGAGCAGATGAGAAGCCGATCGCCCTCTTCGGCCGGGAGGAGCCAGTAGTCCGGCTCGCTGTCGCTGCCCGCCCCGAGGGCCCGGGTGATGACGTTGCGGCGCGAATCCTGCGCCGCGGCGGCGGCGTCGAGCTCGCCGGCGTCGACGAGCTCTTGCACCACCGAGTGATCGACGCTCACCTGCTCGAGCACGCCCTCGCTCAGGCGGTAGGTGCGCGAGTCGCCGAGGTTCACGGTCAGCCAATACCCGTCGCCGTCGATGTCGGCCACGACGACCCCGGTGAGAGTCGTGCCGGCGCCGGCTCCTCCGCCCTCGGGGAGCGCGTCGACGCGGCGCCGGGCCTCGGCGACGCTCGACTGCACGTCGTCGACGGTGAGGCTCGGGCGTCCGACCAGTCGCGAGAACTCCTCGATGACGGTGGCGCTCGCCACTTCGCCCGCTTGGTGCCCGCCCATGCCGTCGGCGACGAGGAAGAGGGGGAACGCGGCGAGGTGGCTGTCTTCGTTGAGCGAACGTCGGAGGCCGACGTCGGTCGCGGCACCCCATGCGACCGAAACGGGACCGGCGCTCATACGCGTTCTCCTTCTGCGCCGTCACTCGTGTCGGGCGTCGTGGGTGCATCGGGTGCCGAAGCAGCATCCGCTTCGCTCCGGGGCTTCCGTCGCTGACGCGGCTCGGGGAGGGCGAATCGCGTGCCCGCGAGAAGCGAGCGCACCTCGAGCGACGCGCGCAGGCGGCGCCAGAACGAGACCTTCTGGCGCATGCCTCCGATGATGCCGTCGACCTCGCGCCAGAACTCCTCGACGTCTTCGGGCGTCGGATCGGCCGGGCCGAAGACGTCGGCATCGGCGCGGCGGGCAAGCGATGCGACCTGCGGCTCGGCGAAGGCCGTGCCCACGACGACTGCGTCTTCGGCGCGCGTGCCGCCGGGGCGAACGGGCGTGCCGTAGTCGGAGGATCGGTCGAGAAGCTCGTCCCACCCGCCGCTGATGCGGTCAGCCGAACGCTCGGCCGTCAGGCGCCGGCGACGTCGCGCGGACTTCAGCCCGCCGATGACGACGAACGGCGCGAGGAACAGCGCGAGCACGGCAAGCACGATGAGGATGATCAGCAGGATGAGGCCGATGATGCTGGCGATGTCGTTCTCTTCGTCCTCCGAGCCGCGCTCGTCGGGAACGGTCGGCGGAAGATCGACGGGCTGCTGCTCGGGGGGCGGAGGCTGCAACACCTGGGGCTTCGGGTCGGCGCGCGGCTTGGTGGTCTGGTCGTTCGGCACCTGATCCTCGGGCGGCGTGGGGTCGAAGGACACCCACCCGTAACGATCGAAGGCGATCTCGACCCACGCGTGCAGCGACTCGCCCGTCGCGGTGAACACCGGACCGGTCTGGTCTTCGTCGGGGTAGAAGCCCATGACGACTCGTGCCGGCATGCCCAGCTGCCCGGCGAGAAGCGCCATCGCGACGGCGTACTGCTCGTCGTCGCCGATCATCTGCTGGCCGTTCAGAAGGGTCGAGATGCGCTCGGCGCCGTGGCCCGCCCGTGAGAGCACCTGGCCTTCGAGGCCGTGGCTGAAGAATCCGTCTTGCGAGAGCGCCTGCTGCAGAGCACGGGCCTGCTCGATGGGCGTCGTCGCGTCGGCGACCATGTCCGAGGCGATCTCGGCGAAGTCGGTCGGCACGTCTTCTTGTTCGGGCATGCGAACCGGAGCGAAGTCGACGTCGGCGAGCTGCTCGTCGCTCGGCTGGGCCGGCAGCAGCGTGTCGAACGTGTAGGCGACCCCGCGCTCGATACCCGCGGTGACGACCGCCGTGCCGGTGGCGTCGTTGTAGTACGCGGTGCGTCGCAACTGCTCCGCACGATCACCCTCGAAGGTGACCTGCGTCATCTGCCCCGCGTCGGGCAGCCACACGGTGTCGAGGGCTTCGACCTCGACGTGGATCGTGACGGGGGTTCCGGTGGCCTCGGGCGACATGTTGCTGCGCACCGAAGAGAAGGCGCTCGATGACCCCGCACCCTCGTCGGCGACGTTGAGCACGGTGCCGTCGTAGGCGTCCATGGTCGCGAGGCGGATGCGCGCCTTCTCGGGCAGCCCCGACGCGCTGAACAGCGGTTCGTCGGGGTAGTCCCGCACGTAGGCGCGGAACGACTGCAGGGGGCTCGGGTACTGCCGCACATCGAAGGGCGGGATCACGACGTCGCGCAGCACGTAGCGAGGCTCGTTCGCCGCGGCCAGTGCACTGGTGGCGACACCCGCCGTCGCGGCGATCGCGAGCACGATCGCCCCCGCGACGAGGCGCCGGGTGGCGAGCCCCGAGGGTGCCGCCTGGCCCTCCTCGCCGATCGAGATGGCCGCGCGCGCGGGCTGCCAAGCCTGCCGCACCGCCAGCCACGAGATCGCGACGATGGCGAACAGCAGTCCCTGCACGAGGGGCGCCGCGGCCCTCGCCGTACCGAGGGCGATCTGCACCGCCAGGAACGCCGCGGCCGGAAGAAGCGCCCATGCCGGCGGGCGGGCCCGCAAGGCCAAGCTCGCGCTCAGCACACCCGCGATGAGCGAGAGCAGGAAGGGAACGAGAAGGTGCCCGTCGGATGCAGCGACCGGGGCCACGGTGGTCAGCAACGACTTCCACGACGTCACCACACCGACCGCGAGCTGGACGAACGAGTCGATCGATGGAATCACCCCGAGGATCGCCGTGTGCGGAAGGGCGAGCGCCGCACCGAAGACGAAGTACGCGCCGATGGTGAGCGCGGCGAGCACCAGAACGCCCCAGCGGCGCCATGCTCCGACGGCGGCGATGGCGAGACCGAGCAGAGCGCCGCCGACCGCGGCGACGAGGTAGACGGCGCTGTCGAAGGTGGGCGCGAAGCCGATGATCGGTACGACGAGGAGGGCCGCGGTGGCGCCGAGGTCGAGCGCCCAGCGGCGGCGGGGAAGATCCGTGGTCATCCGAGCACCTTCCGCAACGCCAGCGGCAGCTGATCGAGAGCGCCGACCGTCACGACGTCGGCGTCGGCGATGCGGCGGAGGGACGGCGATGCACCGGTCTCGGTCACGACCGCGAGCACCCGTGCCCCGGAGGGCAGGCGGCTGCACGCGACCCGCAGGCGCGTCGCATCCACCGCGCTTCCGCACACCAGCACGACGATGCTCGCCGCGGGCAGGGTGGCGGCGATGAGCCCGGCGAGCGAGACCACGTCGCCCTCGCGCGGGCGCGCATAGACGAGGCCCGAGAGCGAGTCGAGAAAGCGCTTGCCGCTGCCGGCGGGTACCGCGCCGCCCTGCGACCGCACGTCGACGCGCTGCGAGTCGCGCAGGGCACGGAGGCCGAGCGACCCGGCGGCGGAGACGGCGAGCTCGAAGTCTTCGGGATCGCGGTAGTCGGACGGATGCCGCGACAACCCGATCACGAAGTGCGAGCGCCGCGTCTCTTCGTACTGGCGGACCATGAGCTGGCCGGTGCGGGCAGTCGACTTCCAGTGCACGTGGCGTCGGTCATCGCCCGGCTCGTATTGGCGCAGGGCGTGGAACGACACGTCGTCGCGAGAGAGGTCGGTGGCCGGCAGACCCTCGAGATCGCGGAGGAACCCGAGAGACTGCCCGTCGAACAGCACGGTCTTGGGGTGCACGTAGAGGTCGACGGGTTCGTCGCGGCGCTGCACCCGCTCGAACAGTCCGAGCGGATCGCCGCGCACGACGCTGACGGGGCCGACCTTGAGCACGGCACGGCGCTGCGTCGGGATCGCGAAGAGCTCTTCGGCCTCGTCGCCGGGGGCGAGACGGCGGACGGCGAACTCGCCGCGGCCCGCTCCGACGGGAAGAACGATGCGCGAGGGGAGGATCGCGCGCGTTCCGGTGTTGGCGAGCGAGAGCGCACCGACGGCGCGATCACCCACGACGACGCGCGTGCGGTTCAGGTCGAGCCCGACCTCGTAGTCGGTGCGTCCGATCAGGAAGAGCGTGCAGACCACGAGCACCGTGGCGATCACGACCGCCGTGATCACGAGCTCCTGCCAGCCGAGGATCCGACCGGCGATGAACAGCACGATCGCCGCGACCAGCAGCACCCACGCGAGGGGGCGAGCCACGCGGGCGACCGCGCGGGCACGTCGAAGCGCGCGCGCGGCCATCGGGGCTGCGACTTCTCGCAGGGCCGTGCGCGTGGTCCCCGACGAAACTGTCGAGCCGAGCGACTCGGTCGTCATGCGGCGGCGGACCTCGCCTGTGGAGCGGCGACCGCTTCGAGCACACGCGAGATGACGGTGGCGGGCGTGGTGCCGGCGAACTCGGCCTCGGGGTCGAGCACGAGACGGTGGGTCCACGAGGGCTCGACGAGGAGCTTGATGTCGTCGGGGATGACGTAGTGGCGGCCGTTCGCCGCCGCCCACACCTTGGCGAGACGGATCATCGCGATCGCTCCGCGCACCGACACCCCGACGCGGGTGGCCGGGTCGGTGCGGGTCGCCTCGGCGAGCTGCGCCGTGTAGCGGAGGACGGCGGGCTCGACGTGAACGGATGCTGCGAGGTCGGCCATCTCGCCGACGGCGCTGGTCGTGATGATCGGCGTGAGGCTCGACGACGGGTTGCGGTCGGAGGCGCCCGCGAGGATGCGCTCGGTCACCTCGAGGTCGGGGTAGCCGATCGATGTCTTGATGAGGAACCGGTCGAGCTGCGCTTCGGGCAGCTTGTAGGTTCCGGCCTGCTCGATGGGGTTCTGCGTCGCGATGACGAGGAACGGACGACCCACCTCGTGGGTGACGCCGTCGACGGTGACGCGGGATTCCTCCATGACCTCGAGGAGCGCCGACTGGGTCTTGGGCGAAGCGCGGTTGATCTCGTCGGCCAACACGATGGACGCGAAGATCGGCCCCTTGTGGAAGTCGAACTTGTGGGTGCCCTGGTCGTAGATCGTGACGCCGGTGACATCGGAGGGCAGCAGGTCGGGGGTGAACTGGATGCGCTGGCTCGTCCCCTGCACGGTCGCCGCGAGGGCCTTCGCGAGGCTCGTCTTCCCCGTGCCGGGGGCGTCTTCGAGAAGCACGTGACCCTCGGCGAGCATCGCGGCGAGCACGAGACCGACGATCTCGCGCTTGCCCATCAGGGCGTGATCGACGTTGTCGACGAGGCGCGTGAAGGTGCCCTCGAACCAGGCGGCCTGCTCGGGTGTCATGGTCATGCGTGTCGTGTCCTTCGTCGTCGTTCTGTGCTACCAGGTCAGTTTCTCGGACTGGCCGTACCCGTCGATCTCGACCCACGCCTGCGCGCCCGGATAGCCGAAGTAGCAGCTCATCTGCTGGTTGGCGTTGGCGCCGATCTCGTAGTTCTTGCCGCTGGTGAACCGACCCTCGCGGCTGTTCGCGCAGTAGACGCGGTAGTTGCCGGCGGGGAAGTCCTTCGTGTTCAGCACGAGGTAGGCGCACGATTCGGACGAGCAGCCGTCCATGCCCTGGGCCGATGCGCCCTTGGTCACCCAGACGCGCGGAGTTGGCTTCGGTTCGGTGCGTGCCGACTTCGAGGCCTCGGCGCTGACCTGCCCCTCGCTGTCGAATGCGCGGACCCAGATGGTGTGATCCTCGTCGTAACCGCCCCCGACGAGTCGGGACCCACCACTCGCTCCGACGTTCTCCCACCCGCCGGTGTCGACGCGGATCTCGAGACGGTTGATCGGGCGGCCGTTTTCGGCGGGCATCCCCCACGACACGCGCACCTGCTGGCCTTCGCGGGTGGCGTCCGCGGTCGGCTTATTCACTGGTCCGAAGGGACGGACCGGGTTCGAGGGCACGGAGGGTTCGGACGAGTAGCTCGCACCGTCGACCTGAGAGATCGCCTGCAGGCGGATCGTGTGGTTGCCGGCGTTCGAGGCGCCACCGATCGGTCCGCGATTCCACGGCTGGAACGGACCGCCGTCGAGCGAGTACTGGTAGCGGACTTCGCCCGACGCCGCGCCGTTGAGCGCGCCCTCGGTGAAGGTCACGTCGATCGTGTTGTCGTTGCGGGGCGTGGTGGCCTGCACGTTCTGCGGCGCCCCGGGCGCGTTCACCCCGCGTCGAGGTGCCGAGGCGGGGCTCTCCTGCCCCCATCCGGCCTTGTTCCGCGCGGCAACGGTGAAGGTGTAGTCCGCCGTCGATGTCGGAACGGTCACGGCCTGCGACGTCTGCCCGGCGGGAACCGAGATGACACGCGACTGTGCGCCACCCTGGACGGTGAGACGGTATTCGTCGATCGGGTCGCCGTTACCGCTGGGGGCGTTCCATGCCACCTCGATCTGCGCCTGAGTGCCGACAGATTCGAGACGCCTCGTGGTCGGGGCAGCAGCAGGAGCCGGCGGGCCCGCGGGAATCTCGCCCGCCGAGTATCCACTCCAGCTCGACGGCTCGGGCGCGCGGTTGTGGGCGCGGACGCGCACCTGGTAGTTCGTGCCGTTCTCGAGACCTTCCCACACCACGGTGTTGCCCGTGACGCCGGCCTTCTGGGTCAGCCCCGACGGCGGCGCGGGCGAGATCTCGAGCGTGAACGACTCCACGGGTGAACCCGGGGTCGACGGCGTCGTCCAGGCGACGTCGAGTCCCTTGTCGCGGAACTTGAGCGTCGGCGGCTGCGGGGTGTCGGGGCGCGCATCGGGGCGGGCCACGGCCGAAGGAGCCGACGGGTCGGACTCGCCCACCCGGTTCGTGGCGGTCACGACGAAGTTGTACTCGACGTTGTTCGTCAGCCCGTCGAGGGTGCAGGTCGTCGAGGCGCACTGCTTCGAGTAGCCCCCCGACGTCGACTTCACGAGGTACCCGGTGATGTCGGCGCCGTTGTTCGCGGGCGGCGTCCACGACAGCACGACGGTGCGGTCCTGCACGCTCGAGACGGTCGGTGTTCCCGGGGCGTTCGGCTTGCCCTGCACGGTGAGACGGATGCGACCTTCGACCTCGCGGTCGGGGTCGCCCGTCGCATCCTGCACCCGATACCGCACGACCATGGTGCCGTAGAAGTCGGCCGCGGGGGTGACCGAGACCTGGTCGCCGGCCAGCTCGGCGGTGCCGTTACCGGTCTCGGGCACGGCCGAGGTCAGCTTCAACGCCGTCTCGGGGAAGGGGTTGAAGTCGTTCGCGAGCACGGGCACCGAGATCGTCCGACCCTGATCCGACTGCGGCACGACATCGTCGTTCGCCGTCGGAAGCGGACGCGTCGAGGCGGTCACCCGCACCGTCACGATTCCTTCGATCGGGTCGGTCTCACCGTCTTCGATCCGCAGGGGAACGTCGACCGTCGTGCCCTTCGGCGTGCGCGAGTCGGTGCCTACGCGCAGCGTCTGACCTTCGACCGAAGCACTGAACCCGGAGGGCGCGCCGCCGACGATCGAATAACGCATGCCGTCGAGGTCGCCCTCGTCGGGGTCCGTCGTCAGCGCGCGGAGGTCGAGCCCGGTGGCGTCTTCGCCGGGCGAGACGTCCATCTGCCCGTTGACGAACGTGGGCTGCTGATTGTCGGGCGGCAGCACGGTCACGGGCATCGTGAGCGTGGCCTTACGGCCCTCGGGATCATCGGGCCCGGTGCCGTCGGTGACCTCGAACGTGATGGCGTCCTGCCCGAAGTACCCGGGCGCCGACGTGTAGCTCAGGGTCGTCTGGTCCTTGACGAGGTTCGCCCCGTCGGCGTGGGACGCCGCGACCTTCGCCGCCTCGGTGATGACGACGGTGCGCCCGCCGGCCGCTCTCACGTGCTCCGCCAGGGGAAGGTCGACCGTCTCGCCGCTCTGAACCTCGATGCCCTCGGTGGAGATCAGGGTCGGCGGCAGGTCGCTCAGTGCGGGGACGAAGATGAACGCGGATGCTGTCAGGTCGTCCTGGTCGGTGAGGGTGTAGGTGAGCAGCTGCGCCTGCTCGAGGATCGGGATGCGCACGATGCCCTCGCCGCGCACCGTCGCTCCGCCGTCGATCGTGATCTCCAACGCATCGGTGGTGCCGTCGGGGTCTTCGTCGTTGCCGAGCACATCGAGGTCGACGAACTCGTCTTCTTGCACGTCCTGCGGGCGCACCCGGTCGTCACGCGCGATCGGCCGCTGCAGCGGCACGTCTTCGGCGACCGTCACCTGCAGCACTGCGCGAGCCTCCGCACCGCGGGCGTCGCGGATCGTGTACTGCAGCGAGGTCTCCATCGGCTCGGCCGGCGAAGTGACGACCACGCGGTCACCCACGACCCGTGCCTCGATGCCGTCGACCTCGGGCATGATCAGCCCGTCGCTGAAGAGCGCGATCGTATCGCCCTCGGGGTCGGAGTCGTTCGCCAGCACGGGCACGGCCACTTCACGACCCGGCCGCATGATGACGGAGTCCTTCACCGCATAGGGCGCCTGGTTCGTCGTCTCGGTCGGCGCGATGCCCACGCGGATCGACGCGGTCGCCTCGGCTCCGCCGCGGTCGCGGACGCGGTAGGTGAACGCGTCGGCTCCGGTCTCGTCGTCGAACGCCTGGTAGACGAGGAAGTTCGCCCCGGTTTCGGTGAGGCGTCCCTTCGCGGGGGCGGAGTCGAGGCCGACGAGTTCGACGGAGTCGCCGTCGGGGTCGAGACCGTCGAGAGGCACCGCGATGCGCACCTCGGAACCACTGAGGACACGCGAGGTGATGTCGCGCGGCCGGGGTGCTTGGTTGGTCTCGGGATTCGCCGGCAGCACCTGGATCGTGATGTACCCGGCGTCCTTCTGTCCCGTGGAGTCGACGGCCTCATAGGTCGCGTAGACGGTGCCCGGCTGATCGCTCGCGCGGAAACGCACGGTGTCTTGCGAGACGAAGACCTGCCCCTGCTCGGGCGTCGGGAGCGGTGCGACCAGGTCGGGCGCGACATGCATCGTGTCGTTGTTCGGGTGCGTGTCGTTGTCGAGCACCGGGATCGTGACGATGTCGCCCGCGCGGACGACCGCTTCATCGTCGTTGGCCACCGGGGGCTCGAGCTGCTCGGGCGCCGGCACCGGGATGACGACGACCTCACCCTCGGCGGTCTGCGAGCCGTTCGAGATGCGGTAGCCGATGCGTGTCTGCTCGCCGAGGGCGGCCTGGTCGGTGATGCGGAGGGTCTCGTGGTTCAGCACGGCGACAGAGATACCGCTGTTCGGGTCGACCGTCACCGACTGGACGACGAGGATTCCGCCGGACGGATCGATGTCGTTGGCGAGCACGTTGACGAGCACGTCGGCGCCGCTGGTGAGGAGCGCCACGTCGCGGACGGCCACCGGCGGCAGATCGGTCTCGGCGTCGGGCACCACGTCGACACGGACGAGCCCGGGCACCGCGTTGGCACCGGAAGAGACGAGGTACTGCGCGTAATAGACGCCGGGCGCGTTGGAGCGGAACGTGAAGGTGTTGTTCGCGAAATCGGGGACGATCTCGGCACCGGGGACCTCGTCGACGTCGACGCGCGTCAGGCGCAAACCCTCTCGGCTCGAACTGGTGTCGTTGGTCAACGGCGCGACCGTGGCCGTCTGACCGACGCGCACGACGACGTGGTCGGCGTTCGTCACGGGCACCGTCGACCCGGGCGGGCGGATATCGACACGCAGCACGCCGTCGCCGACGTCGGTGCCGTCGGAGACGACGATGGGCACGTCTTTACGGCCCTGGGCGCCGCCGATGGCGCGGTACGAGATGCGGCCGTCCGAGGTGAAGTCCGCTTCGTCGCCGCCCTCGGGCGTGACCGTGCGGAGGAAGACCTCGTCACCGTCGGGGTCGGTCCAGTCGGGAAGCACGTTGTACGACACCGCGGCCCCGGCCTCGACGACCACCGCCGTGACGCGCTTCTGGATGGGCGGTGCGTTGACGTCCCACCCGTGCACGTCGAGTCGCACGGTACCGGTATCGGTTCCGCCGCGGCCGTCGTCGATCTGGTAAGTGAACGAGTCGCTTCCCGACGCCCCCTCGGGAACGGCGATCTGAAGGGCGGCGCCGTTGTTGATCGGCTGCACGTCTCCGAGCGCCGGGCCGCCGTTCGGCAGGGTGACGGTGAGCACGTCGCCATCGGCGTCAGTGTCGTTGTCGAGCACCGGAAGCACGGTGGTGCGCCCCGGCCGCACGCCGAAGTCGTCGTCGGTGGCGACAGGCGAGGTGTTGATCTCGGTGCGCTCGGGCAGGGTCGTCTCGACGGTCTGCTCGGTGGTCTGCTCGTCCTCTTCCGAGTCGCCCTCGGGCGGGGTGATGTCTTCCCAGTTGTCGACGCGCTGCATGCTGTCGCTGGCCATCCACGCCGCGCCGCCGATGATGTCGTTCAGCACGACGACGTCGCGGTTCTGGCGGAACGTCAGCTCCGAACCCGAGTCGATGTCTTCGATGTCGACCGCGAGATCGTTGGCGTCGTCGGTGCAGTCGCGGACGAACCGCGCCGATCCACCCCACGCTCCGTAGGCGCACCCACCGAGGTAGACGGGCGCGGCCGGCGCGCCGTCACCTCCCGCGTCGGTCTCGACCGGGGCGGAGCCGTCGAACGGCACGCTGACGAGCTGCGTCTCCGTGGCGAGCGTGACAGCATCCGAATCGGGCGAGGGCTGCTGCAGAACGGCTGTGTCGCCCCTCGGCACCTCGGTGCGCATGCCCCCCGAGGTGTAGACGGTTCCGGTCTTCTCGTCGAGCACCGCGGCGGTGGTGCCGACGACGGTGACCGTGAGGGCCGAGTCGTCTTCGAGACCGTCGAGAGTGCTCTTCTGCGGGTCGCCGGGCTCGCCGTCGTCTTCGATCGGCACGGTCACGATCTCGCGCGAGTCGGACGAGACGCCGTACACCGTTCCGTCTTGACCGACGGTCACGTCGGCGCCCTCGCCGAGTTCGACGGTCGGTTCGGTTCCTTCGACCGTGAAGCCCGAGACCGCCGCCGACGGCACGATCCAGAGCGATCCCGACGACGCTTCGAGAACGGCCATCGTCGGTCCGCCGAGCGCGACCTTCGCCCCGGCGGGGATGTCTGCGGAGTCGGCGAGCACCACCATCGCGGGGTCGACCGCGGTGACGGTCTTGTCGTCGGTGACGAGCACCGTCGAGCCGTTCTGGGTGATGTCGTACTCGTCGCTGGCGGCGCGGAGGCCCCCGTCGAGCACACGGGACTCGTGGTTGAAGTGCCCCACCATGAGGGAGGACTGCTTCGTGATCCAGACGCCGCCATCGTGGAGGTCGACCTCGGTCGTGGGGTTTCCCTCGTAGACCATCGCCAGGGTCGCCACCGCGACGGCTGAGACCGTCACGATGCTGGCGGAAGCGATCGTACGGCGACGCCGTCGGAGCCACGCGAAAGTTCTCATGGCGACCTCAGCCTCCCCCGGGGGCGTGGGAACGAACTCGGCGAACCCGCCGAAGCCCGTGCACAGTGATATGCCCGGCCAGCCTAACCGCCAGAATGGGCGTCAAAGAACCAGAGTTCGTCGTTGCGAGGCCCCCACCGCCCGGTACCTCTCGTCAGGCGCCGACGTATGCCCGCAGGTGCTGGCCGGTGAGGGTCTCACCGGAGGCGACGAGGTCGGCGGGGGTGCCCTCGAAAACCACCTCGCCGCCGTCGCGACCCGCCCCCGGCCCGATGTCGATGATCCAGTCGCCGTGGGCCATCACCGCCTGGTGATGCTCGATCACGATCACGCTGTTGCCCGCGTCGACCAGCCGGTCGAGCATGGCCAGAAGGTTGTCGACGTCGGCGAGATGGAGGCCGGTCGTCGGCTCGTCGAGCACATAGACCGCTCCCTTCTTCGCCATGTTGATCGCCAACTTGAGCCGCTGCCGTTCTCCGCCCGAGAGCGTGTTCAGGGCCTGACCGAGGGTGATGTAGCCGAGGCCCACGTCGATGAGGCGCGCGAGGGTGATCTGCGCGGGTCCTTTCGGGAAGAATTCGGATGCTTCGGCGACCGACATGGCGAGCACCTCGGCGATGTTCTTCCCCTCCAGAGTGTATTCGAGCACCTCGTCGGAGAACCCCGTTCCTTCGCAGACCTCGCAGACCGTTTCGACGGTCGATTGGAACCCCAGGTCGGTGATGATCACGCCCAGGCCCTTGCAGGCGACGCACGCGCCCTCGGAGTTGGCGGAGAACAGGCCCGGCTTCACGCCGTTGGCTTTCGCGAACGCCGCGCGGATGGTGTCGAGCAGTCCCGTGTACGTCGCAGGGCTGCTGCGCCGCGAACCCTTGATGGCCGACTGGTCGACCACGACGACATCGTCGAACCGCGGAAGGTGTCCGTGAATGAGCGAGGACTTTCCCGAACCCGCGACGCCGGTGACGACGGTCAGAAGGCCCAGCGGCACGTCGACGTCGACGTTCTTGAGGTTGTGCTGCGTGGCCCCGCGGATCTCGAGCGCACCCTTCGGCGCGCGCGTCGACGGCTTCAGTCGAGCGCGGTGATCGAGGTGGCGTCCCGTCAGCGTGCCGGACGCGCGCAGCCCCGCGAGGTCGCCGGTGTACTGGATCTCGCCGCCCGCGCGGCCGGCCCCCGGTCCGAGGTCGATCACGTGGTCGGCGATCGCGATGACCTCGGGCTTGTGCTCGACCACGAGCACGGTGTTGCCCTTGTCTCGCAGCTGAAGGAGCAGCTGGTTCATGCGCTCGATGTCGTGCGGGTGCAGGCCCGCGGTGGGCTCGTCGAAGACGTAGGTGACGTCGGTGAGGCTCGAGCCGAGGTGGCGGATCATCTTCGTGCGCTGCGCCTCGCCGCCCGAGAGGGTTCCGCTCGCCCGGTCGAGCGAGAGGTAGCCCAGCCCGATCTCGACGAACGAGTCGACCGTCTCGCGAAGGCCCGCGATCAGCGGGGCGACGGCGGGATCGTCGACGGTACGCAGCCACGCCGCGAGATCGGTGATCTGCATCGCTGCGGCATCCGCGATGTTGATCTCGTTGATCTTCGAGGACCGCGCCCCCTCGTTCAACCGGGTGCCCCCGCAGTCGGGGCAGGCGGAGAACTTCACCGCCTTCTCGACGAAGGCGCGGACGTGCGGCTGCAGCGCGTCACGGTCTTTCTGCAGCATGCTCTTCGTGATCTTGGGGACGAGACCCTCGTAGGTCATGTTCGTGCCCTGGATCTTGACCTTCACCTGCTCTTTGTAAAGCAGGTCGTGGAGTTGCGCGTCGGTGTAGTCGTCGATCGCCGCGTCGGCGTCGACGAAACCCGACTCGCTGAACACCCGCACCATCCACCCGTCGGCGGTGTACCCCGGAACCTTGATCGCCCCGCCGTTGAGCGACTTCGTGCGGTCGAGCAGTTCATCGAGATCGATCGCGCTGGCTTCGCCCAACCCCTCGCAGCGCGGGCACATTCCCCCCGTGATCTCGAACGACCGGCGCTCCTTCTTGCCCTTGTTCGGGCCGGTGCCGATCGTCACCGCACCCGCGCCCTTCACCGACGGCACATTGAACGAGAACGCCTGCGGCGAACCCACGTGGGGCACACCCAGCCGGCTGAAGAGCATGCGGAGCATCGCGTGCACGTCGGTGGCGGTGCCCACCGTCGAGCGGGCGTTCGCACCCATGCGCTCCTGGTCGACCCTGATCGTCGCGCTCAGGTTCTCGAGCGCATCGACATCGGGCCGCGAGAGCTGACCCATGAACTGCTGCACGAACGTCGGGTAGGTCTCGTTGATGAGCCGTTGCGACTCCGCGGCGATCGTGCCGAAGACCAGCGACGACTTGCCCGACCCGCTCACCCCGGTGAACACGGTGAGCCGGCGCTTCGGAACATCGACGTCGACGTTCTTCAGATTGTTCTCCCGCGCACCCACCACGCGGATCACTTCGTGCGCGTCGGCGACGTGCGGCGACGTCGTGCGGGCGGATGCTTCTGCTGCGGCCATGCGGACCCCCGGGTGAACTCGTTCCCCACAGTGTGCCGCACCCCGCAGACACAGCGCTCCCCTGTCGCGAACGGCGGGTGTGACCGGCCGGATGCGACAGGGGAGCAGTGTTCGTTGCGGGAGGGTCAGCCCTGCGAGCGACGGTTCGTGCGCGGGCTGCGTGCGCCCGCGACCATGCCGGTCGTCGGCACGCCACCGGCGGTGCGGCCGGCGGCGGGACGCTGTGCACCCGCGCCTGCACGACCTGCGCCACCCGAGCGGCCCGCGCCGCCGGAGCGACCGGATGCTGCGGAGCGCGGTGCGTCGGACGACGTACGCGGCGCGTCGGCGCCCTGACCGCGGCCGCGACGAGCGCGCCCGCCGCCCTGGCCGGTCGGAGCCTCGCCGGAACGGACGGCGCGCTTGCGCTGGGCGTTGGCGCCCTGCGAGCGCCCGCCGCCACCCTGCTGCTGCGGCTCCTGCCGCGGCGCGGGCGTGACGTACTCGGCGTGCTCGCCGACGAGTGCGGTCACCTGCGGCGACGTGTGCGTCACCGGCGTGGGGGTCACCTTGATCGCGGCCTTGCGCAGGATGTCCTGCGTGTCGCGACGCTGCTCGGGCAGCATGACCGTGACGACGTCACCGGCGCTGCCGGCACGGGCGGTACGGCCCGAGCGGTGCAGGTACGCCTTGTGCTCGACGGGCGGGTCGACGTGCACGACGAGCGCGACATCGTCGACGTGCACACCGCGGGCGGCGACGTCGGTGGCGACGAGCACGCGAGCGGTGCCGGCGCCGAAGGCGGCGAGGTTGCGGTCGCGCTGCGGCTGCGACAGGTTGCCGTGCAGGTCGACCGACGGGATGCCCGCGTCGGTGAGCGTGCGCGCCAGCTTCTTGGCCTGGTGCTTGGTGCGCGTGAACAGGATGCGACGGCTCGTGCCCGACGCGAGGGCCTTGATGAGGTGCTTCTTGGCCTCGGCGTCCGACGCCTCGAAGACGTGGTGGGTCATCGCGGCGACGTGGGACGTCGCCTCGTCGACGGAGTGCAGCACCTCGTTATGCAGGAAGCGGCGCACGATCTTGTCGACGCCGTTGTCGAGCGTCGCCGAGAACAGCATGCGCTGCCCGCTCTTGGGGGTCTTGTCCAGGATGCGGGTGACCACGGGCAGGAACCCGAGGTCGGCCATGTGGTCGGCCTCGTCGAGCACGGTGACCTCGATGTCGTCGAGCGACACGAAGCGCTGGTTCATGAGGTCTTCGAGCCGACCGGGGCAGGCCACGACGATGTCGACACCGGCGTTCATCGCGTCGACCTGACGCTTCTGCGTCACGCCGCCGTAGATGGTGGTGGTGTTCATGCCGTAGGCGGCCGCCAGCGGCGCGATGACGGCGTCGATCTGGTTGGCGAGCTCGCGGGTCGGGGCCAGCACGAGCGCGCGGGGGCGACGAGCCTTGCGAGCGGACTTGTTCTCGCCGAGGCGCGCGACGAGGGGCAGCGCGAAGGCGAGGGTCTTGCCCGAGCCGGTCTTGCCGCGGCCGAGCACGTCACGGCCCGAGAGGGTGTCGACGAGCGTGTCGGACTGGATCGGGAACGGCTCGTTCTTGCCCTGCTCGGCGAGAACGCGCACGAGCGCGGCCGGAAGACCGAGCTCGGCGAACGTCTGGGAAGACGTGGTGGGGGAAGGCATGGTCATACTGCTCCTTGCGGCGAGCGCAGGCGAGCGCAAGCCGTAATCTGTCCGCCGCCGGGCCGGGAAGACCGGGGCGGGAAGTTGGCGAAGGCATCGGGTCGACGCATCCGTTCGCCGTAGAAAGTCAAAGGCCGAAAGGCCGGTGCGTTCAACGACGCAGGGAGCGAGATTCGCTCCGCAGTGCCTCTAGTCTACCCGCTCGGCGGTGCGCCAGCATCCGGCGACGTGGTCGTCGACCATGCCACCCGACTGCATGAGGGCGTACATGGTGGTGGGGCCGACGAACCGGAAGCCCCGCTTTCGAAGCGCCTTGCTCATCGCCGTCGACTCGGGAGTCGTCGCGGGGACGTCGGCGAAAGAGGCCGGCGGGGTGCGCGGATGCTGCGGGGCGAACCCCCAGAGGAAGCTGTCGAGCTCCCCCGGTTCGAGGGCGTCGACGAGCCGCGCATTCGAGATCGTGGCGAGGATCTTGGCGCGGTTGCGGATGATGCCGGCGTCGCCCATGAGCCGCTCGACGTCGTCGTCCGTGAAGGCCGAGACGATGCCGGGCTCGAATCCCGCGAACACCTCGCGGAATCGCGGGCGCTTGCGCAGGATCGTGATCCAGCTGAGGCCGGCCTGGAACCCCTCGAGGCTCATCTTCTCGAACAGCGCCCGGTCACCGTGCAGCGGCGCGCCCCACTCCTCGTCGTGGTAGCGCTGGTACTCGCCGTCGTCGCCCGCCCACGCGCAGCGTGAGACGCCGTCGGCGCCGATCAGAACATCCACGCCCGTCACCCTAGCCGCGCCGCCGCGACGCCAGGCCAGCGGAGACAGCGAAAGGCGGAGACCCCCGAACGGGAGCCTCCGCCTTTCGGTGTCGGGTCAGGCGGTGCGGCGGCGGATGACCAGGCGCGTGCCGAAGCCCGCGGCGATCAACAGGCTCGCGCCGAACATCAGCACCCACGGGTTCGTGTCAGAACCCGTCGCGGGCAGCACGTCGGGCCGCGTGGGGTCCGTCGGCGGAGCATCGACACCGGGGACGACCGGCGGAGCGACCGCGATCGGGGCGACCTCGACCACCCAGATGACGGCACCCGTCGCGATCGGGGCAGCACCCTCCGGGACCGGCCCGGCG
Source organism: Microbacterium shimangi (assembly GCF_043556445.1). NCBI lineage: Bacteria > Bacillati > Actinomycetota > Actinomycetes > Micrococcales > Microbacteriaceae > Microbacterium > Microbacterium shimangi. The sequence goes on from NZ_JBIGII010000003.1 coordinate 433,870, forward strand.
ACTCCCTGCGGGGCCACACGGTATTCCCGCGGTGCCGCGAAGAGCGCCTCACCATCAGCCGTCGCGGGAGCAGACGTTTCCGTGACCTCGAGTTCACCGCTCGCGCCCACCGCGGTGACACCGATCACCTGGTAGCCGGCGGGGACCTTCGGGCGGATGCCGTATTCGGCTGCGCCGAACACCGCGAGCTCGCCGTCGTTCTCGGTCGCGATGAACGCTCCGGCACCGGGGGCGGCTTCTTCGCCCACCGCGACCTCGTCGTTCGCCAGGAACTCGACCTCGGCGCCCGGGACGAGCGCATCGACCGGTGCGTCGACCGGCGTCTCGCCCGTGACGGCCGTCGTGTCGACGAAGCCCGCGATCTGGAACACCGAAGCGGAACCGACGAAGACCTGTGCGGCCTCGTCCTCGTCGGCGACCACGTCGAGGTCGGCGAAGACCACTCCGACGAGGGCGTCGTCGACGACCACCGGGGCGGTCGTGCCGTCAGCGTTGATGCGCGTGCCCTCGAACGAGATCGTCTCGGTCTCGGCCTCGACGACATCGCGGTACGACTCGATCGCCGTCGCGTCCCAGAGAGCCACGGTGGCCTCGGGGAACTCGAGCTCGGGCATCTCGGGCATCTCGGGCATGTCGGGAACGTCGGGGAGCTCGACGTAGACGGTCGCCTCGCCCGGCGCAACGCCGGTGAACGCGTAGGTGCCGTCGAGCGAGGTCGTCGCCCACCAGTCACCTGCGGCGTCGAGGAGGTAGACCTCGGAGCCCGGGATCGTCTCGTCGGCGGCCGACTCGTAGACACCGTCGAGTTCGACGTCGGCGAAGTAGGTCACATCGACCGCGGCCGTCGGAATCTCTTCCAGCGTCACCGTGAACGTCGGCGCCGCGGAGTACGACGCGGCGTCAGCCGTGTCGATCCAGAACGAGGTGCCGTCGTCATCGGTCACGTCGATCTCGGGAGCGCCCGGGTTGTTGTCCTGACGAGCGGTCACCTCCGCGATCTGGTAGCCCTCCGGAGCCTCGACGCGCACGCCGATCTCGTCGGGCAGGTGGCGCACGTAGTACGACGCCTCGTTGAACGCCTCGTAGGTGCCCGTCTCGTAGTCCACGGCGGGGTACCACTCGCGGTTCGAGCCGATCTCGACGGAGACGCCGGTGGCCGGAGTGCCGTCTTCGTACTCGACCTCGGCGGCCGCGCGCAGACCCGTGAAGCCGACCTCCATGGCTACGCCGTCTTCGTCGACCATGACGGTCGCGACAGCCGAGGAGTAGGCCGAGGTGCTCTCGTTCGGGATGCGCTCGATGTCGTCCGCCGATGCGACACCGGTGCTGTCGAAGAAGATCGCGTCGAACGAGGAGCTCGGGTAGGTGAAGTACACCTTCGCCTCACCGACGGGGACGTCTTCGAAGACCTGGTCGCCGTTGGCGGCGGGGGTCGGGCTGAAGACAGCGCCTTGTGCGGTCACCAGCTGGCGCACGCGCGAGTTCTTCTCGTCGTAGCGGCCGTCCTTCGCGAGCTTCGTCGCATCGAACACGCCGTCGGCGTAGCGGTCGTCGAACGACGCCACGCGCAGGTCAGCGGTGGGGAGCTCCGCGAGCGTGACGGTGAAGGTCGGGTTCGACGTGTAGGTCGAGGCATCCGTGGTCTTGATCCAGTAGGCACCGTCGCGTGCCGTCACCGGGATGGGATCGATGTTGCCGCCGGAGGACACCGCGGTGACCTCGTCGACGCTGTAGCCCGCCGGAGCCGTGACGCGCACACCGAACTCGCCCGGGAGCAGGAAGACGTAGCCGTTGTCGAGGTGCTCGTAGCTTCCGGCCTGGAAGGAGTACTCGGTCGCGGGCAGCCACTCGCCGTTCGAGCCGAGCTCGACGGCGACGTTCGACGCCGGGGTGCCGTCGGGGTAACGCACATCGGCGACAGCTCGGAGGCCCGAGATGCCGATCGTGCGCGAGACGTTCGCGCCCTCGCCGATCGTCACCGACGCTTCTGCACGGGGGTCCCAGCTGCTGCCGACCTGCGTGAGCTTCTGCAGTTTCGACGGATCGGTCGCATCGAACAGCATCGCGTTGACGGGGACCGTGGGGTACTGAACCCGGAGCTTGGCGGCTCCCGCGGGCACGTCGTCGAAGAACCACTTGCCGTCGACCTCGGTCGAGGTCCAGGTGGTCCCGTCGGAGGCCTCGAGGGTGGGCGCTCCGAGGTACTGACGGATCGCGTCGCTCTGGCCGGTCCGGCCCACCTTCGACGTGTCGAAGACGCCGTCCTGATAGCGGTCTTCGAAGACCGTGACGGTCAGGTCGCCGACAGCGGCGGCGGCCGCGACGGCGCGCTGCGAACGCTCGGCGTTCTTCGTCAGCGGTGCGGGCGCGACCTCTTCGGCCGGGGCCTCGGTCGGCTCCGCCGGAGCGGCGGGCTCGGGCGACGAAGCCTGTTCGGGGGCCGCGGTCTCGGTCGCCGCGGGAGTGGCGGTGGCCGACTCATCCAGCGGGACCGCAACGGCGGGGGCTGCGGTGGTGACGAGGACGGCGGCAAGTGCGGCCGCGCCCCATCCGGTCAATCGTGCGTTTCGCACCAGGTGTCTCCTGTGATTGTCGGGTTCGACAGGGGCGCCGCGGGCTTTGCGGCCTTCCCAACCTATGAATGCGTCACTCCGGACCGAGGGTCCCGCCCCACTTGTTCACCGAACGGTCTCGCTTTCTTTCCCGATACCGCCAACGAAGCGCTCGTGCGCGGGAGGAGGGCTCTTCCGCACAGTAGAAAGGAGACATGGAACGGAGCCCACGATGACCGCCGACGGAGCACCCACCGGCGCATCGGGCACTCCCGCCGAAGAGGTGCTCGAGGCGCGCCTGGAGCCGTCGAAGATGACAGCCGCGAAACGGCTCGCCCGCAACGCGCTGGCCTTCGTCGTGTCGAGTGTGAGCGGTGGGGGCGGCGACGACCTGCTCCCGGGCCTCGACCTCGTCGTGACCCGGCGAGACACGGGCGCAGAGGTGCTGAGGGTGCGAGCCGGGCAATTCGAAGAGGCCGGACACCTGCTCGAGCACACGTGGCGCGACCTGGCACAGATGACCGTGGAGCAGTTCGTGCGGTCGTGGCGGGTCATAGACGAATGACGGATGCTGCGAGCCCGCCGGGGCCCGCAGCATCCGACACACCCGTTACTTCTTGGCCGGCTTCTTCTCGGGGATCGGAGCCTTGCCCGAGGCCTCGAGATCGGCGTAGTAGGCCGTCGCCTCGTTCTGTCGCGCGGCTTCGGCACCCGACGAGATCGACGCCCGCACGTGCTCGGGCTCGTACCCGAACGCGTCGACGAGGTCTTGCGCGTGGGGGCGCAGGCGCGTGCAGAGACGGTCGATGTAGCTCGAGACGGCCCCCGCCCGCTGGGTGGAGAGACGCCCGTTGATGAGGTACCAGGCGAGGTGCTTCTCGATGAGGCTCAGGCCGAAGAGATCTCGCACCCACGTGAGCACCTTGATGGTGCCCGGGTCGTCGATGCCCTTGAGCGCATCGGTGAAGGCCTCCCACTGCAGCAGCTCGCCGTGCGCGCGCGCGGCCTCGATGAGCTCGGACTGGTTCTGGTTGAACAGCGCCGCCGCCTCTTCTCGAGGAAGCTTGGATGCTGCACGCAGCCGCCCCGCGATCTGCTCGACCATGTGCTGCACCCGGCCCGTGAGCAGTTCGTGCTGCTGGTCGCCGCGGAGTCCCCGCTCCACCGCGCGCGCTGTCGAGCCGAAGTCGGTCACCGTCTGCCCGAGCTGACGCAGGCCGGCGCCGTGGAAGAGGTTGCCCGCGGTCTGGCCGACGGCGTAGGCAGCCAGCGCCCGCGCGTCTTTGCCCTTGAACTGCTTGCCGTAATCGGCCAGCAGGCGCTTGCCGACGAGCTGGAGGAGCACGTTGTTGTCGCCCTCGAACGTGACGTAGATGTCGAGGTCGCTGCGGAGTCCGGTCAAACGGTTCTCGGCGAGGAAACCCGCACCGCCGCAGGCCTCGCGCGACTCCTGCAGCGTGTCGAGCGCGTGCCAGGTCGACAGCGGCTTCAGCACCGCGGCGAGGGTCTCGAGGTCTTCGCGGTCGGCGTCGGTGTCGGTGCGCCCGCTGAAGACGCCGTCGAACTTCTTGAGGAACTCGTCGTGGGCGAAGATCTGCGCGTACGTCGTCGCGAGACGGGGCAGAAGCCGGCGCTGGTGCTTGGCGTAGTCGAGCAGCACGACCTCGTCGGTGCCCGCCCCCGAGTCGAACTGACGGCGCTGGTTGCCGTAGGTGATCGCGATGTTCAGACCCAGAGCCGAGGCCCACGCGGCCGAGCCGTCGAGCGAGATGCGCCCCTGCACGAGCGTGCCGAGCATCGTGAAGAACCGGCGGCCCGGGCTCGAGATCGCGCTCGAATAGGTGCCGTCGGCGGCGACGTCGCCGTAGCGGTTCAAGAGGTTCGTGCGGGGAACCCGCACCTGGTCGAAGTGGAGCCTGCCGTTGTCGATGCCGTTCAGGCCGCCCTTGACCCCGTCGTCTTCGCCCCCGATGCCCGGGAGGAAGTCGCCGTTCTCGTCGCGGATCGGCACGTAGAAGCAGTGCACGCCGTGGTTGACGCCGTTCGTGATGAGCTGGGCGAAGAGGGTGGCGGCCTTGCCGTGCAGCGCGGCGTTGCCGAGGTAGTCCTTCCACGCCCCACGGAAAGGGGTGTGGATGACGAACTCCGAGGTTTCGGCGTCGTAGGTGGCCGTCGTGCCGATCGCGGCGACGTCGGAGCCGTGCCCCGTCTCGGTCATCGCGAAAGCGCCCGGGATCTCGAGGCTCATCGCGCCCGGCAACCACTTCTCGTGGTGCTCTTCGGTGCCCAGCTGGTAGATCGCGGCGCCGAAGAGGCCCCACTGCACGCCCGACTTGATCTGCAGGCTCGGGTCTGCGGCGACGAGCTCTTCGAAGCCGGCGATGTTGCCGCCCTGGTCGTCGTTGCCCCCGAACCGCTTGGGAAAGGCGCGGTGCACGGCCTTGTTGTCGACCAGGAGGTGCAGCTGGCTCAGCACGCGCTCGCGGTGCTCGGCCACGGTCTGCCCGTCGATGCGCCAGAACGCGGGGTCCTTGATCATCTCGCGCGCCTGCCGGCGCACGTGGCCCCACGTACCGAGCAGCAGATCGGTAACCCGATCGGTGTCGATACGGGCCTCGGATGCTTCGGCCGCCGTGTGGGCGGCGGTCGGCGCGCCACCGGCCGGGGTTCGCTTCTCGGTCGAGGGAGTCTCGGGACGGACTGCGGCGTCGGTCATTACAGCACCTTCTTCAACGAAAACGGGAACGATCCCACGGTAGGACTCCCACAACACTCAGCCAACCTGATTGGTCCATAACGACAACGCACGCGGGCATGTCCCGACGCCCGGCTTGTGCGGTCCCGACAGACCGGGCCTACGAAAGGGCGCTGTCGCGCCTCGCCGCGGCGACGAAGACCGCGGGCGTCGCCCCGAGCACACGGCGGAAGTGCCGGGCGAGGTGCGCCTGGTCGTAGAAACCCGCCAGCGCCGCAGCCTCCGCGGGCGCGGTGCCTGCCAGCATCCATCGCCGCGCGAGATCCACCCGCCGCCCCGTCACGTACCGGTGCGGGGCGATGCCGTAGGCGCGCGAGAACGACCGGATGAGGTGAGCCGGGTGGGCCCCGAGCACGCTGCCCGCCTGCGCCAGGGTGAACGTCTGGGTCAGGCGGTCATCCAGCAGAGCACGCAGCCGCCGGGCCAGGGGGTCATCGTTCGGGACCGGCGCCCGTTCCCCGTCGAGGTGGTCGCGCACCGTCTCGCGCAACGCGACGACCGCCGACTCCCCCGCGAGTTCATCGCCCGGATGGGTCGTTGCGGCGTGCGCGGCGCGGACGGCGGCGGCGGCATCTCTCCTGACGATCGTGGGGCGTTGTGCGGCGGCGGTCACCGCGGCGGCCGGCAGCCACTCGGCGTCGAGGTAAAGAACGCGCTTGCGGAACTCCCGGCCCGGCTCAGCGGTGCGACCGTCGTGGGCGACGTGGGGAGGAAGGAGCGTGAGCGTGCCGGGGGCCGCGATGTGGGCGGATCCGTCGAGGCGGTACCGCACCGCCCCCGTGTCGATGAGGAGCACGGTCCACGCGTCGTGCGTGTGCGACGGGTAGGCGTGTTCGCGAAACGTGGCGTGCAGCACCTCGCGGACACCGGGGATCCCGCTCCGCCACGCACGCACCGCGTCGGCCATGTGAGAAACGTACAAGACGGGAGCTGCCGGTCAGGCCGATCCTTGGACGATGCCCGAACCCTCCACCGAGATCCGCTTCGACACGAAGGTCGCCGTCGTGCTGCGCGACGACCTCCTGCCGTGGCAGGAACTGAACGTCACCGCCTTCCTGATGTCGGCCATCGCCACCAGCGCCGCCGACCTCGTCGGCCACCCCTACGAAGACGCCGACGGACGCACGTACCTGCCGATGCTGCGTCAGCCCGTCCTGGTGTTCAGCGCCGACACCGTGACGCTTTCCGGCGCGCACCGGAAGGGCCTCGAACGCGATCTCGCGATGGCCATCTACACGCGCGACCTTTTCACGACCGGTCACGACGCCGCCAACCGCGCCGCCGTGCGCGCTGTCGCGACGGCCGACCTCGACCTCGTCGGTGTGGCGCTCCGAGGGCCCCGGAACGTCGTCGACCGCACGATCAAAGGCGCGCGCATGCACGAGTGACGGCGGGTGCGCGTCAGTTCGCGGCGACGACGGCGAGCACGCCCTCGCCGTAGGCTTCGCGCTTCTTCGCACCGATGCCGGTGACCCCGTCGAGGTCGGCGAGCGTCGCGGGACGCGCCTCGGCGAGGGCACGCAGTGTCGCGTCACCGAACACGATGTAGGCGGGCACGCCCTGCTCGCGCGCCTGCTCGGCACGCCAGGCCCGAAGGGCTTCGAACAGCTCGCGATCGCCGGCGGCGACCGTGTCGGCAGCCGACGACTTGCGCGCGCGGCCCCCTCCGGACGACGACCCCGGACGCCCGAGAACGTCACGGCGCAGCGGCACGGGGGCCTCGCCCCGCAGGACTCCCGCACTCGCCTCGCTCAGTGCGAGGGTGCCGTAGTCACCCTGCGCGACCAGGATCTGGCGGGCGAGCAACTGCCGAACGACGCTCCGCCAATCCTGGTCGGACAGGTCGGCGCCGATGCCGTAGGTGGCGAGCTTGTCGTGGCCCTGCTGCGAGATGCGCTCGGTCTTCGCTCCGCGGAGGATGTCGATGAGGTGCCCGGCGCCGAACGACTGCCCCCGCTCGCGCTGCAGGCGAACGATGGTGGAGAGCAGCTTCTGTGCCGCGACGAGGCCGTCCCACGTCTCGGGCGGTTGCAGACAGGTGTCGCAGTTGCCGCAGGGGCCCGACGCCTCGCCGAAATAGTCGAGCAGATTCTGTCGTCGGCACGCCACCGTCTCGCAGAGTGCGAGCATCGCGTCGAGGTGCTGCCCGAGGCGCAGCTTGTAGGTGCGGTCGCCCGGCGACTGATCGATCATGCGTCGCTGCTGCACCACGTCGCCGAGACCGTACGCCATCCACACGACCGATGGATCGCCGTCACGGCCCGCACGACCGGTCTCTTGGTAGTAGCCCTCGACCGACTTGGGGAGGTCGATGTGGGCCACGAACCGCACGTCGGGCTTGTCGATGCCCATACCGAATGCGATGGTCGCGACCATGACGACACCGTCGTCTCGGAGGAACCTCGACTGGTTCGCCGCGCGCACCTCTGCCGGGAGCCCCGCGTGGTAGGCCAGCGCATCGACACCTTGCCCGCGGAGGTACTCGGCGGTCTGCTCGACGGTCTTGCGGCTCAGCGCGTAGACGATGCCGGCCGCGTTCTCGGGCTGCGACCTGATGAACGCCACGAGCTGACGGCGCTGGTCGACTTTCGGCTCGATGCGGTACTGGATGTTCGGCCGGTCGAAGCTCGCGACGAACCGTCGCGCGTCGGGGAGGTGCAACCGTTCGACGATCTCGCGGGCCGTCGCCGCCGTCGCCGTCGCCGTGAGCGCCATGCGGGGAACACCCGGAAAGCGCTCGGCAAGATCGCCCAGGGCGAGGTAGTCGGGCCGGAAGTCGTGGCCCCACTGCGAGACGCAGTGCGCTTCGTCGATCGCGATGACACTGAGGCGCCCGCGCTGCAGCAGGCTGAGCGCCGAAGCGGTGTTGAGCCGCTCGGGCGCCACGTAGAGGATGTCGAGCTCGCCGGCGAGGTAGGCGTTCTCGGTCGCTCGACGTTCGTCGGCGCCCTGGGTGGAGTTGAGGAACGCCGCACGCACGCCGTTGGCCACGAGCGCTTCGACCTGGTCGTGCATCAAGGCGATGAGCGGGCTCACCACGAGCCCGGTGCCCGGGCGCACGAGAGCGGGCACCTGGTACGTCACGCTCTTGCCGCCGCCGGTCGGCATGAGGACCACCGCGTCGCCGCCGCCGATGACCTGCCCGACGATGTCGGCCTGGTCGGCGCGGAACTCGTCGTAGCCGTAGACCTCGTGCAGCACCTCGCGCGGATCGCGACCGGTGAAGTCGCGCCGGGGAGAAGCAGAAGGGCGAGCGGATGCTGCGGAAGGGCGCCCCACGCGGTTCGAGCTGACCGCCCGGTCGAAGGGCGCGCCCTGGCCGTCGCTCGGGGGCGGGGGTGCGTCGAAATCGTCGGGCGGAGCGAGCTCGTCGGCGTTCCACTCGTAGCCGTCGTACGGGTCGACCACCGCGCTCGCGTTCGGGTCGAGGTCGGGGCCGGGAGTCACCCGCCTACGATAGCCGCCGACACCGACACCCGACCTCGGTGACGAGCGATGTGGAGAAGCATCCGTCGCTCACAGTCCGGCGAATCAGGTGGCGGTGGGCGGCGGGAAAGCCAGCTGGGCGGTGAGGAATCCGTGGTCGCGGCTCACGATCTGCGCGCGTCCCGGAGCCGACTTCACGGGCTTCACCCGGCCGATGAGCGCCCCCTCCTCGGGGTTGCCGCCGAGCAGGATGCCCGTGACGCCGAGGTCGGTGAACCGCTGGATGATCGGGTCGTACGCCGCACGGCTCGCGCCTCCCGCGCGGCGGGTGAGGATCACGTGCAGGCCGAGGTCGGCCGCCTGGGCGAGCAAGGGCTGCAGCACCGCGAGCGGGTTGCCCTGACTCGTGGCGACCAGGTCGTAGTCGTCGACGATGATGAAGCCGTCGGCGCCCTTCCACCAGCTGCGCTCGCGCAGTTGGTCGGCGGTCACGTCGGGCCCCGGAACCCGCCCACCGAAGTAGGTCGCGAGCTCGGAGAGTCCGCCCGTGGCCAGGTCGTGCGAGGTGAGGTAGGCGCCGAGGTACTCCGCGGGGATCTCGCCCAGCAGCGCGCGTCGGTAGTCGACCACGAAGATCTTGGCTTCGCTGGGGGTGTAGACCCTCGTGATCTCCCGCACCAGGTTGCGCAGGAACGAGGACTTGCCCATCCCGGCGTCGCCGTACAGGTAGAGGTGCGGTTCGTTGCGGGGGTCGATACCGAAGGGAGCCAACTGCGCCTCGTCGATGCCGAGGAGCAGACGGGGATCGTTCGGCTCGGCCAACGACCGCAGTTCGTCGAGCTCGATGAGCTCGGGCAGCAGACGAAGCTTCGGGCCGGCCGGGCCGTGCCAGGCCGCCGAGACGCGCGCGATCATCGCGTCGACACCGTCGCCGAGCGTCGAGGCGTCGTTGGCCCCGTCGATACGGGGGATGGCGGCGAGCATCTGCAGCTTGGCCGGGCTGAGGCCACGCCCCGGCTGGCTCATCGGCACGTTCGCGGCCTTCTTGCGATCGATCTCGGAGTCGGTCGGGTCACCGAGGCGGAGCTCGATACGGGTCTGGATGAGGTCTTTCAAGCTGGCGCGGATCTCGAGCCACCGGTTGGCCGTGATCACGACGTGCACACCGAAGCTCAAGCCCCGAGCGGCGATGGTCTGCACGCGGGTCTCGAGGGCTTCGTACTCGGTGCGGAGCGTCGCCCAGCCGTCGACCACGAGGAAGACGTCGCCGAATCCGTCGTCGACGAGGCCGCGTTCGCGGCGCTGACGGTAGGTGTCCATCGAGTCGATGCCGTTGCGCCGGAAGAACTGCTCGCGGGCGTCGATGATCGACTCGACCTCGGCGACCGTTCGCCGCACGGCCTCGGCCTCGGTGCGGGTCGCGACGCCGGCGACGTGCGGGTGACGCTGCAGACCGGTGAAGCTGCCGCCGCCGAAGTCGAGCACGTAGAACTGCAGCTCCTGCGGGGTCGCGGTCAGGGCGAGCGCCGAGACGAGGGTGCGCGCGAGCGTCGACTTTCCGCTGAGCGGCGAGCCCACGATGGCCGCGTGTCCGGCCGCTCCGCCGAGTGACACCGTCAGACGGTCGCGGCGCTGCTCGAGCGGCACATCGACGATCGCCAAGGGTACGGTCAGCGCACCGGCGGCGCGCCAGCTCGGCGAGATCAGACCGAGCCGCGGGTCTTCGATGAGGTCGGGCATGAGCTCGTCGAGCGACGCGGGCTCGTCGAGCGGCGGCAGCCACACCTGGTGCGCCGCGGGCCCGCGCCCCTGCATGCGCTCGACGGCGATGCGGAAGGTCGAGCGTTCCTCGCGGGGTTGCGCCACCGGCCCGACGGCCACCTCGAGCTCCGCGGCGTCGTCGGCCGCGGTCTCGGGCTGCGCCGCGGCGGTGAACAGTTCGATGATGGCGGGCTCGCGCGACGAGCCGTCGGCGTCGGCGGTGGGCGCGCTGAGGACGGTCTTCGGACGACCCGAGACGTAGGCGGCCCGGAACTGCACCAGGTTCTCGGTGTCGCTCTTCAAGAAGCCGACACCGGGCTCCTGCGGCAGGGTGTACGCATCCGGGGTTCCGATGATGGTCCGCGATTCGGCCGCCGAGAACGTGCGCAGACCGATGCGGTACGACAGATAGGTGTCGAGGCCGCGCAGCCGGCCCTCCTCGAGACGCTGCGAGGCCAGCAGGAGGTGCACGTGGAGCGAGCGACCGACCCGGCCGATGTTGAGGAAGCTCTCGACGAATTCGGGCTTGGCCGTCAGCAGCTCGGAGAACTCATCGACGACCACCATCAGTGCGGGCAGCGGCGCAAGCTCGGTGCGCCCACCCTTTCGGGCCTTCTCATAATCGCCGACGTTGGAGAAGTTGCCGGCGGCCCGCAGCAGCTCCTGCCGGCGGACGACCTCTCCCTGCAGCGCGTCTTGGAATCGATCGACGAGGGCCAGCTCGCTGCCGAGGTTCGTGATGACCGCCGAGACGTGCGGCATCTCGACCATTCCGGCGAAGGTCGCACCGCCCTTGAAGTCGACGAGCACGAAGTTCAGCTGCTCGGGCGAGTGCGTCATCGCGAGGGCGAGCACGAGGGTGCGCAACACCTCGGACTTACCCGATCCGGTTGCACCGACCATCACACCGTGGGGCCCCATGCCCTGCTGCGCCGCCTCTTTGAGGTCGAGCACGAGGGGTGTGCCGTCGGGCTCCTGGCCGATCGGGACGCGCAGGCGATCGCGCTCGAGGCGCCCCGCCCAGGCACGGTCGAAATCGATCTCGCGCACGTCGGGCAGTGAGAGCAGTTCGACCAGCTCTTGTTGACCCGCGGAGGCGGGAGTGTCGCTGACCGCGGTGGGAGCGGAGCGCAGCGGCATGAGCCGACGCGCGGTCGCCTCCGCCTCGGCGATCGTCATCGTGTCGGGGACGAACGTGCGTGAGCCGTCGGCGAGGTCGATGAGCTCGGCCGTCGCAGCCGCTCCGTTGCCCGCACCCACCGAACGCGGACGGAGGCCGGCCGCCGCCTCGGACTGCCCGGCCGCCCCCGACAGTGCGATGCGCGCGACGGCGGGATCTTCCAGCTCCGCCCATCGAGAAGGCAGGTCGATCACCGTGACCGCTTGCATGCCCTCGGCACTGACGATGGGGTTGCCCGGTGGGAGGTCGACACCGTCGACGACGATCACGACGTGGGGGGTGATGCCGCCGCCCGGTGCGAACCGGGGGCGCTCGCGCAGCTGCACGGGGAGCATGTCCTCGAGATCGTCGAGCGACGACGCGATCATGCGGGCGGGCCCGAGCTTGTCGTGCTCGCGCGACGACATCGCATGGGGCAGCCACTTCGCCCACTCCCACGAGGCCAGCTGTGCGGGCCCGGCGAGAACGGCGATCACCACGTCTTCCGGGTCGTGCAGGGTCGCGGTCCCCGACACTATGGCTCGGGCGAGCGAGCGCGCGGCCTCTTCGTCGGGGCCGACGATCTCGACCCGGGCGTAATCGGTGAGCCGGACGCCGAGCGGGAGCGCCGGCTGCACCTCGTGCGTGAGCATGAACCGGTGCGCCGCCGACGCCGCGACCGGGTCGAGCTGGGCGAGTGGGGGCAGCTCGGGCGCCTCGAGCGCGAGGCTCAACGGCTGGTCGGCCGTGCCGATGCGCGTGAGCAGGAACGTCTCGTCGGCGGGCTCGCGTTCCCAGACGCGGGAGCGCTCTTCGGCGATGAAGGGCAACGCGGACGGCGCGGGGATCACCCATCCCCCGTGTCGACGCTGCTTGCGCGCGGCGACGCGGACCGTCTCGCGGAGCTCGCCCAGGTACGCGAGGTACTCGCGGCGGTTGCCGAGCACCTGCGCGTTGCGCTGCGAACGCTGGCGCCAGCCGTTGACGGCGACGAAGCCGAGGGAGGACAGCAGGAACATGCCGCCGATGAGGAATCCCGTGGGCCCGGCGTTCGAGACGGTGACCATCACGATGGCACCGACGCTTCCGAGCATCGGCAGGAGCGAACTCAGGATGCCGCCGCCACCCTCGTTCGGAACGAGCTCGGGCGGCGGCTGCAGCACGACACGACCGCTGGGCACCGAGGGTGGCGCGATACGGGGGCCTTTCGTCATGATCCGGCCCCGATCAGACGGCTGACGGTGAAGATCCGCTCGCCCAGCCGCACGCGCACACCGTCGTCGAGACGGGTGCGGACGCCGGCTGCCAGCACACGACCACGCCCGTCGTCGTCGACGAGCTCGGAGCCGTTGGTCGACCCCGAGTCGGTAACCCAGGCGGTCTCTCCGTCGTGCTCCAGACGCAGGTGGGTCTTGGAGATGAGCCGGTCGGGGTCTGTCACGACGATCAGTGCGTCTCCGGGTTCGGTGGCGACGGGATTGCGGCCGAGGTTGACCGCGGTGGGTAGTGCGAGCTGCGCGCGCTGGCCCGTGTCGAAGACGAGCAGCAGTTCGCCGCCCGGAATGCGTGGCGCGGCCGACGCCGGCGCGAGGGCGGCCGGAGCCGGGGCGGGTGAGACCCCCGCGGGAGCCGGCGTGCGGGCAGCAGCGGTGGGCACGTTCGCCGGGGGCAGAAGCGGGGGTGCACCCCAGACGGGTGCGATCGGCACCGCGGGGGCTGGCCGTCCGACGGCGGCCTCGGCGGCGCGTCCTGTCTGGGCGGAGGAGCGACCCATGACGGTGGGGGTGGCGAGAGCGTACGACTCCCCCGCCGCGTTGCGATCCCGTCGGGGGACGGCGACGACCACGGTCTGCGCGGCCTTGTCAGCCCACGAACGACGGCGGCCCGATCGGTCCCACGCGGCCGAGGCCTGCACGACCCACGCGCCCACGAGGAGCACGAGTGCACCGAGCCCCACGAGCGAACCCCGGACGAACGCGCGCCCGGCTCCCGGCGAGTAGGGCGCGTCTGCACGGGAGACCCGAAGCCGCATGAGGGCGGCGCCCGGACCGATGCCCCAGCGCGCCTGCGCGATCCACAGCGCGAGGATCGCTTCGGCCGCGACGAATGCCGCGAGGACGAGCGACGACGCGAGCAACCCCGCGCCCGCGGCGAGCGCCGCGACGACGACGACGTCGATCGTGAAGGCCAGCAGACGCGCACCAACCGTGGCCGGTGTGCCCGTCGGCGGCGGCTGCGGGCTCATGCGGCCATCATTCCACGCACGACATCGACGGCGTTCGCCGCGAGCAGGCTCGCGGGCAGTGAAAGGGCGACGGCGATCCACTCGAATCCGTCACCGGCGCGAGACCACCGGAGCGAGTTCACGCCCCGACCGGCGGGGATCACCAGAAACGCGGTGGCCGCCCCCACGACGAGGCACCCGCCCGCGAGGAGTGACAGGAGGCCGGCGTCGGCCGTCGGGATGACCGCGCCGAGGACGGCGCCGACGACCGCGGCCGCCCCGATGCGCAGCATCCACCTCGTCGAGGGAACGGTCGACTTGCGCGCCCCCAGCATGAAAGCGAGCACCACGGTCACGGCGAGGGCGATGCGTCCGGCGAAGACGAGCGGATCGTCGCTGACGAGGGAGGGGAATGCCGCCGGCGCGGCGGCGGCCGCAGCGGTGACGAGGGCGAAAGTGCCTGCGGTGAGCCTCGCGGTCGATCGGGCGACGAGCGCGTCGGCGTCGTCGGCATCGATGGAGTGCACCTCTTCGGGCATCTGCTGCCGGACGCTCCATCGCGTGGTCTGAAACCGGGCGTAGTCGATGAAGGTGCCGGGGGCGACGTCGACCAGGCTCGACACCAGCACCCGGTACGCGACGGGACCCAGCCCGAGCGTGACCGCCGCGGCCGACGCCGCGTCGAGGTGGACGATGAGGGCCGTACCCCAGACGGCCGCGAGGACCAGCAGCACCACCATCGCCGCGCGCACCTCGGCGCTCAGCGAGGGGGAACGGCTGATGACCCCCATGACGGCCGCGGCGGCCGCGGCGGACATGAGCCCGGTGAACACCGCCAGCACGGTCGTAGCGGCGGGAAGATCGGGGACGCAGGCTGCTCCCGATCCGAAGGCGAGCAGCAGAATGCCGATGACGGGCACCGACGGCTGCTGCTGACGGCTCGAGACCCGGGCGGCGAAGACGACGCCCGCGACGAGCGCGGCGGCGGCCGTGGCGAACCCGGCGATCTGTCGGGTCGCCGGGTCGAGAGCGCCGGGCGCGGCGATCGTGAGGACGGCCAGCAGCGCACCCACGCCTCCGACGAACCACCATGCACCACCGGTGAGGCCGGCCGGACGATCCGCGGTGCGCGCGCGCCGGGGTGCCACCCGCGCAAGGTCGACGAGGACGACGACAGCCCCGTCGCGCAGTTGGTCGATCCGGCTGGTCGGGTCGATCTCGCGGCCGTCGGTCTCGAGCAGCACGTCGCGGCCGGATTGGAGGCGCAGACCCACGGCGCTCAGCGCGTCGCCGACGGCGGCGGACGCGGGCACGGCGATGTCGTGTCGGCGTGATCCGTCGACGATCACCAGGCGTCGCCGTTGCGCCGTCTCGGTCGTCACGCCCTCATACCTGCCTTCGCCAGCCGGCCCCGACGCGCACGTCGTGGAACTCCGACCCACAGTATCGGCCACGGCCACTCGGCATCGGTCACAACGTCCCCGGTCGCCGCATCCGAGAAGCAGCACATGAAAAGATTCTCATGTCAAGACCGGCACCCCCGCTTGAAGCGATGGCTGCACCACCCTACGTTTCTCTATGAGTGCGCTCGGTCCATAACATGGCCGTGTGCGCGGGGGCGTTCGTCCCCGATCCAACGCTGGACCGAACCGCCCGTTCTACGGGCGAATCAGAAAAGGGGATGAACGTGGCAGATGTCATTTCCGCCGAAGAAGGCGCCCTCCGTCGGGGCGCCGAGGCGGTAAACACGGCCAAGGCCGGTATCGATCAGCAGGTTCGCAAGGTCCGGGGCGAGATCGAACAGGTCTCCGGCTTCTGGACGGGTGCCGCCGCCGGCGGGTACACCCAGCTGATGCAGCGCTGGAACGACGAGACCACGAAGCTCAACCAGGTTCTCGTGACCCTCGAAGACTCACTGCGCGGCACCGAGAGCGACCAGGCTGCGTCCGAGGATTCGCACCAGCAGACCATCGGCAACCTCGGCTCGATCCTCGGCTCCTGAGCCGTTCGACGACCTAGAGAAAGAGATACCGTCATGCAGTCAATGTCTGTACGCCCCGAGCAGGTACTCGCGCTCGCCGGGCAGATCCGCACCGGCTCCGCCGGCATCCGCACCCGCATCGAAGAACTCGAGTCCGAGGTCGGCAAGCTCCGCTCGGCATGGGATGGCGAAGCGCAGGCCGCTTACGACCAGGCCCAGCTGCAGTGGAACCAGTCGCTTGCGCGCCTGAACGAGCTGCTTCAGCAGATCGCCGGCAAGACCGAAGAAATCGCGCAGGGTTACGTCGCGACCGACAAGACGGCCGCCGGACGCTTCGTCTGACACACCGTCGCTGCGGGCCGGTGGCCGGATGCTCGCATCCGCCCCCGGCCCGCACGACCGTCCGCGGGCCGACGCGCTCGGGACAAAGCTTTCTGAGACTTTCAATGAGGGGCAGGGGGATCTCTTATGGGTGAGGTCATCAATCTCGACGGCGACGTCGCCGTTCACAACGCGAGCAATCTGCACCAGACCGCCGCGGAGCTTCCGTCGACGACGGTGATCTCGCGGGTGCACGGCAATCGCACCGAGCCCGCTGCCGAGTTCTTCACGACCCGCCTCGAAGATGCATCGGGCACGCTCGGCGCCTCCATCGAGAACCTCCGCGCCTTCGTGGCGCTCAACGCCGACGCCCTCGCGCATGCGGTCCAGGCCCTGCGCGACACCGACCGCATGTCGGCCGACGCCGCGGATCAGGCCACGGCGATGATCGACGACATGGCGACCTCGCCCACCGGGTCGGCCCCGCAGAAGCCGTCCGGCTCGGACGTCGAGTCGCAGACGCGCAACGCTTTCGGCTCACGCTGACGACCCCGCGGACACGGTCGATGACGAACGAGCGGATGAACGCCACGGGCACGAGGTCGCGGGTGCGCTCGCGCGCGGGCGCCGCCGTGCTGGCGTTCGCCCTCGTCTCGGTGTCGGCCGCGTCGGGCCCGTCTGCTTTCGCCGCCTCGGGCGGCTGGTGGTACGACACCTACGACATCGGCGCGGTGCACGCGCAAGGTCTGACGGGAGACGGCGTCGAGGTCGCCTCCCTCGGCGCGCAGATCAACGCCGACCTCCCCGTCTTCGCCGGCCAGAACCTGACCGTCGCCGACGAGGTGGTCTGCGCCGACGGCGGGGCGGCCGTCTCGACCGAGCCGACCCGATCGATCGTCCACGACACGACGGTCGTCGCCTACATCAACGGCAACGGCACCGGTACGGGTGAAGTGCGCGGCATCGCGCCGGGCGCCGCCGTTTCGTTCTATGCGAACGGACCCGCGTCGGACGCCGGCTGTTTTCCGGCCCAGTATCCCGACGACCTCACGACCTTCGGCTGGGGTCTGCAGCGCGCCGTCGACGACGGGGCCCGCATCGTCACCACCAGCACGACCAGCCAGTGGTCGGCCGGTGACGCCGAAGCCGTCGCGAACGCCGTGGCGAAAGGCGTGATCGTCGTCGTCGCGACCCCCAACCCCTCCACGGCATCACCCTCGGGGTATCCCGAGGGGTACAACGGCGTCGTCGCCGCCAGCGCGGTCGACAGCGCCGGTGCTCTGCAGGTGCGCGACGACGGATCTCCCCAGGCGCTCGCCGACACGACGGTCGTCGCGGCCGGGTCGGAGCTGCCAGCGGTGGGCGACTGGAACTCGGCGACGTGGGACACGTCGCTGACCGGGACCGGGTCGTCGTTCGCGTCTCCCCTCGTCGCCGGGATGCTGGCGGTGGTGGCGCAGCGCTACCCCGAGGCGACCGGCAACCAGCTCATCCAGACGCTGATCCACAACACCGGGGTCGATGACCACCCGCTGGAGCGAGACGAAACGGGCGGATACGGCTACGGCGCCGCCTGGCTCACGCACATGCTCGCGGTCGATCCCACCCAGTACCCCGACGTGAATCCGCTGATGGACAAGAGCAGCGGTGCGCCGAGCGACGAGCAGGTCGCAGCCGCCGCCGCGCGCGATTTCGCGCTTCCGTTCGCCGAAACACCGACCGCGGATGCGACGCCGAGCGACAGCTTCGCCGAGTACGGCGACGACGCGGCCGCCGAGCCCGACGTCGGCGACGCGGCTTTTCCGGCGTTGCTCCCGATCATCCTCATCGTCGTCGCCCTCATCGTCGCGGGCGGCATCATCCTCGTCGTCGTGATGACGAACGCCCGCAAGAAGAAGAACCTTCAGGGAGGCCCCTCATGACCGGTCCGTGGGAAGAACGACTGATTAATCTTGCCGAAGGCGGGCGGGAGTGGGACCTTCCGAGCCGCGATGAGCTGATCGAGAGGCTCGCTCAGCTCCGTTACGTCTTCGAGAAGGTCGCGAGCGAACCGGGCCTCACCGGCCGGTCGGGCCTGAGTGCGACCGACACGTTCAGCGGCGCGAGCAAGCGCATCACCGCCCTCATCGAATACCTCGAGGAGGATCTGCGGGCACGCGTTGCGACGGCCAACGCCGAGCGGGCTCGTGCGCAGGGATTCCTCGCGCAGCTCTCGGGCGGCAATCTCAGCCCGGCGCAGGAGGCGATGGTGCGCGGCGCCGCTGCCGGCACGACGATCGTGCTCGGACCGCTGTCGATCCTCGCCGGCGAAGGGGCGATCAACGCGCTGAACTCGCACCTCGGGGCGCAACGCGAAGAAGACGCTCAGCACGCCGTGAGAACCGTCAGCGTCAACCTCGACGACATCCAGGTTCCCGAGCCGCCGCACTTCCCTCCCACGAGCGGGGACAAGGTGTTCGATGACCCCATCCCCGGCGGAACGGGTGACAGCGGCGGAACCGGCGGCACAGGCGGAACGGGCGGACGCCCACCGAGCTTCGAGCAGTACCCCGACTTCAACGTGAAGCCGACGGACAACGGCGGCGACCCTGAGATCGAGGTCGGCCTTGTTCCCGAAGGCCCGACTGATGGCGGGCCCGACGGTGGGCCCGACGGCGGGCCGGACGGCCCCGGTGGTCCGATCCTCGATCTCGATCCGATTCCGGACGGGCCGGGAACGGACTACGTGACCCCCGACGGACCGGTCGGAGACGGGATCTCGACCCTTCCCGGCACCGGCCCCGGAGGCGGCTCGGGCGGCAGCGGCGGCCTCGGAGGCGGCGGCGGAGTCTCGGGCGGCGGCCTCGGCGTCGGCCTCGCTGCCGGTGCGGGTGGCGCGGCGGCTCTGGCGCGCTCGGGCCGGACCGGCGGCGCGGGAGTGCGCGCCAACGGGCTGGGCGGAACCGGCAGCGGAAAGCTCGGCAGCGGCGGCGCCTCGCCGAACTCGCGCACCGGCCTCTCGGGCGGGCTGCTGGGCAAGAGCGGCGGAACCGGCGGCGTCGGCGGGACCGGCGGCGCGCAGTCCGCAGGCGCAGCGGGTGGGCGCGGCGGAGTGATGGGCGGTGGCGGCGGCCAGGCGGGCGCAGCAGGCGGGCGATCGGGCAAGAAGGACGGCCAGGACAAGGGCCGCGGCCTCGGCGGGCCCATCGCCCCGCACCTCGAAGACGACGAAGATCTCGGTCCCCGGTCCGAGAACGCGGGCGCCGGCGGCCGCGAGTGATGAACTCAACCACGCACGTGTCACACCTCACGCACACCAGGAGCACCCATGAGTGATCGCATCTCCGCCACCGAGGGGGCTCTCGCGCGCGGCGCGGAAGCCGTCTCGGGCACGCATCTGAACATCCACGAGAGCACGCACCGCGTGCGTTCCGAGCTCGAGGAGCTGGCCGCCCACTGGTCGGGCGATGCCGCGCAGTCCTATTCGGCACTCGTCACCGAGTGGACCGCGGGAGCCGACAAGCTGAACTCCGTGCTCGTGCGACTCGAAGACGCGCTGCGGACGACCGCGACCGCGCAGGCCGCCAGTGAAGATGACCACCGCACGACCATCGGCGGGCTCAACGCCCTCCTCGGGGGAGAGTGACCATGAGCGACCTGCGAGTCACACCCACGGCGCTGCACGCCGCTGCTGACCGGCTTCGGTCGGAGAGTTCCCGGATCGAGAACGCACTGCGCGGCCTCGAGCAGGAGGCCAACCGGCTGCGGGGAAACTGGGACGGCGCTGCCCGCGTCGCCTACGACAACGCCCACGCCCAGTGGACGTTCGCGCTGGACCAGATGAACGCGGTGCTGGCCCGGATCGCCGGTGCGACCGACCAGATCGCCGACGACTACGTCACCGCCGACCGCCGGTCGGCGAAGCTGTTCTCGGGCGGATAGGACATCGCGGGACGGGACGACGCACTCGCGTCGGGCCCGCCGGTGACGGGTGACGTGCGCCGCTAAGCTGACCGCGGACGTAACGCCGGGCGCGCTCGCAGCCTTGGGGAGACGGGGAGCAAGTGAGTCAGACGATGAACGCGCAGCGGGCACTGCTGCGCATCTCGGTGCAGAGCGAGGGTCGCAGGCTCGACATCGGTGTGCCCGCTCAGGTGCCCCTCGTCGAATTCATGCCCGGTTTCGCCCGCAGCCTCGGGGTTCTCGACCCCACCATGACGTATGCGGGCTACGCCCTGCAGAAGGCCGACGGCACCGTTCTCGACGCCTCACAGGGCGCCGCGGTGCAGGGAGTGGAAGACGGCGAAGTCTTGACGCTCGCCCGCGGCGGTCTCGTCGCTCAGCCGCGCGTCTACGACGACATCGTCGAAGCCGTCATCGACGCGACGAATGAGCAGAACCGACCCTGGACGACGAAAGACAACGCCCGCACCGCGCTCGCGGTCAGTCTGACGCTGCTCGGAGTGTGCGCGGTGCTGCTGCTCGCGGCGGGGCCGTCACTCGGCATCGGCACGCTCATGGCCGGGGGCGGGGCCGTCGCGCTGCTCGTCGTCGCCGCGGTGGTGGCGCGCCTGGGCCAGCTCGAGGCGGGACAAGGCCTCGGTGTCGCCGCAGCCGTCTTCGCGGGCCTCGCCGGCTACCTCGCGGTTCCCGCCACCTTCGACCTGTGGGGGTGGCCCCTCGCGGCCGCCGGCGGGGGCGCTCTGATCGCCGGGGGCGCGGCGCTCGCGCTGATGCCCGACCGGTCGGAGATTCAGCTCACCCCGCTCGTCGCCGGCGGCATCATCGGGATCACCGGAGCGATCGCCGCACTCCTGCCGGGCGCCGAGCCCACCCCTTACGCCCTCATGATCGGTATCACGGCGACACTCGGGGGAGCTCTGCCGTGGCTGGTCCTGAGCTCGACCCGGATCAAGGTCATCTCACCCCAGAGCGACGCCGAGGTGTTCGCCGAACCCGTTCCGATCGACGCGGCCGAGGTCGCGCGGCGGAGCGCCCAGGGCCGCCGCATCCTCATCGCCCTCCGAGTTGCCCTCGGCGCCGTGGTGCTGGCCGCGACGCCGCTGGTCGCCGCCGAAGGAGCCGCCGGCGCTCTGCTGTGCACCCTCGCGTTCGTCGGCATGATGTTCCCCTCCCGCCAGACCTACGCGCGGGCCGGTGTGATCACGGTGATGGCCGTCGGCACGATCGGACTCGGTGTCGCGGGCCTCACGATCTCGCTCACCCAGCCCGATCTGCGGCTCGTCCTGCTGGTCCTCCTCACCGTCGCGACCGTGTGCGTGGTGACCCTCACGCTCCTGTCTCCGCGTGCCCGTCTGCGGCTGACGCGGTTCTCCGACACGATCGAGCTCCTCGTGCTCGCGTCGCTCCTGCCGCTCGGCGTCATCGCCGCCGGACTGGCGTAAGGGATGGCCACCAAAGGCGACCTCATCGAGGCGCAGAACTTCTCGCGCCGACGCCTGCTCACCGCGTTCGTCAGCGGTGCGCCCGGAGGCAAGGAGCTCGAGCCCACGTCGCCCATGCGGGCGGTCATCGCGGCGATCGCACTCACGGTGCTGGTCGTCCTCGTGGGTGTCTTCTACGGGTTCATCCGACCGGGACTGCCGAGCGGGTGGGAGAACGGCAAGCTGATCCTCGTCTCTGACACCGGCGCTCGGTTCGTCACGGTCGACGGCGTGCTGCACCCCGTGATCAATACGGCGAGCGCGCGACTCCTGCTGCCCTCCTCCGACTTCAGCGTGCTCTCGACAGACCAGCAGAATCTCGAGGGCACGCGTATCGGCGACACCCTCGGCATCGTCGGCGCACCCGACGAACTGCCCGCCCCCGACCGCCTGAGCAACGTGGGCTGGAGCGCGTGCGTCGCCGACGACGGCGGCCTCGACGTGCGGATCGGAGCGGCGACGCCCGCACCCGCCGACGAGCGCGCCGTCGTGGTCGAATCGGACGGCAACCTCTATGTCATCGACGGCGACAGCAGCTTCGCCGTCGCCGACAACAGCGACGCCGTCCTGCGCGCCGCCGGCATCACCTCGCTCGACCCGGTGAGGGTGCCGGCGGAGTGGCTGAACCTGTTCACCCCCGGCACGCCGCTCGCCCCCCTCGCCGTCGAGGGTGCCGGTACGTCGATCGCCGGCACCGATCTGCCGGTGGGAACGGTCGTGCACGTCACGGGCACCCCCGATACAGAGCGCCTCCTGGTGCAAGCCGACGGCGATCTCGCGGCGCTCCCCCCGCTCGCGTGGCAACTGTCGCTCTTGAACAGCGGCAGCGGCGAGACGGTCGAGGTCACGAACGCGCAGATCGCGGCGCTCGGAACGGCGCCGCGACCGGCCGGAGGAGCCGATTGGCCCGCCGACGGCTTCCAATCGATCGCGGGCGACCAGCGCGCGTGCGCCACTCTCGTCGCCGGCGAAGGTCAGGCCGTCACCGCCCTCGCCACGCAGGAGGCCGAGCTCCGGGTCGAGACGGGCGTGCACATCGAACCCGGAAGCGGCGCACTCGTCCGCGCCGGCGGAAGCGGCGCCCAGAGCACCGGGATCGTCACGCTCGTCGACGCGACGGGTCGCGCCTACCCCCTCCCCGGCGCCACCGACGAGACCGTGCTCCGGTTGGGCTACACATCCGCCGACGTGGGTTCGGTGAGCGACGGATGGACCGCGCTGCTCTCGACGGGGCCGGCACTGAGCGAGGCCGCGGCGGGTCTGCCTCCCGTCGCCGAGGCTGAATGACCGGCGTGCACCGCGCCCGGCTGCACCCGGGAGCGACGGCGGGGATGCTGGGGATCGTCCTGGCGTTCTCGGCCACCCCTGCCGCGCTCGCCGCCCCGACGAGCGTGAGCCCGGTCCGCAGCGCCGTGTCGGAGCAGTGCACCGCCGCCACGCGGATCGAGCAGGCTCCACCCGCACTCGACTCTCTGCAGACCGAGGCCGCATGGTCGGTGACCCGTGGAGCAGGTGTCACCGTCGCCGTCGTCGATTCCGGCGTCTCGACGAGCAATCCCCACCTCTCGGCGGCGGTGACCGGCGGGATCAACCTCGTTCCCGACGGCACCGACGCGACGGGCTCGGCCGACCTCTACGGCCACGGGACGGCGATCGCCGGTCAGATCGCCGCTCGACGCATCGACGGTTCGGGTGTCGTCGGTCTCGCCCCCGATGCCCGCATCCTCCCGGTGCGCGTCTTCGCCGGCGTCGACGACGAGCAGGTCGAAGCGGGATTCGGACCCTCGACCGTACGTATCGCCGAGGGCATCCGCGCCGCCACCGACCTGGGCGCGCAGATCATCAACGTGTCGATGAGCACGGCCACCCCCGACCAGGCCCTCGCCGACGCGGTGTCCTACGCCACCGAGCGCGGCAGCCTCGTCATCGGCAGCTCCGGCAACCGCGACTCCACGCTCGCGGTGGAGGAGAACGACGGCGACGGGGCACGCTACCCGGCCGGGTACGCGGGCGCGCTCGGCGTCGCCGCATCCGATCTCTCCGGCAGCCCCACCGACGCGAGCATCCACGGACCCCACGTGGCTCTCGCCGCCCCCGGGGAGCAGATCGTCACTTCGTCGGCGGCGGGCGGCGATTGCGCCTATGCCGCCGACGTCCCGGCGACGAGTTACGCGGCCGGTTACGTCTCGGCCGCCGCGGCCCTCGTGGCCGCTGCCTATCCGGGCGAGACCCCCGCGCAGTGGGCGTACCGCCTGCAGGCGACCGCCGTGCGCCCCGACCCCGACGCGCGCGACGACGAGACGGGATGGGGCATCGTCCAGCCCTACGACGCGCTCACCCTGACGCCCGGCAGCGGCATCCGAGGCCCCACGAGCCCGTTCCTCGACGCTCCCCCGCCCGCCGCCGGCGATGCCGCGGTCGCCCCCATCGCGGTCGTGGACGACCCGGGGGCCGATGCCGCAGCGATCCGGATCGCGATGATCACCGGCCTGGGCGCGCTGGTCGTGCTCGGTGCCGTCGGCGCCCTCAGCGTGCTCGTCACTCGGCGCCGCAGTGAGCGCGCGTCTCAGGCGACGACGGCATCCACCCGGGGCGGCGGCCTGTACGGCGATTCCCCGCCGCTCTGAGCGACGACGGCAGCGCTACTGATCGTCGGCGCGGCGGAGCGAGAATCGCGCAGCGCCGAGGAAGAAGTCCCCGCTCACGGGCACCGGCGATGCGGCGCTCACCGGCTGCTCGGCCCCGGAGCCGTCGACGAGCGAAATACCGTTGACCGACCCCAGGTCGCTGATCGACCAGGCGCCACCTGCCCACTGCAGCTGGGCGTGCTCTTTCGACACGGTCCGGGTGTCGTCCGTCACCGTGACGTACTGGGCCTCGCCGCGGCGGGACTGGGGGTTCCGGCCGAGGACAACGGTGCGGGCGGTGATGGGCAGAACCTCTCCGGAGGGCACGACCAGCTGCCAGGCCCGTGGTCCGCTCGCGATCGACGTCTCATCGTCCAGCGGCGCCTCGAGCGACCGCCGACGATACGGGCCGGCATCCGGTACGACCGTGACGGGGGGCGCCGCGACGGGCGGCGCGGCGACCGGCGGCGCGGCGACGACCGGGGCGGCGGCCACGGGCGCGGCGGCGGGTGCGAGCGGTGTGGCTGTCGTCGCGGGCGGCACCACGGCTGCCGGCGGAGCGAGTACGGGCGGAGCCGCCGGGGCCCACGCGGCGGCGGGCGGTGGGGTGAACGCGGGCGGGAGGGCGCCGACCGCGACGACACCGGATGCGGCGAGCTCGGGCGTCTCGTCGGCGTCGTCGTCATCGGGGCTCGCCGCGGCGACGGGCTCGTCGCCCGCGATCACCATCGCCCACACCGGGGGCAGCAGCACGGCGAGCGTCGTGGCGCCCGCACCGCGTCCGACGCCCACGTTGATGCGATGGGCGGCGAGGGCGCGCAGCACGACCGCGTAGACGCAGACGAACGGCACCAGGAGCAACGACACCTTCACCGGGTCGACGCGGCCCAGCCGCAGCACCTCGGCGTCGTTCAGCAGGGGCACCCATGCCCGCCACGCTTCGGCGCCGTGCGCCTGCAGCACGCGGGCGAGGCCGAGCGCGTACCAGACGTGCCACGCCGCCAGCGCGAGGAAGAGTCCGAGCGAGGCGAAGGCGGCCACCGCGAGGATGGTCGGTGTATCCGTCACGGGGGGTCCTCTCCACCGGGGTAGTCGAGTGCGCTCCTCGACGGTACCGCGTTCGCGGCGCGACCCCGACCTGGCGGAACACGCCGCGCCCCGCATACGTTGGAACCACCGCCGACGGAAGGAACCCGCATGACCGACGAGACCCGCGTCACCCGCAACGACGAGACCTCGCGCTACGAGATCCACGTCGGCGACACCGTCGGCGGGTTCGCGGCGTTCGTGACCTCCCGCAGCGGTCGAGTGCTCATGACCCACACCGAGATCGATCCGCAGTTCAAAGGTCGCGGCCTCGGATCGATCCTGGCCGGCGAGGCTCTCGCCGACCTCGCGACCCGGGGCGAGACCGTGGTGCCGCGATGCCCGTTCATCGCGCACTACCTGCGGGGAAACGAGGTGACGGGCCTGATCGTCGACTGGCCCGCAGACGACGACGCCCCCGCAGAACAGCCGTCGTGACCCGGCTCGACACCGACGCGGTTCACGGGCAGTCCCCGGCGACCGAGGGCCCAGTCGCCTGCGACGGCCCCCGCGCCCTCCTGCTCGAGGCGCGGGAGGTTCCGCTCGGCGGGGTGCGCGCGATGTCGGTGCACCGGAGCCTGCCGCAGCGCGCCCTGCCCATGGTCGGCGCGTGGTGCTTCCTCGATCGATTCGGCCCCCAGGAGGCGCGGATGCGGGTGGAGCCCCACCCGCACATCGGCCTGCAGACGGTGACGTGGCCGTTCGTCGGCGACGTGCGCCATCGCGACGCGGTCGGCAGCGACGTGGTCGTGCGCCGGGGCGCACTCAACCTCATGACCAGCGGCGCCGGAATCGCCCACTCCGAGTACTCGATCGGCGAGGGGCCCGTGCCCCTCGACGCCCTGCAGCTCTGGGTCGCACTCCCCGAGTCGCGGCGGCACGGTGCACCGGCGTTCGAGCAGCACACCGAGCTGCCCGCGGTCGCGCTCGATGGGGGCGCAGAAGCGACCGTCGTGATGGGCGAGCTCGCCGACGTCACTTCTCCCGCCAGCGTGTACACCCCGATCGTCGGCGCAGAAGTGCGGATTCCCGCCGGTGCCACCGTGCGCATCCCCCTCCGACCCGAGTGGGAGCATGCGGTGATCGGATGCTTCGGCGAAGCATCCGTCATCGCCGACACCGAAGCATCCATCGCCATCGACACCCGTCACCTGCTGTACCTCGGCACGTCACGCGATCACGTGCAGATCTCGAGCGCGAGCGGCGCCACCCTGTTCCTGCTGGGCGGCCAGCCGTTCGAGGCCGAGATCGTGATGTGGTGGAACTTCGTCGGGCGCAGCCACGACGAGATCGCCGATGCGCGCGAAGCGTGGGAATCGGGTGCCCCGCGCTTCGGCCCGGTCGTCGGGCACGGCGACGAGCGGATCCCCGCTCCCCCGCTCCCGGGCGTGCGCCTCACCCCGCGTCGCCGGCGCGATTGAGACGCGCGGCATCTGACGGCGCCGCCCCCGTTTTCGTAAGACCCGGCAGGAACACATGACACGCCGCACCGCTCTCGTCGCGCCCCGGATCGACCCCATCGTCCTCCCCGACCTGGTGGACGGGGAGTTGGCGGATTTCGACGACGACCGCAGCTTCGATGCCCGCCGGTTCACCGGCATCGACCTCGACGACCGCGACCTGGTCGAGGTGTCGTTCAGCGAGTGCGCGCTGACCGACGTCACGGCCGACGACGCCGACCTGCGAGCGGCGCGCTTCGTCGAGACGACCATCGACAGGCTGACGGCCCCGGTCTTCCGCGCCTCGCGCTCGCACTTCCGTGACGTGCGCCTCAGCGGGTCGCGTCTCGGGTCGGTCGAACTGTACGACGCCGGCTGGCAGTCGGTGCACGTCGTGGGATGCAAGCTCGGGTACGTCAACCTCCGCGGGGCCGAGCTCCGCGACGTGCTGTTCACCGACTGCTCGATCGACGAGCTCGACCTCGGTCGCGCCCGCGCCACACGCGTGGCGTTCCGAGACTCGCGGGTGGGCAGCCTGGATGTAACCGGTTCCACCCTCGCCCACGTCGACCTGCGCGGTCTCGCGCTGCAGCAGCTCGTCGGACTGGAGGGTCTCAAGGGGGCGACGCTCGACTCCTCCCAGGTGGCGCTCCTCGCCGAACTGTTCGCCGAGCGGCTCGGAATCAACGTCGTCGATTGAGCCGCCGAGCCCGGCCGGGCGTCGGGGCCGGGCGATACGCTGGAACGGTGGCGGCAGCATCCCGACTCTCCACGCGCGTCCTGCTGGTGTGCGCGGCGATTGGCGTCGCCACGGGCCTCGTCGGCGGTGTCGCGGGCTGGGTCACCCCGGTCGTGATCGCGGGTCTGCCGATCGTCTACGGGTTCGTGCTCGGCGTGCACGTGATCCCCGGCATCATCTCGCAAGAGCTGCTGCGCCTGCCGTTGGTGGCCCTCATCACCCACGTGCTCGCCGCTCTGGTCTCGAGCGCCGTCGCGCCGCAGTTCGCCCTGTCGTTCCTCGGCACCGCGGTGCTCTTCGGCGGCGTGCAAGAAGGGGTGGCCGCTCTCACCCGCTATCGCGTGTGGCGGTCGTGGCGCTTCTTCATCTCGGCTCTCGTGATCGGCGCGATCATCGCGGTGGCGGTGGGCTTCATCGCGCACCTCTCGTCGCTCGCTCCCTGGGCGGGCGCCACCTACCTCGTGCTCGCGGTGCTCGGCCCCGTCGTATGGACCGCGGTCGCCCTCGCCGTCGGCGGCGCGCTTCGTCGCACCGGCGTCGGTCGGGTTCCCGGTCACCGCTGACGACGACCTGCCACCGAGTTAGGGTCGGCTAAGTTGGATGGATGACGCCCGCCCCGCTTCTGCGCGTGCGCGGGGTCGGGATCACCCACGACGAGTCCGACGTGGCGACCCCCGCCGACGTCTCGTTCGACGTCGCACCCGGCGAGGTCGTGCTGCTGCTCGGGCCGAGCGGTTCGGGCAAGTCGACGCTCGCCCTCGCGCTGAACGGCCTCATTCCGCAGTCGGTGGCGGCGACCCTCGTGGGCTCCGTCTCGGTCGGTGATCTGGATGCGGCGACCACTCCCGTCGCCCGGCTCAGCACGCGCGTGGCCATGGTGTTCCAGGATCCCGACGCACAGCTGGTGACGGGGACGGTGCTCGACGAAGTCGCGTTCGGGCCGGAGAACCTGCGCGTTCCGGCCGACGAGGTGCTCGCTCGGGCCGAAGCGGCGTTGCACCGCGTCGGGCTGTGGCACCGTCGCGCCGAGAATCCCGACCGCCTCTCGGGCGGTGGGCGCCAGCGCCTCGCCATCGCCTGCGCGCTCGCGATGGAATCGCCGCTGCTCGTGCTCGACGAACCGACGGCGAACCTCGACCCGCGGGGCATCGACGAGGTCTATGCCGCCCTCGCGGAGGTCGTCGCCGTCGGCGACCGGGCCATCGTGCTGGTCGAGCACAACCTCGACGCGGCCATCGCCCTCGTCGACCGGGTCGTGGTGCTCGACGCCGCCGGGCGCCTAGTCGCCTCCGGTGCCGTCGACGATGTGCTGCGCGGCCGGGCGGCGGAGCTGCTCGCGCTCGGCGTCTGGCTGCCGACATCGACCCTCGCCGCGATGCGCCTGCGGCGGGCCGGCTACGAGCTCGACCCGCTGCCGCTGACCCCCGACGAGCTCCGTGCGGCGCTCGAGCCCTCGCCGCCCCGGCAGGACGCTTCGACAGGCTCAGCCACCGGCCTCTCGGCCCCTGAGTCCGGCCCGTCGCGCCCCGGGTCCGGCCCCTCGGGCCCCGAGCGCGAGCCGGTCCCTGAGCGTGTCGAAGGGCCCCGCGCAGCATCCGTTCCCCTCATTCGCGTGCGTGGGCTCACGCTCATGCGCGGGGGCACCGAGGTGCTGCGCGAGGTCGACCTCGACATCGCCCCGGGAGAATTCGTCGCGATCATCGGAGCGAACGGTGCGGGCAAGACGACCCTCGTGCAGGCGCTGGCCGGGGTCGTCCGGCCGCCGCGCGGCACGGTGACCGTCGACGGGCGCGACGTGCACCGCACCGACGCACGAACGCTGGCCGCCACGGTCGGGTTCGTCTTCCAGAACCCCGAGCACCAGTTCGTCGCCCACACGGTCTTCGACGAGCTGGCGCACGGACTCCGGCGTCGACGTCTTCCCGAGGCCGAGGTGCGACGGCGGGTCGACGACATGCTCGCGCGGTTCGGCCTCGCGGGCCACGCCCGGTCGCACCCCTTTCTCTTGTCGGGCGGACAGAAACGACGTCTCTCGGTCGGCACGGCGCTGATCGGCGGAGCCCGCACGCTCGTCCTCGACGAGCCGACCTTCGGACAGGATCGCGCGCGCGCCGACGAACTGCTCTCGCTGCTGGGCGACCTGCACGGGCAGGGCACGACGATCGTTGTCGTGACCCACGACATGCAGCTCGTGACCGATCACGCCGAGCGGACGATCGTCGTCGCCGACGGCCGCATCATCGCCGCCGCATCGACCGCCACCGTGTTCGCCGACGACGCGCTCATCGAGCGAGCGGGGCTGCGTCCGCCGCCGCTGCGGCGAGCGCTGCGGGGTCTGACGCGGCATCCGTCGCTGGCCGGCGTCTCACGCCTTGCCGACCTGCCCGGTACCCCCGCGTGAGCACCGTGATCGACCCGTACGCCGAGGCCGTCCACGCTCGGGGAGCGCGGTTTCTTCCCGGCCTCAACCCTCTCGCGAAGATCGCTGCTCCGCTCCCGGCGATGATCGGGCTCGTGTTCACCCGCGATGCGGCGGCCCCGCTCGCGTTCCTGCTGCTCACGTATGTCGTCGTCGTGATCGGTGCCCCCTCGAGCGGGCGGATGCTGGTGCTGCTCGCTCTCGTGATCCCCCTCTCGGTGCTCACGGTCGGGCTCGGCTTCTCGGTCTGGACCGACGCGTCGCGCGTCGATCAGACCGTCGCCGTGCTGCAACTGGGCGGCTGGACGCTCTACGGCGGCGCGCTCGCGACCGGTTTCGCCACGGCGCTGCGACTGGGGGCGATCGTCGCGCTCGCGCTCATCGGCGGGCTCACCACCACCGGGCCCGATCTCGTGCGCGCGCTCGTGCAGCACCTGCGCGTGCCCTACCGGGTGGGGTACACCGCGCTCGCCGCGTTCCGGTTCGTCCCCCGGTTCGGCCACGAGCTCGAGATCATCCGCCAGGCGCACCGGGTGCGCGGTGCCCACGGCGGGCGCGGGCCGATCGCCCTCGTCGCACGGTGGAGCGGTTACGTGGTGCCGCTTCTCGCGGGGGCGATCCGGCATGCGGAGCGGGTGGCGCTCGCGATGGATGCGCGCGCCTTCGGTGCGCACGCCACACGCACCGAGCGTCACCTCGTGCCGTTCCGCCCGCGCGACGCAGTGTTCGTCGGGGGGTTCTGGGCAGCATCCGCCGCCCTGTTCTGGTTCACCGCCGGCGGATGAGCGGGCGGCTGAGCGCGCTGCGCGAATGCCGGGGCTCTGCACACACCGTGCTTAGACTCGGAGGAAATCGACGGGGGCACCGATGGCCAGACGCCGCAAGACCGTAGCGCGACACGCCCGCCTGGGCGCGCCCAGCATCGTGCGTCAGCTCTTCACGCTCGTCGCCGTCGCCGTCGCCGTCGTGCTCGTGGCCGGCGCAGGCGCCGTCGCGTACTCCACCTACGACCTGGCCTCGACCTTCACCGAAGACGCCGTGGTCACCGATCAGCAGGTACCCGTGCCGCCCGACATCGGCGAGATCGAGGGCGGGGTGAACCTGCTCGTCACCGGCATCGACCAGTGCGAAGAGAAGTACCGCGACCTCTTCGGCGCCCGGTGCAACGGGCCCGACGCCGAGACCCAGCTGAACGACGTCAACATGCTTCTGCACATCTCCGACAACCCGCGGCGCGTGACCGTGGTGTCGTTCCCGCGCGACCTGATCTTCACCGCCCCGGGCTGCACCCGCACCAACGGCACCGAGTGGGCGGGCGGCAGCATCCAGATCAATGAGACCTTCGAACTCGGCGGCCTGAACTGCGTGATCGACTCTATCGAGGGTCTCAGCGGTGTCGACGTGCAATTCGCCGCAACCGTCACCTTCGGCGGCGTGATCGAGATCACCGACGCGATCGGCGGGGTCGAGATCTGCCTCGACAAGGGCATGCGCGACTCGAACACGGGAATCGATTGGCCGGCCGGGAACAGGACGATCCAGGGCATCGACGCTCTGCAGTTCTTGCGCACCCGCTACGGCGTCGGGGGCAGCGACCTCGCCCGCATCAGCAATCAGCAGCAGTACATGTCGCGCCTGGCGCGCAAGCTCGTGAGCGAAGAAGTGCTGACGAACCCCGCGACGCTGTACCGACTGGCCTCGTCGACGCTCCGGAGCGTCACCCCGACCGACACCCTCACCAACCCGCTGACGCTCGTGCAGATCGCCCTCGCGGTGCGCGACGTGCCGTTCGAAGACATCGTGTTCGTGCAGTACCCCTCGGTGCAGGCCGCGTCCGACGCGAACCGCGTGCAGCCGAACTACACCGCCGCGGAGCAGCTGTGGACGGCGCTCGACGAGAACAAGCCGCTCGAGCTCACCGGCGCGGTCGGCGCGAACGGGGGCGTCGTCGAGGTCACCCCCGAAGAGACCGCCGCACCTGAAGCACCCGAGGCGACGCCGGATCCGACCGCGACCACCCCGACGGATGCCGCGACGCTGCCGCCCAGCATCACCGGCTCGACCGCCGCGCAAGAGACCTGCTCGTCGGGCAACCTCTCGCGGTAGCCCTCGCGACTCCTCCGACCGCGAGAACATCGGAAGCGACCGAGAACACGGGGAGAGCACGCGCGTAATCCGTGCGCTCGGGCTGAAGCCGTGCTTTCGAGGCCCGTCACGAGTCAGCTGCCGGCGGCGGCGATCACGCGCTCTGCGGCGCGCACCATGGCGATGTCGAGAAAGGTGCCGTCGTCGAGCACGACGGTGCCCGAACCGTCTGCCGCGGCCGAACTCACGCGGCGGACGATCTGCTCGGCACGCTCGACCTGCGCGGCGGTCGGAGTGAAGACCCGACGGATCACCTCGAGCTGACGCGGGTGGATCGCGGTGCGGCCCGCGAACCCGAGCCGCAGGCCTTCCCTGCTGCTGCGCTCGAGGCCCTCGAGGTCGTTCACGTCGGCGTACACGCTGAGCAGCGGCGCCGGCAGACCTGCGGCGGCGGCGGCATTGACGATGCGGCTGCGCGACCAGCGCAACCCCTCTTCGCCCTCTTCGCCGGCGGGCACGGCGAGCGCGGCGCGGAGGTCGGCTTCGCCGGTCGAGATCGATGCGACCCCCGACGAGGCGATGTCGAACGCGCGCTCCACGGCGAGTGCGGTCTCGAGCAGGGCGTGCACGTCGCGTCCGGGCAGGGCGGTGCGGAGCGCCGCGACGTCGTCGACCGACTGCGTCTTGGGCAGGCGCACCCCGATGCCGCGCGGAAGTTCGGCGAGAGCCGCGACGTCGGCGTCGTGCCAGAGCGACCCTCGCGCGTTGATCCGCACCTGCACCACCACGTGCGCGCCATCGCGTGTCGCGGCGGCGAGCTCGTCGGTCAGGGTGGCCAGAGCTTCGCGCGCCGCCTCTTTGCTGCCGGGGGCGACGGCGTCTTCGAGGTCGACGATGACGCCGTCGGCCCCGATACGGAGCGCCTTGGCGACCCGGTCGGGGCGGTCGCCGGGAACATACAGCGCCGTCATCGTCGTGCGAGCGGTCATGCGATGGTCCCCTCTGCGCGGAGCGCGGCGATCTGCTCGTCCGAGTAGCCCAGTTCGCTCAGCACCTCGTCGGTGTCGACGCCGTGCCCGCGCCCCGTGAACGCTACCGTCGATTCGTCGCGCGACAGCCGGAACAGGGGGCCCTGCATCGCGATCTCGCCGAGGTCGGGATCGTCGATGCGCCGGATGGTACCGATCGCGGCGAACTGCGGGTCGGCCACGATGTCGCTCGCGTCGTAGATCGGCGCGACCGCGGCCTCGGCCCGCTCGAACGCGGCGAGGACCTCGGCGCGGTCGTGGCGGGCGATCCAGTCGCCGACGGCTTCGTCGAGCACGTCGGCGTGGGCGGCGCGCTCCGCCCCCGACGCGAACCACGGCTCGTCGACGAGCTCGGCGCGTCCGACCAGACGCATGACCCGCTCGGCGATCGACTGGGCGCTGGTCGACACGGCGACCCACGAGCCGTCGGCCGTGCGATAGGCGTTGCGGGGCGCGTTGTTGCTCGAGCGGTTTCCCGTGCGGGGCTGCACCGTGCCGAGCTGGTCCCACCGCGTGATCTGGGGTCCGAGCATCGCGAGGATGGGCTCGATGATCGCGACGTCGACCTCTTGCCCCCGACCGGAAGGCCCCCGCGCGTGGAGGGCGACCATGATCGCGTAGGCCGTCGCCAGCGAGGCGACCCCGTCGGCGAGGCCGAACGGGGGCAGGGTCGGCGGCCCACCCGGCTCTCCCGTCGACGACGCGAAGCCGCTCATCGCTTCGGCGAGGGTGCCGAACCCGGGTCGCGACCGATACGGACCGATCTGCCCGAAGCCGGTGACCCTGGCCAGGACGAGTCCCGGATTCGCCTTCGACAGTTCGTCGTAGCCGAGCCCCCACCGCTCGAGCGTGCCCGGGCGGAAGTTCTCGATGACCACGTCGGCGGTCGCGGCGAGCCGCAGGAACGCCTCGCGGCCCCCGTCGGTGTGGAGGTCGATCGTGACGGCGCGCTTGTTGCGGCCCAGGGTCTTCCACCAGAGGTTGTGCCCGTCCTTGCTCGGACCGTGGCCGCGCGAGGGGTCGGGGCGGGTCGGGTGCTCCACCTTGATGACCTCGGCCCCCATGTCGCCGAGGTGCATCGCCGCCATGGGTCCCGCGAACAGCGTCGACACGTCGATGACGCGCAGGCCGTCGAGCGGGGTCATGCCGCACCGTCCCAGCACACGCGGAACCCGATCGAGGGCGACGCGTCGACGCCGAGCCCGGGGAGGAGGTACTTCGCCGAGACGTCCGGATGCTGCAGGCCGCCGTCGAAGTACCAGTCCGACCCCTCGGAGCGGTGCGCACTGCCGCCCTTCAGCATCACGAAACGGGTTCGTCCGTCGCTGTGCTCGGATTCGGTCCAGTTCCACACTTCGGGCGCGAGTCGCGAGAACGACGGCTGGGCGGCGGCGAGCTGCCACTCGTCTTCCGACGGCAGGCGCCCCCCGACCCATGCCGCGTAGGCACGAGCCTCTGCGAACGTGACACCGGTGGCGGGTCTGTCGGGTGAGGGCGCCGCGGATGCTGCGCTCGCGCCGACCGCCGTGACGAAGCGGGCGAAATCGGCCTCGGTCACCTCGGTCGTGGCGACCCGCACCGGCACGGCGAGGTCGACCACGCGTTCGAGGGTCCGCTGGTCGTGGAGGCGAGGAGGAAGCGGCTTCCACTCGTCGACGTAGGGCCCGCCCTCGTACATTCCGGTCTCCCGTGCGCGGAAGCGCACGGTCAGCACGTGCTCACCCGCCGGAACGATGACGGTCGAGCGCGACGCGTCGTCCACCGGGCCCGCCCACACCGGGCCCGCCCACACCCGGGCGGTCAGGCGACGGGCACGACGGTGCGGGAACGAGGCATCGGGGCGATGCGGCTGCACGGCGAGCTCGGCGAGGAGGTCGTCGAGACCGGCGGGAACCGTCGCGCCCTCGTCGAGCCGGAGGAGGGCCGCAATGCCCCGCGCGGGGACGGTGACGAGCGGCCGGTCGCTCGACAGGCGCGCGTCGGGCTCGTGCAGCGCGACCCAGCGCCCCGGCCCTCGAACAGCCGAACGGTGCACCGCGTCGGTGTCGCCCGAGTTCGCGAGCACGGTCAGGGTGACGCCGTCGAGCGCGAATTCCGAGCCGGTGACCGTTCCCTCGACGACGGCCAGTGGGGTCCAGTCCCCTTCGACGAGCCAGCGGTGCATCGTGCGCTGCACCGGCAGCATCCGTCGCAAAGTCGCCGCGTCGCGGTCGTTCCAGCCGACCCACGCCCCGAAGACGACCTCCCACACCATCACACCGACCCCGTTGAGCCAGGCCGATCGCAGCTCGCCCGAATGATCGCGGTGCCAACGGCGGATGTGGTGCTGCATGTGGCGGCGCTCGAACCAGTGCGCCCGCAGCACGCCGGGCACCTCGGAGTCGGCGAACCACTGCGCCCACGAGAGGGTGTGATCGGCGATGCGCGCTGTGGCGAGCTTCGACTCGCCCTCGAGGCCGATGCCCGGCCGGGCGTCGTCGAGCGCGGCGATGAGCTGCGGCTCCGCCTTCTTCAGGGTGTCGAGGAACACTCCGTCGGCGCCGAGCCGTCGCACGGTCGCGGCGAGCTCGGTCGCATCGTCGGCGCCGCGGCGGGTACCGGTGTCCCAGGGGTTGTAGTCGAGGAACACCGCGACGCCCGCCGCACGCAGCTCGGCCGCGGCCCGCTCGAGGCCGGGCACGCGGTAGAAGTCCCACTGGTTGCGGTCGTCGACGCCGATGACCGGATAGGCGTGCCAGAGCACGACCCCGTCGAGACCGCCGAAACGCTCGCGCGCGTCGGCGAGGAAGCGCGCGGGGGTGAAACGCTGCGCGTCGAAGTCGAAGAACAGTTCGTCCCACAGCCATACCTGCGCGACGGTGAAGCACCGGCTCGCCCACGATGACGCGGGGTCGTCGTACCGGCTGGGCTCGCCGTGCCGTCGGCGTGCCCCCTCGCGCCACGCGGCGAGCTGGGTCCGCCACCGCGGCAGATCGGCGGTGTCGAGGGGGGCGGCGAAGATCTTGGCGTCGTCGAGGACCTCGGCCGCAGGCCCCGAAGCGAGGTCGACATCGAGTGGTACGACCGTCGGGCGGTCGAGCTCCCGCGGCTGCAGCGGATCGAAGCCGCCGCTCATCGGGCCGCTCCCGCCTCGGACAACAAGCCGGCGACATCGGCCACGGTGGGCACCGCCTCCTGCGCGCCGGGGCTCCGGACGGCGAGGGCCGCGGCGGCGCTCGCGATGCGCGCGGCGGCCGCGAAGACCTCGATGTCGGCCTTGCCGGCGCTCGCGCCAGAGGCGGCGAGAGACGCGGCGAACACTCCGCAGAACGTGTCGCCGGCGCCGGTGGTGTCGACGGCGCGGGTGGGGTGCGCGGCGATCCGTCGACGACCGGTCGGGGTCGCGACGAGGCAGCCGTCGGCGCCGAGGGTGACGATCAGCGCGGGAACCCGGGCAGCGACGGCGTCGACCGCGGCGTCCAGCGACGCGGCCTCGAGCGATGACATGGAAGCGATGTCGCGCAGTTCGTGCTCGTTGACGATCAGCACGTCGACGTCAGCGAGGAGCCCATCGACGGCGTCGACGAGCGCGTCGACGAGCGGTGACGACGGCGCGGCGTTGAGCACGTGCCACGCATCGGCTCGGCGGGCGGCCGCGGCGGCGGTGACGAGCGCGAGCGGCACCTCCAGCTGGGTCGCGAGCACATCGGCCTCACCGACCCGTTCCCGCTGGACCGAGGTCAGGTCTGAGCGCGCGGCGTTCGCACCGGCCACGACGACGATGGCGTTCTCGCCGTCGTCGCCGACCGAGATGAGCGCGGTTCCGGTCGCGCCCGGCACTCCTACGAGTCCCGTCACGTCGATGCCGTCGGCCAGGAGCCCGTCGCGAAGAGCCGCCCCGTCGGCGTCGTCGCCGACCGCACCGACGAACGCCACGGCGGCACCTCCCGCGCGTGCGGCGGCCACGGCCTGGTTGGCGCCCTTTCCGCCGCCCGTGCGCGACAGGCTCGAGGCGAGCACCGTCTCTCCGGGGCCGGGGATGCGGGCGACCCGCGCCACGACATCGCGGTTGACACTTCCGACCACCACGACGCTCATGCGCTCATCCTCGCGGGGAGCGCGTGCGTGCGCTCGGCCAACGTGCGTATCGATCGCTCGGACCCGCCGGGGAGCGATGTCGCGATGCTGTCGCGCAGCGGCTCGGTCCAGGCCGATCCGATGCCATCGGCGCCGAGCAGGGCACCGAGAACAGACCCGACCGTCGCACCCGCCGAGTCGGTGTCCCACCCGCCCTCGACGGCGAGGGTCACGCCGTCGCCGAAACCGCCGTCGGCTCCTTCGATCGCGCATGCGATGAGGGCCGCGTTGTTGAGCGTGTGCACCCAGTGCATGCCGGCGAACTCGCTGTGCAGCACATCGAGGGCTTCGCTCCTGCCCCGCCTGCCGGCCGCGAGGTCGGCGCCGAGATCACGGCCCAGCGCGACGGCACGCGCGAGTCGCGAAGCCGGCGGAACGACGGTGTCGGCGGCATCGAGCACGGCGCCGGCGGAGTCGGCGACGAGTGCTTCGGCGCACAGCGCCGCCGCCCACATCTCGCCGTACAGTCCGTTGCGGGTATGGCTGAGGCGCGCGTCGACCCAGGCCGACGCAGCGGCCGCGAGGGGATCGCCGGGGTGGGCCCAGCCGTGCACGTCGGCGCGGATGAGCGCCCCGATCCACTCGCGGAAGGGATTTCGATGAGTCGCCGTCTCGGGCACCGGCCGCGCGTCGAGCAGGTTGCGGTACGCCGCGCGCTCGGCGGTGAAGACCCGGCCGGCGGGCAGTGCCGCCAACCACGATTCGGCGACGGCATCGGTCGTCAGCCGCGTTCCGTGCACCTCGAGCAGATCGAGCGCCAGGAGCGGAAAGTTGAGGTCGTCGTCTTCGGGCATGCCGTCGATGTTCTCCACGAGCGAGGTCGGCGCCGAACGCCGGTTCCACGGCCAGCGGGCCGCGATCTCATCGGGCAGGCCGCGCGCGGTGAAGTATCCGGCGATCGGCCAGTTGCCCGTGCTGCGGGCGATCTCCTCGATGCCGGACCGCGGGATCTTCTCGACCGGCTTGCCGAGCAGGCATCCGGCGGAGCGGCCCAGCCACGCGCCGTGCACCCGGTCGAACGAGACGTTCCGCGCAGCATCCGGTCGACTCGGCGCCAGCAACGCCTCGATGGCGTGCCACTCATCGGGCTCGTCGGCGCTCGGAACCCGCAGCGCGTCGAGCTCGTCGAGCAGGTCGCGGCCGAGCGCGCGCACTTCGGGGGCCGCGGCGACGGCGCTGGCTCCGCTCGGCGCGAGGATCGTCGATCCGCCGGCCGCTTCCCACCGTCGGGCGACGTCGGCCAGGGCCGAGTGGGGAACACCCTGCTCGCGCAGGGCCACCAGCTCGGCGGCGACGAGGTCTTCGGGTTGAGCCCAGGTCAGCCTCATGCGGCGGATCCTTCGCTCCACCGTCCGGACAGCACCGCCTCGAGGGCGCTGCTGCGCTCCCGGGCGCGTTCGGCGTCGCGTGCGGCCACCTCTCGCACCACCCCGGTCATCGTCGCGATCACCCCGTCGAGGTCGAGGCGGCTCGCCTCGGTCACCCCCGACACCCATTCGTCGGGCACGGCGCTGCGCCCGCCCAGACCGCCGCAGATCGCGCCGGCCATGACGGCGATCGAGTCGGAGTCGCGGCCGTAGTTCACCGCTTCGAGAACGGATGCGGCGAGGTCGCCCCCGTGAGCGACGACGAAGGCGATCGCGACGGGCAGTTCTTCGATCGACTTCGTCCGCGAGGGCAGCCGCGCGTCCATCGCCGGGGCGCGATAGGCGTCGCCGACCGTGTCGAACGGAGAGACCGCTGCGCGCACGAGCCGCCCGAGCGCGCGGGGGTCGTCGGACCCGCCGTCGGCGAGGTACTCGTCGACCGCCTCGAGCACCGCGCGGAGGGCGGCCGCGGTGCCGTCGTGCGCCACCGAGAGGGCGGCTTCGCGCACCGAGGCGACGGTGGCGCCGGGGGCGGAGGCCACGGCCACCGCGGCGGCGAAGACCCCGGCCGCCTCGCGGCCGTACGACGCCTGGTGGGCGCCCGTGATGTCGATCGCCTCGGCGTACGCCGCCTGCGGGTCGCCAATGTTCACGAGCCCAACGGGCGGCATGTACATGGTGGCGCCGCAGTTGATGATGTTGCCGACCCCGGCCTCGCGCGGGTCGACGTGTCCGTAGTGGAGCTTGGCGACGATCCACTTCTCGGCGAGGAAGACCCGCTGCAGGATCAGCACGTCGTCTTCGAGCTCGGGAACCCACCGGCGCTCCCCGATCATGAGGGGAACGAGGTCGCCGGCCACGTTGTAGGCGTCGAGGTGGGTGCGCCGCTTGTCGTACACCTGCACGAGCGCGTGCGTCATGAGGGTGTCGTCCGTGACGTGCCCATCGCCCTTGTGGTACGGCGCGATGGGTCGTGCGGTGCGCCAGTCGGCGAGGAACGGGCCCACGATCCCGGTCACGCGTCCCTCGTATCGCTCCTCGATCTGCTCGGGGGTCCACCCCTCGGTCGCACCGCCGAGGGCGTCTCCCACTGCGGCGCCGGCGAGCACGCCCGCGACCCGATCCTGCAACGCGTCCATCGAAATCCCTATCCGTTCGTCTGCTGTCGTACCCGGGGCGGGCAGCCCGCCCGCCCCGGTTCACTGCCGGGCTTATCCGGCGATGTCGGCCCATCCGTCGCTCAGCTGCGTGCCGAGCTGGTCGACCGAGATCTGGTCGGCGAGGTACTGCTGGAACGCGGGAGTGGCGATGGTGTCCTTCCACTCCGTGTAGCCGTCGACCTTGAGGAACGGCGGCCCGACGAGGCCGTCGCCCGAGGCGAGGATCTGCTCCCAGCCGACCGCATCGCCGGCGAGTTCGGCCACACCGTCACGC
Source organism: Microbacterium shimangi (assembly GCF_043556445.1). Classification (NCBI taxonomy): domain Bacteria; kingdom Bacillati; phylum Actinomycetota; class Actinomycetes; order Micrococcales; family Microbacteriaceae; genus Microbacterium; species Microbacterium shimangi. The sequence continues at coordinate 473,812 of NZ_JBIGII010000003.1, forward strand.
GCCGTCTGCGACGACGGGATGAGGGCGTCGGCGTAAGCGATCTCGGCGAGGTTGTCGGCACCCAGGAAGAAGTTCAGGAACTCCGCCGACTCTTCGACGTGCTCCGAGTCGACGTTCACCGAGTAGGTCTGCGGGTTGGCCGCCTGCACCGCGCCCGCACTCCCCTCCAGCGGAGGAAGGACCGCCCAGTTGAAGCCCTCGGGTGCGTCGTCGGCGATGTTGGTCGCCTGGAAGGAACCCTGCACGGTGAGCGCCACGGTTTCGCCGTAGAACGAGGCGAGCACCTCGGAACCCGACTGCGTGAGCGAGGTCGGGTCGAGCGAGCGGTCGGTGAAGGCCATCTCGTGGATGCGCTCGGGCACGGCGAGCTCATCGTCGCCCACCTCGATCGAGGCGTCTTCGCCCTCGCCCTCGAAGAAACCGCCGTCGAAACCGAGCGAGAGGCTCATCATGGTGGCGGTGGGCGAAGCGAGGCCCCATCCGAGACCGAAGCGGCCCTCGACGGTGGTCGCCCGCGCGATCTCCTGCAGCTGGTCCCACGTCATCGAGTCGCCGGTGGGAATCTCCACGCCCGCCTCTTCGAGCAGGTCGGTGTTCGCGAACACCATGTACGACTGCAGCGTCGAGGGGTAGGCGATGATCTGGTCGTTCACCGTCACCGAGTCCCAGATGCCCTCTGAGATGTCATCGCGCAGGGCGGGGTCGATGAGATCGGTCAGGTCGGCGAGGTAGCCGTCGATCGCGAACGAGGTGATCGACGATGCCTCGTAGTGGATGATGTCGGGGGCCGTGCCACCGGTGAACTGCGTGATGAGTTTGTCGTAGGTGCCGTCCCACCCGGCCTGCACGATCTCGACCTGCACGTCGGGGTTGTCGGCATTCCAGGTGTCGACGATCTCTTTCACGGCGGCCTGCGTCGCCGGCTGGTCCGACAGCGACTGGAACTGCAGCGTGACGGCACCGTCCTCGCTGTCGGAGCCGCCGCTGGCGCTGCCTTGCGCGCAGGCACTGAGGGTGACGGCTGCGATGCCCGCGAACGCCACGGCGCTGAGCCTGAGGGTTTTTCTCATGGTGGTGACCTTTCTTGTACCGAGGGAGGGACTATCCCTTGACGGCACCGGCGAGCATGCCGCCGGTGAGTTTCTTCTGGAGGATGCTGAAGATGATCAGCGAGGGGATGGTGGCGAGGATCGCCCCGGCCGCGAGCGGGCCGAGTTCGGTCTGCCCCTCCGCGCCGAGGAACGATCGCAGCGCGATCGGGAGCGTGTACAGCTCGGGGCTCTGGATGAGCACGAGCGCGAGGAAGAACTCGTTCCACGCCGACACGAAGGTGAACATCGCCGTCGCCACGAGCCCCGGCGCCAAGAGGGGCAGCACCACGCGGCGGAGGATCGTCAGCCGCCCGGCTCCGTCCATCTCTGCGGCCTCTTCGAGCTCGCGAGGGATCGCTGCGACGTACCCCTGCAGCATCCAGAGCGTGAACGGCATCGTGAAGGTGACGTAGACGAGGATCAGGCCGAGCAGGGTGTCGTTGAGCTGGATCGTCCGCAGGACGAGGAACAGCGGAATGATGATCAGGATCGACGGGAAGACCTGGCTCGTGAGGATCCACACGGTGCCCGCCGCGCGCAGCTTGCCCTTCAACCGGGCGAGTGCGTAGGCCATCGGCATCGAGAGCAGCACGGTGATGACCATCGTGCTGACCGACACCACGAACGAGTTGCCTGCCGCGGTGATCAGGCTCTGCCGCTCGAGGGCGGTGACGTAGTTGCCGAACTCCCACACCGCGGGCAGCAGGTTCACCGCGAGCGAGTTGAGTTCGCTCGACGTCTTGAACGAGGCCGAGAGCAGCCACAGCAGGGGGAACCCGAGGAAGAGCAGATAGCCCGCGAGCGCCGCGTACATCAGCGCGGTGGAGTACCAGGGTCGCTTGGTCATGACCGGCCCGCCTTCGCCTGACGGAACTGGTGGACGAGATAGACCGAGAGGAAGAGCATGATGGCGATCACCAGCACGTCGCCCATCGCCGAGGCGTAGCCGATCTCACGGTTGCGGAACGCCTCGAGGTAGGTGAACAGCGGCGGGATCATGGTCTGCCCGCCCGGACCACCCTCGGTGAGCACGTAGATCAGACCGAACGAGTTGAACTGCCAGATGAAATCGAGGATCGTCACGGCGATGATGATCGGCCGGAGCGCCGGCAGGGTGATGTGCCAGAAGCGGCGCAACGATCCCGCGCCGTCGACCGCCGCCGCCTCGTGCAGCTCGGGAGAGATCGACTGCATACCGGCGAGGAGGAGGACCGTGGTCTGAGGGATGCCCGACCACACCCCGACGACGATGACCGCGGGGAGGGCGGTCGAGAAGTCGCCGAGCCAGTTGACGCCCGGCAGGCCGAAGAATTCCAGCGATGCGTTGAGGGGGCCGGAGTTGGGGTTGTAGATCATGCGCCAGACGATGGCGATCACCACGGGCGGCATCGCCCAGGGGATGAGCGCGAGCACGCGGGTGAGCGTCTTGAGGCGGAGGTTGCTGTTGAGCAGCAGCGCCAGACCCATCGACGACGCGAGAGTGAGGAGTGCGACGGATCCCGCCCAGATCAACCCGATGCCGAACGAACCCCAGAACCGGTGGTCGCCCGCGAGCTCTGCGAAGTTGCCGAGGCCGATGAAGTCGATCTCGGCCTCACGACGCAGCGTGGCGTTGGTGAACCCCAGCGCGACACCGCTGACGAGCGGGATGACCGAGAAGATGATGATCGGAAGCAGCGCCGGCACGACGAGGGCGATCGCCTCGCGCCGTTCGGCGCGGGCGCGGGGCCCGATCCGCCGCACTTTCGAGGGTGCCGGCCGTTCTTTCGTCGTGGCGCTCATCCCGCGTCCTTCTCTTCCACGGCGCGCAGCGATGCGGCGCCGTCGAGCGCTGCGGCGCCGTTGAGGGATGATCCCCGCACCACCAGCGAAGGGGCGACGGTCACGGTGTGCGCCGCGCGATGGGGATCGGCGATGCGCGCCAGCAGCAGGTCGGCGGCGACGCGGCCGCGCTCTTCGGCTCCGAGGTCGATGCTCGTGAGGCCGAGTCGGGCGACTTGAGCGAGTTCGGTGTTGTCCATGCCGGTGATCGCGAGGTCGTACGGCACCGTCCAGCCGAGATCGTCGGCAGCGTGCATGACACCGATCCCGATCAGATCGTTCGCCGCGACGATCGCGTCGGGGCGGGGGGTGCGCGCGTCGTCGAGCACGTCACGCGCGGCACGGTACCCCGACGCGATGGTGAAGTCGTCGGCGGTCACGGTGCGGCTGCGGATGCCGGGGTGCGCGCGCACGGCGTCTTCGAAACCCTGCAGGCGCAACCGGCCGGGGGTCGTGTCGACCGGCCCGTTGATGAACACGAGCGTCTGCCGGCCCTCCTCGACGAGGTGGTTGACGACGAGGCTCATGCCGGTGCGCGAATCGGCCTGCACCGTGTCGAGCGCCGAGCCGCCGGGGACCGAGCCGAGCACGACCACGGGGACGGGCACGTCGGTCAGGGCGTCGAGCAGCTCGGGGGTCACCCGCAGCGGCGAGAGGATCATGCCGTCGACGTACCCGCGGCCCAGGTCGCGCACGACGTCGAGGGTCGAAGAGGCGGTGCCGGTCGACGAGATGACGAGTCGGTATCCGGATGCGGCGACCACCCGCTCGACGGCGCTCATCATCTCGACGTAGACGGGGTTGCCGATGTCGGCGACGGCGTAGGCCAGCTGCTGGGTGCGCCCGAGCTTCAAGGACCGGGCCGCAGCGTCGGCGACGTACCCCAGCTCGGCCGCGGCGCGGCGCACCTTCTCGACGGTCTCGGCGCTGGCGATCTGGCCGTTCAGCGCCCGGGATGCCGACGCGATCGAGACGCCCGCGAGGGCGGCGACTTGCGTGATGGTAGCTCGAGGCACGTTCTCTCCTTTGAGGCACGAGTGCAGTGGAAACGTTTACACGTCCCGCTGTAAACGTTCTCACCGGCAACGCCGAATGTCAACCTCCCGACCGGGAAGAAGACGGCGAGGTCCGGTCGAACAGCTCTCAGCCGGCGTAATCGGGCGCCGGGGCCAGGCCGAAGAATTCCTCGAGGGTCGTCCACGATCCCTCGTGGTAGGCGCGGGCGATCTCGGGCCCGACGTAGCGGAGATGCCACGGTTCGGGCAGGTAGCCCGTGACGTCGGTGCGGCCTTCGAGGTAGCGGACGATCCAGCCGTGCTCCCACGCGTGCTCGGCGACCCAGGCGCCCTGGGGGGTGGCCGCGAGATCGTCGATCGAGCCGCACGTGCCCTCGTCGCACGCGACCACGTCGGCACCGAGGCCCGACTGATGCTCGCTGTACCCCGGACGCGCACTCACCAGATCGGCGCCCTCAACGCCACGGTCGCCGACGTGCCCGCGATAGGTGGCCTGCTGCGTGGAGTACGAGCGGTAGGCGCTCTCCATCGCGATTTCACCCGCGCCGGCTTCGCGTGCAGCCGTGGCCATCTCGGTGAAGGATGCCGCGGCATCCGCCCGCAGCTCTCCGCCCGACAGACTCCGCACACCCGACGGCAGGGCGAGGGGGAAGGGGGCGAAATCGATCGGCTCGAAGGGTCGCTGTTTGTTGACGACCGACCACGCTCGGGCAGGATCGTCGAGCGGTATGCAGGGCGCCGTTCCGGTGGCGACCGCGACGCGGAAGGCGTCGGCGCCACCCGCCGCTGCGATCACGGTCGCATCGTCGCCCGACTCGATGGCCTGGGTGAAGGCGGGGTCGTCGCAGAGCGCACGACCCGCGGCAGACACGTCGAACGAGGGCGACGGCAGACCCTCCGCCGGCATCGGCAGAACGGTCGCGTCGATGGGGGTGCGGGGCTCGCTCGTCGGCTCGACGGCCGCCGAGGTGATGACACTGCCCTCGGCGAGCGCGCCGCCGGTGACGGCCGCGGTCACCGCTCCGCTACCGCCGATCAGCAGCGCCGCAGAGGCGGCGACGGCGAAGAACACCCGGATTCCTGCGGCACGGCGGCGGCGGGCGTGACGAGCCAGTGGCCGCGGAGCGGCGTGTGTGCGCTCCGCCGTCATTCGCGCTTCACGGCGCGAGCCGGGCGAGAACGGTTCGGGGTCCGTCACCGGCCCATTCTCTCCGATCGGGAGGGGCGATGCGAGGGAGCGGCGCGCCCTTCGACCGTGAGCCCCCGCGGCTTGACTTAGATTCGTACATATGTTCCCATGAGGTCATGCGATGGCAGGGACAGCAACTGGGAGTGGCCGACACCGCCGCGCTCCCCGGCCTCGAGCGGATGGACGGCCTGGTGCGGTCGGTCACCACCCCCGAATTCGCCGGAATGACCTTTCACGAGGTGCTCGCCAAGACGGCGCTCAACCGCGTGCCCGGCGCCTCGGCGATGCCGTTCGACTGGACCGTCAATCCGTACCGGGGCTGCAGTCATGCCTGCACGTACTGCTTCGCCCGGGGAACGCACGAGTATCTCGACCTCGATGCCGGCAGCGACTTCGACAACCAGATCGTCGTCAAGGTGAACGTCGCGGAGGTCTTGCAGAAAGAGCTGCGGCGCGGCTCGTGGGCGCGCGAGCCCGTCATGCTCGGCACGAACACCGATCCTTACCAGCGCGCCGAGGGACGCTACCGGCTGATGCCGCAGATCGTCTCGGCCTTCGCCGAGACAGGAACGCCGTTCTCCATCCTCACGAAAGGCTCGCTGCTGCGGCGCGACCTGCCGCTGCTCAGCGACGCGGCAGCATCCGTCCGCATCTCGCTCGCGATGTCGATCGCGGTGTTCGACGACGCTCTGCAGCACTCCCTCGAACCGGGGACGCCGAGCGCCGACGCACGGCTCGACACCGTGCGCGCGGCCACCGAGAGGGGGTTCCGGGTCACGGTGTTCCTCATGCCGGTGATGCCGCACCTCACCGACTCCCTGGCGGCGCTCGACAACGCGCTCCGCCGCATCCGAGAGGCGGGAGCCGTCAAGGTCGTCTACGGCGCGCTGCACTTGCGCCCGGGGGTCAAACCCTGGTTCTTCGAGTGGCTCGAGCGCGAGCGCCCCGAACTGGTGTCGTCCTACCGCGGCCTCTACCCGGGGGTCTCGACCTCGGCGCCCAAGGCGTATCGAACCTGGCTCTCGAAGCGCATCCGCCCGCTGCTGCGCCTGCACCAGCTCGACGGTCATGACGAAGACGATCATCCGCGCGGTCGGCCTCAGCCCGGCCTCGCTTCGCGTGTCGCGTTGCCGACCCCCGCGGTGCGGCCGGTCGCCCCCGCGACGCTGTTCTGAGGCGCACCTCCACGGGAGTCAGCAGCACGCGCGGAGGAGAATTCACGTTCGGAGGGGGAAACCACAGCAATGGCGCCTCCGTTGGTGAATTCTCCTCCGAAGGCGTCGAGCGCCGGCCGCGGTGCCCCGCGAAACAGAGTTCCCCCGTCACGATCGCGCAGACGGCGGCGTGACGGGGGAACCAGGATGCTGCGGTGTCAGCTCGTGACGTCGGCGATCTGGCGTCCGGCGAGCTCCTCGAGAAGGTCGTCGCCGGGGCGCGCCTCTTCGAACGGAGCGTCGATCTCGGCGCGCTCGAGCATCTCTTCCATGCGACGACGACGCTGACGCGGGATCAGCGTGACGACCCGGCCCGAGCGTCCCGCGCGGCCGGTGCGGCCGGAGCGGTGCAGGTAGGTCTTGTACTCGTCCGGCGGGTCGGCCTGCACGACGAGGTCGATATCGTCGACGTGGATGCCGCGTGCCGCGACGTCGGTCGCCACGAGCACGGCGACGCGGCCCGAGGTCATCTTCTCGAGGTTGCGCGTGCGCTTGGCCTGATTGAGGTCGCCGTGGAGGGCGACCGCCGAGATGCCGGCGTCGTCGAACTGCTCGGCGAGCATTTCGGCGTAGGCGCGGGTGCGGGCGAAGACGAGCGTCTTCCCCGCGCGGTCGACGAGCGAGGCGAGGATCTCGGCCTTGTCACGGTGGTCGATGACGAGCACGCGGTGCTCGATCGTGCCGGAATCCTGGTCTTCACCGGCGACTTCGTACACGGCCGGTTCGACGAGGAACTCATCGACGAGGGCCGCGACCTCACGGTCGAGGGTCGCCGAGAAGAGCAGCTTCTGGCTTCCCCCTGCGGTGTGGCGGAGGATGCGCTGCACGGGCTCGAGGAAGCCGAGCTCGCACATGTGGTCGGCCTCGTCGAGGACGACGATCTTGACCTCCGAGAGGTCGAGCTTGCCCTGCTCCACGAGGTCTTCGATGCGGCCGGGGGTGCCGATGATGATGTCGACGCCCTTGCGCAGGGCACCGACCTGGCGCGCCTGGGGAACACCGCCGTAGATCTGGGTCGTGAAGAGTCCGACGCTGCGAGCGATCGGCTGCACCGTGCTGTCGATCTGGAGCGCCAGCTCGCGGGTCGGCGCGAGGATCAGCGCACGGGGTGCGCGGGCGAAGGCGCGTTTGGTTCCCGCGCCGGCACGCAGCACGCTCTCGACGAGCGGAGCGCCGAACGCGATGGTCTTGCCCGAGCCGGTGCGGCCGCGAGCGAGCACGTCGCGGCCCTCGAGGATCGGGGCGACGGTCGCGGCCTGAATCGGGAAGGGACTGGCGGCACCGAGGTCGGCCAGGACGCGGACGATGTTCTCGCCGAGGCCGAGCTCGAGGAACCCGGCACCCGCGGCGGTCGCCGCGTCGACGGCGTCGGCCTGCAGACGCTCGTGCACGGTGTCGACGCGCTGCTCCTGCTGCGCGCTCCGTGCGGGCTTGGCCGCCCAATCGGAGCGACCGGGCGCCTCGGTGCGACGGGGACGACGGTCGTCGGACGAGCGTGCCGGACGAGCTGAAGCATCGTCACGACGGGGGCGATCGTCGAACGAGCGCGCCGGGCGATCGTTGAACGACCGCGCCGGGCGGTCATCGCGCGCCGGACGGTCGCCGAACGAACGGACCGGACGGTCACCGGCCGGACGAGCCGAGCGGTCATCACGACGAGGGCGGTCATCGAACGAGCGCGCCGGGCGATCGTTGAACGACCGCGCCGGGCGGTCATCGCGAGCCGGACGGTCGCCGAACGAACGGACCGGACGATCACCGGCCGGACGAGCCGAGCGGTCATCACGACGAGGGCGGTCATCGAACGAACGTGCCGGACGATCGTCGCGCGCGGGGCGATCGCCGAACGAACGCGCGGGACGGTCGCCCTGCGAACGAGCGGGGCGATCGTCGAACGAGCGGCGCGGGCGATCGTCGCGGTACGACGGGCGGGCATCACCGGTCGTGCGGCGCTCGGTGCGGTCGACGCGGTCGTTCCTCACGGGGCGGTCCTCCCGCGGCGGACGGGAATCGTACGAACGCGCCGGACGGTCGCTGAACGAACGGGCCGGACGATCCGACGAACGTGCCGGACGATCGTCGAACGAGCGGGCCGGACGATCGTACGAGCGGGTCGGGCGGTCGTCGTAGGAACGGACCGGGCGCTCGGACGAGCGGGCCGGACGATCATCGAACGAACGGGCCTGGGTGCGGATGCCGCGCGACTCTTCGCGCCCGGCGCGCTCCTGCGCGGTCCAGCGACGCTTCGGCGCAGCATCGGTGGCCTCGGCCGGGCGGTGTCCGCGGTGGCTGGGGCTCTTGCTGCCGGGCTTGGAGGCCGACGCGCCGTCGTCGCCGCGACGCTTGCGGTCTTGGTACGACGGCTTCTCGCCGTAGCGCGGCTCGAAGTTCTTCGCGGGCCGGCCGCCGGCCGGCTTCTTGCTTTTGGGCATGGGAGTGTGTCCTTCTCGGTTCTCACACGAGAACAGCGCCCGCTCACAGCGGGAAACCCGGACTATCGTCGGCCGGGGCCATTCCAGTAATTGGTCCGGGACCACGGATCGGGTCCCGAGAATCGGCCCCGAGGACTCACACAACATGCCCGCGCCCTGGGCGCGGTGTCCTCCGCCGACCTGCCAACGCTACCCCACCTCCCTGAGAGACGCCCCGACGGCCCCGGCGGGGGCCGCGTCGCACCGGCGGTCGTCACCTTCTACGCTGTGCAGAGCGGATGCTGCGTACGCCCGCCCGAGTCGAGGAGCCCTCATGACCGCCGATCCCACCGGCCGCCGATTCATCCTGACCCGCGACGGGGTGACCGCCGAGATCGCTCAGGTCGGCGCGTCGCTGCGCGCCCTCGCCGTGGCCGGAACCGACCTGATCTCGCGGTACGCCGACGACATGGCGACCCCGTCAGCATCCGGCGTCGTCCTCGTCCCGTGGCCGAACCGCATCAGCGGCGGTGTCTGGGACGACGGGGGCGAGGCCCGGCGGCTCGCGATCACCGAGCCCGCGCTCGGAAACGCGAGTCACGGTCTGCTCAGGTTCTCGCCGTACACCGCCGACGCCGAGCCGACCGACCGCGTGACCCTCCGCGCCGAGGTCTACCCGCAAACGGGGTACCCCTTCCACCTCGCGACCTCCGTCACGTATTCGCTCACGGACACCGGCGTGCACGTGCGACACGAGCTGCAGAACGTCGGCGGCACCCCCGCTCCCGTCGCGCTGGGCACCCACCCCTTCGTCGAGATCGGCGGAGTCGACACGGCAGATCTCGTCATCCGCTCCGGTGGGACCACGAGACTGGTGCTCGACGAGAAGAAGATCCCGCTCCGAGAAGAAGAGGTGGATGCCGACACCGATCTTCGCGGGGGACGACGTGTGGGCGACCTGTCACTCGACACGACCTACCGCGGGATGCCCCGCGATGCCGACGGGCGGATCCGCCACACGCTCACGTCGCCCGACGGTCGCATCCTGACCCTCTGGCAGGGAGTCGGCTTCGAATGGGCGCAGGTCTTCACCACCGACCGCTACCCGCAGCGAACGCTGGCCCTCGCGATCGAACCGATGACGGCACCCCCGAACGCGTTCCGGACGGAGATCGACCTTCGGCATCTCGCCCCGGGCGAGAGCTGGACTCTCGAGTGGGGCATCGAACTCGCGCACTGAACTCGATGCCCCCGTCGTCGACGGCGCGCGCGGTATCCAGCCAACTCTCAGATTCGCGTTCTCCCCCGTGACAATCCGGTCACATGCGGGAGATACCATGTGCACGACGGCTTGCCGTCACGCTGGGGAGCGAATTCTGGATGGAACCCGGCGTTCGCTTTCCGGCGGGTTGAAGGGGCTTGGGGGTCCCGCGGGGAGGAGGACGCCCCGTTAGTCCTGGATGGAAAATGCCCGCGTCGACTGTCGCCGCCCCCCTGCCCCTCCGATTCGCGTCGCCGTCCCTGCGCGCGATCGGCGGTCGGCTGACGACGATGCACTTCGGCGCCGGCGCACTGCTGATCCTGCTGAGCGGCATCCTCGCCAGCATCCTGACGACCACCGATCCCCTGTGGTGGCACCTGCACTTCAGCCAGCTGGGCACCTTCCGAAACACGTCGGGCGACTTCTTCAACGGAACGCTCGTTATCGGCGGAGCGGTCGTCACCCTCTATGCGCGGAGCGTCGGGCGAGATCTGCGGCGCCTCCACCGCCTGCACGTGCGCCGCGGGTCGGCCCTCGTCGCGCAGCTCTGCCTATCGGTCGTGGGCGTGAATCTCGCCCTGGTCGGGTGCATTCCGCTGAACACCAACAAGACCATGCACGACAACGTCGCCGGCTCGATGGTGCTGGGGTTCGCTGCCCTCTTGCTGACGTCGCCGTTCTTCCTGCACCGGATGCCGAAGCGCCTCCACCTGACGACCGCCGTGGTGTTCGCGGTCATCTTCGCCGGCGCATGGCTTTTCGTCACCGAGACGATCAACCTCGCCCTGTTCGAAGTCATCGCCACCAGCGCGATGTTCGCCTGGTCGGGCGTCTTCACGCGGTGCCTCGCGGCCCGCGTGAAGACCGTCACTCCGACGGGTGTTCCCGTCGGTAATCGCGCCGCGACGCCGGCGGCTCGTCGCCACCTGCCGGTGCACTCGCGCCGACCGGTGTCGCAGCCGATGCGCCGTCGTCCGATGACGCGCCCCGTCGTTCTGCGCGACGGGCTGCGCGCCGCTCACGCCCCCCTTCGACAAGGGTATAGAGCGTCGGCAGCACGAGGAGCGTCAGGACCGTGGAAGACACCAGGCCGCCGATCACCACGATCGCGAGCGGCTGTGAAATAAAGCCGCCGTGCCCGGTGATCCCCAAGGCCATCGGGGTCAGAGCGAAGATCGTGGCGAGCGCGGTCATGAGGATCGGCCGCAGTCGACGTGAGCCACCGGCGATCATCGCCTCGGCGACATCGAGACCCTTACGACGGTACTGATTGACGAGGTCGATCAGCACGATGGCGTTGGTCACGACGATGCCGATCAGCATCAACAGTCCGATCAACGAAGCGATGCCCACCGGGGTGCCGCTGATCAGCTGGAGAATGATCCACCCGGTCGCCGCGAACGGGATCGACACCAGCAGGAGCAGCGGCTGAAGCAGCGATCGGAACGACGCGACCATGATGATGTAGACGATCAGGATCGCCGCGAGCATCGCGAGGAAGAGCTGGAAGAAGCCGTCCTGTTGCTGGGTCAGCACACCACCCACCTCGGCGTCCGCCGAATCGGGAAGCTGAGCGTCAGCGAGGGCGGCGGTCACCGCGGCAGACGCCACGTTGAGGTCGTCGCTGCTCGGCGCCACGGTCACCGTGGCCGTCTGCTGACCGCGCACCGTCGTGATCGATGTCGGCCCGTCGGTCTCGTCGACGGTGGCGATCTCGTCGAGGCGCACGAGGCCGGCGGCGGTCGGGATCTCGAGCGCCCGCAGCTCGTCGATGGTCGTGGGGCGATCGGCGACCGCGAGGTACACCGTCAGCGCGGTCTCGTCGATCTCCACGGAACCCGCGGAGCTCGGTTGCATCGTGTTCGACACGAGACCGCCGACGGCGACCTCTGACAGCCCGCGCTCCGCGGCCGCGTCACGATCGACCGAAACGGCGATGTACGGCAGCGAGGCCGAGAGGTTGCTCGTCACCTGCCCGATGCCCTCGCGACCCTCGAGCGACGAAACGACGGCGTCGGTCGCGTCCTGCAGCGTCGCGCCGTCGGGCGCGGTCACATCGATCTCGATGTCGCTGGAGCCGAAGCCCCCACCGGAGGCGGCGACCGAGATGGTGCCGACATCGTCGAGGTCGGCGACCGCGTTCTGCACGTCTTGCCGCACGACCTCTTGATCGGCGTCGGAGTCGGTGGTCACCGAGTAGGTGACGCCCGCGCCTCCCCCGCTGAACGCGTCGCGGAGTGCCGAGCCGGTCGAGCCGATCGACACCTGGACCGTCTCGATGCCGGCCACGCCCTCCAGAGCCGTCTCGACCCGCTGCGCCGCGGCGTCTTCGGTGTCGAGGCTCGCGCCGGGGGCGACCTGCTGCGTGACGGTCAGCGTGTTCTGGCCGGAATCGCTGAGGAAGTTGATCTTCATGAACGGAGCGAGGAAGCCGGTGCCGACGAGCAGCACGAGCGCCAGGATCAGCGTCACGGCTTTGTGCGCGAGAGTCCACCGCAGCACGGGCAGATACCGCTTCTGCAGGCCACTCGGGGGCGCGGCCGGGTCTTCGGGGTCGATGGCCCGGCCCTCGGCATCCATCACCGGTTTTCCCGGCCGCAAGAACCAGTAGGCCAGCACGGGCACGATCGTCAGTGCCACGAAGAGCGAAGCCACCATGGCGATCGTCACGGTCAGCGCGAAGGGCCGGAAGAGTTCGCCCGTGAGGTCGCTCACGAAGGCGAGCGGCAGGAACACGGCGACGGTCGTCAGCGTCGAGGCCGTGACCGCCCCCGCCACTTCGCGCACCCCGAGAAGGACCGCCGACAGCTTCTCGGCACCTCCGACATAGTGCCGCTTGATGTTCTCGATCACGACGATGGAGTCGTCGACGACGCGGCCGATAGCGATCGTCAGAGCGCCGAGCGTGAGGATGTTGAGCGAGTACCCGAACGCCTGGATGCCGATGAAGGTGATCAAGACGCTGGTCGGGATCGAGATCGCGGTGACGAGGGTCGAGCGCACCGACAACAGGAAGATCAGAATGATGATGACGGCGAACACGAGTCCGAGGAGGCCCTCGAGCGCCAGCGACTCGATCGACTGCTGAATGAAAGGTGCCTGGTCGAAGACGACCGTGAAGGTGGCACCCTCGAGCGTGGACTCCAGGTCGGGGAGCACCGCCAGCACTCCGCGCGACACGTCGACGGTGTTGGCCGAGGGGAGTTTCGTCACGGCGATCGTGAGCGCGGGCTCCCCATTGACGCGCGAGATCGAGGTCACCGGGTCGGCCTGCTGCTCGACGGTGGCGACGTCGCCGATCGTGACCGTGCCGTCCCGTGCCTGGGCGGCCTCGGTGGGAACGAGCGGCAGCGCTGCGAGGTCATCGACCGACGTCAGCTTCGCCCCCGTCTGCACGGTGAGCGTGCTGGCCCCCTCGGTGATCTCGCCGCCCGGGAAGAGCACACCGTTCTGGTCGAGCGCGTCGGTGATGGCCTGCTGCGAGAAACCTCTCTCGGCGAGCTGAGCCTGGTCGGGCGTGATGGTGACGCGCTGCCCCGTGCCGCCGACGATCTGCGCGGCGTTCACGCCGTCAACGTCTTCGAGATCGGGCACGATCGACGATTCGAGAATCGCCTGTGCCGCGTCGCTGTCGGCGTAGCCCGTGACCGCGAGCTGGATGACCGGGAAGTCGTCGGTGCTGATCGCGACGACGTTCGGCTCGAGGTCGGCGGGCAGCTCTGAGGCGATGCGGTTGATCGCCTGCGTCATCTTCTGCTCGGCCGTGGCGAGGTCGGTTCCGTACGTGAAGGAGGCCTGCACGATCGAGGCGTTGGTGGTGCTCGTCGCGGTCGTCGACTCGAGGCCCGGTACGCCCTGGATCGCCGTCTCGATGGGTGTCGACACGTCATTGCTGACGACCTCGGGCGAGGCGCCAGGGTAGGTCGTGACGACCGACAACGAGGGGAACTCGATGGAGGGGATGAGCTCCTGCTTGAGGCTCGTCAGCGCCAGTCCCCCGAACACCGCGACGACGATCGTGACCAGCGCGATGAGCGCCCGGTTCTTCAAACTGAGGATGGCGAGGTTCGACACGGGGGTCCTTCGCGGATCACGGCGGTGCGGGGCCGATACAAAGATGTATCGAACTCAGTATTCCACGCGGTTTCCGCTCGAGATGCGGGATGCGGGGGTTGGTCACCCCACGAGACTGCCGACGGCGAGCCCCGCCACTGCCGCCAGGATCGACCCGACGAACGTCCCGACCGCGTACAGGACCGCCGCCGGCGCCCGCCGCTCTTCTGCGAGCAGAACCGTGCCGACCGACACCGAGCTGAACGTGGTGTACCCGCCGAGCAGACCTGCCCCGATCACCCAGACACCCGTCACGCCCGCGATCCCGGCCGAGACGAAGCCGAGGGTGAAGGCGCCGGTCAGATTGACCAGCAGAATCCCCCACGGCACCCGAGCGCCCAGCATCCGAGTCACTCCCATGTCGACGAGATAGCGCAGGGCCGCCCCCACGCCTCCCGCCGCGGCGGCGGCGGCGAACAGGAGCGGTGTCACGCGCGCCTCCTGCCGCGTCCGAGGCGCAGGCCCAGAAGCGCTGCGAGCACCCCCGCGACGACGGAGCCGATTCCCCAGGGAAGGAGGGCCGGGTCGGATGCTTCGAGAACGAGCGCGCTGTAAGTGGTGAAGCCGCCCAGCACCCCCGTGCCGAGGAACATCTGCGCGGCCTGGGTGCGCGGGCCCACCGGGACACGAGCGAGCCGGCCGACGACGAACCCGAGGGCGAAGGAACCGACGACGTTCACCGTCGGAACGAGTGCCGGACCGAGAACCTCACCGAACGCGAGGGTGAGGGCGATGCGCACCGCCGTACCGAGCGCGCCGCCGAGGGCGACCAGGCCCAGATGTGACCACGAGAACACGGGCCCCACCCTACGACCCGCGGCGATCATCTCGAGGAAGAGTCGCCCGAGTGCGTCGAAGGCGCCTCTGCGGCTACTCCCCCGTCTGGGGTACGTCAACCCCCGTGTCACCCGCGAGGAAAGTCGGGATCGTGGTTCTTGCGACCAGCGGCAAGCGAGCGTCGCGGATTTCTCCTACAGCCCCCTGGGGTGGGTCGGCGTTTCGGGTACGTCGGATCCACCGATGAAAGATCGCGAATCTGTTCGCGACCCGCGGATG
Source organism: Microbacterium shimangi (assembly GCF_043556445.1). Taxonomy (NCBI): domain Bacteria; kingdom Bacillati; phylum Actinomycetota; class Actinomycetes; order Micrococcales; family Microbacteriaceae; genus Microbacterium; species Microbacterium shimangi. The sequence goes on from NZ_JBIGII010000003.1 coordinate 488,984, forward strand.
CCACGTCCTTTCCCCCACGGACGTGGCATCCGCTTCTTCACGCCGCCTGCTGCGTCAGCGCGTCGCTGAGGAAGCGACCGTGCGCCAGTGCTTCCTCGTGCGCCGCGCGGCCGATCTCGGCAGCCACGTCGGTGAACTGATCCATCGCCGGGTTCTGCCCGACGAGAGTGAACTCCCGCGTGACGACGCGGAGGTCGAGCCCCCACACATCGTCGAGGATGCGGCGCATCCAGCCCGTCGCGTGATCCCACCCCTCGCGGGGCGCGCCTGCGCGGTAGTTTCCGCCCTGGACGGTCGCCAGTACCGCTGGCCGCCCCTTCAGGGTGGTGCTCCCCGGCTGCATGCGCGGGTCGGTCACGACGAGATCGACCCACGACTTGAAGTGCTGCGAGACGCCGAAGTTGTACAGGGGAACGGCGAAGAGATACGCGTCGGCCTCGACGAGTTCGTCGACGAAACCGGACGCGAGGTCGACGGCCGCCCGCTGATCCGCGCTGCGCTCATCGGGTGCGAGCCCTCCGGCGGACACCGCGGCACCCCAGGCGGTGGCGGGCACCGGATCGACACCGATGTGGCGCCGGAGAACGGTCGCAGCGGGATGGGCGGCGACCCATTCCGTTTCGACCACGTCGCCGAGCGCGCGGCTGAATGAGCCCTCGTTTCGGATGCTGGCATCCAAGCGGAACAGAACCATGGGAACCCCTTTACTCGCGATTTCGGTGTCACTTGTAATTTACTAGCGACATGAAAAAAGCTAGCACAGGTAGAATCGGCGGGTGACCGCCCCCCTCCCCCACGACGCACCCAGTTGCGATGCGGCGATCACCCACGCCTTCGGCGTCTTGGGGAAGCGCTGGAACGGCATGCTCCTCGCGGTCCTCGGCGAGGGCGAGACGTCGTTCTCCGACCTTCGCCGCGCACTCGACGGGATCAGCGACTCCATGCTGTCGGAGCGGCTGGGAGAACTCGCCCGAAACGACCTCATCGTCCGCACCGTCGATTCCGGCCCGCCGATCAGCGTCAAGTACAGCCTGACCCCCGCGGGATGCGCGCTCGTGCCGGCGCTCGATCAGATCCGCGAATGGGCGACGGTGCACCTGCAGCACCCCGCCTGAGCCCTCACAGGCGTCGATCCCCGCGAAGCGACAGAACCACCTCGACTCTGGCAAGACGCGATATATCGTGTTATCGTGCTGACAACGCGATATATCGCGATCATCGGAAGAGGAGTCGGACATGACACTGGAGAAGTGGATCATCCACCCCGGCGAGACACGGGTCATCGACATCGAGACCGTCCGCTCGCTCAAGGTGGGCCTCGTCGGAGGGCAGATCGACGTCGTCGCCCACGATGAGCCCGGCGTGCGCATCGAAGTGCACGGCGTGACGGTCAAGGACCTGCGCATCGAGATGACCGGCGACGCCCTCGAGATCGACCACCCGCAACTGCGGTGGGACAACTTCCTCCAGGTGTTCCGCAACTTCGGCGCCGGGGGCCCCAAGGCCGAGATCAGCCTCGCGGTGCCTCGCGAGATCGCCTTCACCCTCGGAGTGGTGAGCGCGAGCGCGCTCGTCTCGGGACTGAAGACCTCCGCGAAACTGAACACCGTCTCGGGCGACATCATCGTCGACGGCCTCGACGGCGACCTGACTCTGAACGCCGTCTCCGGCGACGTGCAGGTTCGCGAGCTGCGCGGCACCCTCAGCGCCAACAGCGTTTCGGGCGACATCGCCGCCACCGGTGCGATCACGAAAACCTCTGCCGACACCGTCTCGGGGTCGGTGCTGGTGGATTCGACCGGACCCGTCCACGCCATCAACATCAACACGGTGAGCGGCAACGCGACCGTCAGACTCGACGAGGGGCTCGCCGCGAACTATGTCGCTCGAACCGTGAGCGGACGCGTTCAGGCGGACGGCATCGTTCGCTCCGGCTCCGGACCGACGAACTACACCGGTTCGAGCGGTGAGCTCAGCGGCAACTTCGTCGACGTTCGAACGAACGCGGTGTCGGGCGACCTGACCGTGCTGCGTCGCCCCGCGATCAGCTCGACGACCGCTCCGGAAGTCGCTCCGACGTCGCTCCCCGTGGTCGACGGAACCTCGTCGGAGGAACTGAGCTGATGGCCCCCGTCTTCTCCCACGGCGACCTGCGCCTCTACCTGCTCAGCCTGCTGGCCGAGTCGCCGCGTCATGGATACGACCTCATGCAGGCGCTGTCCGACCGCACCGGCGGGACGTACACCCCCTCTGCCGGAACCATCTACCCCCGGCTCGCGAAGCTCGAAGAAGAAGGTCTCGTGACGAAGACCGTCGACGGACGAAAGACCGTCTACGCCATCACCGACGCGGGCCGCACCGAGGTCGCAGCGCGCGACGGCGACCTCCGCGGCATCCAGGACGACCTGGCCGACAGTGTGCGGCTCATCGCCGACGAGGTTCGCGGCAGCGTGCGTGACGCCATGCGGAGCCTGCGCGCCGATCTCGCCGCCGCGTCGCGCGAAGAGCGGACGGAGCCGGCGCCGTCACCCTCGGCCGAAGACCCCCGCACGCGGAGCCGCGAGCAGATGCACCGGGCCGATGCGCTGCTGAGCGACTTCCGCGCACGGGTGCGCAGCGACCTGCGGACGCACGTCGCGCGAGGAGGAACCCTCACCCCCGCAGCCGTCGACGCCCTCGAGGCCGCCCTCGACGATGCGTCCCGAAACCTCACCAGCGCCGCGCGCGGCTGAGAGGTTCGTCGTCAGACGCCCCAGTCGATCTCTTCGTCGTCGGGCACCGGCTCGCCCAGCGGCACCACCAGCACCGGCCGGTGCTGCCGGTGGGCGAGGCGGGCGGCGACCGAACCGGTGAAGAACTCACGGATCGACTCACCGAAACCGCGCCTGCGGGTTCCGACGACGAGGAGCGGTGAGTCGATGCGCTCGGCGAGGTGCGCCAGCGCCATCGCGGGGTCACCGATGAGCTGGTGCACCGACCAGCGCACGTCGTTGCCCGCGAGGGCCTGCCGAGCCGCGGATTCGACCTCGGCGAGTTGGGCCCGCGCCGCATCGGCTCCGGCCTCGATCGGCGTCGAGTGCACGTACCCGTCGGGGTCTTCGAAGGTGATGAACCGGGTCACGTCGACGTGCACGACCGCCAGCGGAACCGACGACAGCGTCGCGTAGCGCGCGGCCTCGACGAAGACCCGGGGCGAGACGCCCGGTGCGACGCCCACGATCACGGCGCCTCGCGGAGCATCGACCTTCGTCGTCGCCGAGCTGTCGGGGAGGAGGGATGCTTCGTCGCTCATGGATCGCCGTCTTTCCTTCGCCCCCGACGCGGGGAGCGCGGGAGGCCACCGTGATATCCTGAATGCTACTCTTACCGGCTTGCTCCGGATCCGTGAACACCGGGCGAGACCAGCCCGAGTCTGTCAAATGAGGGGGTCTCGCATGGGGCGTGGCCGTCAAAAGGCGAAGCACACCAAGATCGCCAGGGAACTGAAGTCGTTCAGCCCGTCGGTGAACTACTCGGCGCTCGAGCGCGAACTCGGGCACGCCGACGTCGACGAGAACTCTTACGAAGACAAGTGGGCCGACACGGTGAGCGACGACGAAGAGAGCGAAGGCGAAGAAGAGTCGCCCCAGTCCTCGACGTCGCACGTCGCCCGCTGATCTGAACGAAGAACACCCGTCCGCAGCCCGGACGCGAACAACGGCCGACGACACCGAGGTGTCGCCGGCCGTTGTCATTCGTGGTTACGCGAGTCCGCGGCGCCGGCGGTGCACGGCGTACGCGCCGACCGCGAGCATCGCACCGGCAATACCCGCGAGAACCCACGGGGCCGAACCACCGGTGATCGCGAGAACCCCGGTGGACGGGCCGCCGCCCGTGCCCGCCACGACGGGCGTGCTGGAAGGCGACGGCGACGACACCGGCGCCGGATCGGCCGTCACGACGACCTGCGCGGTGAGCACCGTGCCGGTCTGTGCGCCCGTCACGGTCACCGTGGTGGCGCCGAGCTCTTCCGGTGCGGTGACCGTGAAGACGCCCGTGCCGTTGAGGACGTCGACCTGAGCGGGATCGGTGGGCTCGGACCCGATGAGGGCCGTGGCCTGCCAGTCCGCGTCGAGACCTGACGTGGTCACGGTGAACTCCGCGCCGGGGGCGACCTCTGTCGGCGCCGCCAGGGTGGCGTCACTGCTGAGCTTCGTCAGATCGCGCTCCAGACCGAGGGCGTTGGCCGAGGTGAAGAACAGATCGGTCTGGTCGGTCAGGCCGACGACGTTGGCCGCACCGGGGCCGTAACCCGCGATGCGCACCTGCGAACCGGTGTGCTGCTGCGAGCCACCGGCGGCCGAGGTGCCGTACGCGACGATCATCTCGCGGCCCTCGTCGGTGAGCAGGTTCGTGTTCAGACCGGGAATCGCCGAACCGACGATCTGGCTGGTGTGCGCGTGGTCGGCGGTCACGACGACGAGGGTGTCGCCGTCGTTCTTGGCGAACTCGAGCGCGACCTGCACGGCCTCATCGAGGTCGACGGTCTCGCCGATCTGGCCGCACGCGTTGGCGGCGTGATCCTGCTTGTCGATGCTCGCGCCCTCGACCTGCAGGAAGAAGCCTTCTTCGTCGTCGAGCAGATCGATCGCCTTAGTCGTGAGCGAGGCGAGCGAGAGCCCTGTCTCGAGGCGAGCCGGGTTCTCGGTGCACGGCACGGCAGGCGGCAGCGTTCCACCGGCGGTCAGGTCGACCGCCGCCGGTCCGTTCCACCGCACCGGGAAGTTGCCGGCGGTGAACAGCCCCAGAACCGGGGCGTTCGCGTCGGCCTCATCGATCGCCGCGAGGCCGGCCGCGTCGTCGACGATCTGGTAACCGCGGTCTTCGGCCTGTGCGAAGAGGGTCTGACCCGCCCAGGGGCCGGCCTGTGCGATCTCGGTGAAGCTCGCCGAGCCGCCGCCGAGGGTGACGTCGGGCCGCACGTTCAGCAGCTGCTCGCTGATCGAGCCGAGGCCGCCCTCTTCGAGCGATTCGGCGTTGCATTCGAGCGTGGTCTTGACCGGCCCGTAGCATCCGCGCTTCGAGATGTGCGAGATCTCGGCCCCCGGCGTCGCGTCCTGGATCTCGGAGGTGGACACGTTGCCGGTCTTCATGCCGTTCGCCTTGGCGATCTCGAGCAGGGTCGACTGCGGCGTGTTCTGGTAGTCGACGCTGAGCTTGCCGTTGACCGTCTTCGTGCCCGTCGACCACGCCGAAGCCGTCGAGGCGGACTCGGACGCGTAGTTGGGGTTTCCCTGCTCGTCGACCGCCCAGTGCACGTACTGGCCCGTGAGGGGCAGCGCGTCGATGCCGTCGAACGTGCCGCCGGCACCCTCGGCGTAGTTGCGGGCGACGGTGATCTCGGAGTCGCCCATGCCGTCACCGATCAGCAGGATGACGTTCTTGGCCCCGCTGTCGTCGAGGGCGTCACGAATGGCGTCGGTGCGGTCGTCTTGGTTGCGTGCGGCACCACCGTTCTCGGTGATGGGGATGTCGGCGGCGGCGGTGGCGGGGAGGGCGAAGCCGAAGCTGCCGACCGCGAGCGAGGCGACGGCGAGGGCCGACCACGCGACGCGCGCGGTCGTTCCCGGAGTGCGAGATGTCATCGAGGGGATCCTTCTCTAGGTCGCACCGGCGAACACCGATGCCTTCCCAGACAACTCCTCGATCAGGAAACGCAGAGTGGGCGGCAGGTGACCAGGAGGCGAACGGCACACGTCATCGACGTCCGCCGTGTCGCGTCTGCCGCGCCGGGGTCACGACGTCTGCGAGCCCTCGACCCACGCGAGGTATTCGGCCGAGACGGTGCCGGTGATGTACCTACCGTCGAAGCAGCTCATGTCGAGGTCGGTGACGTCGGAGCCCTCGAGGATCGCGGCCTTCAGGTCGTCGACCTCTTGGTAGACGAGGTAGTCGCAGCCGAGTTCGGCGGCGATCTCGGGGATGGTCCGATCGTGCGCGACGAGCTCGTCGCGCGAGGGCATGTTGATGCCGTACACGTGCGGGTAGCGCACCGGCGGGGCCGCCGAGGCGAACGTCACGGTCTTCGCGCCCGCATCCCGGGCCATCTGGATGATCTCGCGACTCGTCGTGCCGCGGACGATCGAGTCGTCGATGAGCAGCACGTTCTTGCCCTTGAACTCGCTCGACATCGCGTTCAGCTTCTGCCGCACGCTCTTCTTGCGCACCGCCTGCCCCGGCATGATGAACGTGCGCCCGACGTAGCGGTTCTTGTAGAAGCCCTCGCGGTACTCGATACCGAGTTTGCGGGCGACCTGCATGGCGGCGGGGCGCGACGAGTCGGGGATGGGCATCACCACGTCGATCGCGTCGATCGGGGTGTACTTCGCAATGGTGTCGGCGAGGCGGTCGCCCATGCGCAGGCGCGCTTCGTAGACCGCGATCCCGTTCATGACCGAGTCGGGCCGAGCGAGGTAGACGTACTCGAACGAGCACGGGACGAGCTCGGGATTCGGCGCGCACTGCCGGGTGTGCAACGTGCCGTCGAGGGCGATGAAGACCGCCTCACCCGGAAGCAGGTCGCGGACGACCTCGAACCCGGCGTTCTCGAGCACGAGCGACTCGGACGCGACGACCCACTCGTACCCCGAATCCCCACCCTCGGTGTGGGTCGCGGGATCGACGGCGCGGGTGCCGAGGATCAGCGGACGGATGCCGAAGGGGTCACGGAACGCGAGCAGGCCGTACCCCGCGATCAGCGCGATCGCCGCGTACGATCCCTCGACGCGTTCGTGCACGCGCGTGACGGCCGCGAAGACCTGCGCGGGGTCGAGGTCGGGGCCGCCGATCTCGGACTGCAGCTCGGAGCCGAGGATGTTCACGAGCAGCTCGGTGTCCGAGCTGGTGTTGAGGTGACGCCGATCGCGGTGGAACAGCTCATCGGTGAGCTCGCGCGTATTGGTGAGGTTGCCGTTGTGCACGAGCACGATCCCGTACGGGGCGTTGACGTAGAAGGGCTGCGCCTCTTCTTCGTTCGACGCGGTGCCCTTCGTGGCGTAGCGGACGTGCCCGAGTCCGATGCCGCCGAGGAGCGTGCGCATGTCACGCGTGCGGAAGCCCTCGCGCACCATCCCGCGGGCTTTCGAGATGTGGAAGATGCCGTTCGACTCGGCCGTGGCGATACCCGTCGAATCCTGCCCCCGGTGCTGCAGCAGAAGAAGGGCATCGTAGATCTCTTGATTGACCGAGCCCTGGCCGACCATTCCGACGATTCCGCACATGTGGTGGTGTTCGCTCCGTTATTCGGCGTCGTTAGTCGGCGTATGTACCGACGAGGCGTACCGCTCCGCCGTCGACGCCCTTGGCGCCCTGCTCGAACTCGCCCTCCGGAAGCGAACCCTCGCGGACGGTGCCGACCGGCCACGTCGCGATCCCGAGGTCGGCGAGGTGGGATGCTGCAGCATCCGCCCGTTCCGGTGACACGACGGCGAGGAAGCCGATGCCGAGGTTCCACGTGCCCTCGGTCTCGGCGAGGCTGAGCCCGCCGAGCTCTGCGAGCACGCGGAAGACCGGCGACGGCGACCATGTCGAGCGGTCGATGTCGACCCAGGATCCGCGGGGCAGCACACGCGCGAGGTTCGCGGCGATGCCGCCGCCGGTGACGTGGGTGAGCGCGTGCACGCCGCCGTCGAACGCGTCGACGAGGCCGAGAAGCGGTGTGGTGTACAGACGCGTCGGCTCGAGGAGGGCTTCGCCCCAGGTGGTTCCGAAATCTTCGGCGGTAGCGCCGTACTGGATGCCTCGACCAGCCACGATGTGGCGCACGAGCGAATAGCCGTTCGAGTGCAGGCCGCTCGAGGCGAGGGCCAGCACCACGTCGCCCGGGCGCACCCGCTCGGCGCCGAGGATGCGGCCTGCCTCGACGACGCCGGTCGCCGCGCCCGCGACGTCGTAGTCGTTCGGACCGAGGAGTCCGGGGTGCTCGGCGGTCTCGCCGCCCACGAGCGCGGTTCCCGTCTCGGCGCAGCCTCTCGCGATGCCCGCCACGATGTCGGCGATGCGCTCGGGGAAGAGCTTGCCGCACGCGATGTAGTCGGTCATGAAGAGCGGTTTCGCACCCACCACGACGATGTCGTCGACGACCATGCCGACCAGGTCGAGGCCGATCGTGTCGTGCTTGTCGATGGCCTGCGCGATGGCGACCTTCGTTCCGACGCCGTCGGTGCTGGTGGCCAGGAGCGGCCGGGTGTAGCCGAGGAGGGCCGACGCGTCGAACAGACCGGCGAAACCGCCCACTCCGCCGAGAACCTCGGGTCCGTGCGTGCGGCGCACCGCGGCCTTCATGAGCTCGACCGCGCGGTCACCCGCCGCCGTGTCCACACCGGCATCGGAGTAGGGATTGCGGGGAGCATCGGCCACGACCCCCAGCCTACCGGCGCCCCGCGTGCCGGTCTGCGCCCGGGGCCGGGGCGGGCGGAAGCATCCGCCCTCTCCGCCCCTCCGGCGCGCGGAGGGCATATGGCGGGCGGAGGGCGGAATCGCCGCGTAATCCTCCTCCCTCTCCGGTATGCCCTCCGCCGGACGGAGGGGATGACCGGCCCGGGGTGTCACGCTGCGCGGTGCAGTCCCTGCGCGACGGCCCGCATGATGAGCATCTGCACTCCCGGCCAGTCATCGACGATGTGGCGGTAGCCGACGCGGATCACGAAGTACCCGCGGGCCATGAGTTCCGCATCGTGCCGCACGTCTTCATCGCGCTGCGCTCCGACGTGGTGCCCGCCGTCGATCTGCAGAACGAGCCGTTCTCCGAGGAGGAAGTCGACACGGTGCCCGGCGATCCAGGCTTGCGGGACGATGCGCAGACCGAGCCATCTGATCCGCGGGACGACGAAGCTCTCCAGGCCGGAATCCGAGAAAGGGGTTGCGACCTCGAGCACGGCCCGTGCCGTCTCGCGGAGCGGCAGTCGCAGAAGTTCCGCTCGGTCGACGAGGCCTTGCCGGAGGGCCGACTCCCAGACAGCATGGGCGACGTCGAACGGCTGGCACGCTGACACGAGTGCGAGCACGTTCTCGATGGGGTCGGCCAGAGCATCCGGGTGTCGCGGCATCAGAGGCTCCGCCCGGTGCACGCGCGCTCCCGAGAGGTGGACGCGGCCGGCGTGCGCGTTCGCCGCCACATGCGGTCGGTCCACCGCCAGCACCCAGAGACCGATCCGCTGCGCTTGCGTGATGCACGACAACGTGACGCCCGCCCGTGCCGCCGCGATGAGATGTGGATCGGCATCAGGGAGCGCCACCCACGTTCGGCGCACGCGCACGAGAGCTCGCTGCTCCACGGCGGCCGCGATGAGGCCGGGCGGGATGGCGTCGCGGACGAGCTGGGCGCTGCGGACCACCCCGCCCCCTGCTCGCACTCGTTCGGTGACCATGGCGATATCGGCGCTGCGCATGGGCGCAATCATCGACAAGAGGCGGAGCCCCGCGCTCCCGGTCAGCGCGGATGTGGGTAACCCTCCACGGCCGGGGCCCTGGGGAGGGGAACGTGCAACCGGATCCTCCGGCGAGTGGAGGGGGAGCCAGCCCCTCCCGTCAGCGGAGGGCATCTGACCGGCGGAGGGCCGAGCGCCGGAAGATGACCCCTCCCTCCGCGGTATGCCCTCCACCGAGCGGAGGGTCCGCCCTGGCGGGGCGGGGATTCGCGGCGGGGTCGCCGCAGGCGCGGGCGTCGCAGGCGGGGTCGCCGCAGGCGGGGTCGCCGCAGGCGCGGGCGTCGCAGGCGGGGTCGCCCTGGCGGGGCGGGGATGAACGGCGGATGCGTGCCGCACGGGCGGAGATTGCCCGGGGCGCGACGTACGCGCGGCCCTACAATGGCCGCATGGCGGGCGGGAGCGGTAATCCGGAGTGGATGATCCGCGAGGACGCGGGCATGCCCGTGCTGCTCGCCCTCTACCTGCGGCAGGCGATCGGGGTGCGCTCCCCCGACGAGTTGCCCTCGTTGCGCGGAACGCCCGCTCGCACCGGCCCCGATCGTGAGGAAGACGCGCAGGCGCGTCTCGAACGCCAGTGGCTCGAGTACTGGGCGATGACGGTCGAGCCGCAGGCACACCCCTCGCCGGTGCCGCTCGAACTCGTCGACGACTTCGAGACCGTGATCGCGCTGCCGGCCGAGGGGACGGCAGATCTGAGAGCGGCGATCATCCCGCACGCCCCGGCGGCCCTCGCCTATGCCCGGTCGGCGAATGCGCGGTACTCGAGCGACGTGCGGGCGAAGCCCGGGGTGTCGTACCGCGCCTACGCGAGCGCCATCGCCGAACACGAGCGCCGGGTGGGGCGGCGGGCGCACTCGTTCGAGCTGAACGTGCAGGTCTTGCCACTGACCCAGCGGGGCGTGTGGTGGATCGGATCGCTGACGGTGGCGGTGACCGACGGCCTCCGCGGCGACGTCGTGGCCTTCGACGCGGCCATCCACCCGATCATCGCCGAGCTGGCCTGAGCCGAACCCACCCGGGCCGAGTCGGGTACGCGGTCAGTCGGTCAGCTGCACGCGCTCGTGGTCGACGCGCACCTCGCGCGTGCGCCGACCCACGGTGCGGTCGAAGAGGAGCGCGACCGCACCGCCGATGGCGATGCCGATCGGCACGCAGATCAGCACGATGAACCCGAACACCTGCATCGGGGCGTACTCGATGCCCGTGTTGGGGCTGGCCTCCGACGTGCCCGAGAAGGCGAACGTGAGGATCATCGCCGCCACGATCCCGAGGGCTGCCCCAATGATGATGAACACGCTGTACTTCGGCGCGCGCCGCACGCTGACGGTCTCGATCTCGTCAGAGACGGCGGCGGGTGGGGCGTACTCGGGCTCGGGGGCCATGCCCTCATTCTCGCACCGCGCGGGTCGACGGGCCAGTCGGTCTCTCGACGCCTACGACATTCCGCGGCGCCGCTGCCAGGGAAGCGCCTGCATGAGGCTGAGCACGGCGACGATCGAGAGTCCGAGAGCCGCCGCCGTGCCGAGGAGCGGCACGACGAGCGGCGAAAGAGCGGCCACCATCGCCGGCACGAGGCCCTTCGCCGCGGGCAGCGTCGTCACCGCCGCGCTGGCCGAGACCCCCACGGTGGCCGCCGTCGGCACGCTCGGCACCGCATTCGGGGCGGGAAGGCCCGGCGGCATGCGCACCGGGTTCGAGGGCGCGGCGCCGGAGCCGCTTCCCGTGGCCGGGGCGCCGCTGCCGGGCGGCGGCACGGCCACCGGTGCCGCCGCGTCGTAGCTCACGTAGAGCGTGGTCGCCGGCTTCGCCGCATCGCGCGCACCGCCCGAGGAATACCAGTAGGAGTTCTGCCCCGTCAGTTGCTGGTAGTCGACGAAAGACTGCGGAAAGGATCCCCAGAACGACCCCGTCCGCGTCTGCGGGGTGTCGCCCGTGGTGACGGCGACCCCGAGATACTCCGGCACGACCGCGAACCCGACCCCTGCGGAGGTGTCGACGCGCCGCACCTCGGCGAGCACGATCGACCGCTCGGGAAGCTGTTCCCACGCGCTCAGGTCGTCCATGTCGGTGCCGTACCCGCTCGCCGTGCCGACGAGTCGTCCGGAGCCCGACTCGTCGATCGTGAGCACGGGATTCGTGACCGACCAATAGGTCAGTCCGCCGTAGAACGCGACGGTGAACGAACCCGACCACTCGATGCGTGTCGCTCCGCCGGAATCGACCGTTCCCACGCCGCCGTCGATGACCACCTGGTTTCCGCTCGTACTGGTCGTCGAGGCGGAAGACACTTCGCGGCCCTGCGGATCGAGGCAGCGCGACGCGAACGACGCGGCCACCCATTCCCCGTTCGACGCGGGCTTCTCGATGCGCACGGCACCGTCTTGCGGGCGGTACAGGCCGTCGTCCGCACCCCACACGCGCCCGCTTCCGGCGTCACCCGCGCGGCCCGCGCTGAGGAAATTGCAGCCGCCGAAGAACGCGCCCCCGCCCGCCTCTGCGCTGAGCCCCCAGCGCAGTTGCGCATCGTCGATCGCCGTGCCGCCGGGGGTCGGGGTGGGACCCGTGGTCGAATCGGGGACGACCACGATCACGTCGCCGGGCGCCGCCGCGGCGGGCACCGCGGCCCCGACTCCGGCCACGGCGAGAAGAGCGGCCAGCGCGCCGACCGCTGCCAGCCGCCTCATCGGGACACCCCGACAGACTCGGCGGCCACGACAGGTGGCGGGGACGATGCCGATGACGATGCCGATGCCGATGCCGCGCGGCGGCGCGCACGACGACGGCGGCGGGCGCGAAGGAACGCAGCCACCACGCTCGTCACGATGAGCATCAGTGCCAGCACGATGCTCGCGAGCAGCACGGCCACGACCCAGGCCGGCGTTTCGGGCGTGGCGGCGGCTGCGGGCTCGATGCCCGCGCCGTCGGTGACCGTGATCGGCAGTTCTGCGACGGCTCCGGATGCGGCACCCCGCAGCGTCAGCAGATGGGTGCCGTTCTGCGCGTCGGCCGGAACCGGAAGCGCCGCGGCCACTTCGCCCTGCGTGCCCGCGGTGAGCGGACCGACGGCGGCGAGTCCCCCGTCGAGCGACGCCATGATCTGTTCGCCCGGCGTGAATCCCCGGCCGGTGAAGACGATCGCGTTCCCGGCGCGCACGGCCTCGGATTCGACCCCGACCCGCACCTCGCCGACGGGGGTCGACGGGGCGGGCGCCGCATCCGGCGCGGCGTCACCGCCGCCTGTCGCCGCGCCGGCCGCGGGCGCCGCGGCGAAGCTCAGGGGGGTGAAGGTCTCGTTGTTCGCGTTCTTCACGCCGTGCGCACCGATCGTGATGATGCCGCAGGTGACCTGACGGCAGTCGACCGAGACGGTGTTGCCGTCGCGATCCTGACTCTCGAACGACGCGCCGGGAACGACCATTCCGATGCTCCACGACCCGTCGGCGGCCAGCACGCCGTTGGCCGAACTCTCGGTCGAGCTGCCGGCGAAGGCCAGGAAACGCTGGAAGCCGTTGTTCTCGGCCGCCTCCGCATCGGGGACGTATCGGTAGTCCTCGCCGACGACCCCGCCCTGCGACGGGCGCCATGAACCGCCCGACGCGTCGTCGACCCACCCGAAGAGCACGTACACGCCGCCGAAGCCGTTCTGGATCGACTGGAACCCCGTGCCCGAGACGGTGACTTCGGTGGCGTAGTCGGCCGAGACCACCGCGCCGTCCGGTCCCGCGACGGTCACCGTCGCGGCGGCCCAGGCGGGGGTCGCGGCGGCGAGAGACGCGACGACAGAGATGAGGAGGACGATCGCGGCGGCAGCGGCGGAACGGATGCTGCGGCGATCGGGTCGGATGCGGGGGCTCATGCGGTGCGCTCCTGGAACGGGTCGGACAGATCCGCGCTCGCGTCGGCGACGACGACCAGAGCGCCGGTGGGACCGGTGACGACGTGGATCGGGTGACGGTAGACGCGGGTGAGGAGGTCGGGCTTCAGCACCTCGGCCGGAGGCCCGACGGCGATCAGTCGCCCCGACTCGAGCAGGGCGATGCGGTCGGCGTAGGCGGCAGCGAGGGCCAGATCGTGGAGCACCACGATCGCCGCTCCTCCGTTCGCGACGCGTGCCCTGGTGTGGGCGAGCACGCGATGCTGGTGGCGGATGTCGAGGCTCGCGGTCGGCTCGTCGAGCAGGGCGATCTCGCACCCCTGCGCGTGCGACCGGGAGAAGGCCACGCGTGCGCGTTCACCGCCCGACAGCGAGGTCACGGGTCGGTCGGCGTAGGGGCCCACTTCGCCCGCTGCCGCCGCGAGACGCACCGCCTCGTCGTCGCGGTCGGCCTCGGGTCGGCGCCGCCACGGCGCACGGCCCATGCGGATGACGTCGACCGCGCGGAACGGGAACGACACCTCGTTGCTCTGCGTGAGCACCGACCGGCGGCGGGCGCGATCCTCGATCCGGTGCCCTGCGAGCGGTCGGCCGTCGAGTTCGACGACACCGTGGTCGGGGATGCGGTCACCGGCGAGCACCGAGAGGAGCGTCGACTTACCGGCACCGTTCGGACCCACGAGCACGAGCATCTCGCCACGTTGCAGGTCGAGTTCGATCCCCTCGAGCAGCCGGCGTCCGCCGACGCTCACACCGATGTCACGTGCGCTCAGGACGGCGGGCATCACCCCCACCCCCCGGATCGGCGACGGGTGCGACGGAGCAGCCAGAAGAAGAACGGCCCTCCGATGAGCGCCGTGATCATGCCGATCGGCAGCTCCGAGTTCGGCACAGCGGTGCGGGCGACGAGATCGGCGGCCAGGAGCAGCACCGCCCCGCCGAGGATGCTGGCGGGAAGGAGCAGACGATGGCCCGGGCCCAACAGCATCCGCATCAGGTGGGGGATCACGAGTCCGACGAAACCGATGATCCCGCAGAAGGCCACGGCAGCGCACGTGAGGAGCGCGATGACGATGATCGCCACGACGCGCAGTCGTTCGACGCGCACGCCGAGGTGTTCGGCCTGCCGCTCGCCGAGGGCGAGGAGATCGAGCCGCGACGACATGAACAGGCACGCGGTGACGCCCACGAGCGTCAGCGGGGCGACGATCGCGAGGTCTTGCCAGCGGGTGCCGTTGAGCGACCCCAGCTGCCAGAACACGATCTGCTCGCGCTCCTGGGTCGAGCCGAGGTAGGTGAACAGGGCGATCGCGGCCCCGCCGATCGCGTTGACGGCGATGCCCGTCAGGACGAGCGTGACCACCTCGGTGCGCCCGTCCGAGCGCGCAGACGCATAGACGACGACGGTGGCGATCAGGCCACCGACGAAGGCCAGCAGCGGGAGGGTGAACACCCCCGCGAACGACAGGCCGAAGACGATCACGGCCGACGCACCGACCGCGGCACCGGACGAGATGCCGATCACGCCGGGCTCGGCCAAGGGGTTTCGGAACACGCCCTGCATGACCGCGCCCGCGGCCGCCAGCGACGCGCCCACGACGACCGCCATGAGCAGCCGCGGGATGCGCACGAGCCACAGCGTCGCCTCGCCGTTCACGTGCGCCATCGGCGCGCCCGCGGGGAGCGAGAGCCATGCCGCGCCGAGCGAGGAGACGAAGCCGTTCCACGCGCGGCCGAACGACCCGAGCACCTGGTCGGGCGCGATGGACAGCTGCCCGGTTCCGGCCGACACGACGACGAGCGCGACGAGGGCGACCGCCAGCGCGGCGAAGGTTCCCAGGGCGACCCCGCCGCGCTCGCTCCGAACGGCGCCGTTCGCGGGGGCGGTGGTGGGGGCGGGCGCGACGAGCGAGCTCACCCGGCGGACTCCGGGGCGTAGACGGCGACGGCGAGCGCGTCGAGAACCTGGGCGGTGGCGGGGCCGAAGCTGAGGATCGTCGTGTCCGACATGTCGACGATGCGGCGGTTGCGCCCTGCGTCGGTCTGGGCGATCGCCGGCAGATGCTCGGGGAGTCCGTCGACGCCGTCGACCGACTCGAGGCCCTTCGTCATCATGAGGATCAGGTCGGGGTTCGCGTCGATCAACGCCTCGTCGGTCACGGGGCGCAGGCCCTGCCAGCCGATCTCGCCCGCGACGTCGACGCCGCCGAGGGCCGCGATCAGGGTGTCGGCTCCCGACTCCTCGCCGAACAGGTAGTACACGCCCGACTGGCCTCGCACGTACAGGAACATCATGCGTAGGCGGTCGGCGGGATCGGCGGGCACCACCGCGGCGATCTCGGCGACCTTCGCGTCGATCGCCGCGGTCGTGCGCTCGGCGAGTGCGGCACCGCGCTCGGGCACGCCGAGGGAGCCTGCCACCTGCGTGATGAGGGCGCCCACCGAGTCGATCGAGCGGTGCGAGTCGACGACCACGACGGGAATGCCCGCGTCGCGCATCTGCAGAATGGTGTCCCACGGGCCGAGGCTCGAGTCGGTGATGATCACGGTCGGCGCCGCGTCGAGGATGGCCTCGGCGTTGAGGTCGTGTCCGTTCTCGGTGACCAGCGGAAGGTCGGATGCCTCGGGGAACGCGGTCGACACGTCTCGCGCGACGACCGAATCGCCGAGCCCCAGCTCGAACACGATCCGCGACAGCGAGCCGTAGATGTCGAGCGCGAGGATGCGGGTCGTGTCGGTGATGGTCACGCTCGTGCCCTGCGCATCGACGATCGTCGCGGGGAGCGTCTGAGCGCCGTCGGTGACGGGAGAGATCGCGCTGTCGGCAGCCACCGCGGTCGAGGGGCCTTCCCAGGCGAGCGGATCGGCGACCGTCTCGACCTCGGCGAGAGGGGGCGTCGTCGGGCCGAGATCGCCCGACGTGGACGCCTCACCCGTGCACCCGGCGAGGGTGAGTGCGGCCAGGAGCAGCGACGCGGCGACGCCCCTGCGCACGGAGCCCGCTCGAGCGGAGCCCAGCTGCGTTGTTGTCATGACGGCCTCGGGGGATCGAAGAGATGAGTTTCGGTAAGGATAGCCTTACCTTTGTGTTGCCTCGCAACCTGTCCGCATGGTTAGGTAAGCCTCACCTACTGTTCCACACCCGTTTCTGCGGGTGACGCCCGGCACCCGAACCCGCCGGGCGGCCAGGGATGGGCTCACGAAAGGAACGAACGTGGATTCTTCGACCATGCGTCGACGGCTCGCCCGCTCGACCGCCGTCGTCGCGGCTGCGGCACTGGCTCTCGGGGGCGGCTTCGCTCTCGCGGCGCCGGCGAACGCGGCCGAGACCTCGGTGACCGACGCCGTCTTCCGCTGGGGGATCAACAACGAGTCGAACTCCGCGGCCTTCGCGCCGGGGACGTTCAACCTGCTCAGCGCGGGAGTCGTCACCGCGACCTCACCGAGCGACCGCGTCACGGCGGCGAACTGGCAGCAGAGCGACGGGGACACCCGCATCCTGAAACTCCAGAGCGATGGCAGCTATGCGGCTGCGACGTTCGCGGGCCTGAACACGGATGCTGCGGGCACCCGCATCACGACCGGCAACGGCCTCAGCTCAGGCCACATCGTCGAGATCGGCGCCGGCACCGGCACGGTCGACCCCGCCGCCGGCACCGCCGAGATCCAGTGGAGCGGCACGTTCACCTCGGCGTACTACTCCGGGATGACGCGCTCGTGGATCACCGATCCGCGCCTCAGCGTCGCCGCGGACGGCACCGGCACCCTCACCGCCACGCTCGGCGGCTACGGCACGTCGATGGACGACCCGGAGAAGTTCGAAACGCTCGCGCCCGTCGAAGACGTCACGATCGCCACGCTGGCGAACGTGGAGGTCGACGCCGACGGCTTCAGCGTCACCCCCGACTACCTCGGTCGCACGGTGGACGTCGGCGCCGGAAGCCCCCAGGTCACCACGGGCCCCGCTGCGGGCGCGTTCCCCCAGGAGTTCGTCGACTTCCAGGTGAAGACCGGCCAGGGCCCGTACTGGTACTCCACGGGCGGGGCCGCCGACGCCCGCAAGCCCGCCACGGCCCTGTCGGTCGCGTACACCGCGGCTCCGGTCGTCGCGGCCCCCGCGGTCACCGTCTCGAAGTCGTCGCAGGTCGACCCGGCCGGCGAGGTCGTCACCGTGAGCGGCGCCGGATTCTTGCCGGCGGGCACCGCGACCACCGGAACGCGCCCGCCCCTGGCCGGCAAGTTCACCGGCGCCTACGTCGTGTTCGGCAAGTTCCTCGACACCTGGAAGCCGACCGCCGATGCTCCCAGCTCGGCACGGAAAGGCTTCGTGACCAAGTGGGCGCTGCCCGCGGAGAGCATCGAGACGGTCGGCGGCGCGAACGCCGGCGCCATCGAGCTGAAGGCGGACGGCACGTTCTCGGTCGACCTCACCGTCTTGGCGACCGACGAGAACAACCTTCTCGCGGGCAACTACGGCATCTACACCTACGCCGCCGGCGGCCCGAAGTACGCGCCGTTCGAGACGTTCACCCCGCTCACCTTCCTGGGTGAGGGCGATGTCGTCGTGGAGGTTCCCGAGCAGCCCGAAGAGCCCTCCGGCTCGTTCGGGTGGGATTTCGCGAGCAGCAGCCCCGCGAACCTCGGCGTCGCGGCACCGAGCGGCGCGAACTTCGCGGCGTCGGGCTCCCTCAGCAACATCGAGGTCAGCGACACCCGCACGGGTGGCAGCTCGCCCTACTCGTGGTCGGTGTCGGGCCAGGCCGGCGACTTCGCCGCCGGCGCCCAGACGTTCTCGAGCGGATTCCTCGGCTGGGCGCCGAAGGTCGTCGCGGGCGGCGCCTCGGTCACCGCCGGTGACGCGGTCACCTCGACACAGACCGGCGGCACGGGTCTCGCGTCATCGCGGGTGCTCGCGTCGTCGACCGCCGCGGCCAGCGCCACGATCGGCGCCGACCTGACCCTCGTCATCCCGGGCACCACCGCCGCGGGTGCCTACACCAGCAAGATCACCATCACGGCGCTTGCGAATTAGCGCAGGTTCGGGGGTTCCGGCACCCGCCGGGACCCCCGAACTCATCGCCCGCCGCTCTGCGCCCGACCCACCCGCCGCACCGCCCCGTCACCGAAATGAACCCCGTGCCTGCACCCCGCCTCCCCCGCATTCCGGTGGCCCTCGTGGCGTCCGTCCTGTTCGTCGTCGCATCGCCCGCAGCCGTCCACGCGACGACGACAGGTGACGTCGGATGGACCGTGCAGACCGTCGACAACGACAACGGGTCCGGGCGGGGCAGCTTCTCCTACGAACTCGACCCCGGGGGAACCCTGACCGACGCGATGCGCGTAGTCAACACCGGCACGGCGGCGCTTCCGCTCGACGTCTACGCCGCCGACGCGTTCACGACCGCCGGCGGCGACATCGATCTCGTCACCGGTGGGTCGCCGTCGACCGACGCCGGCCTCTGGGTCTCGGTCGACGCCCCCCAGATCGTCCTGCAACCGGGCGAGCAGACCGACATCGCCTTCACCATCACCGTTCCCGCCGATGCCGCACCCGGCGACCACGCCGCCGGCCTCGTGACCTCGCTCGTCAGCCAGGACGACAACCAGACCCTGGCGGTCGATCGACGCCTGGGCACCCGGGTCAACGTGCGCGTGACGGGCGCCCTCCTCCCGGGCGCCGCGGTCGAGAACGTCCGAACCTCGTTCGCGCCCTCGTGGAACCCTTTCGAAGCCGGCACGCTCGTCGTCGACTACACGGTGCGCAACGCCGGGAACACGCGCCTCACCGGCGCCGACACGGTCAGCGCGGCGGGTCCTGCCGGACTTCTCGCCACCGTCGCGACGGCGCAGCGGATTCCCGAGATCATCCCCGGCTCGGCCGTCGAGGTGCGCCGCGAACTGCAGGTGGTCTCGCTCGGCTGGCTGTCGGGCAGGGTCGAACTCTCGCCCGAGGCGGTAGGCCTCGGGGCGGGGAACATCGCGCCCGTCGCGGTCGCCTACTCCGCCGGCGCCGTGCCGTGGAGCCTGGTGATCCTGCTCGGGATTATCGCGGGCGGCGTCGTGGCGGCCGTGCTCCTCGTCCGCTCCCGACGACGCATCGCGGGCGAACCGGCCGTCGCCTCGGCTCCGTCAGGGGCGCAGGGGCAGCAGGGCTGAGAAGTCGGCCCGCACACCCGAGGCGTTGATGCGGCCCGCGGCAGCAGCATCCGCCCACTGCTCGCCCCCGGTCGCCAAAGCGATCCACGTCGCAGCGTCGGTCTCGACGACGTTCGGCGGTGTGCCGCGGGTGTGCCGCGGCCCCTCGATCACCTGCACCGCCCCGAAGGGCGGCACGCGCACTTCGACGGAGTTGCCCGGGGCCTTCTCGACGAGCAACTGCAGCAGGTAACGCACCGCCATGGCCAGGTCGGTGCGGGCCGGTGGCCGACCCGCGGCATCGGCCGCGGCGACCGCACCCAGAGCCGCCCGTCCGTCGCCGGTCTCGATCCTTCGCGCCATGCCTCCACGCTATGCCTCCACGCTGTGCCCGTGCCCGCCCCCGCCCCGCACTTACTCAGGCTGAATGCTTCGGGCGGTGGGCTTCGGCCCCGAAACGGCGCGGATCGTGCGTTTGCGCCCGGTCGGGCAGCCTGAATTCGTGCAGCTCGGGGTGTCGACAGAGGGGCTCTGTAGGCTGACCGGGTGAGAATCCTCGTCCTCGGCTCCGGTGCTCGCGAGCACGCCATCATCGTCGCGCTGCGCTCCGAAGACGAGCCCCACGCGATCTTCGCCGCACCCGGAAACGCGGGCATCGCCGCCGACGCGCACCTGGTCGACCTCGACCCGACCGACCCCGAGGCGGTCACCGCCTTCGCCCACGACGAGGCGATCGATCTCGTGGTGATCGGCCCCGAGGCACCGCTGATCGCCGGCGTCGGCGACGCCCTGCGCACCCGCGGCATCCCGGTGTTCGGCCCGGGCAGGGCGGCCGCGCAGCTCGAGGGCTCGAAAGCGTTCGCGAAGCGTGTGATGGATGCGGCGGGCGTTCCGACCGGGCGCGCCATCCGCGCGCGCGACTCCGCCGCCGTCGCCGCGGCTCTCGACGAGCTCGGAGCGCCCTACGTGGTGAAGGCCGACGGACTCGCCGCCGGTAAGGGCGTCGTCGTGACCGATGACCGCGCCGCCGCGATCGGGCACGCCGAAGCGTTCCTCCCGAGCGGCCCGGTGCTCGTCGAGGAGTTCCTCGACGGCCCCGAGGTCTCGCTGTTCTTCCTCTCCGACGGCGACACCGTGCGCGCGCTGAGCCCGGCGCAGGACTACAAGCGTCTCGGCGACGGCGACCTCGGCCCGAACACGGGCGGCATGGGCGCCTACTCCCCCCTGCCCTGGTTGTCGGAGCGCTTCGGCGGCGAAGACGAATTCGTCGACCTCGTCACCCGCGAGGTGGCCGAGCCCGTCATCCGGCAGCTCGACGCCGAGGGCACGCCCTTCATCGGACTGCTCTACGCGGGCCTGATCCTCACCGACGCGGGGGTGCGCGTGATCGAGTTCAACGCCCGCTTCGGCGACCCCGAGACGCAGGTCGTGCTGCCCCGCCTGATCGATCCCCTCTCGCAGCTGCTGCTGGCGACGGCATCCGGAACCCTCGAGAGCCACTCGAAGCCGGCCTTCGCCGAGGCCGTGGCCGTGACCGTGGTGCTCGCGAGCCAGGGCTACCCTGACGCGCCGGTCACCGGCCGTGCGCTGCATGGAACGGACGCCGCCGCCGACGTCGACGGTGTCCACCTCGCCCATGGGGCGACCGCGCGCACCGACGACGGCCTCATCGCCACGGGCGGACGCGTGCTCAGCGTCGTCGCCCTCGGCTCGACGTTCGCAGAGGCCCGCGGCATCGCCTACGAGGCGATCGAGCTCATCGACCTCGAGGGCGGGCAGTACCGCACCGACATCGCCGCCCGCGTCGTCGAAGACTGACGCAGGCGAGCGCGCGACGGCTCACCCCTCGCCGCCGAGCCTCCCGGCCAGGCGATCGTGCATGGCAGTGCTCGACGCGTTGAGCCCGGTGAGTTCGACCGTCTTGCCGCGGCGGGCGTACTTGGTCGTGATCGCGTCGAGGGCCGCGACGCTCGAGGCGTCCCAGATATGCGATCCCGAGAGATCGATGACGACGCGAGCGGGGTCGTCGGCGTAGTCGAACTGCGTCGTGAGGTCGTTGCTCGAGGCGAAGAACAGCTCGCCGTCGACCCGGTAGCGCGCGACCGCGGTCGCAGCATCCGCCCCTTCGAGCGTTCGGGTGACCGTGGCGAAACGGGCGATGCGCCGAGCGAAGAGGACCATCGCGGCCACGACGCCGACGATCACGCCGATCGCGAGGTTGTGAGTCCAGACGGTGAAGACGACCGTGAGCACCATGACCGCCGTTTCGCTCTTCGGGAGGCGACGGAGAGTGGCCGGGCGGATGCTGTGCCAGTCGAAAGTCGCTATCGAGACGACGATCATCACCGCGACGAGCGCCGCCATCGGGATGATCGCGACGACGTCGCCCAAGGCCAGAACGAGGATCAGGAGGAAGACCCCGGCGAGGAACGTCGAGATACGGGTGCGCGCGCCGGAGGCCTTCACGTTGATCATCGTCTGACCGATCATCGCGCAGCCGCCCATTCCTCCGAAGGCGCCCGAGAGCATGTTCGCCACGCCCTGGGCCCACGCCTCGCGCGTCTTGCGCGAGTGGGTGTCGGTGATCTCGTCGACGAGCTTGGCCGTCATGAGCGATTCGAGCAGGCCCACCACCGCCATGGCCAACGCGTAGGGCGCGATGATCCGCAGCGTGTCGAGGGTGAGCGGAACCTGCGGGAAGAACAGCTCGGGGAGGCTCTGCGGCAGCTGACCCTGATCCCCCACCGTGGGCACGCTGATCGAGAACACGACGACCGCGCCGGTCAAGAGAAGGATCGCGACCAGCGGGGCCGGGACGACCCGGGTCAGCCGCGGAAGCAGGAACATGATGAGGAGGCCGACGACCACCAGCGGGTAGACCATCCAGGGCACGCCGAGCAGCTGCGGAACCTGAGAGACGAAGATCAGGATGGCGAGCGCGTTGACGAACCCGACCATGACGCTGCGGGGAATGAATCGCATGAGCTTCGCCACCCCCAGCACCGCCAGCACGATCTGAATCGCTCCACCGAGCAGCACCGTGGCGATGAAATAGTCCATGCCGTGCTCTCGGACCACCGGTGCGATCACCAGCGCGACGGCACCGGTCGCGGCGGTGATCATCGCCGGGCGCCCGCCGAGGAACGCGATGGAGACCGCCATCACGAATGACGAGAACAGCCCCACCCGCGGATCGACCCCCGCGATGATCGAGAACGCGATGGCTTCGGGAATGAGCGCGATGGCGACAACCAGACCGGCGAGAACCTCACGGGTGAGGAGCCGGGGGCTCCGAAGTGCTTGCAGCACGCTCGGCTCGATGCGGTAACGCGAGGCACTCTCGGACGGGTGGGGGGCGACAGAGGTCATCGGGGCTTCCTAGTGGGGGATCGGGCGGACCGGCCGTGCGCGCCCCGTTGCGCGCAGCCGTCGTCGACACGGAGAGAATGGGATGCGGCGGAAACCCGCCGAATGCAACTCTACCCTTACGTAAGGGTTGATGGAGGAATCGTGGCAGATAGGACGATGCACATCGGCGAGCTCGCCGAACGCACGGGACTGTCACTGCGCTCCCTCCGCCACTGGGACGAGATCGGGCTCGTCGCTCCGTCGGGACGCAGCGAGGGCAACTTCCGGCTCTACTCCGAGGCCGACGAGGCGAAGGTCCGCTTCGTGATGCTGATGAAGCCGCTGGGCTTCAGCCTCGACGAGATCGCGGAATTGGTCGCCTCGCGCGACGCTTCGCCGCAGCGTCCGCTCGACGCCCTCACCCCCGCGCGGCGTGCGCACTTCGCCGAGGCGGCGCGATCACGCCGGGAGAAGCTTCGCCGCGACCTCGCCGCCGCCGACGACTTCCTCGCGATCGCCGAGGGCGACTGAGCGACTCGATCTCGCGCACCCGCGGCGGGCTGAGGGGATCCCGGATGCTGAGGACTCACGCAGACGCGGGGATCCTCAGCATCCGAGAATCCCTCAGTTCTCGGTGGCGACGGCGGCGGCAGGCGCGCGGTGACGGTCGCGGGCGGGGATCACCGTCGGGCGGCGGAGGAACAGTACGGCGATGATGCCGATGACGATGACACCCGCGGGCAACAGGATGGTCTGCGACATCGCCTCGGCGAAGCCCGCTGCGACCTCGGGCGGCAGTGCTCCGCCGGCGAACCCGCTCGTCGCATCGCCCGCACCGGGCAGGTTGGCCTCGAGCCGCGACTGCATGAAAGCGGCGATAGCGGCCGAGCCGAGCACCGAACCGACCGTTCGCGTCGTGTTGTAGATGCCGGCACCGGCGCCCGCCTGATGAGGCGGCAGCATGCGCGTGGCCGTGGTCGCCAACGGACCCCACATGCCCGCGTTGCCGATGCCCATCATCGCCGAGGGCAGGAGGAACATCCAGATCGGGGTGTCGAGGTTCATCAGCGACGAGTACCAGACGAGCGACCCTCCGACGAGGAGCAGCCCGGGAACGAGCAGGAACCGCGGATCGGTGCGGTCGAGCAGCTTGCCGGCGAACGGCGCGAGCACCCCCGAGAGCACGGCCATGGGGATGAGGAGGAGCGCCGACTGCGTGGGCGTGAGTCCGCGGGCGAGCTGGATGAAGAAGAACAGCGGCAACGTCATGCTCGTCACGGTGAAACCGACCGTCGTGATCGCGAGGTTCGCGACCGAGAAGTTGCGCTCTCTGAACAGGTCGAGGGGCACGAGCGGTTCGCGCGTGGTGCGCGCCTGGGTCCAGATGAACACGGCGAGCACGGCGAGACCGCCGGCGATCATGACCCAGACCCATGGCGCCCAGTCGAAGTGCTCGCCCTCCTGCAGGCCGAAGACGATGAGGAAGAGGGCGATCGCGCTGAGGACGACGCCCGGGATGTCGAAGCGGTGCGGGCTGGTCTGCAGCTGCGGCACGAGCCGCCAGGCGGCGACGAAGGCGATCACGCCGACGGGGATGTTGATGAAGAAGATCCACTCCCAACCGAGGCCGTCGACGAGGAGACCTCCGGCGAGGGGGCCGACGAGGGTCGCGACGCCGGCCGTGGCACCCCACAGGCCCATGGCGGCTCCCCGCCGCTCGGCCGGGAAGGTGCGGGTGATCACGGCCATGGTCTGCGGCGTCATCATCGCGGCACCGAGGCCTTGGACGGCCCGGGCGACGACCAGCATCTCGAGCGACCCCGAGAGTCCGCAGACGAGGGAGGCGAGGGTGAAGACGGCCAGACCGATGAGGTAGATGTTCTTCGGCCCGAAGCGGTCGCCGAGGCGGCCCGTGATGAGCAGCGGCACGGCGTAGGCCAGGAGATAGGCGCTGGTGACCCACACGACGTTGTCGAGGTTGTTGGTCGCAGGGTCGAGCGCCGCCTTGATCGCGGGGTTCGCGACCGAGACGATCGTCGTGTCTACCAGGATCATGAAGAAGCCGATGACGAGCGCGAACAGCGCGGGCCACGGGCTTCGGGCGGGGGCGGCGACAGGGGCAGCCGGGGAGCGGTCGGTCATTGTTCTCGGTTCTCTCTGAGGAGTCGAAGGTAGGGATCGGGGGCGACCTCGTCGATGCCCCACGGCAGCGACCCGTCGGCCAAGGCCGCCAGGAGCGCGTCGAGCCAGATGAGATCGGCGGCCAGGAGAGCGCTTTCGCGCTGCACCTCGACGAGGAATTGGCCGGGGACGCTGCGGGTGGCCGCCCCCGCGAGGTCGTCTCTGAGTTCGTCGAGATGGTCGGCGAGAAGCCCGCGGCGGGTGGCGAGGAGTTCTCCCACCTCCACTCGGTCGAGGTTGTGGGCCTCGGCGAGCGCGATGCGGAATTCGAGCGGGCGATCGATCCGCGGAAGCTCGCGCCGCACCCATTCGGCGACGAGGTCGCCGCCCGGGTCGGCCAGTCGATAGGTCGTCCGCTCCGGCCGGTTCCCGTCGCGGTCGACCCCCACCTCGGCGAGCAACCCGTCACGCTCGAGACGCGCGATCGTGTGATAGAACGTGCCGTTCTGGATGCGGACGAGCCGGTCGTCGCGCCGATGTCGCAGGAGTCGCATCATCTCGTAGGGGTGCATGTCGCCTTCGCGCAGCAGCGCGAGCACCATCACCCCGAGGGGGGTGAGCTTGGCAGCATCCATCATTACTCCGGTTCGACTAGTCCACATGGACTATACGCGCGAAGTCGAGGTCGGGCAAGCGCGGCGCCCCGCGATAATGGGCGGATGCCTACGACGACCGAACTGCCCGGCTGGCGCCATGTCTATTCCGGCAAAGTGCGCGACCTCTACGTCCCCGACGGCGGCGACGCCGCCGGGCGCATGCTGGTGGTCGCCAGCGACCGGGTGAGCGCGTTCGATCACGTGCTCTCGCCCGGCATCCCCGGCAAAGGCGAACTGCTGACGGCGCTCAGCCTCTGGTGGTTCGACCGCCTCGACGGCGGAGACGGCGGTCGCCGCATCGCGAACCACCTCGTCGCCGACCACGAGCTCGTCGGCGATGAAGCCCGAGAACTCATCCCCCGCGAGGTGGTCGCCCGGTCGATGCTCGTGCGCTCGCTCGAGATGGAACCCATCGAGTGCGTCGTGCGCGGCTACCTCACCGGGTCGGGCTGGCTCGAATACCAGGCGTCCGGCACCGTCTGCGGGATCGCCCTGCCCGCGGGCCTGGCGAACGGCGACCGGCTGCCCGAGCCGATCTTCACCCCCGCCTTCAAGGCCCCGCTCGGCGAGCACGACGAGAACATCTCGTTCGAGCGCACCGTCGAGCTCGTGGGCGCCGACACGGCGGCAGAACTCCGCGACACCTCGCTCGAGATCTACCGACGGGCCGCCGACACCGCCGAGGAGCACGGCCTGATCCTGGCCGACACGAAGTTCGAGTTCGGCCGCGACGACGGCGGAGTCTTGACCCTCGCCGACGAGGTGCTCACCAGCGACTCGTCGCGGTACTGGGATGCGGCGGCCTGGCACACGGGCACGACACCCGACGAGCGCATGGCCAGCTTCGACAAGCAGATTGTCCGAGACTGGCTGGCCGCGCAGTGGGTGCCCCGCGAGGGCGAGCCGCCCGAGCTCCCCGCCGACATCGTCGAGCGCACCCGCGCCCGCTACGCCGAGCTTCTCGAACGGCTCACCGCGGGCTGATCGGCGGGTGTCCACGCAATCCGCCCGAAACGCGCGCGTCGGTAGGGTGACGGAAGCGAACCTCCGGGAGGAACATCATGGCGATCTGGAAGCTGCACGGAAACGGCCGCACCGTCGCACCCGGGGCCGTCGTCGGCCCCGACGAGCGACTGAACTGGGGGGCGACCGTCGCGATCGGCCTGCAGCACGTCATCGCGATGTTCGGCGCGACGTTCCTGGTGCCGGTGCTGACGGGTTTCCCCGTCTCGACCACTCTCTTCTTCTCGGGCGTGGGCACCCTGCTGTTCCTCGTCGTCACCCGCAACAAGCTGCCCAGCTACCTCGGCTCGTCGTTCGCGTTCATCGCCCCGATCACCGCGGCGACCGCGACGGCCGGGATGGGGTCGGCTCTCGCCGGCATCGTCGCCGTCGGTCTGCTGCTCGCGGCGGTCGGCGTCATCGTGCAGTTCGCCGGCCTGACCTGGGTCGACAAGCTCATGCCGCCCGTGGTCGCCGGGGCGATCGTCGCGCTGATCGGGTTCAACCTCGCGCCGGTCGCGTGGTCGTCGTTCCGCCTGGCTCCCCTGACCGGCACGATCACCCTCGCGGCCGTCATCCTGTTCAGCGTGCTCTTCCGCGGATTCCTCGGGCGCATCTCGATCTTCCTCGGCGTCATCGTCGGCTACATCGCCGCCCTCATCCAGCGGGAGATCGACTTCGGCCCCGTCGCCGATGCCGCGTGGATCGGTCTTCCCGAGTTCCAGCTCGCCGACGTCACGTCGCCCGAGACGTGGTCGGTGATCGCGATGTTCCTCCCCGTGGTGCTCGTCCTCGTCGCCGAGAACGTCGGGCACGTCCGCGGCGTGGCCACGATGACGGATGCGTCGATCAACCGCTCGACCGGACGCGCCCTCATCGCCGACGGTGCCGCCACCACCCTCGCCGGCCTCTTCGGCGGTTCGGGCACGACGACCTACGGCGAGAACATCGGGGTCATGGCCGCCACCCGCGTCTACTCGACGGCGGTCTACTGGA
The DNA here is from genome assembly GCF_043556445.1 of Microbacterium shimangi. Classification (NCBI taxonomy): domain Bacteria; kingdom Bacillati; phylum Actinomycetota; class Actinomycetes; order Micrococcales; family Microbacteriaceae; genus Microbacterium; species Microbacterium shimangi. The sequence goes on from NZ_JBIGII010000003.1 coordinate 516,583, forward strand.
TCGCGGGCGCGGCCGCCATCGTCCTGAGCCTCTCGCCCAAGATCGGTGCAGTCTTCAACACCATTCCCCCGGGCGTCCTCGGCGGGGTCACCACCGCGCTGTACGGACTCATCGGCATCATCGGCATCAAGATCTGGGTCGACAACCGCGTGGACTTCTCGCGTCCGGTCAACCAGTACACCGGCGCCGTCGCCCTCGTGCTCGCCGTCGCCGGCTTCACGATGGAGTGGGGCGACTTCCAGCTCGGCGCGATCGTGCTGGGCTCGGTCGCCGCTCTCGTCATCTACCACCTCGGCAACCTCGTCGCGCGCCTGCGCAAGACCGGTGCCGACGACGGCGGCCCGATCCCCGCCGTCGGTCCCCTCGGCGGCGATCCGCTCTAGACCCGGGCCACGCCGCATCCGCCCCTCCCCGCCGCGCGGAACGTCGCAGCTGCGGAGGAGAATTCAGCTTCGGAGGACGGCCGGGATCGGTCCGGCCCTCCGAACGCGATATCTCCTCCGAACGCGCGGTGGTGAGCGCGGCGGCGAGGGCGGCGGCGGGCGCGCTGGATGAGGCGCGGCGGGCCCCGGCTACCCTGGGAGGATGCCCGCCGACACCTCCCACCTGCCCGCCGACCCCGCTTCGACGACGGCTCTCGCCGCCCGAGGACTGCGCATGGCCGCCGTCGACGCGGCCGACGACGCCGCGGTGCGGGCCTGGGTCGAGGCCGACGCGCGGGGCTTCCACGACGGCGCTCCGACCGACGAGTTCCTGGCCGAGCTGCGCGGCGACTTCGCGCTGCAGCGCACGATCGGCGTCTTCGACGACGCGCTCGCCGATCCCGAAACCCCCATCGCGACCATCGCGGCGTGGCCTGCCCCGGTGACCCTGCCCGGCGCGGAGGTCGACGCCTGGGCGATCAGTGCCGTGACCGTCGCGCCCACCCACCGCCGCCGCGGAATCGCCACGGCGATGCTCGAGGGAGAACTGCGCACCGCCGCCGATGCCGGCATTCCGGTCGCGATCCTGACCGTTTCGGAAGCGACGATCTACGGCCGCTACGGGTTCGGGCCGGTGACCTGGTCGAGCAAGTTCGAGGCCGACGTGCGCCGCGCGGGCTGGGTCGGCGCCGACACCCCCGGCCGGGTGCAGCTCGTCGGCCGGGACACCGCCATGGCCACCGGGCGCACGCTGTTCGACGAGGCGCGGCGGGCGACCCCGGGCGACGTGGGACTCGTCGGGCACCGCTTCGACCGACTCTTCGGCGCACCGTCCGACCCGGCGGAGCAGCGCAAACGCCGTTTCGTCCGCTACGACGACGAGGCGGGCACCCCCCGAGGCCTCGCGATCTACCACGTCACCGAAGACCCCCACGATTGGTCGGCGCAGGTCGTCGAGGTCGACTACCTGGCCACGACGACCGACGACGCTTACCGCGCCCTGTGGCGCTATCTCTTCGAGCTCGATCTCGTCGGCACGCTCCGCGCTTCGCTCCGCTCGGTCGACGAACCCCTGCGTTGGCTCGTGCAGAACCCCCGCATGATCCGCACGACCGAGCTGCGCGAGCACCTGTGGGCCCGCGTCCTCGACGCACCGGCTGTTCTCGGCGCGCGCACCTACGGCGGCGCGGGCCGCCTGACGCTGCGTGTGGACGACCCGCTCGGCTTCGCCGACGGCGTGTTCACCGTCGAGACGGATGCTGAGGGGCGGGCCGTCGTGTCGAAGACCGAGGCCCCCGACGGAGCGCTCCTCGAGGTCCCCGTCGACCTGCTCGCGCCGCTGCTGTTCGGCGGCGTCTCCGCGGCCACCCTGGTCGCCGCCGGTCGGCTGCGCGAGCGTGCCGCGGGCGACGCCGCAACCGCCGACCGCCTGCTGCGAGCCGCGCATCCGCCGGTGCTCACGACCTGGTTCTGACCGCCCGCACCCTGTACCGAACAGCCACCCGCCGAACGGCTTCGGACGTCAGGCGGAGCCCCGCACCACGAGTTCGGTCGGCATGACCGTCGAGTTCGGCGGCGTGCCCCCGTTGAGCAGTTCGAGCAAGATGTCGGCGAGCCGCTCCCCCTGCCCCGACGACGGCTGACGGACGGTCGTCAACGCGGGCGAGGTCGACGTGGCGATCGGCGAATCGTCGAACCCGACGATGGCGACGTCGGAGGGGACACCCAGCCCGGCGTCGCGCAGCACCCGCATTGCCCCGCGTGCCATCAGGTCGCTCGCCACGAACAATGCATCGATCTCGGCGCCGCTCGACAGGATGCGCCGCATCGCGTCGGCTCCCCCCTCTTCCGAGAAGTCGCCGTTCTCGACGGCGGCCGGCTGCAGGCCGGCCTCGTCGAGGACGGCCCGGAAGCCGTCGAGTCGGTCGAGCGACGACCGCATCGACGGTGGCCCGGCGATCGTGCCGATTCGGCGACGACCGCGCTCGAGCAGGTACTCGGTCGCCGTGCGCCCCCCGCCGACGTTGTCGCTGTCGACCACGTGATCCGCCTCGCGGACGCGCACGCGACGCCCGCCGTAGACGACCGGGATCGCCCCGGCGATGCGGTCGATGAAGGTGTCGTTGTCGTGGTGGGAGACGACGATCGCGCCGTCGACGCTGCCGCTCTGCAGGTATCCCGTGGTCTTGTCGCCGGGGTCGCCGTTCGCGAGAGTGACCAGCAGGATGTAGTCGGTGCTCGCCAGCCGCGTCTGGATGCCCGAGACGACCGAGGCGAAGAACGGATCGCCGAAGAACCGTGCGGTGTCTTCGGGAACGACGAGGGCGATCGCCTGACTCTGACGGCTCGCGAGCGAACGAGCGGCCCGATTCGGCACGTAGTTCAGGTCGTCGATAGCGCGGCGCACCGAGGCCCGGGCGACGTCGGAGACCGAGGGCGAGCCGTTCACGACGCGTGACACGGTCGACCGCGATACTCCGGCGCGCGCCGCTACCTGTTCGATGGTCGACGCACTGAGCACGATGGGGGTCCTCTCCGTCCGGCGGAGAGTGCTACGAAGAGGCGGGAAGACTCTCGAGCGCACGCGCGGCGATGATGCGACTGTACTGGAGCGCCGAATCCTTCACGGAGCGCTCCTGGGTCTCGTAATCGACGTGCACGATGCCGAACCGCTTCTCGTATCCCCAGGCCCACTCGAAGTTGTCCATCAGCGACCAGTAGAAGTAGCCCCGCACGTCGACGCCCTCCTCGATCGCGTCGAGGACAGCCCCCAGGTGCAGGCTGACGAACTCGGCACGATCGGCGTCGTGCACGCGGGTCTCGCCCTCCTCGACGACGGCCACGTCGTCGTAGGCCGCGCCGTTCTCGGTGACGAACAACGACACCCCCGGCGCCGCGGCGTACTCGTCGTTGACGCGGCGGAGGAGGCGCGTGAGTCCCTCCGGCTGCACCTCCCAGTTCATCGGCGTGCGCGGGAGGCCGCGGTCGTGCCAGAAGATGCCGTCGACGGAGGGGAACGGCGAACGCGTGACCCGGTCGGTCGGTGCGTCTCCGCCACCGGGTTCTTCGGTCGGCGGCGTACCCCCGACGAACTCGCCGTGGTAGTAGTTCACCCCGAGCGTCTCGATGGGGGTCGAGATGACCTCGAGATCGCCCGGGCGGATCGCTGCTTCGAGGGCCGCGACGGCATCGGCGTCGACGCGGCGGAAGTCCTCGACGATGTCGGCGGGGTACTCCCCCCGGAAGACGGGGTCGAGGAACCAGCGGTTGAACTGTCCGTCGATGCGTCGGGCGGCGTCGACGTCGGCGGGCACGGTCGCATCGACCGGGTCGGCGACCGTCAGGTTGAGCGTGAGCCCGAGATTCAGCGACGAGTCGCGCGCCCGCAGCTCTCGCACCGTCTGACCGTGACCGAGGAGCAGGTGGTGGGCCGCCAGCATCCCCTCACCCGGTGAGAAGTGTCCGGGAGCGTGGATGCCCGCCGTATAGCTGAGGAACGACGAGCACCACGGTTCGTTGAGCGTCGTCCAGACGCCGACCCGGTCGCCGAGGGCGTCGTGCATGTCGAGGGCGTACTCGGTGAACTTCTCGGCGGTGTCGCGGTTCGTCCAGCCGCCCCGCTCCTGCAGCGCCTGCGGCAGGTCCCAGTGGTACAGGGTCAGCCACGGCAGGATGTCGGCGTCGAGCAGCTCGTCGACGAGGCGCTCGTAGAAGTCGACGCCCTTCGCGTTGAGCGCGCCGCCGTCGGGGCGCACGCGCGACCACGACGTCGAGAACCGATAGGTCTGGAGCCCGAGTCCCTTCATCATCGCGACGTCGTCGCGGTAACGGTGATAGTGGTCGCAGGCGACGTCGCCGTTGTCTGCGTTGATGACCGCGCCGGGCTGACGGGAGAATGCGTCCCAGATCGAATCGCGGCGACCGTCTTCCGACGCCGCCCCTTCGATCTGGTAGGCCGCCGTCGCCGCGCCGAAGAGAAAATCGGCCGGGAAAGGCCGCAGCGTGGTCGCGGTGGTCGCATCGGTCAGCGTCATGGAGCGGGTTCCCATCGATCGGGGCGGAGATACGGAGACGGTCATCCTTTTACCGCCCCCGCCATGATCCCACTGATCAATTGCTTGCCCGCGATCACGAACAGCACGAGCAGGGGGAGGGTTGCCAGCACCGCGCCGGCGAGCACGACGGAGTAGTCGATGTAGTAGCCCGACTGGAGCTGACTGAGTGCGGTCTGCAGGGTGGGGTTCTGCGGACTCAGCACGATCAGCGGCCAGAGGTAGTCGGTCCAGGCCGTCATGAAGGTGAACAATCCCAGGATCGCCATCGCCGGGCGGGCCGCCGGGACGCCGACCGTCAAGAAGGTGCGGAACTGGCTCGCCCCGTCCATACGGGCCGCCTCGATCAGCTCGTCGGGGATCACATCGACGAGGTACTGCCTCATGAAGAACACCCCGAATGCGGTCACGAGGGTGGGCACGATGACCGCGCCGATCGTGCCGGTCCAGCCGAGCTCGCGCATGACCATGAAGAGCGGGATGATGCCGAGCTGGGTGGGGATCGCCATCGTCGCGATGACGAAGAACATGAGCCCGTTGCGTCCGCGGAACCGCAGCTTGGCGAACGCGTAGCCGGCGAGGGTGGCGAACGAGACGACCGAGACGGTGATGATCGCGGAGATCAGCACCGAGTTGCCCAGTGCGAGCCAGAACGGGATCGCGTCGAGCACCTTCGCCGCGTTGACGAGGAAGTTGCCGCCGGGGATGAGCGGCACCGTCTCGCTGCGGCTGGCGTTCGTCCCGCTGGCGATGACGAAGGACCACCACAGCGGATAGACGCTGCCGATGACGAACGCGGCGAGCAGCCCGTAGGTGAGGAAGCCGGGACGCGAGCCGATTCCGGCCGATCCGGTCTCGCGCGGCCTACGGTGGCGCGGGGAGCGCGGCGGGTCGGGTTCGACGGTCTCGACCTGCAGGGCAGGAAGGGGTTCGGGGATGCTGATGCTCATGCGCCACCTCCAGGGGTGCGGGTTCGGGCACCCAGGCGGCGCACGCGAGCGTCGCGCCGCGAGCCGGATGTCGAGATGCGGCGGGCGATGAGGAAGTTCACCAGGCCGAATCCGATGATGAGGAGGAACAGCAGCCAGGCGACGGCCGACGCCTCCCCGAGGTCGCGACGGAAGAAGGCGAGCTCCCAGAGGAAGAGCACGGTGGTCTGGAACTGTCGGTCGCTTCCTCCGATGCCGCCCGCGGTCGAGACGTCGAACAGGCGCGGCTCGGCGAAGATCTGGAGGCCGCCGATCGTCGAGGTGATGATGACGAAGATGAGGGTGGGGCGGATGGTCGGGATCGTGATCGAGAAGAACCGTCTCACCGGGCCCGCGCCGTCGATAGCGGCCGACTCGTAGAGATCGCGGGGCACCGCTCGCATCGCCGCGAGCAGGATGAGCGCGTTGTAGCCCGTCCAGCGGAAGTTGACCATCGTGGCGATGGCGAGGTGGCTGAGCGCCCGGTCCTGCTTCCAGGCCTGATCGGCGATACCGAAGAGGTTCAGCAGGTTGTTCGCGAGCCCGTCGGCGTCGCTGAAGATGTTCGAGAAGATCAGGGCGGTCGCTACGGGGGTGACGACGAACGGGATGAGAACGCTCATGCGCCAGAACGTGGGGGCGCGCAGCCCCCGGTCGAGCAGGTAGGCCACGATCAGGGCGATGGCCAGCTGCGGTATCGCCGACAGCAGGAAGATGCTGACCGTGTTCGACACCGAGTTCCAGAACATGCCGTCGCCGAGGATCTCGATGAAGTTGCCGAGACCGACGAACTCTCCCTGACCCTTCAGCAGATCCCACTCGAAGAGCGAGACGACGAGGGTGTACGCGAGCGGGAAGAGGCCGACGAGGCCGAACAGCAGGAAGAACGGCGCGACGTAGGCGTAGGGCGAGCCCTTGTAGTCGGCTCGGGAGAGGCGCATGCGCCACGCCGGGCGTGCCGTCGGCACGGTGCGCTTCGCCGCGCGCTCGGGCGGCGACTTCGTCGCGGGGGGAAGAGTTGCGGTCATGGGGAGAGTCCTCTCGCCGGGCGACGGCCGGGGTCTGCGGGTTGGCAGACCCCGGCCATCGCGTCCGATCAGCCGACCAGTTCGTTCAGGAGGCCGAGCGCCTTGTCCCAGGAACCCTGCGTGTCGATCTCGCCGAGATCGAGCGACTTCAGCGCCGGGCCGAAGACGTTCTCCTGGATCACCGAGTCATCCGGTCCCTTGAACTGGGCGACGACACCCTTCGCGCGCTCCGCGAGGATCGCGCCGGTGGGTGCGTCACTGAAGAACTCGTTCGGCGTCGCCTCCGCGGCCAGGGTCTCCTGCGCCTCGACGGTGCTGGGGAAGTTGTTCGCCGCGGCGGACTGCTTCACCTGCTGCTCGGGCTGCGTCAGCCAGTCGGCCAGCTTGGCCGCGGCTTCCTTGTGCTCGGAGCTCTCCGAGACGGCGAGGAAGGCGCCACCCCAGTTGGCCGGTCCTCCGGGGAACGCGTCGGCGAAGTCCCATCCGTTGTCGGGGCCGCCGCCGGCGCCCTCGATGGAGCCCTGCATGGTTCCCAGCATCCAGCCGGGGCAGACGAACGTCGCGAACGTGCCGTCGAGGAAGGACTTGCCCTTGTTCCAGTCCCACGCGGTCTGCGCGGCGGAGAGGCCGTCTTCGGTCGCCGCGCCCAGCAGCTCGAAGCGCTCCTTGAGTTCGGCGTTGCCCTCGACGTTCAGCTCGCTCTCGCTGGTGTAGTAGCCCTCCTCGAGCTGGTTCACCATCGCGTTCCAGACGAATCCGGAGTGGTCATAGAAGGCCTTGCCGGTCGCCTCGTGGTACTGCCGGCCGACGTCGAAGAATTCCTCCCAGTCGCCTTCGAACAGCTTCGCGACCTCGGCGCGGTCGGTGGGCAGGCCGGCCGCTTCGAATGCGGGCTTGTTGTAGCAGAGGCCTTCGGGTCCGATGTCGGTGCCGTATCCGATGACGCGCCCCTCGGGGTCGGTGCCCTGGGCGTACTTCCACTCGACCCAGTCGTCTTTACGGTCTTCGATGCCGTAGTCGCGCAGATCGGCGAACTGGTCGGAGACCTCCATGATGGCGCCGAGCCAGCCCTCCTCCAAAGCGACGATGTCGGAGAGTCCGGAGCCTGCCGCGATCTTGGTGAACGCATCGGTGCGGGCGTTGCCGCCGGTGTCGATGTTGTTCGCCTCGATGGTCACGCCGGGGTTGGCCTCTTCGTACTCGGCGTAGAGGTCTTCGTAACCGAAGGTGCCGAAGGTCGTCACGGTCAACGTGACGTCGCCGTCCGTTCCGCCGGCTTGGTCGCCACCGCCGCCGCCGGCGCAGCCGGCGAGGACGAGGGCGGAGGTGGTCAGGGCCGCGGTGACGATGGCTGTGCGGCGCAGTGCGTGTGATCTCACGGGTCACTCCTTTGTGATTGTTCGGGTCTTCGATGATCGGAACAGGTGCGAGCAAGCGTTCGTGGGAGCGCTCTCATTGCTCGGGATCACCATATGGGACCGCTCCCACGACGTCAAGGGAGCGCTCCCACCGATCTGAGCGAGGCCTTCCCCGGCCCGTAGGATAGGCCTGCCCCCTTCCCGCGACATTCGGAGCCGAAATGCCCACCATCGTCGTCGACGTCATGCCCAAGGCCGAGCTGCTCGACCCGCAGGGAAAAGCCGTCGCCGGCGCCCTGACCCGTCAGGGAGAGACGCGCTTCTCCAGCGTGCGGATCGGCAAACGGTTCGAGCTCACGGTCGACGGACCCGTCGACGAGGCCACGATCGCGGCGGCTCGCGAGATCGCCGACGAGATCCTCTCGAACTCCGTCATCGAAGACGTCGTGGGCATCGAGGTCATCGAATGACGGTCCGCATCGGCGTCATCACCTTTCCCGGTTCGCTCGACGACCGCGACGCGCAGCGCGCCATCCGCATCGCGGGCGCCGAGCCCGTCGCACTCTGGCATGGCGACCACGACCTGCAGGGCGTCGACGCGCTCGTGCTCCCCGGGGGCTTCAGCTACGGCGACTACCTGCGCGCGGGAGCGATCGCGGCCCTCGCGCCCATCATGAGCGAGGTGAAGGATGCTGCCGGTCGTGGCATGCCCGTGCTCGGAATCTGCAACGGATTCCAGATGCTCGTGGAGGCGCACCTGCTGCCCGGCGGTCTGATCCGCAACGCGTCGCAGCAGTTCATCCGTCGCGACCAGCGCCTCCGCGTCGAGAACGCGTCGACCGCCTGGACGAACGAGTTCGCCAAGGGCGAAGAGATCGTCATTCCGCTGAAGAACGCCGACGGCGGCTACATCGCCGATGCCGAGACGCTGGCGCAGGTCGAGGGCGAGGGTCTCGTCGCGTTCCGCTACCTCGGTGTGAACCCCAACGGGTCGCTCGACGACATCGCCGGTCTCACCAACGAACGCGGCAACGTGGTGGGGCTCATGCCGCACCCCGAGCACGCCGTCGAGCCCGGCTTCGGTCCGTCCACCCCCGACGCGATGCGCTCGGGCGTCGACGGCGTCGGGTTCTTCGCCTCGGCCATCGCCGCCGTGGTCTCGACCGCGGCCTGACACGGCCGCATCCGTGCCGGAAGAGCTTGCCGAGCGCCGCACCCTCGACGGTCGATTGATCGAACGTCTCGTGCGTCCGGCGCTCGCGGTCACCCTCGGTCTCGAGCCGCACCCGGAGGGCGGCTGGTACCGACGCACGTGGACCTCGCCCCGGGCGGTGACCCTGCCGGGAGGGGGCGAACGCCCGGCCGCCACCCTCATCGTGTTCCTTCTGCCCGCGGGAGAAGCCTCGGGCTGGCATCGGGTCGCGTCGAGCGAGGTCTGGATCACCAACGGCGTCGGCCCGGTCGCCCTGCAGCTCGGCGGAGACGGCGAACGGCCGGAGCCGGGCGTGACCACCGTCGTCGGCGATCCCGCCGAGGGGCATGCTCCGCAGGCCGTGGTGCCGCCCGACGTCTGGCAGCGCACGCTCCCCGCCGACCACGATGCCCTGGTGAGCTGCCTGGTATCGCCGGGATTCGACTTCGCCGACTTCACCATGCCCGACGTCGACGGCCGCACGTCGTAGCGTGGAGTGATGACCCCCGCACCGAACATCGTCGTGTCCGTACCCACCGAGCGGCTCGCCGCTGACATCCAGCCGCTTCCGGAGGGTGTCGACCTCGTCGTCTGGCCGATGGACGGGCCCGCGCCGCGCGAGCGGTTCGACATGGTCGTGCCGCCGTACATGAGCATGGAATCCATCGCGGAGCGGATGCGGGGCGTCGACATCGGGCTCGTGCAGAGCCAGTCGATCGGGTACGACGGCATGGCCGAGGTGCTGCCGGCCGGGCTGACGTTCGCCAATGCCGCCTCGGTGCACGAGACGGCGACGGCCGAGCTGGCGCTGGCGTTGACGCTGGCCGCGCAGCGGCGCGTTCCGGAGTTCGTCCGTGCCCAAGACGCCCATTCCTGGAAGGCGCGCTTCTCGGAGGGCCTCGCCGATCGCCGCGTCACGCTTCTCGGGTTCGGCGGCGTCGGCAAGGCGATCGCCGCGCGCCTGGCAGGGTTCGAGGTCGAGCTGACCGCGATCGCGAGTCGCGCCCGCGAGGAGGACGGTGTCGCGGTGCGGTCGATCGACGATCTTCACGCGGTACTCGCCGAGACCGAGATCCTCATCGCATCGCTCCCGGGAGGCGACGCGACCCGCCACGTCATGGATGCGGCAGCGCTGGCGGCGCTCCCCGATGGCGCCCTCGTGGTCAACGTCGGCCGCGGACCCCTCATCGACACCGACGCCCTCGTCGCAGAGGTTCGAGCCGGTCGGCTGCGCGCCGCCCTCGACGTCGTCGACCCCGAGCCGCTTCCGGAGGATCACCCGCTGTGGGCTCTTCCCGGGGCGCTCGTCGTGCCGCACGTGGGCGGAGCGTCGAGCGCGATGCGACCGCGTATCGCGCGTCTCGTCAGACGCCAGATCGAGCGTCTCGCCGCCGGGGAGCCGCCGCTGAACGTGGTGCTCGGAGGCTGAATCGCCCCTCGCGGAGCAGCATCCGTCCGCCGATCACACGTAGGCGCGGTGGTAACGCGGCTCTATCGTGGCGGAGCCCGTCAGCGCATGCTCCGCGCGGCGGACCCAGTGCGGATCCCTCAGCATCGCGCGGCCGAGCAGCACGAGATCAGCGGCTCCCTCGCGGAGGATGGACTCGGCATGGTGCGGGTCGTCGATCAACCCCACGGCAGCCGTCATGACCCCGGCCGCACGCACGCGGGCGGCACCCGACACCTGGTAGCCCGGGTACGGGTCGTACTCGGCGCCGTCGACCAGCCCGCCCGAGGAGCAGTCCACCAGGTCGACGCCCGCCGAGACGAGGCGGGTGGCGAGCACCGCAGACTCCTCGGCCGTCAGACCGCCGGGGGCGACGTCGTCGGCGGATATCCGCACGATCAGCGGCATCGTCACGGGTATCGCCTCGCGAACAGCCTCGACGGCCCTGAGGAGGAATGCCTCGCGATCGTCCCCCCACGCATCGTCGCGCACGTTGGTGACCGGCGAGAGGAACTCGTGCAGGAGGTAGCCGTGAGCTGCGTGCAACTCGACCGCGTCGAACCCCGCTGCGACCGCGCGAGCCGCCGCATCGGCGAAGGCGGCGACGATCTCGGGAAGGTCGTGCGTGTCGGCTCGCCGAGGCGGCGAGTACCGCCCGAAGGGCGTTCCCGACGCTCCGACGGTCGTCCACCCGCCCCGCTCCGACGGAACCGACCCACGGTCGGAGGGAGCATCACCCGGGAGCCCGGCGAACTTGCCGCCTTTTCGCCCGGCATGGGCGAGCTGGACGGCGATCGCCCCACCGGCGCGGTGGACGGCATCGGTGACGCGCCGCCACGGTGCGATGTGGTCGTCTGACCACAACCCCGCATCTTGGGGCGTGACCCGCCCTTCGGGGGTGACAGCCGTCGCCTCGGTGATGACCAGGCCCGCGCCGCCCATGGCGAATTGGCCGTAGTGCACGACGTGCCAGTCCGAGACCCGACCCGACCCGTCCGGCACGGCGTACATGCACATCGGCGACACGCCGACGCGATTGCGCAGACGCAGGTGCCGGAGGTCGAGCGGGGTCAACAGAGCGGGAGGGGGCGGGAAGGTCACGGGCTGTTCTCTTTCTTTCGGCGGGGAAACACAGCGACGAGGGAGAGTACGAGCAGAACGCCGCCGATGGCCGCGATGGTGCTCCCGAGCTCGCGGATGCCACCCAGTGGCTGGTCGTCTCCCAGCTGGTGCGCGACGACGACCGCGGCGAGCGCCGCCCCCACGTACTGGGCGGTGCGATAGATGCCGCTCGACGCTCCGGCAGCGTCGGAGGGGACAGCGCGGTGCAGGAGCAACTGATTTCCCAGGTTGTTGAACCCGTTCGGCAATCCCAGCAGCGCGCAGAGCACGGCGAGCCACCACAGCGGCACGTCGCGGGAGGCCGTCACGGCGAGCAGCACCCCGGCGGCCACCATCGCCGACGTTCCGATGATCAGGAGCACCCGGGGGTTCAGTCGCCTCCCCATCCGCGTGGCGACCACGGTCGAGATCGCACCGACGCCGAACACCGGCAGCATGAGGAGGCCGGTCGTCCCGGGGTCCAGACCCCGCGTTGCTTCGAGCCACTGCGGAAGGCCGTAGAAGATGCCGTAGAACGACACGAAAGTCGCCACGGCGCGCGCGCATGTCAGACCGAACTGCGGGTACCGCACCATCAACCGCACATCGACGAACGGGGTGCGCGCGCGCACCTCGCGCCAGAGGAACAGGGCGACGACCGGCACCAGCACGCCGAAGAACACCCACTGCGGGGCATCGGACTCCAGCGACAGCAGACCGAGCATGAGCAGCAGAAGCGAGCCCACCAGCAACAACATCCCGAGCGGGTCGAGCGACCCGATCACCGCCCGCGCCGGCATGGGCGCGCGGCGCTCGTCTTTCGGCACGAACGCCAGCACGAGGGCCGCCGATACGGCGACCACCGGCAGGTTGATCCAGAAGATCCCCTGCCAGCCCGAGAGGAGCACCATGAATCCGCCGACGGTGGGGCCCAGAGCCGCGGTGGTCTGACCGCAGAGCGCGACCACCCCGATCGCGCGCGTGGCGTTCTGCCCGCGACGCTGGGCGTGGGTGCGGATGACTGCCATCGCCGCCGGGAACTGCGCCGACGCGCCGAGCCCCAGGAGCACGCGGTCGACGACCATCCACTCGGGCGTCGTGACGAACGGGCCCGCGACCGAGGCCACGAGGATGATCGCGAGCCCGATCAGGTAGACGCGCCGCGCCCCGAACAGGTCGGCGAGCCTCCCGGCCGTGGGCGAGCCGACCGCGGCGGCGATATACAGACAGCTGACGATCCAGGCGATCGAGCCCTCGTCGCCGAAGTACTCCGCCATCGGCACGAGGGCGACCGCGATCATCGCGGAGTTGAGTCCGAGCAGGAGCGTGCCACTGCCGAGCGACCACGGAATACGCGCGGGGATCGGCGGCGGCTCGTCCGCTCCGGCGGCGGGTTTCACGTTCACATCGCGGGTCATGGCCGCCCCCCGGTGTGGAGGGCGGCGGTGGTGCGGAGGGTCACAGCGACGCGACCTCGCCGGGGGTGACGATCCGCACGTCGGGGTGGGCGGCGAGGAGCCGCAGGGTGCGCTCGGCGACGTCGGCGAACGCCGCTTGCCCCGAGACCCAGCCGAACCAGCTCAGCCCGAGGTGACGGGGGCCGACGACGTCGGCGTCGGCGACGAGTTGATCGATCGTCGCCGCGAGCACGTCCTCGTAGTCGGTGAAAGGCTGCCCCCGCGTGTAGAGGGAGAACATGTCCTCGGTCTCGAGCGGATGCGGCACCGCCGTCAGACCCGCTGAGCCACCGGATAGCGCCACCGGTCGCTCGTCGATCGGCCAATCACCGAACCACGTGAACCCGGCTTCGCGCAGGAGCGCCGTCGTCCGCGGGGTCGAGGCGCGCTCGGGACTGAACCACCCGGCGCTCTCGCGCCCGGTGTGATGGGCGACCGCGTCGCGCGCGCTGTCGATGTAGGCGAGCTCGCTCGACGCATCCATCGTTCGAGACAGGATGCTGTTCGCCGCCGCTCCACGCACCACGATCTCGTCGGCGCGCTCGGCGACACCGCGGGCAAGCCCCGGCACCGTTCGTGCTCCCCATTCGTCGAGTGCGACCGCCACGGGCACCCCGACGCGCTCCGCGATCGCGAGGAGGCGCCAGATGCCGACCGTGAGACCGAAGTCCCACTGCGACAGGCGGGCGACCTGCCCGTGGCGGGGTTCGGACGTGTCGCGGCCGACGCCACCCTGCATCGACGTGGGCGTGACCGACCCCGGGGGCAGGTCGTCCTGATAGCTGGGGGCGTGCAGCAGCACGGTGACGGCGAGCTTCGCCCCGTCGATTCCGGGCCAGGGCGAGCGAACCGTGTCGTACCCGCGCGGCAGGTCGGGCGCGAACACGGTCGCCTCGGCGGGGTGGGTGATCAAGGTCATCGGGCGACTCCTCGCTGGACGTCGAGGGCATGTTCGGCTTCGAGGTCTTCGGCGAACGACACCTGCTCGTCGAAGTGGTGGTCGAGGTAGTGCCCGGTGATCTCCCCCGCGGTCGTGCACCAGATGCGCTCGTCGGCCCGCACCCGCGCGAAGATCTCGCGGTAGTACTGCGAGAACCAGGGCTGACCGGCGAGGAACGGGTGCGTCGCGAGACACACCACGCGGGCTTGTCCGTCTTCTTCGGCGTCGCGGAGTTGACGATCGATCTGGGCGAGGGCGAGTTCGACGAAGTCGCGACCGGAGTAGGCGCGGGCGTGCAGCATGGGCACGTCGTTGAGCATGAAGCTGTACGGGATCGACACGAGAGGTGTGCCCGAAGCCGTGCGCAACGGCCGGGGCTGCTCGTCGTGGATCCAGTCGGCGAAGTACTGCATGCCGTGCTCGACCATGAGGTCGGCGGTGTTGTCGGTACCCGACACCTTCGGGCCCAGCATTCCCTTGATGCGCCGACCGCCGTAGTACGTCTCGCTCAGTCGCTGCGAGAGGGCGAAGAACTCGTCTTCGTCGGCGTAGGGCATGTCGTACAGCGGACGGAGATTCGAGATGCCGTGGCTCATGATCTCCCAGTCGCGAGCGAACATCGCCTCGCGCACCTCGGGCTGTTCCTCGAGGAGCGACAGACTCAGCGACACGGTGGAGGGCATCTCGAACTCGTCGACGACCCGCAGCATCCGCCAGAGTCCCACCCGGTTACCCGCATCGCGGTGGGCGTAGTGCTGCATGTCGGGAAAGGCGACCCGCCCCTGCGGGCTCGCCCCGGCCGGGGCGATGTAGTCGTAGTGCTCGACGTTCGGGGCGTGCCAGAACGCGACGGTCTTCTCTCCGGGCCAGGTCACTCGGGGGCGCGTGGAAAGCGGCGCGTAGTACATGCGCCGGTTGTTCGAGATCGTCACGCGGCGTCGACCTCGCCCGTCCCGGCGAGCGCGGCGAAGCGCTCGAGGACCGCGTCTTTCGACACGACGTCGCCGAAGCGGTCCTGCATGTCCCAGAGCGACACCTCGCCAGAGAGGGTGCGGAAGTCGTCGCAGCACTCCTCCACGATGCTGATGCGGTAATTGCGGTAGGCGGCGTCGACGACGGTCGCGCGGACGCATCCGCTCGTGGAGGTACCGGTCATGACGAGCTCGTCGACGCCGAGTTCGTGGAGGAGGTCGTCCAAGCGTGTCTTGTAGAAGCCCGAGGCGACCGTCTTCTCGACGATGTGGTCGGTGGGCTCAGCCGGCACCTCCGCGCTGATCTCCGTCCACGGATTGCCGCGCTCGCAGCGCTCGGTGAGGCTCGAACGCACGCGTTGCGCCAGCATCCGATCGTCGAGCGAATCGAGGATCATCACGAGATAGATCACGGGCACGCCCGCCGCGCGGGCAGCGATGAGCAGCTCGTTCGTGTGCGCCAACGTGACCCCGGTGCCGGGGCCGACCTTCTCGTGCTCGGTGAATGCGCGCTGGAAGTCGACCACCACGACCGCGGGGGTCGTCCCGGGGCCGACCTTGGTCCGCTCGGCGCGCAGCCGACGGATCGTGTCGACCTCGTGGTTCCAGTCGATGGTGTCGGTCATCGCAGTGCTCCTTCCCGAAGCGGCGTCAGATGGGAGAGGGCAGCAGACAGTGCCCCCGGTGCGGGGTCGTGCATCGCGGCGAGGGCCAGGTCGACGTCACGGCCGGTCAACCCGAGGGGTGCGACCGCCTCGGTGAGAAGCTCGTCGATGCGCGGTGCGGAGAACGGGGTGTCGACCGCGTCGCCCTCGGGGTGCGTCACGGCGCTCGAGAACGTGCGTCCGTCGTCGAGGACGACGGTGACCCGCGCCGGTCGCGAGGTGGCGGAGCGGGGTGCGAGCGACTCGGTCGCGTCGTGCACGTCGACGAGTCGTGCGAGCGCCGCGTGTTCGGGGGGCGCAGGGGTGTCCGCGCGGTGCGCCGCGACGTCGCCGTAGAGGAGGGCGCTGGCGACGGCGAACGGCACGGAGAAATAGGCGCCGTGCCGGGTCGTCCACTCCCGGGCGGGAAGGGCCGCCGCCGATGCCACGCCGTCGACGCGGACAGAACGGATGCGGGATGCCTCGACCCCGGCGGCGCGCAGCTGCGCGCGAACCCCCAGCGCCGCGTCGACTGGTCCGTGCGTGTAGGCGCAGGCGGAATGCTGTTTCAGGTAGCTCGACGTGACGAGCGTCGTCGAGCCGAGGCCGTCGACGAGCAGGTCGAGGTCGATGACCCCGAGCGAACCCCCGAGCGTCGCGCCGATGCCCCCCGCTCCTGCGGGGAGACCTGCCACGGCGTAACGGGCGGCGGCGAGCCCCGCCAGTGCGCCCTGGCCGACCCACTGATCGCGCACCGCCGATCCCGAGTACACCGCATCCCAGGAGGTCGAGGGAGCCATCGCGGCGCCCGTGTCGATCGCCCTCGCGACGCCCTCGGCGTCGGCACCGAGGAGCAGAGCGCACCCAGCGGCGGCTCCGGCCGCGCCCAACGGACCGTGCGTGTGCACCTTCGAGGCGAACGTGGTCGCCCGGCCCACGCGCGCGGCGACTTCGTACGCCACGAGGAGGGCGTCCCACACCCGGGGCCCCGATGCGTCGAGCGATTCGGCCAGCGCCAGCACCGCGAACACCGTCTGAGCCGCGGGGTGTCCTTTGCTGTAGCGGTTGCCCTCGTCGCGCTCGGTCGCGACGGACGCGACGCCGTTGAGCCAGACCGCCGACTCGACCGATACGCGTCGACCGGACCCGATCACGGTCGCGGGCCCGTCCGAGAGTGCCCACGCCTCGCGCAGCGCGCTCTGCTCGGGCAGCGCGGAAGCACCGGCGGTGACGGCGAGGAGGTTCGCCACGGCGCGGTCGAGCGCCGAACGCGTCTCGTCACCAGCAGAGGCGAGCGGGCTGCCGGACGCCCACTCAGCCAGCGACCGGAGAGCCTCCGGCGCGGTGACCGAGGCCATGTCAGTACCCCAGGTACGCCGCGCGCACCCGCTCGTCGCTGGCCAGACCCGCAGCCTCGCCTTCGAGTGCGACGGAGCCGGACTCCAGTACGTAGGCCCGGTCGGCGAGCTTCAGTACCTGCTGAGCGTTCTGTTCGACGATCAGCACGCTCACTCCCCGCTCGCGGATGGCGTGGACGGCGTGGAAGACGTCCCAGGTGAGCTTGGGCGACAGTCCCGTCGAGGGCTCATCGAGCATGAGCAGGCGCGGGGCGCCCATCAGCGCACGGGCGATCGCGAGCATCTGCTGCTGGCCGCCCGACATCGTCTCGGCGAGCTGCTGGCGGCGTTCGCGGAGGATCGGGAAGAGATCCAGGATCTCTTCCTCGGTGAAGCCCCGCCGTTCTCCGCGTCCCCAGGCGCCCATGCGCAGGTTGTCCTGCACCGAGAGCGAGCCGAACAGCGCGCGGTTCTCGGGCACCAGCATGAGACCGCGCCGGGCGGCCGTGTGACTGCGTCCGTGGGTCACCGCAGAGCCACCGAACCTCACCGACCCGCCGAACTGCTTGACCTCGCCGACGATCGTCTTCAGGGTCGTGGATTTGCCCGCACCGTTCGCGCCGACGATCGCAACGACCTCGCCTTCGCCGACGGTGAGTGAGAGGCCGTGGATGATCTCGAGGCCGTGGTAGCCCGAACGCAGGTCATCGACTTCAAGCAGCATTTCCGTACTCCTTTCCGAGATACGCCTCGACGACGCGCGGATCCGACAACACCTCGTCGACGCCACCCCGGGCGAGCACTGCACCCTGGTCCATCATCACGACCCGGTCACTCAACTGCCGGACGGCCGCCATGATGTGCTCGATGAACAGCATCGTCATGCCCTCGCGGGTGCGGAGCTCTTCGAGCAGTTCGAGGACGGGAGCTCGCTCCGAGGGCACGAGGCCCGCGAGCACTTCGTCGAGCAGCAGGATGCGGGGTCGCATCGCGAGGGCCCGGGTGAGCTCGAGGCGCTTCTGCACCGCCGTCGGCAGGGAGCCCGAGACGGCGTCGGCCCACTCGGTCAGCCCGGTGCGTCCGATGAGGTCGGCGGCTTCCGCGCGAGCGGCACGCTCGGGGCGGACGCCACGGCTCTGCACGGCGATGGTGATGTTCTCCCAGGCCGTCATGGTGTGGAACGGGCGCATGAGCTGAAAAGTGCGGACGAGGCCCGCGACGGCGAGAACGTGCATCTTGGCGCCGGTGATATCGCGGCCCTCGAGGTGCACGCTCCCGTCGTCGGGCGGGAACGCCCCCGTGATGCAGTTGAACAGCGTGGTCTTTCCCGCGCCGTTCGCCCCGATGATGCCGACGATCTCGCCCTCTTCGACCGAGATGTCGACCTCGCGGAGCGCCCGTAGGCCGCGGAACGATTTGCTGAGTCCCTGGATTTCGAGAAGGCTCACTTCTTCTTCTCCGCCCAATGCTTGATGGTTCCGTAGATCCCGCGCGGCAGGAGCAGCACGCAGGCGATCAGGATGATCGCGTAGATGAGGATGTCGAGTCCGCCATGCCCCTCGATGAACGACAGCCACTCCGGGGGATGCCGGAGGAACGCCGCGACGATGTCGGACAGGGGTGCGACGACGATCGCGCCGACCAGCGGGCCCCACACGGTCGCCACGCCGCCGACGACCGCGGTGATGATCGCGTTGTTCGAGACGTTCGCGCCGAAGGCGAGCTCGGGGTCGACGAACATGTAGTACTGCAGGTACAGCGTCCCGGCCGCGGCCGTGATGGCGGCCGAGATAGCCACGGTCGTCAGCTTGTAGCGCAGCACGTCGACGCCGATGGCGGCCGCGGCCAGGTCGTCGTCGCGGGATGCCTGGGTGAAACGCCCGGTGCGGGAGCGAAGGAAGAGGATGACGACGGCGAGGGCGGCCACCAGCATCCCGATCCCGATCCAGAAGTAGTACGGCGAGCCCGCCGGGAACTGGAACATCGCCCAGTCGTCGCCGCGCAACACGGGGAGGGTGAAACCGATCGTTCCGTTGAGCGCGTCGTTTCCCACCACGAACAGGCGGAGCATCTCGGCGAACGCGAAGGTCGACAGGGCGTAGTAGGCGCCGGTGAGCTTGTAACGCAGCGCCAGGTAGCTGATCCCGACGCCGGCCGCGGCCGCGACGACCATCCCGGCGACGAGTCCGATCCACGGGCTGAGCCCGAAGTCGACGAGCAAGATGGCCGTGACGTAGGCCCCGATGCCGAAATAGGCAGCGTGGCCGAAGCTGAACATGCCGCCGAATCCGCTCATCATGTTCCAGCCGATGCCCATGATCGCGAAGATGACGACGCGCATGGCGATGGCCATCTCGGCGGGCGGCAGGATGAACGGCAGCGCGACACCGACGGCCGCCACCACCGCGAGGGTGACGAACTGCCAACGGGTCGTCGATCGGGGTGCACGCAGCGTCGGGGCGTCGATCTTCGCGCCCGCGGCGGTTGTCGGGGTCGTGACGGTCATGATGCCCTCCCGAAGATGCCCCGGGGCTTGGCGAAGAGCACCACGAGGAAGACGACGAACACCGCGAGCAGCGGCGACTGCCCCGGGAAGATGAGGCCGCCGAGCTGTTCGGTGAGCCCGACGATCAGACCGCCGACGAGCGCCCCCGGGACGTTGCCCATCCCGCCCAGGACCACGACGACGAAAGCGGTCAGGTTGAACACCGAACCGGCGGTCGGCTCGATCGTGGTGAACGGCGCGACCAGCGTGCCCGCCGCCCCGGCCGCTGCGGCCCCCAACCCGAAGGTCAAGACGTAGATGAGACGGATGTCGATACCGACGAGGCGGGCGCCCTCGGGGTTGGCTGCCACGGAACGCACCGCCGTGCCGACCGGCGTC
The DNA here is from genome assembly GCF_043556445.1 of Microbacterium shimangi. Taxonomy (NCBI): domain Bacteria; kingdom Bacillati; phylum Actinomycetota; class Actinomycetes; order Micrococcales; family Microbacteriaceae; genus Microbacterium; species Microbacterium shimangi. Next base: position 536,384 of record NZ_JBIGII010000003.1, read on the forward strand.
TTCTGCAGCACCACCCAGAGGACCGCCACCAGGACGAGCGCACCGACGAAGGCGTAGATGCGGCTGAGGTCGACCGTCGCGCCGAGGATGGGCACGCCGACGTTCCCCGGCAGTTGCACCGACTGCGGGTTCGGCCCGAACACGAGCAGCAAGACGTTCTCGATCGCGAGCGCCAGGCCGATCGTCACGAGCAGTTGGGTATGGATCGGCGCTCGCATGATCGGATTGAGGAGGGCCGCTTGCGTTCCCGCACCGATGAGGAACATCGCCGGCACGGTGATCAGCAGCGTGAGGTAGGGGTGCATCCCCGTTGCCGTTACCAACGCATACGTCATGTACATGGCGAGGGCCACCATCGCGCCGTTGGCGAAGTTGATGATGTGCAGCACCCCGTAGACGAGGGTGAGCCCCATGGCGACCAGGCTGTAGATCCCGCCCGTGAGAAGGCCGGTCACCAGCGCCTGCGCCAGCACCGCGGGGCTGCCGGAGATGACGCCGGCGGCCACGGCCGCGATCACGAGGACCACGACGGTGACGGCGATCGTGCGAAGGGACGGGCCGTTGTAGGTGCGACGGGGACGAGACAGGGTGTCTGTGCTCGTCGTGGTCGGTTCGACCTGGGTCGTCATGGGACTCACTCCTCGACGGTCAGCCCACGGGGGCGGGGTAGAGGTACGGACTCTCGGCGAGGTCCTCGGGGTACACCTGCAGCACAGAACCCTCCTGCACCTGCATCACCACGACCGACGCGTTCGAGTTCTGACCGGTCTCGTCGAACGACACCGGTCCGTCGTTGACGACGAGGGGTTCGTACGTCGTCGCGGCGATCGCGTCGCGGATGGCGGCGGTGTCGCTGCTGCCGGCCTCTTCGATCGCCTGGGCGATGAGCATGACGGCGTCGTAGGTCAGCACAGCGCTGGTGCGGATCGGCTCGCCGAACTCCTCCTCGTACTGCTCGGACAGAGCGACGGATGCTTCGTTCGTCACATCCCAGTGGTAGTTGGCGTCGAAGTAGTTCTCGCCGCCGTTCGGGGCGTCGGTGACGAAACGGGGCTGGTCGTAGCCGCCGTTCGCGACACCGAAGACGGCGTCGAGATCGGGGGCGATCGAGCTGACGGCGCGCGCGATGGCGAGGCCGTCGTTGTAGTACCCCGAGACCGCCAGCACCTGCGCACCCGATGCTGCGACCTGCTGCACCTGCGTGGACAGATCGCTCGACGCGGGGTCGTAGCTGATGGCCGGGTCGACGGTCATGCCGAACTGCTCGGCCTGCGCGGCGAAGGCCTGGTAGGCCGACTCTCCGAAGTTGCCCTGCTCGTACAGGTAGCCGACCTGCGTGACAGGAGTGTCGCTCGCTTCGCTGATCTCGGCGAGGTAGTCGGCACTCTGGGTGCCCATCATGCTCGCCGAGGGCTGGATGCGGAACGAGTAGGTGTAGCCCTGCTCGAGAATCGAGTCGAGGGCGGAGACATCCATGACGAACGGCACGCTGCTGCGCTCTGCGACCGACGCGATGTTCGCGCTCGTGCCGCTCTGGTACGAGCCGACGAGGGCTGCCGCCCCCTCCTGAATGAGACGCGTGGCCTCGCTCTGACCGGTCTCGGGCTCGCCGCGGGTGTCGGCCGCTTCGAGGACGAGCTGCGCCCCGCCGAGCGATTCGATGCCACCCGCTTCGTTGATGGCGTCGACCGCCATCTGCGCGGCGTTGCTCATCTGCTGCCCGTCCGCGGCGTTCGCCCCGCTGAGCGGGTGCAAGGCGCCGATCATGATCTCGTCGACGGCTTCGCCCGATTCCTCCGTCGAGCTTCCGACAGCGGAGCCGGCGCACGCGGCGAGGACGACGACTCCCGCCATCAATCCCGCGGCTGCGGCGACGATCCTGGTCCCGGTTCTCACGTGGTCTCCTTCAAGTAGTTGTTCCGTCCAGCGCTACTGTTTCTCTGTGCGGAACGATTGCTGAACATTCGAGGTGGAACATGAGGGACGTTACGCCCCGATTTTCGGCCCCCTGTTGCCCTCGTGTGAACACTGTGTTTCTCCGTCCCGGAAACCGCGTAGACGTGTTCCGTCCAACGAAACGACTCGCTACGCTCGACCCGACGAAGGGTTCTGATGCCGACCTCCTCTGAAAATCCGATCTCCACCACGACGCGGGTCGCCCAGGTCTTGCTCGCGTTCGGCGGAGCAGATGGCCCCCTCGGGGTCTCCGAGATCGCCCGCACCTGCGGCTTGAGCAAAGCGGTGGTGCACCGCATCCTGCAGTCCCTCGTCGAGACGCACCTCGTGGCCTACGTCCCGACTGAACGCCGGTACTCTCTGGGGCCGGCGGCATTCGCCTTGGGGCGCCACGCGGCAGGCGGGAACGACCTGCGAGCGGCCGGACTCCCGGTGATCTCCCACCTCGGACGCGTGACCGGGGAAACGACGACCCTCACCGAACGGTTCGGCCATCACCGCCAGTACGTCGCGCAGATCGTCAGCACCAATCCGATCCGCATCACGATCCGCCTCGGCGAGACGGTGCCGCTGTGGTCCGGCGCGAGCGGACTCAGCATCCTGGCCTTCATGGATGCTGTCGACATCGACTACATCCTCAGCACGAGCCGCTCGGAGTACACCAGCGCGACCGTGACCGATGCGGGCGAGATCCGCGCACGGTTGGCCGAGATCCGCGAACGCGGATGGGCCCACACCGCCGGCGAGCGCGTCCGCTACTCGAGCAGCATCGCGGCGCCGGTCTTCGACCTCGAGGGGGTGCCGGTGGGGTCGCTGTCGGTCGCCTACCTGGTCGACCGACTCGGCTCCGCCGACCACTTCGCCTTGGCGGAGCTCGTCACCTCCGCCGCCGCCGACGCGAGCGAACGTCTCCGCAGCATCCAACTCGGTGTCCCGACGGAGGACGCGGGGCATTAGGGGCCGAGCGCGACGCCACAGAGGGTGACGCCGCAGACGCAGCGCCACCCTCTTCCGCGGGTCAAGACCGGGCGCCCCGTACCCGCCGCCGGACGAGCAGCAGCACGGCGCCCGCGCCGAGCGACATGACGCCTCCTGCGACCAGCGGCCAGCCGACGGCGGCGCCGGTGGCGGGCAGCACCCCGGGGAGCGCCGCATCCGTTCCGCCGTCGACGTCACCACCCGTCGGGTCGGGCGCGGGCGTCTCCACCGGTTCGGGATCGACAGGCGCTGCAACCCTCGACCCGGCGAACCACGGCGAGATCTTGGCGTCGGCGCTCCCCGAGACGAACGGCTCGACGGTGCGCGCGCTGACGACCTCGGCGCCGACGCGCCGCTCGGCGGTGACCGACGCGGGCGGCACGTCACCCTCCACCCACTCGACGATCGACGCCAGCCAGTCCACGGTGGATTCACCCGGGCCGCCGTTGCAGTGGCCGACACCGGGCAGCAGGAACAGCCGCGCGTACTCGTCTGTCGCGTCGGCCCCGCCGTCGTGCTCGACGACCGATTCGAAGTAGTCGATGGTGCCGTACGGCGTGATGAGCGGATCGGCGAGACCGTGCCAGAGGATGAGCTTGCCCCCGCCGTCGGCGAACTGCGACAGGTCGGGGTCGTCGGCGTTGTAGACCTCGGCCTGGGCGTCGAGCTGTCGGTACTGCGTGCTCGGGTCGAAATCCGCCAGGGCGTAGTCTGCTCCGGGGTCATCGGGGAAGGCGAGGTAGCGCAACACGTTCTGCGCGTACGAACCGCTCCCCGAAAGCGCTGCACCGGTGCTCACGGAGTAGCCGGGCCACAGGGCTTCCGACCCGAGCGGCATACCCCCGGGGTAGAGCACCGTGCCGTCGTCGGCGACCGGTGCCGCATACAGGCGCTCGACGACCCGCACCTGTTCGGCGCTCAAGCAGTCCACGCCCGACGCCCCGTCGGCGCACTGCACAGACGAAAGCGAGAATTCGCACGCGAGGGGATCGGGGACGACCCCGCCGACACCGCCGCACGTCTCCTGGACCGCGGCCGAGACCACCTCGATGGCTGCGGGGGTCAGGATCGTCGTGCCGTCGGCCCGCCGGTTGGCCATTTCGAAGCCCCCCTGCGAGAGGACGGCGAGGTAGTTCTGGTACAGCGCGGGCGCGCCCGCAACGATGCCGTCGAAATCGTCGGGGTATCGCTGAGCCTCGCTGAGCGCCTGGCGCCCTCCCGTGGAGCACCCCTGGAAATAGGTCGTCTCGGCCGGCTGCCCGTAGATGTCTCGGATCACCGCATCGGCCACGACGGCGAGCAGGTGCGGGGAGCGGTATCCCCAGTCGGCCTCGGCCTCGGCATCGTCGAGTGCCCACTCCGCCCCTCCGAGGGGATCGACGTGACCCGAGTTCTCGGCGCCGACCGCGAAGCCCGCCGTGAGCGCGTCGGCGCACCCGTCGATCGGCGTGTAGCCGCAGAATCCGCCGCATCCGGTCTGGAAATACCGCCCGTTCCATTCGTTCTGCGGCAACTGCACGGTGTAACCGACGCGGCCGTCGATGACCCCCGAGAGCGAGCACGCCGGCTCCCCCGACGCAGACGCGACGATCGCCGCCGTCTCGATCGTCGCCGTCACGGGGGCATCTGCGTCGGTCGCCGTGATCTCGGTGCCGGCCCGGGAGGTGCATCCGGCGTCGGTGATCCCCGCGAGGAGCGAGGGTTGTTCCGCTGCAGGGAACGGCGCCGCGATCGCGCCGGCCGAGGTCGGCAGCGCGATCAGCACAACGGCGATCACCGCGGTGATCACCGCGGAACTTCTGTTCTTCATGGTGGGGGTCCCGTCGTCGAGGAGGCGGTCGATGTGGAGCGTCGATTCGGATTCTCGTCTCGCGGGCTCGTCGGCCGGATCACGCCGCCGTTACGTTCTGGTTTCCCGCCGACCGCGTGCGGCCGTCGTCGTTCCGCGCACGCGAACACCGGCGAATTTCGTTCCTCCGACCGGAACGTAGGGGCGCACTCGGGTCAGGGCCGATCGATGTCGTTGCCCGCCCAGAGGTCGGCGCACTCCACCCCCGTGACTCCGTGCCGCGAGAGGAAGGGTCCTGCGCCGACATCGCCGGTGGACTCCCGTGCGAGCCTCTCGAAGTGGGCAGCCCCCACCAGCACCGGGTGTCCGGGCCGGCCGTGGTACTCGGCTTGCACGAGCGCGGTGGTGAGCGCCGACGCGGCGGCCCTCACCCGCGATACCGCCGACGCCGGTATTTCGGGCGTGTCGACGGGTACGAAGATCGCGGCGTCCGCCCCCGCTGCGGCCCCGAGTCCGGCTCGTAACGAGTGGGAGAGCCCGGCGGCCCAGTCGGTGGCCACCACGGCACGGGCCCCGGCTGGCACGAGGGACACCGCAGCATCCGCCCCCGCCCCGAGCACGACGATCACCTCGTCGCACCCGCCGCCCCGGAGCGCCTCGACGGCCGCGTGCAGCCACGGACGCCCGTCTGGGGTGCGGGCGAGCGCCTTGGGGCCGCCGTAACGGGTGCCGGCGCCGGCCGCGAGGACGATCCCGTACGTCTGCTCCGGCTCGTCCATGGCGCCTCACCCTACCCGCGCAGCTTCTCGTCGCCTGGCCGAAACATCGCCGGGTTAGCGTGGAGGCATGCTGGAACTCGCGGCCGCCCTCCTCCCCGTCCTCCGCGGCGGCGAGCCGGTCGCGGTCGTCACCGTTGCGCGGGTCACCCGCAGCGCCCCGCGCGGCGTTGGCACCGCCATGGCGCTCACGCGCGACGGCAGCGTGATCGGCTCGATCTCGGGAGGGTGCGTCGAGGGCGACGCGATCCTGCTGGCCACCGAGGTGCTCGCCACCGGTGTGGCGCGGGTCGCGTCACTCGGTTTCAGCGACGACGACGCCCACGCGGCCGGCCTCGCCTGCGGCGGCAGCGTCGACGTGATCGTGCACCGGATCGAAGCGACGGATGCTGCGGCCCGTGCCGCGCTCGAAGCCGCCGCCGCAGACCGCGCCACCGCGGTCGGTCTGGTCGCCTCGGGTGCGCGACGGGGTTCGCTCGTGACCGCAGACGCGTTCGGCGGCAGCACCGACCGCAGCCGCATGCTCTCCGCGGCATACGACGGAGCCGACCTTCTCCTGCTCGTCCACGAACCGCGCCGTCGGCTCGTGATCGTCGGCGCCGGCGATCACGCCATGGCCCTCGCGCGCGTCGCGAGCGCGGCGGGATTCGCGGTCGCCGTAAGCGACGTCTGGGAGCGGCTCGTCACTCCCGAGCGCTTTCCGACGGCCGAGCGCATCGTTGTCGGCGTGCCCTCCGACCAGCTCGCCGCACTGGTGGGCGACGACCCTGCGCGCGCCGCGGTCTGCGTGCTCACGCACGACGAGCGCGTCGACGTGCCGGCGATCGCGGCGGCATTGCGCCTCGGCGTCGGCTTCGTCGGGGCCATGGGCGCCCGGTCGACCGTGGCGCACCGCGCGGCGCTGCTGCGTGCCGCGGGCGTCGACGATGCCGATCTCGCGCGTCTGCACAGTCCGCTCGGACTCGACCTCGGCGGCGACTCCCCCGACGAGACCGCGCTGGCCGTCTTGGCCGAGATCGTCGCCGCGCAGCGCGGCGGCACGGCCGTGCCGCTCCGCGACGGCAGCGGCCCGCTCCACCGCCATGACGCCGCAGCCGCGGCAACGTGCACCCCCCGACTCGAGGATGCGACCCGATGACCGACCCCGAACGATCGACCGATCTCGCCCATCTCGCCCACGCCCTGCGGCTCGCCCAGGCGGCCCGCGATCGGGGCGACCACCCGTTCGGCGCGATCGTCGTCACCCCCGGCGGGGCGATCGTGGAGGGGATGAACTCCGTCCTCACCGAGGGCGACCCCACCGGGCACGCCGAGACCAACCTGGTGCGCGCCGCGGGTCGGGCTCTCGAGAGCGTCGAACTGGCCGCATCCACCCTGTTCACGAGCACCGAGCCCTGCGCGATGTGCGCGGGAGCGATCTACTGGTCGGGCATCGGCCGCGTCGTCTACGCCCTCGGCGAGGACGACCTGATCGAGATGGTGCGCGAGCAGGAGGGCGTTCCCACGATGGCGCTGCCCTGCCGCGAGGTGTTCGCCCGAGGCGGCCGCGCGATCGAGGTCGTCGGCCCGGTCGAGGTCGACGGCTCGCGCGAAGTGCACGCGGGCTTCTGGAACTGACGCGGCGGCTCTGAAACACCGCCGCAACAGGGGCTCGGTAGGCTCGCGGCACTGCGTGTCCTATCACCATGGCCGGCCCGAGTTCTCGGGGTCGGGGCCTGCTCAGGGCGGGGACTGCGGCGACATCCACGTCACTGCATCCTCGAAGGAGAACCATGTCCACCGTCGACAAATCCCAGGCCGGGCTCACCGAACGGCAGTACCACATCGGCATCGCGCCGGGAGAGGTCTCGTCGGTGGCGCTGCTGCCCGGGGATCCGTTCCGTGTGCCGTTCGTCGCCGAGTTCCTCACCGGCGTGAAAGAGGTCGCGCACAACCGCGAGCACCGCACGATGACCGGGTGGTACAAGGGTCGCCACATCACCGCCACTTCGACCGGGATGGGGTGCCCGTCGACCGCGATCGCCGTCGAAGAGCTCGCCCGTGTCGGGGTGACGTCGTTCATCCGCGTCGGTAGTTCGGCGGGGCTCCAGCCGGGCATCGCTCCCGGCGACCTCCTCGTCAGCGAGGGAAGCCTGCGCGCCGACGGGACGACCGACGCCTACGTTCCGCGAGGGTTCCCCGCGATTCCCGACCTCGGTCTCACCGTCGCCCTGGCGCGGCACGCCGAGCGCATCGCCGCAGCATCCGGCACCCGCTCCTTCACCGGGATCAGCACCTCGAGCGACGCCTTCTATGCCGAGACGCCGGAGCTGATCCGGAGTCTCAGCGACATGGGGATCCTCAACATCGAGATGGAGGCGTCGGCGATGTACGTCGTCGCGCGTCTGCGGGGCCTGCGCGCCGGCATGATCTGCGCGTGCTCGAGCAACCTCGTCGACGGGGATTCGCTGTACTCCGACAAGAACGCCGCACTCAAGGGCGGCTGGATGCGGTCGATCGAAGCGGCCCTCGAGACCGCCGTCGAACTGGAGCTGTGATGGGGCGCACGATCATCGAGGGCGGCTACGTCGCGACGGTGGACGCTTCGGGGTCGGAGTACGAAGGCGGCCACCTCGTCATCGACGGCACGCGCATCGTGGCGGTCGGGGCGGGAGCGGCACCCGCCGAGTGGCGCGAGGGGGCCACCGTCATCGATGCCCGCGGATGCCTCGTGACCCCCGGCCTCATCAACACCCACCACCACCTCTACCAGTGGCTCACGCGCGGGTACGCGCAGGATTCGATCCTGTTCGACTGGCTGACGTCGCTCTATCCGTTGTGGGCCCGGATCGACGCGGGTCTCGTCGGCGCCGGGGCCGCCGGAGCGATGGCGGTGCTGGCCCGCTCCGGCTGCACCACGGTCGGCGACCACCACTACGTCTTCCCCCGGGGCGGCGGAGACATCGTTGGGGCGATCGTCGAAGCATCCGCTCGCGTCGGCGTGCGGCTGCACGCGACCCGCGGGTCGATGGATCGCGGACAGTCGCAGGGCGGCCTCCCGCCCGACTTCGCCGTGGAGTCGACGGATGCTGCGCTCCGCGCCTCGCACGAAGCGGTGGAGCGCTACCACGACGCGTCTTTCGAATCGATGGTGCGGGTCGCCGTCGCGCCGTGTTCACCGTTCTCTGTGACGGAGGATCTGCTGCGCGAGGCCGCGGTGCTCGCACGTTCGCTCGACGTGCGCCTGCACACCCACGCGTCGGAGACCGCGGAGGAGGACGAGTACTGCCTCGCCACCTTCGGCAAGTCGCCGACCGATCACCTCGGCGATCTCGGCTGGCTGGGCTCGGACGTCTGGATGGCGCACGCGGTGCGCCTCGATGCCCCCGCGATCGCGCGGTACGCCGAGACCGGCACCGGGGTGGCGCACTGCCCTTCGTCGAACGCACGTCTCGCTGCCGGCATCGCGCCGGTGCGCGACATGCTGCGCGCCGGGGTTCCGGTCGGTCTCGGGGTCGACGGTTCGGCGTCGAACGAGTCGGGGCAGTTGGGCATCGAGATCCGCGAGGCCGTGCTGATGAACCGGTTGCGCACCGGCGCCGACTCGTTCTCGGTGCGCGACGGACTGCGGATCGCGACGATCGGCGGCGCACGGGTGCTTGGGCGCGAGGCCGAGATCGGCTCGCTCGAGGTGGGCAAGCTCGCCGACATCGCGGTGTGGCGGATCGACGGGGTCGAGCACGCCGGCATCCTCGATCCGGTGGCAGCCCTCGGCCTCGGCGCGATGCCGCCGGTGGAGCGGCTCTTCGTGAACGGGCGGGTCGTGGTGGACGGCGGGATGCTGACCACCGCCGACGAGCCGATGCTCGCCGCCGACGTGGCCGCCGCATCTCGAGAATTGGCAGGACGACTGTGACCGAGCGCATCCCCCTCGTCATCGACACCGACACCGCTGCCGACGACTGCTTCGCGCTGATGATCGGGCTCACCGATCCGCGCGCCGATCTGCGCGCCATCACGATGGTGGCCGGCAACGTCGGCTTCGAGCAGCAGGTCGAGAACGCGTTCCTCACCCTCGAGGTCGTCGGACGCCGCGGCGAAGTGCCGGTGCACCTCGGCGCCCGTCAGCCGCTCGAGCGGGAGTGGGCGAGCGCATCGGACGTGCACGGTGACGGTGTCGGCGGCCAGAAGCGCGAGGGGTCGGAGGCGGCGTCCACCGAGGAGGCGCCCGCCGCGCTGGTGCGGCTCGCTCGCGAGTACGTCGGAGAGCTCAAGGTCGTCGCGATCGGACCTTTGACGAACATCGCCCTCGCCGTGCAGAGCGATCCGGACTTCGCGCGCAACGTCGCCGAGCTCGTCATCATGGGTGGCTCGATCAACGCGCGGGGCAACATCACCGCGGCAGCGGAGTACAACATCTACGTCGACCCGGAGGCCGCGCAGATCGTGCTCGACGCGGGTTTCCCGTCGGTGCGGTTCGTGACGTGGGATCCGCTCTCGCTGCGCGATGTGGTCTTCGATCAGGCGAGGATCGACAGCATCCGCGCCCTCGGCACCCGGCGAAGCGACTTCTTCGTCACCGCGAACCAGAAGACCTTCGATTTCGACGTGGCGGTGGGGGTCGGAGGGTCCATCCACTGCGACTCGCTTTCGGTGCTCGTCGCTCTCGAGCCGACGCTCGTGCGCGAAGAGCGTGGCTACTTCGTCGCGGTCGAACTGCAGGGCGAACTGACCCGTGGCGCGACGGTCTTCGACTGGCGCGCGGTCGCCCCGCCGGTGAACGCGACGGCGATCGAGTCGGTCGATCGCGAGCGGTTCGTGGAGTACATGATGCGGATGCTGGCGGAGGGCTGAGCGGGCGTCGACCGCCGTCGGCGGCGGCTTGCTTCACCGCCCGTCTGAGCCAGGCGCCGCGTCGCTGCAGGTCGAGGTATCGGTGGGCGGTGAATCCACCACCACGGTCGTGACCGCTGTCCATCCGGTTACGGTGCCCGGGGGGAATCCTCCTGCACCGTCCAGCTGCACGTAACGCTCGCCGATGAAACCTCCCGTGGCGGGGTCGATGATGATGTCCTGGCGCCTGTTGCTGGCTGTCTCGAGACGGCCGATGGCGATGCCGGTGGTTCCGTTCAGGGTCGCCTCCTGCTCGGTGATCGTCACGCCGGGGATCAGTGCCGCGGCCTGGTAGATCGCGGCACGGAGATCGGCGGGCACGATTCCGCTGCGAAGGGTGTCGGCGATCCAAACGAGAACCTGACCGTCCCGCGACTGCCCGGAGCTGCCGTTCAGTTGGTAGATCCGCTCCAGTAGCAGTCGCGGGTCCCTGGGGAGGGCGTCGTAGTCGCCGGAAGACCCGTTACCCCCGTTATAGGACCCATAGGCGCTGCCGCCCGGGAAAATACCCCCCGGCAGATGCTGGAGGATGTCGGCCGCGCCCACTTCGGCGCTTTCCCTCATCTGCTGCGCCGCGAGAGCCTCCGACCGGGGGCCGAACGTTTCAACCGGCGTGCGCATACATCTGACCCACACCCACAGGTCCTCACGATCGGCGGGCACGAACACCTCGTCGCGCATCTTCTCGAGGAACGACACGAGATCTTCTGGCTGAACGTTGCCGTTGTTCTCTCTCCGGATTCGGTCTGCGTCCTCCTCGAGGGTGCCCGTCGCCCCGTATACCGCGTCCGTGCGCACGAGCAGGTACTGGCCGGGGCTGACGACCGGGTCGCTGACCTGGAGGGCGGCGACCGCCGCCGATTCGAGTGCAGCCGCGGCGGCGGGTTCGGCGGTGCCCTGCCACCCGGGCCCGCCCAAGACGTTGGTAGCGACGAGAGCACCGACGAGGGCGGTGGCCCCGAGTGCAGAGAACCCCGCCCACGCAGCAGTACGCCGCCGGCGTCGTGAGGGCAGGGGCGCGAATGCCGTGTCGTCACCGAGCTGAGAGAAAAGCGCAACCGGCGTCTCGCCGTCGATCTGGCCGAAAAGCGCGGCCCGCCCGCGGGTGATCGCGGCGGGCGCGCGCTCCGGGATGTCATTCCGTGATCGACGCAGGAGCGAGATTTCGTCCATGTTCTTCTTCCTTGTCTCGGCTGGCAGCCGGGTCGATCGCGATGCGGAGTTTGCGGCGCGCGCGGTGCAGTCGTGAGCGGACGGTGCCGACCGGAATGTCGAGCGCCTGGGCGATGCCCTCGTAGTCGAGGTCTCCGAACGTGTGGAGAAGCAGCACGTCGCGGTCGCCCGCCGGAAGCCGGGCGAGCGTCTTTCCGAGTCGTCGCGCGACGGCTTTCGCGTCGAGGCGGGCATCCGCGGCCTCGATGTAGTCGACGTCCACACGCGCAAGGTCGGAGGCCAGCATTCCCCGCCAGGCTCTGGCCTCCAGGCGCGCGTACTGCCGCATGAGCGTGGTGGCGATGCCGAGAAGCCAGGGCCGGGCGTCGTCACCGCCGGAGAAGTCCCCCCGGCGGGTGAACGCGACCAAGAACGTCTCGGAGGTGATGTCGTCCGCCTCCGACAGCCCCAGTCTTCGGGCGACGTAGCGGTAGACCACGCGCTGGTGACGGTCGTAGAGCTCAGCGAACGCTGCCCGCTGGTGCAGAGAGCGGCTGATGATCTCGCCGTCATGGATGCTCACACTGGGTATTGTCAATTTCGGCCGTCGCAGTTCACGGAAACTTTGCGAGACGCGCCCTGTCGATCGTTACCGCCGCCTGCCGGTGTGGATCGTGCGGTGGGGGAAACAGGAGAGCAAGACCCGTTGTCGGTGTGCGAGAGCCGCCCTCCAACGAGGCGCGGAGCTCAGCCCTTCTCGGAGTCGAGACCGGCGTCTCCGCCTGCCTCGATGTCGCGAAGTCGTTTCACCGCCGACCAGGGATAGAACGCTATCCAGGCGACCGAAGCGATGGAGGCTCCCATGATCATCGAAGCGATATCCATGGCACCGACAGTACGCAGAACGCACGGATGTTTCCTCCGTCTAGCGGGGGAGATTGCTGAACCGCCGCCGCAGCGCGGGAGCATGCCCGAGCCGGGCTGGGCCTCAGCGCGGGTGCGCCGCCTCGAGAAGGTCTCGGCGCCGGGTCGGCGACTTCGTGGTCGGTCGCCAGATCTGGGCGGGGTCCCACCAGACGGGGCCGAGAATCTCGGGCACCCCGTGGTTCATTCGCACTTTCCAGCCGCCGGTGTCGATCGTGCGGTGATGGAACCAGCAGAGCAACACCCCGTTGTCGGTGTGAGTCGGCCCACCGCGGGCCGCTTCTATGACGTGGTGGATCTCGCACCACGCGGCGGGCACGCGGCATCCGGGGATGACGCATTCCCCGTCACGGAGCACGATGGCCTTGCGCTGGGAGTGCGTGAAGACCCGGTCGTTGACCGTGATCGCGATGATCCGGCCGCTCTGGTCGAACGTCACCCGCTCGATGCCGCCGGTGCAGGCGATCTGGCGGGCGACCGCAATGGAGACGGGTTCGTCGATGCCCTGCACGTGGGCGCTGCCGATGCCTGCTTCGAGGTCTGACCGCCGTGCGGACACGACCAGGGTCGGTGCGGCGCCCCCGATCGTCGGAAGCTGACCCGACGCCGCTGCGACCGTGAGTGCGGTGGCGAGTGCGTCGTGCTGTTTCTGGGTGCGAGTGCGGGTGTCGCAAACCGCGTCGGGATCGGCGGCGTCTTCTTCGCCGTCGGGCGTGAAGCACGGGCCCGCGGGCCCGTCGAGCTTCGGATTGTTGACGCTGTCGAAGATCCGCTGCAGTTGGCCCGCGGTCTCGGGGAGGAGCTCGCCACGCACGGGCACGAGGCCGTCACGACAGACGCCGAGGGTGATGCCGCGCTTTCGCATTGCGCGTGCTTCACGCGGCTCGGGGCCGTCTTGGTCGAGGTACGCCGCCCACACGAGGGCCTGGGCCCGCAACTCATCAGCGGGGAGCGGTGGGGCGCCATCGACCCCGTCACCCCGCGCCGCGGCTGCCAGTTCTTCGTCGGCGGCGAGTATGGCGTCGCGCCCCACCCGCACCGATCCCAGCGCCCCCGCCACGGCGATGACTCCGTCGACACCGACACACCCGGCGACAAGCGCTTCACGGAGGGCGGGGAACGCCGCTGGCAGCACCTCGCCACTCGCCAGCGAGGTCGTCCGGCGCACCGCGCGGCCCGCGGCGATGAGCTCACCTGCACGGCGTGATGAGAAACGCGTGGTGCGCTCCACCAGCTCACGCACCGAGCGACACCCGTAGGTCGTCGTCATCCGCACCGAAAGGTCGCGTTGATCCGACCGGGCATCGACCTCTCCGACGGTGTCGACCAACAAAGGCCTCAGCACGGCGAACGACCGACGCCGCAGCATCCATCACCGACACCAGATCATCGGGCTCAAGACCCCTCACTTCGCCGTCGCGCAGCTGCGCCTCGACGACCGCGGCGAGCGCGGTATCAAGATCGCGAAGCGCGATAGCGGTGTTGGTCATGTCTCCATTCTGCCGGGGGCCTCCGACATTCCCGGTTCGAGATAGGCCAGATCAGCCGGTCAAACCGAGGCTTGGGGATAACTCGCCGATACGGCTGCGATCCGCCTCCTGGGGAGGAGAGGATGCGCCCGCGAAGGGCGTACAGCGGACCCTTCGACAAGCCTCAGGGACCGCTCGGCTCAGGCCGCCCCCGAGACACCGATCTCTCGATGTTGACCTAAGAAACATTCGAGTAATCCGCGGGTGATTGACTGACGGCACCGCACACGAGAAGGGCGCGCCGTGGACATCAACACCGTCACGAGCTTCCGCCGCGCTCGCACGCGCGATGACCTCGCACTCGCACCAGGCGAAGCCTTCCTCGGCGGCGGCACGTGGCTGATGAGCGAACCGCAGCCCGGCACCACCGGCTTCGTCGACCTCACCACGATGGGCTGGCCCGATCTCGAGATCACGTCAGAGGGCCTCCGCATCGGGGCGACGTGCACGATCGCGCGATTCGCAGCTTGGGCCCAGACGGAGGCGCCGCCGCACTGGCGGGCGACCCGGATCATCCCGGATGCTGCCAACGCCCTGCTCGCGAGCTTCAAGATCTGGAACACCGCCACCGTCGGGGGCAACATCTGCCAGTCGTTCGCGGCGGGCTCGCTGACCTCGTTCACCGCGGGCCTCGACGCCACGGCGATCGTCTGGACGCCCGACGGCGGCGAGCGCCGCGTCGCCGTCGCCGAACTGGTGACGGGGAACGCCGAGAACGCCCTCGCCCGCGGCGAGGTGCTCCGCGCCATCGACATCCCCGACCACGCCCTGCGTTCCCACATGCTGCTGCAGAAGATCGCCCTCGCCGAACTCGGCCGCTCGGGCGCCGTGGTCACCGGCCGCATCGACCCCGACGGGGCGAGCGTGTTCGGAATCACCGCGGCGACCGAGGCGCCGACGGTGCTGCGGTTCGGCGAGCTTCCGGATGCTGAGACCCTCGCGCACGCGGTGGGCGCAGCATCCCGGTACTACTCCGATCCCCTCGGCTCCGCCGACTGGCGTCGAGGGGTCAGCATCGTGCTCGCCGAGCGGATCCGAACGACCCTTCTCCAAGCTCAGGGACAACGCGCATGAAGTTCGAAGTCAACGGCGCCGAGGTGAACGCCGATCCCCGTGCGGGGCAATCGCTGCGCACCCTGTTGCGCGAGCACGGGCACACCGACGTGAAGAAGGGCTGCGACGCGGGCGACTGCGGCGCCTGCGCGGTGATCCTCGACGGGTCGCCCGTTCACTCGTGCATCATTCCCGCGATGCGCGTGGAGGGCGCCGCGGTGACCACCGCGGCGGGCCTCGCCCCCGGCGGCGACCTCCACCCCGTGCAAGAAGCGATCGCCACCGGCTTCGGATTCCAGTGCGGATTCTGCACCGCCGGCATGTCGGTCACCGCCTCGACGCTCACGGCCGAAGACCTGCCCGACCTGCACCGGCACATGAAGGGCAACCTCTGCCGGTGCACGGGCTACCGCCCGATCCGCGAGGCCATCGCCGAATCGGTGCTCGGACCGGTGCGCGAAACCGGGCGGCCGGCCCCTTCGACACGCTCAGGAACCGACAGCGCAAGCACGGGGACCGGGAGCGCAAGCACCGGGGCCGAGAGCGGCGTCGGCACCTCCGCCGTTCCCCCCGCAGCACGGCAGATCGTGCAGGGGCTCGAGCCGTTCACCTTCGACGCGCCCGTGCCGGGCGCACTGACGCTCCGGGTGCTCGGCTCCCCTCACGCGCACGCCCGCGTCGTGTCGATCGACACCACGGCGGCGCGCAGCATCCCCGGTGTCGTCGAGGTCTTCACGCACGACGACGTGCCCACCACCCGGTATTCGACGGGACGCCACGAACATCGCACCGACGACCCCGACGACACGCGGATGCTGGACGACACCGTGCGCTTCATCGGCCAGCGCGTCGCAGCGGTCGTCGCCGAGACCGCGACGGCGGCGGAAGCCGCCTGCCGGGCCATCCGGGTGGAGTACGAGGTGCTGCCCGCGGTGTTCGATCCCGAGGAGTCGCGGCGCCCCGGCGCCCCGCTTCTGCACGCCGATCGCACGCCCGAGGATCGCGTGGCCGAGGCCGACCGCAACGTGGTCGTTGCCCTGCACGATGAGCAGGGCGGCGATGCCGACGCCGAGCTCGCGGCGAGCGCCGTGAGCGTGAGCGGCGTCTGGCGCAACGCCCGCGTCTCGCACGCGCAGCTCGAGACGCACGGCGCCGTCGGGTGGCTCGACGATGACGGCCGTCTCGTCATTCGCGCGAGCACCCAGGTTCCGTTCCTCGCCCGCGACGAGATCGCCCGACTCTTCGACCTCGACCCGTCGCGGGTGCGGGTGCTGACCGCGCGCGTCGGCGGCGGATTCGGCGGGAAGCAGGAGATCTTCGCCGAAGACCTCGTCGCCCTCGCGGTGCTGCGAACGGGGCGACCGGTGGCGTACGAGCTCTCGCGCACCGACGAGTTCCAGCGCACGTCGGTGCGGCATCCGATGCGGGTGTCGGTGAGTCTGGGCGCGACCGCTGAGGGCGTTCTCACGGCGATGAAGGTCGACGTGCTGAGCGACACGGGCGCCTACGGCAATCATGCGATCGGCGTGATGTTCCACGGGGTGGCCGAGTCGACCACGGTCTACCGCTGCCCCGTGCGCCGCATCGACGCCGAGGCGGTCTACACGAACAACGTGCCGTCCGGAGCCTTCCGCGGCTACGGACTCGGCCAGGTGATGCTGGGCGTGGAATCGGCGATGGACATGCTCGCCGAGCGCCTCGGCATCGACCCCTTCGAGCTTCGGCGCATCAACGCCGTCCGCGAGGGCGATCCCTTGCACTCCGAGAAGAACGACCGCTACGACGAAGACATGATCTGGGGCAGCTACGGCCTCGACCAGTGCCTCGATCTCGCGCAGTCGGCGCTACGCCGTGGCAACGGCGCCACCCCACCGACGGGGGCGAACTGGCGCGTGGGCGAGGGCATGGCGATCGCGATGATCGCCACGATGGCGCCGCGCGGCCACATCGCGCACACCTCGGCCACGCTCCGCCCCGACGGCACCTTCTTGCTGCGCGCCGGCACGACCGAGTTCGGCAACGGCACCACCACCGTGCTGCGGCAGATCGCCGCATCCGACCTCGCCGCCTCCTTCGACCGGATCGAGCTGCAGAGCGCCGACACCGACCTCGTGGCCCACGACACCGGAGCCTTCGCCTCGGCGGGTATCACCGTCGCCGGTAAGGCCCTGCACGCCGCGACCCTCGCCCTCCGCGAGCGGATGCTGCAGCTCGCGGCCGAGATCGCCGGCTCGGGTGCCGCTGAAGCGGTGCTCGAGACCGCGGGCGTGCGGGTGGGCGAACGACTGGTCTTCTTCGACGAGATTCTGGATGCGGCTCCCGAGAGCTCCGCCGAAGGGCTGCGCGTCGAGGGGGCCGAACACGGCGACCTGCGCTCGCTGGCGTTCAACGTGCACGCGGTGCGCGTCGCCGTCGACGTCGAGACGGGCACCGTGAAGGTGCTGCAATCGGTGCACGCCGCCGACGCGGGGTTCGTGATGAACCCCGCCCAGTGCCGCGGTCAGATCGAGGGCGGCGTCGCCCAGGGTTACGGCAGCGCCCTGTACGAAGAGGTCTACATCCAACCCGATGGGCGCATAGAGAACCCGGTGTTCCGCACCTACCGGGTGCCGCAGTTCGCCGACATCCCCGACACCGAGGTGTATCTCGCCGACACCGATGACTCGGTGGGTCCGTTCGGGGCGAAATCGATGAGCGAATCGCCGTACAACCCGGTCGCCCCCGCGGTCGGCAACGCGATCGCCCGCGCGCTCGGCACCCGCGGTTTCGAGCAGCCGTTCTCGCGCGACCGCGTGTGGCGGCTGGCGCAGGGCATCGAATGAGCGTCGCGACACCACCTATCGTTGGGCGGGTGCCCGAGACACCCACCGACGACGCCTTCATCGGGCAGTCGCTCGGTCGCGCGATCCGCGAGGCGCGCACCACGCGGAAGCTGTCGATGCGAGCCCTCGCGACGGCGGCCGACATCAGCCAACCGTTCCTGAGCACGATCGAGAACGGGCAGACCATGCCGTCGCTCGCCACGCTCTACCGGATCGCGAAGGTCCTGGGCATCTCACCGTCGGAGCTGCTGCCCGCGATGCCCGAGCCCGAGGTGATCCACCTCTCCCGCGCCGACGGCGGGCCGTGGGCGCCGATCGCCGACGTCGTGAACGCCGGCACGCACCGCGTCATCTCGTCGGCCGACGCGCGCGGGGCGACGGTGCAGGAGTACCGCATCGAACCCGGCCAGTACATGGGCGACTGGTTCGAGTCCGACGGCGATCTCACGGTGTACGTCGTCGCCGGACGCATCACCGTCACGATCGAGGGCCGCGGTGAGTGGGAGCTCGGCGCCGGTGACGCCATCGCGCACCCGGGGGCGCTGCGCAACCGGTGGTCGGTCGTGGGAGACGACCCCGTGCGGATCGTTCTGGTCTACGCCGTCGGCGACCGAAAGCCCTGAGCCCGCCCGAAGGATCACAGCGTCTGGAAACACAGCTTCTAGAAACACAGCGGTAACGCGATCGCTATTTGCAATCAATGATAGTTATTTACTATCGCTTGCATGACTCCGACTCGATCGAACCTCCGCCGCCTCGCCGCTGGAGCGGCCGTCGCCGTCGGCGCCCTGCTGCTGTCGGCGTGCGCCGGGGGCACAGCATCCGGCCCCACCGAGACCTCCGCTGAGAACGGCGCCGAGAGCGGCGACCTCGGCGAACTCACCGTGCAGCTCAGCTGGATCCTCAACGAGGAGTGGTCGGGCGAACTCATCGCCGACGCCGAGGGCTACTTCACCGACGCCGGGCTCACCTCGGTGCAGCTGGTGCCCGGTCCGTCGAGCGGCGTGCCCGAACTGCTGTCGGGCACCGCAGACCTCTCGCTCACCGACGCGCTGTCGGTCGGCGCCGCGGTCGCGAACGAAGGCGCACCCCTCAAGGTCATCGGTGCGACCTTCCAGAAGAACCCGTTCACGATCGCGTCGCTCGCCGACGGCGCCGACATCACGACCCCCGAAGACATGATCGGCAAAAAGATCGGCGTGCAGGACTCCAACCGCGCCGTCTTCGAGGCGTTCCTCGCCGCCAACGACATCGAGACCTCCGAGGTCGACATCGTTCCGGTGCAGTACGACCCGGCACCGTTGACGACCGGCGAGGTCGACGGCCTCATCGCTTTCGTCACGAGCCAGTCCGTCGCCATCGAACTGCAGGGGATCGAAGTCACCGACCTGCTCTTCGCCGACAACGGCCTGCCGTTCGTCGGGCACGTCATCACCGCGACCGACGAGATGATCGCCACCCGGCGCGACGCGCTCAAGGCGTTCCTCGAAGCCGAAGTGCGCGGCTGGACCGACGCCGTCGCCGACCCGAGCGTGGGCGCGCAGTTGGCCGTCGACGAGTACGGCACCGACCTCGGCCTCCAGATCGAGAGCTCCACCGCGAGCGCCACCGCGCAGGCGGAACTCCTGGTGGTCTCGGACGAGACCGCGGCGAACGGGCTCTTCACGATCTCGGACGACCTGCAGGAGCAGACCCTGGCCAGCCTCGCCACGTCGGGCTACGAGTTGACCGCGGCCGACCTGTTCGACCTGAGCCTGCTGGACGAGGTCTACGAGGCGAACCCCGCCCTCGTCGACGCCCAGCGCTGAAGCCCCGGGCCGGGGATCCCCCCTCCCCGGCCCGGCCTCACCTCCCGCCAGCATCCGACCGAGGAACCACCCATGAGCGTCACCCCCACCATCCTGCTGACTCCCGACATCGTGCTGACGATGGACGACGAGCGCCGCGTGCTCGAGAACGCCGCCGTCGCCGTCCAGGGCGACGCGGTCGTCGAGGTCGGGCCGCGGGAAGAACTCGATGCCCGCTATCCGGGGGCGGCGCGCATCGATCTGCCCGATCGGGTACTGATGCCGGGCCTCGTCAACGCCCACCACCACTCGGGAATGCTCCGCGGAACCGCCGAGCACCTGCCGGTGTGGGAGTGGCTGCGGCTGCACATCGACCCGATGCACCGGGTGCTGCGCCCCGAAGAAGCCGAGGCCGCCGCCTGGCTCTGCTACGCCGAGGGGCTGCTCTCGGGCACCACCACCGTCGTCGACATGTGGCGGTACATGGACGGCGCCGCGCGCGCCGCATCCACCCTCGGCAATCGCCTCGTCACGGTCAACTACGTCGGCGAGCACCCCGACTTCGACTACTTCGACACCCTCGACGACAACGAGCGGATGCTGAAGCAGTGGACCGGAGCCGCGAACGGCCGGATCATGCCGTGGGTCGGCCTCGAGCACCCGTTCTACGCCGACGATGCCGGCCAGCGCCGCGCGATCTCGCTGGCGAACGAATACGACACCGGCATCTACACCCACTGCAGCGAGGCCGAGATCGAGGTGGCCGACTTCGTCTCGCGCTACGGCGTGCGACCCATGTTCGCCCTCGAGAAGATCGGGTTCTTCGACACCCCCCGCGCGATGATCGCCCACGCCGTCTGGCTCGATCAGGCCGAAGTCGACCTCATCGCCTCGCGCGGCGTCGGCGTCTCGCACAACCCGGTGTCGAACATGAAGCTCGCCAGCGGCATGGCCCCCATCCACGAGATGCTCGCCGCCGGTGTGAACGTCGGCCTCGGCACCGACGGCGAGAAGGAGAACAACAACCTCGACATGTTCGAGGAGATGAAGGTCGCCTCGCTTCTCGGAAAGCTCCGGACGATGGATGCTGCGGCGATGGACTCGTGGCAGGTGCTGCAGATGGCGACCCGGGGCGGCGCTGCCGCCATCGGGCGCGGCGCCGATATGGGCGCGATCGCCCCCGGATTCAAGGCCGACCTGGTCGCGGTACGCACCGACACCCCCCGCATGACACCGCTCCTGCCCTCGGGCGGGTACGCGAACATCCACCACAACCTGGTGCACGCGGTGCGCGGCTCCGACGTCGATCTCACCATGGTCGACGGCGACGTCGTCGTGCGTGACGGAAGACTCGTCAACGCCGACCTCGGCGAGATCATCGACCGGGTGCGCTCGCTGGTGCCCGACCTCTTCGCCCGGCGGTCCGCCTGGCTCGACGCGCAGGACGACCCGACCGGTCTCTTCCACGACGGACACGCGAGCGACGATCGCCCGTAACAGGACCTTCGTACCCTCGACCCACCGAACCCGACGGAGAACCCCATGACGATCGAGATCACCCGCGTCGCACTGCGCGAGCGTGTCGCCGCGTTCCTCGCCGACGAGCCGGGTCGCCTGCTGATCGGCGGCCGCTGGACGCCCGCCGCCGACGGCTCCACCTTCGCCACGCTCGACCCCGCGACCGGTGAAACGCTCGCCCGGGTCGCCCGCGGCACCGGAGCCGATGTCGACGCGGCGGTCGCCGCAGCATCCGACTCCCTGCACTCCCCCGAGTGGGCCAAGATGCGCCCCGCCGATCGGGGCGCTCTGCTGTGGCGCATCGCCGACGTCATGCAGGAGCACCTCGACGACCTTGCCGAGCTCGAGACCCTCGACCAGGGCAAGAGCGTCCGCACCTCCCGCTTCGGCGAGGTGCCCGCGGCGATCAACCAGTTCCGCTACTACGCCGGCTGGCCGACGAAGATCCTCGGCGAGACGATCCCGACCTCGCTCAGCCGCACACCCCCGGGTAAAGAGGTCTTCGCCTACACGCGGCGCGAACCGGTCGGGGTGGTGGGCGCGATCGTCCCCTGGAACTCCCCGCTCATCATGACGGCGATGAAGCTCGCCCCGGCACTCGCCGCCGGGTGCACCATCGTGCTCAAACCCGCCGAGAACACTTCGCTCACGGCGCTGTATCTCGGGCGCCTCTTGCAGGAGGCGGGCGTTCCCGCCGGGGTCGTCAACATCGTCACGGGCTTCGGCGGCGAGGCGGGCCAGGCGGTCGTCGAGCACCCCGGGGTCGCCAAGGTGGCCTTCACCGGATCGACCGCGGTCGGCAAGCGGCTCGTCTCGACCGCCGCCGGCAGCCTGAAACGCCTCACCCTCGAGCTCGGCGGCAAGTCGCCCGCGCTCGTGCTGCCCGATGCCGACCTCCCGACCGCGATCGACGGCATCTCGCGCGGCATCTTCGATAACGGTGGCCAGGTGTGCGTGGCGAGCGCCCGCGTCTACGCCCACCGCTCGGTCTACCGCGAGGTCGTCGACGGCATGGCCGCGGCCGGCGAGAAGCTGCGCCTCGGTCACGGCCTCGACCCCGACGCCGACCTCGGGCCGCTCGTCAGCCTCGCGCAGGCCGAGCGCGTCGCCGGCTTCATCGACGAGGGACGCAGCCAGGGCGCCACCGTCGTCACCGGCGGCGAGCGCGGCGGCGACGCCGGCACCTTCTTCGCGCCGACGGTGCTCACCGACGTCCGCGCCGACATGCGGCTGATGCGCGAAGAGATCTTCGGGCCCGTCGCCGTCGTCACGCCGTTCGACGACCTCGACGAGGTGATCGGGTGGTCCAACGACTCCCCCTACGGCCTGGCCGCGAGCGTCTGGACCGAGGGGCTCAGCGACGCCCACCGCGTCGCAGCGCGACTTCAGGCGGGCACCGTATGGGTCAACTGCCACTCCTTCCTCGGCCCCGAGCTTCCCAAGGGCGGCCACAAGGAGTCGGGCTGGGGCTACGAGAACGGCGCCCAGGGGCTGGAGAACTATCTCGAGACGAAGACGGTGGTGATGGTGCTGTGACTGCGACCAGGCGGATCAAACTCGGGGTCTTCGAGATGATGAACCCCAACAACGGCATGCCGACGTGGACCGACCCGCGCGGGCGCGGCGACGACTGGGACGACCTCGACTACTGGGTCGGGCTCGCCCGCGAGCTCGA
The DNA here is from genome assembly GCF_043556445.1 of Microbacterium shimangi. Classification (NCBI taxonomy): domain Bacteria; kingdom Bacillati; phylum Actinomycetota; class Actinomycetes; order Micrococcales; family Microbacteriaceae; genus Microbacterium; species Microbacterium shimangi. The sequence continues at coordinate 559,215 of NZ_JBIGII010000003.1, forward strand.
CGCGGCGGGATTCGACTTCCTGTTCTTCGCCGACACCTACGGCTACGCCACGCTCGACGGCCGCATGCCCGAAGAGGTGGCGGCCCACGGCATCCAGTTCCCCGCCCTCGATCCGATGCTCGCGATCGCCACCCTCGCGCGCGAAACGTCGAACCTCGGATTCGTCGTGACGTCGCCGACGACCGTCGAGCGGCCCTACGCCACGGCCCGGCGCTTCGCGACGCTCGACCGCCTCACCGGCGGACGCATCGGGTGGAACATCGTCACCGGCAGCTCGCAGGCGACGACCGACGAACTCTTCGGGGTCACCGAGCAGCTCACCCATGACGAGCGCTACGACGCCGCCGACGCCTTCCTCGACACCTGCCTGCGGTACTGGGAGCACAGCTGGGACGACGACGCCGAAGTGCGCGACCGCTCGACCGGTGTCTACGCCGACCCCGCGAAGCTGCGTCCGGTCGAAGTCGAGGGTCGCTTCCAGCGTTCCCGGGGCATCTTCGCCGTGCCGCCGACCCCGCAGCGCACCCCCGTGCTCTTCCAAGCCGGCACCTCCGACCGGGGACGCGCGTACGCGGCCCGCAACGCCGAGGCCGTCTTCATCCAGGGCCAGACGATCGCCTCGGCCGCCGCCCACGTCGACGACATCCGCGAGCAGGCCGTGAAGAACGGCCGCGCGGCCGACGACATCGCCGTGGTCACGGGCATGACCGTGACCGTGGCACCGACCTCGGAAGAGGCCAGGATGCTGCGCGCCGAGTACGAGAACCTGCTCGGCATCGACGACGCCGCGGTCATGTTCGCGGGCATCACCGGTCTCGACCTCACGGGCCTCGACCCCGACACCCGCGTGGTCGACCTCAAGACCGACCTCGGGCAGACGCTCGTCCAGCGCTACGCCCGGCAAGACCCCGAGATGCGCGTCGGGCAGATCCTCGACCAGTTCCGCACCAAGGCCATCCGCGGGTTCCAGGTCACCGGATCGCCCGTCGAGGTGGCCGACGAGATCGAGCGCATCGTCGACGGATCGGGCATCGACGGCATCATGCTCGAGCCGACCTTCGGGGGCCCCGGCGCCTACCGCGCGTTCATCGACCTGGTGCTGCCGATCCTCGTGGAGCGCGGGCGGGCGGATGATGCCGCAGCATCCACGCTGCGCGAACGCTTCTCGGGCGCTCCGCGCCTCGCCCCGACCCACCGCGCGCACGGGCTGTCGGCCCGCGCCGCCGACGACCTTCCCCCGATTGGAGCACCCACCGCATGAGAGCCGATGCCGTCGAAGCGGTCATCCGCGGCCTGAAAAGGGCCGGGGTGAGCGTCGCGACCTACCTCCCCGATTCGCTCCTCAAAGAGCTGTACCCGGCCCTCGACGCCGACCCCGACATCCGCACGATCCCCGTCACGAACGAGGGCGAGGGCGCGGCCATCGCCGGCGGGGTCTTCCTCTCGGGCAAACGCGCCGTGCTCGTGATGGAGAACTCCGGACTCCGCGCCGCCACCGAGCACCTGGCCCGCATGGGGCTGGGCGCCGGCATCCCGGTCGTGATGATCATGAGCTACCGCGGCGAGCTGGGCGAGAACAACTGGTGGGCGATCCCCCACGGCATCACGATGGAGCCGTTGCTGCAGGCACTCCGCACGCCCTACACGATCGTGCACGACGTCGAAGAGATCGAGCAGGCCGTCGTCAACGCCTACGAGACGGCCTACGCCTCGTACTACCACGCTGCAATCGTCCTCGGAGGGGGCCTCGTCCGATGAGCTACTCCCGATTCGAAGCCATGAAACTGCTCGGTGCGCGTCTCGCCGACGAACTCGTCATCCTGTCTCTCGGCGGCGCCGTCGACGAGTGGTACAACGCCGCCCCGCACATGCGCAACGCCAGCCTGTTCCAGCAGCAGCTCGGCTGCGTCACCCCCGAGGCCTTCGGTCTCTCGGTCGGGCTGCCACACCGCCGCATCGTCTCGCTCGACACCGACGGCGGGATGCTGTTCAACCTGGGCATCCTCGCGACCCTCGGCAACGAGCAGCCGGCGAACCTCTTCATCGTCGTCTGGGACAACGAGCAGTACCAGTCCATCGGCGGCCCGGCCACTCACACCGCGAAAGGCCGCGTCGACCTCGCCGCGATCGCGCGGGGCGCCGGCGTCGACCAGGCGTACACCGCCGCGACCCTCGAGGAGTTCGACGCGCACTGCGCGGCCGGCCTCGCAGCATCCGTTCCCTATATCGTCGTCGCGAAGACCGACGGCATCCTGGAGCCGGGGATCAAGCGCAAGCACTCCGACGGGCGCGAAGACAAGTACATCTTCGTGCGACACGTCGAGGCGACCGAGAGCGTGACGATCATGGGCCCCAGCGAGCACAACTGATGCCCGCCCCGTCTGCGGCGTCCGCCGCACCCGCTGTGCTCCCCCTGTCCGCCCTGTCCACGGTGCTCCCCCTGCCCGCCCTGTCCGCCGCATCCATGTCCCACTTTCCGCAAGAAAATGGGCCAATCGTTGCGGAAAATGGGACATGGCTCGGGGGCGTGTCCCAATTTCGGCAAGAAAATGAGCGGATCGTTGCGGAAAGTGGGACATGGGCGCGGCGAGGGGGGCGACCATGCCGATGGTGACCGCGCCGGCGCCCGAGTACGACGTCATCGTGGTCGGCGGTGGGGCAGCCGGATGCGTCCTGGCCGCCCGCCTTTCCGAAGAGGTCGACCGGCGGGTGCTGCTCATCGAAGCGGGGCCCGACCACAGCGGGGTGCGCGAGGTTCTCGACGCCGCCCGCTGGGACGCCATGATCGGCGGACCCTACGACTACGGCTACCGATCGACGCCCACCGAGCACGTGCTCGGCCGATCTCTCGCGATGCCGCGCGGGAGGGTGCTCGGCGGCAGCTCGAGCACGAACGCGATGCTCTGGTACCGCGGCAACCGCGCCGACTACGACGCGTGGGCCGCCGCCGGGGCCACCGGGTGGGGCTACGACGACCTGCTGCCGTACTTCCGCCGCTCCGAGACGCGCGCGGGCGGCGACCCCGCGTTCCGCGGCACCGACGGGCCGATGCGGGTGGGTCCGCTCGCCGAGGTGCACCCGATCGCCGACGCCCTCGTCGCCGCGGCGGCCGAGCGCGGACTGCCGGTGCTCGACGACGCCAACGCCGCCTCGAACGAGGGGGCGGTCTACGCCGATTACAACGCGATCGTCGGCCCCGACGGCGCCTTCGAGCGGTGGAGCACCGCCCGCGGCTACCTCGAGCCGGCGCGTGAGCGACCGAACCTCCACGTGCTCGTCGGCAGCGCCGTGCACGGGCTCGCCCTGACCGGCGGCGTCGTCACGGGGGTGCGGCACGTCGTCGACGGCGACCTCGTCGAGACGTCGGCCGCGCGGGTCGTGCTGGCCGCGGGCGCCCTCGACACCCCTCGCCTGCTGCAGCTCTCGGGCATCGGCGACCCCGCGCGCCTCGCCGCAGCGGGGATCGCACCGGTGCACGACCTACCCGGCGTGGGTGAGAACTTCCAGGACCACCCGCTCATCCTCGGCATGAACTTCCGCTCACACGCCGATCTCGGCCCGGTGATCGGCAACGGCGGCGGCGCGATGGTGAATTGGCGCAGCACCCACGCCGAAGACGGGCCCGACCTCCACACCGTCATCGCGCACGGCTCCCGCGGCGACGAGGCGCTGCACGCCGCGCACGATCTCGCCGGAAACCGGGTGTTCGCCCTGGTACCCGGGCTCTACCGCTCGCGCAGCACCGGATGGGTGCGCGTGCGCTCGGCCGACCCTGCCGCGGCGGCCGACATCCACCCGAACTACCTCGCCGACCCGAAAGATCTCGCGGCGATGGTCGAGGCGGTCGACGCGGTGCACGACCTGGTCGCCGCCTCCGCCTACGCCGACCTGGCCGACGGGCCGATCACCCCGCCGCTCGGCCTCGATCACGCGGCGAAGGTGCGCTTCGTGCGCGAGAACATCGGCACCTTCTTCCACTGCTCGGGCACGGCCCGCATCGGCACCGACGATCTCGCCGTGGTCGACCCGTCGCTGCGTGTGCGCGGACTCGAGGGTCTCTGGATCGCCGATGCCTCGGTCATGCCCCGCATCCCGACCTCCAACACCCAGGCACCGACGGTCGCGATCGCCGAGAAGGCGGCCGACCTGCTGCGAGCCTGAGGCGCGGCAGCTTCGGAGGAGAATTCACGTCCGGAGGGCCGGGGGCGCGGCATCCGCCCTCCGAAGCTGAATTCTCCTCCGCTCGTGCTGCCACTCAGGGGCGAGCGGATGCTGCTGAGCGGGCCTGTCGAAGCGTTGGCGCGCCTACGGCTCGAGCAGCGCGTCGAGCGCGAGGAAGTGCGCGGCGAAGTCGGCGCGCAGCATCCGCTTCTGCTCCTCATCGCAGAACGCCGCGTCGATACCGTTCAGCGAGATCTGCTTCGCGGTCTCGGCGTCGATCCCCAGGGCGAACAGACCTTCGCGGTACTCGCGGCCGAGGTCGGTGCGGAAGAACATCGCGTCATCGGTCGAGACCGCCACCGGAAGCCCCGCATCGATCATGCGGCGGATGCGGTGGGCGGGGTCGAGCGTCCAGCCCGAGCAGATCGTGGTCGACACCGGCGTGACCGCGAAGCCGATCCCCCGCTCGAGCGCGAGCGCGACGACAGCGGGATCGTCGACGATGCGGTATCCGTGGTCGAGGCGGTCGCAGCCGAGCACCTCGATGGCGTCGCGCACGTTGGCCGGGGTCGCCGCGTCGGTCTCTCCGACGTGCGCGGTCAGCTTCAGGCCATGGCCGCCGGCGAGGCGGTAGGCCTCGGCGAAGCGGGTCGGGTCTTCGGTGCTCTCGGGCGTGAGGTCGTCCTGGCCGAGCCCGACCACCTGCGGGCGGGGGTGGGCGAGGATCTGGCCGACCAGTTCGATCGCTGACTCCGCCGAATCGCGGCGGTTGATCGCCACGACGATCCGGAACCCTACGCCGAAGTCGCGCTCGGCGCGTTCGAGCCCGGCGATGATCGGGTCGATCACCTGCGGGTACGACAGGCCCCGCTCGGCGAAGTACTGCGGGTTCACGTAGTACTCGCGGTAGCGGAGGTTGCCGTCGGCGACCGCGGAGCGCACGCCGTCGTAGGCGACCCGCTCGAAGTCGTCGGGGTCGCGGATCACGTCGTGGGCGTACCGGAACGCCACGAGGAAGTCGACGAGGTCGTCGAAGTCGAACAGCGTCGCCGGGTCGCTCGACGGCAGCTCCACGCCGTGCTTCTCGGCGAGCTCGACGAACAGCGCCGCATCCATCGTCGAGACGAAATGGCAGTGCAGCTCGGTCTTCGGCAGCAGCTGCAGGTAGTCGGGGTACGAGATCATTCGCGCGTCCATCCGCTCGGTCCCTGCTTCACCACGAGCAGGCGGTAATCGTCGCCGGTCGCCGACCACCACCGGTGGGCGACACCCCCGCGGTAGTACACCGAGTCGCCGCGCCCCAGCGTGAGCAGGTCGCCCGCGAGGTCGACGCGCACCGCGCCCGCCAGCACGTAGACGAACTCGTCTTCGGCGTGCACGAAGGCCTCGCCGGGGTCGACGTTGTCGCCCGCGACCTCGAGCGGATGCATCGGTCGCGTGCCGTGGGCGAGGGTGCGCGCCGGCGCGGCAGCGAACCCGTCGGCCACGAGTCGCTCGTCGGAACGGTGCACCTCGACCTCCGACGCCTCACCGTCGGGGGCATCGGCGGCAGCGATGAGCTCGATCGGGCTCGTCTCGAGTGCGAGGGCGACGCGGCGAAGGGTCGACAGGCTGGGCTGCGCGAGTCCGCGCTCGAGCTGGCTGAGGAACGGGTGCGACAGGTCGGTCGCATCGGCGAGTCGCACCAGCGTCATTCCCCGCGCGTGACGAAGACGCCGGATGTGGGCGCCCAGGCGCAGGCTCGCTGCCCGCTCCTCCTGCGCGCCCGCGGCGACGATCGTCGTCATGTCGGTCGGCCTCAGGCGGGCAGCGCCACTCCGTGCTCGCCCGCATAGTCCTCAACGGCTGCGACGTACGCCGCCCGACGCGCGGGGGTGAGCCACGACGCCTCGAAGGAGTTCACGGCGAGCTGCACGAGGTCGGTGAGCGAGAGCTCTGCCTTCTCGGCGAGAGCGACGTAGTTGTCGCCGACATAGGCGCCGAAGTAGGCCGGGTCGTCGGAGTTGATCGTCACGCGCACGCCCTCGCGCAGTAGCCCGACGATCTCGTCGGACTTCATCTGCTCGGTCACGAACGAGTTCGACACGGGGCAGGTCGTGAACCCGAGCCCGCGCTCCTTCGCGAGGGCGACGAGTGAGGGGTCTTCGACGATGTTCGTGCCGTGGTCGATCCGGTCGACCCCGATCTGCTCCATGACGGCGCGGATGTTGTCGACCGAGCCGACCTGGTCGATGTCGCAGTGCATCGTGAGGAAGAACCCCTCAGCCTTGGCGCGCGCGAAGACGGCGGCGAACTTGCCCGGCGGGTTGTCGCGCTCGTCGGAGTCGAGACCGACCCCGATGATCCACGCACGGTAGGGCAGCGCCTCCATGAGGGTCGCCATCGCGAACTCGGCCGAGAAGTCGCGGAGGAAGCAGAGGATCAGCTCGGCGCTGATGCCCAGCTCGTCCTGCGCGCGCACCGCCGCGCGCCGGTAGCCGCCGATCACGTTCTCGAACGGCACTCCACGACTGGTGTGCGCCTGCGGGTCGAAGAACATCTCGGCGTGCACGACGCCCTGCTCCTTCGCCCGCAGCAGATAGGCCCACGCCAGGTCGTGGAAGTCGTCGGCCGTCTGCAGCACGTTCATCGCCGGGTAGTAGACCGCGAGGAAGCTCGTCAGGTCGGTGAAGTCGTAGGTCGCCTTGACCGCCTCGACGGTCTTCTCCTCGAGTTCGATGCCGTTGCGCGCGGCCAGCGCGAACTTCAGCTCAGGTTCGAGAGTCCCCTCGAGGTGCAGGTGCAGCTCGGCTTTGGGCAGGCCGAAGGCGAAGTCGCTCAGCGTGGTCATGCGGGTGTCCTTTCGGGCGGACGGATGCTGTGAAGTCGGGCGAACATGTCAGGAGCGGTCGGCCATGCCCATGCGGGCAAGGATCACCGACTCGGCGATCTGCACGAGGTTGTAGAGGATGAGCGCGGTGCCGGTGACGAGCACGACCGCGGTCCATACCGCGGAGAACTGCGCTCCGGCGATGTAACCGCCGACGGCCCCGCCGATGCCGCCGCCCACGGCGAGCCACTCCGCGAGGAGGGCACCGGTGATGGCGCCGGGCACCGAGATGCGCACGGCCGCGAAGAACGCGGGCGACGAGCTGGGCAGGGCGACCTTGCGCAGCCGCGTCCATGCGTTGCCGCCGTAGACCGAGATGAGGTCGTTCATCTGCGGCGACGCCGACTTGAGGCCGAACACGATGTTCACGAGCGCGGGAAAGAGCACGACGATGCCGCCGATGACGGCAACCGAGGCGAACTCGCGGCCGAAGATGAGGATGATGACGGGCGCCATCGCGACGAGCGGCACCGAACGCAGCAGCATGGCCATCGGCATCAGCGCGTTCTCGATGCCCTTGCTCAGCTGGAACACGACGGCCACGACCAGCGCGACCGCGAGCCCGGCAGCGAATCCGACGAACGCGTGCCCGAGCGTCACGCCGAGCTGCCCGAAGAGCTGCGCGCGGTTCGCCTCGGCGTTGGGAACCGTGACGAGGAAGTTCCAGACCTCGATCGGCCCCTTGCCCACATAGGCCGACACCCGGAAGAGCCACAGCGCGCCGACCCAGATGACGATCACCGCGACGATGGTGAGAGCGAAAGTGAGGAGCGCTCGGCTGAGGGCGCGAACCGTCGACTTCGTCGTTTCTCGACGAATTTCCGCGTTCAGCTTCGCGAACGATTCGGCCGATCCGGCGACGGTGGCGCCGGGCAGGGTTTCCATGGTCATCGGGATACTCCCTTCGACCAGGGCGCCACGGCGCGAGAGACGAGACCGAGAAGCGCGTAGCCGATCAAAGCCACCGCTCCCGAGGCCAGCGCGATGTCCCATACGCGCGCCGAGTTGAGAGCCTGCTGGGCGGCGATCATGGCCGGGCCGACGCCCACGGTGATCTTGCCGAAGAACTCGCCCAGCACTGCACCCAGGAAGGCGGCGGGAACGGCGATCTGCAGGCCGTTGAGCATCGCCGGGAGTGCCGCGATGAGGCGCACCTTGCGCAGCTGGGTCAGTCGCGACCCCCCGTAGACCGTGATGAGGTCGAGGCTCGACTTGTCGGCGGCCTTGAGGCCGAGGAGCGCCCCGACGACGGTGGTGAAGAAGCAGCTGAGGGCGGCGAGAATGACCGCCGTCGTCGACGGCTGGCCCGCGGTCGGGATGGGAACGATGACCGTGAGCAGCAGACCGAGCGCGACGATGGGGATGCAATACGTGATGATCGCGATCTGCATGACGACGCCCTCGAGGCGGGGGACGACGAGCACGAGCCCGGCGAGCACGAGCGCGAGCCCGTTGCCCCACAGATAGCCGATTCCGGCCTCGGTCAGGGTGATGCCGAAGTTGCGGGCGTAGAACTCCCACCCGGTGTCGGCGTACTCCACAACCACCTGCAGCGGGGTGGGGATGGCCTGCACCCCGCCCGGACCGACGTTCGAGAACACCGTCGCCGCCAGAATCCACCAGACGGCGATGATGCCGGCCACTCCGATGGCGCCCGTGAGCCAGGCCGGGAGTTTGACGTCTTCCCACTGGACGGTGCGCGGTCTGGCCAGTTCAGTGGTCATCGGCGGCGGCGCCCCCGGCACCGAACAGCAACTCCTGCGCGTGGTCGACGTACGCGTGGAACTCGGGGCTGCGCATCATCTCGGGCGTGCGAGGACGCGGGAGGTCGATCGTCATGACCTCCTTGATCCGGCCAGGACGCGGGCTCATGACGGCGACCTGGTCGGAGAGGAAGATCGCCTCCGAGATGCCGTGCGTCACGAGGAGGGTCGTTGCGGGTTTCTCGGTCCAGATGCGCAGCAGCTCGAGGTTGAGCTTCTGCCGGGTCATGTCGTCGAGTGCGCCGAACGGCTCGTCGAACAACAGCACCGACGGCTTCATGATGAGCGATCGGGCGATCGACACGCGCTGGCGCATACCGCCCGACAGCTGTGCCGGCTTGGCCTTCTCGAAACCCTTGAGCCCGACGAGGTCGATCATCTCGGCGACGTACGCCTTGTCGACGGGCTTGCCTGCGACCTCGAACGGCAGCTGGATGTTCGACTGCACGCTCCGCCACGGCAGGAGCGCCGAGTCTTGGAACGCGATGCCGAGCTCGTTGCCGCGACGAAGTTCTTTCGGGCTCTTCCCGTCGACGCGCGTCGTGCCGCTGGTGGGGTCTTCGAGGCCCGCGAGGATCCGCAGGATCGTCGACTTGCCGCAACCCGACGGACCCAGCAGGGCGAGGAAGGTGCCCTGATCGGTGTGCAGGTTGGCGTCCTGCAACGCGACGACGCTCTTGCGCCCCACGCTGAAGACCTTGTTCAGTTCGGTGATCTGCAGGCCGGTGCCCAGGGTCGTCCCCTGGGCACCGGTCTGGGTGGCCATATCGGTCACAGTATTACTCCAGAAAGGATCTCAGCCCGCGTAGGCGATGAGGTCCGGGTTCTCTTCGTAGACCTCGGCCAGCAGGCTGAGGTCGAACAGGTCGGATGCTTCGAGCGTGATCCCCGCGCCGGCGAGGCTGTCGATCGTCGTCGCCTGCAGGTCGTCGGAGATCGTGAACAGACCGTTCTCTTCGGTCTCGTCGGACACGACGAGCAGGTTCTGCGCCTCGGAACCGGCGAGGGTCTTGGCCGGGTCGAGATCGAGGTCGACACCGTAGGTCTCGATCGCCAGGTCGGCGCCCGCCTGAGGATCGGCGAGGGCGTCGGTCCAGCCCTTGATCTCGGCGACCAGGAAGGCCTTGAGCATCTCGCGGTTGTTCGCGATCGCCTCGTCGGTGGTCGTCACGGTCTCGGCGACGAACGGCAGACCGTTCTCGGCGAACGGGAGGTTGGTCGTCGCCAGCCCCTCCATCTCGACCGAGATGGCCTCGTTGGTGAGGTAGGCGATGAAGCCGTCGACCTCGCCGTTGACCAGCGGGGCCGGGTCGTACTGCACCGGGACGATGGTGAGCTCGGAGGCATCGATGTCGTTCGCGGCCAGCAGCGCGTTGAACAGCGTCAGGTTGGAATCCTGCACACCGATCTTCTTGCCCTTCAGGTCGTCGGGGCTCGCGATGTTGCCGCCGTCTTCGAGCGACAAGACGGTGAACGGGTTGGCCTGGAAGGTCGCGCCGATGATCTTCAACGGGGCGCTCTCGTTCGCCACGGCGGCGCCGACCTGCACAGCGTCGCTGAGGGCGATGTCAGCGGTTCCGCCGAGCAGCTCGGGAACGCCGCCCGAGGGTCCGGGGACGAGGTTGACCGCGTCGAAGCCGGCCTCTTCGTAGTAGCCGTTCTCGGTGGCGAGGTACTCGCCCGCGAACTCTTCGTTGAAGATCCAGCTGAGCTGAAGGGTGATCTCGCCGAAGCCTTCGGCTGCGCCGGCGCTGGCCTCATCGGCGGGGGCGCCCTCGGTCGTACCGCCCGCGCAAGCGGTCAGGGCGACGGCGGCGATGGCGATCCCGGCGAGGGCTGCGGCTGCGCGCTTGGCGCGCCGCGGGGAAAGGAAGGACATGGGCTCTCCAGACGAACGTGGTGCATCGGGTAGGAACGCGCTCGTCCAGGGCCTCGACACTGCGCGTGTGGTCGACGGTAGGCGATGTAGATTTCACGAACACTGGCGCGATGTTTCGCCGCCGTTACGAGTGCGAGATCAGCGGGGCTCGGCGGCGAGGTGCAGCACCGACTCGGCGAGCGCCCGGATGCCCGCGGCGACGTCGGACGCCGAGACCGCCTCGTCGGGGTGGTGGCTGATGCCGTCGGGGTTCCGCAGAAACAGCATGCCGACGTCGGTGATGGCGCCCATGGCCATGGCGTCGTGCCCCGCGCGGCTGAAGATCTCGGGCACTTCGCCGGAGCCGCGGATGCCGGCGCGCACCACGTCTTGCAGAAGCGGCGCGCAGAACACGGCGGGGGCGTTGTGCACCTCGCGCGCGTGCCAGCGAAGGCCTCTCCGCCCCATCGCCTCGTCGGCTTCGCGCGCGATCGCGTCCCAGACCCGGTCGCGCTCGCCGTCGAACTCTCCGCGCAGGTCGACCGACAGGTGGGCTTCCCCTGGCACGATGTTGACCGCCCCGGGGAACGCCTCGAGCTGACCGACGGTGCCGACGATGTGGTGCTCGCCGCGGCAGATCCGCTCGACGGCCAGGGCGATCTCACTCGCTCCCAAGAGCGCGTCGCGGCGCATGTCGTAGGGGGTGCCGCCGGCGTGCCGGGCCTCGCCCTCGACCACGAGCTGGAACCGCCGGGCGCTCGCGATCGACGACACGACCGCGAGTGACTCGCCGCGACGGTCGAGCTCTGGCCCCTGCTCGATGTGGGCTTCGAGGTAGCCGACCAGTTCGTCGGGTCGCCGGGCGGCCTCGCCGATCCGCCCCGGGTCGAGCCCGAACTCGAGGAACGCCTGGCGAAGGGTCACCCCGTCGGCGTCGGCGAGGCGCCACCAATCGTCGTTCCAGGTGCCGGCGACGGCCGAGGAACCCAGGAGGGCTTTGCCGAAGCGGGTCCCCTCTTCGTCCGAGAACGCCACGACCTCCAACGCGAACGGGAGGGGCGACGAGGCGAGCCCGTCGTCGCCGATGCTTCGCAGCATCCGCACCACTTCGAGGCCCATCAGAACGCCGACGATGCCGTCGAACCGCCCGGCGTCGGGAACGGTGTCGAGGTGCGACCCGATCATGAGCGCCGGACCGGCGCCTGAGCCTGTACCCACGGTCGCCGACCGGGCAGGGTCGAGCCGCCCGATCTGGTTTCCCGCAGCATCCTGTCGCGTGGTCATGCCGATCTCGCGCATCCACTCGGCCGCGAGCCGGTTCACGCGGGCGTGCTCGGTCGAGAGGTAGACGCGCTCGATCCGTCCGGGGGTGGCCGTCACGCGGGCGAGTTCGTCGCAGCGCTGCATCACCCGGCGCGCGGCCGCCACGATGCGCTCGGAATCGACCTCGAGTCGGGTCTGCACGCCTCAGTCGCCCCCGGGGAGGTCGGTACCGGCGTAGACGTCGGCCGCCGCTTCGACCCCGCCGCCGGCCGGAACAGCGACGCCGAATCGGCGCAGCACCGTCTCGAGCGCGGCGAGCGTCTGCAGCACCGCGTCGGTGCGGGCGTTGTAGCCCATGGTTCCGATGCGCCACACCCGACCGTGGAGCGGGCCGAACGACGTGCCGATCTCGATGCCGAAGTCTTCGAGCATCGCGGCGCGCGCCGCGTCTCCGGGTACCCCCTCGGGAATCTCGACGCCGACGACGTTGGTCATCTTGTGCGAGACGTCGCCGAAGACGGTGAGCCCGAGCCCGCGCACACCGGCGAGCATCGCGTCACCGTGCAGACGGTGACGGGCGATGACGGCCGCGCGGCCCTCGAGCAGCAGCACCCGTGCGCATTCCCGCGCCCCGTAGAGCATCGTGGTCGCCTCGGTGTGGTGGTTGAGTCGCCGGGGGCCCCAGTAATCGAGGATCATGCCGAGATCGAAGTAGTTCGATCGCACGAAGTCGGATGCTGAGGGGTCGCCCGCCTCGCGGATGCCGGCCTCGATACGCGCGCGCGACCGGATGACCTCCACCGCCGCGCCCGACAGACTGATCGGCGCCGAACCCGACGGGCCGCCGAGGCACTTCTGGAGTCCGGCGGTGGCCGCATCCAGCCCCCAGGCGTCCATCTCGAACTCGTTGCCGCCGAGCGAGGCGGTCGCGTCGGTGTAGAACAGCACGCCGTTTGCGCGGCAGATCTCGCCGATCTCGTCGAGCGGCTGGAGCATCGTGGTGGAGGTATCGCCCTGCACGAGGCCGAGCAGGTGCGGCTTCACGCGCTCGATGGCCTCGCGGATCGCCGACACCGGGAACACCTCGCCCCACGGCACCTCGATCGTGTGCACCTCGGCGAGCGCCCGCTCGGCGATCTCGGCGAGCAGGTGGCCGAACCGGCCGAAGATCGGCACCAGCACGCGGTCGCCGGGGCGCACGAGCGAGACGATCGCGGCCTCGATGCCGGCGCGCGAAGTGCCGTCGACCAGCACCGTCGCGTCGTTCTCGGTGGCCCACACCTGGCGGTAGAGCTCCTGCGTCTCGGTCATCGTCGCCGTCATGAACGGGTCGTACTGACCCACGAGCGGCGCGCCCATCGCCCGCAGCACGCTCGGGTACGCCGAGATCGGACCGGGCCCCATGAGCAGGCGCGGGGGTGGGTCGATCGGACCGGGGAGGTTCATGGTGTCTCCGTTCGAGAGGTCAGGCTGTGGGTTCGGTGCGGGTGAGCACTGCGGCGGCGAGGCGCCGGGCGAGGCGCACGAGGGCGATGTCGGTGCCGGCGCGCGAGACGAGGCAGACGCCGACCGGGGCGTCGCCGAGGGGAGAGGCGACGGTGAGGAGCGGCACCGACACGGCGGGGAGCCCGGCGACGGCGGCGGGCACGGTCATGCGCAGGGTCGCCGCCCGCGTGGCATCGACGTCGGCGGGCTCGGCCGTGCGTGCCGGGGCGGGCCCGGGCGCCGTCGGAAAGATCAGCACCGCGTCGCGCACGAGATCGACGAGGCGGGCGCGCAGCGGAACGAGTGACGAGCGAGCGGATGCTTCGGCGTCGGCCGTCACGGCGGCTCCTGCCCGCAAGCGCTCGGCGACCGCCGGCCCCACGGCACCCGGGTGCGCGGTGAGCCATTCGCCGTTGTTGCGCCACGCTTCGGCGCCCTGCACCGCGCGGAACGCCGCGGCCGGCGCGTCGAGTTCGCCGATCGAGACGTCGTCGACGGCGGGGGCGTCGGCCGAGCCGGCGAGGGCGGCGAGGAGCGCATCGAAGGCGGCGAGCGTGCCGGGGTCGGCGTTCGCCCGCACCTCGGTCGGCACACGGAAGCGCCACGGCAGGTCGGTGGTCGACTCGCCCCAGACGCTCTCGGTCGACTCCGACCCGTCGTAGCTCAGGCACCAGTCGGCGACCCGCTGCAGGGTGTCGCCGTCACGGGTCAGCCAGCCGACGGTGTCGAACGACTGCGCGAGCGGCAGCAGGCCCTGGCGCGGCACGAGGCCGTGGGTCGTGCGCAGACCCCAGAGCCCCTGGTACGACGCGGGCACGCGGATCGAGCCCGCCGTGTCGGTGGCGAGGCCGACCTCGGCCTGGCCCGTCGCCACGGCCGACGCCGGGCCGTTCGACGATCCGCCGGGAAGGGCGCCGGGCACCGCGCCGTTGGGCGGGGTGCCGTAGTGCGGGTTGTCGCCCGCGATCGAATAGGCGAACTCGTCGGTGCGCGCGATGCCGCGGAGCGACGCGCCACCGCGCAGCAGATCGGCGACCGCGGCGGCGGTCGTGGTCTCGGGGCGGGCGCCCTCGAGGTAGGTCGGATTCCCGGCCCCGATGCGGAAGCCTTTGATGGCGAAGAGGTCTTTGACCGCCACGGTGAGGCCGACGAGCGGCCCCTCCCACGCGCCCTGGAAGAACGGGTCTCCGACGCTCCGCCACACCGTGCGGTCGAGCGCCTGGGCGCGACCGGTCACGTGGGCGGCCGTGATGAGCCAGCTCCCGTCGATGAGCTGCCAGACCTGGGTCTGCAGCCCCGACCCTCCGCCGCGGTAGCGCGACACCGACACGAGCAGGGCGACGTCGGGGGCGAGCGGGCGGTATTCGATGCTCTCGATCGTGCGCGCGGGCACCCCTCCCCGCAGCCGGCGGAACGCGAGCAGCGCTTCGTCGCCGACGAGGAGTCCGGCAGCATCGCCCCGCATCACGTCGGGTCCCGACGCGAAGGTAGCGTCGAGCACCGCGACGTCGTCGACCATGAGCGCGCTCTCGTACGCCTCGAAGGCCGCGCGCAGGTCGGCGGGTATCTCGCTCATCGCGCTGCCTCCGCGCCGGGCGCATCCGGCGTAGGAGGTGACGCCGTCGTAGGACGATCCGCCCGGGATGCTCCGACGTCGGCACCGGCTCCTCCGCCCGACACCACCGCGCGGGGCACCGCGGCGAAGTCGGCCTCGCGGATGCGGGCGTGGACGCCCGAGACGATGTCGACGACCTGCGAGATGTCGAAGTCGGTCGCCGCGCTCAGGTACGCGTAGGCGAGGTGCTCGTCGAGGCCCCAGCGCGCCCGGATCAGCGACAGCGCCGCCCTCACGCACGCGCGCATCGCGGCGCCGAGATCGGGGTCGAGTCCGGTCGGCACCAGGTACTCGTCGGTGCGGACGAGGGGTCCGGTGATCTCGCCGAACTCGGCGAGAGCCTCGTCGCGCGCGACGACCTCGAACCGCAGCGTCGCCCGCAGCGAGGCTTCGAGAGCGGTGAGCGCGACCTCGCCGTCGCCCTGCGCGAAGTGCGGGTCGCCGATGTACGCCAGTGCGCCGTCGACCTGCACGGGCAGGTAGAGCACCGTCCCCTCGACGAGGAGGTTGATGTCGATGTTGCCGCCGTGGGAGCCCGGCGGCACCGAGTGGGGTCGGGCGCCGCCGGCGACGGCGACCCCCATCGTGCCGAGGAACGGCGCGAGCGGGAACGTCACGACCGGCTCGCCGCCCTCGACCACGGGCAGCGCGCCGTACAGTCGGCCGTCGCGCTCGACGACCGGGGCGAAGACGCTCACGTTGCCGGGAGTCCGCGGCAGTTCACCCACGAGGGCACCTTTACCGTGGCGGTTCGAGATCACTCCGTACGGCACCCGCGGTACGAGGAACACCACCGTGATCTTCAGCAGGTCGCCGGGCCGCGCCCCCTCGACGCGGATCGGCCCGGTGACCACGTGCGGGCCGTCGACGGCCGGGTCGCGGGCGACGGATGCGGCGATCTCGACCGCATCATCGAGCACCTCCGACGCCGGCACCCCGTGCGACGCGAAGAACGCCCGCGGATCTTTGCCCTGGTCCTCGAGGATGCCCTCGTGCGAGACGGTGTCGATCGTGACGGTCTGACCGGGCGAGATGGTGAGGACCGCCGCATCCGTCTCGCAGGGAAGCCTGCCCCACAGCACGGTGTCGGGCGCCGAGCGGAGGTAGTGGTCGCCGGGCGTCGCGCCGATGCCGGGCTGGAGGATCTCGACGGTCATCGTTCTCCCTCAGGCTTCGGTCGCGGATTCGGCCAGGATCTCACGGCCCCGACGTTCGGCGACACCGTCGGTGGCGCTGTACGCGAGTCCGCCGTGCACGTAGGTCGCCTCGACCGCCCCGCGGAGCGTCTGCCCGTGCCAGGGCGACATCTTGTTGCGGTACTCGAGCTTCGCCGCGTCGACCGGGTGCGCGGCATCCGGATCGAAGGCGACGAGATGTGCTGGCTCGCCCGCGGCGAGACGCCCCCGCCCGCCGAGGCCTCCGATGCGCGCCGGCCCGGTGGTGAACAGCGGCAGCAGTCGCTCGATCGCGATGCCGCGGCGGAGGGCTTCGGTGTACACCGCGCGGAACCCGGTCTGCAGACCCGAGATGCCGCCCCACGAGAGGCCGAAGTCGGACGACGACTTGAGGTCGGGCGTCGACGGCGAGTGGTCGCTGACGATCGCATCGATCGTGCCGTCGAGCACTCCCTGCCACAGCAGGTCTTGGTTCGCGGCGTCGCGGATGGGCGGGCAGCACTTGAACTGCGCGGCTCCGGCGGGCACGTCTTCGGCCCGGAGCGTCAGGTAATGCGGGCAGGTCTCGACCGTGAGCGGCACGCCGTCGGCCTTCGCCGCGCGTACCGCGTCGAGCGCGCCGCCGTCGGAGACGTGCACGATGTGGGCGCGCCCGCGGGTGCGGCGGGAGGCCTCGATGACGGTGACGATCGCTTCGAGCTCGCTCTGCGGCGGGCGAGAAGCGACGAAGTCGGCGTACTGCTCGCCGAGCGGGCCGTCGGCGTGCAGGTGCGCAGGGTCTTCGGCGTGGACGATCAGGATGCTGCCGAGCCGCGCGATCTCGCCGAGAGCCGCCTCGAGCTGAACCGCGTCGAGGTGCCCGAACTCGTCGATCCCCGACGGCGAGAGGAAGCACTTGAACCCCACGACGCCCGCGGCATCGAGCGCGGCGAGGCGACCGAGGTTCTCGGGCACCGCGCCTCCCCAGTAGCCGACGTCGACCGCGAGCTTCCTCTCGGCCGCGGCGCGCTTCGCGGCAAGAGCCTCGACGCTCGTCGTGACGGGAACGCTGTTGAGCGGCATGTCGAGCACGGTCGTGACGCCGCCGGCGGCAGCGGCGGCCGTCCCCGTCGCGAACCCCTCCCACTCGGTGCGCCCCGGCTCGTCGAGGTGCACGTGCGAGTCGACCAGGCCGGGCAGCAGCATCCGTCCGTCGTCGAGCACGAGGTCGGCGCGGGAGTCGAACACGTCGATCGCGGCGATCACCCCGTCGGCGATCCGCACGGTCGCCGGCTCGAAGGCCGCGCCCGTCCAGACGCGGTTCGCGGCAACCGAGGCGGGCGAGGCGGAGAACGCGGTCATGACGCCCACGCTATGCGCGCCGCGTTTCCCGGATGTTACCCAGGGCAACATTTTCGTCCCGCGCCCGAAATGCGGGGTCGGTACGGTGACGGCATGGAACTGAGCGATTTCGACGCGGCCGACGACGCCCGAGCGACGGCGACCGCCCGGGTGTGGGCCGAAGTGCCCGGGTGGGTCAATGCGATCGTCACCGGGCGCCCCTTCGGCTCGGTCGACGCCCTCGCCTCGTACGCCGGCGCGCTCGCTGCGCAGTGGACGCCCGCCGACCTGGAGGCAGCCCTCGCGCATCATCCGCGCATCGGCTCGCGAGCAGAGGGGGCGGATGCTGCGGCGTCGGCCTCGCGCCGCGAACAGGCCTCGATGTCGACCGCGGCCGACGACATCGTCGGCGCGATCGCCGCCGGGAACGCGCGCTACGAGCAGCGCTTCGGGCGGGTCTTCTTGATCCGCGCGGCCGGGCGCACGCCGTCGGAGATGCTCGCCGAGCTCGAACGGCGCCTCGGGAACGACCCCGAGACCGAGACCCGCGAGGCTACCGCGCAGCTCGCCGAGATCGCGCTGCTGCGCCTGCGAGAGACGTTCGCCACGCCGACCCTTCCGGAGGAGAACGAATGACCCACATCACCACGCATGTGCTCGACGCCGCCACGGGAGACCCCGCCGCCGACGTCTCGATCGTGCTCGCCCACGCGTCGGGCGGAGCCGTCACCGCCGAGGCCGCCGGCGCGATCGTCGCCCACGGGTCGACGAACGAGGACGGCCGACTCGCCCTCGGCCCCGACGCTCTCGAGCCCGGCGACTACACCCTCACCTTCCTCACGGGCGAGTATTTCGCCGCCCGTGAGACCCCGACCTTCCACCCCTACGTCACCGTGACCTTCACGGTCGACAGCTCGGGCCGGCACCTGCACGTGCCGCTGCTGCTGAGCCCTTTCGCCTACTCGACCTACCGGGGGAGCTGACCATGAGCGACGTGACCGTCAGCCTCGGAGCCAACAAGTACGGCAAGGCCGAGAACCGGGTCGTCCGGATCGTGCGCGACACCGCCCGACACGAGATCATCGACCTCAACGTCACCACCCAACTGCGCGGAGCGGCCCTCGCGGGGGCTTATCTCACGGGCGACAACTCGCTCATCGTGGCGACCGACACCCAGAAGAACACGGTGTTCGCGTTCGCCAAGGAACACGGCATCCGCTCGCCCGAGGAGTTCCTCCTCTCGCTCGCCGACCACTTCACCTCGTCGTTCGAGTGGATCGAGGGGGGCCTCTTCCAGGCGGAGCAGTATGCGTGGGAGCGCATCGCCGTCGACGGCGTGCCCCACGACCACTCGTTCGTGCGGCAGGGTCAGGGCACACGCTTGGCGACCGTGCAGGCTATCCACGGTGCGGTGCACGTGACCGGCGGGGTGAAAGACCTCACCGTGCTGAAGTCGACCGGCAGCGAGTTCGCCGGCTTCCCCCGCGACCGCTACACCACGCTCGCCGAGACCAACGACCGCATCATGGCGACCTCGGTGACGGGGCGCTGGCGGTTCCTCCCCGAAGCGGTCGAGGCGGGCATCGACTACCACGGGCTCTACACCGAGGTCTCAGAGCTCTTGCTCTCGACCTTCGCCTCGGTGCACTCTTTCGCGCTGCAGCAGACCCTCTGGGAGATGGGCAAGGCTGTCATCGAGGCACGGCCCGAGATCGCCGAGGTGCGCTTCGCGATGCCGAACAAGCATCACTTCGTCGTCGACCTCTCGGCGTTCGACCTCGAGAACCCGAACGAGGTCTTCATCGCCGCCGACCGCCCCTACGGCCTCATCGAGGGCACCGTCACCCGCGACGGCGCAGCTCCCGCGCCCGAGGCCTGGACGGACGTCCCGGCGTTCATCTGAACCGCGGCCCGGCCGCGAGACCCGTTCCCCGTGGCGAGACCCCGACAGAAAGCCCGGGTCTCGCCGCGAGAACGGGGTCTCGGGTAGGGCCGGTGGCCTGGTGCGGGTCAGACGTGGAAGAGCGCGTGCAGCGGAGCGTCGCCGAGCGCGGCGCGACCCCCGAGGGCGTCGATCTCGAGCAAGGCCGCCGTGCCGATGACCTCGCTGCCGAGGGTGTGGACGAGCTCGCGCCCCGCGGCGAGTGTGCCACCGGTGGCGAGCACGTCGTCGAGCAGCAGCACCCGCGTGCCCTTCGTCAGGTCGTCGTGCATCTCGATCGCCGCGGTGGCGTACTCCAGGGAGTAGGCGACGGATGCTGCGGGGCGCGGCAGCTTTCCGGCCTTGCGGATCGGCACGAGTCCGACTCCCGCGGCGATCGCGGCGGCTCCCGCGAGGAGGAACCCGCGCGCTTCGATGCCCGCGACCACGTCGAACTGACCGGCGAAGGGCTCGAGAAGGGCATCGATCGTCACGCGGAGGGCCGCAGCATCCGCCAGCAACGGGGTGATGTCACGGAAGACGATTCCCGGCTGCGGGTAGTCGGGAATCGAACCGATGAGCGATTCGGCGCGGGCGAGAGCAGAGGCGTCGGGCACCCAACGACCCTACGCGAGCGGCGCACGAGCACAGCGCGAGCAGGCGGGCGGGCGGCCTGAACATCGAGGCTGCGAGACGCACAGGAGGCATCGCGGCTAGACCCCAAAAGAAACGTTTTGTGGTTGACGCTTCTTCGGCTTACTGTGTGGGCATGCCCGAAGCCACCAACCCCCACGATCTCGCTGGCTTGCGGGTCGTGGCCCACCCGCTGCGATTACGCCTGCTGTCGCTCCTGACCGCGGAGGCCCTCAGCGCCACGGAAGCGGCGCGGGTCTTGGGCGAGAGCCAGGCGAACGTGAGCTACCACCTGCGTCGTTTGGCGCAGGTGGGTCTCGTGCAGCTCGTGGAAGAAACGAGTATTCGGGGCGGAACCGCCAAACGCTACCGGCACGACCCTGAAAGCGGCGAGGCTCTCGGCTCGGCGGGCGGCGTGGAGGAGCACCAGGCCTTGATGAGCTCTTTTGCCGCCGAGATGATTGCGCGCAGCGCGCGCTACGCATCGGGATCGGAACTCGTGTTCACCGAGGCGGAAGTCACTGTCTCCCGCGAAGCCTGGAAGCGCATCCAGGAAAAGGCACGCGAGATCGGAAAACTGATCCACGACGAAGCAGTACCCGCTGCCACGCCAGAAGGCATCCGGATCAGTGCCACGCTCGCGATGTTCGAGGTCAGCAGCCCCCAGCAAGGCCTCACGCCATGACGAGCAGCTACCTCGAGGTACTGCGCATGAAGGGCGCCTTGAGGGTCTTCGTCCCCGCGCTCCTCGGGCGGCTCTCCTTCGCCATGGTGACCCTGGTGCTGCTCTTCGCCGTAGAGCAGAGCACAGATTCGTTCGCCGTCGCCGGCGCGGCCACCGGGGCGTTCGGGCTCGCGAATGTGATCGCCTCCCCGTACCGCGCACGATTCGTCGACCGGCGCGGGCAACGCTTCGCACTCAACTCGCTGGCCATCGCCTTCGCGACCGGCCTCAGCGCCATCGCTGCGCTCACAGCCCAGCCCGAGCCGTCAGCAGGATTGCTCATCGGACTGGCGGCAATAACCGGCTTCTTCCCGCCCCCGCTCGGCGCCTCCATGCGTGTGCTCTGGGGGTCGCTCACCCCGCCGGGAGCACCGCGGACGAAGGCATACAGCATCGACGCCGTGTGCGAGGAGTTGCCGTTCACGACGGGACCACTGATCGCGGCGGCCATTGTCGCTGCGGCGTCACCGCCGGTCGGATTGCTGGCAACCGCCGCCGTCGCGTTGGCCGGAACCATCGGCATGACGAGTAGCCCGCTTTCGCGACAGCACGTTGCCGCCACCTCCGCCCCGCAGAAGAACTCACGGCCGTTGAAGCAGGCCGGGTTCCTCGCAGTCCTGATCGCACTGCTCGGCGTGGGCGTCGTGCTCGGAACCGTGGAGGTGGTCGCGCCCGCCATCGCCGACAGTCAGAATTCCATCGGACTGGCCGGCATCCTTCTTGCCGCTTTCGCCGCGGGCAGCGCAGCGGGAGGCCTGATTTACGGCCAGCGGACCTGGAGAACCTCGCTCGCGAAACGACTCCTCATCTCCGGCACGATCATGACCGTACTGTGTGCGGTCCTGACGATCGTTGGACCTGTCGTAGTTCTCGGCGCCGGACTCGCTGCGGTGGGATTCTTCCTGGCGCCTTCGCTCGTGACCGGATACCTGCTCGCCGATGACCTCACCACTGCAGAGGTGCGCACAGAGGCATCCAGCTGGATCAACACCGCCGTCAACGCCGGCGCAGCCGCCGCTGCCGTGGTCGTCGGGTTCACGGTCGATGCCTTGGAACCCCGCTTCGGGTTCCTCCTCGGCGCCGTAATAGCCCTCATCCTTCTGGCAGCCGCAGCCATTCCACTAATCAGAAAACACCCCAGGTACGGATGGAGCCCCGGGAGCAGACGAGTTCAGACGGGAAGAGACGCCAACGTCTCCGCTATCACGAGCACCGCGAGGATGAAGTAGACGCCCGCGGCGAGGTAGTGCAGCAGGGGCGCAGCTCGCTTCGAGCGTGCGAAACGTGCGCGCAGTGTCCCCGCCATCAGTCCGACTGCGCCGTAGAGCACGACCTCCATCAAGACGTTCACGGTGCCCAGCATCGCGAGTTGCGCCGTTGGCTGCGCGGCGGTTCCGAGAAACTGCGGCAGCACCGCCAGGAAGAACAGCATGACCTTCGGGTTCGTCAGACTGACGAGAACGCCTCGCGTGTACCAGCGGCCGACGGGTACAGGCTCGTCTTCCGCATTCAGGCGCGCGCTGCGAATCGTCGAGTAGGTCAGCCACAGAAGGTAGATCGCCCCTGCGAGTTTCAGACCGACCAGCACCAGAGGATAGGAGCGCGCGACCTCGCCAACACCGATGACGACAGCCCCGGCGTAGAGGCTCATCCCCGTGCCGATGCCGAGGATGGCTTGTATCGCGGCACGGCGACCGCCTTCGAGGCCGACTGCGATCATGTAAGCCATGTCCGGTCCCGGTGGGATGAGGAAGAGCAACACGACGGCGATGAATGCTGGCAGAACGCCGATATCGACCAACGATCAACCTTTCGTCGCGGCCGACTTCGAGCTAGTCCTGGTTCTCCGCGAACGAACCGGCATACCTGGTTCTATCACTCATCCGGCTCATAACGGAACCACCTATGGTGGTTCTATGATCTCGGGACCGCCCAGCTTCCGCCCCGGCACCGTGCTCGCCACAAGCTTCACGGGCACGCTCACCGAACGGCACGGCTCGCCCGTGGAGCGAATCCCCACGACCGAGCGACTCTGTGAATGGTTTGCGCAGCGCGACCTCGCTGTGACCCAGTGCGCAGCATCCGAACTACAAGACGCTTGGACGTTGCGTGAGGCGATCCACGCGGCGGCGACGGCCGCAGCGACCGGCGCTGCGCTTCCGGAACAGGACGTGCGGCGCATCAACGGTTTCAGCCTTCGCGGGTCTGTTGCGCCAGTTCTGATGCCCGACGGATCGTTGCACTGGAACCT
The DNA here is from genome assembly GCF_043556445.1 of Microbacterium shimangi. Lineage (NCBI taxonomy): Bacteria > Bacillati > Actinomycetota > Actinomycetes > Micrococcales > Microbacteriaceae > Microbacterium > Microbacterium shimangi. The sequence goes on from NZ_JBIGII010000003.1 coordinate 582,253, forward strand.
GGGTCATCCCGCTTCGATCGACGCTGCGCTCAGTGTTATCGCCGCAGACGCCGTCGGCCTTCTTTCGGGCGCACGACCCGGCACCTTCGCCCTCTGCGCGTCACCCACGTGCCGGGCGGCATTTTTCGACACCAGCAGAAGCGGCACCAGACGATGGTGCGACATGAATACGTGCGGAAACCGCGAGAAGAAGGCCCGCCTTCGTGAACGCTCAGCCCCCGCGGGCCGATCCACAGCGCGATCCGGGTCGATGACGCCGGGAGTCGGCGGCTCGAGCTAACCCACCGGCCGACTCGCCGTCGAGACGACGACGGCTGCACCCACGGCGACGCTCGAGGCAACGACAGCCGCCGCCCACGCCCAGCGCGACACGGCACGCCGGGCGACGACGATCAGGTGCACGAGCAACGCGAGGACGGCGAGAGCGGCCACGACGGCGCCGATGACCGCCATCTCGAACACGGCGACCTTTCTCGTGGCGAAGCCAGTGTCGTCGGGTCCCGTGTACCACGTCATGGTGGTCTGGCTCGCGATGACGACCAGAGCGAACACGGCGATCAGGAGCAGGCCGGACGCGAAGATGATGCGCGGGACGCGGGACATGCTCCCAGTATGCAGATGCCGACGGCCGGCAGATCACCGCGAGAGACGCAATCTCTTCCGGGCCGGAACGACCGCAATTAGTGCCGTCCGGCGTTGCCGCGGAGGCCATGGCTCGTTCACCGCGGCGACAGACCCGCGTCGGTCGCCGCGAGAAGGTTCGTTCTGACAGCGCCGACGCGTCGCAAGCCGGTACGTATTACCACCCGAGACGCGCACGTCTGCGATCAGCGACGTACGAAGGAGCAGCACATGAGTTCACGCTCAGCGGGAAACTGGAGACGCCGAATCGCCTCCCTTGCAGGCATCGGCCTTCTGGCCAGCACGATCGCCGTATCGGGGCCGGCGATCGCACACGCGGCCGCGACCGACCCCGTCGAAGACGGAAAGTTCACGTTCGCCGTCATCCCCGACACCCAGGGCGAGGTGCTTCCGATCAACACGTCGAAGAACCTCTTCCCCGGCCGCACGCAGTGGCTGGTGGACAACAAGGCCGCTCTCGATCTGCGTTTCGTTGCTCACACGGGTGACGTGATCAACGGCGACCCCGACGACCACAGCTACATCAAGGTGGCTTCCGACGCGATGAAGAAACTCGACGACGCGGGCATCCCCAGCGCGCTGGCGCTCGGCGGCGTGGACTCCGGCGCCGTGGCCCCCGGTGGCGCGGCGAAGCCCGGCGTGGACGTGAGCGTGGGACTGCGCGATACGAGCAACTTCAGCAGCTTCTTCCCCGAGTCGCGCTTCCCCGGTGTGGTGACGTACCAGTCCGAAAAGATCGAGAACAACTACCAGGTCTTCTCCGCCGAAGGGAAGGACTGGCTGGTGCTCACGCTGGAGGTATGGCCGCGTACCGAGGTGGTCGACTGGGCGAAGACGGTCGTCGAGGCGCACCCGAACCACAACGTGATCGTCAACACGCACGAGTTCCTGTCGTCGAACGGCACCATCTCGACCAGCAAGAGCTACGGCGCCAACGCGCCGAGCTTCGTCTGGGACAACCTGGTCAAGCTCTACCCCAACATCAAGTTCGTGGTCAGCGGCAACGGGGGCGGAACTGCCAACAGCACGACACTGACGGGCGAGCAGGGCAACAAGATCGGCGCCGTCCGCGCGAACTTCGGAAGCGCCGGCGTCAACGCGGTCGAGCTCATCGAGATCAACACGATCGACAACACCGCCAGCACTCGGTACTACAGCCCGGCGAACAACCAGGCCTGGCCGGAACTGGCTACGACGTTCTCGGATATGGCGTTCGTGGCCGGCACCGCTGCGAACCCTGCCGCCGTCGTCGAGGCGATCGACGCGCTGCCCGCAACGGTCACACTGGCCGACAAGGCCGCCGTGCGCGCCGCGCGCGGTCTGTACAACAGCCTGACCGACGCCGATAAGACCCGCGTCGGGAACCTCGCCAAGCTGACCGCAGCCGAAGCGACCATCGCCGAGCTGACAGACGAGGCGACGTTCTCGATCGCCGTCCTTCCCGACACGCAGCAGGAAGTGGTCGTCACGAGCGCCATCACCAACAAGCACTTCAAGCAGCGCACGCAGTGGCTTGCCGACAACGCCGACGACCTCGACATGCGATTCGTTCTGCACACCGGTGACGTCGTCAACTGGGACACCCCCGATCACGACCAGTACGAGATCGCTGACGAGGCCATGAAGGTGATCGACGATGCAGGCATCCCCAGCCTGCTGACCATCGGCAACCACGACACCGCAGCGGTCGGCCCCGGTGGCTCCGCAGCTGACCCGACGAACACCCGGGCCCTCGTGCGCGACACCACGACCTTCAACAGCTACTTCCCCGTCTCGCGCTACCCCGGCGTCCAGACCTTCGAGCCGAACAAGATCGACAACGCGTACCGCACCTTCGAGGCGGGCGGCAAGAAGTGGCTCGTGCTCTCGCTCGAGCTCTGGCCGCGTACCGAGGCGGTCGAGTGGGCCAAGACCGTGGTGGAGAGCCACGCCGACTACAACGTCATCGTCTCGACCCACTCGTACCTCGACGGCGACAACGGCGGCATCTACCAGAACAGCGACTACGGCCAGAACTCCCCGCAGTACGTGTTCGACAACCTGGTCAAGCTGTACCCGAACATCAAGCTCGTGTTCTCGGGCCACACCGGCCTCACCGGCAGCCGCGTCGACACCGGCGTGAACGGCAACAAGATCGTGTCGATCCTCGGCACCATCCACAGCAGCAACACCAACCCGGTGCAGCTCGTCGAGATCAACGCGGCCGAGGGAACGGTCAGCAGCGAGTTCTACGTCCCGATCACCGATCAGGCCTACAGCGTCGAGCGGAATTTCGACAACCTGGGATTCGTCGACCCGAACCCCGCAGACACCGATGACCAGCAGATCTCGGTCACGGTGAAGGCCGATGCCGAGCCTGGTGAGTTCGTGTGGAGCATCGACGGCACGAATGGTCTGGTCGATCTGGGTACGGCCGAGCGCGAGGGCGATCACTACCAGGCGACAGGCGAGATCAACCCGATCCGCGTCACCGACACGCGCGTCCCCGGCGCGACGTGGGCGATCAGTGCACAGGTGGGCGACTTCAAGGCCGACGACCAGTCGTTCTCGGGCAAGTACCTCGGCTGGACGCCGAAACTGCTCGCAGCAGGCGGCGGTGCAACCGCGGGCGCCAGCGTCGCCTCCGGTTTCACCGGAGGTGACGGCCTGTCCGTCTCGTCCACCCTCGGAACCGCGGCGATCGGGCACGAGCTCGGCTCGGCTCTCCTCGGGGCCGACCTCGACCTCAAGTTGCCGGTCGATGTCGCTGAGGGCACGTATCTCGCCACGCTCACCCTGACTGCGTTGAGCTGACCGCTCGACGCCGGTCACCTCGGCGGGGGCGGACACCAACACGGTGTCCGCCCCCGCTTTCGAGCGATTCCGGGGTTCATCCTCGATGGCCGAGGCGGCGCGGTGCCAGCGAGGTTGTCGCTACCTCATGACGGCCACTTCGGGAAGGGCGAAGCGAAGTCCAGGTCCGGGAGGTAGGTATGACGCATGGACACGACTGACGACCCTCGCAACGCCCGTCCGACGGCGCCCACACCGCGTGCGAGGCGCCGCTTCGAGCCGGTCTATTCGTCCGCAGTCGCCGTCGGACGATTCTTCTTCGGCGGAATCCTCCAACTGCGACCGACCCTGTCGGGGACGGAGCGGATCCCCTCATCGGGCGCGGCCGTGGTCGCGATCACGCATTTCGGCTACATGGACTTCGCGTTGGTCGAGTGGGTCGCCTGGTTGAGAACACGGCGCCGGATCCGATTCATGGTGACGAGGCGGGCGGCAGACAAACCCGTGGTCGGCTGGCTGCTCCGCCAGATGCAGCACATCCCCGTGGAGATCGGAGCCGGTCGCGACGCGTACGCGCACGCGGTTCGCGCCCTGCAGGACGGCGAGCTTGTCGGAGTCTTCCCCGAGGCGGGCGTGAGCGCCTCGTTCACCGTGCGGGAGCTCAAGACCGGCGCGGTGCGTATGGCCGCTGCCGCCGGCGTTCCCGTGATCCCTGTCGTGGTCTGGGGTGGGCAGTTCCTGCGAACCAAGAATCATAAGGCGCAGATCCGGGAGGCTTTCAAAGCGCCGATCCGCGTCGCGGTCGGCCTCCCCATCGAGGTGGACCCGTCCGACGATCCCGCGGAGAAGACCGCCGAGCTTCACTCTCACCTGCAGACCCTCCTCGACGATGCACAGGAGACGTATCCGATGTCGGGGGCGGGTCAGTGGTGGCAACCAGCCCATCTCGGCGGCTCTGCGCCCACCCCCGCTGCCGCAGCAGCCGCAGAAGCGGAGCGCCAGCGGCGGAGGGCGGCCGATCGCGGAGAGACGACCCGCGACTGACGTCTATTTGGCAGAAACCGAAAGTTCGAGAAGTCTGTACCGCATGAGCGAACCGAATGACCCGGCTCCGCGGGAACCGGAATCCGTTTGGCACCGTCGAATCCCGGGCATTCGATACATCTCCTCGGTCGGCGCGATCGTCGGCGGGGTGATTCTCGCGGTCCGCTCCGCTAACGGATGGGGCGAGGGCTCGGAGAGCACCTGGCTTTTCGTCGGCGGGTTGGCCCTGGTTCTGCTGGGTCTTGTTTCCATCCCCGTCGCCCGGTGGATGGAAAAGCGGCGGCTGTAACCATGTTCATCCCGAAGAAACGACCTGAGGGCTGGAGTTTCATCGCACTCGGCATCTTCTTCTGCGCCCTCGGCCTGGTGTTCATGTTCCAGATCTTCGGTCCCACGTCCGGGCGCGGGGAGACGCTCGCGGTCGTGGGTGTGCCCATCGGCGTCATCGCCATCGTCATCGGGGTCGTCAAGCTGGTCAGGGACGAAAGGAAAGATCCTCCGACCGGGGACGAAGACACCGAAGCAGCGAGTTGACGAGTCGGTTTCGCTGCTCGCGCTAGCCTCACACCGTGAGCACATCCGAGGCCGGCTCTCCGAGCGACACCCCGCCCTCCGCGGAACATGAGGCGGTCGGGTTACCCGCAGGCTGGGTGCGCATCGGCAACCGAAGGTGGTGGTCGACGTGGGCGGGGGTGAGTACCGCGTTCTTTGTGTTAGGCAGCCTCTACCTAGCGATTCAACTCGGCCGGCTGTTCTGGGCAGTCGTCCCCTTGCCCGTCGCCGTCATCTTCGGAGCAATCGCTGCCGGGGGCGTCCTCGCTCTGATCACTGTGATCCGGAATGCGAGATACCCGCAGCCCTACGTGAACCTCGAAACCGACACGCTTCGCGCCGGCAACCGCCGCACGCTCGCGCTGAACAGCATCCACCACGCCGTTGTCCCGACCGACCCGTCGCTCACGAATGGCACCCTCATACTGCGCCTGATCGCGGTGGACGCTCGCGTCGAGATCATTTTGCGCAACCGAAACGGACCCCGCCTCGACCGCTCATCCACCCAGGTCCTCGCAGAAGCACTACGCCGCACGGCTATTGCCATGCCTTCCTCTGCGGACGACCCGACAGGAAGATTCGCGCGCTTCAACTTCCCCGGACATATCGACCGGAACGACGCGATCGCTCTGGTCGAAAACCCACCCGCACCGGGAGCGCCACTCCCCGCATCCTGGTGATAGCGGCGGCGGTTCGGCGATAATCCTGTGGCCATGCACCTGCGACAGTGGGCAACGGCGTTCATCGTCGTCGCTATCGCGCCCTTAGGCGGGTGCACGATGAGCAGCCCTCCGCCTTCATCGGCATGCGTGCCGCGAATCATCGTGGACCCGAGGATCGCCTCGCCGGGGGAGACGATCACGTTGTCGTCCGACACCGCCTGCGGTAACGAGACACCCGAAGGCGGGTGGGTCGTCGTCGCGGCGCCTGTCGGGGATCAGCAAGCGGCCGTGACGGTGAAGACCAACGGCGAGTTCGACGGGTCGTTTCGGGTGACGATCGACCTCCCCGCCGACTTCCCGGAGGGCGACGCATACGCCGGCATCGAGAATTGGGACTACTCGTTCTGCTCGGACAACGGAAGCTGCGCGTCCGCCACGGGCGACTTCACGGTCCAGTGATTGCAGGTGCGTTCAGCAACCCTCTCCTCAGACCGTGTGCGAAGGTGCAGACATGCTTTCCCCGCAAGCGCTGAGCGAGAACGACCGTCGTGTCGTGGCCGAATGGGCAGCGGACTGCGCTGAACGCGTTCTTCCGCTATTCGAGGCAGAAGTTCTTGGTGATGATCGGGCGAGAGACGGCATCAGCCGCGCCCGATCCTTCGCCCGGGGAGAACGGGACGCAGCGGGCGAGATTCGTCGCCGCTTCGTCGCGGGGCGCGCCTCCCAAGCAGCCACCTCTCCGCAGGGCAAAGCGGCAGCGTGGGCAGCCGGCCAGGCAGCGGGTGTTGCACACATGGGCGCGCACGCCCTCGGTGCCGCCGCCTACGCCGCAAAGGCAGCCGAAATATCCGACCCAGGCCGCGGAGGCGAAGCGGAGATCGCGTGGCAACTGGCCAACATGAGCGAGCCCGTGAGAACCGCGCTCAAGCGCCTGCCGGCCCTCGGACAGGACTCGTCCGGGCCGCTCGGCCCCGGACTCCTCGCCTCAGGTCTCCTGGGGCAGAACATCCGCGCCATTCAGTCAGCACTCGACACCACCCCATGAAGTACCAGCGTGACCGGCTTCGCAGACACAGACTGTCGGCGTGGTTGCACTCCCCATCTGCGAAGTGCCAGTGTCATGGTCATGTTCAAGAGGCCTGAGAAGCCCATGGCGCCGCTGGCGTTCGGCGTGGTCTTTCTGGTCGTGTCGCTAGCGTTGCTGCCCCTCGTGCTCGCCGACCCCTTCGACACCTCGCCCCGCGGCATCCCGGTCGTGCTCCTTGACGTCGTCCTCGCTGCTTTTGGTGTGTATTTCTTGCTGTACGGCGCTTACTGGGCCTGGCGCGACAAGCATCCCGGATAGCCCCTGACTGCGGGGACGCTCTGCCGGCCGGCCCCCTCTTCATGCTGCGCGTTGAATCGCCTCGTCCCGCTTGCTCTGGAGGCGACGCGAGTGGTTGCATCGCTCTGTGCACACGAACTGGGTATGGATCGCTGTTGCGGTCTTCGGGCAAGTCGTCTGCATTACGACGGTCATGTCGTGGGCACGATCCCACCCGAGCGAGCGCTATCCGCTGGGATGGGTGAACGGCCGAATACTGAGCACTCGCCTCTGGCTGGTCCTGGGAACGGGGGCCACCTGGTTCGGCACGAGCGTGGTCCGACTAGGAGCCGAGACGCCGGTGCTGAGCGCAGTGATCGTCCTGGTCGCGTTCGTGCCGACCGTCGTGGCGATCGTCGTGGTCAATGCCAGGTCGGTGCGTCACCGGAGGTCGGCAGCAATCAACACGCGCACAGACGTTTCGTGAATAAGTTGGGGGGTGAGGATGCTGTGACCGATGAGCTGTACGACGAACTCGACCGGATCTTCGCGGCCCGCGATCGCGACGACATGGCGCCGACGATCGCTGCGCTGCAGCCGATCCACCAGAAGCATCCCCGTGACGCACGAGTGCTCTACGAGACCGGGGGCGCTTACGACACCGCCGGCGACGAGTCGACTGCGCTCGGTTTCTACGAGCGCGCCATCGCAGAAGGCCTCGACGGCGACCTTCGGCGGCGATGTTTTCTGCAGTACGGGAGCACCCTGCGCAACGTCGGGCGCCTCGACGACTCGCTCGCCGTCTTCGCGAGGGCTCGCGCGGAGTTTCCGGACTCCGTCGCGCTGGGCGCCTTCGAAGCTCTGAGCCTGCACGCCGCGGGTCGTCGCGACTCCGCTTTGGCGAGCCTCCTGATGTTGTTGGCAGATCACGTCGATACGGAAGACCTCAACCGCTACAAACCCGCGATCCGCGGCAACGCGGACTACCTCGCTTCGCTGGACGACCCGACATCGGGCGGGGCGCGGTAGCGGAGCCCTTCCCCGCACCCGCGCCAGCGGTGTCAACCCCCCGGTCCGCTCGGATCGGTCGTTCATCCGACCTTGGCTCGTGCGGCACCTCTCTCTCAACGCGGGCGGGCGCGGCCAGCCGCGCAGCCCCCGACCGCGGCACTTTCCGGCATCCGCGCCGTCGAGAAATGGCGCCGATGTCGGAAAGTGCCGCGGAATGGATGCTGCTACGCCACGAGCACAGTCGGCGCATCGAACCGATTCGGTAGCCTGGACGCATGACGACCGTAGAGACCGCGACTCCCGCCGACGCACGACCGTCCGACACCGGGTCGGAATGGTGGCGCACCGCCGTCATTTACCAGATCTACCCCCGCTCGTTCTCCGACAGCTCGGGCGACGGCATCGGTGACCTTCCCGGCGTTACGGCGCACCTCGACGATCTGCAGTCGCTCGGCGTCGACGCGATCTGGCTGAGCCCGTTCCAGCGCTCGCCCCAGAAAGACGCCGGTTACGACGTCGCCGACTACTGCGACGTCGACCCGCTGTTCGGCACTCTGGCCGACTTCGACCGGATGCTCGCCGAGGCGCACGCCCGCAGCATCCGCATCATCGTCGACCTCGTTCCCAACCACTCCAGCGATCAGCACGTCTGGTTCCAAGAAGCCCTCGCGGCTGCCCCCGGCAGCCCCGAGCGCGCCCGCTACATGTTCCGCGACGGCAAGGGCGAGAACGGCGAAGAGGCCCCGAACAACTGGGAGTCGGTCTTCGGCGGCCCCGCCTGGACCCGGGTGACCGAGCCCGACGGCACGGCCGGACAGTGGTACCTGCACCTGTTCGACTCGTCGCAGCCCGACTTCGATTGGTCGAATGACGAGGTGCGCGAGGAGTTCCGCCGCATCCTGCGCTTCTGGCTCGACCGGGGTGTCGACGGCTTCCGCGTCGACGTCGCGCACGGCCTGGTGAAGCAGGAGGGCCTCCCCGACTACACGCCCGCCGCCGACGGCGGCTCGATGGGCGGCGACGAGGCCGCGGTGCCCTATTGGGGCCAGCCGGGGGTGCACGACATCTACCGCGACTGGCACGAGCTGCTCGCCGAGTACGACGGCGACCGGGCGCTCTGCGCCGAAGCCTGGCTCCCGACCATCGCGAAGACCGCCATGTGGGTACGGTCCGATGAGATGCACCAGGCGTTCAACTTCGTCTTCCTCGAGACGAAGTGGGATGCCGCGGCCCTCCGCCTCGTCATCGACGAGTCGCTGCGCGCCTACGGCGAGGTCGGTGCCCCGAGCACGTGGGTGCTGTCGAACCATGACGTCGTGCGTCACGCGTCGCGCCTGGCGCTGACCGCCGACATCCCCCAGGGATTCGGCGTCGGACCGAACACGGTCGGCAAGCCCGACACGGCGCTCGGACTCCGCCGCGCACGCGCGGCCTCGGCGCTGATGCTCGCCCTTCCGGGGTCGGCGTACGTCTACCAGGGCGAGGAGCTCGGCCTGCCCGAGGTCATCGAGCTGCCCGACGAGGCCCGGCAGGATCCGACCTGGTTCCGCACGAACGGCGAGAAGTACGGGCGGGACGGATGCCGCGTACCGCTCCCGTGGACGGCCGAAGGACCGGGCTACGGCTTCAACGACACCGGCGCCTCGTGGCTGCCCCAGCCCGCGGAGTGGGCGTCGCTCGCCCGCGACGTGCAGCAGGGCGATCCGGCCTCCACGCTGTCGCTGTACGAGACACTGCTCGCAGAACGTCGCGCGCGGGGCCTCGGCGCGGGCGCCCTCGAGTGGGTCGACGGCGGCAGTGCCGACGTCGTGTCGTTCCGGAACGCCGGTGTGCACGTGCTGACGAACCTCGGATCCACCCCGGTCGACCTGCCCGCGGGCACGGTGATCGCGGCGAGCGAGCCCCTCGACGGCCGCGTGCTGCCTCCCGATACGACGGTCTGGCTCGCCTGACCTTCGGCCCGAGTCCTCGCAGCATCCGCGCGCCCACCCCTAGGCTCGGGGCATGACGATCGACCTCGAAGCCCTGTACGTCGACCTGCACAAGCACCCGGAGCTGTCGTTCCAAGAGACCCGCACCGCCGGGGTGATCGCGCGTCACCTCACCGAACTCGGGCTGGAGGTCGAAGAGGGTGTCGGGCGCACGGGCCTCGTGACGACCGTGCGCAACGGCGACGGGCCGACCGTGTGGCTGCGCGCCGACATGGACGCCCTGCCCGTGCAGGAGCAGACCGGCCTCGACTACGCCAGCACGGCGCGGGGCACCGATCCCGCCGGCCACGAGGTGCCCGTCATGCACGCGTGCGGCCACGACATGCACGTCTCCTCGCTCATCGGCGCGCTCGAACGGCTCGTCGCGACCCAGAGCGAGTGGTCGGGCACGGTCGTCGCGGTGTTCCAGCCCGCCGAGGAGTACGGCGCGGGCTCGAAGGCGATGATCGCCGACGGCGTGCTCGACCGCTACCCGCGACCCGACATCGTGCTCGGGCAGCACGTCACGCCCCTCCCCGCCGGCATCATCGGCGTGCGGCCCGGCACTCAAATGGCGGCGTCCGACGGACTCACCGTCGTGCTGCACGGCCGCGGTGGGCACGGCTCGCGCCCGCACTCCACGATCGATCCGATCGTGATGGCCGCGGCCACCGTCATGCGCCTGCAGACGATCGTGTCGCGCGAGATCGATCCGCGAGACGTCGCCGTCGTGACGGTCGGGTCGATCCACGCCGGTCTCAAGAACAACATCATCCCCGCCGAGGCGACGCTCGAGCTGAGCCTCCGCTACCCGAACGACGCCGCTCGCGACAAGGTGCTCGAGAAGGTCGAGCGCGTCATCCGGGCCGAGGCGGCAGCATCCGGCGCAGAACAGACGCCTACGATCACGACCGACCACACTCTGCCCCCGACGATCAACGACGACGCGGCGACCGCACGGCTCACGGGCGCTTTCGAGCGGGCGTTCGGCGCCGACAGCGTCATCGACCCCGGCATGTTCACGGGCAGCGAAGACGTGTCGTGGTTCGCCCGCGAGGCCGGTGTACCGCTGGTGTTCTGGTTCTGGGGCGGAGCCGATCCGAAGAAGTATGCGGATGCTGTCGCCGGCGGCACGATCGACCGTGACATCCCCACGAACCACTCGCCCTACTACGCGCCGGTGCTGCAACCCACCCTCGACCGGGGCGTCGAGAACCTCGTCGTCGCGGCGCGGGAGTTCCTGGGCTGAGGCCGGCCGGCCTAGAGCGTCGGCAGGGTCAAGATCTCGGCGCCGGTCTCGGTGATCGCGATCGTGTGCTCGGTGTGTGCGGTGCGGCACCCGGTGACGCTGCGAAGCGTCCACCCGTCGGCGTCGGTGACGAGCTCGGCGGTGTCGGCCATGACCCACGGTTCGAGCGCGAGCATGAGTCCGGGGCGCAGCACGTAGCCCTTGCCGGGTCGACCGGTGTTCGCGATGTGCGGATCCTGGTGCATCGTCGAGCCGATGCCGTGACCCCCGAACTCGACGTTGATCGGGTATCCGGCGGCCCCGAGCACTTTGCCGATGGCACGCGAGATATCGCCGGTGCGGGCTCCCGGACGCGCGGCGGCGATGCCCGCGGCGAGCGCACGCTCGGTCACGTCGATCAGGGCGAGGCTCTCGGCCGGCTGCGCGTCGCCGACGACGAAGCTGATCGCGGAGTCGGCGGCGACCCCGCCCTTCACCACGGCCAGGTCGAGCGTCAGCAGATCGCCGTCGGCGAGGGCGTAGTCGTGCGGCAGCCCGTGCAGCACCGCGTCGTTCACGGCGGTGCAGATGTAGCGGCCGAACGGCCCGCGACCGAACGACGGGGCATAGTCGACGTAGCACGAGGTCGCCCCGGCCTCGAGGATCATCTCTTTCGCCCACTGGTCGATCTCGAGCAGGTTCGTCCCCACCCGCGCGCGGCCTTTGAGGGTGTGCAGGATGTCGGCGACCAGTGCACCGGTCACGCGTGCACGGTCTATCTCGGCGGGGCTCAGAATCTCGATCACCCAATAACTATACCGGCCATATCATCCCGGTCTAGAATCGGGCCATGGTCAGACTTCCCCTGTCACCCGACGAGATCGAGCGCGGACGACGCCTCGGAACCGTGCTGCGCCAGGCCAGGGCCGGCCGTTCGATGCTCGAGGTCGCGCTCGACGCCGGGGTCTCGCCCGAGACCCTGCGCAAGATCGAGGCGGGTCGGATCGCGACCCCCGCGTTCCCGACCATCGCCGCCATCGCCGGCGTTCTGAACCTCTCACTCGACGCGGTCTGGGCCGAGGTCAACGCGCCCGCCGCTGCGGGGCAGCTCGCGTCCTGACCCAGGCGCGACACGGGGCACTGGATTCTGAACAAATAGAAGACGCGGGAATGAACGTGAGGCGCGCCGCGTTGCATACGGGTTGCTAACGGGCGTAGTGTCGCGCGTCGTGACTGATGAACGTCGCGATGCCGGCGATGAGTCGCCGATCGCGCAGACCCCCATGGCGAAGCGGCTGCTGATCGGCGATCCGCTGACGTCCGAGAAGCTCGACGATCAGCTGCTGCCGAAGAAGATGGCACTGCCGATCTTCGCCTCCGACGCGCTGTCGTCGGTCGCTTACGCGCCGCAGGAACTGCTCATGATCCTGCTGATCGGCGGCACGGCGCTGCTGACGTTCAGCCCCTGGGTCGCGGGGGCGGTCGTGCTCGTGCTCGTCGTCGTCGTCACGAGCTACCGGCAGCTCATCAAGGCCTATCCCTCGGGGGGCGGCGACTACGAGGTCGCGCGCACCAACCTGGGAGAGATCCCCGGCGTCATCGTGGGTGCGGCTCTCCTGGTCGACTACGTGCTGACCGTCGCGGTGTCGGTCGCCTCGGGCGTCGACAACATCATCTCCGCCATCCCCGAGCTGAACCCGTTCCGCATCGAGTTCGCGGTCGGCTTCGTCATCCTCATCGTGATCGTCAACCTCCGCGGGGTGCGCGAGGCATCCGCCGTCTTCGCGATCCCGACCTACCTCTTCATCGCCTCCGTCGCGATCATGATCGTGGTCGGACTCGCGCGCACCCTCGCGGGCGACCCGCCGGTGGCTTCCAGCGCGGAGTACGAGGTGCAGGCCGAGTCGCTCACGCAGGCGGCCATGATTCTGCTGGTGCTGCGCGCGTTCTCGAGCGGTTGCTCCGCCCTCACCGGCGTCGAAGCGGTCTCGAACGGTGTTCCCGCGTTCCGCAAGCCCAAGATCCGCAACGCCCAGACGACGCTGAGCCTGATGGGGATCATCGCCATCGTGCTGTTCGTGGGCCTCACGATCGTGGCGCTCGTGTCGGGCGTCCGTTACGCCGAGAACCCGTGCCACCTCATCGGCTTCGACTGCAACCAACCGCAACCGAGCCTCATGGCCCAGGTGGCCGCGGCGACCTTCGGCATGGGCAGCATCCCCTTCTTCGTCATCCAGGCCGCGACCGCGTGCGTGCTGCTGCTGGCCGCGAACACGGCGTTCAACGGGTTCCCCCTGCTCGGCTCGACCCTCGCCCGCGACGGCTACGCCCCGAAGGCGCTGAACACCCGCGGTGACCGGCTGGTCTACTCCAACGGCATGATCGTGCTCGGCATCGTCGCGATCGTCGTCTTGATCGTCTACCAGGCCGACGCGACCGACCTCATCCAGCTCTACATCATCGGCGTCTTCGTCTCGTTCTCGCTGGGCCAGATCGGCATGGTGCGCCACTGGCGACGCTCGCTGCGAGGCCTGCGCGAGCTGACACCCGACGCCGCCGCGCAGCAGTCCGCCCGCTACGAACGGCGGTCGGCGATCAGCGGACTCGTCATCAACTCCATCGGCGCCGGCATGACGATCGTGGTGCTCATCATCGTGACGATCACGAAGTTCACCCACGGAGCGTGGCTGGTCTTCCTCGCCATCCCCGTCCTGGCGGTGCTCATGATCGGGGTGAACCGGTATTACCGCGACGTCGAGCACGAGATCGAGATGGACGACACCGTGCACTTCGGCTCCGAGGGCGACGTGGCCGTCATCCTCGTGAATCGGCTGCAGAAGCCCATCGTGAAGGCCATCGACTACGCCCTCGCCGCCAAGCACGACAAGACGCTCGCCGTGCACGTCGCCATCAACGACGCCGACTCCGAGCGCTTGCAGCGGGAGTGGGTCGAGCACGAAGTGCCGGTGCCCCTCGTCATCATCGAATCGCCGTACCGCGCATACACCTCGCCGGTCGCCGGCTTCATCAACAAGTACCGCGAGAAGCACGGCTCCGCGGTCGTGACGGTCTACCTGCCGCAGTACATCGTCGGGCACTGGTGGGAGACCTTCCTGCACAACCGCCGCTCGCGGCGTCTCGCCCAGCAGCTCATGCTGCTGCACGGCGTCTCGATCACCCTCGTGCCGTGGCTGCTCGACTCGTCGGAGATCATCTACGGACGCCGCTCGCGCCCCCTGCCGGGGCAGCAGCGCGGAGGCCAGTGGACCCCCGGCCCCGAACATCGCGCCCACCACGCGTCGCGCCCCGACGACGCGGCCACGGAGCCCGGCGACAAGGCCTGAGCAGGTACTGCGGGCCGCTGCGCTGCGCGCAGCATCCCGGTCCCTCCTCCTGAAGCACGCCCGTCACCCTCACGTGCGCAAGCCGTGAGGAGCCGCGGTCGTGCGCGTCCTGTGAGGAGACCGGCCGCACCCGTATGGATTCCGTGAGGACCGACGGATGCTGCCCGCGACGGGTGTTGCATCGAGTCTCGTGCCCGCTCCAGCGGGTGCCCCGTGCCTCATCGGTCGCGCGGGCTCGCATCATTCCCAAGGAGCTTCCGTGCTCGATGTCGTCTACATCGCCGCGACGATCGTGCTGTTCGCACTCGTCGCCCTGATCGGCAAAGGGGTCGAGAAGCTGTGATCCTCTTCTCCCTCATCGCGGGCGTGCTCGCTCTCGCCGCCGTCGTCTACCTCGTCGTCGCCCTCGTGCGACCGGAGAGGTTCTGACATGTCCGCCGAGCAGATCCTGTTCGCCGTCCTCCAGGGCGGCACCCTCGCACTCCTCCTCGCGCTCGCGTACCGCCCCGTGGGCGACTACATCGCGCACATCTACACCTCACCGAAAGACCTCGCGGTCGAACGCGGCACCTACCGCCTGATCGGCGTCGATCCGCGTTCTGCGCAGACCTGGCAGGCGTACCTCCGCGGTGTTCTGCTGTTCTCGGTGGTCGGCGTCATAATCGTCTACGCGCTCCAGCGGCTGCAGGAAATCCTGCCCTACTCGCTCGGCCTCCCGGCGACGAGCGAGCACCTCTCGTTCAACACCGCCGTGTCGTTCGTGACGAACACGAACTGGCAGTCGTACTCCCCCGACCTGACCCTCGGCTACACGGTGCAGTTCGCGGGCCTCGCGGTGCAGAACTTCGTCTCGGCCGCCGTCGGCATCGCCGTCGCCATCGCGCTCGTGCGCGGCTTCGCATATCGGCGCTCCGGCACGATCGGCAACTTCTGGGTAGACCTCGTGCGCGGCGCGTACCGTCTCCTGCTCCCGTTCGCGATCATCGCCGCGGTCGTGCTGCTCGCCGGCGGCGTGATCCAGAACTTCAACGGGTTCACCGATGCGTCCACCCTCGCCGGTGCCACGCAGTCGATCCCGGGCGGGCCGGTCGCGAGCCAGGAGGCCATCAAACTGCTCGGCACGAACGGCGGCGGGTTCTTCAACGCGAACTCCGCGCACCCGTTCGAGAACCCGGCACCGTGGACGAGCCTGTTCGAGGTCTTCCTCATGCTCGTCATCCCCTTCTCGCTCCCCCGCGCCTTCGGCAAGATCGTCGGCGACAACCGCCAGGGCTACGCGATCGTCGGCGTCATGGCGGGCATCTTCCTCGCTTCGCTCGTGCTCGTCACGTGGGCGGAGGCGGCCGCCGGGGGCACTGCCCCGCAGCTCGCCGGTGCGGCGATGGAGGGCAAAGAAGCACGGTTCGGGCTCTTCGGCTCGACGCTGTTCAGCTCGACGTCGACCCTCACCTCCACCGGTGCGGTCAACTCGATGCACGACAGCTACACGGCCCTGGGCGGAATGCTCCCCATGATCAACATGATGCTGGGCGAGATCGCCCCGGGCGGCGTGGGATCGGGGCTGTACGGGATGCTGGTGATCGCCGTCATCGCGGTGTTCGTCGGCGGCCTGCTCATCGGCCGCACCCCGGAGTACCTGGGCAAGAAGATCGGGCCCCGCGAGATCAAGCTCGCGAGCCTGTACATCCTCGTCACCCCCACTCTGGTGCTCGCGGGCACCGCCCTGAGCTTCGCGATCCCGTCGGTCCGCGCCGACGTCGAGACCACGTCGATCTGGAATCCGGGCATCCACGGCCTCAGCGAGGTGCTCTACGCCTTCACCTCGGCCGCGAACAACAACGGCTCGGCGTTCGCCGGACTCACCGCGAACACCCCGTGGTTCAACACCGCGCTCGGTGTCGCGATGCTGCTCGGACGATTCATTCCGATCGTGCTCGTGCTGGCGCTCGCGGGCTCGCTCGCGGCGCAGGACAAGGTGCCGTCGACCGTCGGAACGCTGCCGACGCACCGGCCCCAGTTCGCGGGGCTCCTCGCGGGCGTGGCGGTCATCATCACCGCCCTCACCTACTTCCCGGTCCTCACCCTCGGACCCCTCGCTGAAGGACTCTCCTGATCATGTCCACCACCACCATCCCGGTTCCCGAGCCCGTCGAAGGACGAGCGCCGGCCCCTGACCCCGTCGAAGGGTCGGGCACCCGCCCGGCACCGCGCGCCCTCGGTTTCGCGCAGCTGGTCGAGGCGCTCCCCGGCGCCCTGAAGAAGCTGAACCCCGCCGCGCTGTGGCGGAACCCCGTCATGTTCCTCGTCTGGGTCGGCGCGGCGCTCACCACCGTGATCGCCGTCGCCGAGCCCTTCCTCGGCGGCCCCGAGTCGTCGGGCGGCACGTCGGTCCCCGCGGGTTTCACCTGGGGCATCGCCGTCTGGCTGTGGCTGACCGTGCTCTTCGCGAACCTCGCGGAGTCGGTCGCCGAGGGCCGCGGCAAGGCGCAGGCCTCGGCTCTGCGCAAGACCCGCACGACGACGAACGCCCGGCGGGTGGTGTCGTACGACGCGACGACGGATGCGGCGGCCACCGCAGCATCCGTCGTCGAGGTCCCCTCGGCCGATCTCACCCTCGGCGACGTCGTGGTGGTCACCGCGGGCGAACTCGTCCCGGGTGACGGCGACATCGTGTGGGGCATCGCCACGGTCGACGAGTCGGCGATCACGGGCGAGTCGGCCCCGGTCGTCCGCGAATCGGGCGGCGACCGCAGCGCGGTCACGGGCGGCACCCGCGTGCTGAGCGACCGCGTCGTCGTGCGCATCACGTCGAAGCCCGGCGAGACGTTCGTCGATCGCATGATCGCGCTCGTCGAGGGCGCTTCGCGTCAGCGGACGCCGAACGAGATCGCGCTGAACATCCTGCTGGCGAGCCTGTCGATCGTGTTCGTGATCGTCGTGCTGGTGATGAACCCCATTGCCTCGTACGCGGCGTCACCCGTCAGCATCCCGGTGCTCATCGCTCTGCTCGTCTGCCTCATCCCCACGACCATCGGCGCGCTGCTGAGCGCGATCGGCATCGCGGGCATGGACCGCCTCGTGCAGCGGAACGTTCTGGCGATGTCGGGGCGTGCCGTCGAGGCAGCGGGCGACGTGACGACGCTGCTGCTGGACAAGACCGGCACGATCACCTACGGCAACCGCCGCGCGTCGGACTTCGTGCGCATGCCGGGTGTCTCGGCCGAAGAGATCGCCCGCGCCGCCTCTCTCTCCTCTCTCGCCGATCCGACGCCCGAGGGCACCTCGGTCGTCGAGCTCGCCGCCGCGCAAGGGGTGGTCGCGACCCTCCCTGACGGGGCGGTCTCGGTGCCATTCACCGCGCAGACCCGCATGAGCGGCCTGGATCTGGCCGACGGCACCCAGGTGCGAAAGGGCGCGAGCTCGGCCGTGCTGGCGTGGTTGGAGGCATCCGGCGCTGCTGTGCCGGCGGAACCGCGCGCAGAACTCCTGCGATCCACCGACGCGATCGCGGAGTCGGGCGGAACCCCGCTGGTCGTCGCCACTCTGAGCCCGCAGAATGCAGGAGTTGTGCTCGGCGTCATCCACCTGAAGGACATCGTCAAAGACGGCCTCCGCGAACGGTTCGCCGAACTGCGGACGATGGGCATCCGCACCGTCATGATCACCGGCGACAACCCGCTGACGGCGAAGGCGATCGCGGCCGAAGCCGGTGTCGACGACTACCTCGCCGAGGCCACGCCCGAAGACAAGCTCGCCCTGATCAAGCGCGAACAAGAGGGGGGCAACCTCGTCGCGATGACGGGCGACGGCACCAACGACGCGCCCGCGCTCGCGCAGGCCGACGTCGGGGTCGCGATGAACACTGGTACGTCGGCGGCCAAAGAGGCCGGCAACATGGTCGACCTCGACTCCGATCCGACCAAGCTCATCGACATCGTGCGCATCGGCAAGCAGCTCCTCATCACGCGCGGCGCCCTGACGACGTTCTCGCTCGCGAACGACATCGCGAAGTACTTCGCGATCATCCCGGCGATGTTCATGGGGGTCTTCCCGGGCCTCGCGGCACTCAACGTCATGCAGCTCAGCTCGCCCGCATCGGCGGTGACGAGCGCGATCATCTTCAACGCCCTCGTCATCATCGTGCTGATTCCGCTGGCCCTGCGCGGCGTCAAATACCGGGCGGCGAGCGCCTCGGCGACGCTGAGCCGCAACCTCGTGATCTACGGGCTCGGCGGCGTGATCGCCCCCTTCATCGGCATCAAGCTCATCGACCTCGTCGTGAGCCTCATCCCGGGTTTCTGAAAGGACCTGACATGCGCACCACCCTTCGCACCACCGGCGTCGCCCTCCGCGCGATGCTCGTCTTCACCGCCGTCCTCGGTGTCGGCTACATGCTGCTCATCACCGCGGTCGGCCAGCTCGTGCTGCCCGGCCAGGCCGACGGCTCGCTCGTCCGCGACGCCGACGGCCAGGTCGTCGGTTCGTCGCTGATCGGCCAGTCGTGGACCGATGCCGACGGCGCGGCACGGCCGGAGTACTTCCAGTCGCGCCCCTCGGCCGCGGGCGACGGGTACGACGGTGGAGCCTCGAGCGGCTCGAACTACGGCCCCGAGAACGAAGACCTCATCGCCGCGATCGAAGAGCGCCAGACGGCGATCGCCGACCTCGACGGAGTGTCGGTTGCCGACATCCCCGCCGACGCCGTCACCGCCTCGGCGTCGGGCCTCGACCCCGACATCAGCGTCGACTACGCCCTGCTGCAGACCGCCCGAGTGGCGTCGGAGCGGGGACTCGACGAGGCGGAGGTGCGCGAACTGGTGGAGTCCAGCATCCGCCCCCGCGACCTCGGCTTCATCGGCGAGCCTCGTGTGAACGTGCTCGAGCTCAACCGCGCGCTCGACGCGCTCTAGGCCGAGTGGCATGTCCCGAATTCCGCAACGATGGGGCCTCTGCCCGGCGGTTTTCGGGACACGCTCCGGCGCATGTCCCGAATTCCGCAAGGATTCGCCAGCTGCGTTGCGGAAATGGGGACGCGCTCCCGGGCGTGTCCCGAATTCCGCCAGGATCCGGAGCATTCCTTGCGGAAATTGGGACATGCCTCGCGCATGCCCGCGTCCGCGTCCGGAAGACGCCACAGCCAGACCAACGAATAGGGTGACGACATGAAGCGCGGGCGGTTGCGGGTGCTCCTGGGGGCTGCCCCGGGCGTGGGCAAGACCTACGAGATGCTGCAGGAAGGCCGGCGGCTGCAGGGCGACGGCCGCGACGTCGTCATCGCGGTCGTCGAGACGCACGGGCGGGCGGCCACCGCCGCGCAGGTCGTCGGCCTCCCCGAGATCCCCCGCCGCATCGTGGAGCATCGCGGGGTCGAGCTGAGCGAGATGGATCTCGACGCGATCCTCGAGCGACGGCCCTCGCTCGCCCTGGTCGACGAGCTCGCACACACGAACGCCCCCGGGTCGCGGCATCCGAAGCGCTGGCAAGACGTCGAAGACCTGCTCGCGAACGGGATCGACGTGATCACCACCGTCAACGTGCAGCACATCGAGTCTTTGAACGACGTCGTGCAGAAGATCACGGGCGTCGAACAGCGTGAGACGGTGCCGGATGCTGTGGTGCGCGGCGCCGATCAGATCGAAGTCGTCGACCTGGCTCCCGCGTCGCTGCGCGACCGGCTGGCCGCGGGCCACGTCTACCCCGCCGAGCGCATCGACGCGGCGCTGTCGAACTACTTCCGCCTCGGGAACCTGACGGCGCTGCGCGAACTCGCACTGCTCTGGCTCGCCGACGAGGTCGACAGCGCGCTGAAGTCCTACCGCGCCGAGCACGGCATCGAGGGCGCATGGCAGGCCCGCGAGCGGGTCGTCGTGACGCTCACCGGCGGCCCCGAGGGCGAGACGCTGCTCCGCCGCGGCGCCCGCATCGCCGCGCGCGCGGCCGGCGGCGAGCTGCTGGCCGTGCACGTCACCAGCCAAGACGGCCTCCGCCAGGGCGCTCCCGGCGCCCTCGCGGCGCAACGCGCGTTGGTCGAGTCGCTCGGCGGCACGTATCACCAGGTCGTCGGCGACGACGTCGCCCGCGCCCTGGTCGACTTCGCCCGATCGGTCAACGCGTCGCAGCTCGTCGTCGGTGTGAGTCGTCGCGGACGGTTGGCGGCGGCGTTGACCGGCCCGGGCATCGGCGCGACGGTGGTGCGGGAGTCGGGCGACATCGACGTGCACATCGTCACGCACGCCGCCGCCGGCGGACGCTTCGCCCTCCCCCGGCTCTCGGGCGGAGCCCTGAGCGTCAAGCGCCGGGTGCTCGGCTTCGTCGTCGCGGTGACGGGCGGTCCGCTGCTGTCGTGGCTGCTGCTGTCGACGAGCTCCGACGAGTCGATCACCTCCGACGTGCTGGCCTACCAACTGCTCGTCGTGATCGTCGCCCTCGTGGGCGGCATCTGGCCCGCGCTGTTCGCTGCGGTGCTCTCGGGGTTCACGCTCGACTTCCTCTTCGTCGAGCCCCTCAACACCATCACGATCGACGACCCCGCGCACGCGCTGTCGTTGGTGCTCTACGTCATCATCGCCATCCTCGTGAGCTACATCGTCGACCAGGCCGCGCGGCGGGCACGCGCCGCGCGGCGCGCGATGGCCGAGTCGGAGCTCCTCGCCACGGTCGCCGGCAGCGTGCTCCGCGGCGAGAGCGCCGTGCCCGCCCTCGTCAGCCGCACGCGCGAGGCCTTCGGCCTGGCCGGGGTGCGGCTCATCGCGGCCGACGGCACGGTGCTCGCGACCGACGGCGAACCGCTGGGCGGAGACGGGTCGGCGGTCGCGATCCCGGTCGGCGCGGGGCGCGCGACCCTCGAACTGCACGGCGGCGACCTGGATGCTGCCGAGCGGCGCCTCTTCGACGTCATCGTCGCGCAGCTCGCGGCGGCTCTCGAACACACCGACCTCACGCAGACGGCGCGCGAGGCGGGCATCCTCGCCGAGACCGATCAGGTGCGCAGCGCTCTGCTGTCGGCGGTGAGCCACGACCTCCGCCGACCTCTCGCCGCCGCCGTCGCATCGGTGGGGGGCCTGCGGGCCGCCGACGTGCAGCTCTCGCCCGCCGATCGTGCCGAGCTCATCGAGACGGCCGACGAGAGCCTCCGCACCCTGACCGCGCTCGTGACCGACCTCCTCGACGTGAGCCGCGTGCAGGCGGGCGTCTTGGCCGTCTCGCTCGCGCCGACCGACGCCGCCGACGTGGTGCTCGCCGCCGTGGACGAACTGGGCTTCGGCCCCGACCAGGTCGAGCTCGCCCTCGACCCCGACCTGCCGCCGATCTCGGCCGACCCCGTGCTTCTGCAGCGGGTGCTCGTGAACGTGCTCGCGAACGCCTCGCGTCATTCTCCCGACGGCGTCCGCGCCCGCATCGCGACGAGCCGGCTCGGCGGCATCGCCGAGATCCGCGTGGTCGATCACGGCCCCGGGGTCGAACCCGACCGGCGCGAAGACATCTTCGCCCCGTTCCAGCGCCTCGGCGACGTCGACAACACCACGGGTCTCGGGCTGGGCCTCGCTCTCTCCAAGGGGTTCGCCGAGGGCATGGGCGGTACGCTCACGCCCGAGGACACACCCGGAGGAGGCCTCACCATGGTGATCGCGCTTCCCGTCGCCCCCGCCCAGACCACGGCGCCCGAGACGATGCCCCGATGAAGGTGCTGCTCGCCGACGACGATCCGCAGCTCGTTCGTGCGCTGCGCATCACCCTCGCCGCCCACGGCTACGAGGTGGTCGCCGCCCCCGACGGTGCTGCAGCAATCACGCTCGCCGCCCAGTCGCACCCCGACCTGGTCGTCCTCGACCTCGGCATGCCTCGCCTTGACGGCGTGCAGGTGATCGAGGCCCTCCGCGGCTGGACCAGCGTGCCGATCCTCGTCGTCTCGGGCCGCACGGGATCGGCCGACAAGGTCGAGGCGCTCGATGCGGGGGCCGACGACTACGTCACGAAGCCCTTCCAGATCGACGAGCTGCTCGCGCGGTTGCGGGCGTTGTCACGCCGCCACGGGGCTCCCGGCAGCGAGCCCACCGTGCGCTTCGGCGATGTCGTCGTCGACCTCGCGGCGAAAGCCGTCACCCGCGACGGCGCCCGCGTGCACCTCACCCCGACGGAATGGCGGATGCTGGAGTTCCTCGCGCGCAACCCCGGCACCCTCGTCACACGGCAGACCCTGCTCAAAGAGATCTGGGCGAGCGAGCAGGTGAGCGACTCGGGCTACCTCCGCCTCTACATGTCGCAGTTGCGCAAGAAGCTCGAGCGCGACCCCGCGCATCCCGCGCACCTCCTGACGGAGTCGGGCATGGGCTACCGCCTGCTGACCGACTGACCGCGCAGTCCCGAGAATCCGTGCGGCGTCCGGCACTCGGCGCGGCGCGCGGATTCCGCGTCGCCTGACCGATTCTCGGCCACGGCCACGAGCGCGAGACCGCGTCCGCAGTGCGGGCCGGCTTCAGATGCGGGCGGCGGCCGCAGCCTGGCGTATCCCGCACCCGCACGCGTCGATCCACGATACGGCCGCGACGCCGTCCACCATGAGCGAGCCCGGAGAGGTCAGGTGGACCGCGAGGATCTCGGCCGGCGTGTGCGCGTCTGCGAAAACCAGCGAAAGCCCGAGCGGACACCCGCGCACCATCTCGCTGTGCCGGTGAAGCGACTCCCCGGTCGCCAGGGTGAGCGTTCTCACCGCGGCCGTCGCCGGCTCCTGCCCCGTCCAGACGAGCATCAATGCGCGCGGTGCACGGTCGGCGTAGAGCGTGAACGCGAGCCGCGTCATCGCGTGCTGCAGGCGGGAGCGCGCTGCCCGCGGGCGCTGAAGCCCCGAAAGGTCGACCCCGGCAACCGCCGTGTGGCCGATCGTGTCGGTCACCTGTTCAACGAACCGCTCGAGAACCGCCGCATCGCCGATGGTGTTCACTCGCGCTCGTCCTCGTCGCGGGCCTCGGTCGCCGCGGCCTCGATGCGGGCGCAGCGCGTCGCGAAGACGATCGAGTGCAGCAGCATCCTCACCGCCCCCGACCGGGGCGCACGTCGCCGACGCTGAAGCATCCGGCGCACGGAACCGCGATGAGGTCGCCGACGCGCGGGTCGGCCGGGATCCGCACGACGCCGGTGACCGCTCCCGTGGCGGCGTCGAGCACCGTGAAGGGTTCCTCGTATGCGTGCGAGACGCGTCCGAGCAACCGCGCCTCCCGCCACAGCGGGGCGTGCGCGCGGAATGTCGCGTCGAGACGGATGCTGCCCGCATCCGCGTCGACGATCCGTGCCACCACGACCGTGGTCGACTCCGTCGGCGAGGCAACGCCGCCCGACACGGGCACGATCGCCGCTCCGGTGTAGACGCAGGGCGTCGCGCACAGGTCGACGATCCGCAGCATCGACACCCCTGAGACCACGACGTCGTCGAGCGTGGGGTGCGTGCCGGCGGGCCAGATATCGCGGTCGAAGGGCGAGGGGATGCTGTCGCGAAGGGTCGGAAGGAGGGACGTGAGGGTCATGGGTTCCGGTCTACGCCGACGTCCGCGTCGTCGCGCGCGCCCTCACGATCCCCGTACGGGTCTCACCCCGAACCTGACGGATCACTCGCACCGGCCTGACACGCCGCCGCGAGACCGCTTCGGCGCGGCGAGACCCCGACATTCTGCGCGGGTCTCGCCACGGCGGTGCGGTCTCGACGCGCGCGGTGCGGTCTCGACGCGCGAGCGGTATGCGGGCGAGCGCCGCCACCCCTACGCTGGCAGCGTGAGCGCCACCACCGCCGTCAGTGCCACCATCGTCGCGACCGGGTTGCGTCGCTCTTTCGGCAGCGTCCCCGCGGTGCGCGACGTCAGTCTCCGCGCCGAAGCCGGCCGCGTCACGGGGCTCGTCGGGCCCAACGGCTCGGGCAAGACCACGCTCATGCTCATGCTGTCGTCGCTGCTGGCCCCCGACGCGGGCGAGATCAGTATCGGCGGCTTCGACCCAGTCGAGCACCCGCAGGAGGTGCGGCGGATCCTCGGGTGGATGCCCGATTCGCTCGGCGCATGGGGTTCGCTGTCGGCGCGCGAGACGCTCGTCATCACCGGCCGGCTCTACGACGCCACCCGCGACGCCGCGCGCGAGCGCGCCGACGACCTGTTGCGTCTCGTCGACCTCGAGACGCTCGCCGAAGCCCCCGCCCGCGTGCTCTCGCGCGGGCAGAAGCAGCGCCTGGGGCTCGCACGGGCCCTCGTGCACGATCCACTCGTCCTGCTGCTCGACGAGCCCGCCTCCGGGCTCGATCCCGAGGCGCGCGTCGCCCTCCGCGTGCTCCTGCGCCGTCTGGCCGACGAGGGACGCGCGGTGCTCGTCTCCAGCCACGTCCTCTCCGAACTCGAAGAGGTCGCCGACGACGCGGTGTTCCTGCTCGACGGTGCCACCGTCGCCCCCGACCGCGTCGCCGCGGCCTCCCGCCGCCGGCGCGCCTGGCGGGTGCGTCTCGCCGACGCCGCCCCCGCAGCATCCGTCTCCGCCGTCGCGCACGCCCTGCACCTCGATCCGGCCGACCTCACCGCCGAACGGCTCGGGGTGCTCGTGCCCCTCGGGTCCGACGGCGACGCGGCGGCAGCACTGCGCGCGCTCGTCGAAGCCGGCCTCGCCGTCGTGGAGTTCGCACCGGCGACCGGCAGCCTCGAACACACGCTGCTCGACCTCCGCGATGGGAGCCCGACATGAACGCCACGCGCATCGGCGTCATCGCCCGGCTCGAGTTGACGCAGCGCATCCGCAGCGTCGCGTGGTTCGTGCTGCTCGCGGTGTTCGCTCTGCTGTTGCTCGGCGTGACCCTGTTGTCGTTCCAGGCCGTCTCACCGTCGCTCGACGGCGACGACACGGCCGGCGCGAACGTCTTCTCGCTCATCGTCTACTTCGTGCTGCTGCTCGTCGTCCTCGTCTCGCCCACCCTCAGCGGCAACGCGATCAACGGCGACCGCGATGCCGCCACACTCGCTCCCGTGCAGGTGACGCTGGCGACAACCGGCGACATCCTCGTCGGCAAGCTGCTCGCCGCGTGGGTCACCGGGCTCGCCTTCCTCGCCGTCGCCGTGCCGTTCCTCGTGATCGCCACCGCCGCCGGGGGTGTGCCCCTCGACGTGCTGCTGGTGTCGCTCCTCGTCCTCGTCGTCGAGGTCGGCGTGGTCGCGGCGGTCGGCGTCGGGCTCAGCGGAATCCTCGCGCGCCCCCTGTTCTCGGTCGCGGTGACCTATCTCACGGTGGCAGCCCTCGTGCTCGGCACCGTCATCGCGTTCGGGCTCAGCGCTTCGGCGAGCCGCACCGAGGTCGAGTCGCGGAGCAGAGTCCTCGAGCCCGTGATGTCCACGCCCCGCCCCACCGTCGCCCCCGAGTGCATGACGGCTGACCCCGGGCAGACCGAGCCGTTGCCGCAATGCACCGGCAGCGGCGCGGTGAGTGAACCGCAGTACGAGTGCGGCGAGTGGTCGACCCAGCGGTACGAGACGACCCGCACCGACCACCTGTGGTGGATGCTGGCGGCCAACCCCTTCGTGATCCTCGCCGATGCCACCCCCGCCCGCTTCGTCAACGGCGAGCCGAGAGACGTCTTCGGTTCGGTCAAGGTCTTCGTGCGCCAGGCCCAGCTCTCGCCCGAGGCGGCCGCCGAATGGGACGGGTGCGACGTGAGCGCATCGGGTGTGCCGAACACCTCGTCCGAGCAGCGGATCGAAGGCACGGTGCCGAGCTGGTTCGTCGGACTCGCGGTGCAGGTGCTGCTCGCCGGGCTGCTCATGTGGCGGGCGGCCGCCCGCACGAAGACCCCGGCGAAGCGGTTGCCGCCGGGAACCCGCATCGCCTGAGCGCGACCCGCGAACGGATGCTGCGGCATAGCCTGGAACGATGAGCATTCCTGACGGTGCGACCCTGGCCGCCGGTTTCGACCCCACGCGCGTCCGCGGCGACTTCCCCCTGCTCGCGCGCGACATCGACGGAGCACCCCTCGTCTACCTCGACTCGGCCGCGACGAGTCAGAAACCGCGGGCCGTGATCGACGCGGAGGCCGCCTTCCTGACCGGAGCCAACGCCGCCGTGCACCGCGGCGCCCACACCCTCGCGGCCGAGGCGACCGAGCTCTTCGAAGACGCGCGGGCGACCGTGGCGGCCTTCGTCGGCGCCGAACCCGAGCAGGTCGTCTGGACGAGCGGCGCGACGGCCGGTATCAACCTGGTCGCCTACGCGCTGGGCAATGCATCGCTCGGACGCGGAGGACCCGAGGCCCGGCGCCTCGCTCTGGCCCCCGACGACGAGATCGTCGTCACCGAGTCGGAGCACCACGCCAACCTGATCCCCTGGCAAGAACTCGCCGCCCGCACCGGTGCGGTCCTTCGCACGATTCCCGTCCGCGACGACGGCACGCTCGATCTCGAGGTCGCCGCCTCGGTCGTCGGCGCGCGCACCCGTGTCGTCGCGTTCCCCCACGTCTCGAACGTGCTGGGGATCGTGAACCCCGTGGCCGAGCTGGTGGCGCTCGCCCGCGCGGTCGGCGCGCTCACACTCCTCGACGCCTGCCAATCGGCACCGCACCTGCCGCTCGACCTGCCGGGGCTCGGCGTCGACCTCACCGTGTTCTCGGGGCACAAGATGCTCGGGCCCTACGGCATCGGAGCCCTGTACGGACGCGCCGAGGTACTCGACGCGCTCCCGCCCTTCCTCACGGGAGGGTCGATGATCACGACCGTCACCCTCGAGCGCGCCGAGTATTTGCCCCCGCCGCAGCGGTTCGAAGCGGGCACCCAGCCGGTGTCGCAGGCGATCGCCCTCGCGGCCGCCGCCCGTTATCTCTCGAATTTCGATATGGCGGCCGTGCACGCGCACGAGAGCGACCTGGAGCGGCGGATGCTGCGAGGGCTGCGCGAGATTCCCGGCATCCGGCTACTCGGAGAGGCCGCCGATGCGGAGCGGGTCGCGCTCTGGGCGTTCGACGTCGACGGCGTGCACGCGCACGACGTCGGGCAGTTCCTCGACGCCCGCGGTGTCGCCGTCCGCGTCGGCCATCACTGCGCCCAACCCCTGCACCGCCGGTTCGGGATGACCGCCTCGGTGCGGGCGAGCGCCGCGCTCTACAACACGGCCGACGAGATCGACGTCTTCCTCGACGCTCTCTCGGGCGTCCGCCCGTTCTTCGGAGCGGGCGCATGAGCGGGCTCGAATCGCTGTACCAGGAGCTGATCCTCGACCACGCGAAGAACCGTCGCGGCTTCGGCCTCGCGGGCTCCGACGCCGACGCGACGTCTCACCAACGCAATCCGATCTGCGGCGACGAGATCACCGTGCGCGTGCGCGTCGAGGGCGACCACGTGGCCTCCCTCACGTGGGAAGGCGCCGGGTGTTCGATCTCGCAGGCGTCGGCGTCGATGCTCGCCGAACTCGCCGACGGCCTCGATCGTGAAGCGGCGCAGCACCTCGTCGAACGCTTCCGCGAGTCGATGCGGTCCAAGGGCACTCTCGAACTCGACGAAGACGAGTTCGGCGACGCCACCGCCCTCTCGGGGGTGTCGAAGTACACCGCCCGGGTGAAATGCGCGATGCTCGCGTGGGTCGCGTTCGAAGACGCCCTGCGCCGGGCCTGATCGGCGCTGCGCCTCTCAGGCGACGTGCTCCCGGGTGCGGCGGCGCAGAAGGACCGCCGCCACCACGCCCCCGACCAGCAGGACGCCCGCCCCGAGTCCGGTGAAGCCCATCCACATCGCCGGTGAGGCCTCCGAGGTCTCGGCCACAGCTGTCGTCGCGCCGGCCTCGACCGGGGCCTCGAGCGGAGCGACGGTGAAGTCGACCGTTGCTTCTGCGACCTCGGGGGTCGTCGTCCGCACCGTGACCGACCAGTCGCCATCCGCGAGGAACGGCGACTCGCTCACCCAGCGCCCCACCCCTTCCGACGACGATACGAGCGACACCGGGCCGGCGGTGCGCCCGTCGGATGCTTTGGCCGTCACGACGGGGTCGATGATCTCTTCGACCAGGTGACCGTCCTTGACGTACTGGGCGTAGAGCGAGACGCCTCCGGCGCCGTCGGGCGTGACGACGATCTGGAAAGGCCCACCGTGCGCCCGCGCGGTCGCCGGTGCCAGCAGGACGAAGGCCACGGCGAGGAGCAATGCCAGCGTCGTGCCGAAGAGGGTGTGAGCGGTGCGGGTCATGCTGTCGTCCTTCTCGAGCTGTGCCGATACGGGAGGAACGAGAACCCCCGTGCGCCACTGCGCCCGGGGGTCCTCGTCCGATTCATCTAGTTGCGTGCTTCTCGGCGACGCCGGGCGATGAGGTAGACCGCCGCGCCCACCAGCAGGAACGCCGCTCCGAACGGGAGCTGCAGCTGCCAGGCATCCGAACCGGTCGCCGGGAGGTTTCCGCCCCCACCGCCCGGTCCGCCATCGCCCGATCCACCACCGTCGGTGACCGGCGCAGCCGTGACGGTCAGGTCACCACTGCGGGCGACCTCCTCGCCCTGCACCCGCAGCACGATCTGGTGGGTACCCGGGTCGACCCCGGCGGGAATCGTCACGTTCACCGAGAACGTTCCGCTCGCGTTCGTCCGAACCGTGGCCAACCGCTGCGGGTCGGAGTAGATCCAGATCTCGACGTCGGTGTCGGCCGGCAGGCCCGCACCCGTCACGAGCACCTGCCCGCCCACGGCGACCCCTGTGGGGCTCACCACGACGGTCGGGTCGGGCTGCGGCTCGGGATCGACGATCACCTCGGCGACCTCGGCCGCCCCTTCGACGCCTACGTTGCCCGCCTCGTCGACCGCCCGGAAGGTGACCGTCGCCGCCGCGGTGCCCGGCACCACGATCGGCTCGGCGTACGAGATCCAGGCGGCTTCCGCCGTGAGGCGGTACTCGATGCGGTCGACCCCGCTGGTCGCGTCCGTCGCCGTCAGGGTCACGGTGCGCCCATCGACCATCGCGGATGCCGTCGGCACAGCGGAGTCGATGCGGATGACGTGCTGCTCGGTGACGGAGTAGTACTCGCCATCGGTCGCGCGGATCCACAGGGTCGTCGTACCCTCGTCGTCGACCACCAGCGATTCGCCCAGTGCGGTGAACGTCGTGCCGTCGGCGGAGTACTCCACCGTCACCGGCGCCTCGCCCGTCGTCGTGCCGGTCGCGGTGATCGTCACGTCGTCCAGGTACCAGCCGCCGGCGCCCGTCGGCTGCGCCGGGTCGAGGTCGACCTCGAGTGCGAGCACGGGCGCCTCTTCCGAGACGGCCGGCACCTGCAGGCTGAGCGGCTCCGACACGTTGCCCGCGGTGTCGACGGCCCGGTGCCAGACGGTCTGCGCCTCGTCGCTCAGGGCGACGGCTGCGCTGTAGGTCGTCCAGGCACCCTCGCCGACGCGGTACTCCAGGAGGGCGATCCCGCTGGTCGCATCCGAACCCGTCAGCGTCAGCGTTCGGGGGCTCACCGCGGAGTCCACGACGGCCGCACTCACCGGGGCGAGCGCATCGATCTTGAACGAGACCGAGTCGCTCACCGTCTCCTGTCCCGGAGCCGATGCGCGGTACTGCACCGTGTGGTCGCCATCGGTCGTGACCCGGACGGCCGAGGTGTACTCGACCCACCCGGCGCCGTCGACGTTGACCTCGCGGTAGACGGTGCTGTCGCCGCCGCCCGTGGTGGCGACCGAGACCGTCACCGCGTCGGAGTACCACCCGTTCTCACCCGACGGTGTCGCCGGGTCGAGCGTGGCGCTCACCGCGATCGGCTCCGCCTCGTCGCCGATCACCCGGAAGTAATCGAAGTGCGCCGTCTGCGAGACCTGACCCTGCGAGGAGTTGCCCAGCGCGTACAGGCCGACCCGCCCCGCGGCCGCCGGTGCGTTGACGAAGGTCTCGGCGAACGGTGTCCACGTCGTGCCGTCGGCGCTGTGCCAGCCGGTGACGGTCGTCCCGGTCTTGGTCAGACGCAGCCAAACCTCGCCGTTCGACGGTGCGACGGCGTTCGGCTGCGGGTTCTGCACGACCCCGCCGATCTCGCTGCGCATCTCGAGGTTCCGCGGCGGGTTCGCCCCGCCCGTACCGGTGGCGACGATGTCGAGCTTGACGTAGTTGTCGTCGTCGGCCCGCAGGATCAGGCCCGCCTGCTGGAACGAGCGGTCCAGGCGCGAGGCGTCGATCTTGGTCTCGACCGTCCAGTCCTCACCGGGCTGCGGCTGCAGGATGAAGTTCGGCACCCCGGTGTCTGCACCGTAGATGTCGTTCGGAGTCGTGTCGATCTGCAGCTCGCCGCCGGCGACCCGGTAGCCCGTGGGCTGCGGGTTGTCGACCGTCCAGCGGCAGGCGTCCAGCGACGTTCCGTCGAACTCGTCGTCGGGCGTCTCGGCCGTGGCGGTGTCGTCGGGCGTGATGTGGAACCAGTCGAACTGGGCGTCGATCACGCTCGGCGTCGATCCGCTGTTCGAGAATGCGGCGAGCCCGATACGCGGGTTCGTCATGCCTGCCAGCTGCTTCGTCTCGGGCATCGACGTGTACGTCGATCCGTCGGCGGAGTAGGCGGCCTGCAGGGTGGTCCCGTCACTGGTGAACCGCACGAAGTAGGTGTCGGGGAACGCATCGCCCAGTGGCGACGTGTTCGACGCCGCGACCTCGTTCGCGGTGCCGTTCTCCTCGCGGACGAACTGGAACACGCGTCCGGCGGCGCTGGCGTCCCGCGCCTGGAGCACCATCTTGGCGTAGTTGTCATCGTCGCCGTAGACGATCAGACCCGCCTGCTGGTAGCTCGCCCGCGCCGGCAGCGTCACCTTCGCCGTGGCCTGCCAGGCACCGGCGGGGAGATCCTGCAGCACGATGTTGGGCGTGTCTCCGCCACCGCCGTAGATGTCGGTCTTGCTCGCCGGGATGACGAGGCTGCCGTTGACGACCCGTGCGTCCTGGTTCGGTCGCACGATGCGGTTCCACCGCTCGGTATCGAGCACCGTGCCGTCGAAACCGTCGGAGCGTCCGGTGAAGCACATCTCACCGCCGGGCGACGAAACGGTGATCTGCACCACCTCGTCGCGGTAGGCGCCCTGCTCGTCGGTCGCCCGAACGGTGAGCAGGTAGGTGCCGGGCGTGTCGTAGATGAACTGCCGCTGCGTGTCGCCGGCGACGAATCCATCGCCGGTTCCCTGATCCCACTGCAGCGTCACGGCGCCGCCTTCGGGATCGGTCGCCGAAGCGAGGGCGTTCACCACGAGAGGTGCGCTGCCCGAGCGGGCGTCGACATCGAGCGCCACGACGGGGAGGCCATTGCTCTCGACGCCCTCACCGGCCCATTCGAAGTAGTTCAGGTTCATCGTTCCTTCGACGACCACGAAGTAGAGCGTGCCGCTCTCGTCGGGCAGGTCGCTCAGTGCGACGTCGAAGTCCTGGTAGGTCTGCCAAGCACCCGTGTTGGTGTAGTCGATCCGCCCGAGCTCGGGGCCGGTGGGCGAGTTCCACCGCATAGACAGCGAGCCGCCGCCGTTCGGGGAGGCGATGCGCGCACGCACGCCCTCGATGCCGGTGAAGTTGACCGGTTCGTACGACCACCAGTCGCCGGGATCGACGTACGACAGGTTCAGACCGCCGCCGGCATCGCTCGTGGTCTCGGTCTGCACACCGCCGGCTCCGTCGATGTTGCCGGTCTCGGTGAAGAACTCGGCCTCGAAGTGCTTCGGGTTCAGCACGTTCGTGCTGTAGCCCGTGAGGGGCACGTCGGCGGCTCCGCCGTCGTCGGTGTACCGCACGTCGACCACCCAGAAGATGTTCGACGTGATGCCGTGGCCGCCGTCGCGTCCGGTCGGGATGCTGCCGGAGCAACCGCTCAGCTCACCCGCCGGGTGCTGGTGCGAGTCGTGGCCGAGAGCGGGGAGCACCTGCACCTTGCTGCAGTCGATCGGACCATCGGCGTCGGGATCGGTGACGATGACCTCGTACGCCACCTCGTCGCCCCAGTTGAAGAATCCTCCCGACTCGGGGAAGACGATCTGCACCTTCGGAACGGCGTTGCCGACGACGAGGTTGATCGTCGCGATCGACGTGCGGCCGTCCTCATCGGTCACCGTGAGGGTCGCGGTGTACTGGCCGATGCCGGTGTAGGTGTGCGAGGGGTCTGCCTCGTCGGTCGTGGGCGAACCGTCGCCGAAGTCCCACTCCAGCGTGAAGGGCTTGCCTGCCGGGTGGCGGGTGCCCTCGGACGAGAAGTTCACCGAGAGCGATTCCCCGGCGCCGTTGGTCACGTCGGAGCTGGCCCGAGCGAGAGGAGACGGGTTCGCCTGCACGTAGTCGATGCGGTAGATGCCCGAGCTCGCGTTGTCGCCGCCGAAGCCCTCGCCCCAGTCGATGACGTAGAGCGCGCCGTCAGGACCCCAGGTCATGTCCATCGCCCGGTAGAAGCCCTTCGACGGGTCGAAGATGCCCGGGAGGATGCGGTTGATGTCGACGATCTCGCTGTTGCGCGCAGCATCCGTCTCATCGGTGTTCAACTGCACGCTGAAGATCTGACCGGCGTTCCAGTCACCGAGGATCGCCTTGTTGTCCCAGTAGGCGGGCCACTTCACGTCGGAGTCGAGCTCTTCGTCGTACTGGTAGACCGGGCCGCCCATCGGCGCTCCGGTGTAGCCCGAGCCGTTGCCGATCTCTTTGAACGGGTTGGTATCGGTGCCGCTGCTTCCCCAGTACTCGGGGGTGATCACGTCGGGAAGCTCGGTCAGACCCGTGTTGTTCGGGCTGTCGTTGACGAGATTCTGCGGGTCGAACACCGCGCCCGACACGCGGGTGCCGAAGTTGTAGTCGCGGTAGCAGGTGACTCCGGTGCAGTACGGCCAGCCGTAGTTGCCCGGCTCGTCGACGATGTTCCACTCCGTCGTGGCGGCGGGTCCGCGGGTCGAGCTCGCAGCCCCTGCGTCGGGCCCGTAGTCACCGACCAGCACGTTGCCGGTCATCGGGTCGAGTCCGATGCGGAACGGGTTGCGGAACCCCATGGCGTAGACCTCGGGGCGCGTCTTCGCGGTGCCCGGGGCGAACAGGTTTCCCTCGGGCACCGTGTAGGTGCCGTCGTCCTGCGGGGTGATGCGCACGATCTTGCCGCGCAGGTCGTTCGTGTTGGCGGAGCTCTTCTGCGCGTCGTAGTCGCTGCGACCGGCGCGCTCGTCGATCGGGTTGTAACCGTCGGACTCGAACGGGTTGGTGTTGTCGCCCGTGGCGAGGATCAGGTTGCCGTCGAGGTCGAAGACCATGTCGCCGCCCGCGTGGCAGCAGGTGTTGCGCTGCGTGGTGATCTTCAGCAGCGCCTTCTCGGAGGCGATGTCGAAGCTCTTCGTGGCGGGGTCGTAGGTGAAGCGCGAGATGCGGTTGTGAGGGCCGTCGGCGGGGGTGACCGTCGAGGGGGCCCAATAGACGTAGAGCCAGTTGTTCGTCGCGAAGTCGGGGTCGAGCACGAGTCCGAGCAGGCCGTCTTCGTTGCCGAGGGTCACGGGCAGGTTCAACGCCGTGGTGGTCTGCTGCGTGACGGGATCGATGCGCTGCACGCGGCCGTTGCGCTCGGCGTAAAACACCGTGGTGTCGGCGGCGACTTCGAGGGCCATCGGGTTGCCGGTGTTGGTGTCGAGGGGCACGAGCTCGAAGCTGTCGCTCTGGGTGGCGCTGCAGTCGGCGTCTTCGACGCCCGCGGCCGTGCGGATGCCGCCGAGCAGGTGTTCGAGGAACGGCGCGTCGGTGAACGACTCGTCGGTGTGGCCGCCGCCGGTGTACCAGGCGCGGCCGCCGTCGTAGGTCTGGCACCAGGCGAGGGGGTGGTCGATGCCCATGCCGCCGCCGGTGTAGGTCGACTCATCCAGCGACATGAGCACGTGCACGTCGTCGCGGGGGTTGGTGCGGAAGTCGTACCACTCGTCGTAGCGGGACCAGACCTCGGGGAGGTGCGCCGTCGACGGGTGCGCGTGGTCCTCCACCTTGAGATCGGCGTTCTGGGGTGCGGGGTGCCCCTGGAAGTAGGCGCCGACGAGCTCGTTGTACCAGGGCCACTCGTATTCGGTGTCGGAGGCCGCGTGGATACCGGCGTAGCCGCCACCCGCCTGGATGTACCGCTCGAACGCCGCCTGCTGATCGGCGGTCAGCACGTCGCCGGTCGTCGACAGCCAGATGACCGCGTCGTACTGGGCGAGGTTGTCGTCGGTGAAGGTCGTGGCGTCTTCGGTCGCGTCGACGTCGAAGCCGTTGTCGACACCGAGCTTCTCGATCGCCGCGACACCCGCGGGGATCGAGCCGTGACGGAAGCCTGCGGTCTTCGAGAAGACGAGGACGCGGAACTCACCCGCCTCTTCGACGGCGGCAGCGGGGAGGGCGCCCACCGCCGCGGGCACGGGCGGCGCGGCCATGGCGGCCGGGGAGCTCATCAGCGCGAGGGGTATCGCGAGAGCGGCAGACAACACGCTCGCGATGATCCGTGAACGTCGGCGGGTTCGTACAGCTGTGTACAAGGCGGGGTTCCTCTCGAGCCGAGCCACCGTCGGTGTGGCCGTGCTTCTCACCTCAGGGCGAGACCCACGGAGCGACGGTGCATCCACGGGGTTGCCGCGATCCTATGAGCGCCTTTTGTTGCCTGTCAATACATACTCGCCAAATAGCCGACATCGACAGACCCTCCGGCCTGTCAGAGGGCGCGAGAGGGCGGACGGATGCGGCGGAGCGGGCCTATGGGCGATCCGTCAGCCGCGCGCGTCGCGTGCCGAGCGGCACGACCGTCGGATCGCTCAGCAACGGGCGGAAGGCGAGCTCGGCCGCGCCGATGAGGAGGTTCACCCGACCCAGCTGCGAGCGCTCGAGGCGCACCTGTCCGGCGGGTCCGGGGAGGGCGGCGGCGCGCAGCATCCGCTCCAGGCGTTCTCCGCCCAGCTGGCCCAGAATCCCCAGAAATCCGCCCAGAACGACGACCTCCGGGTTCATGAGATTGACGATCGTGCGCAGGGCGATTCCGAGGTGGACGATCTGCAGGTCGGCGAGTGCGCGCACGTCATCGCGGTCGGCGTACCCCTGGGCGAGCAGCGCCTCGAGCTCGTGCGGATTCTCGACCCCGACGCCCGCGATCTCGAGCAGCGCGTCGCGGGTCACCTCGGCCTCGAAGCACCCCGCCGCACCGCACCGGCAGATGGTCCCGCCGGAACGGACGAGAGTATGTCCGATCTCCCCACCAAACCCCCCGCGCCCCTGCAGCAGGCGCGACTCGGCGACGATCCCCCCGCCGATGCCGCTCGCCCCGCCGTTCAGATACGCGACGTTGCCGCTCCCGACGCCGGCGCCGAACAACACCTCGGCGACGACTCCGCAGCTGGCGTCGTTGGCAGCCCACGCCGGCACGCCGAGCGCGTCCGAGATCATGGCCGTGATGGGCTCGTCGACCCACTCGAGGTGAGCGGCGAGCCGCACCGATCCGTCGGCCGCCGACACGAGCCCGGGCACAGCGACTCCCGCGCCGACGATCTCGTGGGCCTGGCCCAGCTCGGGCTGCATACCGGCAACCAGGGCGGTGACGACGTTGACGACCTCCCGCGCGGTCGGGGGCCGCTCGTGCTCGAAACGCACCTCGCGCAGCACGCGGCCGCCCATCGCCACGATTCCGAGCGTCGTGGCGTCGAGTTCGGGGTTGACGGCGATCACGACGTGCCGGTCCGACGTCGAGATCTCGAGACTCGGGCGTCCGATCCGCTTGGTGTCCCGCGCCTCACCGACGACGACGAGGTCGCGCGCTTCGAGGTCGGCCACGATCGACGCGATCGTCGATCGGTTCAACCCCATGGCCCGGGTCAGGTCGGCTCGGGACAACGACCGGCGGGCGTGGATGAGCGCGAGGGCCGACCCGAGGTTGTTCCTGCGAAGGTCGTCGAGGTTCTTCCCCTGTGCGAGGGCACCCGAAGCCGCCGGCATGGCACGCGCAGCATCCATGGCCCAACCCCTTACCGCCCCGAGAACAGCGTATCCGTCCCCTCGCGCGCCGTTCGCACGCGCGAGGGGACGACCGGAGTCGTGTCAGGCGGCGAGGACGCCCTCGAGTCGCCGGTAGCTCGCCTCCATGCCGTCGGTCATGCCCGTCGCGAGCACCATGTCGCGGGTCTCCTTGTCGGGATACTCGATGAGCAGGGTGAGGAGGGTGACGCCGTCCTCCTCGTAGAGCGACAGGTCGTTGGTGGTCGAGGGGAAGTCGGTGCCGGTCATGTGCTCGGTCGTGACGGCGCGCACGGGAGGTTCGGAGAGGAGGGTCTCGCCGTCGAACCCGAACTCTTCGCCCTCGGTGCCCTCCTCGGGGGCCCACGCGTAGCGGTAACGGCCGCCGACGCTCGGATCGATCTCGCAGACGGTCATGCGCCAGCCGTCGGGCCCGAGCAGCCACCGACGCATCAGGTCGGGATCGTTGTGGGCGCGCCACACGAGGTCGCGAGATCCTTCGATGAGGCGGGTGATCCGCACGTGCACGTCGTCGAGGATCTCGGTGCGGGTGCCCTTGCCCAGCGCATACTCGCGCAGATCGGCGACGACCTGGTCGAGCTGGTTGAACGCCATCGTCGAACCCTCCACCGCCCCCATCTCGACGATCTGATCCAGAGCCTCGGCAGACGAGAAGTGACTCACGTTGGTGACCCGCGACCCTGACGCGGTCTGCTCGAAGGTGTACCGCATGCGGGTCGACGGGAGGTTCTCGTCGACGCGCCCGTCGTCGCCGACGAACGAGTCGAGCACCTCGTACCCGGTCTCGGGGTCGATCGAGAGGAACTCCCATGTTCCCCGCGCCTTCTCGCCCGCCGGACTCGTCATCGCGTACTCCGCGCGTCCGCCCACCGTGAAGTCGAAGGTCGTGAAGGTCGCGGGCCACCCGGGAGGACCCCAGAACCGCTCGAGCTGGGAAGGCTCGGTGAAGGCGCGCCACACGCGAGCGGGCGGGGCGTCGACCTCGGCGACGAGGGTCATCGTCAGCGACTCGGGATCGGTGGTGACGGCGGTTACAGGCATCGTTGTCTCCTTCGTGTCGGTGTTGTCAGGGTCGTTGTTCGGGGTCTGGTTCGGGACGCGGGTCGGGGTTCGGTTCGGGGTCTGGTTCGGCGAGCAGGGCCTCGAGTCGATCGATTCGCGCGCGCCACAGCGCCTCGTATCGCGTCAGGAGTTCGCGGACGCGGGCGATCGTGGCGGGATTCGCCCTGACGAGGCGCTCCCGCCCGTCGGCCCGCTTCACGATGAGCTCGGCCGCTTCGAGCACCGCGACGTGCTTCTGCACGGCGGCGAAGCTCATGTCGTAGTCCGCGGCGAGCGCCGACACCGACTGCTCACCGCCGATGGTGCGCCGCACGATGTCTCGGCGCGTCGCGTCGGCGAGCGCCCGGAAGATCCGGTCGAGCTGCGCGTCCTGGGCTTCCGCTTGTGCAACCATTTGGTTGTACGTTAGCGCGGTTCGAGGCGGGAGTCAAGAGTCATGCACTCCTCCCCAGGCTCCGGATCCGGCCGTATTCGGCGACTCATCCACACGCCGCGATTCACCCGCTGATCAGGCCTGCAATGTCGGACCCCCTCGTCAGAATGGAGGCATGGAGCACCACATCGCCCGCCTCCGCGACCTCGCGTCGCAGGCGCGCGACACCGCGGCAGAGGTCTTCGCCGCGGGTGCGATGCGCAGTGCCTCCGAGGGCGAGATCGTCGCGATGATGGATGCTGTGGCCGCAGCCCTGCGCCCCCTCGATGCCCTGCTGGTCGAGGCGACCGGCGAGGTCGACGCGCGTTCGGATTCCCCTCGACCCGGCGAGCGAATGACCGCACGCTACGGGTGCCGCAATTCGCGCGAACTGATCGAGCGGGTGACCCGCATATCGGGTCGACGGGCGGGCGAGTACCTGGCGGCCGGCACGTCCGTGCACGAACCGATCGCGCCCACCAGTGGCGCAGTGCTCCCTCCGCAGTTCCCCGCGTTGCGCGCCGCGTTGGCCGAGGGCGCCATCGGCGTCGATGCGGTGGTCGCCGTGTCGAGCGTCCTGGGTTCCGCGTTGCCGATCGACGCCGCGCGAGAAGCAGCCGACACCGAGCTCGCCGCGTCCGCCCGCGGCGACGGGGTCGACGGTGCACCACCGGCCTCGGCCGACGAACTGCGGTTGCAGGCCCAGGTGTGGGCGATGGTGCTCGATCCCGATGGCGCCGAGCCGCGCGATACGCGGGCTGCCCGAAAGCGGGGCCTCACATTCGGGCAGTGCCGCGACGGGCTCGTCGCCGTGCGCGGGCAGTTGCTCGCCGAAGTGGCCGCCCAATGGCAACGGTTGAACGACAGCATCCTGAACCCCCGACTCGTGGGGCCCCGCTTCGTCGAAGAAGGATCGGTCGAAAGCGAGGCCGACATCGAGGCCGGCGCCGACAGACGCACGACGCCGCAGAAGCGCCACGACGCGCTGGCCACGATCCTGACGGTCGCCGCGCGATCAGGCGAGATGCCGACCATCGGCGGAGCCGCGCCGACCCTCGTGGTCTCGGCCCTGGCCGAAGACGTCACGGAGGGCACAGGATTCGCGCACATCGACGGCGTCGACGAGCCCCTCAGCATCCGGGTCGCCCGTCAGATCGCCTGCACCGGCGGCGTGCAGCGAGTCACCCACGACGCCCGGGGCCGCGTCGTGTCGATCGACGTCTCCGATCGCGTCTTCAACGCCTACCAACGCCGAGCGATCGGCCTCCGCGACGGCACCTGCATCATTCCCGGGTGCCGCGTGCCCGCCATCTGGTGCGAGATCCACCACGTGACCGAAGCCGCCCGCGGCGGGCCCACCCACACCGACAACGGCGTTCTCTTGTGCTGGCACCATCATCGGACGATCGACACCAGCGGCTGGCAGATCCGCATGAACGACGGCGTGCCAGAGGTCCGCGCTCCGCAGTGGCGCGAGCCGTTCCTGCAGTGGCGCCCGGTGACCACATCTCCGACGATGCGGCGAAGACGAGTAGCCGCCCGCGGCCAGCGCTAAGCCAGGTTCTCGATGAGCTGGAGCTGCGTCCCGTCGGGATCGACCAGAAACCCTGCCCGCTGCCCCCACGGCTGCACTTCGACGGGGAGCAGCCGCGGACGCCCCGTCGCCTTCTCCTCCACTCCGGCCTGGCGGATCAGCCGATACAACTCATCGACGTCGTCGACGCGGATGCTGCACATGAACGAGCT
The DNA here is from genome assembly GCF_043556445.1 of Microbacterium shimangi. Lineage (NCBI taxonomy): Bacteria > Bacillati > Actinomycetota > Actinomycetes > Micrococcales > Microbacteriaceae > Microbacterium > Microbacterium shimangi. The sequence goes on from NZ_JBIGII010000003.1 coordinate 621,969, forward strand.
GTCATCCGGCACGAGGTCGGGAAACAGGAAGAACTCCAGTTCCAGTCCCCCGCGGCGAAGCATCAGCCAGCCGTCATCCCGATAGGTCGGCTCGAAACCGAACCCGCCGTAGAACGCGACCGTGGCGTCGAACTCACGGGACGGCAGGTTGGGCACCGCGCGGTCGGTCATCGTCGGAGCCTACCGAAGGCCGCCGGCGCTCCGGCCTGGCATCCTTTATCGATGAGCGACGACGATTCGACCGACCAGATCGAGGTCACCGTCGACCACGTGCACACCGACGGCGCCGTCACGCGGGTCACCCGCATGACGACCTCGACGGGCGGTGACACGAGGGCATTCGTCCTGGTGGCCGGCATCGGCGTCGCCGCCACCTACTTCGAATTCTTGGCGCCCCTGCTCGCGCGCAAAGGGGCGGTGTACGCCCTCGACCTACCGGGCTTCGCCGGCGTTCGGCGCCCGCACGTGGCGCCGACCGCCGCGTTCTTCGCCGACCAGGTCGAAGCGGTCCTCGACCACTTCGCGCTGAACGACCCGGTGCTGATCGGACACTCCATGGGAACCCAGGTCGTGACAGAGGTGCTGCTTCGACGCCCGGCGCTCCGCCACGGCGTGCTCGTCAGTCCCGTCGTCAACGAAGCCGAATCGGCCCCCCTGGTGCAGGGCGTGCGCTTCGCGCAGTCGGCATCCCGGGAGTCGTTCCACCTGGCGATGACGGCCCTTTCCGCGTACATCCTCTGCGGGGTCGTCTACTTCCTCACCGTCCTCCCGCACATGCTGCGCTATCGGATCACCGACCGCGTACGCCACGTGCAGACGAAGACGCTCCTCATCCGCGGAGAATACGACCGCTCGTCACCCCGCCGGTTCCACACTCGGCTCGCCGAAGCGCTGCCCGACCCCTGGCGCTGGGAGATGAAGGGTGCCGCGCACTCGATCATCAACGGTCACGCCGTCGGCGTCGCGAAGCTCGTGCTCCGCCATCTCGATGACGGCCTCTCCCGCCGCGGTCAGATGTCGTCGGAAGAGGCCGAGGTACCGCCGGCACGCCACGCCGACCTCCGCATGTTCCTGGGCGCGCTGGCCTCCCGCGCCGCCGAGTGGGTCAGCGCGCTCCGCGGCGACGAGATGGGTGTCGCCCGAGCGAAAGCAGAACATGCACGCCTGCTCTGGCGCGCGTACTCACCCCGCGGAAGCTAGCTTCGACCGGATGCTGGTCGCCCGAGCTCCCATCGAGACCTCACCCTCCTGACGCGTGACGAGGCGGTGGCGGCCTACGGCCCACCCGCCCGGCTCGTGTGACGCGCGCGGATAGGATGAGGACCACCCCCGATCCCCGCGATCTCTGGAGTTCAGCCGCGTGACCAGCCCCGCAGCATCCCTCGCCGACACCGTGCAGAACGCCGAGTCGACGCCCGAGAAAGAGCAGCCGTTCGGCGCGCTCGGCCTCAAGCCCGATGAGTACGCGCAGATCCGCGAGATCCTCGGTCGCCGCCCCACGAGCGGCGAGCTCGCCATGTACTCGGTGATGTGGTCGGAGCACTGCTCCTACAAGTCGAGCAAGATCTACCTGCGCCAGTTCGGCGAGAAGGTCACCGACCAGATGCGCGAACGGCTCATGGTCGGCATGGGCCAGAACGCCGGAGTCGTCGACGTGGGCCAGGGCTGGGCGGTCACCTTCAAGGTCGAATCGCACAACCACCCGAGCTACATCGAACCCTTCCAGGGCGCCGCGACCGGCGTCGGCGGCATCGTCCGCGACATCATCTCGATGGGCGCCCGCCCCGTCGCCGTGATGGACCAGCTGCGTTTCGGCGCCATCGACCACCCCGACACCGCGCGGGTCGTCCACGGCGTCACCAGCGGCATCTCGTTCTACGCGAACTGCCTCGGCCTGCCGAACATCGGCGGCGAGACGGTCTTCGACGCGGTCTACCAGGGCAACCCGCTCGTCAACGCCCTCGCGGTCGGCGTGCTCCGCCACGAAGACCTCAAGCTCGCGAACGCTTCGGGAACCGGCAACAAGGTCGTGCTGTTCGGCGCCCGCACCGGCGGCGACGGCATCGGCGGAGCATCCATCCTCGCCTCCGACTCCTTCGACGAGGCCGGGCCCACCAAGCGCCCCGCCGTGCAGGTCGGCGACCCGTTCGCCGAGAAGGTGCTCATCGAGTGCTGCCTCGAGCTCTACCAGGGCGAACTCGTCGAGGCCATCCAAGACCTCGGAGCCGCCGGAATCTCGTGCGCGACGAGCGAACTCGCGGCCAACGGCAACAGCGGCATGAAGGTCGAACTCTCGAACGTCCTGCTCCGCGACCCCTCGCTCACGCCCGAAGAGATTCTCATGAGCGAGAGCCAGGAGCGCATGATGGCGATCGTCGCCCCCGAGAAGCTCGACGCTTTCCTCGCGGTCGTCGGCAAGTGGGACGTCGAGACCAGCGTTCTGGGTGAGGTCACCGGAGACGGCCGCCTCATCATCGACTGGCACGGCGAGCGCATCGTCGACGTCGACCCGTCTACCGTCGCCGTCGACGGCCCGGTCTACGAGCGCCCCGTCGCCTACCCCACCTGGATCGACGCACTGCAGGCCGACTCGGCGAGCGCGCTCCCCCGCGCCAACGACGCCGCGACACTGCGCGAGCAGTTCTTGCGCCTGCTCGGCAGCCCCAACCTCGCCGACACGTCGTGGATCACGAACCAGTACGACTACTTCGTCGGGGGCAACACCGCCCTGTCGTTCCCCGACGACGCCGGCATGATCCGCGTCGACGAGGAGTCGGGGCTCGGCTTCTCGATCGCCACCGACTGCAACGGCCGCTACTGCCAGCTCGACCCGTACCAGGGTGCCCGCCTCGCGCTGGCCGAGGCCTACCGCAACGTCGCCGTCACGGGCGCCGCCCCCACCGCGGTGACCGACTGCCTGAACTTCGGCAGCCCCGAGAACCCCGAGGTCATGTGGCAGTTCTCGCGGGCCGTCGAGGGCTTGGCCGACGCCTGCCTCGAGATCGGCATCCCGGTCACGGGCGGCAACGTCTCGTTCTACAACCAGACCGGCGACGCCCCCATCTTCCCGACCCCGGTCGTGGGGGTGCTGGGCATCATCGACGACGTCGCCGCGCGCATTCCGAGCGGCTGGCAGGACGCCGGCGAGAACCTCTACCTGCTCGGCATCACCCGCGAAGAGCTCGACGGCTCGGCGTGGGCCGACACGATCCACGATCACCTGGGCGGTCGCCCACCCCAGGTCGACCTCCTCGGCGAGAAGCGACTGGGTGAGCTGCTGCGCGCAGCATCCGACCAGTCCCTCGTCTCGAGCGCGCACGACCTCTCGTCCGGCGGACTCGGCCAGGCCCTCGCCGAGGGCGTCATGCGCTTCGGTGTCGGCGCCCGCGTGTGGCTCACCGAGATCATGGAGCGCGACGGGGTGGATGCCGCCACCGCTCTGTTCTCGGAGTCGACCGGACGCGTCATCGTGTCGGTGCCCCGCGAAGAAGACGTCAAGTTCCGCGGACTCTGCGCGGGTCGCAACTACCCGGTTCTTCGCATCGGCGTCACCGATCCCGCCGCCGACGGCGAAGAGGCTGCACTGGAGGTGCAGGACGTCTTCACGCTGACGACCTCCGAGCTGCGGTCCGTATCGACGGCGACGCTCCCCGCCGCATTCGGCCCGACCGTCACCGAACCCGCCGCCTAGGCTGGATCGTATGAGCAACGACGAGGACTACGGCGAACTGGCGGGTGCACGCCAGCGACGTGTGAAGGTGGTCGCCTGGGTCGTGATCGCCGCACTCCTCATCACCGGCGGCGGCGCCACCGCGTTCGCCCTGCTCTTGGGTTGACACCGCAAGGCCACGCTTGCGCGGGGCTAGCATTACGGGGTGGAGCCGCTGTTCGAATTCCTGAGGGACTACTGGTGGTTGGCGTTTCCCGCCTTCGGTCTTCTCAGCGCGGCAGCCGGGACCTGGCAGAAGGCCGGCCGCGACCGCCACAAGCGTCGACTCGAGATTCTGAAGGCGAAAGCTGAGCTCAAGGCGGCGCAGGATGCTGCGCGCCGGAACGATCGCGGACTCCCCTCCGGTGTGGACGCCTCCCTTCCTGTCGACGCCGACTCCGTCTCGCCGCTGGAGCGCGCGATGGCCGCGCACGACGACGTCACCGCGCGCTGGCTCGAGTACGAGCTCGACGTCGGCAAGACCATCGACTTTCCGGCCATGAGCGACGGCCGGCAGCCGCTCACGGCCGCGTTCCTCCGAGCGAAGCGCGTGGCCGACGGGCTGCGCCCCGCATCGCCCACGTCACAGGTGCCTCCCGAGCAGATGAGGGAGTACCGCGACGCCGTCACCGACTACGAGGTCGCCTTCGATGTCGCAGAGCGCGACGCGCGAAGGCTCAAGCTGTCGGGCTTCACCGACGCCGAGCGCAAACGGCTCGATGTCGCCAAACAGCTGCTCAACACGGCAACGGATACCGCAGCCACGCCCGCCGAACGGCAGCTCGCCTACCGACGCGTGCGCGAAGAACTCGACGGCCTGCTCTCGCTATCCGACGGCGCGATCGACGTGCTCGAGAAGCGTGTGGCACGCGAGCTCCCGAGCGGCGTCGCCGATCGGCCCGATGCGAACGCCTGACCCGTTGCCCGTGATGAGCGGCTCCGCGGCGGGAGACGTAGCATGAAGGAGTGGATCCGCTCTGGGAGCTTGTCGCCGTGTGGTGGTGGATCGGCCCCGCCGCGGCCGGTGCGGGCACCCTCGGCTGGATCGGTGTGGTCACCCACCGCGAACGCTCTCGCCGACCCGCCCTCGCCGGCAACCTCCGGCCTCGCCCGATGAGCAAGGGCGCCGCCCGACGACTCGAGCTCGACGCCGCGGTGCTCGACCTGCAGTCCTCGAGGGATGCGGTCTCACGCAGCCGTGCCGAAGTGCAAGTCGCCCAGGCGGAGCTGCTGCGCGCGCAGGCCGAGGGCGCGACCTCGCGCACCTCGCCGGGCGCCGTCGCCGCGGCACGCGCTCGCGTGCAGGCGGCACAGCGTCAGGTGCGAGCAGCGATCGCCGACGTCCGCGCGCGACGGGCGGGCGTCCGCGCCGCGCGCGTGACGCTGCCCGCCATCCGCGCCGGGCGCGACCCGCTGCCGCTCGATCGGCTCATGGCCCAGCACGACGAGCTCACCGCGCGGTGGCTGGCGTACGAGACCGACGCCGGACTCCAGCTGACCTACCCCGCGATGACCGATGTGAGCTCGCCGCACCTCGCGGTCTTCCTCCGCGAGCAGTCTCAGGCGCAGTGGCTGCGGCCCGCCTCGCGCACCACGCGAATGACCCCGGCGGAGTTCCTCGCGTATCGCGACGCCGTGCGGCGCGCACTGCACGCCTTCGACGACGCCGAGCGCGAAGCGCGGCGCCGGGCGGGCGAAACGCCCCCGCGCACCCCCGACGCGGCATCTGAGATGTGGAACCAGGTCGCCCAGGGCATCGCCGACAATGCCCAGCGCGCCGTCGCGCGCTCGGCGGAGGCGGTCGGACGAGCCGCGCGCGACCGCTTCGACAGGGCGCGTTCGTCTCGCTCCCAGCCCCGCGACGACTCGAGCCGCGACACGTCGAAACCCGCCGACGCTCCTCCCGAAGACCCCGGCACCGTTCCGCCGGCGCCCGGACCGACCTGGCCGGTGCCGGGCCGCGACCGCCCGAAGCGCCCCCGGTGACCATCGAGAGCGCGGCGCCCGGTCTGACCGGCCGCGCCGTCATCGAGCAGCGGTGGAGTAGAGCACTCTTCCTGCATTGGCGGGTCGACCCCGGCGCCGTGGCACCCTTCCTGCCCGCGGGTACGAAGCCCGATCTGTTCGACGGGTCGGCGTGGGTCGGCCTCGTACCCTTCGTCCTCGGCGACTTCCGCTTCCTCCCGCTGCCGCCCGTGCCGCTCGTGGGCTCGTTCGTCGAGATCAACGTGCGCACCTACGCCGTCGACTCCCGCGGGCGGCGGAGCGTGGTGTTCCGCACCCTCGAGGCCGAGCACCTGCTCCCCGTGATCGGCGCCCGCGCCCTCTTCGGCCTGCCCTACCGCTGGGCACGCGCGGGCGTGCGACAAGACGCGCGCGCGATCGAATACCGCTCGCGTCGGCACGGAACCGGCGCGGTGCACCCCGGCACGCGCGTGCGGGTCGCCCCGGGGTCGACGCCCGTCGACACCGACCTCTCGCGCTTCCTCACGGCGCGATGGGGGTTCCACCAGGCCCACCTCGGTCGCACCACCTGGGCGGCGAACGAACACGAACCATGGCCGCTCGTCGACGGCGAACTGCTCGCCCTCGACGACGGGCTCCTCGCCGACGCGGGTTTCCCCGGTCTCGCGTCCCGCGCGCCCGACTCCGTGCTCGCGATGCCGGCGCAGCATCCGGGATTTTTGACGCGCTTCTCGGCCCCCAGCCGCTCCTGACAGCACCCGTCACCGGATCTCGTCGTCGCGAGGTCTTGACATTCGGCGCGCCCCCGTTGCATGGTTAGTTGGTCAAGTAACTAACCCACGAACGGGGGACATGTGATCGACGACGGCAGAGCGCTCTTTCTGCAGATCGCCGAAAGCGTCGAGGACTCGATCATCGACGGGAGCCTGCTCGAAGAGAGCCAGGCACCGTCGACGAACGAGCTCGCCGCCTTCCACCGCATCAACCCGGCCACCGCCGCGAAAGGAGTGAACATGCTCGTCGACAAGGGCGTGGTGTACAAGCGACGCGGCATCGGAATGTTCGTCGCATCAGGAGCCCGCGACCGACTCGTCTCCGAACGTCGCACCGCGTTCGCCGACCGATACGTCGACCCGCTCCTCCTCGAGGCGCGAAAGCTCGGGCTCGGACCCGACGATCTGGCCGACCTCATCCGCAGCCGCTCCGTCGGCGCCGCACGCAACGAAGGGACCGCATCATGACCGCAGTGATCGAGGTGAACAACCTCACCAAGCGCTACCGCGAGACGCTCGCTCTGGACGACGTGAGTTTCACCATCCAGAAGGACAGGATCTACGGCCTCCTCGGCCGCAACGGCGCGGGCAAAACCACCGCCATGTCGATCCTGACCGCGCAGAACTTCGCCACGTCGGGTGAGGTGCGCGTGTTCGGGCAGAACCCCTACGAGAACGCCGGCGTCCTCTCGCGCATCTGCTTCGTCCGGGAAAGTCAGAAGTACCCCGACGACGCCGTGCCCCGACACGCGTTCCGCACCGCTCGGCTCTTCTTCCCCCACTGGGACCAGGACTTCGCTGACCGGCTCGTCGAGGAGTTCCAGCTCCCGATGAAGAAGACCATCAAGAAACTCTCGCGCGGACAGCTGTCGGCGGTCGGGGTGATCATCGGGCTCGCGTCACGCGCCGAGATCACGTTCTTCGACGAGCCCTACCTGGGCCTCGACGCGGTAGCCCGGCAGATCTTCTACGACCGCCTGCTCGAGGACTACGCCCAGCACCCGCGAACGGTCATCCTCTCGAGCCACCTGATCGACGAGGTCTCGAACCTCATCGAGCGGGTCATCGTGGTCGACCGAGGCCGCGTGCTCCTCGACGACGACACCGACGCGGTGCGGGGCCGCGCCACCAATGTCGTCGGCGACGCCGCGGCGGTCGATGCGTTCATCCGCGACCGCGAGGTGATCCATCGCGAGAGCCTCGGTCGGGTCACCTCGGTCACCGTGCTCGGCACCCTCACCGCCGCCGACCGCGACGGCCTCGCGGCCCGCGGACTCGAGATCGCACCGGTCTCGCTGCAGCAGCTCATCGTGCGGCTGACCCAGCACGCCTCCGAGCCGCGGGCCGCACATGCCCCGGCAGAAGCCGCCGAGAAGGGAGCGGTGCGATGAACCGAACGCTGAACGTCGTCCGTATGCAGCTGATCAACACGCAGACGTACGCCTGGGTCCCGTTGCTGGTGATGGGGAGCGCGTTGGTGATCTCGGTCGCGATCTTCGGCATCCTCGACAGTGCGGGTCTCGACGGCCCGAAGTACGGCGGGGGCCTGCAAGCGCCCCTCTGGTACTTCCTCGCCGTGGGGATCCAGGCCCTGACCCTCACCTTCCCCTTCTCGCAGGCGATGAGCGTCACGCGTCGCGAGTTCTTCGCCGGCACGGTGCTGACGGCCGCGCTCTCGTCGCTCGCGCAGGCCGTCATCGTGGTCATCGGCGGCCTGATCGAACAGGCCACCGGCGGGTGGGGCGTCAACGGCTACTTCTTCTACCTGCCGTGGATGTGGGAGGCGGGTCCGCTGGGGGCGGCGCTCGCGTTCTTCAGCGCCGCCATGTTCATCTTCCTGGCGGGGTTCGCCGCGGCGACCATCTACAAGCGCTTCGGCGCCCTCATGGTCACCGCCGTGCTCGTCGGCATCGCCCTCGCGCTCGTCGGAATCGTATGGCTGATCACGGCCACCCAGTCGTGGCAGGCGATCGCAGAGGGCCTCGTCGGCCTGAGCGCGCTGGGCCTGGCCGCGATCGGCCTCGTCGCCTCGGCGGCGTTGGCCGGATCGTCGTTCCTCACCCTGCGGCGCGCGATCCCCTGATCGCACGAAAGAACGGGCGGGCTCCCCTCGAGGAGTCCGCCCGTTCCGTGCGGAAAGATCAGCCGGCGGCGACCGTCGGGATCACGTCGGGGTACTCCTCGAGCCACGCGGAGACCGCTTCGGCCTCACGGCCCTCGCCGTACTCGTTCACGACCATGTCCTCGAGGGCGCCGTACTGCGCGTCGTCGAGCTGGATCGAGGCGATGAGCTCCGCCGCGTCGGGGTACTTCTCGGCGAAGCCCGCCGAACCGAGGAAGTGCAGCGCCTCGGGGTCTCCCATGAGGCCCTGCGGGTCGGCGAGGTCTTTCACGTCGTACGCGTCGTTGGCCCAGAACGGACGCCAAAGGGTCACGGCGATGTCTTCCTGCGCGGCGATCGCGTTGTCGAGCTCGGTCAGCATCGCGGCGGTCGACGATGTGACGAGCTCGTACTCGCTGTCGAGACCATAGCCGGGGAGCATGGTCTCCTGGGTCTGCTTCGTCAGGCCCGCACCCGGCTCGATGCCGTAGATCTTGCCGTCGAAGCGGTCGGCGTTGCCGACGAGGTCTTCGATCGAGTCGATGTCGGAGTAGCTCGGCACCGCGATCGTGAGCTTGGCGTTGTCGTAGTAGGCGCCGAGGTCTTCGATGTCGTCGCCGTACTCGTCCATGTACGACGCGTGGGTGAGCTCCGGCCACGCCGAGGGGTAGATGTCGATGTCACCCTGGGCCAGCGCGGTGTAAAGGGGGCCCGCCTCGGTCAGCGTCTCCATCTCGACGGTGTAGCCGAGCGCCTCGAGCTGGTTCTCGAGCAGGTAGGCGGTGCTGAGGCCATCGGTCCACGAGGGGAGGAAGCCGAGGGTGATGGTGCCCTTGCCTTCGGAGTCGCCGCCGTTGCTGTCGCCGGCGCCTCCGGCACAGCCCGCGAGGGTGAGGGATGCTGCGGCTCCGAGAGCCAGGATGGATGTGATCTTGCGAGACATCTGCATGGTGTTCCTTTCCGTATGTTCTGCTGCGTTTCGTATGGGTTCAGTGGACGGGTTCGGGAGCGGGTGCCGTGGCGGGCTCGGTCGCCGTCGCCTTCCGCGCTGCCCGGCGGCGACCGAGCATTCCGAGGAGCGATCCGCGGTAGGCGCCCGGTTCACCGAGGGCCGCGGTGACGCGATCGAGGAAGACGGCGATGAAGACGACGCTGAGGCCGGCTTCGACACCCTTCGCCAGGTTCACCGTCGAGATCGCCGAGACGACCTCTTTGCCGAGGCCGTCGGCTCCGACGATGCCCGCGACGACCGCCATCGACAGGGCCAGCATGATCACCTGGTTGACGCCCGCCATGATCGTCGGCATGGCGAGGGGGAGCTGGATGCCGCGGAGGATCTGACCAGGCGTCGCACCGAAGGCCTGACCGGCCTCCACCGTTTCGGAGTCGACGCCGCGGATGCCGAGCTCGGTGAGGCGCACTCCCGGCGGCAGGGCGAAGATCACGGTCGAGACGAGCCCCGGCACGACGCCGATGCTGAAGAACGTGATGGCCGGGATCAAGTAGACGAACGCGGGCATCGTCTGCATGAAGTCGAGCACCGGCTTCAGCACCGAGCGCACCCGGGCGTTCCGGGCGGACCAGATGCCCAGGGGCACCGAGATCGCGACCGCGATCAGCGTGGCCACCAGAACGAGCGAGAGCGTCTGCATCGAGGTGCTCCACTGGTCCATCCCCACGATGAGGGCGAACGAGACGAGGGTGCCGATCGCGAGCTGCCAGGAGCGCACCACCCAGCCGATCAGTGCCGCGATGACGATCGCGAGGGGGATGGGAGCACTGACCAGCACATCGGTGAGGGTGTCCACGAGCAGTCGCACGATGAAGGCGATGGCGTCGAGGAATCCGTCGAGGTTGTCTCGGATCCAGTCGACGCCGTCTGCGACCCACGAGCCGACGGGAATGCGGAAGCCGTCCATCAGCGCACCGCCGTTCCGGTCGACGCGGGTGCACCGTCGGCCGAGGCGGCGAGCACCTCGTCGATGATGGTCGTGGGTACGGGCTGCAGCGGCACCGGTATCTCGTCGGTGGCCGTCGGCCCCGGCCCGAGAGCCGCCAGCAACGTCACGCGGGGGATCACCCCGACCAGCCGCCCCTCGGTGTCGGTCACGGCGAGGGGAGCGAGCGACTCGACAGCGGGCACGAAGAGATCCATGAGCACGTCTTCTTCTTTCACGCTCTGCGGAACGGGGCGGAGGATCGACGCGATCGACCCCACCCCCTGCCGCACCAGAGCGATCGCGTCCCGGTCGGTGACCATGCCGAGCAGTCGGCGGTCCTTGCCCACGACGTAGGCCGCCGACATGTACGCATCGCGCATCTGGCGCAGCGCCGCTCGCGGACCGGCACCCTCGGTGACGACGGGTCGGGGACGCTCCATGACATTCGCGGCAGTGAGCACACGGGCGCGGTCGACGTCTTGGACGAACTGCTCGACGTAGTCGTTCGCGGGGTCGGTGAGGATGTCTTCGGGCGTCCCGATCTGCACGATCCGACCGTCGCGCATCACGGCGATGCGGTCACCCAGCATCATGGCCTCGTTGAGGTCGTGCGTGATGAAGACGATGGTCTTCTGGAGCTTCTGCTGCAGGGCGAGCAGTTGCTCCTGCATCTCCCGGCGGATCAGCGGGTCGAGGGCGCTGAACGCCTCGTCCATCAACAGCACGTCAGGGTCCGCGGCGAGCGCACGAGCGATACCCACGCGCTGCTGCATTCCGCCGGAGAGGGCGGCGGGGAGCTTGTCGCCCCACCCTTCGAGTCCTACGAGCGTGAGGATCTCTTCCGCGCGAGCGAGTCGCTCGGTCTTCGCCGTTCCCCGCAGCTCGAGGGGGTACGCGACGTTCTCGACGACGCTGCGATGAGGAAGAAGCGCGAAGTGCTGGAAGACCATCGACACGCGGTCGCGGCGCAGGCCGCGGAGCTTCGTCGCGGTCGCCCCGGTCACCGGCTCGCCGTGCACCAGAACAGACCCGGCCGTCGCATCGTGCAGGCCGTTGAGCATGCGGATGATGGTGGACTTGCCCGAACCCGACAACCCCATGATGACGAAGATCTCGCCCTCGGCGACCGAGAAGCTCGCGTCGATGACGGCGGCCGTTCCGGCGTCGACGACGTCGGAGCGACTCTCACCGCGCTTCAGTCTCTGGACGGCCTTCTGCGGGTTCCGTCCGAACACTTTGAAGAGATTGCGCGCCTCGATGGCAGGGGAAACTACGGTCACTGTGTACCTCGCGGCCCGGTGCAGGGTCGCAACAGTCACGCCCGGGTGACGGTCACACGTTCGCGCTCCGGGGGGAACGACGTTCGGCAGCGGATGTCGGATCCACCGTCTCGGACCGCCGACCGTACGGGCACGGTCTGACTCTTCGGGAGGTCACCGTGTCCGCGGACTGGTCGGGTGCCCGACGACGGGCAACGGCTACCGTTTCATGCGCACCGCGCTTCGCGCAAATCACGGACAGGCGTGCGTCGGCGGCGCGAGAAACCTGTTACGCGCGCGCTAAGACAGTGCCCCGGCGACGCGGAAAGTCGTCTGAGAAAGCTCCCCGGCTCATCCCGCGACGGTCCCGACCGCGCGAATTCCGGCCGATGCTTCGGGCGGCTCAGGGCTGCTGCGCCGCCGCCTCGTTGCGGTGGTGACGGATGACCTCCGCGACGACGAAGTTGAACCACTTCTCTGCGAACGCCGGGTCGAGGTCGGCGTCTTCGGAGAGGCGCTTCAGGCGGGCGATCTGCTGCTCTTCACGCGTGGGGTCCGAGGCAGGCATGTCGTGCCGTGCCTTCAACACCCCGACCTGCTTGGTGCACCGGAATCGCTCGGCGAGCAGGAAGATCAGGGCCGCGTCGATGTTGTCGATGCTTCCTCGAAGCCCCGCGAGGATCGCAGCGGGGTCGGACTCGTTCGGTGTCTCAGCGGTCATGGCTTCCTCCCGCTCCGACGATACCGCGTGGCCGTACGCCCGCCCGTGGGGCGCCGCTCCTTCGGCCGCGAGACCCCCAGCCCTAGAGTGTGACGCATGCGCGCTCCCTGGTCGAAGACCGCCCCCGTCGTGGCACGCCCCTCCCCGAGCGCCGCGCCCGCGCAGCCCGAGGGCAAGACACCCACCCGCCCCCTGTGGGCGAACCTCGCGAGCCCGTTCGGCGTCGGCTTCTACGTGACCCTCGGGGGCCTCGCCGCGATCGTGCTGGGCCTCGCCATCTCGAACCTCTCGACGGTCATCATCTACGTGGCCTTCGCGATGTTCGCCGCGCTCGGACTCGACCCGGTCGTCTGCTTCCTCGGTCGACGGGGTCTCTCGCGCGCCTGGGCGATCGTGACCGTCTATATCGCGTTCGCGCTCGTGCTCGTGGGGGTCCTGCTCCTCATCGTCCCCACGGTCGTCCGCCAGATCATCCAGTTCGCGAAAGATGCTCCGGGTATCGTCAACGCCTTCTTGGCCAGCGACGTGTACGAGTGGCTGCAGGCCAACTTCGGTGACAGCGTGGGCGACCTCGTCGGCGAACTGCAGAAGTTCCTCACCGACCCGGGCAACATCGCCGCGATCGGCGGGGGAGTGCTGCAGGTGGGCATCACGATCGGCACCGGCATCTCGGGCCTCATCATCATCCTCGTTCTCAGCCTCTACTTCCTCGCGTCGCTCCCGTCGATCAAGACCTCTTTCGTGCGGCTCGTCCCCGCCCGCAATCGCGAAGGCGTCGCCGATATGACCGAGCAGATCACCGACTCCGTCGGCGGCTACCTCATGGGCATGGTGGTACTCGCGTTCTGCAACGCGGTGCTGGCGTTCTTCCTCCTTCTTCTCCTCGGCTTCCCCTTCCCCGTACTGCTGGCCGTCGTCGCGTTCTGCATCACGCTGATCCCGCTCGTGGGTTCGGTGCTGTTCTGGGCGATCGCCAGCATCCTGGTCCTACTCGTCGACCCGGTCGACGCCCTCGTCTTCGCGGGCGCCTACCTCGTATACATGCAGCTCGAGGCATACGTGCTCACGCCCCGCGTCATGAACCGCACGATCTCGGTACCCGGCTCGCTCGTCGTCATCGGTGCCCTCGTCGGCGGCACCCTGCTGGGGCTTCTCGGCGCGCTCATCGCCATCCCGGTGACCGCGTCGATCCTGCTCATCGTCAAGCAGGTCGTCATTCCCCGCCAGGACCAGAAGAAGTAGCCCGGCGCCGGGAGCCGAAGCCGATCAGCGCAGCGGCAGCAGGCACGTCGGCGAAGCAACGGCCGTGCGGTGGCGCACGCGGCCGGGAATGCCGGTGCGCTCGTCGATCAGCAGCGAGACGACCTCGTTCGCGCGCTGACCCGCCACCAGCACCGTGTCGCGCACGACCACGTGGTTGCGCGGCCAGTGCGTGCCGGCCTCGACGAAGGCGACCGGGGTGAGACCACTGCCGTCACCCGAGATGCGCACCACCCCGAGCGCATCGCTTCCGCGCACGCCGGCATAGAGGGTCTCACGGTCGTGGCTGGGGGTGATCTCGGCGGCCGTGTCGGAGCCGAGCTGCACCTCGGGCGACAGCGCGACGCCCGACACGATCGCCCAGACCCCGTCGACCCCGGCGCGGAGGGCGTAGACCTCGCAGCTGAGCTCGGTGAGCACGTACAGGTACCCGCTGGGGTGCCAGACCGTGTGCCTCGGACCGCTCCCCTTCGGCATCGCGACCTCTTGCACGAACCGGAGTCCACCGCCCGTCGCGCGCCAGAACCGCACGAGATCCAGGCCCATGTCGGTCGTCGCCACCAGGCCCCCGCCGAGGAACACGCTCTGATGAGCGCGGGAAGGACGGACCTCGGATGCTTCGCTCTGCTCGCCCAGCAGAACCGCCCCGTCATCACCCGCGCGCGGGGGGTCTGCAGCATCCGTCGCGTCGTAATCGGGCACGAGGTGCGAGAACTCTTCACCCGCGGCGGCACGCAGCGCGCGGGCGGCGGCCCCGAGATCGGCGAGCTCGTTCGACACCGCGACCTCGCGCGGCCCCGAATCGGCAGGGCCGTACGGGTCGGCTGCCGGAGGGGCGATCGACGGCGACGACGGCCGGCCGGCCTCGTCGAGCGGCATGCGCACCACGCGCCCGTCGTTCCAGCAGCTCGCGATGAGAAACGCACCGTCGGGCGAGACGCCCACGTGGCACACGCCCGAACCCGCGGCCACCGGTCGACCGAGGGGAGCGAGCGTCGTCTCGCCCGTTCGGCGATAGGCCTGCACGTCGCCGTCTGCCTCCAGTGCGGCGTACAGCACGTCGAGCGACGGGTGCGCCGAGAGCCACGACGGCGAGCCTGGGGCCTTGACCACCGTCGGCCCGAGGCCCAACGGACCCGACGCCCAGGGCGACTCGGCGTCACCGGCCTGCAGCAGAGCGATGCCCTCGGCCTCGCCGTTGCGGCTCGCGGCGTTGCCGCCGACCCAGAGTCTCATCGTCGGTGCTCCGCTCGCTGAGCTCGCCGGGTGGCCAGGAGCGCGTCGCGCCGACGCACTAGTCCACCAGGGGTGTGCGCACGATGACGGCGTCGCGCGCGGCACCGACGCCGATGACCGAGATGCGGGTGCCGCTCATGGCCTCGAGGGCCAACACGTAATCCTGCGCCTCGCGCGGCAGTTCTTCGAAGGTACGGGCGCCCGAGATGTCGCTCTTCCAGCCGGGGAAGTATTCGAGGATCGGCTTGGCGTGGTGGAAGTCGGACTGGCTGACCGGCACCTCGTCGAACCGCACGCCGTCGACGTCGTAGGCGACGCAGACGGGGATCTGCTCGAGCCCCGAGAGGATGTCGAGCTTGGTGAGGACGAGGTCGGTGATGCCGTTGATACGGGTGGCGTACCGGGTGATCGGGGCGTCGTACCAGCCGACCCGGCGGGGGCGCCCCGTGGTCGTGCCGAACTCGAAACCCCGGGAACGCAGCCACTCGCCCTGCTCGTCGAAGAGCTCGGTCGGGAACGGACCAGACCCGACGCGGGTCGTGTAGGCCTTCACGATGCCCACGATGCGATCGAGGCGGTTCGGCCCGACGCCGGCACCGGTGGCGGCGCCGCCGGCGGTGGCCGACGACGAGGTGACGAAGGGGTACGTGCCGTGGTCGACGTCGAGCATCGTCGCCTGACCGCCCTCGAAGACGACGACCTCGCCCGCGTCGAGCGCGTCGTTGAGCAACAGCGAGGTGTCGGCCACCATCGGGCGCAGCCGCTCGGCGTACGAGAGCAGATCGTCGACGATCTCGTCGATGGCGATGGAGCGGCGGTTGAAGACCTTCACCAGCATGTGGTTCTTCTGGTCGAGAGCGCCTTCGACCTTCTGCCGCAGGATGTTCTCGTCGAAGAGATCTTGCACGCGAACGCCGACGCGATTGATCTTGTCGGCGTAGGCCGGGCCGATGCCGCGCCCGGTGGTACCGATCTGGCGCTTTCCGAGAAAGCGCTCGGTGACCTTGTCGAGGGTGCGGTGGTACTGCGTGATGATGTGGGCGTTGGCGCTCACACGCAGGCGCGATGTGTCGAGGCCGCGCGCATTCAGCGCCTCGAGCTCGTAGAAGAGCACCTCGAGATCGATGACCACGCCGTTGCCGATCACCGGGATCACCCCGGGCGAGAGGATGCCCGACGGGAGCAGGTGCAGCGCGTACTTCTCGTCGCCGATGACGACGGTGTGGCCGGCGTTGTTGCCGCCGTTGAACTTGACGACCCAGTCGGTGCGTTCACCGAGAAGGTCGGTGGCCTTCCCCTTGCCTTCGTCACCCCACTGGACGCCGACGATCACGATCCCGGGCATGTGCGCTCCTCGCGTCGGTACGGGCAGACGGTCCATCTTACCGAGCGCCCGCCGCCGGCCCGCCTGTGCGACGACGGCGCGGTCATCAGGCGCCGCGCCGCGGCTTCTCTGCATGCGGGGGAATACATCCTGGCCGCCGCGCATTGCTTCTCGTGACGACCGATTCGGTCTCCGCCTCCCCCCGATCGAGAATGTTCTCACCATGCCCACTCCCACCGACCACGATCTCTGGCACGCCGACCGAGAGCGATCCGTCGCCGCGGCGACCGGCAACCTCGCTCTGATCGAGACGCGGTGGACCGGCGAGCTCCCCGACATCGACGCCGCCCGGGCCGCAGCATCCGCCACCGTCGAGGTGACACCGATCGAGCGCACCGCCATCGACGGCGGGGGTGTCGAGCACGGTCTGCGGTTCTGGGACGCCGAGTCGCCCGCCATCCGTTCGTTCGAACGGATCGACACCTACCCCTACGACCCGGCGTGGGTGCTCGAGGGCCGCTTCACCGCGGTGGCAGAGGATCGCACCGTGCCGTTCGAGCACATCCGCGACAACGGCGGTACGCGCGACCTCGTCGTTCCCGGCGACATCTCGCTCACCCTCGACGGTCACGAGTACTCACTCGCCGCTTTCGACGACGGCGGCACCCTGCTGCTGGTTTTCGGCGATCAGACGAACGGCACCGAAACCTATGGCGCCGGGCGCTTTCTCTTCGTGCAGCACGATGAGAGCGACCCGCAGCGCGTCATCCTCGACTTCAACCGGGCTTTCGTGCCGCCCTGCGGCTTCTCGGCCCAGTACAACTGCCCCCTGCCTCCCGCCTCGAATCGGTTCCCCGACCCGATCCGAGCCGGAGAGAAGTCCGTCATCTTCCGCGACGGCTTCGACATCTACGCGGCCTGAGCCGCGCATCCACCGCACCTGGAGTAACCCCTTGAGAAAACCCCTCATCGCCGTGTCCGCCGCCGCAGCCCTCGCCCTCGTGCTCGCGGGCTGCGCATCGGGCGGAGACACCGCGGCCCCTGCCGACGACGCCACCATCGCGATCGGCTCGCTCTACGAACCCCAGAACCTGAGCAACACGCAGGGCGGCGGCCAGGGCGTCACCGAAGCCTTCAACGGCAACGTCTACGAAGGGCTCTACAAGCTCACCGACGACGGCGAGGTCGAGCCGCTGCTCGCCGAAGACGCGCAGGTGAGCGAAGACGGCCTCACCTACACGATCACGTTGCGCGAGGGCGTGACCTTCCACTCGGGCAAGGCGCTGACCTCGGCCGACGTCAAGGCCAGCGTCGAGGCGGTCACGGCCGAAGACTCGCAGTCGGCCCGCAAGTCGAGCTTCGCGACCATCGGCGAGATCGCGACCCCCGACGACCAGACCGTCGTCTTCACGCTGACGCAGCGTTCGATCTCGTTCCTCTACAACCTCAGCTACGTGTGGATCGTCAACGCCGAGGCGGGCGACCTCACCCAGTCCGAAGACGGCACCGGCCCGTACACGCTCGACGAGTGGAGGCAGGGCAGCACCCTGACCCTCACCCGCTGGGATGACTACTGGGGCGAGGCTGCCACGAACGGCGAAGTGGTCTTCACTTACTTCACCGACGCCACCGCAGAAGACAACGCACTCCTCACCGGCGAGATCGACCTCATCACCAGCGTGCAGAGCCCCGACTCGCTCACCCAGTTCGAGGGCAACGACGACTACGTCGTGAGCGAAGGCACCTCGACGACGAAAGAACTCCTCGCGTTCAACGACCGCGTCGCCCCCTTCGACAACACCTCGGTGCGCAAGGCCGTCTACTCCGCGATCGACACCGAGAAGCTCCTGACCTCGATCTGGGGCGACTACGGAACCCTCATCGGCTCGATGGTGCCCCCGACCGACCCGTGGTACGTCGACCTCACGCAGGTGAACCCCTACGACCCCGAACTGTCGCGTCAGCTCCTCACCGACGCCGGCTACCCCGACGGATTCACTTTCACGCTCGACACCCCGAGCTACGACCCGCACCCGGCCGTCGCCGAGTTCTTGCAGTCGCAGTTGGCCGAGGTCGGCATCACGGTCGAGATCAACACGATCAGCGCCGACGAGTGGTACACGAAGGTGTTCAAGGAGCGCGACTTCACCGCGACGCTCCAGGAGCACGTGAACGACCGCGACGTCGTCTGGTACGGCAACCCCGACTTCTACTGGGGCTACGACAACGCCGAGGTGCAGCAGTGGGTGTCGGAGGCAGAGCAGTCCGAGACCGTCGAGCAGCAGACCGAGCTGCTCACGCAGGTCAACGAGCAGATCGCCGAAGATGCGGCTAGCGTGTGGCTGTACCTCTACCCGCAGATCGTCGTCGCCTCCAGCGACCTCAGCGGCTACCCGGTCAACGGTCTGAATTCGCAGTTCTTCGCCTACGACATCGTGAAGGAATAGGCACCTGAAGTCGTAGTCACACCAGTCAGACGGCGGATGCTGCGGGCCGACCACGGTACGCAGCATCCGCCGCATCACTTCCCGTCTCGAGATCCGATGCTCACCTACGTACTCCGCCGCTCCGGGTTCCTCCTGGTGTCGCTGGTCGTCGCCATGGTCGTGATCTTCGTGCTGCTGCGCCTGCTGCCCGGCGACCCCGCGAACGCGTTGCTCTCGATCGACGCCACGCCCGAGCAGATCGAGGCGGCCCGTGCGCAGGTCGGATCCGACCAGCCGCTCTGGCAGCAGTTCACGACCTGGGCGGCGCAGTTGGTGCGCTTCGATCTCGGCGAGTCGTACATCAGTTCGCGGCCCGTCGGGCCCGAGATCTCTGCGCGGCTCGCGATCACGCTGCCGCTGACCCTGCTCGCCTTCGCGCTCGCGCTCGTCGTGTCTCTGGTGGTCGGCATCACGGCTGCGGTGAAGGCCGACCGCTGGTACGGGGTCGCCCTCAGCGGCTTCTCCCAGTTGGGGGTCGCGGTCCCCGTGTTCTGGGTCGGGGTCATCCTGGTGTGGATCTTCGCCCTCCAACTCGGGCTGCTGCCGTCGGGTGGGTTTCCTCGCGACGACTGGGAAGACCCGGCCGATGCCCTCCGTTCGCTCACGCTGCCCGTCATCACGGTCGCGATCGTGATGAGCGCATCGCTCAGCCGGTACGTGCGATCCGCGACGCTCGACGTGCTGGGGAGCGACTACCTCCGCACCGCACGCGCGGGCGGCGCCGGCATGACCGAGGCGTTGCTGCGCCACGGTGTGCGCAACGGCGCCGTGCCCGTCGTCGCCGTTCTCGGGGTCGAGCTGTCGACCACTCTTCTGGGCGCGGTCGTCGTCGAGAGCGTCTTCACGCTCCCCGGGCTGGGAAGCCTGCTTCTCACCGGCATCCAGCAGCACGACTACGCCAACATCCAGGGCGTGCTCGTCGTCAGCACCCTGTTTGTCCTCCTGGTCGGCTTCGCCGCAGACATCGCGCAGCGGTTGATAGATCCGCGCCTGCGCACGAGCGTCTCGGGCAACCGATGAGCGCGGCGCTGATGGACGGCACCGGAAAGCCGCTGATCGCGGAGGCTGCGCCCACCACCCCGCGGCGCCGTTCTCTCACGCTCGTGGTCGGCATCACCCTGACCGCGCTCGTGGTGCTGACCGCGGTGGTCTCGTTGGTGTGGCTGCCGTACCCGCTGAGCGACGTGAGCGGCGGACGGCTCGACGGGCCGAACCCGGCGCACCTCCTCGGCACCGACCGCCTCGGCCGCGACCTGCTCTCGCAGCTGATGGTCGGGGCGCGCATCGCCCTGTTGGTGGGCGCGGGCGCGGTGATTCTGGCGGCGATCCTCGGCACGCTGGTCGGGCTGGCGACGGCGCTCGCGCGTCCGTGGCTCGACGACACGCTCTCCTCGGCGCTCGACGTGGTCATCGCGTTCCCCGTGCTGCTCCTCGCGATGCTCGTGGTGGCCGTGCAGGGGGCATCGCTGTGGTCGGCCACCCTCGCGATCGGCCTCGCGATGTCGGCGGTCATCGCCCGCCTCACCCGCATCCTCGCCCGCCGCGTCCTGCAGGAGCAGTATGTGACCGCCGCCCGCACGAGCGGCACGCGGTTGCTCGGAATCGTCTGGCACCACGTGCTGCCGAACATCGCGCCCACCCTCGGGGTGAGCCTCGCGCTGCAGTTCGGTGTCGCGGTGCTCGCCGAGGCGAGCCTGTCGTACCTCGGCCTCGGCGCTCCGCCGCCGAACGCCTCGTGGGGGCGGATGCTGCAAGAAGCGCAGGGCACGGTACTCAACGCGCCCGTCGGGGCCATCGCACCGGGGCTCGCGATCGTGGCGCTCGTGCTCGGCGTCAACTTCCTGGCCGACGGTCTGCGCGACATCGCAGACCCGACGAGACGGCGCGCACGATGACCCTCCTCGCAGTGACCGACCTGACCGTGCGGGCGGATGCCGCGCCCCTCGTCGACGGCGTCTCGTTCTCGCTCGACGCGGGGGAACGCCTGGGATTGATCGGCGAGTCGGGGTCGGGGAAGTCGTTGACCTCGCTGGCGGCGGTGGGGCTGCTCCCCGCGTCGTTGCACGCCGCCGGATCGGTGCGCCTCGACGGCAACGAGGTCGTCGGTGCCCCCGACGCACGACTGCGGGCGCTCCGCGGTCCGGTGGCGCAGGTCGTGTTCCAAGAACCGCTCACGGCGCTCGATCCGCTGATGCGGGTCGGAAAGCAGATCTCCGAGCCCCTGCAGCGGCATCTGCACCTGCGGGGCGACGCGCTTCGCGAGGGCGTGCGCGCGGCTCTGACCGAGGTCGCGCTCACCGAGCCACGGATCGCGCGCGCCTACCCGCACGAGCTGTCGGGCGGTCAGCGCCAGCGGGTCGCGATCGCGATCGCCCTCGCCGCACGCCCGCGGCTTTTGATCGCCGACGAACCGACCACAGCCCTCGACGTCACCGTGCAAGACGCGGTGCTCACCCTCCTCGAGCGGCTCATCGCCGAGCGGGGGATGGCGCTCCTGTTCGTCAGCCACGATCTCGCGGTCGTCGCCCGCATGGTGGATCGGATCGTCGTGCTGCAACGCGGGGTCGCGGTCGAAGAAGGCCCGGTCGACCGCGTGCTGCGCGACCCGCAGCATCCGTACACCCGAGCACTCGTCGCCAGCGCCCGCGCGCTCGACGCCGCCCTCGACGCCGGAGGTGCCGAATGAGCGTCATCGAACTGCGTGAGGCCGGTTTCGCCTACGGGTCGCAGAGCGTGCTCGACGACGTGTCGATCGACGTCGGCGAGGGAGAGTCGGTGGGACTCGTCGGCGAGTCGGGAGCGGGCAAGTCGACGATCCTGCGCCTCATGCTGGGGCTCGCCGCCCCCCGCGACGGCGCCGTCCTGTTCGACGGTGCCCCCCTCGACATTCGGGATCGCGCGCTCATGCGGCGCTTTCGCGCGAGCGTGCAGCCGGTGTTCCAAGACCCGTATTCGTCGCTCGACCCGCGGCAGCGCATCGACCGCATCGTCGGCGAACCGCTGCGCTCGCTCGGCCTCGCCCGCGGCGCCGACGCCACGGCCCGTGTCGCCGAGGCCGTGACCGCGGTCGGCCTCGACGCCGACACCCTCACCCGGTACCCGCACGAGTTCTCGGGCGGACAACGCCAGCGCATCGCCATCGCCCGCGCGATCGTGTCGCGCCCGCGGGTGCTGCTCGCCGACGAGCCGGTCAGCGCCCTCGACGTCACCACGCGGGTGCAGGTCATCGAGCTGCTCGACCGCCTCCGCCGCGAGAACGGGCTCACCCTCGTCATGGTCTCGCACGACCTCAGCGCGGTGGCCTCGGTCTGCGGGCGCACCGTCGTCCTGCAGCACGGCCGTGTCGTCGAGGCGGGCCCCACCGCGCGCATCCTCACCGCGCCCGAAACGCCCTACGCCCGACAGCTCGTCGCCGCCGTGCCGCGACTCCCCCGCTGACACGCGATCCACCCGCGGTGAATCGTGCCGAACCGCCGCTGTTCGGGGCGGATTTCGACGATTGGACGCAACTCGCCGGTGGTGCGGTCGCTTTACGCTGAAGGTATGCGCATCCGTCACCTCGCCCCCGCCGCTCTCGCCCTGTTGCTCCTCACGGGGTGTTCGACCACCGCCCCCGCCGAGACGCCCGACGCCGCGGCGTGCTCGTACGTGAGCGACGGGCAGGCCGCGCGGGAGGCGGAGCTGCCCCCGACCGAACCCACCGGGGTCGGTGCCGTCACACTCGAGACCTCCGCAGGCGAGATCGCCGTATCCCTTGAGACCGAGCGCACCCCCTGCACCGTCGGAAGCTTCGTCTCGCTCGCCGAGCAGGGCTACTTCGACGAGACGCAGTGCCACCGTCTCACCACATCGGGCATCTACGTGCTGCAGTGCGGCGACCCCTCGGGCACGGGTACGGGCGGCCCCGGCTACAGCTTCGGCGACGAGGTCGACGGATCGGAGACCTACCCCGCGGGCACGGTAGCCATGGCCAACGCCGGCCCCGATACGAACGGCTCGCAGTTCTTCCTCGTCTACGAGGACTCGCAGCTGCCCCCGTCGTACACCGTCTTCGGACAGATGGATGATGCCGGCCTCGAGGTCGTTCGCGAGATCGCTGCGGTCGGCGCAGAGGGCGGCGCCGGCGACGGCGCGCCCGCGACCCCGGTGACCATCACCGGCGTCGCGATCGACTGACGGGGAACAACGAAGGGACGGCCGCGCGCGGCCGTCCCTTCGCTCTTCCTGGCTGTCAGCGCCCCGAGCGGCGCTTGCTGAGCACGTCGAAGGCGACCGCGAGCAGAAGCACGAGCCCCTTGATCACCTGCTGCCAGGCGGCGTCGACAGACAGGATCGACAGCCCCTGGTTGAGCACACCCATCACGAGGCCACCGATGACGGCACCGATGACGGTCCCGACACCGCCCTGCACGGCCGCGCCGCCGATGAAGACGGCGGCGATCGCGTCGAGTTCGAAGCTGCCGCCCGCCGAGGCGACGGCGCTGCCGGCACGCGCGGTGCTGACGACGCCCGCGAGACCGGCGAGAAGCCCCATGTTGACGAAGATGAAGAAGGTGACCCACTTCGTCTTGACGCCCGACATCTGGGCGGCGAAGAGGTTGCCACCCATCGCGTAGACGTGGCGACCGAAGACCGTGCGGCTGAGGATGAACGAGTAGACGAGGATCAGCGCGGCGAGGATGATCAGGATGACCGGCGTGCCGCGGTTGTAGGCGAGCAGGTAGGCGATGTACATGATCGCGGCAACCGCGATCCCCACCTTGATCCACGCCGAGAGCGCGCGCTCGCGCGGCAGCTCGAGTCGCCGGAGGGTCGCGCGGGTGCGCACCTGCTGCACGACCAACGCGAGGGCGGCGACTCCCGCGATCGCGAACGTGATCAGGTCGGGGGTGCCGGTGGTCGGGAGCGTCCCCGAGCCGATCGCGTTGAACTCCGGAGGAAGCCCGCTGATCGTGCCGCCGGTGAGGAGGACCAGCGCGAGTCCGCGGAAGACGAGCATGCCCGCGAGCGTCACGATGAACGCCGGTATGCCGACGAACGCGACCCAGAAGCCCTGCCATGCACCGATTGCGGCACCGGCGACGAGCGCGATCACGACCGCTGCCCACCAGGGGAGGCCCCACGACTGCATCGACAGCGCGGCGATCGCACCCACCACCGCCACGATCGACCCGACCGACAGGTCGATGTGACCGGCGATGATCACGATCACCATGCCGATCGCGAGGATCAGCACATAGGCGTTCTGCTGGATCAGGTTGCTGACGTTGCCGGGGTAGAGGAGGCGGCCGCCGGTCAGCACCTGGAACAGGATGATGATGATCGCGAGGGCTGCGAGGATCCCGTACTGGCGCATGTCGATCCGCAAGCGGCGGCGCGCCTTGCCGGGACGAATCGGTTCGGCAGGACGCGACTGCTCGGGGGCGGTGATGGTCACGGCGTTACTCCTTCGGGTCTACCTGCGGTCATATGACGCATGAGTTCTTCCTGCGTCGCGTCGGCACGAGCGATCTCGCCGGTGAGGCGGCCCTCGGCGATCGTGTAGATGCGGTCGGCGAGGCCGATGAGCTCGGGCAGCTCGGACGAGATCACGATGACCGCCTTTCCGGCCGCCGCGAGTTCGTTGATGATCCCGTAGATCTCGAACTTCGCCCCCACGTCGATCCCGCGCGTGGGTTCGTCGAGGATCAGCACGTCGGGACCGGAGTAGATCCACTTGCTGAGGACGACTTTCTGCTGGTTGCCGCCGGAGAGGAAGCCGGTGAGCGTCGACACCGACGGCGTCTTGATGTTCATCTGCTTGCGGTAATCCTCGGCCACCGCATACTCGCGATTGCGGTCGATCACACCCAGCCGCGCGAGCTTGCCGAGAGCTGCCGCCGAGACGTTCACCGTGATGCTGCCGATGAGGTTGAGGCCGTAGCGCTTGCGATCTTCCGTCGCGTAGGCGATGCCGTGGCGGATGGCTTCGTCGACGGTCTTCGTCGAGATCTCGACGCCGTCCTTGAAGACCTTGCCCGAGATGTCGCTGCCGTAAGAACGACCGAAGATGCTCATGGCGAGCTCGGTGCGCCCCGCGCCCATGAGTCCCGCGAAGCCGACGATCTCGCCGGCGCGCACCGAGAACGAGATGTCGTCGACGACCTTCCGTGCGGTGTCGACGGGATGGTAGGCGTTCCAGTGCTCGACGCGGAACTTCTCCTCGCCGAGGTCGGGTTCGCGGTGGGGGAACTGGCTGTCGAGCGACCGTCCGACCATGGCGCGGATGATGCGCGTCTCGATCTCGTGCGAGTCGTCGACCGGGAAGGCCTCGATCGTCGACCCGTCACGGATGACCGTGACGGTGTCGGCGATCGCCCGGATCTCCTTCAGCTTGTGCGAGATGATGATCGACGTGATGCCCTGACCGCGCAGGTGCTTGATGAGGTCGAGCAGGTGCGCCGAGTCGTCGTCGTTGAGGGCAGCGGTCGGTTCGTCGAGGATGAGCAGCTTCACCCGCTTCGACAGGGCCTTGGCGATCTCGACGAGCTGCTGCTTGCCGACGCCGAGCTCGAGCACCCTCGTCGCCGGATTCTCTTGAAGGCCGACGCGAGCGATGAGCTTGGACGCCTCCGCGTTCGTCTGGTTCCAATCGATGACGCCCGCGCGCGCGTTCTCGTTGCCGAGGAAGATGTTCTCGGCGATCGACAGGTACGGGCTGAGCGCGAGTTCTTGGTGGATGATGACGATGCCGTCGCGTTCGCTGTCGTTGATCGACTTGTAGGCGACCTCGTTGCCCTCGAAAGTGATGGTGCCGTCGAAAGACCCGTGCGGGTACACCCCGCTCAGCACCTTCATCAGGGTCGATTTACCCGCGCCGTTCTCGCCGCAGACGGCGTGGACCTCGCCGCGCTGCACCTCGAGGTCGACGCCGTTCAATGCCTTCACGCCGCTGAAGTCCTTCACGATGCCCCGCATCGTGAGTATGGCGTTGTTCATGCTGCCCCTTCGAGCGACGGGACCACGATCGGCGACGGCCGAGGCCGCCGCCGATCGTGGTCAGGTGATCAGAGTCCGACGTCAGACGCCGTGAGGAAGCCCGAGTCGATGAGAAGCGACTGGACGTCGTCCTTCACCACGACCTGGGGGTCGAGCAGGTACGCCGGGACGACCTTCACTCCGTTGTCGTACGTCTCGTCGTCGTTCGTTTCCGGCTCTTCGCCCGCCACGATCGACTGCACCATCATCTGAACCTGGTCGCCGAGCTCGCGCGTGTCCTTCCAGACCGTCATCGACTGCTGGTCTGCGAGGATCGCCTGGACGTTGGCCTTGTCGGCGTCCTGACCCGTGATGATCGGCCAGTCGGTCCCCGCGACGTAACCCGCCGAGAGCAGCGACTGCTCGATGCCGAGCGCCAGGCTGTCGTTCGGAGACAGGACGACCTGCACCTTCTGTCCACCGGTGTAGAACGACTGCAACCGGTTGTCCATCTCGGCCTGCGCGTCATCCGATCCCCAGCCGAGGATTCCGATCGACTTCCAGTCGTCGTTGGTCGCCGAGAGCTTGCCCGACGGGATGACCAGCTGACCGCTCTCCACGTAAGGAAGCAGAACGTCCCAGGCGCCCTGGAAGAAGAACCCGGCGTTGTTGTCGTCGGGGCTTCCTGCGAACGGCTCGAGGTTGAAGGGACCTTCGCCGTCGGCGAGGCCGAGCTGCTCCTCGATGTACTGACCCTGGAGGGTCCCGACCTGGTAGTTGTCGAAGGTCGCGTAGTAGTCGACCGCTTCGGTGCCGTTGATCAGACGGTCGTAGGCGATGACCTTGACTTCCTGCGAAGCCGCGTCTTCGAGCACGGGGCCGAGGGTCAGACCGTCGATCGCGGCGACCACGAGGATCTTCGCGCCGCCGGCGACCTGGTTCTGGATCTGGCTGATCTGCTGGTCGGTCTTGTTGTCGGCGTACTGGAGGTCGACCGTGCAGCCGTCTTCTTCGAGCTTGGTCTTGAGTCCCTCGCCATCGTTGATCCACCGCTCGAGGCTGCGGGTGGGCATCGAGATGCCCACGTTGCAGTCGGCGGCGCCTTCTTCTCCGCCCCCGCCCCCCGCGGTGCCCGCCGGGGCACACGCGGCGAGAGTGGCGACAAGGCCACCCACCGCGACGAGAGAGAGGAGTGTTCTGCCTTTGAACATGAAAGTCCTTCCAAGGAATACGGGTCCGCGTCGACCCACATCGCTCACCCCCGCTGGCGACTGTGCTTTGCGGGAGAGGAGACGTCGGTGTCTGTTTCCGTTAACGACGCTGTCTTTCGGATTGCTGCTGTGAACGCACCGCGGCCCCACCCACGGGACGTACGTTGCGCGCATCAACATACTCGGACTGCGCCCGATGAGTCACGAAAATCTTCGAATGAGAACGGTCACATTTTGGTATCGGCGTACGACCTCGGCGCGGTCGGGGCGCGACGCGGGAGCGCTCCCGCAGAGGCCCGGGACCCACCGCCGCCATGCCGCCGACGGAGACGGGGCGCGGCACCCACTCTCGATAGAATCGACGCATGTCGAAAGTCCTGCAATCCCTGCCCATCGGCGAGCGCGTCGGCATCGCCTTCTCGGGCGGACTCGACACGTCGGTCGCCGTCGCCTGGATGCGCGACAAGGGCGCCGTACCCTGCACCTACACCGGCGACCTCGGGCAACCCGACGAAGACGACATCGCGTCGATCCCCGGCCGTGCGCTCGAGTACGGCGCCGCAGTCGCCCGCCTCGTCGACGCCAAGACGGCCCTGGTCGAAGAAGGTTTCGCCGCCCTGTCGTGCGGCGCCTTCCACATCCGCTCGGGCGGACGCACCTATTTCAACACCACCCCGCTCGGCCGCGCCGTGACCGGCACGCTGCTCGTGCGCGCCATGAAAGACGATGGCGTCGACATCTGGGGCGACGGCTCGACCTACAAGGGCAACGACATCGAGCGGTTCTACCGCTACGGCCTGCTCGCCAACCCCGCGCTGCGCATCTACAAGCCGTGGCTCGACGCTGATTTCGTCACCGAGCTCGGCGGCCGCAAAGAGATGAGCGAGTGGCTCGTCGAGCATGGCTTCCCGTACCGCGACAGCGTCGAGAAGGCCTACTCGACCGACGCGAACATCTGGGGCGCGACGCACGAGGCCAAGACACTCGAGCACCTCGAGGTGTCGCTCGAGACCGTCGAACCGATCATGGGCGTGCGCTTCTGGGACCCCTCGGTCGAGATCGCGACCGAAGACGTCACGGTGACGTTCGACCGCGGTCGCCCGGTCGCCCTCAACGGCGTCGAGTTCGCCGACCCGGTCGCCCTCGTCTTCGAGGCGAACCGCATCGGGGGTCGCCACGGCCTGGGCATGAGCGATCAGATCGAGAACCGCATCATCGAGGCCAAGTCGCGCGGCATCTACGAGGCGCCCGGCATGGCGCTGCTGTTCATCGCATACGAGCGCCTGGTCAACAGCATCCTGAACGAAGACACCCTCGCCACGTACCACGAGCAGGGACGCCGGCTCGGGCGACTCATGTACGAGGGCCGCTGGCTCGAGCCGCAGTCACTGATGCTGCGCGAGTCGATCCAGAAGTGGGTCGGGTCGACCATCACCGGCGAGGTGGCGTTGCGTCTGCGTCGCGGCGAGGATTACACGATCCTCGACACGACCGCCCCGACCATGTCGTACGGTCCCGAGAAGCTCTCGATGGAGCGCGTCGGCGACGCCGCCTTCGGGCCGATCGATCGCATCGGCCAGCTCACGATGCGCAACCTCGACATCGCCGACTCGCGCACGCGCCTCGAGCAGTACGCCGGGCTGGGGCTCCTCGGGGGTCCGACGGCCGAACTCGTCGGCAGCGTGACCGCGGGCGGCGCCGACGGCATCACCGAACCTGCCCTCCGCCCCGATGCCGCGCACGAGCGCCTGAAAGAGGCGACGGATGCTGCGGGCGAAGCCGCCGCGTTCGACTCCGGCACCGACTGACCACTGTCACGACGACGAGAGCGCCGCATCCCTGAGGGGGTGCGGCGCTCTCGTCGTAGGCGGATGCCTGCCCGGAACCGGGTCAGGCGGTGTCAGCCGTCGCTGCCGAAGTCATCCTGGAAGAAGATGTTGCCGGTGGTCGAGATGTGCACCGTCTTGTCGCGGAGCAGCAGGTCGGTCAGCTCTTCGACCGACTTGCCGTTGCGATTCGCGACGACGTCGATCCTGTCGCCGAGGGCATCGATCGCGGCCTGGCCGCTCATCGCCTCGGGCAAGACGCTGGACGGGAAAGAAGATGGCGTGGTCACGGTGCTCTCCGGTTCAGGGGTGGGCTGCTCTATGGGCGTCGCTTCGCCGTCGGAGGATGACGTCGGCGAGACCTCGGACGACGGCGTTGCGGAGTCGTTCGCGGAGAGATTCACCACCCCCACGATGACCAGGGCGACGATCGCGACGGCGAGGGCGCCGGCGGTGATGACGGCCGCCCGCGGGAAGCCTCTGCGTTCGATGTTCTCGGCCATTTTGCCCTCCAGCTTCGGACTGCCTGATGTCTGACGGTGTCACGCCGGTTGCGGCAGACACTATGCCCCGTTCCTGAACAACACCTCCGGCGACCGCGTGCTGCGGCCGGAAATGCACGTGGGGCGGAAACCACTTTCGTGATTCCCGCCCCACGTCGGTTAGACCACTCTCATGGCCTCACCGTGGTATTCAGCTCTGCAGCGACAGCTTGTTACGGCGACGGAGAGCGAACGCCGTCATGAAGACGCCGCCCATCAGGAGCCCGGCAGCCATGAGGGCGAACGGGGCGCCGGCGAAGTCGCTACCGGTTGCCGCGAGGGTACCGTCATCGCCCGGGTTCTCGTTGCCGGTGGGGGCAGCGGGAAGGACCGAGAACGCGATGGGACCGGTGACGGCGGACGTCACACCGTTGATGGTCTGGACAGCGGCGACGGTGTAGGCGCCGGCGGCGAACTCGTTGCCGAGAATCAGCTCCCACGTTCCCGCGTCGGTGACCAGTGCCTGGCCGGTGGTGGCGTTGCCGCTCGCATCGGTGACGGTGACGGTCACGGTTGCTCCGGCGATACCGGTGCCCGAGATCGTCGGGGTGACGTCTGCGGTCGTGGTGCCGGCAGCCGGGCTGGAGATGACCGGCGCGTCGACCGGAGCGGTCACCGTGACGGAGTCGCTGCCCGCGAGGTCGAGACCGTCGACGCTCTGCGTGGCCACGATCTCGGTGTTGCCGTAAGCGTTGGCCGTGATCGTCGCCTCCCAGTCGCCCTGGTCATCAGCGGTGGTGGTGACGCTCTGTCCGCCGAAGGTGAGCGTGACAGTTACGCCGGGCGTTGCGGTACCGGTGACGGCGACGTCAGAGCCGCCGACGACCTCGGTGCCCTCGGTCGGAGTCTCGATGACGATTTCCTCAGCGACGAACTCGACGGCCGCACCCGAGAGGGTGTAGTTGCCGAGGCTGCCGTAGTCGGTGTACCCGTTGGCGTTCTCGGGGGTGGCGGTGGTGGGGTCACCCTCGCCGACGCCGTCGACGATCAGGTAGAAGGCACCGGTGTCGACTCCACCCGGAGCCGTGACCGTGGCGTTCAGGCCGGCGGCCGTCGTGTCCGAGGCGCGCGTCGTGACCGGCGCGCTCTCGTCGATGACGGTGCCCTCCGAGTCGACCAGCGTGAGCTTCGTGTCGAGGTTCGGCGAGATGTCGGCGACGTCGACCGTGGCCGTGAACGGACCCTCGGCGGCGACGATGGCGTACACGTCGACGTCGGCGGTGGTCTCGATGACGCCCGCGATGCTGAAGGTGCCGGTGGTGTTCTCGAGCGTGGTCGCTTCAGCCGGCGTGTTGCCAACCTGGTCGGCCGCGAAGTCGGCACGGTCGGTGTACGAGAAGATGAGCGTCAGCTGCGTGCCGGCGGGGTCGCACTGGTTCTGCGCGTTGGGCACGATGAACTGGTCGCCGGGCTGCGGGTTGTTCGGGTCGGCGTCGCCGACCGGGCAAACCGGTCCGGTGTAGGGCTGTCCGTCGGGTGTCGTGGCGCCCGTGAAGATCGCCGAGACAGCCGATCGGTCGGTGATGACCGAAAGGTCGTCCTCGAGCTCGGTCGCGCCGGCGTAGCCGCCGTTGGACCACTGGGTGACCGGCACCTCGAAGGATGCGCCCATGATCGGGGCCCACACGCCTTCGGTCGGGTAGTAGTACTCACCCGTCGTGGATCCCTCGATGCCGTCGTGCATCAGGCCGAAGTTGTGACCCGACTCGTGCGACGCGGTGTCACCGACGGTCTTCGAGGTCGCCTGCGCGCCACCGAGGCCCTCGGTGAACACGAAGGCACCGCTCAGGAACTCGGATCCGGCGCCGCCGCCCCACGCGACACCAGAGCTGTTGGCTGCCTGGGGCAGCACGTCGGTGTAGGAGTCGGTGACGATGACGTGTGAGCCGTACGTGTTGTCGTCGGCCGCCGTCTTGTAGAGCGCTTCGTCGCTCGGGCGCGTCGTGGTGACGTTGACGTTGAACGGCGCGTAGTCCTCGGCGACGACGGCCCAGACACGCTCGCGGAAGGCGGCGTTCGCCGAGGCGGCCGGCTCGAAGGTGAGCGTCTCTTCGTCGTTCTCGGCGTTCCAGTTGGTCCCCTCGAGGACCTCACCGTCGAAGTCGAGGTAGACCGTCACCGGCGCACCGGGACGTGAACCGGCGGCCGCGTCACCCGGGATCGCACCTTCGAGAACCT
Organism: Microbacterium shimangi; assembly: GCF_043556445.1. NCBI lineage: Bacteria > Bacillati > Actinomycetota > Actinomycetes > Micrococcales > Microbacteriaceae > Microbacterium > Microbacterium shimangi. Next base: position 653,457 of record NZ_JBIGII010000003.1, read on the forward strand.
CGGCGGCGCGGCGTTCGGCGCTGGACGATCCGCTCGTCTTGGCGTCGTCGATGTGGAGGACGAAGCCGTTCTCCGAGATCTCGATGGCGCCGGACTTCTCGAGCTGCTTCAGCTCGCCGACCGAGTTGCCGGAGAAAGCCGCGGCGAGCTCGTACTTGTCGGACCCTGCGTTGAACTCGGCTGCTTCGGGGAAGGTCTCGACAGTCTCGGCGGTCGCTTCAGCAGACGGAGTGACCGAAGGCGTGGCAGCCTCGGCGGTCGGCTCGGCGGAAGGCGCGACCGTGGCGGCGGCCGACTCGGCCGTCGCTCCAGCGATGGCCTCGACAGCTTCGGTCGTCAACTCGACCGAAGGAGCGGCCGTGGGGGCGGCCGTGGGGGCCACGACGTCGGTGGTCGATTCGCTCGTCACGGCGAGGGCGGGAGAGACCGCGCCGGCAAGAGCCAGCGAAAGCCCGAGAACGGCGGTCGTGCACACCGTCGCGGTGCGTCTGGTGAAAGGCGTCATCGTATCTTTCTGTATCTGTGGGAAGTGGATCGTCGGGTTACGGGGTGATTGCATAGTTGAACTGTGCGTTTCCTATGCGTATACCCAGCGGTCGGTCTTACTTTAGTCATCAACACGCCGAAAGCGAAGCTTTTGGACACGTAATCTAAATTTGCGACCGTTCAGATGTTGCGCGTGGTCCAGAACATGCGCGACCGTAACGCATTTCGGTCTCACACCGCCAGCATCCGTGGCACTGGTTTATAACTTGCACCATGATGTGCAGTTTCGTGGCAGAATCGCCTGATGCCGACTTCTTCACCTGTGCGCCGTCCGCGCCGTGACGCCCGAGAGAACCGCGCCGGAATCCTCGCAGCGGCCGCAGACGAGATAGCCCGCGACCCCCACGCCTCGCTCGACGTCATCGCCCGGGCCGCCGGACTCTCCCGCCGCGCTCTGTACGGACACTTCGACGACCGCGACGCTCTGGTGTCCGAGGTGCTGGTCGCCGGTGCCGCGCGGTTCAACGCGATCGCCGCCCGCGTCTCCGACACCGACCCCCGTCGGGCTCTCGCTCGCCTCACCGCCGGTCTCTGGCAGGAGGCCTCGCACGTGCGTGCCTCGGCAGCCATCGCGCTCGACGAGACCCACGTCGGTGGCACCGCGGCGGCCCTCGCGCCGTTGCGGCACCGCATCGCCGAGATCGTCGACCACGGCCAGGCGTCGGGGGTGCTGCGCACAGACATCCCCGGGCCCGAACTCGCCGAGCTCATCGAGTACACCGGCCGCTCGATCGTGGCTCGCATGGGCGCACACCCCGAGGCCACGGCCGAGGTGGCCGTCAAAGCGGTTCTCGGCATCGCCGGGCTCTCGTGGCGCGAAACCGTCGCGCTGCTGGCCGAGCTGCCGGAGGCGGGCGAATGAGGATCGAGCTGCGCGACGTGAGCAAGGGGCGCGCGGAGCGCGCGCTCCCCGAGACCGCGCTCACCTACGAGACGGGCCGAGCGACCCTCGCGGCCGCCGAGACCGAGCAACGCCCCACCGTGCTCGGGCTGCTCGCGTCGGGGCGCATGCGCGCCGACAGCGGCGAGGTGCTGCTCGACGGCAAGAAGAACGCGGCGGGCATCCGGCGGCGGGTCGCGCTGGTCGATGCGCTCGGCGTCTCGGACCCCGAGGCGGCGGTCACGGTCGCCGGGGTCGTCGCCGAGGAGCTGATGTTCGCGGGCGCCTCGCCGAACCCGTTCGCCGCGCGCCGGTGGCTCGACGGGCTCGGTCTCGGCGACCTCGCCGGTACCCCGATCGGCAACATCGAGCCGGCGGCACGCCTGCGCATCCTGCTCGAGCTGGCCGCGCTGCGAAAAGGCATCGAGGGTCTCGTGCTGACCTCACCCGATCGGCACGGCGGCGAGCCCCAGAACTGGTGGCGGCTCGCGAAAGAGTTTGCCGAACGCGGCTACGCCGTGCTCGTGATCGCGGGGCGCGCCTCGCAGTCGGTACTGGAGGAAGAACGATGAAGGTTCCGCAGATGATCGCGGCAGAGCTGCGGCGGCTCACCTCTACTCGCATGTCGCTGATCGCCCTGGTGGCGCTGCTCTGCGTGCCGATCGTCTACGGCGGTCTCTACCTCTGGGCGAACCAAGACCCTTACGGCAACCTGTCGCGGGTGCCCGTCGCCCTCGTCGTCGACGACACCGGCGCGAACCTCAACGGGCAAGACCGCAACTTCGGCGACGAGGTCGCCGATGAACTGCTCGGCGGCGACACCTTCGAGTGGCACCAGGTGGGTTCCGATGCAGCATCCGCGGGTCTCGAGAACGGCGACTTCGACTTCGTCGTCGAACTGCCGTCGGACTTCTCCGCCTCGATCGCGTCGATCTCGACCGACGAGCCCCGCCAGGCCGACATCATTCTGCGCACCAACGACGCCAACAACTACCTCGCCTCGACGATCGGCACGCAGGCCGTGGCCCGCATCCAGTCGACGGTGGCCGCGAAGGTCGTCGATCAGGGTGGGCTGACGCTGCTCAACGCCCTCGCGACGATCCGCGTGAAGCTGACGGATGCAGCGACCGGGGCTCAGCAGCTCGTCGACGGTCTGGGCACCGCCCGAGACGGATCGACCAGCCTCGCCGACGGCGCGGGGCAGTTGGCGACCGGCACCGCGCAGCTGCGCGACGGCGCCGTCACGCTCCGAGACGGGGCCGCGGCGCTCGACGACGGTGCGGCGAAGGTCAGCTCGGGTGCGCAACAGGTCGCGACCGGCACCCAGCAGGTCGACGCGATCGCCGATCGGGTGGGCGCAGCATCCACCGAAGCCACCTCCCTCCTCCCGACCGTGCGCGCCGACATCTCACGAAGGCTGACCGATGCGGGGGTCGCCCCGGAGAAGATCACCGAGGTGCTCGCAACCCTCGACCCCGTCGCGGAGCGACTCTCGACCACCAACGCGCGCGTACAGACGGCCGTCGGTCAGATCGATCAACTCGCCGCCGGTGCGCAACAGGTCTCCACCGGCGCGCAACAGGTCTCGGACGGAGCCGGACAACTGGCCTCGGGTTCGGCCACCCTCGCCGACGGCGCCGCCACCGCCGCCGACGGTGCGGCGAGATTGCGCGACGGGGCCGGCTCGCTCGACAGCGGCATCGCCCAGCTGGCCGACGGCGCGACGCAACTGCAGTCGGGGCTGGCCGATGGGGTGAACCAGATTCCCGACACCGACGACGCCACCCGGGCGAGCCAAGCCTCGACGCTCTCCGACCCGGTGTCCGTCACCTCCAGTGCGCTGACCCAGGCGCAGAACTACGGCGCAGGACTCGCCCCGTTCTTCGCGGCACTCGCGGCGTGGATCGGCATCTACGCGCTGTTCCTCATCGTGAAACCGGTTTCGCGTCGCGCGGTGACCGCGCTGAACTCCCCCGTCCGCGTCGCCTTCGCCGGCTGGTTGACCCCGGCCCTCCTCGGCGGGGTGCAGATGCTCGGGCTTTTCGGGGTGCTCGCCTTCGCCCTCGGATTCTCGTTCGCGAACCCCCTCGCCACCCTCGGGATCCTCCTGCTCGGCACAGCGACCTACGCCGCCATCGTGCTGGCGCTGAACGTGTGGCTGGGTTCGGTCGGACAGTTCCTGGGCCTCGTGCTCATGGTGCTGCAGCTCGTGACGGCCGGCGGCACCTTCCCGTGGCAGACGCTTCCGGCGCCCCTCGCGGCGCTGCACCACGTGCTGCCGATGGGCTACGTCGTCGACGCGATGCGCCAGGTCATGTACGGCGGCGACCTCGATCGGGTCTGGCTCGACCTGGCCGTGCTCGGAGCCTGGCTCGTCGGCGCCGGCATCGCGGCGGCGATCGGGGTGGGTCGCATGACCCGCTTCCGCACGCTGCGCGATCTTCAGCCGAGCGTCATCGGCTGAAGATCAGCGGCTCGGTACGCGAGCGAAGGAGATGAACCGGGCGTAGGCCGTCTGCGCACGGATCGTCCTCCGTCGGCGTCTTCTCCGACGTTCGGGTCAGCCGGCGGCGGGCGGAGTCTCGCGCGAGGCGCGGAGCTCATCGGTGTACAGCGAAGCCCGATCGAGCGTGCCGTTGCGATACGCCTGTCGGCCCACCATGTGCGCCGACAGCGGCGCCGTCGCGAGCTGGATGAGGACGATCGGCACGATGAAGGCCACCACCTCCCACGAGCGCAGCGACAGGGCGACCGCGAGACAGATGACGATCAGTCCCAGCACCTGGGGCTTCGTCGCCGCGTGGAGGCGGCTGGGCACGTCGCGAAAGCGCAGCAGGCCGATCGCCGCGGTCAGGCACAGCACGGCACCGATGAGGATCAGCACGAGGGCGGTGGTGTCGAGCACCGCGTCGAGCGGCGACACGGTCGCTTCGATGGGGGCGGATGCGAGGATCACTGGTCTGCGTTGTCCTTCCGCGCGACGAAGCGTGCGATCGAGATCGAGCCGAAGACGCCCACCGCCGCGATGATCAACAGCACCGGCAGCGTGCGGGTGTGCTGGTTGATGGCCATTTCGGCCCCCAGCACGCACATGACCTCGGTGAGCAGGACATCGGATGCCACGGCGCGATCGAGGATCGACGGACCGACGACGATCCGCCACAGGGTGAGGATGGCGGCGACCGCGAAGACGACGAAGATGACGAGCAGCAGAACGTTCATGACGGTGTCGCCCCCTGGCGCGGCGTGCCGACGACGGCCTCGTCGACGATCGCGAGCTGACTGCGGGAGCCGGCGGCGCGGACGATGCGCGCCTCCCAGCCGAGGACCGCCCGTCGCTGTGCTTCGACGTCGTCGTCGCTGTCGATTCCGATGACGTGCAGGTAGAGAATGCGGCGATCTCGGTCGGCCTCGACGATGAGCGAACCCGGAATGAGCGATGCCGTCACGGCGGTGTGGGTCATGATGAGGTCGTCGTCGGTCCGCAGCTGCACGGCGATCACGGCACTGCTGGGCTGTCGACGGAAGTCGAGCACCTGCCAGGCCACCAGGAGCGAACCGCGGACGAGGGCGGCGAAGAACGTCACGACGAAAACGAGGCCGTACCAGAGGTTCAGTCGGCCCGAAAGCTGCACCGGCGGAAGCCGGAACACACGCGTGACGATCACCGCGGCGATCAGCCCCGTGAGAAATGCGACGACCGTGAACTGGCCCCACAGCAGCATCCACAACGCCACGAGCCACGCGAAGAACGGCAGCTGGCGCCACACCTGGTGGAACGCGTCTTTTTTCTCGCGCATCACGGAGTCGCCTCCTGCTCGAGCTGCACGACCGACACCGGGTCGAGGAGCGTCTCACCGATCCGGGCGCAGACCTCGTAGAGGGGGCCGGCGAAGATCGTGAGGGCGACGGTCACCACGACCATGCCGGCGGTCGCCGCCGTCATGATGCGAGGAATCGCGCGGCGCTCGGTCTTGACCTCGGCCTCGGGCGAGTCGCCGAGGTACGAGATGCGGTCATCGGTCTCGGCCGAATCTTCTTCTTCTCGCCAGAACGCGAGGTTCCACGCGCGCATGAGGGCGTAGAGCGTGAGGAGCGACGTGACGATGCCGCCGACGATCAGCACCATCATGATCGGGGTGCCGACCTCGGCCGCCGCGTCGAACAGCGCGAACTTGCCGATGAAGCCCGAGAACGGAGGAAGCCCGCCCAGGTTGATCGCCGGGAGGAAATAAAGCACGGCGATCACGGGCGCGGCGCGCATCAGTCCGCGCACGCGCAGCACCGACGTGCTGCCCGCCCGACGCTCGATGAGACCGATCGCGAGGAACAGGGTGGTCTGCACGACGATGTGGTGGACGATGTAGTAGATCGTCGCGCCGATCGCGGCCGGGGTCGCGATCGCCAACCCGAAGATCATGTAGCCGATGTGGCTCACCAGGGTGAACGACAGGATGCGTTTGAGCTCGGCCTGCGCCACGGCACCGAGAACCCCGACGATCATCGTCGCCAGTGCCACGATCAAGAGCAGCAGGTTGATGTCGTTCTCGCGGAAGATCTCGGTCTCGGTGCGGATGAGCGCGTAGACACCGACCTTCGTCAGGAGCCCTGCGAACACCGCCGTGACCGGCGCCGGAGCCGTCGGGTACGAGTCGGGCAGCCAGAACGACAGCGGGAACACGGCGGCCTTGATGCCGAACGCCACGACGAGCATGAGGTGCAGCACCAGCTGCGTCTCTTGCGGCAGTTCGGTCATGCGCTCCGACAGTTGCGCCATGTTCACGGTGCCGAGGGCGCCGTAGATCGCCGCGATCGCCGCGAGGAAGAGGATCGACGAGACGAGCGACACGACGATGTACACGACGCCCGTGCGGATGCGGTTCTCGGTGCCGCCGAGCGTGATGAGCACGTACGAGGCGACGAGCAGGATCTCGAAACCGACGTAGAGGTTGAACAGGTCGCCCGCGATGAACGCCGTGAAGATCCCCGCGGCGAGGATCAGATACGACGGGTGGAAGATCGACACGGGGGTGTCTTCGTCGCCGTCCTCCGCACCCTGGCCCACCGAGAACAGCAGCACCGAGAGCAGCACGACGCTCGAGACGAGCACCAGGAGGGCTGCGAGCCGGTCGACGTAGAGGACGATGCCGAAGGGCACGGGCCACCCGCCGACCGACACCGCGATCGGGGTGTTCGAGACGTCGACGTAGACCAGCAGCACCGCCGCGATGACCATGGTGAGGGTCAGCGTGGCGATCGAGACCGTGACCTGGGTGCGCCGATGGCGGCCCGCGATCAGGGCGATGGCCGCACCGAGGAGCGGCAGGGTGACCAGGAGCGGGACGAGGGAACTCATCGGTCGTCCTCGCTCTCTCGGTCATCGGGTGGGCTGTCGGATGCTGTCGGACTGCCGGTGGGGGCGGGGCGGTCCGACGGGGCGTCGTCGCGGAGCTTCGTATAGTCCCGGTTGCCCAGAAGACGCAGCGGCGAGCTGGCCATGCCGACGAAGTCGGTGGTGGCGTCGTCGTCCTCGTCACCGACCTCGACGTCCATGACCCCGTCGTCCTGCGCCGTTCGTGCCCGCATCGCGACGTCTTCCGCGTCGTCTTCGACCGTGTCGGCCTGGCCGAGTTGCCACGACCGGTAGATCAGGGCGAGGAGGAAGGCCGAGACGGCGAACGTGATGACGATGGCCGTCAGCGTCAGGGCCTGCGGGAGCGGATCGGAGTAGTCGTCGGGCGTCGACGCATCACCGAAGAACGGGGCGACCCCCGGGTCGCCCATGACGATGAGGAGGAGGAGGTTCGCGGCGTTGCCGAGCAGCAGGAACCCGATCAGCACGCGGGTCAGGCTTCGTTCGAGCATCGCGTAGACGCCGCAGGCGAAGAGCACCGCCATGACGATGATGAGGACGAGGGAGACGTTCACGGGGCGATGACCCCCTGTGCGCGCATCTCTTGCGTCTGACGGTCGACCTCGGCGCCGAGGCTGCGCAGCACGTCGAGCACGAGGCCGATCACGACGAGATACACGCCGATGTCGAAGATCGTCGAGGTCACGAACTCCACGTGCCCGAGCACGGGGATGTCGGCTTCGAAGAAGGTGCTCGTCAGCGGGGCCTCGCCGAACAGCAGCGGCACCAGGGCGCAGCCGACCGCGAGCGCCATCCCCACGCCGAGCAGTCGGCCGGGGTCTGCGGGGGCCGCGGCTCCCAGCTCGTAGCGACCGCCCGCGACGTAACGCATGACTAGCGCCATGCCCGCCACCAGTCCACCCGCGAAGCCGCCGCCGGGCAGGTTGTGTCCGGCGAAGAGCAGGTAGAGCGACACGATGATGATCGTGTGGAAGAGCACGCGCACGACCACCTCGAGGATGATCGACCGGTTCTCGGGGCGCACCCGTTGGCCCGCGAACAGCCAGGCCTGCGGACTGTCGCTGGTGTCGTCGGTGCGCGCGCGCACGCCCTCCGTCGTCTCGACGAGAGCCCCGCGGCCGCGCTTGTGCAGCCGCGGCAGTCGCGTGGTCAGCTTCGAAAGGGTGTCGGAGCGATGGGTGACGAAGACGAGCGAGGCCACGCCCGTCGCCGCGAGGACCAGCACCGACAGCTCGCCCATCGTGTCCCACCCGCGCAGGTCGACCAGGGCGACGTTGACGACGTTCTTCCCGTGCCCGATCTCGTAGGCGAGCATCGGGAAGCTGTCGGAGATCGGCCGCACCTGACGCGCTCCGGTCGCGACGATGGCGACCACGGCCATGGTCGCGCCCACTCCGATGGCGAGCACCGCTCGGGCCAGCGGCCAGACCGAGGCGTTGTGGTCGCCCATCCGCGCCGGGATGCGTCGCAGCACGAGGGCGAAGGCGATGAGAGTCACGGTCTCGACGAGGATCTGGGTGAGTGCGAGGTCGGGGGCGCCGCTCGTGGCGAACAGCACCACCATGCCGAGGCCCGTGACCGAGACCAGCACGACACCGGTGTACCGCTTGCGTGCGTTGACGGCGAGCACGCCGGCGGCGATCATCACGGGGGCGACAGCGAGCTGCGCGGGCGTCTGCCAGGCGTCGAGCTTCGCCTGCCACGTCGGGTTCGACAGCAGCACCGTGCCCTCTGCCACGACGAACACGAGGAAGATCATCCCGACGTAGACGGGCAGCGATCCGCGCTGGGTCAGGCTCGTGACGAACACCGAGGCGCGTGCAATGAAGCGCAGCACCGCGTTGTAGACGTCGACGGCGGTGAAGGGCAGTACGCGGCGGGCCGTGGCGGGGGTGGCGCTCCGCGTGAACCAGAACAGGACCAGGCCGATCGCGAGCGTCGCCAACGAGATCCACAGGGCGGGCTCGAAACCGTGCCAGAGCGCGAGGTGCGGTGCGCTTTCGGGCTCGGCCAAACCCGGGCTCGCCGCGGCGGCCGTCATCGCGTAGGGCTGCAGCACGACGTCGAGGAGCGACGCCCCGAAGCCACCGGCGACGGTGAGCACCGACAGCGCGACCGGTGCGGACAAGAATCCGATCGGCGGATCCGGCCACTCGGTGCGTTCCCTGGCCTGCCCGTCGGCGTCCTTCTTCGTGCCGAAGGCCCCCCAGAGGAATCGCGCCCCGTAGGCGGCGGTCAGGATCGAACCGAGTGAGACCCCGATGAGAGCCACGAGACCCCAGGCCTCGCCGTGCACCGCTTCTTCGATGAAGGCGGTCAGCGCGCCCTCTTTGGCGACGAACCCCAGGGTGGGGATGATGCCCACCATCGAGGCCACCGCGATCGTCGATGCGATCGTGATGACGGGGGCTTGACGCGCCACCCCGCTGAGTTCCCTGATGTCACGGGTCGACAGCTGACGGTCGATCACACCGACGACGAGGAAGAGGCACGACTTGAAGAGCGCGTGGCCGATGAGCAACGCGAGTCCGGCAAGTGCGGCCTCGCGCGTGCCGTACCCGAGCACCACCGTGAGGAACCCGAGCTGCGACACCGTTCCGAAGGCGAGGATGCGCTTGAGGTCGGTCTCGCGGAGGGCCTGGAGACCACCGAGCAGCATCGTGAAGATACCCAGCGCGAGCAGAATCGGCCGCCAGCCCGGGGCGAACGCGAAGACCGGCGCAAGACGGGCGATGAGGTAGATCCCGGCCTTGACCATCGCCGCGGCGTGCAGGTACGCGCTGACGGGGGTGGGAGCGGCCATCGCCCCCGGAAGCCAGAAATGGAAGGGGAAGATCGCCGACTTGCTGAGCGCACCCACCAGCAGCATCACGAGCGCGGCATCGACGATCGGGCCGGTCGGGGCCAGCGCGAGGATCGCCGAGATGCTCGACGTGCCCGACTCGACCACCAGCAGCACCACGCCGATGAGCATGACGAGACCGCCGAGCGAGGTGACGAGCAGCGCTTGGAGCGCTGCGCGACGGCTCGCACCGCGGCGGTGGTAATAGCCGATCAGCAGGTACGACAGGATGCTGGTGACTTCCCAGAACATGACCAGCACGACGAGGTCGTCGGTCAGCACCAGCCCGTACATCGCGCCGGCGAAAGCGAGCAGCACCGCCGAGAACTGGCCGAGCCCCTCGTCTTTCCCGCGGAAGTACCACCGGCAATAGAGAAGCACGAGCGCCCCGACGCCGGTGACGACGAGGGCCATGACCCAGCCCAGGGTGTCCATGCGCATCGACAGGGCGATCCCGAGAGGCGGTATCCAGTCGTATGCCTCGAAAGGAATCTGGCCGTTCAACACCGACGACGTCGACAGAGCAGTGTGGATGAACGCGACGATCGGAAGGAGCGCCGCCACGTAGAACGCCCGGGCTCCCAGACGCGCAACGAGCCAGGGAAGAAGAAGAGGAACCACGGCGAACGCGGCGAGGAGTACCAACATGCGGCCTCCTCGGGGGTCGACGGGCGGTTGCCCGGGCGCTCGGGGTGTCGGGTCTATTCTACCCGCCGCATCCGTACCCGGCGCCCGGGCGGTGGCGAGGTCAGTGCGAACGGGTGACGGGCGCCGTCGTATTGCCGGCGCGGAAGACGCAGGTGAAGCGCAACGACGCCGCCTCGCGACCCTCGAGCATCGCGGCCACAGCGTCTCCTGCCGCGCGCCCCTTCTCGGTCGAGGGCTGAACCAGCGTCGTCAGGGCGTAGGGCGCGAGCCCGTCGACGACGACGCCGTCGAACCCGGTGACGCTCACGTCTTCGGGGACGCGAAGGCCCGCTTCTTCGGCCGCGCGGATGACCCCCGTGGCGAGCAGATCGCTCTGCGCGATGACGGCCGTCGGATGGTCGGCGGCGGCGAAGATCGCGCGCCCGGCGGCGAACCCCTCGTCGATCGAGCTCGCGGCGGCGGCGTACGCCGGCGCTTCGGGATAGACGTCGCGCGCCCCGGCCAGCCGGTCGCGGGTCACATCGACCCGAATGCGCTGTTCCTCGGCAGCATCCAGCCATCCGCGAGCGCGATCCGGCCCGCTCGGAAGAGTCACGATCGAAACGCGGCGATGCCCGAGGGTGGCGAGGTGGCTCGCGGCCTGCCGTTGCGCCTCGCGGTTGTCGAGCCTGATCTGCGGCACCCCTTCGCCGGCATCGCCCTCGATGACGACCACGGGGATGTTGCGGGCGCGCATGACGTCGAGCGACTCGCGCATGACGGTGCTGCAGCCGATCAGCACGGCGGCGTCGATCGGGGCGGTCATCAGGGTCGGCTGCGCATCGGAGTCGCCGGCGGCGGTCGCCGAGTTGTCGCGCAGCAGCAGCACGCCCGCTCCGAGCTCGGCCACTCCCTCGGTGAGCCCGTCCATCATGAGCGTCATCACCGGATCGAGGAACGCTGCACCGAGCGGGCTGTCGAAGACCACGCCGACGATGCCCGACTTTCCCCGCCGCAGCGACGCCGCGCGCGGGTCGGGACCGGTGTACCCGAGCGAACCGGCCGCGGCGAGCACCCGCTGGCGGGTCGCATCCGAGACCGGCGTGCGCCCGCTGAAGACGACCGACGCGGTCGACGGCGAGACACCCGCTTCGCGGGCGACGTCGGCGATAGTGGCTCGGCGAGCGCTCATGAAGCGATGCTACCCCCGGGCGTGACATTCATCGAATCGATTCGGTACGCTCGTCGCATGCACACCGAACTCTCCCGATCGCAGATCGTGCGCTGGCGCACCGCCATCTTCGCCATCTTCCTGGCGAGCGGTCTCAGCATCGCCACTTGGGCGTCGCGCGTCCCCGCGATCAAGGCTTCGCTGGGCATCGACAACATCCAGGTCGGGCTCCTGCTCCTCGGCATGGGCGTCGCCTCGATCGTGGGACTCTCGGTGGCTCCGGTGGTGCTCGCGCGCATCGGCGCACGTCGGGGAATGCTCGCGGGACTGCTCCTGGTGGCGGTCGGCGTCACGATCATCGGGGTCGGCACCGATTTCGTCCACTCGTACCCGGTCGTCCTCCTGGGGCTCGCCCTGTTCGGATTCGGCAACGGATCGGTCGACGTCATGATGAACGTCGAGGGCGCGGCGATCGAGAAGCACACCGGCCGGACGATCCTCCCCCTCTTCCATGCCTTCTTCAGCTTCGGCACCGTCATCGGCGCGGGTCTCGGCGTCGCCGCCGTGGCGATCGGCCTCGCCGTGGTGACCCACGCGAGCATCATCGCGGTGGTGATCGTGGTGATCGCCTTCGTGAGCATCGCGAACGTGCCGGCGCACGAGATCGCCGACGAAGATCAGGCGAATGCCGCACCGACCGCGTGGCGCGAACGCCTGCACGTCGCGCTGTCGGCGTGGCGGGAGCCGCGCACCTATGCGCTCGGCGTCGTCATGCTCGGCATGGCCTTCGCCGAGGGCGGCGCGAACGACTGGCTGCCTCTCGCCCTCGTCGAGGGCCACGACGCCGATCAGGCGCTCGGCGCCGCCGGCCTCACCGTCTTCTCGATCGCGATGACGGTGGTGCGGGTCTTCGGTGGCCCGCTCGTCGACCGCTTCGGCCGTGTCCCGGTGCTGCGGGTGCTCGCCGCCACCGCCGCGGTGGGCCTGCTGCTGTTCATCCTCGCGCCGAACCTGCCACTGGTCTTCGTCGGCGCAGCGCTCTGGGGCGCCGGGGCATCGCTCGGCTTTCCGCTCGCCATGTCGGCGGCGGCCGACGACCCGGCGCATGCCGCCGCTCGCGTCAGCGCTGCGGCGACCATCGGGTACGTCGCGTTCCTCTGCGGTCCGCCGATCCTCGGCTTCATCAGCGAGCACGTCGGGCTGCTGAACACGCTGTTCATCATCGTCGGCCTGATCGTCGCGTCGGGGCTCTTCTCCGGCGCCGCTCGCCCGATCGTGCCGACGGTCTCCGAACCGAAGGCCCCAGCGAAGCGCTGAGCCCGGTCACCCGTCCGATCGGGCGATGGCCACGGCGTGAGAGCGACTCCGGGCGCCGAGCTTGGCGAGCACGCTCGACACGTGCGTCTTCACGGTGGGCACCGTGATCCGCAGCCGCTCGGCGATCTGGGCGTTCGAGAAGCCGTCGGCCATCGCGTCGAGCACTTCCGCCTCGCGAGGCGTCAGGCCTCCGATCGTCGAGGGGGCGGCCGGTTCGGGCTCCCGTGTGAGGAGTTCGAGCGCGCGACGGGTGACGCGCGGGTCGAGCACCCCCTCGCCCCTCGCGATGCGGCGCACCGCGTCGACGAGAGTGGCGGCATCGGCCGTCTTCAGCAGAAAGCCCACCGCCCCGGCGGCGAGCGCCCCGGCGACGAGGTCGTCCTCGTCGAAGCTGGTCAGCACGAGCACTTCGCTCGACCCGGCGTCGACGATCCGCGCCGTGGCCGCCACGCCGTCGGTGCCCGGCATGCGCAGATCCATCAGCACGACGTCGGGCCGCAGCGCCGCGGCGTTGCGTACCGCCACCTCCCCGTCGGCGGCCTCGCCCACCACGTCGAACCCGTGCGACTCGAGGATGATCCGCAGACCCTCTCGGATCGCCCCGTGGTCGTCGGCGATCATGACCGTGGTCCGGCGATCCTCTCGCGCGGTCATATCGGCGCCACCTTCGGAAGACGCGCCTGCACCGTCCATCCCGAGCCGTCCTCCCCGGCCTGCAGCTCGCCGCCGACGGCGCGCGCCCGTTCTCGGATGAGTTCGAGCCCCCAGCCGCTGCCCTCGAGGGGCGGATGCCGCAGAGCCACCCCGCCTTGCGACGTGACGCGCACACGCACCTCGCCGTCGCCCTCGGACAGGTGGACTTCGACGACGGCGCCCGCCGCGTGGCGGAGGCAGTTCGCGAGCGACTCCTGCACGATCCGGGCGATCGCCTGATCGACCGGGTCGGCGACCGGGCCGCGGATCTCGTCGTGCAGCGTGACCCTGAGACCCGACAGGCGCGCGGCATCGACCGACGCGGCGACCGTGTCTCGACCCCGCGGTAGGGCGAAGGTGCGAGGCGACCCGCTCGGCGAACGCAGCACAGAGATCATCGAGCGGAGCGCTTCGTGGGCCTCGAGCCCCGAATCCCGCACCGCGCGGAGTGCCCCCCGGTCGCGCTCGCCATCGGACGGCGATGCCAGTGACGCCTCCGCCCGGATCGCCATGGCCGACACGTGCCCGGCGACGAGGTCGTGCAGTTCGCGGGCCATCGCCTCGCGCTCGTCCTGCACGGCGGCCTCCCGGGCCCGTGCGGCCAGCGCCTCGGCATCTTCGGCCCGCTGCCGGTGCAGGGCGACGAGCTCTCGCGACTGCGCGACGGCAGTGGCGTACCAGTAGGTGGTGCCGAGCAGTGCTCCCACCTGCAGAACGATGACGGCCGCGACGCGAACCTCCCCCACGGCGGCGAGCGCGGCGGTGCCGATCGCGGCAACGGTGACGGCCACCGCGAACAGGATCATGCGACGCCGGCGAGCTGCCGCGTCACGGGTGGCGACGTAGAGGGTGTCGAGCACGACGAGGAGAGGGACGAGGCCGCCCACGGTCGCGAGGTCGACGAGCCCGATCGCCGTGGCGGCGAGCAGCGCCGCGAGGGGGAACCGGTCGCGCAGGAGCACCACCGCGCAGGCGGGGAGCGCTGTCACGAGGGTCCACCACGGTGAGGCGTCCGGCGGAACGAACGAGAAGAGGTTCCACAGACCCGAAACACCGAGCGCCGCCGACGCGACGGCGCACAGTGCGTAGACGACCGGGTCGACGACCGACCGGTGCCCCCGCACCCACCGACGCACTCGCCTCGCCCTTCGCGCTGATCCGGTCGTCATCGACTCATGCAACCATGCCGAGGCGCGGGCGTCCTCGTTCGAAAGGACGAGAGAGCAGCCGCGGTCCTCCATCCTCCGCCCGATGCGTTCCGTGCGGGTCGATCCGAGGGTGGTGCCATGGACATCCTCCCCGGCGTTCCGCTGCCCCTCGCCCTGACCCTTCTCGCGCTGCTCGACGGGCTCAGCATCGGCACGCTGCTCATCCCGCTGTTCTTCCTCCTGGTGCCCGGGCGCGTGCGCGGGGGGCGGATGCTGCTCTACCTCGGCACCATCGCGCTGTTCTACCTTCTCGTCGGAGTTCTCTTCCTCTTCGGTCTCGTCAACATCGTCGACGTCGCGGGCGACTTCCTTTCCTCGTCGCCCGGCCGGATCGTGAGATTGGTCGCGGGGGCAGCGCTCCTGGGCACGGCGTTGCTGATGCCGACCGGGCCGCGCGTGAAGAAGGGCGTCGCAGCGACCGCCCCCGCAGCATCCGCCCCCGCCGCCGAGGGTCCTCCCGACCCTCCGGGCAGACTCACGCGGTGGCGGGAACGCCTGCTCTCGGACCGCACCCCGCCCCTCGCGATCGTCGGGATCGCCGTGGGGGCCGGAGTCGTCGAGGTCGCCACGATGGTGCCCTACATCGTCGGCATGACGATGCTCGCCGACGCATCCGTGCCGTTGCCCGCCCAGATCGCGGGACTGACGGGCTACTGCGCTGTGATGGTCGCGCCCGCTCTCTTCTTACTCGTCCTCCGCCTCGTCGCCGCTCGAGTCATCGACGCACCGCTTCGCCGCCTCGCCGGCTGGCTGCAGCGCACGGCAGCCGAGAACACGGCGTGGATTCTGGGGATCGTGGGGTTTCTCGTGCTGCGCGCCGCGGCGACAGAACTCGGCATCTTCGAGTGGCTCGGATCGCTCGGCTGACCCTCGGTGCCGAGCGACTACGCGCCGAGAGCGCGACGCAGTACCGCGACGCGCTGCGGAACATCGATGGCCGCGACGGCGTCGGGTCCGTCGGCCGCCAGGAAGAGCGGAACGACCACCATTCCCATCACGAGATCGGTTGCCACCGCCGTGCCCACGCTTCCAGTGATCTCACCGCGCGCGGCGGCGCGCTCCAAGACCGCCGCGACGTGATCGCGGGCCAGGCCGTAGACGTCCCGCTCGATGATGGCGGCGAGTTCGGGATCGTGGGTCGCGCGCCCTGACAGCGACCGCAACACGCTGCCCGTACGACCGCCCAGAAGAGCGACCTTCGTTTCCAGGAGCGCCGTCAGGTCGCCGTCGAGGGTTCCCGTGCTGTGGTCGACGGCGAAGTCGGCGATCAGCGCCGCGGCAGCGGTGGCGACGAGTTCTTCTTTGGACGCCCACCGGCGATACAGCGACGCCGTCGACACACCGGCACGCTGAGCGACGGCGGCAGTCGTCAGAGCTGCGTATCCCTTCTCTTCGATGAGGAGCACGGTCGCCTCGAGCAGCGCGGCGTCGAGACGGGAATCGCGCGGACGACCCTGGGGCGTGTCTGCGACGGTGTCGGAGGCCGATGCACTCACCGGTCGGTCGTCACGGGTTCTGCGCCTGCGACCTCGAGGCCGGGAAGGTGCTCGCGCAGGTGCATCGCCTGCAGGCGCGCGCCCTGCTCGGGCGTGCATACGCCATAGGTGGGATGCGGCTGCAGCGAGCCCGTGTGCGCGAGGAGCGCCGTGGCGGCGATCTCCAACCGGCGCAGCGCCGCGGTCACGGCCAGGTGAGGGTCGAGCTCGGGAGCTCCGTCGACCGGAGCCGCGAGGTTGTGTTTCATCGCGCCTCGGCGCAGGAACAGATGCTTCGCCGCCCGCCCGATGGTCGTGCGGAAACCCACGGGCTTCAGAACGGGATACCCGCTCAGCGAGTACTCGATGCTCTGCGCGGCGTGCTGCAGCGTCTCGGTCAGAGTGAAGGTGCCGCCCGAAGTCAGCGAACTGCCGCGGGGGTCGGCGGCGATCGCGCGGGCGAGGTCGTCGAGGACGATTCGCAAGTCGGAGCGGCTGCTCTCACCCGCGGGGGTGGTGTCGAGGGAATCCATGGACCCACCGTAACACTTACGAAACGAAACCAACTTGTTTCGTATACCATCGAGATATGACCCGTCACGAGCTGCCCCTGGCCGATGCCGATGCGTTCGCCGAGTCCGCCGCCCGGCCCGCTCAGCTGGTGCCACGACTGCGGGGTGGCTTCGATCGCGGCCTCACTCGCCCCCTCGCCTGGCGTCGCCGCCAGCTGGAGAGCCTCCGTCGCCTCCTCCGCGACCACGGATCCGAACTCGAGGATGCCCTCGCCAGCGACCTCGGAAAGAGCCGCGTCGAATCCCAGCTGACCGAGATCGGCTTCGTCGTGCGCGATATCGACCACACCCTCTCCCACCTGCGGCGGTGGACATCTTCGCGTCGCGTCCCCATCCCGATGGTCCTCGCCCCCGCCTTCGGGCGCATCGTGCGCGAGCCGCTCGGCGTGGTGCTGGTCATGGCGCCCTGGAACTACCCGGTGCAGCTCCTGCTGGCACCCCTCGTGGGCGCCCTCGCCGCCGGAAACGCCGTGGTGCTCAAGCCCAGCGAACTCGCTCCGGCCGTTGCGGCCGCGTTGGCACGCCTGATTCCGCTCTACCTCGATCCCCGCGCGGTCGCGATCGTGCAAGGGGGCGTACCCGAAACCACCGAACTGCTCGAGGAGCGCTTCGACCACATCTTCTATACGGGCAGCGGCGCGGTCGGGCGCATCGTGATGACGGCGGCGGCGAAACACCTCACCCCGGTGACGCTCGAGCTGGGCGGGAAGTCCCCGGCGTGGGTCGACGGCACGGTCGACGCGACCGCGGCCGCCACTCGGCTCGCGTGGGCGAAGTTCATCAATGCCGGGCAGACCTGCGTCGCGCCGGATTATGTGCTGACCACACCCGAGGCAGCACCCGCACTCGAGCGCGCCCTCACCGACGCCGTCAGCGCGCTCTACGGAGCGGACCCGCGCAACAACCCCGACTACGGCCGGATCATCAACGACAAGCAGTTCTCGCGGCTCGAAGCCCTGCTGGGCGACGGACGCGTGGTGACGGGCGGCATCACCGACTCCGACACCCGATACATCGCCCCCACGGTACTCACCGACGTGAGTCCGGACAGCCCCGTGATGACCGAGGAGATCTTCGGCCCGATCCTGCCGATCATCACCGTGCCGTCCCTCGACGCGGCCATCGCCTTCATCACCGCGCGCGACAAGCCACTGGCGCTCTATGCCCTGACCGCGTCGAAGCGCGCGAAGAAGAGGCTGCTGGCCGAAACGTCTTCGGGTGGTGTCAGCTTCGGCACTCCGCTGCTGCAGCTCAGCGCACCGGCGCTGCCGTTCGGCGGGGTCGGCGCGAGCGGAACGGGCGCGTACCACGGCGAAGCTTCCGTGCGGACGTTCAGCCACGAGAAGTCGGTGCTCGACAAACCCCTGTTCCTCGACACCCTGCGCGTGATCCGGCCGCCGTTCACCCCGCTGACCCGTCGCCTCGCCACGCGCCTGATCGCCCGCCGCTGACGGAGCGCCCGCCGAACCTCGAACCCTAGGCTCGTTCGACCGGCAACCAGATCTCGGTGGTTGCGGTGCGGAAGTCTTCGGCTCGGTCGAGCACCGTGACGATCGAGGGCCCAGGACGGAGCCGCCACGGGTTGGACGGAAACCAATCCGTCGCCGTGGCCGCCCACGTCGACTGGAGCGTCTGCGGGTACGGGCCCGTCGCGCCGAACACCGCCCACTCCCCCGCCGCGACCTCGATGACGTCGAGGTCGCGGGGAATGACGACCTCCTCGCTGACGGCTACCCCGTGCAGGTACGTGAGCTCACTGCCTTCCGAGTAGTCAGGATCGACGTCGGCACTCACCTGAAGAAGGCCGGCGGGCTCCGTGTCGCTCAGCTTCTTGAGGCGAGAGTGTTCGTCTCGAGGCAAAGAGGCGATCAGGGCTTGGATGTGCGGATTGATCCCCTCGTGGATGAGTGGCACTCGGGCCGAATGTCCGACGAGTCGGAACGCGTTCTGACTGGTTATGCGGGTGTCCATGGGGCTGTTCCCTTCTACGGTCAGGCGGAACCTGAGCTGCGGTTGAGTGCGAAGGGGGCCACCATCTCGCCGCACGACGCCCGGACCGGCGCTGTGCACCGCCCGGAACGCTCGGCCGAATGCCTCCGCCGAGCCGTACCCGTAGCGCACCGCGATTCCCAACAGATCCCCGTCACCGAGAACGTCTGCCGCCGCGACCGTCATGCGGCGCCGCCGGACGTACTCCGACAACGGCATGCCGGCCAACGACGAGAACATTCGCCGAAGGTGGTACTCGGTTGTGCCGAGCTTCGACGCCAGAGCGACCAGATCGATATCCGCGGCGAGGTCGTCTTCGACCAGCTCGACGAGTCGGTTGAGGTGTGCGATCACGGTGTCCCCTTTCGACATCCAGCCTGCCTGGCCGTCCATCCTCAGACCCCACTATCGCGGTTCGATCCGATCGGGTGCCGGGCGCTGTCACCTGCTGACCATGCGCTGGGGGCCTGGCTCAACTACTACGCTGAGTCAGTGCGTCTCGTCATCGCGCGCTGCTCGGTCGACTACACCGGCCGCCTGAACGCGCACCTCCCCCTCGCCACCCGCCTCCTCGTCCACAAGGGCGACGGCAGCCTCCTCGTGCACTCCGACGGCGGCTCGTACAAGCCGCTCAACTGGATGAGCCCGCCGTGCACGCTGACGGTCGAGACGCCCGATGCCGAGGCCGCCGAAGAGGGCGTCGTGCAGCAGTGGCGTGTCACCCATGCCAAATCGGGCGATGCGCTGGTCGTGCGCCTCTACGAGGTGCTGCACGACTCCACCCACGCGCTCGGCATCGACCCCGGGCTCATCAAAGACGGCGTCGAGGCCGACCTGCAGCGGCTGCTGGCCGAGCAGGTCTCGCTCATGGGCGAGGGCCTCACCCTCGTGCGTCGCGAATACCCGACCGCGATCGGCCCGGTCGACCTGCTGCTGCGCGACGCGGCGGGCGGAACCATCGCCGTCGAGGTCAAGCGTCGCGGCGACATCGACGGCGTCGAACAGCTCACCCGCTACCTCGAACTGCTCGGGCGCGACCCGGGACTCGCTCCCGTCACGGGCGTCTTCGCCGCCCAGGAGATCAAACCCCAGGCCCGCGTGCTCGCCGCCGACCGCGGCATCCGGTGCGTCACCCTCGACTACGACGAGATGAAGGGCATCGACTCCGGAGCCCCGCGGCTCTTCTGACGCGGGAGCACCACCTGGTCGCTGCCCTTCGCAGCATCCGCGTCACTTCCCGTCACCCGCGGCGCGACAGCGCGGCATTGCCGTCATCCGCGCCACAAATCAACGGCGCGGATGACGGGAAATGTAGCGGGATGCAGAGCCCTCGGCTGCGACACGAAGCGCCCGACCCTTTACGCGCAGCAGCCTGAATCTGGCAGCCCCGCGCGGCCGGTAGCGTGGTGACCATGCCCGAACGCTCCCCCTTCTCTTGCGTCCTGTGGGATGTCGACGGCACGATCGTCGATGCATCCGAGGGCATCCTCCGGCGTCTGACCACGACCCTGACCCACTTCGAGAAGCAGCCGCCCACCCGAGGCGAGCTGTCGCACTGGATCGGGCCGCCCATGTTCGAGTCGTTCCAGGTGAACGTCGGCATGACCCCCGAGCAGGCGACCGAGGCCGTCACGTTCTACCGCGGGCTGAACAAGGCCGAAGGGTACACCTCGAGCGCGAAGCTGTTCCCGGGCGTTGCCGAACTCATCGGCGAACTGCACACCGCGGGGGTTCCGCAGGCCACCGCGAGCTCCAAGCCCGAGGTGCAGGTCACGGCGCTCATGGAGTTCTTCGAGCTCTCCCCGGCGTTCACCGCCATGGTCGGCGCAAGCCCCGACGAGCGAACGCTCAGCGCCAAGTCCGACATCGTGGCCGAGGCGTTGCGCCGACTCGAGGTCGCCGGCGTCGACACGAGCCGCCCGGTGCTGATCGGCGATCGCCACCACGACGTCGAGGGCGGTATCGCGAACGACGTGCCCGTCATCTTCGTGCGGTGGGGTTTCAGCTGGCCGCACGAATCCGAGGGCGCGGTCGCCGCCGTCGAGACGGCCGACGAACTGCGCGCGCTCCTCCTCGTCGCCGATCCTGTCGAGAGCGCCTGAGGCCCGACCGTCACCTGTGCCGCGCGCGCGACCGTTCCCGGGCGCGCGCGATCTTCGGCGCCACGACAGCCTCCCCGACGCGGCCGGTCATCTCGCCGATGCCTTCGACGACCATGCGCACCTCGTCGCCCGCCTGCAGCGGCGGCGGCGTGAGCCCCTGATTGCGGCCCCACAGCTCGCCGAGACACCCCCCGTTGCCGACGGTTCCCGAGCCGAGGACGTCACCGGGCACCACGCGGGAATTGCGTGAGGCGTAGGCCACGAACTCGGGGAACGTCCAACCGGCGTTCGAGACGAGATCCTCGCCGACGAGACGGTCGTTCACGTAGACCTCGGCCCGCACCGCGAGAAAGCCGTCGTCGTCGACGAATCCGGCGACCTCATCGGCCGTGACGATCCAGGGCCCGAGCGTCGTGCCGAAGTCCTTGCCCTTGCAGGGCCCGAGCCGCACCTTCATCTCACGGGCCTGCAGGTCGCGCGCCGACCAGTCGTTCATGATCGTGTACCCGAAGATGTGCGTCGCCGCAGCGTCCGGCGTGAGGTTCGCGCCGTCCGAGTCGCCGGATGCCCCGATGACCACCGCGACCTCGAGCTCGAAGTCGAGCCGCTCGGTGACCGGGGGTGAGACCTCGTCGACCGGGCCCAGGATCGTGTGCGGGTTGCCGAAGTAGAACGTCGGGGCCTCGTACCACTCGTCGGCGACGTGGCTCTTGCCCTCGACGCCCGCGCTGACCCCCTCGACGTGCTCCTCGAACGCCACGAAGTCGCGGACCGAGGTCGGCGCGAGGGGTGCCCGAAGGAGCACGTCGCCGAGGGGCGCGCCCTCAGCATCCGCCACGGTCTCGAAGAGGTCGGATGCCGCGGACAGACCGCGGGCGAGAACGTCGGCCACCGTCAATCCGTCCGGAAAAGGCACCACCCGCCGATCGATCACGAATCCCTCGCGGTCGACTTCGCCGTGGGTCCAACGGGCGATCTTCATACCGCGACCCCGCTCGTCAGCAGTGCCCGGGCGTTGCCGCCGAGGATCGCCTCGACCGCCTCGTCGGGCAGCCCCGCCGAACGCACGAAGCCGACGGGGTCGTCGAGCCCCATGTCGAACGGGTAGTCGCTGCCGAGAACGACCCGGTCGCTCCCGGCGAGCTCGACGAGGTGACGCA
Source organism: Microbacterium shimangi (assembly GCF_043556445.1). Taxonomy (NCBI): domain Bacteria; kingdom Bacillati; phylum Actinomycetota; class Actinomycetes; order Micrococcales; family Microbacteriaceae; genus Microbacterium; species Microbacterium shimangi. The sequence continues at coordinate 675,413 of NZ_JBIGII010000003.1, forward strand.
AGCCCACCGGGTCGTGCACGACCGTGTCGAACCAGAGCTTCTGCAGGTAGCTCGACGGTTCGTGAGCGCAGCGCCGGGCGTCGGGGCGCACCCGCCACGCGTGATCGCTGCGGCCCATCGCCGTCGGCAGGTACCCGCCGCCGTGGGCGGCGATCAGCCGCAGACCCGGGTGTCGGTCGAGCACCCCCGCGAAGATCAGGTGCGACAGGGCGACGGCGTTCTCGGTCGGCTGACCCACGGTGTTCGCGAGGTAGAACCGGTCGAGCCGCTCGTCGAGCGAGCACCCGAAGGGGTGCAGGAACACCACGCAGCCGAGCTCTGCCGCGCGGGCCCAGAAGGGCTCGAGGCGCTCGTCCGAGAGTTCGACGTCGCCGGCGAACGACGAGATCTCGACGCCCGCGAGGCCCCGCCCGAGCACGGCATCGTCGAGGTACTCCACGATCCGGGCCGGATGCTGCAGCGGAACCAGTCCGAGACCCCGGAGCCGGTCGGGGGCGGCCGCGACGTGTTCTGCGATGAGGCGGTTCGCCTCCATCGCCGACCACACCGCGAGACCCTCGGGCGCCCACGGGTAGAAGTGGTTCGGCGAAGCGCTCACCCACTGCACGTCGACGCCCTGAGCGTCCATCTCCGACAGGCGCACACCGACGTCGGTGAGTTTCGGAATGCGGGCCCCGACCATCGGGCCCGATACCGCCTGGCTCTCGGCTCCGTTGCGGCGGAACTCCAGCTCGGCGGCCGCCGCGACCTGGTCGGGTGCGCGCCGAGTCACCTCGGCGTGCAGGCTCGGCATGAGCAGGTGCGCGTGCACGTCGGTGACGGGCGCCGATCCGGCGGTCATGCGGGTTCCGCCATCTTCTGCGCGATGCCGTAGATGAGTCCGCCCGCATCCGCGTCGCGATCGCCGTCGAGCTGCCACTGACCGAGTTGGGTGGATGCTTCGACCACCGCCGTCGCGCGAGGCAACCGCCGCGCGTGGAACTCATCCCAGAGGCTCTGCTCGATCGTGTCGTTGGCGATCAACAGCTCGGTGAGGACGAACGCATCTTCCAGACCCTGCGCTGCGCCCTGGGCGATGGTGGGAGGGCAGCTGTGCGCGGCGTCTCCGATCACGACGACCCGCCCGCGGTTCCAGGGGGCGGGAACGATGTGCGAGGTGAACCAGGTGTAGTTCGCGGGGGCTCCCGCCTCGAGGTCGGCGCGGATCGCATTCCAGGGGCCGTCGTAGGCGCGGGAGGCATCGAGCATGATGCGCGTCGCCTCCTCGTCGCTGACGCCGACACGGTCTTGGGCCTTCTCCACGAGGAAGGCGTACATCGAGTCCTCGCCCGTGGGGGTGTACCCCGCGATATAGGCCGGGCCGCCGTAGTACAACTCGCTCTTGACGACGTCATCGGGGCGCGAGACGAACGTGCGCCAGATGCCCATCCCGGTCGAGGCCGGCTTGGTGTCGATGCCGATGAGCGCTCGCACGGTCGAATTCAGCCCGTCCGCGCCGATGAGCAGGTCGTAACGCCCGGCGGAGACCCCGTCGATGAAGACCTCGACTCCGTCGTCGTCCGATTCGATCGCGGTCACGTGCGCACCGAACGTGATGTGCACGCCCGCCTTCTCGGCGTGCGCGAAGAGGATGCGGGCGAGGTCCCGCCGCGGCATGCCCATTCCTGCCGGGTAGTCCGGGCCCCCGGTCTTCAACTCGGGGAGCGCCGCGACGACCGGCGCCCCGGGGCCCGGCGCCCGCAGATTCAGCCCGTCGAACGCGTATCCCGCCGCCCGGATGTCGTCCCACGCCCCGAGAGCGTCGAAGACGCGCAGCGCGTTGCCCTGCAGCGAGATGCCCGATCCCCCGATCCCCAGTTCGGGCTTCCCTTCGAACAGGTCCACCTCCACACCAGCCCTCGCCAGCTGGATGCCGGCGGCCAGCCCGGCGACGCCGGACCCGGCGATAGCGACCTTCTTCACTGCGGTCATGTCAGAACCTCTCTGTTCTGTTCGTTGCTCGAAACTCTGCGGACGTCAGAAGACCGCGACGGGGTTGATCGGCGAGCCGACCGCCCCCGTGATCGGGAGGGGTGGTGCCGACAGCAAGACGTCCCAGCGCCCGCGCTCGACGCAGGCGGCGGCGAGTTCGTCGAAGTCCCACATCTCGCCGATCGTCAGACCCATGTTCGGGATGGCGATCTGGTGGAGCGGCTGGAAGGCGGGCGCGTCGAATTCGTTCGGACGCACTTCGAACCCCCACGTGTCGGTGGCGACGGCCGCGATCTCCGAGCGGTGCAGCCACCCCGCGGCCGTGATCGAGATGCCCGCGGCATCGCCGCCGGCGTAGTCGTTCCACCCCTCGCGCCGAGCCCGGGTCAACCGCCCGGTGCGCACGAGCAGGATGTCGCCGCGTCCCACTCGACTCGACCCGCCCTGAGCCGCGATGGTCGCGTCGAGGTCGGCCGCCGTGATCCCGTAGCCGTCGGGCAATTCACCCGTGTCGGGGTTCAGGTGGCGTGCCACATCGAGTAGCACCCCACGCGAGACGATGACGGATGCTGCGTGCTCGACGCCCGTGAGCCGGTCGCCGTCGCTCGTGACGACGTCGCCGGCACGCCGGCCGTTCCACGCCATCCCGTGGTCGAAGATGTGGCCGAGTCCGTCCCACTGCGTGGAGCACTGGAGCGGCATCGTGATGTAGTCGTCGGCGCCCCCGATGCCGTGCGGGAACGGCTGGTTGCCCCGCTCGGCGTCGGTGCCGGTGTCGGTCATCGTGTGCACCGGGTTGATCCGGCGGCGCCATCCCTTCTGCGGGCCGTCGGTGTCGAACGACTGCGACAGCGACACCACGCGACCATGGGTCACGAGTGCCGCCGCCTCGACGCGCTTGGCCTCGTCGATGAAGTTCAGGGTGCCGAGTGCGTCATCCTGGCCCCAGCGACCCCAGTTGCGAAAGGCTTCGGCCCGCACGCCGATCTCGGCCTCGGGGTTCTGCCGGTCGAGGTCGGCCGGGTTCTCGGTGAGCGAGCTCATGCCGACACCTCTTCGGCGACGCACCGGACGACCTGGGTGCCGAGGCCCTCGACGGTGCCCGTCATCACGTCGCCGTCGCGGAGGAACCGCTTCCAGTGCTGGCCGTTGCCGGCGGGGCTGCCGGTGAGGAGTACGTCGCCGGGCAGGAGCGGCAGCGTCTGCGAGGCGGTCGAGACGAGAGACGCGACATCGAAGAGCAGCTCGGCGGTCGTCGCATCCTGCATCACCTCGCCGTTCAGTTCGAGGGTGATCGACAGATCCGACGGGTCGACGAACGTGGCGGGCACCAGGAACGGGCCCGTCGGCAGGAACCCCGGCGCGTTCTTCGCGCGGAACCAGTCGGCGCCGATGTCGCCCACGTCGGGCGGGAAGACGAGGTCGCGTGTGGTGACGTCGTTCGAGATCGTGTAGCCGGCGACGTGGGAGAGGGCATCGTCCTTCGAGACGCGGAACGCCTCGCGGCCGATGACGACGGCGAGCTCGAGCTCCCAGTCGTGCACCTCGCTGTACGCCGGCAGCGAGAGCGGCACATCGTCGCCGACCACGCACTGCGCGAGGCCCAAGAAGATGAACGGGCGGCCGCTGGCGGCGCGGACGTCCATGATCTTCTCGGCGCGCGCGCGGATCTCCTCCGGAGAACCGGTGGGGTCGCCCTTGGTCAGGCCGCCCATGATCAACTGCACGACGTGGGTGCGGTAGTTCGCCCCGGCCTGCAGCACCTGTCGGGGTTCGACGGGGGCCACGAGCGTGACGTCGGCCAGCGGCGACCACGGTCCGTCCTGCTGCGCGAGCCGGCCCAACCGATCCCAGTCGGCTGTCGCGAGAAAGGCGTTCAGATCGCTGGCGCCGAGGTCGGCAGCATCCAGGGGACGGATCCGCTCCCCCGCGACGAGACCGAGGGCGATGTCTTCGCCCCGCCGGTAGCGGGCGAGGGCGAAAGGTGCGGTGGTGCGGGCGTTCGTCATGAGTCCTCCTCGAGTCGTGACAGATGGTGTCCCGGGGCGGTGCGACGACCGCCCCGGGAAGCGTGCGGCTCAGCCGTGTTGCGTGTAGGGGTTGAGCAGCGCGTCTTTGATCTCGTCGGGCACGCCCTCCTCGGTCGCACTCGGGCCGTCGGCCGCCGGGAACGATTCGGTCATCGACATCGGCATGGCACCGTTGCGGTAGAGGTTGCTCGAACCCAACGACGGCTTCCAGGTCTGCGGCTCCCAGTCGGGCACGTAGTTGCGGTATCCGCCGGTGTTCAGCTCGATGCGCATGCTCGAGGGCTCCCGGTAATAGAGGAAGCTCTGCTCACCGATGCCGTGGATCGACGGGCCGTACTCCATGCCCGTGCCGCGCTCCATCAGAACGTCGGCGGCGATGAGCAGCTCCTCGCGGGTGTCGACCCAGAAGGCGTAGTGGTTCACGCGACCCGCACGGCTCGAGCCGTCGAGAACGACACCCAGGTCGTGCGACTTCTCGTTCGTCGTCAGCACGGAGAAGACCGAGATGGGCGCCTCATCCAGCACGGTGCGCGCCATGATGCGGAAGCCGAGAACGTCGTTGTACCACTTCGCGAAGCCGTCGACATCGCTGGCGGCGACCGTCACGTGGTCGAGCTGGCGCGGAGCGCCGGCGACGTGGCTGCGCTTCTCGGGACGGTCGGGGTAGATCGAGGCGACGTTCGGCTCGGCGCGGTGCCGGGTGACGTCCCAGTGCAGGGTCATGTCGTGGCCGTAGGGGCCGACGAAGCGGTACGCGCGGCCGATCTGGTGCGCGTCGATCCACTCGCCGGTCACGCCCGCCGCTTCGATGCTCTTCACGGCCTCTTCGAGCGCTTGGGCACTCGAGGTGCGCCAGGCCATCGTTGCGAGCGCGGCTTCGTCGCCCGGGAGTACGACGAGGGAGTACGAGTAGTAGTCGCCCCAGCAGCGGAGGTAGACGGCGCCGTCGACACGGTCGACCTCGGTGAGGCCGACCTGCGTCTTGTAGAACTCCACCGACGCCTCGACATCGGGAGACGTGATGGCCACGTACGACAGGTGGGAGAGCAGCTTGATCATCTTCGACCTTTCAGGAACACCGGCCCATCAGCGGGCCTGTTCCCACTATCGGTCGGGGTTAGCCATCAGGGAACGCCCGGTTCTCTATGCCACGCATCGACATGACTTATAGTCGTGTCGTCGACGCCGTCGTCGACGATGTACTCGCCGAAGAGGACTCCATGACCGCGGAACCGCCGCTCTCCCGCCTCGATCTCAACCTGCTGATCGCCCTCGACGCCCTGTTGAGCGAACGCAGTGTCACCAAGGCTGCGCAACGACTGCAGCTGAGCCAACCCGCCCTGTCGGCCTCACTCGCCCGACTCCGCACGCATTTCAGCGATCCGATCCTCGCTCGCCGCGGCAACGAGTACGACCTGACGCCTCTCGCCGTACGACTGCTCGAGCACACCTCGACCGCGCTGGAGATGGCCCGTCGGGTCTTCGACAGCCAGACCGACTGGGTGCCCAGCACGTCGACGAGGGAGTTCTCGGTCTTCGGGTCGGATTACGGCTTCGCGACCGCGGGTCAGGCCGTCTCCAAGCTCGCGGCGATGCGCGCACCCAACGTGAAGTTCCGCTTCCTCCTCCACACCCCGCAGATCATCGAGAACGTCGACGATCGCCTCCGCTCCACCGACGCGCTTCTCATCCCGCACGGTTTCGTCACCGACCTCCCGCATCTCAACCTGCGGAAAGACCGCTGGGTCGTGATCGTCGCCACCGCCAACGACGTCGTCGGCGACGAGGTGACGATGGAGCACATCAGAACGTCTCCCTGGGTGTTCACCTACCAGTCGCGCACGGCCTTCACCTCGGCCAGTCGGCAGCTGCAGGAGCTCGGGGTCGAACCCCACGTCGAAGCCGTCGTCGAAAGCTTCCTGTCACTGGCGCCGTTCGTCGCGGGAACGCGGCGCCTCGCGATGGCGCAGGCAGGACTCGCCGACCTGATCGTGGGGATGGGCGGGGTCAGGGCGATGGAGCCGCCGTTCGAGGCGACACCCATCACGAATGCGCTGTGGTGGCACCCCGTCCACACGCACGATCCGGAGCACATCTGGATGCGGGAACAGTTCGCCGAAGCCGCCGCGTCCTGACGACGCGGCGGCTCACAGCATCCGTTCCCTCAGCGTGCGGCGGGGGCGTCCTCGCGGGCGCGGGCCCGGAGCAGCAGCATGGTGAGGCCGGCGACGACGAGCGCGGCGATGCCGACCACCCCGACCGCGGCGTTGAGCGTGCCGACGATCCCCGCGAGGATCCCGACGATGATCGGCGTGATGAACTGGCCGAGGTAGAACGACGCGGTCCACCATCCGGTGACACGCCCCCTCTCCTCGTAGCGGGTGGATGCCACGACCCAGGTGACGAGCGACGGAAGCAGCAGACCCGATCCGAACGAAGCGATCACGGCGCCCGCGACGACACCACCGAGCGCGGGGACGACCCAGATCACGATCATTCCCACCGCCTGCAAGGCGAAAGCGAGCGGCAGCAACGACCCGGGGCGCACCCGCGCCAGCCGCGAGAAGATGAAGCCCGCCACCGCGGTCGCGAGCGATGCGACGGCCGAAACCAGCCCGATCACCCGGGTGTCCCCCGCGTCGACACCGGTACCGACGACGAGGTAGCTGACCTCGATGATCAAGACGTAGAAGACGAAGCCACCGAAGACGGTGACCACGAGCGGTGCCGCGATCTGACGCCAGGGAATGCGCACCTTCTCGCCCGCCGCCGCGTGACGGTCGCCTTCCGCACCGCCGCGCGGCTCCCAGAGCGCGAAGATCATGGGTACGGCGACCAGGATGCTGATCGCGTAGACCCAGAACGGGGTGTGCCAGCCGCCGACGCCGAGCGCGCCGCCCAGCACGATGAAGACCGTCGCGGCGAGCGTCGTCGTCACCGTCTGCAGGCCGAGGTACTTGTTGCGCCGACGCTCCTCGTAGAAGTAGTCGACGATGAGAGTCGTGCAGACGGTCATGATGGCGGCCTCGCACACACCGACCAGCACGCGACTGAAGAGGATCTCGGGCAGCCCCTCGAGCCAGGCGGGTGCCGTGCCCACGAGGGCGTAGGCGATCATCGCCCCGATGAGCAGGTTCTTCCGACCGAGCCGGTCGACGATCTGACCCGCGAACGGGGCGAAGATGGCGATCATCAGCGCGGGGATGGCGACGATCATCGGCACGAGGATCTCGGACCCCGCGACGTCGGCGAAGTGCGCCGAGAGTTGGGGCAGTACCGGGGTGATCAGCACTGAGCCGAGCACGGGCATGCAGCTTCCGGCGAGCAACAGGATGCCCTGGAGGGCGCCGGCTGTTCGGGTGGCGTCGGCGGTCCGGCCGACCGAAGTCGAATTCGACATGGGAACTCCTTTGTTCCCGATCATTCGACCGCGCACCTTCCGCCCTGTGAAGGAGAGATGCGTTATAGACGTCATAGGCCCCGGTGATGCCGCGGGACCGCAGACGAAGGTCCGCACCGCCTCTGCGGCGGTGCGGACCGATGAATCCCGCGCGCTGCGGGCGGGGTTCAGATGGGGTTGATGTTCTCCGCCTGCAGACCCTTGGGGCCCTGCGCGACATCGAATTCGACTCGCTGGTTCTCTTCCAGGGCGCGGTAACCCGACGCCTGGATAGCCGTGTAGTGCGCGAAGACGTCCGCGCTGCCGTCGTCGGGAGCGATGAACCCGAAACCCTTCTCCGAGTTGAACCACTTGACCGTGCCCTGCGTTGCCATGACGTGCCGTTCTGTGCGTGTCGACGCCTGATACGCCGAACGATTCACACGCTAATGGTCGACGTGTCGACGCCGAAAGGATGGTGACGGAAACGTTGCACGAAGTAACGCCGGCGAAATCGACGCCGAAAACCATACGACGCCCGGGCCGAGCAGAGCTCTGAGGCCCGGGCGTCGACGGATCCCCCCGGATAGGCCACGCGATGCGTGACTGCCGATCACTCTACTGATGATTGAAGGTTCCCGCGACAGCAATTTGTTGCGGCTTTGCGCAGTGCCGCACCGGGCACCTCCGCGTAGGGTGACGACGTGGCCCACATCGATCCGCGCGACCTCGAGAACGCCGACCTCGACGCCGTGCGACTGCTCATCGCTCGTGAGGCCGAGCGTCCTCTTTATGCGCGCGTCTCGGCCACGAACGAAGCGTCCCTCGCCCTGTTGACGAAGCTCGGCTTCGCCGAGGTCTCGCGCGGCCCTGCTTCCGCCCCGGGGCTCGGTCGAGCCGACGAAGAGATCGTCTTCGCGCTGCCTCCCACCCTCGAGTAGGGCAGCCTCAGGCGGGCGCGATGCGCGGTGCGCCGAACGCTTCTCGCGCCACGGGTTCCCACGCACGCCACGTCGCGAGGCGTTCTTCGTAGAGGGCCTCGATCTCGGGAAAGGTGAGGCCGAGAATGAGGCGCAACGGCGGATGCTCGGTATCGACCAGCGCGAGCACAGCGGCCGAGGTGGCGGCGGGATCGCCGACTTCGAACTCGACGGTGTTCGCCGCGCGCGCTTCGGCGTACTCCGGCAGCTCGTCGCTCACGCGTGAGCCGTGCGAGAGCCACTGCGTGGCGTAGGGTCCCGGCTCGATACAGGTCACGTGAATGCCGAAGACCGCGACCTCCTGCGCCAGCGACTCCGAGAGTCCCTCGAGCGCCCATTTGGAGGCGTGGTACGCGCCGATACCCGGATACGCGCGAACGCCTCCTTCGCTCGTGACCTGCAGCAGGTGGCCCGAACGCTGCTGCCGGAACACAGGAAGCACCGCTTGCGTCACCCACGTCGCGCCGAAGAAGTTCGTCTCCATCTGCTCGCGCAGTTCGCGTTCGGTCACCTCTTCCACCATGCCGAACTGTCCGTAGCCGGCGTTGTTGACGACCACGTCGATGCGCCCGAAGGCGCGGAGTCCTCGCTCGACCGCCGCGAAGACACCCTCCCGGTCGGTGACGTCCAGCTCGACCGTCACGACGGCAGTGCCGAAGCGCTCCGGGAAGTCGGCCAGGCGCTCTGCGCTGCGAGCGGTCGCGATCACGCGATCCCCGCGCTCCAGCGCCGCCTCCGCCCAGAGTCTGCCGAAACCGCCCGCTGCGCCGGTGATGAACCAGGTCTTGCTCATTGTCGACCTCCTTTCCTTCTACGGTGCGCCGGCGGCATCCATGACACCAGCGAATGTTCGGCACAATGAGCATTCCCCGATGGAATACTGCTCGGTATGCCGCTCGACGTTCACCCCCAACTGCTCCGCGCCCTCCGGGCAGTGCTCGACACGGGATCGTTGACCGCGGCTTCGGAACGACTGGGCTTCACCCAATCGGCGCTGTCGAAGCAGATCGCGGTGCTGGAGGCCGCGGCCGGAGTGCGGCTTCTCGAGCGGGGCGCACGGGGAGTGACCGCCACCGCCGCCGGCCGGCGGCTCGCGATCCACGCGGCGGCCGTGCTCGATCAGCTCGATGTCGCCGCCAGAGAGCTCGACGAACTGCAACGCCCGCTCGGCGGCCGAGTGGTCCTCGGGGGGTTCCCGGCCGCGGCGATGGGCCTGATCCCGCGAGCGATCGCCCGGTTGCACCACCAGCATCCGTCGATCGCGGTCGACTTCGCCGAGTCGTCGACACCCGTGCAGATTCGACGGCTGCGCGCCGGACGCCTCGATCTCGCGGTGATCGCCGCGGGCGACGATCTTCCCGACTGGGGCACGTCGGGCATCGAACTCGAACCGCTCCCGTCGGGACACCTCGTCGTGGCTGTCAGCGAGGATCATCGCCTCGCGGGTGCCGTGCGGGTCGACGTGTCGGATCTGGATGCGGAGGACTGGATCGCGGGGCGCGGGGCCCGTGGCGAACCCCAGTTCGGCGCCTGGCCGACGATCCGCGAACCCCGTATCGTCGCCGAGCTCAGCGAATGGTCGGCGAGACTCGGGTTCGTGGCAGCGGGCCTCGGCATCACCACCGTGCCGTCGATGTCGGTCGACGCGCTCCCTCGGGGCGTCACGACGGTCATGGTCACCGACCTCGGCTGGCGAGGACGATCGATGCAGCTCGCCCGGCGCGGTGAACTCGACCCGGCGGGCGGGGCCGTCAGGGAGGCGGTGATCGCCGAAGCCGAGGCCCTCGCTGCTCGCGGCGCCGCGGGAGGTTCTCGCTAGCTCCGCTGTCAACCCGTTCGCGGTAGACGCCGCGCGTCGTCTACCTTCGCCGAATGAGCACTGCGCAGACAATGGTGAGAACGTCCATCGCTATCGGCGAGGCGAACTTCCTCCTCGCCCAAGACGCGGATCTCGATGCGTTGAAACAAGACATCGTCACCGCCGTGCAGGCGGGCGGTGACTTCGTCGAATTCGTCGTCGTCGGAAACCGCACGGTCAGCGCACTGCTGACCGGCCGTGACAGCATCATCCTCAGTATCGAGACGGTTCCGCTCGACGCCCGTGACACCGGCGACGTCGACGCACCGTTCGGCACCTTCTTCGACGAGCTCTGACGCTCCCGACGGTCGCGGGTCAGTACGCCTCGTCGGTCGCAGGCTTGCCCTGTCTCACCTGGGCCGGCGCGGGTTCGGGCACTACATAGAGCCCGCGCGGTGAGTTCGCCGTGTACATCAGCGCGTCGATCCACGCGCGGTTCACGGCGGGCTCGCGCCCTCCGTAGTACTTGTACGTGATCACACTCCCGGGGTGCACCCAGATGGACGTGCGGCCGTCGCCGATGCTGATGTCGTCCTTCCACGAGAAATGGAACGACTCACCGCGCCGGAGCTTCGCACCGATGACGGTCTGCAGGTGCAGCAGCAACCGGTCTTCGAAGTCGGCCTTCAGCTGTCCCTCGAACAAGAACTTCCCCACCGGTACCTCCACATGATGTCGTTGCGGCGAAAGAACATACCTATTCGAAACGGTTCTGCGCGAAGGGCTGGCTCTCGCGACCCGCGGGTGATAGGCCGTCGTCGTGCGCTGGCTGCGGCACCGGTTCGGCGTCACCTCCTCGGGCGGACGACAAAAAGGGCCCCTTTCGGGACCCTTTTCTCGTTCTGTGCGCGAGGGGGGACTTGAACCCCCACGCCCTTGCGGGCACTGGCACCTGAAGCCAGCGCGTCTACCTATTCCGCCACTCGCGCGTCACGCAGCATCCGAGATCCTGCGTAGTCAACCTGCCGAGAATATCACGCTACTCCGCATCGCGAATCGAGGGGATCCCGAAGATCGAGGATGCTTCGCCCGCGCACCGGTCCTCGACGTTCGGGATCCCCTCGATCGTCGGCGAGGGCGCACGCCCGGGCACCGGCGAAGCGGCGCGCGAGCGGTCGAAATGGTCATGTCCATGGGGCATCCAGCCGTGGCAACTACGATGAAGCCACCATCTGCCTGCCTGAAGGAGTCTCGTGGGGCTACTCGACAGTTTCGAGAAGGGTCTCGAACGTGCCGTCAACGGTGCGTTCGCGAAGACCTTCCGCAGTGGTATCCAGCCGGTGGAGATCGCATCGGCGCTGCGCAGCGAACTCGACAAGAAGGCGGCCGTCGTGAGCCGCGACCGTATCTTGACGCCGAACACGTTCGTCGTCCGGCTGTCGGCTGCCGACGACGAGAAGATGCGGGGCCTCGGCACCACGCTCGTCGAAGAACTCGACGGTCTCGTGAAGAAGCACGCGCGCACCCAGGGCTATTCCTTCGCCGGTCCGGTCACGATCACCCTCGAGCGCGATGAGAGCCTCTCGACCGGAACCCTCCGCGTCGAATCCGAGACCGCCAGCGGCTCGGTGTCGTGGCGGGCCGTCGTCGACATCGACGGGCAGCGTCACCCGCTCGTCGCCGCCCGCACCGTGATCGGACGCGGCAGCGACGCAGACATCACGATCCCCGACGCGGGTACCAGCCGCAAGCACGTCGAGATCCTCTGGGACGGCGAGCGCGCCATGGTGCGCGACCTCGGCTCGACGAACGGCACGCAGCTGCAGGGCCGCAAGGTATCCGAAGCCCCCCTGCCCCCCGACGCGACAGTCACGATCGGCCGCACGAACATCGTCTTCCGCATCGTCGCGCAGGCGTCACCGCCGCCCCGGCCGCCGATCCCCGATACGACGCGCGCGTTCGACGCCCGACGAGGGGACCCCCGCTGATGCCCAGCGAATTGACCTTTCTGCTGCTGCGCATCGGCTTTCTGGTGCTGCTGTGGTTCTTCGTGTTCGCCGTCGTCTACTCACTGCGGGCCGACCTCTTCGGCGTGAAGGTGAGAAAGATGCCCGAGCCGGTGGCGGCCGCCGCCCCGGCTGCTGCGGCCGCGGTTTCGCGCCCCGGCGACAAGACCGAGATCGTCGCGGCCGCCCCCCGCGCCTCCGCCGCAGCGACCGGCAAGGCCACGACCGACTCGGTGTCGCGCATCGTGATCACGAGCGGGCCGAAGGCCGGCCTCGAGCTTCCGCTGGGCAACGAGCCGCTCACGATCGGGCGCTCGAGCGAGTCGGGCCTCGTGATCCGCGACGACTACACCTCGAGCCACCACGCACGCCTGGTGCTGTGGGGCGAGCAATGGATGCTGCAAGACCTCGGCTCGACCAATGGCAGCTGGCACGGCGGGGCACGCGTCTCGTCTCCCGTCGCCATCGAGATCGGCGCGCCCATCAAGGTCGGCGCGACGACCTTCGAGCTGCGGAAGTAGTGGCGGCGCACCCACCATGGTCTTTCAGGGCTCGAGCGCGGCGATCTCGCATACCGGCAAGGTGCGGTCCAACAACCAGGACTCCGCCTATGCCGGATCGAATCTCTTCGTCGTCGCCGACGGCATGGGTGGCCACGCCGGCGGTGACGTCGCGTCGAGCCTCGCGATCGCGCACCTCGCCGACCTCGACCAGCCCTACACCTCGACCGCCGACGCCGAGCGCGCTCTCCGCGACGGCATCGCCGACACCGCCGTGTCGCTGATCGACACCGTCGCCCGCCGCTCCGAGCTCTCGGGCATGGGCACGACCGTGAGCGCGCTGATCATGGTCGACGAATACGCCGTGATCGCCCACATCGGCGACTCGCGCATCTACCTCTACCGTGACGACGCGCTGACCCAGATCACCGCCGATCACACGTTCGTCCAGCGACTCGTCGACTCGGGGCGCATCACGCCCGAAGAAGCCAGGTACCACCCGCGGCGTTCCGTGCTCATGCGGGTGCTCGGCGACATGGATCCCGACCCCGAGGTCGACACGTTCATCATGCCGACCCAGCCCGGCGACCGCTGGTTGCTGTGCTCCGACGGCCTGTCGGGGGTCGTCGACGACACGCAGACGGCGAAGGCCCTCGCCGGCGGGCTCGCCCCCGGGCGAACCGCCGACCTCCTGCTGCGCCAGGCCCTCGACGGCGGTGCCCCCGACAACGTCACGATCGTGCTCGTCGACGTCGGCGGGCAGCATCCGCTCTTCATCGGCACCCCCACGATCGTCGGGTCCGCGTCGAACCCGACGGGCATCGAGGTGCCGGCCGCGCGCGTCGGGCGTAGTGGCTGGCTGCACCCGAACCGTCAGGCCGCCAACGAGCCGACGCACTTCGAACCCGCCGTCGAGTTCCTCGAGGAGCTCATCGAAGAAGACCGTCGCCGCGCGCGCCTGCGCCGCGTGGGCTGGTTCGTCGGGTTCGCCTTGGTTCTCATCGCGATCGGCGCCGGCCTGTTCGTCGCCTACAACTGGACCCAGACGCGCTACTTCGTCGGGGCAGACGACGACACCGTCGTGGTCTACCGCGGAATCCAGCAGTCGCTCGGACCCCTGACTCTCTCGACACCCTACGAAGACACGGAGATCGCGCTGGCCGACCTGCGCGACGTCGATCGCGCGACCGTCGAGGGCACCATCTCGGCACGGTCGCTCTCCGACGCCCAGCTCATCGTCGCGCGGTTGCGCGAGACCTCGGGAGTCGCAGAATGACCGCCACCGCGACCGAGCGGGAGAAGTCGCCCACCACCGACACGACGGTGATGCGGGCGCTCCGACGCCTGAGGGTTCCCCAGACCCAGCGCAACCGCGAACTCGGATTGCTCGTCTTCGCGCTCATCGTGATCGCCGCGGCCGTAGCCCTCGTCGAGCTCGGAACCTCCGGAACGCTCAACCCGCAGATCTTCGTCTACGCCGGCATCCCCGCCGCCCTCGCCATCACCCTGCACGTGGTGCTGCGGTTCCAGGCGCGCGACGCCGACCCGTTCGTGCTCCCCATCGCGACCCTGCTGACCGGCCTGGGGATCGCCGAGATCTACCGCATAGACATCGCCAACGAGCAGCAGGGCTGGGATGCCTTCTCGGCCAAGCAGCTCGCGTGGGCGGCGATCGCCACGGCCGGGGCCCTCGCCGTCGTTCTGCTGCTCCGCAATTACCGCGTGCTTTTCCGCTACACCTACATCTTCGGGTTCGTCGGCATCGGGCTGCTCATGCTGCCGTTCGTTCCGGGCCTCGGGACGAACCAGAACGCGAACGTCTGGGTCTCGGTCGGTGGCCTGTTCACCTTCCAGCCCGGCGAGCTCGCCAAGATCGCCCTCGCGATCTTCTTCGCGGGCTACCTCGTGCGCACGCGTGAGAGTCTCACCTCGGTCGGAACCCGGTTCCTCGGCATGACCTGGCCCCGCGCGCGCGAGCTGGGTCCGCTGCTGGTCCTCTGGCTGATCTCGCTCGGCATCATCGTGCTGCAGCGCGACCTCGGCACCGGACTGCTCATCTTCGGCATGTTCGTCGCGATGCTCTACGTCGCCACGGGCAAGACGAGCTGGGTGCTCATCGGCGTCGTCCTCGTCGCGACCGGCGCCTTCTTCGCCTCGCGAGTGCTGCCCTACGTCGGCGCGCGCTTCAACAACTGGCTCGACGCCTTCAACCCCGAGCTGATGGACAACAGCAGTTTTCAGCTGGTGCAGGGCATCTTCGGTCTCGCCCAGGGCGGGCTCATCGGCACCGGCCTCGGCCGTGGCCGGCCGTACCTGACCCCCGTCGCCGAGAGCGACTACATCTTCCCGAGCCTCGGTGAAGAGCTCGGGCTCATCGGCGTCTTCGCGATCCTCGCGCTCTACATGGTCTTCGCCAGCCGGGGCATCCGCATCGGCGTCGCCGGACAAGACGACTTCGGCAAGCTGCTCGCCGTCGGGCTGTCGTTCACGATCGCCCTGCAGGTGTTCATCATGGTCGGCGGCGTCACCCGCCTCATCCCGCTGACGGGACTCACGACGCCGTTCCTCGCCGCCGGCGGTTCCTCCCTCATCGCGAACTGGCTGATCGTCGCGGTGCTCCTCAGAATCTCGGATGCTGTGCGCAGCCGCCCCCGGGTGGTCATCGGATGATCCCGCGACCCGCCATGACCGCACCCGATCAGACCTCGCACGATCAGACGAAAGGAGGCACGACCCGATGACCAAGGAACTCCGCCGTCTGAGCATCGTGATGCTCCTGATGTTCGTCGCGCTCTTCGCCTCCACGAGCGTCATCCAGGTCGTGCAGGCCGACGCTCTCGCCCAGAACTCCGAGAACACGCGCACGCGCTACGACTCCTACGAGGTGCAGCGCGGTTCGATCATCGTCGACGGCACGGCCATCGCCTCCTCGACGCCCGCCGAAGACGTCTACCGGTGGCAGCGCGTCTACGTCGACGCCGACATGTGGGCACCCGTGACCGGCTACCTGAACCCCGTGCTCGACTCGCGCACGGGTCTCGAGCAGGCGCAGAACGAAGCGCTCAGCGGCACGGCGCCCGAGCAGTTCTTCTCGCGCATCGACCAGCTCGTGACGGGTCAGGCCCCCCGCGGCGCGAACCTCGAGCTCTCGCTCGATGCCACGGTGCAGCGCGCGGCGTATGACGCGCTGGGCGACAAGCAGGGTGCGGTGATCGCGATCGAGCCGTCCACCGGGCGGGTACTCGCGATGGTGACGAGCCCGAGCTACGACACCAACGCGCTGGCGTCGCACGACACCGACGCGGTGCAGACCGCCTACGACCAGCTCGTCGCCGATCCGAGCAATCCGCTCTTCAACCGCACCCTCGGCGGCAACATGAACCCGCCCGGATCGACCTTCAAGCTGGTCGTCGCCTCGGCCGCCCTCGCCACCGGCGAGTGGACGCCGCAGTCGACCCTGCCGAACCTCTCGAGCTACACGCTCCCCGGCACCAGCACGTCGATCAGCAACGCCGGCAGTGGTACCTGCGGGGGCGGCAGCACCGTGACGATCGCCGACGCCCTGCGGCTGAGCTGCAACATCCCCTTCGCCGAACTCGCGGTCGAACTGGGTCAGGACGTCGTACGCGCGGAGGCCGAGAAATACGGCTTCAACGCGACGTTCGAGCTCCCCCTCACCTCGGAGGCGTCGCAGTACCCCCCGATGAGCGGAGACGACCGCGTCGCGCTCTCGGGCTACGGACAGGGCGACGTGCTCGCGACGCCGCTGCAGATGGCGATGGTCTCCGCGGGTATCGCCAACGGCGGCCTGGTGATGAACCCCCACATGATCGACTCCGTCATCGCACCCGATCTGTCGGTGCAGCGGACCACGGAGAACACCGAGTTCGGCCGGGCTCTCGACGAGGGTCTCGCCGACGAGATGGCGCGCATGATGGTCGCCAATGTCAGTGATGGCGCGGCGTCCGGTGCAAGAATAGACGGGGTCGAGGTAGGCGGGAAGACCGGCACGGCAGAGAACGGCGATCGGCCGTACTCGCTGTGGTTCACCGGGTTCGCCCCGGCGGATGATCCCCAGGTCGCGGTAGCGGTAGTCGTCGAAGACGGCGGAGGACAAGGACAGTCGGGCAGCGGGAACACCCTCGCGGCACCGATTGCGAAGAAGGTCATGGAGGCGGTGCTGGGAAGATGAGACCAACACAGGGTGCGACCTTCGGAGGACGCTACGAACTGGACTCTCGTGTCGCGATCGGCGGGATGGGTGAGGTCTGGGAGGCAACCGACCACGTCATCGGCCGAACGGTCGCGATCAAGATCCTCAAAGACGAGTACATGGGCGACCCGGGATTCCTCGAGCGCTTCCGCGCCGAGGCCCGTCACGCCGCCCTCGTCAACCACGAGGGCATCGCGAGCGTCTTCGACTACGGCGAGGAAGACGGCAGCGCCTTCCTCGTGATGGAACTCGTCCCGGGCGAGGCTCTATCGACGATCATCGAACGCGAGGGTTCGCTCTCGACCGACAAGACACTCGACATCGTCGCGCAGACCGCCTCGGCACTGCAGGCCGCCCACGCGGCGGGCCTCGTGCACCGCGACATCAAGCCCGGCAACCTGCTGATCACCCCCGACGGTCGTGTGAAGATCACCGACTTCGGCATCGCTCGTATCGCCGACCAGGTGCCGCTGACGGCGACCGGTCAGGTCATGGGAACCGTGCAGTACCTCTCGCCCGAGCAGGCATCCGGTCACGCGGCCTCCCCGGCCACCGACATCTACTCGCTCGGAATCGTCGCCTACGAAGCTCTGGCCGGCAAGCGCCCGTTCACGGGGGAGTCGCAGGTCGCCATTGCGATGGCGCAGATCAACGAGACGCCGGCCCCTCTTCCGCCGACCGTCGCCGTCCCGGTGCAGAACCTGGTCATGGCGATGATCGCGAAGAAACCCGACGAACGCCCCGCGTCCGCCGCGGCGGTCGCCCGCGCAGCATCCGCCCTCCGTCGAGGCGACCTCGCCGCGGCCACCGCCGCCGTTCCGGCCATCGCCGGCGCGACGAGCCCCGATGAACTGACCCAGCTGCTCACCCCCGCCGGTGACACGTCGGCCGCGACGCGCCTCATGCCGACCCCGGCGCCGGTTCCGCTCGGCGATGAGCCGCTCGTCGACGACGAGCCGAAGAAGAAGCGCAGCCCGTGGACCTGGCCCCTCGTCGCGCTCATCGTGCTGTTGGTGCTGGTCATCGGTGGCGCCGTCATCGCGATGTTCGTCAACCGCGCCCCCGACCCGGCGCCGACCACTTCATCGTCGGCTCCGACGCAGACGCCGCCGCAGAGCAACACGCCGACGCCCACCCCGACGCAGACCGAGACGAGGGTCGACGTCGACGCCCTGAACCTCGAGGGTCAGACCTGCGACGAGGCGCGCACGGCGCTCACGAACGCGGGGCTCGTCGCCAACTGCCAGCCCGGCAACGCGGCGTCGTCCGCCGATCAGGTCGGTGTCATCTACTCCGTCAACCCGACGGGTCGCGTCGAAGAGGGCACTCCGATCACCGTGACCACGTACGGCGAGCAGACCGCGATGCCGACGCCCGGCAACCCCACGCTGCCCGCCACCGTGGAACCCTCGGCGAACGCCCAGGTCGGCTGGACCGGGTACAGCTGCCCTGCCGGAACCGGCTCGGTCAGCGCGTACAACCTCACGGTCATCAACGGAACGTTCGCCACGACCGGACAATCCACCGCCGTCTTCGGACCCAACGACCGCAACGCGCAGATCGAGGTCGCGAACGCCGCCGGTGAAACCCTGACGGTCAGCTACACGGTCTCGTGCTCGGGCAACAACCAGCAGCGCGACTCCGGGCAGTCTCCCGAAGCCAACGCCCAGATCACCGCGCCGCCGAGCCCGAGCCCGAGCGCATCGCTTCCGTGACCCCCGAGCCGCGCATCCTTTCGGGGCGCTACCGCGTCGACGACCTCATCGGTCGCGGTGGCATGGCGACGGTGTACCGGGGGTACGACCTGACCCTCGGCCGCGCCGTGGCCGTGAAGATCCTGAAACGCGATCTCGCCGAAGACGCCGCGTTCCGCACGCGGTTCCGCCTCGAGGCCCAGGCGGCGTCGCGTATGGCGCACCCCACGATCGTGCGGGTGTTCGACGCGGGAGAAGATGCCGAGGTCGGCCCCGACGGTCGTACCCGGCCCGTTCCGTACATCGTCATGGAGCTCGTTCACGGAGCCCTGCTGAAAGACGTCATCGACAAGGGACCGGTTCCCACGGCCGACGCCATTCGCTATGTCGACGGCATCCTCGAGGCTCTCGAATACTCGCATCGGGCGGGTGTCGTGCATCGCGATATCAAGCCCGGCAACGTCATGATCACCGACGCGTCCGAGGAGCACAGCGCCGGGTCGTCCAGCGAAGCCGGGCGCGGCGAGATCAAGGTCATGGACTTCGGCATCGCCCGCGCGGTCTCCGACTCCTCGTCGACGGTCGCCGAGACCACCGCGATCATCGGCACCGCTGCCTACTTCTCGCCCGAGCAGGCGAAAGGCGAGCCGGTCGATGCGCGAGCCGACCTCTACTCGGCGGGCGTCGTCCTCTACGAATTGCTGACGGGCCGTCCGCCTTTCCGCGGCGAATCGCCCGTTGCTGTGGCATACCAGCACGTCAGCGAGACCCCGCTGCCGCCGTCGGAGGTCAATGAGACCGTGCCGCGCGGTCTCGACGCGGTCGTGCTCCGGGCGCTCGCGAAAGATCCCTTCCAGCGATACCCGGATGCTGCGGCGTTCCGCGAAGCTCTCGACTCCGCGGTCGGGGGCAAGGCCCCCACGAAGCGTCAGCTCGGCGCACTCACGAGCGAGCTGTACGGACCCAACCCGCGTCAAGCGGCCGAAACCGCGCGATCGCTGCGCCAGCTCAGCACCGACACGACGATGCGCCGCACGCAGCCCGGTCCGCCCGTCGCCTGGATCTGGGCGGGTGTCGCACTGCTGGCAGTGCTTCTGGTCTCCGTCCTGTTCTGGGTGCTCTCGATCAGGCCGGCCGAAGACATTCCCGACACGGCGCGCGTCGTGCCCGACATCGTGGATATGGCCTACGACCGCGCCGAAGTCACGCTCTCCGAGAGCGGCCTGACGGCGGTCCGGGTGAACGAGCCCAGCGACACGGTGGCACAGGGCAACGTCGTGCGCACCTCTCCCGGCGTCGGTGAGACGGTCGCGCCCTCGCAGGACGTCACGGTGTACGTCTCCCAGGGCGAAGAGACCGCAACCGTTCCGCCCCTCTCGGGTATTTCAGAGGACGCAGCGCGGGCAGCTCTGGCCGACGCGGGGCTGAACGTCGGGACGATCACCTCCCGCAACGATCCCGCGGTCGCCGCCGGTACCGTTCTCGAGGCCGACCAGGCCGCCGGCGCCGAGGTGGGCGTCGGAAGCACGGTCAATCTCGTGATCGCCACGGGACGCATCGTGATCGTCGATTACACCGGCTACACCGTCGACGCCGCGACGCGGCTACTCGAGAGTCCTCAGCTCGACCTGATCGTCCGCACCGAGCAAGACCCGAGTTGCCCCGCCAGCAATCCGCCGACTGTTCGCACGCAGTCACTCGCCCCGGGCGAAGTGCCGGTTCATTCCGAGATCGTCCTCGTCAGCTGCTCGGGCGTGTGATCTCGGCGCCGCGCGGGCGCAGCATCCGTCCACGCTCCGCCGCACCCTCACCGCCGACCGCCTCGAGCCAGTTGCCGAGGAGTCGGTAGCCGCCCTCGGTGAGGATGCTCTCGGGATGGAACTGCACGCCCCAGACGGGCAGAGTGCGGTGGGCGATGGCCATCACGACGCCCGACTCGGTGGTCGCCGTGACCTCGAGCTCGGGAGGAAGCGACGATGCGTCGACGGCCAGAGAGTGGTACCGGGTTGCGGTGAAGGGATCGGGCAACCCGGCGAAGAGCGGGCTCCCGTCGTGCTGCACCCGCGACGTCTGGCCGTGCATGAGTTCGGGCGCGTGCACGATGCGCGCACCGTAAGCCGCCCCGATCGCCTGATGTCCGAGGCATACGCCCAAGAGCGGCACGCCGCTGCGGGCAGCGTCTTGCACCACACTCACCGAGGCACCCGCGTCGGAAGGGTCGCCCGGTCCCGGAGAGATCAGCACAGCGTCGTGACGCGGCACCTCGCGCGCGGAGTCGATGATGTCGGCTTCGATGACCGTGACGGATGCTTCGAGCTCACCCAGATAGTCGACGAGGGTGTGGACGAAGCTGTCGTGGTTGTCGACGACGAGGATGCGCGGCGCGCTCACCCGACGGTGGCGTCCTGCGGGTTGACGAAAGAACTCACCCACGGGAACGCGTAGAAGAACAGGCCGTAGAGCGCGGCCGCGACCAGAACCAGAACGATGAAGAGCCGCACGAACCAGGGTCCGGGGAGCACTCGCCACAACGCGCCGTACATCAGGCCACCACTTCTGTCAGTGAGGCGGGCGGGCCGGCCGACCGCGGGGTGAATCCTTCGAACAGGCCGTAGCCGATGATGCGCTCGGCCAGCGAGAACATCGGACTGCAGCTCGTCAGGGTGATGTATCTCTCGCCTGCGGGCACCTCGGGCGCCTGCGGTACGTCGAGCAAGACGTCGACCTCACTCGGTTTCACGTACTGCAGGGTACGGAAACGGTAGGTGTACCAGCCGTCGGGCGTCTCGATCACGATCGCGTCGTTGACGTGGAGCTCGGCCAGCCGATTGAAGGGGGCGCCGTACGTGGTTCTGTGCGCGGCGAGCGAGAAGTTGCCGACCTCGCCGGGCATGGCGGCATCGGTGTAGTGACCGATGCGGTTGGTGTCGAGGGTGCGCGGCCGCGTCGTCCCGCCCGCGATCTCGCGCGTGTAGTCGGCACCGAAGCGCGGGATGTACATCGCCGCGAACGTCTCGGCGTCGGCGGGCTGAGGCAGAACGGGCGGTTCGGCGAAGACCGGCTCGGTCTCGGACTGCTCGGTCGGGGGCACGGGATCGGCCTGATCCTCGTACTCCTCCTCCCACTGCTGCGAGAGGGAGTGCGCGTCGGCGTTCGCCTGCGCCCCGGTGATCAGGTCGCCGATCCACATCTGCCAGGCGACGTAGAGAAAGATGATCACGCCGGCGGTCATCAGCACTTCACCGATCACGCCGATCACCGACACCCGTCGTCGGCGTTTCGGGGTCGGTGTCGCGCGGCGCTCGCGGCGCGTGGCCGGCGGGGCGTCCTCCAGGGTCTGCACGCTCGGATTCTCGCACACCGTGATGGATGCCAGCGGGGAGTTAGACTGGCGGCATGGCACGAACGACGAGTGGCGAAGACCCGATCGCCGAACGCAGCGAGACCGACGCCGCACCGAACGCGGTGTGGTTCAAGCCCGTCATGGTGGGACTGATGGTCATCGGTCTGGTCTGGGTGATCTTCTTCTACCTGAGCGGCATGCTCTTCCCGATCCCCGGCATCGGTGCCTGGAACCTCGTGATCGGCTTCGGCATCGCCTTCGTCGGGTTCCTCATGACGACCCGCTGGCGCTGACGCGAATTACACGCGTGTGATTCATCCCCAGGTGTGGATGAATCTGTGGATAACTCTCAGCCGACCAGAGTCGGTACGGCGAGAAGCGCGACCAGCACGACGCTGAGCCCGATCAGCATCCCGATCTGCAGGGGTCGTCTCTTGACCGTTCGCGTCTGGGCGTAGACGAATCCGACGAGAGCACCGACGACGAGCCCGCCGAGGTGGGCCTGCCACGAGATGCCCACGGCATCGAGCGAGGCCGCGAACGATCCCGATCCGATCGAGTTGATCAGCGCGAAGACGAAGGGGAACGCGAAGTTGATTCCGATCAGCACGGCGATCGCCCGGATGTCAGCCCCGATGTGCCGGCCGATGACGAGCAGTGCGCCGAACATGCCGAAGATCGCGCCCGAGGCTCCGACGACCGTCGTCAATGGTGACAGCAGCGTGACGGCGACGGATCCGCCCAGTGCGCTGATCAGATAGAGCGCGAGGAAGCGCCATGTGCCGAGCAGTGGTTCGAGGCTCCGGCCGAGCACCCACAGGGTGAGCATGTTCAGGGCGATGTGCAGGAAGTTTCCGTGCACGAGGGCGGTCGTCAGCAAGCGCCACGGCTCGATCCCGAAGCCGTACGCCGGGGTGACGAACACGCTGTTGTATGCGAGCGCTGCTTCGATGGCCGGGCCGTAGCCCGGGATCAGCGTGATGACGTAGACCAGCGCCGTGATGGCGATGATCGTCAGGGTGACCACGGGCCGACCACTCGAGGCGGCGGCGACGACCTGCGGACGCCGCGCCCAGCGTCGCTCGGCCTTCTTCTGCACGGGCGTCTGCGCCTTCCGTTGCTCCGCCATGCATTCCGGGCAGATCACACCGACGGCTGCCTGGGTCTGGCACTCCGGGCAGATCGTCCGCATGCACCGTTGGCACAGCACGAAGCTCTGCCGATCGGGGTGGCGGTAACAGAAGTTGTCGCGGTTGCGACGGAAGTCGTCCGTGGTCACCGGGGTGCGATCAGACCGAGACGACGTCGATCGACGAGATGACGACCGGCTCCACCGGCTTGTCCCCGGCGCCGGTCGGAACGGCGGCGATCGCGTCGACGACGGCCTTCGATGCGTCGTCGGCGACCTCGCCGAAGATGGTGTGCTTGCCGTTGAGCCACGGGGTCGGGTCGGTCGTGATGAAGAACTGCGAACCGTTGGTGCCCTCGGCCTGACCCGTGATGGCGTTACGACGGAGTCCGGCGTTGGCCATGGCGAGCTTGTAGGGAGCGGAGAAGTCGAGCTCCGCGTTGATCTCGTCGTTGAAGTTGTACCCGGGGCCGCCGACGCCCTGACCGAGCGGGTCGCCGCCCTGGATCATGAAGTTCGGAATGATGCGGTGGAAGATGACGTCGGTGTAGAGGGCACCCTCGCCCGGCTTGCCGGTGGCGGGGTCGGTCCAGGCCTGCGATCCGTCGGAGAGGCCGGTGAAGTTCTGCACCGTGCGCGGTGCGTGATCTCCGAAGAGGTTGACGACGATGTCGCCGTGGTTCGTGTGGATGGTGGCAACCGCGCTGTGGATGGGCATGGCTACATTCTCGCAGAGTTATGTGCAAGCCCCTCCGCCCGTGGAAGGTCGATTCTGACAGTATGGGAGCACACGTCCCAACTACAGGGAGGGCATCATCGTGAGCCTTAGCCGTAAGCGCAAGAAGCAACTCCGCAAGCTCCAGGATCAGGCATCGAAGCTCTGGGAGTCGCAGCAGGTACTCGTCGGAGAAAGCGCCCACGTTGCGCGCGAAGCCGGCCGTCAGCTGGGCTACTTCGGTCGTGAGCAGGTCGTACCGACCGTTCAGACCTCGTACGACAAGTACGCAGCTCCCTACGTCGATCGCAGCGTGAACTACTCCAAGCACGTCCTCTCAGACAAGGTCGTACCGGCCGCGGGCGCCGTCGTCGGCTCCGCGCTGTCGGTGTGGGATGCCGCGGGTGACACCCGCACGCGTCTGGCGAAGGGTCGCGGCCTCCAGCTGCCCGACGCGAAGACCTATGCCAAGAAGGCTGACAAGTACAGCAAGAAGGCGACGCGCCAGCTGGCGAAGAAGTTCGACGTCAAGCCCCAGAACGACGGTATCGGCGCCGGTGGCGTCATCGCCATCATCCTCGGTGTGGCCGCCGCTCTCGGCGTCGCGTACGCGGCATGGCAGACGCTGCGCGCCGACGACGAGCTCTGGGTGGCCGACGACCCGCTGCGGGCTCCCGACGCGTGACCGACGACCCCACGGAGCGCGTGCGCTCGGCGGCGGCCGAGCGAGGTCTCGACGTGGAGGTGCGCGAGCGCCCCGCGGCGAACACCCTGCCGGAAGCAGCCGCGCTCCTGGGGATCCGTCCGGCCGACATCGTGAAGACCCTGGTGGTCAAACGATCGGACGACACTTTTCTGTTCGCTCTCGTACCGGGTGACTTCGTCATCTCGTGGCCGAAGCTGCGCGCGGTGGTCGGTGTCAACAAGCTCCGTCTTCCCGAGCCCGAGATCGCGCTGGACGCGACAGGGTACGAGCGTGGCACGATCGTGCCCATCGGCAGTTCCCACGACTGGCCCGTCTTCGCCGACGAGCGCATCGTCGGAAAGCGCATCGCGATGGGCGCAGGCGCGCACGGCTTCAGTCTCTTCGTCGACGCCGACGCGCTGATCGAGGCGTACGGAGCAACGGTCGCCGACATCTCGGCGGAACCGCCGACGCGCTAACGTCCGGCCATTCCCAGGCCGATGTCGACGAGCTTGACCTTCTGAAGTCGCCGCACCTCGGGCAACGTGAACCACCCGGCGCGGTCGGTCGACCCGGCGGCCTCGTTGCGGAGCCGCCCGCCGACGATCTGCGCCCGGTAGACGATACGGAGCGTGTGGAGCGGCCCGGTGGCATCGGTGTTCAGCCGAGCGGACGCCGGAATGACGCGTGAGTGGATGCCGAGAAGTCCGTGCAGGGCCACTCGGTACCCCGTCTCTTCGCGCACCTCTCGCCGCGCGGCGTGCTCGGGGTCTTCGCCTGCCTCCAGACCGCCTCCCGGCAGGGTCCACGCGGCGCGGCGTCCCTCATTCCAGTGGGCCAGCAGCATCCGGTCTTCGGCGTCGATGATGACGGCGTAGGCGGCGACCCGGGTATCCATCCGTCTCACCCTACTCAGGTACATAAGCTGGCTCCATGACGGTCGAGCGCTCACCCGAGGCCGCCCGACTTCTCGCCCTGTCGGCCGACTACATGCTCGAGCACGGGATCGGCGGCGTCTCACTGTCGAGGCTCGCGAAAGACATCGGATCGAACAACCGCATGCTGCTGTACTACTTCGGTTCGAAGGACGAGCTGTTCACCGCGGCGATCCTCGAGGCGTACAGGCGATTCCCCGGCCTCCACGGCCTGATGACCGCTCTGCAAGAGGTCGGCGGTGGGCTCGAGGAGCGCGTCGGGTATGGGTGGCGCACTATCCGCGCCGCAGAGAACCGTCCGTACATCGCGCTGGTCTTCGAGTCGTTCGCCCTGGCCGTGCGCGACCCCGAGAGCAACAGCACGCAGCTCGCCGCCGTCGGATCCGAGTGGCCGCGAGGGCTCACCCGGCTCTTCGCGACCCATGGCTATGACCCCGAACGAGCACAGCTCGCCGCCGTCCAGCTTCTCGCGCTGTGGCGGGGGCTCCAGTTCCTCCTCTTGGAGGGATCGGGGGTCAGCGAGCTCGACAATGCCCACGATCGCGCGATCGCCGCCATGTTCGGCACGGGCGACCGTGGCCGGGCGTCAGCCGACTGACGTCACCGCCGCATCTTCTCGCGCAGCGTCTCACCCGGTGTCGGTACGGAGACTCGTCCGCGGTCGCGGAGGAGCGGGAGGACGAGCTCTCCGAACGCGGCGATATCCCGGGTTCCGAATACCGGTTCGATGAGGAACCCATCCAGTCCCGTGGCGGCGGCGAGCGCCTCGACCTGGTCGGCGACCTCGTGCGCGTCGCCGACGATGCGGAACCCGCGGGTGCCCTTTCCCTTCAAGTCTTCGATGATCTCGCGCACGGTCGGCGCGGGTGCCCCGTTCTTGCCGAGGAAACGCTCGATGTTGCTCGTGCCCATCTGACCGACGGGCCCACCGGCCTCGAGCACCTGGTGGAGCGTCTTGTCGGGGTCGAGTGCGAGGAGGTCGATGCCGGTGTTGCCCGCGTAGAGCGTCGCGACGACGTCATCGGTCTGCATCGCGTCGAACTCCGCGGCGAGGCGGTGCGCCTCTTCCGACGTCTCGGCCACGATCACCGTGAGACCCGACATGATGCGGGGATCGGCGCGTCCCTGCTCCTGCGCGATGCGGCGGATGTCGGCGACGTTCACCGCGGTGTGAGCGGGGACGGTCCCCTGCACGAAGACGCACTCGGCGTGGGTGGCCGCGAAAGCCCGGCCCGCGGGTGATGTGCCGGCCTGAAAGATGACGGGGGTGCGCTGCGGGGTCGGAGGTGCACCGAAGTAGCCGTCACTGCGGTAATGGGTGCCGTTGTACTGCACCCGGTTGATGCCGGCGCGCTCCGCGTAGATGCCGCGGTCGCGGTCGGCGACGAGGGCGCCGTCGGACCACGCTTCTTCCCAGTACTTCTTGGCGAGCTCGACGTACTCGGCAGCCATCGCGTACCGCACGTCGTGGGGCACCATGCCGTCGTGACCGAACAACTCGGCAACGGCGTTCTGCGACGACCCGGTGACGACGTTCCATCCGAACCGCCCCTGCGAGATCGCGTCGAGGGTCGCGAAGCGTCGAGCGAGTTGCACCGGATGGTCCACCCCGGTGTTCGAGGTGATCACGAAACCCAGGTCGGTGGTTTCGCGCATGAGGATTGGAACGAGACCCGCCGGGTCGTATCCCGAGAAGTTGATGCCGCGCTCGACGGCGCCGAGGGCGATGTCGTCACCCAGGATCGGGTAGCCGAACCCGTCGGCGAAGAACAAGAAGTCGTACCCCGTGCGGTCCATGATGCGGGCGATCTCGACCCAGTGCGCGGGGTCGGCGAAATCGATCGAATCGCTGAGCGGGTGCGGCCAGCTGAACGTACCGCCGACCTGGGGGCCGTAGACCTCGAAGACGCCGAAATGCAGGCTCATCGCGGTTCCCCCGTCGTGCCGATCCATGCGTCGATTCCTTTCTTCGCCGCCCGCTTCACGTCTTCCGGGGCGAGGGTCGTCTCGATCGAGGTCCACGCGCACTCCGCCAACTGCTCGTCGGTGAGTCCGATCTCCGAGCGCGCGACCTGGTAGTCCTCGAGAATGCCCGGACCGAACAGCACCGGATCGTCGGCGTTGATCGAGCAACGGACACCGGCCGCGAGGAGTGAGGGGAGCGGATGCTGCGCGAGATCGTCGACGACGTGCAGCAGCAGGTTCGAAGTGGGGCAGACATCGAGGGGGATGCCCCGTTGTGCCAGCTCGGCTACCAATCGGGGGTCTTCGATCGACCGCACGCCGTGCATCACCCGATCGGCGTGCAGCACATCGATGGCCTCCCAGACCGATTGGGGCCCGACGAGCTCGCCGGCATGCGGTGTCGATTGAAGCCCGGCGGCCTTGGCCAGAGCGAACGGCTCGGCGAAGTCGGCGGCAGGGAAGCCCCGCTCTTCGTTCGCCAGACCGAGCGAGACGACGCCGGCACCGGCCCTGCGCGACGCCGCGCGCGCGACCTCCATCGCGAGGTCGTGCCCGAGGGTGCGGTCGACCGTCACCATGAGCCCGATACTCACGCCGTGCCGGGTGCCCGCCTCGCGCGTCAACTCGATGTGGCGATCGAGCGCCGCCAAGACCGACCCGTACCGGTCGACATAGGCATGCGGGCTGACGCCGAACTCCACGTAGACCGCGCCATCGGCCGCCGCATCCGCCACCGCTTCGTCGACGAGCCGCTCGAGGTGTGCTTCCGCGCCGAGCACGGCCGCAATACCGCCGTACATGCCGACGAATCCCGTGAAGTCGGCGTAGCCGCGGGTGGGTGGGGTGTCGACCCCGCTCGCGCGTGCGAGTTCGGCGAGGGTGTCGGGGCGTATGGCCGCCTCGAGGTGAAGATGGAGATGACCTTTGGGGAGCGCGCGCAGGTCTCTCGTCATGGTGGGGGCGTTCATGGGGTTCCCGTCGTTCAATTCGTGCCGGTTCAGTCGGCGTAGGCGATCAGGTCGGGGTTCTCTGCGTACACCTCGTCGAGGAGACTCATGTCGAACAGGGCGTCGGGCTCGATGACGATCCCCGATCGCGCCAGGCTGTCGATGGTCTCTGCCTGCAGGTCGTCCGAGATGGTGAAGAGCCCGTTCTCCACCGTGTCGTCCGAGACGACGAGCAGCTCCGCCTGAGCCGTCGCCCCGGCGATCGCGGTGTCGAGGTCGAGACCGAGATCGGCGCCGTATTCTTCGACGGCGAGGCGCGCACCCTCGGCGGGGTCGTTGACCGCGTCGGTCCACCCGCGGATCTCGGCCACCAGGAAGGCCTTGAGCCGCTCGCGGTCTTCGGCGATGGCCTGGTCGGTCGTCACGAAGCTCTCGGCAACGAAAGGCAATCCGTTGTCGGCGAACAGCAGGTCGGTAACGTCGACCCCCTGGGCCTCGATGATCACCGACTGGTTGGTCACGAACGCGACCATGCCGTCGACTTCGCCGTTGACGACAGGCGAGGCGTCGTACTGCACGGGCACGATCTCGAGTTCGGACGCATCGATGTCGTTCGCCGCGAGAAGCGCCTGGAACGACGACGTGTTGGCATCCTGCACACCGATGCGCTTTCCGATCATGTCTTCGGGGGTGGCGATGTCGGCGCCCGTCGCGAGCGAGACGATCGTCAGCGGATTGCGTTGGAACGTGGTGCCGATGATCTTCAGTGGTGCACCCTCGCTCGCTATCGCCGCGCCCACACCGACGGCGTCGCCGATCGCTACGTCGGCCGTACCGCTGGCGACCTCCGACACTCCGCTCGACGGGCCGGGGACCATGTTCACCGACGAGAAACCCGCGTCGGTGAAGTACCCGCGGCTGTCGGCGAAGTACTCGCCCGCGAACTCCTCGTTCAAGATCCAGCTCAGCTGCAGCGTCAGGTCTCCGTGGTCGCTGGATGCGGCGGACGATGAGGCCTCGGGGGCCGGCCCGCCACTGCACGCGGCAAGGGTCGCCATCGCGGTGAGGACGGCGGCAGCCGCGGTAAGACGGGGGGCGGTGCGGATCTTCATGCGGGTCTCCACTCGTGTCGGCCCGGCGAAGAGGACGGTGGAGCATGAGCCGCCGGGAAGATCGATCAGAAATGAATCGATCAGTTCACACGCTAGGCCGCCGGTGTTACGCGGGCGTGACGCGGCCTCGACGGCGCCGTAACGAGCGCCTGACAGTTCGCGCGACGTGGGGAAATGAAAAAGCGACCTGCCCTGACGGGCCGGTCGCTTATCCGGATGTGGAGCCTAGGAGATTCGAACTCCTGACATCCTGCTTGCAAAGCAGGCACTCTACCAACTGAGTTAAGGCCCCGGGGCTGTGTGGGGCTACCAGGATTTGAACCTGGGACCTCTTCATTATCAGTGAAGCGCTCTAACCAACTGAGCTATAGCCCCGATCTTCGTTGACACGACAAGTGGTCAACCTCGAAGACTTTACCCGACCCCCCGCGAATTCACGAATCGGTCTCGCCGCGGAGCTCGACCGGTCAGTTCGAGGTGAACCCGACGAGCAGCCCGCCGCTGACTTTCACGGCGAGGTTGTAGATGCCCGCGACGACCGCGCCGAGCACGGTCACGACGATGAGGTTCAGGATCGCCACGATCGCCGCGAATGCCATGACCTGGGGCAGCCCGACGAACTGGCGGATCGAGACACCCCCGTCGGAGAAGCTCGTGAAGAACTCGTCGACCTGGTCGATGAGGCCGGTGGTCTGCACGACCATGAACACCAGGAAGAACGACACGACCGTCACGATCGCGAGCGCGACCGCGGCGAGGAACGACAGCTTCACGGCCGACCAGAAGTCGACGTAGACCAGGCGCAGGCGAACCTGCTTCGCGGTCGTCTTGTGCGTCGACTTCTTGGCGAGTTTGTCGGCTACCGTGCTCATGCGTCCGCGCTTTCCTCGGGGGTCTCGGTCGGCCCTTCGACAGGCTCGGTGGTGGGCTCGGTGACAGTGTCTGCGGAGTCTGCCGGGTCTGCATCGGATTCGGATGCTTCGGCCAGGCGGCGCTCACCGTTACGGGCGATGGCGATGATGCGATCGTCGCCCCCGGCGCGGGCGAACACGACTCCCATCGTGTCGCGACCCTTCGCAGGCACCTCGGCCACGGCAGAGCGTACCACCTTGCCGCTGGCAAGAACCACAAGGATCTCGTCGTCCGCGGAGGCGATCAGACCGCCCGCCAGATCGCCGCGATCGTCGCTCAGACGTGCGACTTTGATGCCGAGTCCGCCTCGGCTCTGGGTGCGGTACTGGTCGACGGCCGTGCGCTTCGCGTACCCGCCTTCGGTGACGACGAAGACGAATCCGTCGTCACTGACGAAGGAGGCAGACAGCAGGCTGTCGTCTCCGCGGAACGACATTCCCTTCACACCCTCCGTGGAACGACCCATGGGGCGCAGCGAATCGTCTGTGGCGGTGAACCTCAGAGACATACCGTGGCGACTGATGAGCAGAACGTCATCGCCCTCGTTGGTGAGGAACGCGCTGACCACCTCGTCGCCATCGACCTCATCGGCGCCGCGCAGTTTGATCGCGATGACCCCGCCTTGACGGTTCGTGTCGTATTCGGTCAGGCGCGTCTTCTTCACGAGCCCGCCGCGCGTGGCGAGAACGAGGTAGGTCGCAACGCTGTAGTCGCGGATGTCGAGAATCTGGGCGATCTCTTCGTTCGGCTGCAGGGCGAGCAGGTTCGCGACGTGCTGCCCCTTCGCATCGCGGCCGGCCTCGGGAACCTCGTAGGCCTTCGAGCGGTAGACGCGTCCCTTGTTGGTGAAGAACAACAACCAGTGGTGGGTGGTGGTGACGAAGAAGTGCTCGACGACGTCATCGGCGCGCAGTTGCGCCCCCTTCACGCCCTTGCCGCCGCGGTGCTGCGAGCGGTAGTTGTCGCTCCGAGTGCGCTTGATGTAGCCGTCGCGTGTGACGGTGACGACCATCTCTTCTTCGGGGATGAGGTCTTCGATCGACATGTCGCCGTCGTAGCCGGGCAAGATCTCGGTGCGGCGATCGTCGCCGTACTTCGACACGATCTCGGTGAGCTCGTCGCGGATAATCGCGCGCTGGCGAACCGGGTCGGCGAGGATCGCCTTGAAGTCGGCGATCTGGAGCTCGAGCTCGGTCGCCTCGTCGATGATCTTCTGGCGCTCCAGCGCGGCGAGGCGCCGCAGCTGCATTCCGAGGATCGCATCGGCCTGGTCGAGGTCGATGTCGAGAAGCTCGATGAGTCCGGTTCGAGCGTCGTCGACGGTCGCCGACCGCCGGATGAGCGCGATGACATCGTCGAGCGCGTCGAGCGCCTTGAGGTACCCGCGCAGGATGTGCGCGCGCTCCTCGGCCTTGCGCAACCGGAAGGTGGTGCGTCGGACGATCACCTCGACCTGGTGCGCGATCCAGTAGGTGATGAACCCGTCGAGCGGCAGGGTGCGAGGCACACCGTCGACGATGGCGAGCATGTTCGCGCCGAAGTTGTCTTGCAGCTGCGTGTGCTTGTAGAGGTTGTTCAGCACGACCTTCGCCACCGCATCGCGCTTGAGCACGATGACCAGACGCTGACCGGTGCGGTCGGAGCTCTCGTCGCGGATGTCGGCGATGCCCGTGATCTTGCCGTCACGGGCGAGATCGCGGATCTTCACCGCGACGTTGTCGGGATTCACCTGGTACGGCAGCTCGGTGATGACGAGGCAGGTTCGCCCCTGGATCTCTTCGACGCTGACGACGGCCCGCATCGTGATCGAGCCACGACCCGTGCGGTACGCGTCTTTGATGCCCCGGGTGCCGAGGATCTGCGCCGACGTCGGGAAGTCGGGCCCGTGGATGAGCTCCATCAGCCCCTCGAGGAGTTCCTCGCGGCCTGCCTCGGGACGATCGAGCGCCCAGAGGGCGCCGGCCGCGACCTCGCGGAGGTTGTGCGGGGGGATGTTCGTCGCCATACCGACGGCGATGCCGACGGAACCGTTGACGAGCAGGTTCGG
The DNA here is from genome assembly GCF_043556445.1 of Microbacterium shimangi. Taxonomy (NCBI): domain Bacteria; kingdom Bacillati; phylum Actinomycetota; class Actinomycetes; order Micrococcales; family Microbacteriaceae; genus Microbacterium; species Microbacterium shimangi. Next base: position 707,774 of record NZ_JBIGII010000003.1, read on the forward strand.
GAACCGCGCGGGCAGCACGACGGGTTCCTGCGTCTGACCGTCGTAGTTGTCCTGAAAATCGACGGTCTCTTCTTCGATGTCGCGCACCATCTCGAGCGCGAGCGGAGCCATCTTGGTCTCGGTGTACCGGGGGGCGGCGGCTCCCTGGTTACCGGGAGAGCCGAAGTTTCCCTGCCCGAGAGCGAGGGGGTAGCGCAGCGACCACGGCTGAACGAGTCGCACCAGGGCGTCGTAGATCGGGGCATCACCGTGAGGGTGGTACTGCCCCATGACCTCGCCGACCACGCGAGCGCACTTCGAGAACGACTTGTCGGGGCGGAAGCCGCCGTCGTACATGCCGTAGATCACGCGGCGGTGCACGGGCTTCAAGCCGTCGCGCACGTCGGGCAGGGCGCGACCGACGATCACGCTCATCGCGTAGTCGAGGTAGCTGCGCTGCATCTCGAGCTGCAGATCGACCTGGTCGATCCTGCCGTGATCGTGCTCGGGCGTCGGGCGTTCTTCGTCAGCCATGTGTTCTCAGTTCCTCAGATGTCCAGGAAGCGCACGTCTTTAGCGTTGCGCTGGATGAATCCGCGTCGCGATTCGACGTCTTCGCCCATCAGCACAGAGAAGATCTCGTCGGCCGCAGCCGCGTCGTCGATCGTCACCTGCAGCAGGGTGCGCGTCTGCGGGTTCATCGTGGTCTCCCACAGCTCCTTGGGGTTCATCTCACCGAGACCCTTGTAGCGCTGGATGCCGTTGTCTTTGGGGATGCGCTTGCCGCTCGCGACGCCCTCCGCCAGGAGCGCATCACGCTCGCGGTCGCTGTAGACGTACTCGTGGGGCGAGTTCGACCACTTCAACCGGTACAGCGGCGGTTGTCCGAGGTAGACGAAACCCGCCTCGATGAGACCCCGCATGTAGCGGAAGAGGAGCGTAAGCAGCAACGTCGTGATGTGCTGACCGTCGACATCGGCATCCGCCATCAGAACGATCTTGTGGTAGCGCGCCTTCTCGATGTCGAAGTCTTCGCCGATACCCGTGCCGAAGGCCTGGATCATGGCCTGTACCTCGTTGTTGCCGAGAGCCCGGTCGAGACGTGCGCGCTCGACGTTCAGGATCTTGCCGCGGAGGGCGAGGATGGCCTGGATGTGCGGATCGCGACCCTGCACGGCCGAACCGCCGGCGGAGTCACCCTCGACGAGGAACACCTCGCTGATCTTCGGGTCTTTGCTCGTGCAGTCTTTGAGCTTGTCGGGCATAGACGCCGATTCGAACACGCTCTTGCGTCGAGCGGTCTCGCGCGCCTTGCGGGCCGCCAAGCGAGCGGTGTTGGCGTCCATCGCCTTGCGCACGACGTTCTTGGCCTGCACGGGGTTCCGGTCGAACCAGTCACCCAGCCGATCGCCGACAGCCTTCTGCACGTACGCTTTGGCTTCGGTGTTGCCGAGTTTGGTCTTGGTCTGCCCCTCGAACTGGGGCTCGGCGAGCTTCACCGAGATGACGGCGGTGAGACCCTCGCGCACGTCTTCGCCGGAGAGGTTCTCGTCCTTCTCTTTCAGAAGGTTGTTCGCTCGCGCGTACTTGTTCACGAGCGCCGTGAGCGCCGCACGGAAACCTTCTTCGTGGGTGCCGCCCTCGTGCGTGTTGATCGTGTTGGCGAAGGTGAAGACGGTCTCGGTGTAACTCGTCGTCCACTGCATCGCCATTTCGAGGGCGATCTTGCGCTCGGTGTCTTCGGACTCGAAGTCGATGATCTCGTCATTGACGACATCTGCACGGCGCACCTTGTTGAGGTACTCGACGTAGTCGACCAGACCGCGCTCGTACAGGAAGCTGTCGTGCGGGTGGTGGGGAGTCTCTTCGCCGTCCGATCCGGCTTCCACCGAGATCGCGTTCACGCGCTCGTCCCGCAGCGTGATGCGAAGACCCTTGTTCAGGAACGCCATCTGCTGGAAGCGTGTGCGGAGCGTCTCGTAGTCGAAGTCGACGGTGTCGAAGATGGTTTCATCCGGCCAGAAGGTGATCGTCGTTCCCGTGGCGTCGCTCGGCTCCGCCTGCGCGAGAGGAGCTTCGGGCACGCCGCCGTTGCGGTACACCTGACGCCAGACGAATCCCTGCCGCTGGACCGCGACCTCGAGGCGCGATGACAGCGCGTTGACCACCGATGAACCGACACCGTGCAGCCCACCCGAGACGGCGTAACCGCCCCCACCGAACTTGCCGCCGGCGTGAAGGACGGTCAGCACGACCTCGACGGTCGACTTACCCTCGCTGCGGTGCATGTCGACGGGAATGCCTCGACCGTTGTCGATGACGCGTACGGCACCGTCTTCGAGGATGGTCACCTCGATGGTGTCGCAGTAGCCTGCCAGCGCCTCGTCGACGGAGTTGTCGACGATCTCGTACACCAGATGGTGCAAGCCGCGCTCACCCGTCGAACCGATGTACATGCCGGGGCGCTTGCGAACCGCCTCGAGACCCTCGAGTACCTGGATCTCATCGGCACCGTAGTCGTTGTGAACCTTCTCTACGGGCTGGGATTCGGGTTCTTCAGGAACGCTGTCGGGGTTCACGGACGTCATAGGTTTCGCGCACTCCACATCGGTCTGGGATAACAGAGACACTCTACCCTGACGAGACGGATCTCGATGCCTATACGCCTCTGTGACGCGATCAAAAGACCGGAACCTCGATCGGACCTAGCTCACCCGTAGGTATCGCGCGGACCACGGCCTTGAATCGCTCTGGGACCCCATTTCCAGGAGGGGACGTCAGGGCCGATGAAGCGGATGCTGTCGACACCCGCCTCCGGGAACTTCCGGACGATCTCCGAAAGGATGTGCGCGCGCATGAGCTGCAGTTGCTTCGCCCAGGCCGTCGAGTCCGCCTGAACGGTCAGCATCCCCGCATCGAGTGCGACGGGGCGGGTGTGCTGCGCCGTTTCGGCTCCGGCGACGTCGTCCCAGGTGCGCACCAGGTCTTCCCGGGCGAGCACCGAGTTCCACCCGGCGGTGCGCGTCAGATCCGACAGCACGTCGCCCACGCCACGAGGATCGCGTCCTGACGTGAAAGGGATGTTCTCGTCGGAATCGGTGGTGCGGCGCTGACGCCGGCGGCGGCGATAAGGCGAAGGTTCGAGACCGCGCAGGCGCAGGTAGGTGGCGATCGACTCCGGGAGATCGGCGTCGTCAGCCATCGGTGCCCTCGACGATCCGGCCCGCGTCGACGCGCACCATTCGGGCACGGAGTGCGTCGGGAACGTCTTCTTCGACCGCTGACGTCACGATGACCTGCTCGTACCCGCTGACGAGATCGGCCAAACGCGAACGTCGTCCGACGTCGAGCTCTGCGAACACGTCGTCGAGGATCAAGACCGGGTCACCGAGGCTCGACTCGGCGCGCAGGAGTTCGGCGGACGCCAGGCGAAGAGAGAGTGCGACCGACCACGACTCCCCGTGAGAGGCATATCCCTTCACCGGCAGCCCTCGCACCCGCAGCACGAGGTCGTCGCGGTGGGGGCCGACGAGAGTCAACCCGCGTTCGAGCTCTGCCGGACGCCGCGCCGCGAGCGCTGCACGGAACTGATCCGACAGCGACCCTGCCGACCCGGAATCATTTTCGACCGATTCGTCGTCTTCGGGGTCGCCCCCGCGCACCGACAGCGCCCAGTCGAGGCGGGGGTCGTGATCGGCGCCGGCGATGGCGGTGTAGGCCGCGGCGACCGGCGCGGTGAGATCCCGGGCGAGGGCGAGCCTCGCCTCGATGACCTCGGTGCCCAACGTCACCAATTTGTCGTCCCAGACGTCGAGCGTCGACAGGCCTCCACCTTTGATGCCCCGAGCTCTCGCCGATTTGAGCAGCGCCGTGCGCTGTTTGAGTACGCGGTCGTAGTCACTGAGGACGCCGGCCATCCGTGGCGTGCGCTGGATGAGGAGTTGATCGGCGAATCGTCGCCGAGACGAAGGATCACCGCGCACGATCTGCAGATCTTCGGGAGCGAACAAGATGACCTGCGCATAGCGCGGCAGTTCGGCCGTCTTGACCGCCGCGCCGTTGATGCGCGCCTTGTTCGCACCCTGGCGATTCAACTGCAGTTCGAGCAGCACCCGGCGTTCACCGTGCGTCAGACGCGCCCGCACGATCGCCGACTCCGCGCCGTCTCGCACCATCGGCGCATCGCTCGAGACACGATGGGAACCGAGTGTGGCGAGGTAGGCGATCGCCTCGACCAGGTTCGTTTTGCCCTGACCGTTGCGGCCGACGAAGACATTCGCACCGGGTCCGAGTGTGACATCGGCAACCGCGTAGTTGCGGAAGTCGATGAGACTCAGCTGCTCCACGATCACCGGGTCAGACTACCCGCGACGTCCGACCTCAGCGGAGGAGGAGGTTCGGCTGCAACAGGTACTTGAACGATTGCTCGCCACCCGACGTCTGCGGCGTGATGAGCACGGGGCTCAGCTTGTTGGCATTCTCACTCGACGTAAACGTGACGCGTGCGAACTCGCTGCGCACAGCGCCGAGCGACTCGAGGAGGTACTGCGGGTTGAGACCGAGTGTCACATCGTCGCCGACGAGAGTCGCGTCGACCGACTCCGACGCGCGAGCCTGCTCGGTGCCCGAGGCGTCCATCGATACGCCGTCTCCGGAGAACGTGAACCGCAGGGGAGCCGACCGGTCGAGCACGAGGGCGACGCGTCGAACGGCCTCGGCGAGTTCGGCCGTGTTCACCACGGCGTGGTGTTCGGTCGCCTCGGGGAACAGACGGCGAACGGGGGGGAAGTTGCCCTTGATCAACAGCGAGGTGACGGTCTTGTTGCCGGCGGTGAACGCGATGATCTCGCGGTCGCCCGACCCCGAGAACGCGATCGAGATGTCGCCGCCGTGGGCGAAGGTCTTCCCGACTTCCTGCAGAGTCCGCGCGGGGACGAGAGCCGTGGTCGGTTCGTCGGAGGCGGCGGACCCGCCGTCCCACGGGATCTCGCGCAGTGCGACGCGGTAGCGGTCGGTGGCGACGAGGCTCAGCCGCGTGCCGGAGACTTCGAGCTGCACACCGGTGAGGACCGGGGTCACATCGTCGCGTGACGCAGCGAAAGCGACCTGCGCGATCGCGGTGGCGAAGTCTTCGGCGGGAACGAGCCCGGATTCGCCGTTGACCTCGGGGATCGCCGGATATTCCTGCACCGGCATCGATGCGAGGGTGAATCGCGCTGAGCCGCAGGTGAGCACGATGCCACCGTCGTCGTCGACCGCGATCTGGATCGGTGCGTTGGGCAGGCGGCTGGCGATCTCGGAAAGCAGTCGGCCGTGGACGAGGATCGTGCCGGGCTCATCGACCGTGGCCTCGATCGTCGTGCGGGCGGATGCTTCGTAGTCGAACGCTGCGAGGGAGAGTCCGTTCTCGCCGGCTTCGATCAGAACCCCGGCAAGGATCGGCTGAGGATTGCGCTGCGGGAGGAGCTTGACGACGAACGACACAGCTTCGCTGAACACATCACGATTGACGTGGAATTTCACGGGCGGCTCCCTCGACGTCGGGCCTGGGTTACTCATGCTAGTGCCCGCCCCGGGGTGATCCGGAAAAGCACCGTTCGCCGTAAAGGTCATCGAACTGGCTTTGATTAAGGATTTTGTTCTTCATCTTGTTAACAGCTGTGGAAACTGTGGACAACTCCGGCGAAGCGTGCGAGCGCATGGGAACTACACGCGTGTGAGATGTGCAGTCGCTGCGGAAAGTGTGAGGCGACGTCGGGGGCCTCGTCGCCAGCATCCGGTCGTCTCTCCACAGCTTCGGGTCTGCGAACCACATTTTGTGCAACGGAAACGAAAGTTATCCACACGTTTTCCACATGTGTAGAACGCGCGATTTTGACGCCGGACGGGTGCCGATGTCAAACCTCGATGTCATCCGGGCGCGTCGAGCGAGGGCGGCGCCCAGGGGCGCGCAACCGGGCCCGAACGGACGACGACGCGAGTCAGCGGGCTGAGCGGCCCAGTTGCGTGGTGATCTCGGTGACCTGGTTGTAGATCGAGCGACGTTCTTTCATGAGGTCGCTGATCTTCTTGTAGGCGTACATGACCGTGGTGTGATCGCGGTTCCCGAACAGTTGGCCGATCTTCGGCAGCGACAGGCTCGTGCGTTCTCGGCAGAGGTACATGGCAATCTGGCGGGCGATGGCGATCGACTGCGACCGGCTGGACCCGTAGAGGTCGTCGACCGAGAGCTTGAAGTACTGGGCGGTGGCCGTGATGATGTCGGTCGGCGAGACGACGTTCTGGTCGTCCTGATCGATGATGTCGCGAAGAACCGTCTGTGCGAGAGACATGTCGAGGGTGGAACGGTTCAGACTAGCGAAGGCCGAGACCCGGATGAGAGCACCCTCGAGCTCGCGGATGTTCGACGACACGACGGTGGCGATGTACTCCATCACCTCGTCGGGAATCTGCAGTCGCTCGCTCTGCGCCTTCTTCCGCAGGATCGCGATACGGGTTTCGAGGTCGGGTGCCTGCACATCGGTGATGAGACCCCACTCGAAGCGGCTGCGCATACGATCCTCGAACCCGGTGAGGTGTTTGGGCGGCACGTCACTGGTGATCACGACCTGCTTGTCGTGATCGTGGAGGGTGTTGAAGGTGTGGAAGAACGCCTCTTGGGTCTCTGCACGCCCTTGCAAGAACTGGATGTCGTCGATCAGGAGGATGTCGACATCGCGGTAGCGGGCTTGGAAGGCGGATCCGCGGTTGTTGACGATCGAGTTGATGAAGTCGTTCGTGAACTCCTCGCTCGAGACGTATCGCACCCTGATACCGGCGTACATGCTCACCGCGTAGTCGCCGATCGCGTGGAGAAGGTGTGTTTTGCCGAGGCCGGAGTCGCCGTAGATGAACAGCGGGTTGTACGCCTTCGCGGGAGCCTCGGCCACGGCGACCGCAGCGGCATGGGCGAACCGGTTGGACTGGCCGATGACGAAGTTGTCGAAGGTGTATTTCGGGTTCAGTCGCGTATCGCTCCGCGACGCCGGCGACGCCGATTCCGAGGTGTCGTCCATGTTCGGGCGCGAGTTCGGCACCGGTACGGGCACGGGAGGCGGCGTGTGGTCGATCTCGGGGTGGGGTGAGTTGGCCGACGAGGTGAGGTGCGCATCGATCAGGTCGGGATTCACCGCAACACGGAACGATGCGGCGGGTTCCGGCGCCTCGACTGTGGTGAGGGCTTCGAGGAGGGGCAGACGCAACCGCTTGTTGATCTGGGCGGCGGTCAAGTCGTTCGGAACGTCGAGGTAGAGCACCCCGGCGTACACGCCGCTCGGAACCACGAGATTGAGGAAGCCCCGAAGCTGAGGGGTGACGCGATCGTCTCGGTCGAGTATCTCGAGCACGGCGGGCCAGATGGGAACGTCGGCGGCCTCGTTCGGTGACATCGTCCCCCCGGGAACTCGCGCTTCGCAGATCGACGGAACGCGTCAAACCTGTGGATAACTATCGGAGACACGTTAGTCAGCGGTCGTCGCGAGAGCAAAACCCACTGTAGGTGGGTGCGGCGTGTCATTGCCAGGGCGAGGGCGCGACCTTGTGGATAATCGCTCTTTGGCCTCGTGTCGGTTTGTCTTCTCGAGAAGCCGGGCTTAGTCTTAGTCGGTTGACTTATGCCCTCGAGGCAGTCCCCGTTGTCTCGGCCCGGATGATCGCCCGGGCGGCATCCGATCCCGGAGTTATCTCATGACGAAGCGTACTTTCCAGCCCAACATCCGCCGCCGCGCCAAGAAGCACGGTTTCCGCGCCCGCATGCACACGCGTGCCGGTCGCTCCATCCTTTCGGCTCGGCGCGCCAAGGGGCGCACCGAGCTCTCGGCCTGACCTCACGCGGTGCTCGCGAAGCCGAACCGACTCACCCGCGGATCGGACTATAAAGCCATTGTCCGGCGGGGTGCTCGGTGTGCGGGAACGCACACCGTGACGTACGTGGGAGGCACCGGCGGCGACGCACCGGCACGGTTCGGATTCATCGTCAGCCGGCAGGTCGGTTCAGCGGTGACGCGCAACCTCGTGCGTCGAAGATTGAAGGCCGTCTGTGCCGAGGCGTTGACGTCGGTTCGCCCCGGAGCCGACGTGGTGATCCGGGCGCTTCCGGGCTCTGCGACGGCGGAGTTCGCCGATCTGCGCGACGACGTGGTCCGCTGTCTGAAACGGAGAGCCGCGTGAGCGCCTCGACCCTGCCGACCTCGGCGACCGGCACAGCACACTGGCTGGCGTCCGATCTCGGTCGGTCTGCCCCTCTTCTTCCGCGCAATGCGGCACTTTCGGTGCTGCACGGCTACCGCGCGACCATCTCTCACGTCTATGGCGACGTGTGCAAGTACTACCCCTCCTGTTCGGCATACGCGGTAGGTGCGGTGCAGCAGCACGGGGTCGTGAAGGGCGTGGCTCTGGCGGCCGCGCGACTCGCCCGCTGTCATCCCTGGGCTCAGGGTGGCATCGACGACGTGCCGCCACATCGTGCCTTCCGTTATGAGCTCACCCCGCACGGATTCGTCGTGCCCCCTGGAAAGGACTGATCCGTGCCGGATCTCATTGGAATCGTCCTCTGGCCACTGAAGTGGCTGGTCGAGCTCGTGCTGGTTTCTTGGCACTGGGTGTTCACGGCCATCGGGTTGCCCGCCGCGGCGGGTATCACTTGGGTGCTCGCGATCGTCGGGCTGGTGGTCGTGGTTCGCGCAGCGATGATCCCGCTGTTCGTGAAGCAGATCAAGAGCCAGCGAAAGATGATGGAAATCGCCCCTGAACTGCGGAAAGTTCAGGAGAAGTACCGCGGCAAGAAAGACCAGCTCTCTCGCGAGGCGATGAGCCGCGAAACGATGGCGCTGTACAAGAAGCACGGCACGACGCCGGTGTCGAGCTGCCTTCCGCTCCTCGTGCAGATGCCGGTGTTCTTCGCGCTCTTCAGCGTGTTGAACGACGTGCAGAAGATCGCCGCCAACCCCAACTTCAGCGGGGTCGGGCTTCTCGACAACGAGCTCACCCGCGAGTTCTACGACGCGAGGCTCTTCGATGTGGCATCGCTGCACGTCAACCTCACGACGGCATGGAGTCAGCCCGACGGCCAGGTTTCGGTCATCATCCTGATCATTCTCGTCGTGCTGATGATCGCGTCGCAGTTCTTCACCCAGCTTCAGATCATCTCGAAGAACCTGTCCCCCGAGGCGAAGACCGGCCAGGCCTACCAGATGCAGCGCATCATGCTGTTCATCCTGCCGCTCGGATTCATCTTCTCGGGAGTCTTCTTCCCGCTCGGCGTGGTCATCTACTGGTTCGCGAGCAACCTGTGGACGATGGCGCAGCAGTTCATCGTCATCCGTGAGATGCCGACGCCCGGCTCCGATGCCGCCAAGGCTCGTGAAGAGCGTCTGGCGCGCAAGGGCAAGGCGATCGACGCCAACGGCAAGGTCATCACGATGGAGAAGTACCAGGCCGAACAGCAGCGACTTCTCGAGGAGGCGGAGCGCGCCCGCGCCGTCGCACCCAAGCGTCAGCAGCCGGTGGGCAAGCAGCGGTCGAAGAAGCAGGGGACGAAAGCAGCGGTTCCCCGTCCGACCGGCTCGACCCCCGATTCCCCCGGGGCCACCACCACGCCTGACGCACCTTCCTCCCGCTGACCGCCTTCTCCGGAAAGACGAACATGACGACTCCCGACCAGCTCGAGACGCCTCCCCCCGCGACCGACGAACAGCTCGAACAAGAGGGTGACGTCGCCGCGGACTACATCGAGGCTCTCCTCGATATCGCCGACATCGATGGTGACCTCGCGATGGACGTCAGAGCCGGGCGCGCCTACGTCTCGGTGGAGGCGGATGCGGCGGGGCCGATCGCGCGACTCGCCGACCCCGAGACCGTCCGAGCGCTCCAGGAGCTCACGCGGTTGGCGGTGCAGAACAGCACGGGCCGCTTCTCCCGCTTGATCCTGGACGTGGGTGGATCCAGGGATGCGCGGCAGCGCGAGTTGGAGCAGCTCGTCGACCGCGCGATCCTTCGGCTGGATGAGGGTTCGACGCAGGCATCCCTCCCCGCCATGTCGAGCTACGAGCGGAAGTTGATTCACGACATCGCCGCCGACCGCGGTTTCTCGTCCGAATCGTTCGGCGAGGGCGCGGATCGACACCCCGTCATCCGTCGCGCGTAAGCCGTTTCACGTGAAACATCGATGACGACGCTCGAGGCGGAACCACGGTCAGCAGGAGCCGTTTTCGGTGACCGGGTCGATCTTGCTCGGCAGTTCACCGTGGCACTAGCGGAACACGGCGAAGAACGGGGTCTTATCGGACCCCTGGAACTACCGCGTCTGTGGACCCGGCACGTGTTGAACAGTGCCATCGTCGCGCCACTGTTCCGAGGGCGGGTCGGTGACGTGGGTTCCGGGGCCGGCTTGCCAGGCATCGCGCTTGCGATCGCCCGGCCCGATGTCGAGTGGATCCTCATCGAGCCCATGGAGCGCCGCACGGTGTGGTTGACAGAACAGGTGCGCGACCTCGGGCTCGACAACGTAGAGATCGTCCGCACCCGCGGCGAGGACTGGGAAGGCGCGGGGACGCTCGACATGGTTACCGCCCGAGCGGTGAGCGCCCTCAAGACCCTCCTCCCCCTGACGGCTCCGCTGGTGAAGGATAGCGGCGAACTCGTCCTCCTGAAGGGTGCGAACGCGCAGAACGAGATCACGGCCGCGGCCAAGCAGATCCGGGCTCACCGCCTGACGGATGTGCGGGTGGAGCTGATCGGCGCAGAGATCTTGGATGAACCTACCCGAGTGGTGCGCGCCCGCGTCGCCAGATGATGGCTGCGTGTGTTTCACGTGAAACATGCATCGGGATTGGCCCCGAGGTCGGCCGTTCATCGCACGGTGTTTCACGAGAAACATCGCGGGACTGATTGGTGCTGCCGGGGCTGACGTAGACTCGAGCGGATGTGCCGAACCGGCGGTAAAGGAGAAAGTTTCACGTGAAACATCCCGATGACCGGTCGCCAGTGGACGCGTTCGACGATTCGCCCATTGCGCGCGAGATCATGAACCTCTCCGCCCGCCGGCGTGTACTCGATGGCGTCGAGGTGGAGTTCTCGGGTGAGACGCGTGTGATCACCGTCTCCAACCAGAAGGGTGGGGTGGGGAAGACCACCAGCGCCGTCAATATCGCCGCGGCTCTCGCGCAGCTGGGAGCCGAGGTCCTGGTCGTCGACCTGGATCCGCAGGGAAATGCCTCAACCGCGCTCGGCGTGCCGCACAACGCAGACGTACCCAGCGTCTACGACGTGCTCATCGACGACATGCCGCTCGCCGAAATCATTCAGCAGAGCCCGGAGTCGCCGCGGTTGTTCTGCGCGCCGAGCACGATCCACCTTGCGGGGGCAGAGATCGAACTCGTCTCTCGGGTCGCGCGAGAGCACCGTCTGCGTACCGCTCTCGACGAGTATCTCGCCGATCCGGCCCGGCGGATCGATTTCGTCATCATCGACTGCCCGCCATCGCTCGGGCTCCTGACGATCAATGCCTTCACAGCGGCGCGCGAGGTCATGATCCCGATTCAATGCGAGTACTACGCGCTCGAGGGGTTGAGTCAACTGTTGGGAAGTGTCCAGATGATCCAGAAGCACCTCAACCCGAACCTGCGTCTTTCGACGATCCTGCTGACGATGTACGACGGACGCACGCGCCTGGCGCAGCAGGTGGCCGACGAAGTGCGGGAGCATTTTCCTACAGAGGTCCTGAACGCCGTCATCCCCCGTTCCGTGCGGGTTTCAGAGGCGCCGAGTTTCGGGCAGACCGTCATCGCTTACGATGGGCAGTCGGCCGGTGCCGTCGCGTATCGCGAGGCCGCTGTCGAGATCGTCCGGCGTAGCGCCGTTGACCGGAAGGAAGCCTGATGGCGAAAAGGACTGGCCTCGGGAGGGGCATCGGCGCATTGATTCCGACGGCGGAGCCGAACGAATCACGTCCGGTCGACGTCTTCTTCCCCGACGGTCCTGCTCAGGCCGCCGCCGACCAAGCGGCAGTGGCGCGCGCGGAGGACGATGCGCAGCTGGTCGCTGTGCCCGGGGCGCGTCTGATCCAGGTCGATCCTCACAAGATCGTCCCGAACCCGCGCCAGCCGCGGATGAACTTCGATGCCGACGATCTCGCTGAACTCGTCCACAGTGTTCGCGAGTTCGGGGTGCTGCAGCCGGTTGTCGTCCGTGCGCTGGGTGACGGCACCTACGAACTCATCATGGGGGAGCGGCGCACGCGGGCCTCCCGGGAGGCCGGCCTGGCAACGATCCCGGCCGTGGTGCGCGATACGGCGGATGAGAACCTCCTGCGCGATGCGCTCTTGGAGAACCTCCATCGCTCCCAGCTGAACCCGCTCGAAGAAGCATCGGCCTACCAGCAGCTCCTGGAGGACTTCGGCATCACCCAGGAAGAACTCGCCACCCGCATCGGACGATCGCGGCCCCAGATCAGCAACACCATCCGCCTTCTGAGGCTCCCCGTGCCGGTGCAGCAGAGGGTCGCGGCCGGGGTGCTCACCGCGGGTCATGCCCGCGCCATCCTGTCGGTCGAGAGCGTCGACGCGATGCAGCGTCTGGCCGACAAGATCGTGAACGAAGACCTGTCGGTGCGTGCGGCCGAGGCCGCTGCCAAGGGTCCGGAATCGAAGCGACCCGCACCCAAGGCCGGTAGTCGACGTGGCCACCTGGATGAGGTCGCCGAGCGGCTGGGTGATCGACTGAACACCAAGGTCCGCATCGGTCTCAGTTCTCGTAAAGGCCAGATCAGCATAGATTTCGCGACGATCCAGGATCTGAATCGTATTCTCACCGAGATCGGCGAAGAGGGCTACGGCGCCTGAGAAGCAGTTCGTTTGCGACGAGTTTTCTTCCCCGTCGCCCCCCTTGTTTCGGGTCGTCGTACGCTGGATGAATGGCTACGCAAGACGACCAGCCCCGGAGGAGGGCGAGCCTCGAACTCCTGAGAGCCGAGGCCGCAGATGAGCTCTCGGTGCTCGTGGACGAAAGGCTTCGCGACGGCGAGGATCCCTGGGATTTCATGGAGGACCTCCCGACCGTCGATGAGCTGGTCGTACTGATTCTGCGGGCGGAGAACATCGCCGAGAACGGCGGGGCGCGACCCAATCACGCGCGCCACTACCGCGTCCTCCGGCAGATCTCGCTGGACTACCCACCGCTCACTCGCGCCGTCTGGCGTCTGCTGGGTAGCGAAGAATCGCATCGTCGATGGGATGCGGCCGTTCGCCTCGATGCTTCCTGACGGAAGCGGGCCCGAGTCGGCGCAGCATCCGAGATGCAGAAATCCCCGGCGACCATGTGGTCGCCGGGGATTTCATGTTTCACGTGAAACTCACGTGCCGTCTCAGCCGATGAACGCTGCGAGATCCTTCTCGAGAGCGAACTTGGGCTTGGCGCCGATGATCGTGGTCTTGACCTCGCCGCCCTGGAAGACCTTCATCGCGGGGATCGAGGTGATCTGGTACTTCATGGCCAGATCGGGGTTCTCGTCGACGTTGAGCTTCAGAACGGTGATCTTCTCGGAGTTCTCAGACTGGATCTCGTCGAGGATTGGGCCGACCATGCGACACGGGCCGCACCACTCCGCCCAGAAATCGACCAGGACCGGTCCTTCTGCGTTCAAGACGTCCTGCTCGAATGTGGCGGACGTCGTCGCCTTAGCGCTCATTGCATCTCCTTAGTGGGAAGTTCTGCCGGTAATAACGCCGGTCGGAGTCGGAATGTTCCTCAGGACGCGTCAGCGCCCGCGAGGTTCTCGATCTGGTCGGCGTTCACCTCGGGTGCGCCGGCCTCGCCGCGAGCGGCGAGGAAGTGCTCGACGTCGAGGGCGGCGACCGTGCCGGTGCCGGCGGCGGTGATGGCCTGGCGGTAGGTCGGGTCGATGACGTCGCCGGCGGCGAAGACGCCGGGAACGGAGGTGCGCGATGACCGACCGTCGACCCAGATCGTGCCCTCGGGCGTCAGGTCGAGCGTGCCGTGCACCAGGTGGGTGCGCGGGTCGTTGCCGATCGCGACGAACAGGCCGTCGAGCTCGAGTCGGCGAGTTGACCCGTCGACCGTGTCGCGGAGTTCCACGGCGTTGACGGCGTCGTCACCGAGGATGTCGATGACCTCGCTGTTCCAGACGAACTCGATCTTCTCGTTCGCCATGGCCCGTTCCTGCATGATCTTCGATGCGCGCAGGCTGTCTTTGCGATGGATGATGTAGACCTTCGAGGCGAACTTGGTCAAGAAGGTGGCCTCTTCCATGGCCGAATCGCCGCCGCCGACGACCGCGATGGTGCGGTCGCGGAAGAAGAACCCATCGCACGTGGCGCACCACGAAACGCCGCGTCCCGACAGGCGGTCTTCGCCGGCGAGACCGAGCTTGCGATACGCCGAACCCGTTGCGTAGACGACCGAGTAGGCCTCGTACTCCTTGCCGCTTCCGAGGGTGACCTTCTTCACCGGACCCGTGAGGTCGAGAGAAACGACGTCGTCGTAGAGAACCTCGGCGCCGAAGCGCTCGGCCTGCTCCTGCATCTTGGTCATCAGGTCAGGACCTTGGATTCCCTCCGGGAATCCGGGGAAGTTCTCGACGTCGGTGGTGTTCATGAGCTCGCCGCCGGCCTCGACCGAGCTCGCGACGACGAGCGGCTCCAGGTTGGCTCGAGCAGCGTAGATCGCGGCGGTGTATCCCGCCGGTCCCGATCCGATGATGATGACGTGACGCACGTGCGTCGCCCCCTTCGTTGGTCCTACGGCGTAGAACTCATCGTAGACCCGGGGTATTCCGCGGGTCGGCGTCAGCGCCGGGGGAGGAACCGCCGCGCGATGTCGATCGCCGGACGCAGCTCCGGAACCCGGAAGATCGCGAGAACCGCGACATACACGACGAGGGTCACGGTGCCGATGAGAGCGGCGCCGAGGGCGCCGAAGATCCTGTCGGCCGTCGTCCAGCCGGCGGCGCCGCCGGTGAGGAGGAAAACGCCCCAGCCCGCCGCCGCCGCCGGGAGGGCGGCGAGGGTGAAGCGGCCGATCGACAGCATCCACGATCCGACAGCGATGCCTCCGAGCTTTCGGTTCAGCAGCCAGATGGCGACGATCACCTGCGCGATGCTGGCGAGCGATTGTCCGAGCGCCACTCCCACCGCCACCTGCTCCGCTGGAAGGGTCGCCCCGGCTACGAGGGCCGTTGTCACGACCAGCGCGCCCTGGAAGAGCGTGAACAAGAAAGGCGTGCGGGTGTCGTTGTAGGCGTAGAACGTGCGTTGCACCACGAACAGGATTGCAAGGGGCACCAGCGAGACCAGATATGCGACGAGAACGGCCGCAACGGCGGGTGCCTGGGCGGCCGTGTCGGTGAAGATGCGCGAAGCGGGTACGGCCGCGACAGCGAGGGCGGCCGTCGCGACCACCGTGAAGAGTCCGAGGGTGCGGATGCTGCTGACGATGTCGGCGCGCACGCCGTCGTGCCGTTGCGCGTTCGCGTGCTCACTCAGGCGCGTGAAGTAGGGGGTTCCGATCGACAGCACGATGATCGAATACGGCAGCATGAATACGAGCCATGCGTTGGCGGAGGCGAACATGGCGGGGGCGTCGCCCGATGCCGGTGCGAGCACGTTCGACTGCACGATGCCCGCTACCTGGCCGACGACGACCATGAGGAAGGTCCATCCCGCCAGGCGACCGATGTGACGGAGCCCGACGCCGCGCCACCGGAAGTCGGGGCGGAGCCGCAGGCCGGCACGACGCCAGAACAGCACCAGCACCAGGCACTGGATGATGATGCCGGCGGTCGCCGAGCCAGCGAGCACCGCGATCATCTGCGGCGTCCACTGCTCGACGAGAGTGATCGGTCCTCCGAAGAGGGCCAGGAAGACGAGGAAACCCGAGATGGACACGACGTTGTTCACGATCGGTGCCCAGGTGTACGGACCGAAGACCCGTCGCGCATTGAGGATCTCGCCGAGGAGCGCGAAGAGTCCGAAGAAGAAGATCTGCGGCAGCAGCCAGTAGGCGAATGCTGTGGCGAGGGCCTGCTGTTCGGGCGGGAACTCGCGGGCGTAGAGGCTCACGAGCAGCGGAGCGAAGAGGACGGCGACGCCCGTCGCAGCCACGAGGACACTCGCTCCGAGCGTGAAGAGCTTCGAGATGAAGGCGTGCCCGCCGTCGGCGTGAGAGGTGGCTTTGACGATCTGCGGGACGATCACCGCCGTCAGCAAGCCCGTCGAGATGATCGCGTAGGCGCTGTTGGGCAGCGAATAGGCGACGGCCCAGGCATCTGCGGCCTTACTGACGCTGCCGATGGCCGACACGAGCACGATGGTGCGGAGAAGGCCGGTGAGGCGCGAGACGATCGTGCCGGCACCGATCAGGGCACTCGCGCGGCCGAGCCCGCTCACGCCGTCGCCTCGACATCGGGCTCGCCCGGTGCGCGGCGGGCCGCCCGGCGGCGCAGCACGGTGCGCACGATTCCGGCGGCGACGAAGAGCGCCAGCAGACCGCCCAGGATGGCGAGACCGATGTTCTCCCAGTCGGCGTGCACCTCGACGGCGACGGTCAGGGGTGAACCGATCGGGTCTCCGGTGGGGCTGACCAGACGCATGTCGATGTCGACCTGCCCGTTCGCGATCTGCGCCTCGACGGGTACGACCACACGGGTGTTCGCGTTGGCGGGAAGGGAGTCGGCGACGGTGCGGGTCTGCACGATGAGCCGGGCGTCATTGGGGTTGGCGATGAGGGTCACGTTCACCGGCCAGGGCAGCGCATTCCGGACGAACGGCCCGTAGTTGGCGTTATAGCTCAGGAGGTTCACGTCGGAGGCCAGGAGGGTCACCGACTCGATCGTCGTCACGGTGGCCGCGCGATGCGCGGTGACCGCGGCCTGGGCGGCATCGGCATCCGCTCGCCAGCCGGCCCCCAGCAGTTGCAGGATCTCGGCGCGCTCGCGGCCGGTCAACAGCGCGGGGTCGTCGAGGATCGTCGCGAACCGCTCGAGGCCCGGCACGTCGGCGAGAAGGCCGGTGAGGTCGGCGACCCGACCGGCGTCGGGGGCGACCTCCGGCACGTCCACCGCGGCCGCGGCCGGTGCTGCGGCGATGTCGTCGAGGGTGACGGGGACCGTTGCGGGAGCGCCGGACGCCGCATCGATCGCCGCGCGAAGGTTCGTGCGGGATCGGTCCTGCCCGCGATCGACGGTGACGAGGATCGGGGACGACGGATCGACGAGCGCGAGTTGCGCGGTGACGGCGGCGAGGCTCGCATCGCGGCTCGTGGGCTCGGTGGCGTCGGCGGCGGAGCGCAGCAGGTCGGAGACGGTGGAGTCGTAGGCCAGGAGAGCGGATCCGCTGGAGTCGACCCGCGCACCGATGCGGGTGCCGTCGGCCCCGGCCGTCGTCGAGGCGGAGGGGACCAGGGTCAACGCGGGGGTTTCCGGGCTGCCCAAGGACCCGAGCGCGGTCACGACGCCCGCGCCCGCCGTGCCGCCCACGGGCCAGAAGACCGATGACCGGTCATCGCCGATGTCGGTGAGCGACGCGAGGTCGGGCACGAGGGGGGTGGCGTCGGGCGTCGGGCTGGGTGATGCGGTCGGCGCCGCGGTGTCCGACGCGGCGGGCGAGGGATCGCCGGCGGGCGCCACGGTGCCGGCCGGGAGGTAGGAGATGAGAGAGAGGGGGCTCAGGGGCTCAGCGAGACCCGACTGCAGCTGGGTCGCGATATCGGCATCGCCGAACTGCAGAGCGAACCTCGAGTTGGGCAGTGCGAGCAGTCGGTCGAGCCACGCGCGGGCGGTGCCGGGAGCGGCGTCTCCGAGTACGCGGATCGCCGCGGGGATCGCGGGGTCGACGGCGAGGATCGCCGGGGTTTCGGAGACCGCGTCGAGCTGGGCGGTGAGCGCACCGTCGGCGGCGGTGAGTTCGGCGAGGGTGTCGGCGGGGAGGAGTCCTTGCGAGATGGCAGGGGCGGTGATCGGGACGACGACAGCCACGTCGACGGGTGTGCGGGGCCCGGGGATCACGACGGCGCTCGTCGAGGCGAGCGGTACGCCGGCCACGGTGGCCGTCGCCACGATCGGGTAGACGCCGGCCGGCCGGTCGAGCAGACCCGGTTCGGTCGAGACCACGCCGATCGACACGCTCGTCGCGCCGCCCGATGCCGGCGCGTCGAGCGCGCCCGTCCCGATCTCGGTCACGGTGACGCCGCCGCGGTCGCCCGCGGTCCATGCGGTCAGCGCCGCGCGATCGGCGAGCGGCTGCTCACCGATCGCCAGTGACACGGTCGATGCCCCGCTGCCGCCGGTGAGCGTGACGGAGACGGTGAGGTCGCTCCCGGGTTGCAGCACCCCGTTCGCCGCGGGAACCAGGGTCAGCGCGGGCTCGCTGCTCGTGGCTGTCGCGTCGGGCGCGGGCGATGCGGCCGCGATCGCCGGAACAGCCCCGGCGAAGAGGAGGGCGAGGATCGCCCCGGTCGCCGCGAGGAGTCGCAACGGTCGACGACGCGATGCGCGAGAGCGCGGAACGCTGGAGGTCACGATCATGCGGGGCTTCTGCTCGGGGACGGATGGAGGCCGCACCGGTGCGATTGTACGGTCCGCGACTCAGCGTGCCCTGCGCGCGGGGCCGGAAACGGGAGAATGGACGGATGCTGCCGCATCCCGACCCCGTCGCGACACCCGCCCTCGCCGCCGATCTCACGGCGGCGGGATATACGACCGACGCGCTTCGCGCGGCCTGGGGCGACGAGGCCGACACCGCCATTCCTCGGGGCCTCCAGACCCCCGCACTGCGTGCTCTCGCCGGGCGCACCGATGCTCTCGCAGTGCTCGGCCGACTTCTCTACCTCGGTGTCCCGCAGCCGCTCGTCGACGTCGACAGGGCCCTTCCCACCGCGGGTGCGGCGGGGCTCGAGCGCCTCGGGCTGGCGTCGATCGACGGGGCAACCGTGCGTGCCGCAGCCCTCGTCCGGCCGCAGTCCTTCGCCGATGACACGGGCGACGGCGAATGGTGGATCGCGAGCGATCTCGACGAGGCCGCCGTCGGCGGTCCGCTGCCCGAGGACCACGTTCTCGGCGTGGGCGGGGCGTCGGTCACACTGGCCCGTCTGCAGTCGGTGGCTCCCGCAGCATCCGGTCTCGACATCGGCACCGGATGCGGCATCCAAGCCCTGCGCATGCGCCGCGTGGTCGACCGGGTCGTCGCGACCGACGTGTCGGAGCGCGCCCTGCGCTTCACCGAGCTGAACGCGCTGCTCAACGGCATCGACGGCATCGAGACGCGCCTCGGCAGCCTGTTCGAGCCCGCGCGCGGTGCGACCTTCGACCGGATCGTGTCGAACCCGCCGTTCGTCATCACCCCGCGCGTCACCGGCGTCCCGGCGTACGAGTACCGCGACGGCGGCATGGTCGGCGACGACCTGGTCTCGACGTTCGTGCGAGGGGTCGGGCAGCACCTCGTGCCGGGCGGCATCGCGCAGCTGCTCGGCAACTGGGAGACCCGCGACGGCGTGGAGGGGCTCGACCGGGTGCGCGAGTGGGTCGCCGCCTCGCCGGTCGCGCTCGATGCCTGGGTCGTGGAACGCGAGTGGCTCGACCCCGTGGCCTACGCCGAGCTGTGGATCCGCGACGGCGGCACACTGCCGGGATCGGCGGGCTTCGCCGACCTCGTCGACGCGTGGCTCGACGATTTCGCCGCGCGCGGGGTCACCGGCATCGGTTTCGGTTACATCATCCTGCGGCGCGCAGCATCGGGCACCGGCACGCTTTCCCGATACGAGACGGCGTTCGGCGCGGGCGACGGCGCGCTCGGGGCCCACGTCGATGCGGTGCTGGCCGCGCACGACCGGCTGGCCGCCGCCTCCGACGATGTGCTCGCCGCCTCGCGGCAGGTCGTCGCGCCCGACGTCACCGAGGCGCGCCACCATCGCCCCGGTGACGAAGAACCGACGATCATCGAGCTGCGCCAGGGGGGCGGGTTCGGCCGTGTGCTGTCGGTCGATCCGGGCCTTGCCGCCCTCGTCGGTGCGTGCGACGGAGACCTGCCGGTCGGCCCGCTGATCGACGCGATCGCCCAGTTGCTCGAGGTCGACGCGGTCGCGCTTCGCCGGGACCTGCTGCCCCGGGTGCGCGAACTCGTGCTCACCGGATTCCTCGGCTGGGCGCCCGGATAGGCTCGACCAATGCTCAATATGGCCGAGGGTGTGGCGCGCCTGGGCGCGCTCGCCACGTCTGCAACCGTGGCCACGCTGGCGCGGGCCTTCGCTGATGCCGGATTCGAGCTGGCGATCGTCGGCGGGCCCGTCCGCGACGCGCTCATCGGGCGCGCCGTGAACGATCTCGACTTCACCACGAATGCCCGGCCCGACGACATCCTGCGCATCATCACGCCCATCTCGACCGCCCGTTGGGACATCGGCCGGGAGTTCGGCACGATCGGCGCGCGCATCGCCCTCTCCGGCGGCGGTGCCGAGCAGGTCGAGGTCACGACGTATCGCGCCGACAGCTACGACGGCGTCACGCGCAAACCCACGGTCGAATTCGGCGACACGCTCGAGGCAGACCTGGCTCGGCGGGACTTCACCGTGAACTCCATGGCGCTGCGGGTGCCCGCGCAAACGCTCGTCGATCCGACGGGCGGTGTCGAAGATCTCGTGGGGCGGATGCTGCGAACCCCCGCCGATCCCTCGGTCAGCTTCGGCGACGATCCCCTGCGCATGCTGCGCGCGGCCCGGTTCGCGGCGCAACTGGGGTTCGAGGTCGACCCGGCGACTCTCGCCGCGATGGCAGAACTGGGTGATTCCCTGCGGATCGTGAGCCCGGAGCGGGTGCAGGGCGAGCTCGTGCGGCTGCTGCAGAGCGACGACCCGGTGCGCGGCATCCGCATCCTCGACGAGACCGGCCTCCTGGGGCGTTTCCTCCCCGAGGTGCCGGCGCTGCGCCTCGAGGTCGACGAGCACCACCATCACAAAGACGTCTACGAGCACTCGCTGACCGTGCTGCGGCAGGCGATCGAGCTCGAGCGTGCGCGGCACCCCGATTCGGCGCCCGACGTTCCGCTTCGACTCGCGGCCCTCCTCCACGACATCGGAAAGCCCGCGACCCGGCGCCTCGAGCCCGGCGGCGGGGTGACCTTCCACCACCACGACGTGCGCGGGGCGCGGCTGGCGCGCAAGCGGCTGCAAGAGCTGCGCTTCGATTCCGACACCATCGGAGTCGTGTCGCGACTGGTCGAGTTGCACCTCCGGTTCTTCGGGTACGCCGAGGGTGCGTGGACCGATTCCGCCGTGCGCCGCTACGTGCGCGACGCGGGCGACGAACTCGACCGGCTGCACATCCTGACGCGAGCCGACGTCACCACGCGCAACCGGCGCAAGGCCGATCGCCTGGCCTCGGCCTACGACGACATCGAGGCGCGCATCGACACCCTGCGCGAGCAGGAGGAGATCGACGCGATCCGCCCCGAGATCGACGGCAACCGCATCCAGGAGATCCTCGGTATCGGGCCCGGTCGCGAGGTCGGCGAGGCCTACCGGTTCCTTCTCGACCTGCGCCTCGACGAGGGCCCTCTGGGGACGGATGCTGCGGAGCAGCGCCTGCGCGACTGGTGGGCTGCGCGCGGTTGAGCGCCCGCGCCCCGCTCGCCGCCCGGCCGGGGGTTGGGTGGCCGCCGCGTCCGCTCGTCCCTCCGCTCGGCGGAGGGGATACGGCGGGCGGAGGATGAACCCGCCGGGCACGCATCCTCCGCCCCGCATATCCCCTCCGCTCGGCGGAGGAGGTTGCTAGCTCGGCGGGTTCTCGGGGGGTCGTCCGGCGTCGGTGACGTGCGGATGCTGCGAGTGCCCGGGCTCAGGGCGGGGATCAGCGGGAGAGGAGGGAGAGGAAGAAGCCCCAGCCGCCGAAGACCGAGAACAGCCAGAGCAACCCGAAGCCGCCGAAGATGATGATGGCGACCCACGGCACGCCCGATTTGAGCCGGCGTCCTGGAACGGCGACACCCGGGGGCGGCGGGGTCAGAGCGGGGGGCGGGCCCGGCTGGGCGCCGGGGATGCCGGAGGCGACCGAGTCCTGCACGGGGGCGGTGGTCGTCGCGGCGAGGTGATCATCGCGCCACCGCGCCCACTGCGCGAGCTTGTCGAGGAGGGCGGCGACGACCGTGAACATCCAGCCCCAGGTGGCGGGATCGAGGGTCGACACGTCGCGCTTGGCGTAGAGGAAGAGCCAGTTGTCGACGATCTCGACATCGAGCTGCGCGGCGTTGTCGATGAAACGCGCCATGATGTCGGGCGTGAAGAGGTAGAGCGCGTCGCGTTCGTACCCGGCGGGGCAGAAGAGCGAGAAGTAGCGGTCGAAGTCACCCTCGAGGCTCAGGCGCTGGTCGCGATCGTAGATGGTGGGCAGGTTGGAGCCGAAGAGCCCGTTGTTTCCGACCGCATCGAGGATGATGTGCGGCAGTGGCACGTCGAGCTTCACCGCGACGTATCCCCAGACATGGGTCGTGCGGTTCTTGCCACTTCCGGTCGTATACCGGTAGTTCGCGAACTCCACGAACCGGGGCTGCGCGCCGCGCACGATGTCGGATGACTCCCGACTGCTCCCGCGGTTGAAGATCATGCCGGGCAACCGCGGGTCGGCGATGGTCGGGACGAACGTCATGCCGTTCGCCCGCGCGAACCGATCGAGCTTCACCCACCGCTCATTGCGCCGGCGGTTTCCGAAGATCACCAGGAACGTGGTGAGGCCGATGATCCCCACGATGATGAGCCCGGGGACCACAGCGGCGCCGGCGGCGGCGGCACCCCCGTCGAGCAGGGAGACGATGACGCCCGCGCCCGCACTGAGGAAGACGAAGACGGCCACGATGACCGCACCCACCGCGATCACCACACCGGCCGCGTTCGAGCTCGGTGCGCGGCCCTGCGCGCGCAGGGCTTTCGAGAATGCGCGCGCGGCGGCGGGATCGACCGGTTCGATGAGGGGGCGTGCGTCGAAGCCGACGCCAGGGGTGCTCATGGCCTCAGTTCACCACGTTCGGCATTCCGATCGCACGGCTGCCCATCGCTTCGGCGACGTGGAAATCGCCCCGAACCCCGCGGTGGGACTGAGAGGCAGCATCCGCTAGACTGTTCAGGTTGTCTGGCAGCAGTCTGTCTGCATGAGCCCCGACGACGTGCACACACCCTCCTGTTTCCGGGAAATGCCCGGAAACCGTTCTAGTCCGAAGGAGGTGGGTTAGTGACGCACCAGTACGAACTCATGGTCATCCTTGATCCCGAAGTCGACGAGCGCCAGGTCGCTCCGAAGCTCGACGGTTTTCTCAAGGTCATCACGAACGATGGCGGTTCGATCGACAAGGTCGACATCTGGGGCCGCCGCCGTCTCGCATACGAGATCCAGAAGAAGAACGAAGGCATCTACGCCGTCGTCAGCTTCACCGCGACGAGCGAGGCCACGCAGGAGCTCGACCGTCAGCTGAAGCTGAACGAGCAGATCATGCGAACGAAGGTTCTCCGTGCCGAGGAAGCGATCGCAATGATCGAGTCCGAGAAGCAGCGCTCCGACGAGAAGGCTGCCCGCAAGGCAGCGCGCCCGCCCAAGCAGGACGCCGCGTAGCGCCATGGCCGGTGAAACGATCATCACCGTCGTGGGAAACCTCACGGCCGACCCCGAACTGCGCTACACGCAGGGCGGGCTCCCGGTGGCGAACTTCACCATCGCGTCGACCCCCCGCACGTTCGACCGTCAGGCGAACGAGTGGAAGGACGGCGAGGCGCTCTTCCTGCGTGCCTCGGTGTGGCGCGATTTCGCCGAGCACGTGGCCGGTTCGCTGACGAAGGGTGCGCGGGTCGTTGCGACCGGCCGCCTGAAGCAGCGCTCGTACCAAGACCGCGAAGGCCAGAACCGCACGTCGATCGAGCTCGAGGTCGATGAAATCGGCCCCTCGCTCCGCTACGCGACCGCACAGGTCACACGCGCGGCGAGCGGCGGCGGAGCCGGCGCTACCGGTGGCGGGCAGTCCCGTCCCCAGGTCGCAGCCGACGAACCGTGGTCGACGCCGGGCTCTTCCACCGGAGGCAGTGCACCTGCCGCCGGCGGAGCCGACGCGTGGTCGACGCCCGGCAACTACGGCGACGACACTCCGTTCTGATTCTCGGGCGCTTCGTTCCGCCGCTCGCTGAGCGGGTTCGGCGAGACGAAGCACTCACTCACAACCTGCCGGATGCGTGCAGCATCCGTTCATGAAAGAAGGAAACATGGCTGGAAAAGCCACCGGCGACCGCCGGAAACCGCGGAAGGGCGCGAAGAACGCGGCCCCCGCGAAGGCGATCCGCGTCGGTCTCATCGACTACAAGGACGTCGCGACCCTCCGCAAGTTCATTTCGGAGCGCGGGAAGATCCGCGCCCGTCGTATCACCGGTGTTTCGGTGCAGGAGCAGCGTCTCATCGCCCGTGCAATCAAGAACGCGCGCGAGATGGCACTTCTGCCTTACGCCGGCGCCGGCCGCTAAGGAGCAACCCATGTCGAAACTCATTCTCACGAACGAGGTTTCCGGGCTGGGTAGCGCCGGAGACGTAGTCGAGGTCAAGGACGGGTACGCCCGTAACTACCTCATCCCGCAGGGCTTCGCCGTGTCGTGGAGCCGTGGCGGCGAGAAGCAGGTCGCGTCCATCCGCGCGGCCCGCGATTCGCGTGCGATCCACGATCACGAAGAGGCCGTGGCGCTCAAGAACACCCTCGAGTCCAACAAGGTCAAGCTCGCGATCAAGGCCGGTAACGAGGGTCGCCTGTTCGGCGCCGTCAAGACCGGTGACATCGCGGATGCTGTCAAGGCTGCCGGTTTCGGTGACCTCGACAAGCGCAAGATCCAGATCACCTCGCCGATCAAGAACGTCGGCGAGCACGAGGCGACGATTCGCCTGCGTGACGACCTCACCGCCGTGATCACCCTCCAGGTGGTCGCTGCGAAGTAGGACCCGCTTCACTGCACGACGGATGCCGCGGACCCGAAAGGGCCCGCGGCATTTGTCGTTTCACGTGGAACCCGCGGTCACACCAGGCGGCGACGGAACCGGAGGACGACGGCTCTCCGGCGCCGAGTGTCGGCGGTCGTGCCGATCGTGAAAGCCGGCGAAGGAAGACTCTCTCGAGCGGCGGCACGAAGCGCGCCGAGCGAGTGCCCGGAGGGCCGCTGTCAAGTTTTGGCCGAAGTTATCCCCGAAGTTGTGCACATGCGGCAACACTCAACACGCAACCTTAAACCCACACTTCAAGTCCTCTCGCAGCCGCAGGGTGTGGAAATACAAAGTGCTGATGAGAGGGATATAAATGCCAACAAGTCAGTAGTTCGTCCTCCGTTCTCCACAGGCGTTGTGCACAGGGTGTGCGGCGTTTCTCTCGTTCTCTCCACAGAGTTATCCACAGGCTGGTTTGCGACGCCGGAAACCCCTCCATAGCGTGGGGGCAACCCATCGGAGAAACCCGCCGAGACGTGAGTTCGGAACCGTGTCGGCGGTTCGTGGTCTTATTCGAGACACGATTTGGCACGGTGTCCGAACACCGTTCGGCGTGCCCCGCACGCGCCGACGTGCAGGTCATCGCGCCGGCGGAGCGAAGAACGGAGACCACGTGTCGATTGCCGACATCTCGGAGGACCGCCTCGGCGGACCCCGGCAGTACGAACGCACGCCGCCCCACGATCTGCTCGCGGAGCAGAGCGCCCTCGGTGGCATGCTGCTGTCGAAGGATGCGGTGGCCGACGTGATTGAGACGCTGCGCGGGGCCGACTTCTACGTGCCGAAGCATGAGCTCATCTTCGACGCCGTGCTGACCCTCTACTCGCACGGAGAGCCCACCGACGTCGTCGCGGTCACCGACGAGCTGATCAAGACGGGCGAGCTGCAGCGAGCCGGCGGGGCCGACTACCTGCACACCCTGACGTCGATCGTCCCCACCGCCGCGAACGCGGGGTACTACGCGTCGATCGTGGCGGAGCGCGCCCTCCTCCGGCGCCTGGTCGAGGCCGGAACCCGCATCGTGCAGATGGGCTACAACGGCCAGGGCGACGCGCTCGACCTGGTCAACAGCGCTCAAGCCGAGATCTACAACGTCTCGGGCACTGAGACGGCCGAAGACTACGTACCGCTGACGATCGCGGTCGACGCGGCCGTCAACGAGATCGAGGCCGCGCGCGGTCGCGACGGCCAGATGACCGGCATCCCCACCGGGTTCGCCGGCCTCGACCAGCTCACGAACGGCCTGCACGCCGGTCAGATGATCATCATCGCGGCGCGACCCGCGATGGGTAAGTCGACTCTCGCGCTCGACTTCGCCCGTGCCGCCGCGATCAAGAACAACATGCCCACGATCTTCTTCTCGCTCGAGATGGGGCGAAGCGAGATCGCGATGCGTCTCATGAGCGCCGAGGGTGCGATCCCCCTGCAGAACATGCGCAAGGGAACGCTCGACTCACGCGACTGGACGACGATCGCCGCGACCCGGGGCCGCATCAACGAGGCGCCCCTCTTCATCGATGACAGCCCGAACATGACGCTCGTCGAGATCCGCGCCAAGTGCCGGCGGCTCAAGCAGCGCGAGGGTCTCAAGATGGTCGTCATCGACTACCTGCAGCTGATGACGAGCGGCAAGCGCGTCGAGTCGCGCCAGCAAGAGGTCAGCGAGTTCTCGCGTGCGCTGAAGCTGCTCGCGAAAGAGCTCGGCGTGCCGGTCATCGCCCTTTCGCAGCTGAACCGTGGCGCCGAGCAGCGCGCCGACAAGAAGCCCGCGCTGTCAGACCTTCGTGAGTCGGGCTCGATCGAGCAGGACGCCGACCTCGTGGTGCTGCTGCACCGTGAGGCGGCCTACGAGAAAGACAGTCCCCGCGCGGGCGAGGCCGACCTCATCGTGGCCAAGCACCGTAACGGTCCGACCGACACGATCACCGTGGCGTTCCAGGGCCACTACTCCCGCTTCGCCGACATGGCAGCGGGGATGTAGGTCTGCTGTAAATTCCGGCTGGTCGCTAACGATCTTTGAAAAAGCCAGTTGGTGCGGCAGTTCGTCGACTCGGCTCAGGCAGTACAGCCTCACGCGTGCCGTGTGCGGTCCGGGCTTGTGACCCGAGAACTGCAGGACGTTGTCGCCGGGGACGGAATGGTCAAACACTGCATAACCGCACGTGGCGGCGCCAACGTGGCGCAGTCGATTTCCTGGCTTGACGCCATCCAGCCCGCGATCCGGGACGAGCGCCTGCAGGAGCTACGCTCTGGTGGTTTGCTCGCCTGCGTCGGTCGCGCGCTCAGCAGGCGCGTCGAGACGTTGATCCAGAGCGAGCGGCAGGCACAGCCTGACCTGCTGGTCGCGACTGTTACGGCGAACCTTTGTTGCGTGCACCAAGTGTCGCGGCTCTGCCATGTCCGACCTCTTCATGGGCCTCAGCAAACTGCAAGCGGCGCCGAAGTTCTCGCCAACGTTGAGGTATCCGGAACCGGGCGACCCGACCCCGAGGCGGGACTGAGGGTGCCGGGCGTGACGGGCGCGTTGGGAGATGCGGTGATGGAGTGGTGCGCTGTAGGCCCTGGAAGAACGCCGCCGATCGCGCAACTACGCTTCGCCTGCGAGCTCGATGGTCGAGGTGCGGGTACGCGCGATGCGGTGGTGCCCCCGTCGGGGGTAGGGCGCCGCAAGCTCAGGACAGAGTGAGTACGACCTTGCCTTCAGCGGTACCGCTGCCAAGTCGCTCATATGCTCGGCCGGCGTCGCGAAACGGGACCTGTACGTCGATTATGGGGCGAATCCGGCCGACTGCGACGTCCTCCATCAGATCGACCGTGACTCCTGCCATGAGGTGTCCGATGGTTTCTGGTGGGTTGAGGCCGTAGGACACCGACCGCAGGGCGATCCCTTGTTGAGCGAGGCGGAACAGGTTGATCTCAGCGGTCGGACCGGAGACGCGTCCCACGCTTACGACTGCGCCACCTTTCCGCGCGGCGTCGATGGCGTCGCCGAGTCCGGGGCCGCTGACGTGATCGAGGACGACATCTGCGCCGTCTCCGCCGGTGAGCTCTCGGACACGGTCGGCCAGGATTACGTCGCCCTCGAGGACGACGACGTGGTCGACACCTGCGCGACGCAGCAGGTCAACGCGACCCGCGCTGCGAGTCGTGCCGATAACGACCCCGGCGCCGAGTGCCTGTGCGACCTGGAGGCCCACGAGGGCGATCCCGGAGGTGGCTGCGGTGATCAGGACGGTGTCCCCGTCTCGCAGCCCGGCGCGCCGCAACGCTCCGTATTCCGTGGAGAGGGCGGTGGGGAGCGCTGCCGCATCGGCGAAGGCGAGTCCTTCGGGGATGGTCAGGATGTGTCTGTAGTCGGCAGCTACGACCTCGGCGAAAGCGCCTTCCGCGATGCCCATCACCCGTCTACCTATGAGGGTTTGGGGAACTCCGTCTCCTGCTGCTTCCACGATGCCGGCGAACTCGAAGCCGGCGATGGCGTCGCCGCTGGCAGTCAGGTCAGCGTTGTTGAGCGCAACGGCATGAGTGCGTACCCGCACTTGTGCAGGGCCGGTCGTGGGCTCAGGACGGTCCACAAAGGTGGGGGTGCCGTGATCAGAGATGATGGCGCGCATGGGGCCTTTCAGGTGGAGAGCGGCGCTTGTTGCGGCTGGGTCAGGTGCGGTCGGAGGCGAGTGTGGCGATGTCGATGACGTAACGGAAGCGAGCGTCGTTGTCGACGATCCGGTCGAATGTGGCGTTGATGTCCTGGATGGGAATGATCTCCACGTCCGGCAGCGTGCCGTGCTCGGCGGCGAAGTCGAGCACTTCCTGCGTCTCGGTGATGCTGCCGATCATCGAGGAGGCGATCGTGGCGCGCTTCATCGCCACAGCGGCGAAGTCGATGCCGCCTTCATGAATGGGTTCGAGCATGCCGACGGTGACAAGAGCGCCATCGTGAGCGAGGAGTCCGATGTACGGGTTGAAATCGAACGGGGTAGGGATGGTGGTCAGGAGGAAATCCACGGTGCCGGCGTGCTGTTCGAGGGCGTCGTCATCGGTCATCAGGATGACCTCGTCAGCGCCGAGGGCGAGGATCTCGTCCTTCTTCTCGGCCGTGGTGGTCAACGCGATCACCCGGTCTGCACCGCGTGCCTTCGCCAGCTTGACCGCGACGTGTCCGAGCCCGCCAATACCTGCGATAGCGACCGTGTGCCCGGGTCCCACGTTCCAGTGCTCCATCGGCGACCATGTGGTCACCCCGGCGCAGAGCAGCGGAGCGGCCTGTTCGGAGGGAATGGACTCCGGGATGCGGAGCACGAAATGCTCATTGACGACGATCTCGTCGGAGTATCCGCCGAAGGTGATCTCCCCTGTGTCCGGGTCGGCGGCGTTGTAGGTGAAGACCGGAGGCGGCACCTGATACTGCTCCTCGACCACACCACGCTGCTGTTCGGATCCCCAGAACACCATGCAACCCACCCCAACCCGGTCCCCCACGGTGTACCGCGTGACCTCTGCCCCGATCTCAGCGACCGTCCCCACGATCTCGTGACCGGGCATACACGGGTACTGGGTGCCCAGCGCTCCGCCGAACTCGTCCCGCGCCTGGTGCACGTCGGAGTGGCAGACGCCACAGAACTCGATGGTGATGCGGACGTCTTCCGCGCCGACAGGGCCCCGCTGGAATGTATAAGGAGCGAGAGGAGTGGTCTTGCTGGTCGCTGCGTAGCCGATGTTCGTCACGAGATGTCCTTCGGTAGTAGTGGGAGATTTCACGGGGGAGGCGTCTGACCGTACGCCGAGCGGGGTGCGGAAGGAACCTCCCAGAGGTTCCCTGTTGGTATACCTCTCGGCAGCGTGCGGCTAAGCACGAGGGGCCGCGAGAGACTTGTCACGCGGCGAAGCTTCGACTAAAGCCGCGCCCTGATTGGACGAGTTCACGCGCGGGCGCGAGCCGGTCGGTGGCGTAGCTGTTGACGGCGTCCGCCGCGGATCGGACTCCGCCCTGCGCTTTGGCGTGTTCAATGAGGTCATTCACCGGCGGTGCAAGACGGTCTCTCTCCGAGTCGTGCTGTTCTGGACGAACCCGCCGGCCGGACAGCACCTGCGCCATCCCCACGTCCCGCGTCTGCAATTCCAGAGACCGCTTCAAGTACGCGACGAGACCCGTCCACGCATCGGGTTAGCAAGAGATTCGCGAAGAACTCACTCGAGCTCCTCGATCCGCTGCTCAAAGATCGCGTCGCCCACCGTCTGCTTGCACAATTAGCTGTGCCTGCGTTCCCCCTACCGGGCGGTCAGTGAGGAGGTCGCGCAGTCGTCGGGGTCCGGCTGGTGGTGGCGGGCGCTGCAGCCTGCGTGTCCACCCATGTGGTGAGCAGGGTGAGGTTGTCGGCGCTGGGGGTGCCGGGGTCTGCGGTGTAGGTGGTGATGGAGATGTGCGGGTCTCCGGGGAGGGCGAAGTCGTTGTAGGTGACGTCGAGGCGTCCGGCGATGGGGTGGTTGATGATCTTCTGGCCGCGGAGGTGGCGGTGCACGTTGTGCTTGGCCCACCGTTGCCGGAAATCGTCGCTGCGGGTCGAAAGCTCGCCCACCAGCTCGGTGGTCTTCTGATCCAGCGGATTCCGTCCTGCCGTCGCGCGAAGCACGGCCACGCACAGGTCCCTGGCGGCATCAAGTTTCGTGTAGAACTCCGCGGCGCGGCTGTCCACGAACGCGAAACGGGCAAAGTTCGGCCGCTGCCCGCCGTCGAAGAGTGGGGCGTAGAGCGCACGGCCCAGGGCGTTGGCGGCGAGGATATCGAGGCGTTCATTCTGCACGACCGCGGGGACGGTCATCGAGTCCAGGACTTGCTGCACCGAAGGGGAGATCGGTGAGGCCGGGACGGGTGGTTTGCGGCGCGGGCTGGGCGCGACGTTGCGGGCGAGGTCATCCAGATGCGCACGCTCGTCCACGTCGAGCTCCAGCACCCGGGCGATCGCGTCGAGGACGCCCTCGGAGGCGCCGCCGATCTTGCCGCGCTCCATCCGGGTGTAGTACTCGACACTGAGCCCGGCGAGCATCGCAACTTCCTCGCGGCGCAGGCCCGGCACCCGCCGGTCGCCGCCGACATACGGCAACCCCGCCTGTGTGGGGGTGATCCGCGCGCGACGGGTCATCAGGAAGTCCCGGATCTCTTGCTCGATCTGCATGTATGCAGGCTACGACCGGTATTCCGAATGTGGGGTTCCCTGACGGGGACTGCCACACGGACACCGGTCGCACGCACGATGGGTTCACGCCCACCGCGCCCCACCTCCTCGACACCTGAGGGGCAGACGCGTTCCCGTCGGGCGAGAGAGGAACCCATCATGACGTCCTGGTCATCTGAGAACATCACGCGCATCGCGGCAACCGACGATCTGCACATCGCACCGTTCCGCGCCGATGGCGCCACCTACGGCACACTCACCTGGATCTGGTCAGTTGTCGTGGACGAGCGACTATTCGTCCGCGCCTGGAACGGCACGCGCTCCCGCTGGTACCGGTCCGCGTTCGCCCAGAGAGCCGGGCGGATCACCGCGGCCGGGGAAACCTTCGAGGTCGCCTTCGCCCCCGCCGACGCAGCTCTACAGGACCGCATTGATGCCGCGTACCGGGAGAAGTACGCCGGCAGCAACTACCTCCCCCCGATGCTCGCCGCGGGCCCCCAGGCCGCGACCGTCGAGATCACCCCACGCGCTACCGCGTGATCAACGAAACGAGAATCACCATGAAGATCGCAGTCATCGGCACCGGGATGGTCGGCCGCGGCCTCGCGGGCCGCCTCGCGGACCTCGGCCACGACGTCGTCATCGGCACCCGCAACCCCGCCGACACCCTCGCCCGCACTGAAACCGGAACCCTGGGCACCTCTCCCTACGCCCAGTGGCAGCAGGACAACCCCGCAATCAGCCTCGTCACTTTGCCTCAGGCAGGAGCTCACGGAGACGTCGTCATCAACGCTGCTAACGGCCAGCACGTGATGGCCGCCCTCGAGGGTATCGGTGCGGAACCACTCATCGGGAAGGTGCTGCTGGATCTAGCTCTCCCGCTGGATCTGTCGAACGGGTTCCCGCCGACCCTGACGGTCTCCAACACCGACAGCCTCGGTGAGCAGATCCAACGCGCCTACCCGGATACCCGGGTCGTGAAGTCGTTGAACTCCGTCTACTACGAGGTGATGATCGACCCGACCCGCGTCCCCGGCCCCCACAGCATCTTCGTCGCCGGGAACGACGCGGACGCCAAGCGCACCGTGGAAGGCCTGCTCACCGAGTTCGGGTGGCCGTCCGAGTCGATCATCGATCTCGGTGATATCACCGGCGCCCGCGGTGTCGAGATGTACGCCCGCCTGTTTTTCACCCTCTACAACGCGTTCGGGACGTTCGATTTCAACATCAACGTCACCCGTGCCCGCTAACCCCACTCCTCAACAAGAAGGAACCCTGATGGATAACACCGCCACCCTGCCCAGCGTCGGAGAGACCTGGCTCGCCGACCTCGGCCCGAACACCCCGCTCGGCCACTTCACCGTCGAGATCACCTTCGAAACTGCCACCCGAGTGTCGTTCCTCGTCACCGGAGGCGCCATCAAGGGCCGCACCGAAACGATGGACTACACCACCACCCAGGTCCGCGACGGCCTCTATGTAGTGCGATGGACCGAACCGGACTCCCTCGACCACGTCACCCACATCGAGGACTACACCAACGGCGCCTGCATGGCCTCTTCCGTCATCGGCGGCGAATTCGTGCAGCTGCACGGCACCTGGACCAAAGTCCGCTAACCCCGCACCCACCAATGCACCCGCACCCGCAGCGTGCACACAGGCCGAGAGCGAGAACGTCGTTCACTCTCGGCCTGCTCGGCATCGTCCTCACCGGATGCACTCCCACCGCCACCGCACCCGTTGGCACACCAACTCCGCAAGCAGCCAATCCCGGCGTCACCTCCCCGGCGACGCCTACCCCCGCTCTGGAGGAACCCGTGGAATCAGTTGTCGGAACCGTCCTGCGCTTCACCGCTCCTGACGAGACCATCGAGGTGACGATCGATGAGGACAACGTCGCCACTCGCGACCTGCTGAACATGCTGCCCCTCACCCTCACCTTCGAGGACTTTGCGCGGACCGAGAAGATCGCCTACCCGCCACGGGAGATCACCGTGGCGGGGGCGCCACCGTCAGCGGCCGGCGCGGGGGACGTGGCGATTTAAACCCCCTGGGGCAACATCGCCTTCTTCTACGCCGGGGCCCGAGGAGAACCCACTACCGCGATCGCACACATCGGCACCTTCGACGCCACCGCGGAGCGACTCGTCGTGCTGGAAAGCGGTGACGTTACGGTCACAGTCGCCGACTGAACACGAAAGCGCCCCCTTCATTTGCACGGCCTGCACGGCCGGAGAATGAAGGGGGCGCACGTTCGACCAGTGCTGCAGGCTACTCGGTGGCGCGCTCGTAGGTGACGCGCCATCCCTCGGATGCGTCGACGGGGGTTAGGACGAGGGTGTCGTCGGTGACCTCGAAGTTGCGGACCAGGGTCTGCCCGATCAGGTCCCGTGCCGCAGCCGACACTACGTCCACGGAGAACGTTCCGGCATCCTGGTCGATGGTCGCGTCCCCGTAAAACGCTTCGTAACCCTGCACGGTGTAGGCGGTGTCGGGGGCGGTGGTGTCGGGGTTCTGTGCCTGAACGGCGACGGTGCCCGCGTCGGTGAAGATGATCTGCCCCGCGAACGGGACGACGTCGAATTCGCCGTCGGTCTCGAACTCGAGGGTGCTCATCGTCCATTCACCAATGATCGGGTCGGACCCGGCGGTGACCTCGCTCGGCGCGGGGGTGGTCTGCGCGGCAGGTGCGGCGCAGGCTGTGGTCGTCAGCAGCAGGCCCAGCGCGAGGGTGGGTGCGGCGATCCGGAGTTTCTTGTTCATGGTGCGACCTCTCAAGGTTCGTGGGGAGTCGTAGCTTCGACGCTACGAACCCACCCGCACCGGCGGGAGTCCCTGACAAGGCACGTACTCTCAGAGCACCCTTCACGGTGGCTAGCGACTCCGGCCGCCTGCAATGACGACGGCAGCCCCTCTCGGCGGTGGCCGAGGGCATGCGGCCGGATCCCGTGCGAAGGTCAGACCTGGACAGGTAGCCGCTGTGGGCGTAGTCAGGTCAGGAAGTTGCGGTCTCGCTGGTGGTGGCGGACTCCGCAGCCCATGAGGCGAGCAGTCGCAGACGTTCGGCGGAGGGTGATCCTGGTTCGGCGGAGTAGATCAGCAGAACCTGCCCGGGTTCGGCGGTGATCGCGAGCTCCTCATAAACGAGGGTCAGATCGCCGACAACCGGGTGATGGAAGCGCTTCTTGCCGGATCCGTGGGAGCGGACATTGTGCGCGGCCCACAGGGTGCGGAACATGTCACTGCGGGTGGAGAGCTCACCGACGAGGTCCTGTATGCCCTTGTCGTGGGGGTCGCGGCCGGCTTCGGCGCGGACCACCGCGACGCACATGTCAGCGAACAGGTCCCAGTCGGGGTAGAAGTCGTGGGCTGCGGGGTCGAGGAACTGGAAACGGGCGAAGTTCGGCATCCGCCCGCCGTCGCCGATCAACGGGGAGTAGAACGCCTTTCCGAGGTCGTTGAACGCGACCAGGTTCTGCCGCTGGTCCCGGACCACCGCGACGGCGTCGGTGATCGAGGCGAGCGCCCATTCCAGGCTCGCCCGGGGAGGTCCGGGCTTGCTGCTGCGTCGGCGGTGACGGCCCGAGGACGGGATCCCATCCGCGTTGCGCGCCAGATCAAGCAGGTGCGCGTGTTCCGCGTCGGACAGCTGCAACGCCCGCGAGACCGCGTCCAGCACCGCGCCGGAGGCGCCCGCGATGGCTCCGCGTTCCAGCTTCGCGTAGTACTCCACGCTCACCCCGGCGAGGGCCGCCACCTCGCTGCGCCGTAGCCCGTCCACCCGCCGGTTTGACCCGGCGGGGATCCCGGCGGCGTCCGGTGACACCCGTGCACGGCGGGTCATGAGGAACTCGCGAACCTCCAC
Source organism: Microbacterium shimangi (assembly GCF_043556445.1). Lineage (NCBI taxonomy): Bacteria > Bacillati > Actinomycetota > Actinomycetes > Micrococcales > Microbacteriaceae > Microbacterium > Microbacterium shimangi. The sequence continues at coordinate 742,833 of NZ_JBIGII010000003.1, forward strand.
TCGATTGTCCATACCCTCAGGCTAGGTCGAGGAACCCGCGAAGAGGGATGCCCTGTCAGTGCACCCATCCACACACCCCATCGCGGTTTTCGGCGGAAAGTAGGTTTCGGTCAAGGCAGTGGGACCCTGGTGAGATCCTCGAGGACTGCGAGAAGGCTGCTCTGAAATTCGGTGTCCTGCACTGCGCGGGCGGTGGTCTGCGTGTGATGGTGGTGCCAATACCCGCCGGTGGACGCGGTGATCTCGGGTGTGGTGGCGAGCCACCTCTGGGTGCGGTGTCCTTCGGTGAGGTCATCGGGCGCACCCGCGCCGCCCATCCTGGTGGGCACCCAGCCTGGGTCCACCGCATGGCTGCTCGTCCCGGGCCACCGTGTGGCGATCGCGGCGTTGAGCGCGGTGACCCACAGTTTGCTGTCACTGTAGGACCCGGCCTCGGAGGTCAGCCGCGTCAGGTCCGTGGACCCGCCCCGGTGCATCGAACTGCTCACGTAGACCAACCTGCCGGGCTTTGCCATCACAGCAGTGAGCAGGTACGAGGCGATCGTGTTGACGCGCACGGCGTCGGGTGGGTGAAGGGCGCCGGCGTTGTGGATGACCGCGTCGAACCGGCCGTGCTTGTTCGCCGCGTGACCGGCGCGAACGGTCTGCACCGGGTCAGTGAGGTCACCGGTCACCGTCCCGTACCAGCGTCCGGGCGGTATGCGCGCCGCAGTCCGCGAATGCACAACCACGTCGTGGCCGTCAGCGGAGAGGGCGGCGGCGGTCCCAGACCGACGGACGCGCCGGTGACGAAGATCAGCGCCATCAGCCGCCGCTGTCGAGCCGGGTGACACGGGCGGTGAACCCGTCGGGCAGAACCCTCAACGTGTCCGCGTCAAGGTCGAACCGGCCGATCCGGACCAGTCCCGGCCAGGGGCCTACGTGCCCGTAGTAGAGGACGAGCGACTGCGAGGGTGCGTAATAGCCGATCTCACCCGGCTCTGGGGAGTCCCGCTCCGGCACCCCGCGAACCCGCAACGGCCGGTCCAGCGTCGCGACCTTCTCAACCCGGTTCAAATCGGCGAACGTCCCTGTCAGCGGGAGCCGGGCGGCAAAGTCGGCGGCGACCGGGTTCGGATACAGCTCGGCATCGAATTCGATTCCTACCGACAACGTCACGTGAACACGCACACCCATCCTCCTGCTGGTCCAGTTAGCGGTTGGTGATCCACCTTTTCTCATCCACGCAACCAGCGCACGCTTGAAGGGTCCCCTGTCGGTACACCCCTCGTCAGGGACTCCCACACAGCAAGGGAGAAGATGAGGCTGGGTGACATGACCGACCAGATCGATCCGTCGCGGCCCGGGTTCAGCCGGATCCTTCCCACCCTGCTTTTGCTGCTGACCGTGTTTGGCCCGATCTCGATGGACCTCTACCTGCCCGCGCTTCCCGCCCTGACTACCGACCTCGGCGCGATCACCTCGGTGGCGCAACTGACAGTCACCGCGTGCCTGATCGGGCTCGCTGCGGGGCAGCTGATCGCTGGACCTCTCTCCGACCGGTTCGGGCGGCGCGGGATCCTCCTTATCGGGATCATTGCCTACATCCTCACCTCCGCGCTGTGCGCGATCAGCCCCAGCATGGAACTGCTTATCGCGGCCCGGTTCGTGCAGGGACTGGCCGGCGGCGTCGGTATCGTCATCTCCCAAGCCGCCGGGCGTGACATCTACACCGGCGGTGCGCTGATCCGGTTCTACGGGCGCCTCACCGTCGTGGGCGGATGCGCCGCGATCATCGGCCCGCTGCTGGGCGGGGTGTTGAACACGTTCACTGACTGGCGGGGACTGTTCGCCTTCCTCGCCGCCATCGGCGCCGGAATCCTGATCATCACCCTGCTGCTGTTCCGTGAAACCCTCCCCGCCGATCACCGCACAACCGGCGGTCTCACACACACGCTGCACGACTTCCGCACCCTGCTCTCCGACCGCGTGTTCGTCGGCGCGGTCCTGAACCAGGGCTTCCTTTACGCCGCGCTGTTCGCCTACCTCGCCGGGTCGACATTCGTGCTGCAGGACATCTATGGGCTCACCCCTCTCGGGTACGCCCTCGCCTTCGGGCTGAACTCCGCCGGGTTCATGACCTTCGGGTACCTCGCCGGCCGCGCCGCGGAGAAGTGGAGCATCCCCGGCACCCTCACCACCGGCATCCTGGTCGCCGGTATCGGCGCCCTCGGACTGCTCGCATCCGGGCTCACCGTGATGCCTCTCTGGGTGGTGATCGTCTCCCTGTTCCTCCTCGCCGGTGGTGTCGCGATCTCTTCCCCTCCCGCTACCACCCTCGCCCTCGTCGAATACCCGCAGATAGCCGGCACCGCCTCGTCTCTGCTGGGCATGGTCCGGTTCGGTTTCGGCGGGATCGCCGCACCCCTGGTCGGGGTGGCCGGTGCGCTCAGCATTTTGCCCCTCGGAGTGGTCACCACCGTCGCCGTCCTCCTTGCCGCCGCCTCCTACCTGTTCCTCGCCCGCCGCCACACCCCATCCGCGACCGCCGGGTCGACCCACCCTTCGTCCCACCTCACCCGCTGAAAGGCCGCCACACATGCGTGGAGTCAGCAAGCAAACGCCGGCCGCAACCCGAACACGAACGGAGTACCTTCCCATGACACACCGACCGCTCCTGTTCGCCGCGGCCGTCCTGCTCATCGGAGCAATCACGGCGTGCGCGTCGACTCCCGCGACCTCGCCGGGCAGCACACGAACCCCCACCGCCACCGCGACGCCCTCCACGCCCCCTGCACCAACCGCCTCGACAAGCGCCCCTGTCGAGGATGCACCGGAGCAGGTTGCCGGCACGGTGGTCCGGTTCACCTCCGATCGCACCTCCGTTGACGTGACCATCGGCGACGACACCCCTGCGGTGCGAGATTTCCTCTCCCTGCTCCCGCTGGAGCTGACGGTGGAGGAGTTCGCCGGTACAGAGAAGATCGCGTACCTGCCCCGTGAGTTGAACTACGCCGGCTCACCCGGGTCAGACCCGGAGGACGGCGACCTCATCTACTACGCCCCCTGGGGAAATGTGGCGTTCTACTACGACACCACCGGTGTCGGATACTCCGACGCCACCCTGCACGTCGGCACCTACGCCGCCACCGCAGAACAGCTCTCGCTGCTCGAAGGCGGCCCCGTGACCATCACCCTCGCCGACTGAACCGCGCACGACGCAACAGAACGGAGTCACCAACATGACCACCACCGCCATCATCGGCGCCGGCCCCGGCCTCGGCGCAGCGATCGCCCGCCGCTTCGGCAGCGATGGCCACAGCATCGCCCTCATCGCCCGCAACCAGGACCGCCTCAACGCCCTCGCCGCGGAACTCACCCAGACCGGAATCACCGCCCGCGGGTACACCGCGAACGTCCGCGACACCGCCAGCATCCGGGAAGTGCTCGATCGTGCCGGCCAGGAGCTCGGGCCGATCGAGGTCCTCACCTACAACCCGCTGCCGCAGAAAGAGTTCCTCCGCCCCGTCCTGGAGACAACCCCGGAGGACCTCATCGGCGCGGCGGAGTTCTCCCTCTACGGCCCTGTCGCCGCCGCCCATCAGGTGCTGCAGGGGATGCGGTTCTTGGGGACCGGGAGCATCCTGTTCGTCAACGGCGGTAGCGCCGTCCAACCCAACGCGTCGTATGCGGGCACGTCGATCGCGTTCGCCGGGCAGAGCGCGTACGGGCAGATGCTGCACGACACCCTCGAGCCCGAGGGCATCCATATCGGGCAGCTGATCATCCCGCGAGGGATCACTCCGGGCGATGCCACCCACGACCCCGACGTCCTCGCCGCCCTGTTGTGGGAGATGCACACCGAGCGGGGAGAGTTCCGCCGCTACGCCGACACACTCGACAGCTGACAGACGCCCCGCGCCTTCAGGACAGAACTCGGAGACCCACCCCATGACGAAACACCGCTCCCGTTTGCTCGCCATCACCCTTGCAACTCTCGCCGCCACAGGTCTTCTAGTTGCGGGCTGTGCTCCCACCCCGCAGGCGCAGCCCACCCCCACCTCACCAACAATGGCGCCTGCCCCGACTGCCACTGTTACCGGAACCCCCGCAGTCGCCGTGACTCCGCAGGGTGATCCGACGGTGCTCGCCAGTGGGCTGGTGACACCCTGGTCGATCGCGTTCACCGGAGACACGGCAGTTGTCAGTGAACGGAACACCGGCAACATCCTCGAACTCGTCGGTGACACCACCCGTGTGGTTGGCACCCTCGCCGATGTCCTCCAGCAGGGAGAATCCGGGCTCCTCGGAATCGCGGTCGATGACCAGCAGCGCCTGTACGCGTACTCCACCGGCCCCGACGGGAACCGTATTCAACGGTTTGCCCTCACCGGAGCGCCCGGTTCCCTAAACCTGGGCGCACCGGAGACGATCCTGGACGGCATTCCCGCGGCGAGCTACCACGACGGCGGGCGGATCGCGTTCGGCCCCGACGGGATGCTGTACGCCACCGCGGGTGACGCCGGCGGCCGAGACAACGCCCAGAACTTGGACAGCCTCGCCGGAAAGATCCTCCGCATGACCCCGGATGGTGCCGCGCCGGACGATAACCCGTTCCCCGGTTCGCTCGTGTACAGCTATGGGCACCGCAACCCGCAAGGTATCGCCTGGGCAGACGACGGCACCCTGTTCGCTGCCGAGTTCGGTCAGAACACCTGGGACGAACTGAACATCATCACCCCCGGCGGCAACTACGGGTGGCCCGTCGTGGAAGGCATCGGCGGAACCCCGGACTTCACCGACCCGGTCCAGCAGTGGACCCCCGACCAGGCCAGCCCCAGCGGGATCGCCGTGATCGGCGGGACCGTCTTCATCGCCAACCTCCGCGGGCAGACCCTCCGCGCGGTCCCGGTCGCCGACCCCAGCACATCCGCGGACTACTACACCGGCACCTACGGGCGGATCCGCCACGTCACCGAAGCCCCCGACGGAACGCTCTGGTTCCTCACCAGTAATACCGACGGCTACGGCGACGGCCCCCGCGACGGAGACGACCGGCTCCTCACCGTCCCCCTCACCAACTAACCCCACACAGAAAGAGACACCCTCATGCGCGCAACACTCATGTACGCCGCCGGCGACGTCCGCGTCGTCGACGTCCCCGAACCCACCATCGAAGCCCCCACCGACGCGATCATCCGCGTCACCTACGCCTGCGTCTGCGGCTCCGACCTGCACCCCTATCACGACCTCGGCGACACCCCCGAAGGCCGCCATATGGGACACGAAGCCATCGGCGTGATCGAGCAGATCGGCGCCGAGGTCACCACCCTCGCGATCGGGGACACCGTCATCGTGCCGTTCGCCTGGTCCGATGGGACCTGCGCCTACTGCCGCGACGGGATCACGACATCATGCGTGCACGGCGGGTTCTTCGACGCCGCCCCCTCCGCCACCCAGGCAGAGAAGCTCCGCATCCCCTTCGCCGACGGCACCGCTGTCGCGATCCCCGCCGACACCGACGAAGCTCTCATGCCGTCCCTGCTGACCCTGTCCGACGTGTACCTGACCGGGTATCACGCAGCGATCCGCGGTGGTGTCGAGGCCGGCAAGACCGTCGCCGTGATCGGCGACGGCGCTGTCGGCCTGTCCGCCGTGCTGGCCGCGAAGCAGCTCGGCGCCGAGACCATCATCTTGATGGGTCGTCACACCGACCGCACCGACCTGGGTCGAGAGTTCGGTGCCACCCACGTCGTCGCTGAGCGCGGCGAGGAGGGTGTTGCGAAGGTTCTCGAGCTGACCGGCGGTGAGGGCGCGCACGTCGTCCTCGAAGCCGTCGGCCACATGCCCGCCTATGAGCAGGCCTACGGGATCGTCCGCCCCGGCGGGGTGATTTCCCGCGTCGGCGTCCCGCAGTACGAGGACGCCCCGGTCGGGTTCGCGTCCCTGTTCGGCAAGAACGCTACCCTCACCGGCGGACCTGCGACCGTCCGCGCCTACCTCGAAGCCGCCATCCCTCAGGTCATCGACGGCACCATCAACCCCGGCCGGGTCTTTGACCGCGAACTGCCCCTCGAGGACATCGCCGAGGCCTACCGGCTGATGGATTCCCGCGAAGCCCTCAAGGTGCTCATCCGCCCCTGACCCACCTCCCAGAAGACTCGGCGTCTCCGCGAACCCCCACCGCGGAGACGCCGGGTCGGCGTTCGCGACGCGACCCCCCTCTTTGATTCAGATCAACTCACGCAGAGAGGGCTGACGATGAAACACACCACCACCACCGAGCGCCGCCTCACACCACGCCTCGGCGTCGCACTGACCGCGGCGGCCATCGCAGCGATCGTGCTGATTCCGGCATCGCCGGCCGCCGCGCACCACGGCTGGGACGGCTTCGACACCGACCACCTCATCTATCTCTCGGGCACGGTCTCCTCCGACGGCAGCTGGGGTGAACCGCACTCGTACTTCGATGTGACCCTGGATATCGAACTCCCCGCTGATACCCCCGAGCTGGCGATTCCCGAGGAACTGCAAGGACCGGAGGACAGCATCCGGGTCGCATCCGCGCTCTCGTATGACGGACCCCACGACGGCCTAGAGGTCATCATCGCACCCCCGGCATGGTCCGGCCGGTGGGGCCTGGACCGTCCGCTCGCCACCGAGGAGCGCTTCCACGCCGTCGGCTACATCAACCGCACCGACGACGGCCTGTTCCGCCCCGTCGTGTTCTGGTACGGGGAGAACTCCGTGCCGGTCAACCAAGTGCTCGGCAACACACTCCCGGTCCGCGCACCGCTACCCAACGAGGCCGCGCCATCCGGCGAGGCGACCACGCCGGCCCCGTCGACAACCTCCACGGCGGCAGACCCCCTCGAAACCCAAGCACCCTCGGCAGACGCACAAGCCTCCTCCGAAGACGCAGGCGCCGGCACATGGGTTGTCTGGACGGTGTTCGGGGCCATCGTCGTCGCAGCCGTCGTCGTCGGCTTCCTCTACCTTCGCCGCCGCACGCGGCAGAGCTGAGAGCGGACAATGCCAGCCTGGCTGGAAGCGTTACTGAGCTGGCTGCAGAGCTCAGCGCTCGGCGAAGCGGTGCGGGGCACCCCATTCCTGTACCCCACACTCGAAAGCGTCCACATCCTCGGGATCGCTGTCCTCGTCGGGCCGGCCTTCGTCTTCGACCTTCGACTGCTGGGTGTCGGGCGCCGCACCGTGCCCGTAACAACAGCCGCTCGCTACCTGCTGCCCGTCTCCCACATCGGCCTCGTCATCTCCCTCATCACGGGTGTTGCGCTGCTCAGCGCGCAATCAACCGTGGTCGCCGGGTCCGACGCCGCACCCTGGAAGTTCGGTCTCCTGCTCGTCGCCGGCCTGAACGTCCTGGTGTTTCACCGCGGCGTGTACCGCCGCGTCCACGAATGGACGGACGCTGATGCGACGCCCGTTGCGGCGCGCATTGCCGGAGGCGTGTCGTTGACCGCGTGGACGGGCGTCATTTTCGCCGGACGATTCCTCGCCTACATCTGACGCGCCACGGCGGCTTATCGCGGCGTCAAAGTCCGACAGCACCATGCCGGAGGAGGCCAACAAACCGGGGCGCAAGTGTGCGCAGGTCCTCATCCGCCCTGAAACGACGCTGCTGGCTGGCTTGTCCAGATGACCCGCGCGTGCTTACGACTGGTGTGGGTCACCGCTAGTGAGTCGGATCTCTTCTACGTCGAGTCGGTTCTGGAGAGTGCGAGAGACTGTGTCATCGATTGTTCCTTCTCGGCGCAATCGGACAAGCGCTTCGCGCTGGCGGTCGATGAGCGTGAGTCCGGCCGCCGCGTACCGGCTCGTGCGATCCTCACGCGTGGGGGCCACGGGTAGTTCTCCGGCGGTGTCCTCTGGGTCCGCACCATGCAGCGCTGTCCACTGGTCGCCGTCGTCGTGGATGTAGTCGCGGGCGAGGCGATCGCGATCGGCGTCATCGATGTGATGCTCTTCGACAACATCAGCAAGCGCATCCCGGGCGGCGTGACGGAGGACATGTTCGGCGAGGCGTAACTCCTCGCCGGCTGAGGTGTCTGCGGGGAAGCGTGCCCATTTCACGACGGCGGGGAGCAGCGGGCCTTGCACGAGCAAGGTGAGGATGATGACGCCCGCCGTGACGACAATGATGTCGTTGCGGTCGGGAAACGGGTCTCCAGATGCGACCGTCATGGGAACCGACAAGGCGATGGCGAGGGACACGGCTCCTCGGAAGCCGCTGAATGCGCTGACGATTCGGGCTCGATACGAGATGAAGTTGGTGCGCCGAGAAGATCGCCATTCCAGTAACCGGATGCCGGCAATCGCCGCGTTCTGAAAAAGGAATCGCACAGCGATCAAGACCAGCCAGGCAGCGACGCTCATGAGGACCAGCCATCCGATCCTGTCGGCACTGATCTCTGCGAGCAGGTGCGGCACTTGGAGGCCGATCAGAACGAAGAGGGCGCCGTTGAGAAGGAAGGTCCCGAGAGGCCAGGCGGCTTCGGTTTGGCGCCGCGACCCGGCGGTGCTGATGCGAGCGACGCTGAAAGAGATGATGAGTCCCGCCACGACAACGGCGAGCACCCCGGACGCGCCAACCGATTCTGCGAGAAGGAACGCCGCAAATGGGGCGAGGAGCAGACACACGTTAATCAGTAGGGCATCACGTATCCGCCGCATCACGACAAACGCGATCCCGGCAACAGCGGCGCCGGCAGCGATGCCGCCGAGGTAGGACAGCAGGACGAGGCCGGTGATGTTCAGCGGGGTGTAGTTGCCGCCCACTGCGGTGCCGACGGCAATCGAATAGATCACCAGTGCGGTGCCGTCGTTGGTGAGGCTTTCCGCTTTGAGGAGCATGAAGTTGCGTCGGGGCAGCATTCTGCCGAGCGCGGAGACAGCTGTTGCGTCGGGTGGGGCCACCGCGGCGCCCAGGATAAGTGCAGCGCCCCAGGCCAGCCCCATCAGGTGCGCGACTCCCGCGACAGCGAACGCGGAGGCCACCACGAGCAGGGTGCTCATCAGCGCGACGCCTCGGAAATCCCGGCGGATCGACCGCAGGGAGCTCGTCAGGCTCTCCCAAAACAGCAGCACTGGCAGGAACAACAGCAGCACGGTCTCGGGCGGCAGTTCGACCGCACCGAGCGCAGGGATGCAGCCCAGCAGCAGCCCGAACACGACCAGCAAGAGCGGAGTGGCCACGCGAATCCGGGGCGCCACGAGCGCACCGATAAGGATGGTCGCTCCTAACAGGACGACCAGCTCTAAACCCTCCACGGCGCTCCTTCTCCCAACGAGATCACGGGTGACCGGTCGCCAAAGGTTCTTGCATCACGACGAGCCGGCGAGCAGCCTCAACAACACTCGACCTGCGCCGCTCGAGCTCTGTTGGGTTACTGTCCCCCGTCATCATCCGCGCCACCTGCGGCACGACGGACCAGTATCCAGCGAGGGCCAGGAGCAGGAAGTTCAGGTGATCCGGGGGAAGACTCCCCGCGAGAGTCCCCGCCGCCTGCGCACCACCGAGAGAGCCGACTTTCTGCGCGTAGTAGTCACGCCGCAGCTGCTCCTCGGGAACCACGGAGGTGAACGAGAGCGCTTCCCACAGCACCAAGCGGACCAGCTCAGGGTGCTCGCTGTTGTAGTCAAACAACTGCCCGGCATACGTCCCGATCCCATCCGGCGTAAACGAGTCCACGGGGATCGTCTCAGCGAGAACAGCGAGCTTCTCGCGCAGCACGAACTCGAAAAGCTCCGGCTTACTGCCGAAGTAGTTGTAGACGCGCTCTTTGTTCACCCCCGCGAGCTTCGCGATCCGCTCCATCGTGGTCCCATCAGGCCCACGCTCCGTGAACTCCCGGGTCGCCGCGTCAATGATCTTCCGCTTCGTGCCCTCCACATCCCAAGCCATACCGACTCCCACTTCCAACGTTGGCGTTGCTTTCTTTTCCTAACGGTACTACATTGGAGTCCAACGTCAACGTTGGATAATGACTGTCACTGGAAGTACAGAGAGAACTGAGCCTCGAAGGCTTGCCTCCAGCGTCCGCGACTGGCCACCTCATGAAGAGAGAAGGACTGGCAATGACCGATGCCGAACAGACCCCGATGCAGAAGATGATGGGCGACTTCGCCCCGACCTTCGTGTCCCTCACCGACGATGTGCTCTTCGGGCAGGTGTGGTCCCGCCCCGACATGTCCAAGCGCGACCGCAGCCTGGTCACGATCAGCAGCCTCGTCTCCGCCGGCAACACCGAGCAGCTCAGCGCGCACATCCCGATGGGGATCGAGAACGGTCTGACGAAGGACGAGATCATCGAGGCCATCACCCATGTCGCGTTCTACGCCGGCTGGCCCCGCGCGGTGTCCGCCCTCACCCTCGCCCAGAAAATTCTCACCGACTAAGGAGACACGACCATGATCATCGAACCCCAGCGCGAAACCATCCTGAACCCCGAAGCACAGTTCCCCGGCGGGGTCTGGCTCGACGTCCTCGCCGCCCCGCATGGACCGGAGCAGCGAGCCACCATGGCGAAGGTCCGGTTCCAGCCTGGTGCCCGTACCGCATGGCACTCCCACGCCCGCGGCCAATACCTGCACGTCACCGACGGCATCGCACGGTTCGGCGACCGGGACGGCAACATCATCGAGGTGCACCCGGGCCAGACCCTGTACACGCCCCCGGGTCAGCAGCACTGGCACGCCGCAGCACCGGGTGTGTTCATGGAACACCTCGTGCTCCTGGAAGCCGACGACGGCGCCGATCACGCCTCCTGGTGGGGCGAGCAGATCACCGACGACGAATACGAAGGCCGCTGAATCCGGGCGGCCCGCACTCTTGCGCCCCTAACTCACATCATCCTCGGCCCGCTCCGCACACTCCTCGTGCCGCCGACCACTGACCTGCCACCCGCCGACGCATCCTCACGCGCAACCGACCGTCCGGCCACGAAAGAGAGACGCCATCCCCATGACCACTGCACCCACCCGCACCCGGGCGCCGGGGATGAGCCGCGGGCTCACCCTCCTGTTCGCCATCGCCGCCAGCGCTGCGGTCGGAAACCTCTACTGGGCACAACCCCTCCTCGGCATCATCGGCGAAGACTTCACCGTCCCCACCGGATCCACCGGACTCATCGTCACCGTCACCCAGATCGGCTACGCCATCGGCGTGTTCCTCCTTCTACCCCTCGGCGACAGGGTGAATCGGAAGTGGTTCATCCCCGCGCTCATGCTGCTCACCGCCGTGTTCCTGCTCGCCACCGCCGCCGCCCCCACCTACCCGGTGCTGCTCGCCACCCTCGGGTTAATCGGGTTCAGCGCCGTCGCGGGACAATTCCTCATCCCGCTCGCCGGCGACCTCGCCCGTGACGACCAACGCGGACGAGTCCTCGGCACCGTCGCTGCCGGCATCATGATCGGCCTCCTTATCGCTCGCGCTCTCAGCGGCCTCGTCGCCGAGCACTTCGGGTGGCGTGCCGTGTTCCTCATGGCCGCAGTCATCATGGTCGCCCTCGCTGCCATCCTCGGCCCCCGCATCCCCACCCTCCAGCCCCGCGGAAAGGTGCCCTACGGGCAGCTTCTGGGCTCCGTGTTCCGCACTATCACCAGCAACCGGACCGTGCAGGTCACCATGCTGATCGGCGCCAGCGCGATGGCAGTGTTCACCATGTTCTGGACCGGGATGACTTTCCTGCTCTCCGCCCCACCCTTCAACTACTCCGTTTCGCTCATCGGCGCGGTCAGCCTCGTCGGTGTCGTCGGCGCCCTCGCCGCGCAACGCGTCGGCGTGCTCTTCGACCGAGGCCTATTCATCCCCGCAATGGGGCTCGGATTAGCCGTCACTGCCACCGGACTCGTCATCGCCGCCTTCGGATCCACGTCGATCATCGTGCTCCTGGTTGGCGCCGTCATCTTCGGCGTCGGCCTGCAGACGGTGCAAATCCTTGCCCAAACCCGGATGGTGTCCATCGACCCCGCCGCCCGCAGCCGTCTCAATACCGCGTTCGTCGGCGGCAACTTCATCGGCGGGGCCCTCGGCTCCGCCCTCGCCGGGACGTTCTGGCAGCTCGGCGGTTGGATCCCCGTCATGATCGCCGCAATCGTCGTCGTCGCATTCGCCCTCCTCACCTGGGCGATCACCCGCACCGGCGCGCTCGCACGCTAGGGCACGGCGCCCCTTCGACACTGCACTGCCGCTCAACCGCTGTGAGGGCCTAACCGCCGGCATGGCCGGGCTGGAAGAGCGCAGCCTCGCCGACGAGATCCAACTCGCCCACCCGGACGTGCACGTGGTGAATCGTTGAACACGATGGCAGCAGCGCTCAAGGTTGATCCGAGCCGCGTTCCCGGAGACCACGTCGTACTCGTCACCGGCAACGACGCTGAAGCCAAGAACACCGTCCGATCATTCCTCCACGACCTCGGGTCGGCGGACCGCCTCGGCGAGGTCCGGGCATCCCTCGGCCCGGAAATGTGTGCGCACCTGTTGATTCAGATCGTCGGCACCTTCGGCACCTTCGACTTCAACATCGCCATCAATCGCGCCGATACCGTCGGCCGCTGACCAACGCTGGGTCGTACATCGACAGCACGCCCTACGTCAGCACCCTCGCCGCAGCCATCGCACGCCTCCACCCGGACTTATCTCCAACGCCGTGGACCCCGGGTGGGTCCCCACCTGCAGAAGGGGGCGCCATCGCACCCGACAGTCTCGAGCACAGCCACCGCACCCGAGAATGGCTGCCAGCCGCGATAACCCCGACGCGCTCAATCAAGCGCGGTCGTGACTTCCTTGGTCGACTGTCTGAGGGGTACCCCGTCGGTACACCCCACGTTAGGGACTCCTTTACCGGCACGAAGAGAGGTTGAGTGGCTAGGCAGCATGATTCGTCCGATCACAACGACCCATTGGAGCCGACATGACCGACAGCACTGCTACCTCCCGCCCGTGGCTACGCCCCTTAGCCGTTCTTGCTGCCGTGATCGGCGGCTCGTTGGCCTTCGCTGGTTGCTCGACCATGGCGACTAACACACCCACGCAAGCCGCGACGCGCGCTGCGTCGACGCCGGCCGAATCGATGACCATCTCCCCCAGCAGCGACCGCCCACCTGCCCCCGGGCCGGCAGAGATCTTCACCGGCACCGTCACCGTCACTCCCTGGTCCGAAGCGTCGGATTCCATTCCCGCGAGCACAGGCGAGGTGGCTTTCGAAGCCGGAGCTCGTTCCGCCTGGCACTCTCACCCTGCGGGTCAAACGCTCATCGTTACTGAGGGTGAGGGTTGGATCCAACCCCGTGGTGAAGCGCGTGCAGTGATTCATGCCGGCGACGTCATCTGGACGCCACCGGGAGTCGAACACTGGCACGGAGCCACCGACTCCACCTCGATGACCCACATCCCCCTCACCGGCGTGGTGGACGGCGTGAACGCCGAATGGGGGGACCTTGTCACCGACGAAGAGTACGCAGGCACGCCGTGACCCACGAAGACACCCCGCGTCACTCTCCCCGCGAAAGGAACACCATGACACGTCGATCCGCTCACCCGGCTTACCTCGCCAGCGCCGCTCTCGCCGCCGCCCTCGTCCTCAGTGGCTGCACCGCCACACAGCAGCCTGAAAGCAATAGCACCCCTTCCGGATCCGTCGAAGCTGATCTCTCCGCGGTGTCGCCCGCCCTTGCGGCGTACGACGCAGAAGTTGTTCAGGCCCTCTGGCAGCGAGAAGAACTCTCTGCTCGCGATCGCAGCCTGGTCACCGTCGCGCAACTCGTCGCATCAGGTCAGGAGACCGACCTCGACCGCTACGTGGAACGAGCGCTTGAGGACGGCGTGCGGCCGGCCGAGTTGTCCGAGGCGGTGACTCATCTGGCGTTTTACAGCGGATGGCAGAACGCCATGACCGCCGTCCCAGTGCTAGCGGCCGTCTACGATCGGCGCGGCGTCTCAGCCGACGAGCTCCCCGAACTCGATCCGGAGCTACTTCCACTCGACGAAACCGCCGAGGCAGCACGGGCAGATCAAGTGGAATCGGACTTCGGTGCGACCGCGCCCGGGGTCGTGGCGAACACAACCGATGTCCTTTTCCAAGATCTGTGGCTGCGTCCCGACCTCGCCCCCCGGGACCGAAGCCTCATAACGGTTGTCGCTCTGATCAGCTCTGGACAAGTGCAGCAGATCCCGTTCCACCTGAACCGGGCGGTCGACAACGGCCTCACCGAACAAGAAGTCGCCGAGACGTTGAACCACCTCGCCTTCTTTGCGGGATGGCCACGAATCTTCTCCGCCATGCCAGTAGTCCGAGACACCCTGGACGCACGCAACTAACCCAGCGCTGCAGCATCCGTGCCGCCACGCCCGGAACAGAAGGATGCCCTGGCCTCCGCAGCAGGGCCGGGGCATCCTCGGTGGATCAGCCCAGCCGATGGACTGAGGCACAATCGAGGGTTCCGTTACAGCCGCCACATACGTCGCGACAGGCGTTCCCGCAGCGGCATCCGTAGCACTCGTTGCGCGTTTCCGTTCGTAGAGGGTTCGAGGGGGGATCGGGCGGGTCGGCTCAGGCGTCGAAGGCGAGCGAGGAGGACAGGTCGCGGTGCGCAGCGATCTGCGCCTGCAGGGTGGCGATCTTCTGCTCGAGACCGCCGATCACATCGGCGCCGGCGAGGAACCGCAGCGGCAGCTCGTCCGAGTCGGAGAGTGTCACGAGGGCCTGGCCGAGCTTGCGGGGGTCACCGCCCTGCAGGCCGTTCATGCCCCTCCACACCTCAATGGTCTGCGCGGTGCGGTCGGCGTAATCTTCTACATTTAGCTCGGGCCAGATTGTTGAGGACCCCTCCACGAGCAGCTCGGTGCGGAAGAACCCGGGCTCGACGATCATCGTCTTGATCCCGTACGGCTCGAGATCGAACCGCAGGGATTCCATCCAGCCCTCAAGGGCGAACTTCGACGCGGCGTACGCGGCGACGAACTCCTGGCCCATGAGGCCGGCGGCGGACGTGATCGTGATGACCTGGCCCGAGCGCTGCTTCCGCATCACGGGGAGGATGGCGCGGGAAACGTTCAGGGGCCCGAAGAAATTGGTCTCCATCTGCGCGCGCACCTGGGCCGGGCTGGCGTTCTCGAAGTACCCCGCGTAGAAGTTGCCGGCGTTGTTGACCAGCACGTCGATGCGACCGAACCGCTCTACCGCGGCGGCGGCGGCTTTCTCGGCGGCGTCCGGGACGGTGATGTCCAACGCGACGGTGAGCAGGTTCTTGTGCGCGCCGATCGCGGTCTCCACCTGGGCGGCGTTACGGCCGGTGGCGACCACGGAGTGACCGGCGGCGAGGGCGGACTGTGCGATGTCGATGCCGAGGCCGCGGCCCGCTCCGGTGATGAACCAAACGTTGGTGGCCATGATGTTGCCCTTCTCGAAGTCGTTCGCCGACCCGTGCGGGTGGCTGATGGTTCGAGTCAACGCGGTTCGCCGAGCTTTAGCGTGGCCCCACCTATAGGTGCCCCATCAGAGACCCTCACCACGCCGGTGATCGGCGTACCGTCGGTGAAATGGACACCCACGACGACATCGGCGAGTTCCTCACCTCGAGGCGAGCGAAACTCACCCCCATCCAGGCCGGGTTACCCGACTTTGGTGGCCGACGCCGCGTCCCAGGCCTCCGCCGCGAAGAGGTCGCGCTGCTGGCAGGCATGAGCGCCGAATACTACAAGCGCCTCGAACGCGGCAACGCATCCGGTGTCTCCGAAGCTGTCATCTACGGGATCAGCCGCGCCCTGCAGCTCAACGACGCCGAGCACGCCCACCTGTATGACCTGATCCGCACCGCCAACGCCGGCGCCCATCCGCAACGGCGCCGAGCCACCACTCGGAAGACGCAGCTGACGGCGGGCATGCAGCAGACCATTGATGCCATGTCGACCGTGCCGGTGTTCATCCAGAACGGCCGACTCGATGCTGTTGCCACTAACCGGCTCGGACGCGCACTGTTCTCCGAGATGTTCGACGACGTCAGGCCCCCAGTCAACGCCGCCCGGTTTCTGTTCCTCGACCGGAGAGCTCAGGACTTCTACCAGGACTGGGAAGCCAACACCCGCCAGATCGTCGCGATCCTCCGCGCCGAAGCAGGCCGGTCACCCTACGACCGGCAGCTCAGCGACCTCGTCGGCGAACTCTCCACCCGCAGCGACCTATTCCGCACACTCTGGGGCGCCCACGACGTCAAAGAACACCGCACCGGCACCAAGAGTATTCACCACCCGATCGTGGGCGACCTCGATCTCACGTTCCAAAGCATGGATCTCGCCTCTGACCGCGGGCTGCAGATGCTAGTGTTCTCCGCCAAACCCGGGTCGGCATCCCACGACCGACTGCAGATGCTCGCCAATTGGGCTGCAACCACTCCAAGTCCTATCCCGGCGGCCGCCCCGGCCCGGGACGCTTAACTCACTTGCCGGCGCTCTAGAATTTCCCGCGCTACCTCGAGCCGGTGGCGACGGCCGCCGGATTTTCAGTGAGAGATGCCGCGAATGCACGTTTGGGACATGTGTCCTCGGAATCTCTGCGTTGCCACCGGGACATTTGCCGCGTCAAAGCCGGCGTGTTGAGACATCTGTCCGCGGAATTTACAGGTGTTTCGCGACAGCGATGCGGTGGACCACCTATCGAGACGGCTCTCCAACGAGCAGATGAATAGGCTCAGAGGGTGCCGAATTTGACCGGGAGCAGCGTCCGCCTGCGGCCCTGGATTGCCGGGGACGCTGCCTTCGTGTTCGACCTGTATTCCCGGTGGGAAGTACAGCGCTACCTCGGGCACGAGCCCAGAGTCATGGAGGACATCGAAGCGGCTCACGCCTTGATCGATCGTCTCCGCGGACGGAGCGGCCCGGTACTGGGTTACTGGGCGGTCGAGGCCACGGCAACAGGCACCCTCGTCGGCACCGTCATGCTGCAGCACATCAGGCTTTCGGGAACGCGGGAACCTTCTACGGAGGTCGAGATCGGCTGGCACTTCCATCCGGATTCGTGGGGCCACGGATGCGCAACGGAAGCGGCGCAATTACTCATGCAGCACGCTTCCGCATCCGGACTAGACCGGATCATCGCGGTTGCCCATGTCGAGAACGCCGCGTCGCGCCGAGTCTGTCTGCGTCTCGGGATGACGGACCAGGGGCGGACGACTCGCTACTACGACGCGGAGTACCAGCTCTTCCAAGCGGGCCCCCATCGTGCTGATCTGTTGAAATGAACGATCCCTCACCGGGCGCTCCTTGCTCAGTTCCCGTCACTTTCGTTGTGGTGCCGCGACCGCTCTTCGCGCACTGTCGCGTGGATGTCGGGTCATTTTCGGGTTGCTGTCGTGGCCCGAAGCAGACGAGACCCGACGGTGACAGGTTTCGACGAGTGTCCGGAAGAGGATCGTGACCGAAACGGGGTACTCCGCACGACTATGGCGGAGCACCCGTTTCACGACTCGGCGTCAGTGGATATGGGCGCGGTGCTCACCGACAGTGCTTCGCGTAGCAGATCCTTCGCACGTTGGTAGCGTCCGCGCGCAGTAGAGGCCGGCACCCCCACGATTTGCGCCGCCTCTGCGAGAGACATCCCTTCCCAGTGAACGAGTGCCACGACCTCGGCGAGGTCGGAAGGCAGACGCGAGATCGCGTCTCGAATCTCGATTCCGGTGTCGGCGGCAGGCGCGTGCGCGGTGGGCGCGTGATCCCGGATCCGGTCGGCCAGCGCCCATCGTCGACGGTCGCCTCGCTCATAGTTGCGCAGCGCCCCGCGGGCCACCCCGAACAGCCACATGCGAGCCTCCTCGGCCGGCACGGGGACATCTCTCACGCATCGCCACGCGGTGACCAAGACTTCGCCGAGAAGGTCTGGCGCATCCTGGGGAGCTACCCGTCGTCGGAAGTACGCGAGAAGGTCGGGCGACGCCTCCAGGAGCGCGACCTTCAGCCTCTGCTCCTTGCTCACTCCGAGCCGCACAACATCTGCTGCGACGTGCTCCAGCCGTTGCCGGCGGTCCCGTCCAACCCGAGTTCAGCGGACTTCGACGTGAGCACGTCGGTCATCGCGAGATCGACCGCATGCGCGTAGAGGTCATCGGCGGATGGACCGCCGTCGGTCTTGGGAACGACGTCGAGCCCACCCCCGGGTTCGACGACGACCATGAGTTCCTGCTCGCCCGGCTGCATCGGAGCCATGTCGGCGGGCATGCCACCGTTCTGCTCGAGCTCAGCAAGTCGCGCGTCGACGTCGGCCAGCGCGAAAAGGTCAGTCGTTTGAGCCCAGGAACGGAACTGCTCAGCGCCGACTGAGGGCGTGGGGATGCCGTTCCCGCCCTGAGCGGGCGCAGAATCGATGAGGATTCGCGTTTCACAGTCGATACCGCTGGGGAGAGTGAAGCTGTAGGAGATATCGGGATCTTCGGCCCACGGCTCCCAGTTGAAGATGCCGCCGGCAAAGGCGGCGCCAGCACCGCCGACGAGGAGCACACCGAGCCCCGCGCCGACCGCAGCGCGCCAAGCCCGGGGTGTGCGCGTCGGCGCAGCTTCGCGCTGGGCGTCGCGGACCATCAGCGAGAACCGCGCATGCAGGTCGGTAGTCTCGCCGTGCGCTGGTGCAGACCGGTTCAGCAGGTCGTCGAGGGAATCATGCGGGGTGCTCATGGAAGCTCCTTCTTTCGGTGTCTCTTACCTCTGACACGTCCGGCGATGATCGAAATGTCCACGACGGGGTCAAGTAGATCAGGGCGGCGGATTCGGATGCCATCTGGGAGACCTGGTTCGAGGAACCACCCACGTGGGCGTCCCGCTCGCCGCCGAGACCGGACACCGGTAACGTGCTGTGTGCCGGGCAGGTCGTGCGGACGAGTGGAGTCAGTCCTTGTCTGCCAGCAGCGCGCGGCTTGCGCCCCTTGCCGCGATCTTCGCAATGAACGGCGCCGTGTACGGCAGCCTTCTTCCCCGCTACCCCCAGCTCGCTGACCAGGCCGGTGCCTCCGTCGGTGACTTCGGTGTCGCCTTAGCAGGCATCGGGGTCGGCGGAATCGCTGGCGCCCTCATCGCCACCCGGACGATACGACTGTTGGGCGGGCCGGTTCGTGCGCTCCTCGTCGTGGGGACCGCCTTTCTTGCCGCCGCTGTTGCTGTCGCCGCGGCCCCGACCTTGAGGACCCTCGTCCTCGCCTTCGTTGCTCTGGGGCTGTTCGACGGGTTTGTGGACACAGCGATGAACCAGGCGGGCACGGCGATGCGGACCCGTCACGGCACGTCTGTCATGGGACGGCTGCACGCATCTCTTGCAGCCGCAACGGTGGCCGCCACAGCCGTGGGCGCGTTCGTCGCGGCGAGCGTGCCCGTCCTGCCTCACATCTGCGTTGTTGCCGCTCTCCTTCTCGTGGTCTTGCTGGTTGCCCTACGCACGCTGCGGGCTGAGCCCCCGACCGAAGACGTGAATGCGAACGCCGATAAACCTCGGCACCCTCGTCCGGCGTCCAGCCCTGCCGACGGCCAGACCCGCAAGCGGTCGCTGTGGTGGGCGGTGCTGATCATCGCGGGCCTCGCAGCCGTGCTGGTCGAGATTCCTGCGCAGGAGTGGTCGGCACTGCTCCTGTCCACTGAGCTCTCAGCTGGGCCCGTGCTTGCCGGGCTCGGACCACTGTTCGCAACGGCTGGAGTGCTCATAGGACGGCTCGGCCTCGACCACGCGGTCAACGCATTTGGATGGCTCCCCATCAGCCGGTGGGCAGGCGCCACCACCGCCGCCGGTATTCTCGCCGGTCTCAGTCTCAGCGCCGCAACCGACAACGCCGTTCCGCTTCTCATCGGCCTGGGCATATCTGGCGTCGGAGCGGGCGTCGCCGTCCCCCTGCTCTTCGACCGCAGTAGCCACCTCGCCGCACGTGTTGGCCTCCCCGCGGACTCGGGCACCGGCCTGATATCTGGGGTGTTCCGCGTCGGAGTGCTGGCTTCGCCGCTCCTCATCGGCGGACTCGCCGAGATCGCGGGCCTCTTCGTCGCTTTGAGCGTCGTCGCGATAGCAGGACTGATGTTCCTCGCCCTCGCGAAGCCGCTCAGCGAATAGCAGAGCCAGGCGTCGTTATGCCTGCGGGCGGCCCGATGAAGGCCCCGCCGAGCGCATCATCGACAGCAGATGCGTCGCGGTCTGGTCTGCGGTCAATGCCGTCATCCCCGGCAGCCTGATCACATAGCGCGAGAAGACCACACCGACGAGCGCCGTGGTCATGCGCCGGGCCCGCTCTTGGCCGAACTCTGCCGTGAGCGTTTCGAGAACGGTGTGTTGCAGGTACGACGACAACGCTTGTGCGTGCGGGCCGCCCGCGGTGAGCTGGCGGGCGAACCCGGCGAGCAGCTGGCCATGTTCCGGGTGCTCCCACACGGCGATGAGTCCGCGTGCGAGGCGCGGGAGATGGAGCGTGCCGTCGAGCATCGTCGCCGCGGCGATCACATGATGAGGAGCTACTCGCAGCGAGACGGCTGCGGCGATGAAAGCGTTGCGCGACCCGAAGTAATAATTGACCAAAGTGTGGCTGACCCCGACTTCCGCGGCCAGGTCCCGGGAGGAGATCTCAGCGAGGTCACCTGCGTCGAAGTGGCGATGGGCCGCGTCCAGCAGGCGTGCACGGGCGGATGCTGGTCCTCGAGGTCGTCCGCGTGCGTTATTGACCACCCTCGCATGGTCGCACGTGGGGAGGGATTCTGTTCGCATGGACAAGACCTCGGAGACCGATTGCGTGATCGTCGGCGGTGGCCCTGCCGGAATGATGACGGCGCTGCTGCTGCTGCGGAGCGGTGTGGATGTCACCGTCGTGGAGAAGCACGAGGACTTCCTCCGCGACTTCCGCGGCGACACGATCCACCCGTCCACACAGGAGCTGCTCGACGAACTGGGTCTTCTCGACGAGTTTCTCGCCCGCCCTCACGCAGACATGGAGCGTGTGACCTTGAGCTGGCACGGAACCGAGGTCGTGCTGGCGGACTTCACGCATCTGCGCACTCGCCGCAAGATGATGACGTTCATGCCGCAGTGGGACTTCTTGGATCTGCTCGCCGGCGCGTGCGCCAAGCATCCCGGTTTCCGGCTCCTTCGCTCGACAAGGGTCGATGGGTTGACCAGCGAGCGCGGACGGATCGTCGGAGTGACAGGTTCTTCACCTGACGGTGACGTGAGCATCCGGGCGCGACTCGTCGTCGATGCTTCTGGTCGCGACTCGGTTGTTCGCGCCGAGGCCGGGTTGGCCCCGGTCGGGGTTGCGGCGGCGATGGATGTGCTGTGGTTTCGACTCCCCCAGCGGGCCGGCGAGGTATACCCGTTCATTCAGGCGGGTGCGGGAATGATCATCACGATCGACCGGGACGATTTCCTCCAGATCGCGCACGTGGTCCCGGCCGGAAGCTGGGAAGGCTCGGCGGATGACGTTGCCCGGATGAGGCAACGGATCGCCGTCATTTCCCCACGAATGACAGATGCCGTCGCATCCGTCACCGTCGAAGACGTGCACCTACTGAACGTGCGACTGGAACGCCTGCGTCATTGGAGCGTCGACGGGTTCATCTGCATCGGCGACGCCGCTCACGCCATGTCGCCGGCTGGGGGTGTCGGCATAAACCTTGCGATTCAGGATGCTGTTGCGAGCGCGCGGATCCTTGCCCCCGTGTTGCGTCGCGGCACGCCTCGCCTCGCCGATCTCCGTCGTGTGCAGCATCGGCGTTCATGGCCCGCGCGCGTCACCCAGATGGTGCAACGACGACTACAGGGTCCGCTGCTCTCCACCCACGCGCCCGGAGCCCCGTTACCGTTGCCGCTGCGGATGCTGCGTGACCACCCCGCTCTGGCGAGGATCACCGGGCGGTTCGTCGGATTGGGCGCGCAGCCGGAGCACATCCGCTGAACTTCGATGCGTGCGCGCCTCGGGTGCGTTCCCGCTCTCCGCACGCCCGCGGTCTCGGCCGCGGACGCTACGGGGTTCGCTGGCCGGCTGACTTCAGCCGCGGGGCGCGGTGGCCGCCAGCGTCGAGAACGCCAGCCGGACAAGTGCCGACTCGGCCGCCTCGAGCTCTGCGCCGACGACGTCGGTGAGCGGCTCCCTCTCGTCGGAGTCGATCCATGCTGTGTAGCCGTCGTAGTAGGCGCGTACCCCGACGTCTGCGAGGGTGCCCGCCTGACGGGCGTCGCCCAGACGGGCGGTGAGGGCACCGTGGAGTGCGTCCGTCACGGCGGATCGCTTGAACGCAGCACGCTCTCGGAGCTCGAGGCTCGCGGGGATGATGGAGGCGAGTCGCTGCCGGATCTCTCGCCGGTCCTCGGTGTGGACTGCGCACAGCGGCAGGATTCCGGCGCGAAGGATTCGGAACGGCGTGCTCTGCGGCGGCGCGCTCCGCACTCCGTCGAGCGCGAGAGCGACCAGCTCATCCTGCCCCTGGAACAAGATCTCGCGCTTGTCGGCGAAGTGCCGGAAGAGGGTTGTCCTGGTCACGTTCGCGCGGTCGGCGATCTCCGCCGCCGTCGTGGCGTCGTATCCGCGCTCGGCGAACAGTTCGACCGCGGCTTGCAGGAGCCTGCCGCGCGTGTTCGGTTCCCATCGCGCCATGAGATGAGTCTAGTAATGCGATCGCGTTGCATCAGGAGTACGGCGCGGTCCGGCCGCACCGCGGGATGGCGCCTCACTCGCAACCCGGTGATGACACCTTGTAACATCAGGTATAGAGTCATGCACCTGAGTCACATCACCGCGACGTGCTCGGACGGGTCTCCGCAGAGTGCGGCGATCGCCCAAGGAACAGGAGCACGTACATGCGCGTATTCATCACCGGAGCGTCGGGCTGGATCGGCACCGCCCTCACGACCGAGCTCGTCGCCGCGGGACACGAGGTCCGCGGCCTGGTCCGCTCGGACGCCTCCGCCGACAAGGTTCGCCGGGCCGGGGTCACGCCCGTCATGGGCGACATGGCCGATCATGACCTGCTGGTGGAGGAAGCGAGGAACGCGGACGCCACTGCGCACCTCGCCTTCACCCTCGACTTCGAGGCGTTCGAGGAGACCGTCGACAACGAGGTGCGCCTCCTCGAGCGCATGGGCGTGGCGCTGGAGGGCACAGGGAAGGCGTTCTTTGCAGCATCCGGGACCCCCACGAGCCTCGGGCAGCTGGCCACCGAGCAGGACGAACTCGATCCCGCCGGACCAGCCGGGGCGCGGTCCCGTACGGCGCGAGCGGTCTTGGCCCTGTCGGAGCGCGGCATCCGCTCCGGACTCGTGCGCATGCCCCGCACCGTGCACGGTGAGGGCGACCACAACGGCCTCATCTCCGTGCTCGTCGGCATCGATCGCCAGCTGGAGGTCGCGGCCTACGTCGGCGACGGAACCAACCGGTGGCCCGCGGTGCACATCAGTGACGCGGGGCGCCTGTTCCGGATCGCCCTGGAGACGGCACCCGCGGGATCCGTGCTGCACGCCGTCGCCGAGGAGGGCGTGGCGATGCGCGACGTCGCCGAGGCCATCGCCAGGAGAACCGGCTTGACCGCCGCCGCCGTCGACCCAGAGCTGTTGGGCGTCTTCGGCGCACTGCTCGGCGGCGACCAGCCCGCCTCCAACGCCGCCACCCGGCAGCTCGTCGGCTGGGAACCGACCGGACCGACCCTGCTGGAGGACCTCGAGGCCGGCTACTACACCTCCTGAGCCTGGCTGCAGCGGCTCGTCCGTCTAGCCGAGACTACGCGCGGACTCAGCGGGGTAGGAGGGTTGACGGGAATCCACCTCCTCTGAATAGTCAGGCATGTGCCTAACTATTCCGACGAGGTGGATTCGGTGATCCGCGCACTCGCGGATCCGACCCGCCGTGCGATCGTCGAGCGGCTCTCGCTGTCGCCTGCGGTCGTCTCAGAGCTCGCGGCGCCGTTCTCGATGGCGCTGCCCTCCCTTCTCCAGCACCTGCGCGTCCTCGAGGAGGCTCGCGTGATCACCTCCAGCAAGCAAGGTCGGGTCCGCACCGTGACTCTCCGTCCCGGTGGGCTGCACGTGCTGCATCTCTGGCTCGACCAACGCCGATCACCCGCCGAGCAGCGCGCGGACCGCCTCGGCGGTCATCTCGCTCGCACCCCTTCTACGGAACTGACGTGACCCGCCTACGCATCGATCTGTTCGCCTCGCTCGACGGCTTCACCGCCGCACCCGACCCCACGGTGAGCAACCCGATGGGCGAGGACTGGGGGCCGCTGACCGCTGCCTATGCGGCGACGCGAACCTTCCGCCGCACTGTGTTGGGAGACACGAGCGGGGCGGGGACCACCGGGATCGACGAGGACTTCGCTGCCGCGTTCTTCCAGGGCATCGGCGCTGAGATCATGGGGGCCGCGATGTTCGGACTCCATTCCCACCCAGACGATGACACGTGGCAGGGCTGGTGGGGCGATGAGCCCCCGTTCGGCTGTCCGGTCTACGTCCTCACCCATTCGGTGCCGCGACCATCCCTCGAGATGGCAGGCGGCACGACCTTCCACTTCCGCAATGCGGCCGTCGAGGACGTCCTCGACGAGGCGGCCGAGGCTGCCGGCGGCCTCGACGTGCGCGTCGGCGGCGGCATCCGCACAGCGCGAGCCTTCTTGCGCGCCGGGCTCGTCGACGAACTCCACGTCGCGATCGCTCCGATCGTGCTCGGCCGCGGCAATCGGGTGTGGGAGGACCTCCGCGGACTCGAGCACACGCACACCGTGAGCACCTCCGTCGCGGAGAGCGGCACGATCCACGTGACGTTCACGCGATGAGCGTCGAGCGCCGTCTCGCCCACTCCGGTTTCACGCTTACCCGTGACTTCCCGGTACCGGTCGCGGACGTATGGCTCGCTCGGCGAAGAGGACCACGAGCGCGACTGGTTCGGTGACGGCGACACGTTCGACCGTCGCACGCTCGCGTCAGGCGGGGTTCTTCGCCAGCAGTTTCGACACGGCGATCATCGCTCCGCCGAGCACGGCGGGAATTCCTCCGCCCGGGTGCACGGACGCTCCCACCCGCCAGAGCCAGGGCCTGCGGAGGTCACGGTAGGCAGGTTGGTGAAGCGGCCCGCTCATCCACAGCGGCCGTGATGCGCCGTACAGGGCACCGTGGGGTTCGCCGAAGGAGCCGTAGTACTGCGGGTCGAGCACGACGCTCTCGACCATGCCGTCGGTGAGCGGAGCATCGAGGCCCATCGTGGTCGAGACGCGCTCGATCTCGCGGCGTACGAAGGGGTGCTCCAGCGTGTATTCGCCACCGTCCGCCGGGCCGGTCAAGAGAACGCCGAGGGTGCTCCGGTCGTTCGGGTAGATCTCACCGGCGCGGTAGTGGTTGACGAACGTCATCGTGTCAGCGGGCTCGTCCCCTGCGGCGAGGCTGCGATGCAGTGCCGCGGGCTTCGTGGGGAGGATCACGCTGTGCGCCGCGATGTCGGACGGCAGAGCGTCTCGCAGCACGCCGTAGATCGCGATCGCCGAGCACGAGAGGGTGCGGGATTCTCGGGCACCGGATCGACCGAGCAGCGCGCTCAGGCGATCGGTGTCGAGCGCACTGACGACGAGGTCGGCGGGGTATTCGGCGAGCGTTGTCGTGACCCGGCCGCGCTCGACGCGCGTCACGGCCTCGCCCGTGCGCAGCTCGACGCCCGCAGCATCCGCCAGTCTCTGCAGAGCCAGCACGACCTCGAAGACGCCCCCGCGGGGCACCCACGCACCGCTCTCGGCCATGATCGCCGGCATGCTCGCGTAGAGCGCCGGGGTCCGTGCCGGCGAGACGCCCGCGTTGAGCGTGTGGATCGCGATGATCTCGCGGAGGCCGTCGGGCAGCCACTCGAGGCCGTCGAGGTACACGCGGGTGGTCAGTCGCGTGCCGTAGACCGCGAGCAGCCGGCGCAGAGCGGGGAGGGAAGCCCGGTCGAGAGGATCGGCGAGCAGCAGCGCGGTGACATCGTCGGCGAGAGGTGCGTGCAGATCGCTGAACCGCTTCCAGGCGGGATACCAAGGATGCTCCGGTGGGACCGGAAGTGAGACGACTTCGCCGTCGTAGTAATAGCGGCCCACCTCGGGCAGTCGCACCAGATCGAGCCCTCCGACGGGCGCGATCGGGTGGCGTCCTTCGTCCAAACGGCGCAGCAGTTCGTCCCACACCCCCGGAAAGGTGACCAGCGACGGGCCCGTGTCGATCCGTTGGCCGTCGAGCTCGATCCGTCGGCTCTTGCCGCCCAGGGTCGGTGCCGACTCCAGCAGGGTGACACGGTGACCCGCTCGGGCGAGCAGCGCGGAGGCCGCGAGCCCACCCAGACCGCCACCGATGACCACGACGCGACTCATGCTGCTCCTTCGTCGGCGGTGCGCGACCGCCCCATCACGGGTACGTGCCGAAGAACATGGCGGTGAGGAGAAGCCCACTTGCCACGGAGCCCGCCACGTAGGGAAACGCGACCGACAGCGGATAGAGGCGCCGCGCGGTCGTGGGGGTGGGTCGCCGCATCAGCAGCACGATCAAGACGCCCGCGATCACCAGGTTCACGGCCGCGACGGGCAGACTCAGGACGGCGAAGAAGACCGTGGACACCAGCCACCACGCACCGCTCCAGAGGGCGGTCCCGCGTGGACCGAGCCGCACCGCCGTCGTCGTGATGCCCGACTCGCGATCCTCTTCGATGTCCTGGACCGCGTCGAAGGCGTGCTTGGCGACACTCCAGGCGAGCAGCCCGATCACGGCGGGCCAGACGGGTGGTTCGCCGAGTGCGACGGGCACGATGAGGAGGGGCAACCCGTAGGCAGCGTTGCTCAGAGAATCCAGGAACGGACGCGTCTTGAAACGCAGCGGCGGCGCGGAGTAGAAGACGAACACACCCATGTAGAGCAGGATCAGGGCGACCGCGACCGGCGGAAGGGCGAGGACGAAGTAGACCAGGAAGGGGAGGTTCGAAACGGCGACCGCCCAGGCGATCAGCCGCACCTCCCGCGGCTCGATCCGCGCGCCCTCGATCGACCCCTTACGAGGGTTCAGCGCATCGGTGTCTTGGTCGTAGATGTCGTTGACGCCGTAGATCAGCAGATTGAACGGCAGCGTCAGCCAGAGGAGGATCGGAAGCGCCTGCGGGTCGAGCAGTTGGCCGGTCAGCCACATGCCGACGACACCGGTGCCGATGGTGTTGATCCACAGCACGGGACGCGAGATGTGTATCAGACGGGCAACGTTCGACAATGCCCCGGAGGTGCGGGCGCGGGGGGTGACCCCGGAATGATCAGTGACGACGGCCCCCACGGATGGGCGCTCTGTCGGTGCGCTGTGGTCGTCGATCGCCGTGCCTCTCGACCTCTCGATCAACGGCGCGTCCGATGATACGTACTACGCGACTTTAGCCTGGGTCCCGCACGTCCGGGCCGGGGCGTACGGACGATCGGTCGGATGCCGCGGACGCACGGTCGGGCGAGACCGCGTCTTCCCTGGGATCGTGGAGCTATGACAACGACCGCACCCATACCCGTCGCTTCGCCCACCGCACAGCGGACGCGGTACGGCGGGCTGATCGCGATGATGCTGCTGAGCTTCCTGCTCGTCACCGCGGAGTTCCTGCCCAACGGGGTGCTCACCGAGATGGCCGACGGCCTGGGCGTCACCCCCGGTCAGGCCGGGCAGACGGTCACGGTCACCGCCCTCGTCGGACTGATCGTCGCGCCGACCATCGGGCTCGTCTTCCCCCGCCTCGACCGCCGCACGCTGCTGGTGTGGATGGCGTTCGCTGCCGCGCTGTCGAACCTCGTCGTGGCGATCTCGCCGAACCTGATCCTCGTGCTGCTGGCCCGCTTCTTCCTGGGCGCGGCACTGAGCGCCTTCTGGACGATGTCGATCACCGTGGCCGCGCGGATCGCCGGCCCGGAGCGGCTCGGGCGGGCGGTGATGTTCGCCTCTGCCGGGGCATCGCTGGCGACCGTGGCCGGTGTTCCGATCGGTGTCTTCCTCAGCGAACTGGTCGACTGGCGTGTGGTGTTCGCCCTCGCGGGCGTCGCGACCGGACTGCTGGCGATCGTTCTGCGGATGCTGTTGCCCTCCGTCCCGCCGGCAGAGTCGGCCAGCTTCGCGATCCTCGGTGACACTCTGCGGCGCCCCGGGATCGCGCTCGGTCTGGTCGGCCACATCCTCGTGGTGCTCGGGCACTTCCTCGCCTACACCTACATCCGCCTCGCTCTCGAACGCATCCAGGCCGGCCCCGAGGGGGTGCCGGTCGACAGCGGCACCCTGATCCTGCTGCTGGCATTGTTCGGCGCCGGTGGGCTGATCGGCAACGTCGTCATCGGCATGGTCATCGACCGCTCGTTCGCGTTCTTCGCCGTTATCGCACCGCTCGTGATCGCGGCGACGGTTGCCGCGGTGATCCTGCTCTCGGGTTCACTCGCCGCCGTCGCGGTGGCCGCGTTCATCTGGGGTTTCTTCTTCGCATCGTGGCTGATCGTGGCGAACACCTGGGTCGGACACCGCATGCCCGACCGCCTGGAGGCCGGCGGGAGCCTCGTCGTGGTCGGCTTCCAGGGCGCGATCATGATCGCCGCCGGTCTCGGTGGGTTCCTCGTCGACAACGTCGGGGTGGAGGTCGTCTACGTGATCGGGGCGGTGACCCTGGTCATCGGAGCGGCGCTGTTCGGCGCATCGAACCGGGCGAAGGTCGAAGCTACGCCGGCGTGAGTGTGCGGTGGGCCGCCCGCCAGGCGGACGGGGCGACGCCGGTCGCTCGACGGAATGCCCGGCTGAATCCTTCGTCAGAGGCGTAACCCAGGTTTCGCGAGGTGGCCGAGACGGAGAGCCCGGAATCCAGCATCCGCTTCGCCTCGTCCATCCGCACCTCGGTGACATAACTCGCGGGCGAGCGGCCGGTCGCCGCGCGGAAGCGTTCGGCGAACACCGACCGCGACATCGCGCCCACACCCGCGAGCGTCTCGACCGTCCAGTCGCGTCCGGGCTGGGTGTGGATCGCGGCCACGACGCGGTCGAGGAACGGGTCGCTCGACCGGGAGGGCCATCCGGCTGGAGCGCAGCCGTTCTCGGCCCATGCCCGGATCACCGACAACAGCACGGTCGTCAGCATCATGCGGCAGATCACCGGGTCACCGGAACGCAGCGTGTGCGTGTCGGGGTCGTTCTGCCCCATGACCCGGGCGAGCGCGGCCGCGGCGGGCTCGAGCGCGGCGAAGTCGGTGACGGTGACGAAATCGGGCAGCACGTCGGTGAGCATCACCGCGGCGTCGGAGAGATGCAGTTCGGCGATCATCAGGCTCGCGCCGGGCTGCGACTCGAGGGTGACGGGCGCGCGACCCAGGGTGAGGAACGCGTCGCCCTCGACCAATCCCCGGGGGGTCGCGACCGGCGTGAGGTCGACCGTGCGAGACGCACTGTCGTACACGCACGCTTCCGACAGTGGCGGCTGCCCGTGCGCGCTGCCCGCGGCGACGTAGACCAGGGTGAACACGTCGGGCGCAAGCGTTGCGCGGGCGCGGGGCGCGAGTTCGAGACGCCGTGCGGCACCGAGACGGAGGTCGACGGCCGAGAGCACACGCTCGAGAACCGCCCCATCGATCGTCGTCATGATCGGCGCAACCATCGCCGGTGGGCCCCTATTCCTGAGCCGAGGAGGCGGCGGTCGGTGACAAAAGAGAGCAGGGGGAATCCCCCTCGAGGTGTGCATGCGCGGGAATACACCCGCCCGCCGCATGTTGAGCCTCATGGCGCCCCGGCGCCGGTCGCTCGATGAAGCGCGCAACTCCCTTATTCCCGAGGAAAGAGCAAGCCATGAGCATGGATACCGCCACTGATCGCGTCGCACAGACCGCCACCCCGATCCTGCCGGTTCTCGCCGAACGCTGGAGCCCCCGGTCGTTCGTCGCCGACGAGGCCATCGACGAGCAGAAGCTCACCGCCGCCCTCGAGGCGGCGCGATGGTCGTCGTCTGCCGCCAATACGCAGCCGTGGCGCTTCATCGTCGCCCGCCGAGGCTCGGAATCGTTCGCTCGGATCGTGTCGAGCCTCAAGGGCTTCAACAGCGTGTGGGCGGATGCTGCGGGGGCGCTCGTCGTTGCGGCGTACGAGGTGACGGGGCCCGAGGGTGAGGCTCGACCCTGGGCGCAATACGACCTGGGTCAGGCGATGGCGCACTTCAGCGTGCAGGCGCACGGCAGTGGACTCCACGTGCACACCATGGGCGGGTTCGATGCCGACGCGCTCGCCGAAACCTTCGCCCTGCCCGAGAACATCCGTCCGTTGACCGTCACCGCCGTCGGAGCGCTCGCTCCCGCGGAACGACTCGCCGACGAGGCCCTCATCGCCCGCGAGAGCGCGCCCCGGGTGCGGCGACCCCTGTCGGAGATCGTGCTCGTCGACGAGTAGAGCGTCTGGATTGCTTCCCTCATAAAGCACGGGGCGCCTGATCGCCAAGGGGTTGCGCTCGGCCGCGTCGACGGGTCGAGTAGTGCGATGACCAAAGACACCGAGGCCACCGCGCCGAGCACCGAGGGCGGGCTCAAGCGCGCCATCGGCACCCCCCTGCTCTTCGCGTTCATCGTCGGAGACACTCTCGGCGCGGGCATCTACACCCTCGTCGGTTCGATGGCCGGCGACGTCGGCGGCGTGATCTGGCTTCCGCTGGTCGTCGCTCTGATCATCGCGCTTCTCACGGCGGGAACCTACGCCGAGCTCATCACGAAGTACCCGCACGCGGGAGGCGCGGCCCGCTACGTCGACCGCGCGTTCGACAAGCCGTACCTGTCGTTCCTCGTGGGGTTCCTCATGATGGCGTCGGGGATCACGACGGCTGCAGCTCTCGCCAACGCTTTCGCCGGCGACTACCTCGCCGCACTCATCGATGTACCGCCCGCACCGACGGCCGTCGTCTTCATCATCCTGCTGACGCTGATCAACCTGCGCGGCGTGCGCGAGTCGCTCGGCGCCAACCTGGTCGCTTCGGTGATCGAGGTGTCGGGCCTGGTGATCGTGATCGTGCTCGCCGCGCTCTTCCTCGGCGGCGGGGGCGGCGATCCGGCACGCATCTTCGAGTTCGCCCCCGACGTGCCGCCCGTACAGGGCGTGTTCGCCGCATCGATCATCGCGTTCTTCTCCTTCCTCGGGTTCGAGGCGGCCGCCAATATGGCCGAAGAAGTGAAGAACCCCTCGAAGGCCTACCCCCGCGCCCTGTTCGGTGCGATCGGTACGGCCGCGGTCGTCTACATCCTCATCGCGCTCGGCGCGGCGATGATTCTGCCGGCCGAGGATCTCGCCTCTTCCAGCGGACCCCTGCTCGACGTCGTCGCGGCAACCGGGTTCGCCCTCCCCTCCTGGCTGTTCGGTCTGATCGCCCTCGTCGCGATCGCGAACGGAGCCCTGCTCTTCATGGTCATGGCCAGCCGGGTGGGCTACGGCCTGGCCGACTCCGGTCTGCTGCCGCGGGCCTTCGCCCGCGTTCTGCCGAAGCGCCGCACCCCGTGGGTTTCGATCCTGGTGGTCTCCGCGGCCACGATCGGCCTCAGCTTCCTCGGAGACGTCGCCACGCTCGCCGAGACGACGGTGCTGCTTCTGCTGCTCGTGTTCCTCGCGGCGAACGTGAGCGTTCTGGTGCTCAAGAAGGACAAGGTCGAACACGCCCACTTCAGCGTCCCGAGGGTCGTGCCCGTGCTCGCGATCATCGCGAGCATCGTGCTGCTGACCCAGCAGTCGGGCATCGTCTGGCTCGGTGCTCTCGCCTACATCGCGGTCGGCACGGTGCTCTTCTTCATCGCGCGGGTCGGGCGCAAGCGCGAGGAGCGCGCGTCGGACAAGTGAAACGGATGCGGTGCGAGCCCATAGCCTGAGCGCACACCCGAACACTGGAGGCCGCCATCGTGACGGACGCACCTGACGACCACGAACAGCGACCCGGGGGCGGTTACCCGCCGCCCCCGCCCCCGCCACCGGTCCCGCAGCCCACTGCGGACGCCCCGCCGCAGCCGGCTGCCCCGCAGCCTCCGCAGCAGCAACCGGCAGCACCGCAGCAACCGGCAGCTCCGCAGCTGCCTCCCTATGCGCAGCAGTCCCCCTACCCGCAGCAGCCGCCCTCCGCGCAGCAGCCCGGGTATCCGGGCGCAGCCCCCGGACAGCAGCCATACGGTCAGCCGGGGTACCCGGGTGCGGCTCCCGGACAGCCGTACCCCTCCGCGCATCCCGGGGGCCAGCATCCGCCCACCGGTGGCCAGCCGCCCAAGAAGGGGCTCGGCGCTGGAGTGATCATCGCGATCGTGGCGGCGGGCCTCGTCGTGCTCGTGGGCGTCATCGCGATCGTTCTGATCGTCTCGCGACTCGCAGCCGGCGCGCCCGCTGCCGGTGGAGAGGGCGAAGAAACCGGCACCACCACACCCGCCGGCGTCGTGCAGGGATACCTCGACGCTCTCGCGGCCTCGGACGCCGAAACCGCGCTGTCGTTCGTCGACGAGTCCGTTCCCGACTCGCCGTTCCTGACCGACGAGGCCCTCGCTGCGTCCAACGCCCTCGGCCCGATCACCGACATCGAGGTGACAGCGCCCACGGACGCCGATTTCTCGGCCCGCGTTGCGGCGAGCTACTCGGTCGGAGACGTGCCCGTCACCACCGAGTTCTCGGTGAACGAGTACGAGGGCGACGGGTTGTGGAAGATGACCGCCGTCACCGCCGAACTCGAGTTCGGCGACCGTTTCGACGGCTTCGACATGACTCTCAACGGGCAGCCGCTCGAGTCGTCGTCTGTCGTGGTTTTCCCCGGCACCTACGAAGTCGCCACCACCACCCCCCACTTCGCCGTGACCGGTGAGACCGCCCTGACGGTGCGCGAGCCTTTCGACTACCCCAGCCTCAGCGACACCACCGTGACGCTCTCGGCCGAGGGCGTGCTCGTCTTCCAGCAGGCGGTGAAAGACGCGGTCGCCGCGTGCATCGCGTCGAAGAACTTCGTCGCCGGGTGCGGCATCGACGTGCCCCAGGTGCTCGACGACGGCAACCGGCTCGCCGAGGGCACCCTGACGCGCTCGCTCACGGCCGAAGCGCAAGCGAAGCTCGACAACATCCAGCCGCGCGAGACCTTCGGCGAACCCCTCCTGGTGCCCGGCGACTACATCGGTGGCATCAACGTGACCGCGGGTCTGGAAGGCGGCGGCACCGGCGACCTGCTGTTCGGACCGAGCCTGGGCGCACCGGTGGTCGACTTCACCTCGGGCACGCCCGTGGTGCGCTGGGACTGACCCGACGAGGGGGTCGCGCGGCAACGTAGAATCTCGTGTGCCCAACGCGACCCCCGACCTCCCGCCGAGCGGGATCGAACCCGCCGAACTCGCGGTGACGATGGATGTGCTGGCCCGCATGGCGCACATCGATCAGACGCACCCCGATTTCATCGCCATCCGCCGTGCCACCGCGGCGATGTTCAAGGCCGCGAAGAAAGAGCGTCGCCGCGAGATCCGCGATGCCATCGCCGAGGCCGATCGCGGGGTGATCGCCGCGACGGCAACGGGCGCCCCGGATCGGATCGACGATGAGACGCGGGGCATCCCGATCAGCACCGCCACGACGGCCCCGACCGCCGGCACGCTTCTGAAGGCTCGCGGATGCTACATCTGCAAGCAGCAGTACACGGTGGTGGATGCTTTCTACCACCAGCTCTGCCCCGATTGCGCAGCGATGAGCCACGCGAAGCGCGACGCACGCACCGACCTGACGGGTCGTCGTGCCCTGCTGACCGGCGGTCGCGCGAAGATCGGCATGTACATCGCGCTGCGTCTGCTGCGCGACGGCGCGCACACGACCATCACCACTCGCTTTCCGCGCGACGCGGTGCGGCGGTTCAGTGGCCTCCCCGACTCCGCCGAGTGGATCCACCGGCTCAAGGTCGTCGGCATCGACCTGCGCGACCCGGCCCAGGTGATCGGGCTCGCCGACGATGTCGCGGCCTCGGGCCCGCTCGACATCCTCATCAACAACGCCACGCAGACCGTTCGCCGATCCACCGGCGCGTACCAGCCGCTCGTCGATGCCGAACTCGCCCCGCTGCCCGATGGCCCGCTGCCGGAACTCATCACGTTCGGGCACACCAACGACCAGCACCCGCAGGCCCTCGAGCGGTCCGTGGCCGCGCACCCGGTGCTCGCCGCCGCCGCGTCGCGCGCCGACGAGCTGACCGAGCAGGCGCTCGCGGCGGGGTCGAGTTCGCTCGAGCGGCTGGCGGCGGGCACGGCCATCGACGCCGGGGGCCTTCTGCCCGACCTCCACGACATCAACTCGTGGACGCAGCGCGTCGACGAAGTCGATCCTCTCGAGATGCTCGAGGTGCAGCTCGCCAACACGACGGCGCCGTTTCTGCTGATCTCGAAGCTCCGCGCATCGCTGGCGGCAAGCCCCGCAGGCCGCACGTACATCGTGAACGTGAGCGCGATGGAGGGCGTGTTCGGGCGCGGATACAAGGGCCCCGGTCACCCCCACACGAACATGGCGAAGGCCGCCGTCAACATGCTCACCCGCACCAGCGCGAGGGAGATGTTCGAGACCGACGGCATTCTCATGACGAGCGTCGACACGGGCTGGATCACCGACGAGCGTCCACACCCCACCAAGGTGCGTCTCGCCGAAGAGGGGTTCCACGCCCCGCTCGATCTGGTCGACGGTGCGGCACGCGTGTACGACCCCATCGTCCGCGGCGAGGCGGGCGAAGACCTTTTCGGCGTCTTCCTCAAGGACTACGCGCCCGGCTCGTGGTGAGACTGCCCGCCCCGGGCACCCGAGTGGTGGTGCGTCATCTGCTGTCGACGGGTCAGGCGACCGATGCGCTCGGCGAGCTGGTGAGTGCCGACGGTGAGTTCGTCGTGGTGGACGGCAAGAGGGGCGTGGAGCGCATCGCGGTCGCCGACATCATCGCCGCGAAAGCGGTGCCGCCGCCGCCCGCCCCCAGGCCACGGCGAAGCTGACCCGCGTCACCCCGCGGCGCGTGCGATCAGGCGTGCGATCTCTTCTTCGATGCTCGGTGACCACCCCGTCACCGCGAACGACGTGGGCCAGAACTCGCCGTCGTCGAGGGCCGCGGTCTCTTGGAACCCGAGCGTCGAGTAGCGCGTCTTGTACTTGCCCTTGTCTTGGAAGAAGAAGACGACCTTGCCGTCTTTGGCATAGCCGGGCGAACCGTAGAACGTCTTCGGTACGAGGTGGGGTGCGACCTCTCGCACCATCTCGTGCAGTTTCTGCGCGATCTCCCGGTCGGGGTCGGCCATCTTCTCGATGGCCGCCAACACGGTCTTCTCGGCGTCGGCCCCCTTCTTCGCCTCCTTCACTTCGCGGGCGCGCTCCTTCATCGCGGCGCGCTCTTCCGCGGTGAAGTTCGACGTGCTTCTCGTTTCGGCCATGCGGACTCCTTCGGCTCGGGTTTCGTTCCACGGTAGAGCGCAGCATCCGTCGGCACTTCTCGATTCATGACCGGTTCGATGGCAGGCATCTGCCGAAGGTTGACGCCCCCACCGGCCGATGCGGCGGTGGAGGGCCCGTAGCGTGGGATCCATGCCCGAGAACGCACGCCGCATCGTCGACCTCAGCCACCCGATTCGCGCGGGCCTGGTGACCTACCCGGGGCTGCCCGCCCCCGAGATCACGTCGCACCTGACCCGAGAGGCTTCTCGCGGAAAGTACGCGCCGGGCACGGAGTTCGCGATGGACATCGTGACGATGATCGGCAACACCGGCACCTACCTCGACTCGCCTTTCCACCGCTATGCCGACGGCCCCGATCTCGCCGGCCTCGATCTTGCGACCCTGGTGGGCCTGCGGGCCGAGGTGTTCCACCTCGATGGCGCGGGGCATGCGGCGAACCGGGGGATCGACGTCGAGGCGCTCGCCGGCCGGGACGTGCGCGGGGCAGCGGTGCTGCTGCACACCGGGTGGGACCGTCTGTTCGGAACCCCCGAGTACGGTGTCGGCTCTCCGTTCCTGACCGAGGCCGCGACGCGCTGGCTGATCGACGGGGGCGCGGTACTGGTCGGTATCGACGCGCTCAACATCGACGACACCGAGTCGGGGGGCGAGCGTCCGGCGCACTCGCTGCTCCTCGGCGCGGGCGTCCACGTCGTGGAGCACCTGACCCGGCTCGAAGATCTGCCGGAGCGCGGCGCCCGCTTCACCGCCGTGCCCCCTGCGTTCGAGGGGTTCGGCACGTTTCCGGTGCGGGCCTTCGCCGAAATCGGAGCAGACCCCTTCGACGTCGACTGACCGCCACGGGGGCCCGCAGGTACGCCGACGTAGACTGGGGGCATCTTCTCCACCTCTCCTGGATCTGCCGTGACCCCGATCGCTCCCGCCCGCACTCTCGATGTGCGGCACCTTCAGCTCGCCCGCGCCGCCTTCGCGGCGGTGGCGGCGATCATGGTGACCTTCTCGCCCGACCATTCGGCGACGGTCGGCCTGTCGGTGTTCAGCGGCTTCGCGATCGCCACCGGCCTGGTCTTCGGCGTCGCCGCGTGGCTGGTCTTCCCGGCCGGACGACGCTGGCCGTCGATGGTGCTGGGCGTGCTGACGTTGCTCGCCGGATTGATCGCGAGCGTCGGCCCGTGGCGCAGCACGGCGGCGTTCTTCGCCGTCGTCATCACGTGGGCCCTGGTGAGCGGGATCTTCGAGGCCGTCGTCGCCTTCCGGGGGCGAGCGGATGCTGCGTCGCGGCAGAACGCGCGCGACGGACTCACCATCGGCGTGCTGACGATCGTGCTGGGCCTGGCCCTGCTTCTCGTGCAGCCGCAGTACGCCCTCGACTACTACATCGAAGACGCCGGACGCTCGTTCACCCTCACCGGGATCGTCATCGCCGTGGGTGTGTTCGGCGGTTACGCCGCGATCGTCGCGGTGTTCCTCGGTATCGCGGGGTTCTCGCCTCGCCGGGCACCCGCCCCGAGCGCGGCCGACAGGAGCATTCCGTGACCGATCGTCCGACGCGTCGCGACCTCATGAAGCCCGTGCAGCTGCTCGGGCTCGCATTCGTCGCCGCCCTGTTCGCCGGTATCGTCACGCTCGTGTCGATGGGGTTCTTCCAGTCCAAGCCCGGCGACCAGATCCAGCGCGCGCTCGTCATCGCGGCCATCGTCGCCGGCGTGACCTTCATCGTCGTGCTCGTCATGGTCGCGCTGCTGCTGCTCGCGGTCGATCCGGCCCAGGTGACGAAGACCCTCGATCGCCCGGTGCTCCTCCCCGACGACGAGAGCGACGCGCCCCCCGCCGCCGCGCCCGACGACCCCGCGCCCGACGCGCGCCCGTAGCACGCAGCATCCGCCCCCTCCTTCCCACGAGACCCGTTCTGCGCGACGAAACCCGCGCAGAATGTCAGGGTCTCGCCGCCGGGAAGCGGTCTCGCCGACCGAGGGGGTCAGAGCCGGTCGACGGTCTCAGAGGCCAGGCCCGTGTAGGTCGCGGGGGTGAGCGCCAGCAGGCGCTGCTTCGCGGCCTCGCCGATGTCGAGCCCGGTGACGAACTCGGCCAGCTGGGCGGCGCCCACGCGCCGGCCGCGGGTGAGGTCTTTCAGCAACGCGTAAGGGTCGGTGATCTGCGAACGCCCGGCGGTGATCTCGGCGCGCACGACGGTCTGGATGGCCTCGGCCAGCACCTCCCAGTTCGTGTCGAGGTCGGCGAGGAGC
The DNA here is from genome assembly GCF_043556445.1 of Microbacterium shimangi. Lineage (NCBI taxonomy): Bacteria > Bacillati > Actinomycetota > Actinomycetes > Micrococcales > Microbacteriaceae > Microbacterium > Microbacterium shimangi. The sequence continues at coordinate 780,493 of NZ_JBIGII010000003.1, forward strand.
ACGTCGGGCGCGAGTGAGATCTCGCCGAGACCGCGCTGCAGGTTGTCGAGGGCGAGGAGGGAGTGGCCGAAGGCGACCCCGATGTTGCGCTGGGTCGTCGAGTCGGTCAGGTCGCGCTGCAGGCGCGAGGTCACGAGCGTCTGCGCGAGCGTGGCGAACAGGCCCCCGGCGATCTCGAGGTTCGCCTCGGCGTTCTCGAAACGGATCGGGTTGATCTTGTGCGGCATCGTCGACGAGCCGGTCGCCCCCTCGACGGGGATCTGAGTGAAGTACCCGAGCGAGATGTAGGTCCACGCGTCGGTGGCGAGGTTGTGGAGGATCCCTCCCGCATGGCGGGCGCGGTCGTAGAGCTCGACCTGCCAGTCGTGCGACTCGATCTGGGTCGTCACCGGGTTGGCCCCGATGCCGAGCGACTCGATGAACGCGGTCGTGAGTTCGGGCCAATCGACGGCGGGGTCGGCGGCGACGTGTGCCGACCAGGTTCCGGTCGCGCCCGAGAACTTCGCCAGGAAGTCGGATGCTTCGATCTGGCGTGCGACTCGACGCAGGCGCCAGGCGAAGACGCCGATCTCTTTGCCCATCGTCGTGGGGGTCGCGGGCTGGCCGTGGGTGCGCGCGAGCATCGCGGCGTCGCGATGGGTCGCGGCCATCGCCGTGAGGGTGTCGATGACCGCGTAGAGCTTGGGCAGCCACACCCGCGTGACCGCGCGCTGAACGGTGAGGGCATAGGAGGCGGAGTTGATGTCTTCGCTCGTGCAGGCGAAATGGGTGAGTTCTGCGACAGCATCGAGGCCGAGCGAGCCGAGGCGATCGCGGACCAGGTACTCGACGGCCTTGACGTCGTGACGGGTCACGGCCTCGCGCTCGGCGAGCCAGTCGATCTCGGCCTGACCGAAATCGACGTAGAGGGCCCGCAGTCGCTCCTTGTCGGAGTCGGAGAGCGGGGCGGTGCCGAACAGCGATCGGTCGGTGAGGGCGATGAGCCACTCCACCTCGACCTCGACACGGGCCCGATTGAGCCCCGCCTCCGAGAGGTAGTCCGCGAGCGGTGAGACGACGGCCTGGTAACGCCCGTCGAGGGGGCTGAGCGGCTGAGAGGGCAGAGCGGTCACGGAGGCTCCCGGAGTCGTGCGATCAGGGGGTCGGGGGTTCAGACCTCGACCGGATCGCGGGTTCGAGCTGGCGGAAAAGCGCCCGGCTCGCGCCCTCGATCATACCGAGCACCTCGTCGAACATCGCGGGGCCCGCGTAGTACGGGTCGGGCACGTCGGTGGTCTTCGCCGCGGGATCGAACGTCAGGAGCAGTGAGATCTTGCCCGCCTCCGACTCGTCTTTGGCCCACCCCCGCAAGATCCGCTCGTGGGTGTGGTCGAGGGCGACGACGAGGTCGTTGTCGCTGAAATCAACGGCGGTGAACTGCCGGGCCCGGTGCCGCGCCCCGTCGTAGCCGTGCCGGGCGAGCGCATCGATCGTGCGGTGGTCGGCTCGCTCGCCCACGTGCCAGTCGCCGGTGCCCGCGCTGGTCGAGACGATGCGGTCGCCGAGGCCGGCGGCGTCGGCCAGCTCTCGGAAGACCTCTGCGGCCATCGGTGACCGGCAGATGTTGCCGCTGCACACGAACACGACGCGAAAGGTCTGGCCGTCTCGTGCACTCACCGCTCCATTCTGCCGGGAGCGTCGCCTCCTGCACAGGCGAGGTATCGCACCGGCCCTCCCCGAGCCGTCCCGCAGCGCGCGACGCAGCCCGTCCGATGGGTGACCCTCGACGCATGCCGATCGATGTGACCCTCTCTCCGACTGCGCTCCGGGCGCTCGAGGCCGTGGACGAGGCGGTGCGAATCCTCCGCGATACGCGTGGACGGCTGGGCGATCTCGCCGCCCGCGTCGAACACGTCGCGATCGACGCCGACTGGCAGGCCCCCTCGGCAGCCGCCTTTCACGAACGGCTCGATCGATGGCGGGCATCGTTGGTGACCGCGCAGGCGCGCACCGACGAGGTCTGCGACGCGCTCGGCCGTGCGCGCGCTGAGATCCACGCCCGCGCCTGGGCGGAACTGCGGTGAGCGCGATCACGATCCGCAGCGGTTCGGTCGTCGAGGTCGACACCGAGTCGCTGCGTCGCGTGGCGCAGGCTCTTTCTGTCGTCGTCCGCGATGCCGGTGCGCTTGTGGCCCGTGTCGCCACGGCCGCAGACCTCGCCGCCGAGGCGCAGCCGACCGCCTTCGCCGCCGTTCTGGAGGCGACGGTGCTGCGCTCGGCGCTCGAGAGGGGAGAGCGGGAGGGGGAAGAGATCGTCGAGGGGGTACGCGCGGCGGCCGCCCTGTACGAGGCGGTCGAACTGTACCTCCAGCGCGACGCGGCCGCCGCGGCGGGCGATGAGGCCCGAGTCGACCGGATGGACGCCCGGCTCGCGAGGTTGGCGGCGCTGCACCCCGGCGCCGTCGTCGAGGGCCGTCGCGCGCTCGACGACGCACCGGCCGGCCATGGCGACCTCTACGGGCAGGCGTTCCTCGGTGCGCAGTCGCTCGGCCCATGGGGCCCGTGGCTCGCCTTCCCCGCGGTGTTCGGGATCGTCGATGCCCTCCGGTACGGCACCGTTCCCGCGGGAGCGCGGCTGACCCCGGGCGCGGACGTCGGCGTGCGGGTGCGCGCGGTGTCGACGGGTCCTGCGGCGCCGCCGGCGACGTTGGCCGCTGCGGCGCAGCGCATTCCGTCGGGCGGGGATGCGCAGGTGCGGGTCGAGCGCTACGCGATGCCCGACGGGACGCGTCAGTTCGGGGTGTACGTCGCCGGGACGCAAACGGGCGGGGGTGCGTCGGAGCCGTTCGACAACCGCTCGAACATCTCCCTCTACGGGGGTGAACGCAGCGCCTCGTACGCGGCGGTGACCGCGGCGCTGCACAACGCCGGCGCCCGGGAGGGAGACGTGGTGCACGGCTTCGGGCACTCGCAGGGCGCGATGGTGCTCGAGCGGCTCGCGCTCGAGGGCACCTACGACACGCGCACGGTGGTCTCGTTCGGGTCCCCGGTGCAGGCCGACGTCGGCGCCGACACGTTCAGCGTGTCGCTCCGCCACACCGACGACCCGGTGGCGGCGCTGCAGTCAGGCGGTCACCCGGCGGGCGTCGGGGCACCCGGCAGCTTCGTGGTCGAGCGGCTCGACGACCCGTCGGCGGGTCTTCACGACCTGAAGATCCCCGCCCACAGCATGGCGTCGTACACCGAGACGGCCGCCATGGTCGACGCTTCCCCCGACCCGCGCGCGGCGACGCTTCGCGAGATCTTCGACGCTCTCGCGACGGCGGAGAGCGCAGAAGTCACCGAGTTCGCGGCCGAGCGGCTCGTTCCCGGTCGTGGCGGCGGGGGCGCAAGATGAGGCCGAACACCCAGTTGATGACGCCGATGATGAGGGCCGCGAGCACGGTCCACCAGAAACCGTCGACTCTCAGCCCCCAGTCCCAGAACCCGGTGATCCACGCGGTGAGCCAGAGCAAGAACCCGTTGATGACGAAAGAGATGAGCCCCAGCGTCAGGATGTAGAGCGGAAACGCCAGCACTTTGACGACGGTGCCGATGACGGTGTTGACCAGGGCGAAGATGGCACCGACGACGAGCAGTGTGAGGGCGACCTGGAGCCACTCGCCGGGGGCGAAGGGGATCAGCACGACCTGCAGCGCCGGAAGAAGCGTCACGATCCAGATGGCGAACGCGTTCACGACGACGCGGGCGAAGAATCCCATGCGTCCGAGTTTGGCACGGTGCAGGGGGCGGGGCGAGGCCGGGTTCTCCCGGCCCGGGCGCGGGGGTCGACCTAGACTCGGTGCGTGACAGACGACATGCCCGTCCGCATCCGCCCCGAGATCGCCGCCCTCCCGCCGTACCGCCAGGGCAAGCCCGCCGGCGACGACGGATTCAAGCTTTCGAGCAACGAGAACCCGTTCGATCCGCTCCCGGGCGTGATCGAGGCGATGAGCGCCGCGGTGGATGTGAATCGGTACCCGGATGCTTCGGCCCGCCGTCTGCGCGAGAGGCTCGCTGCGCGGTTCGGGGTCGAGGTCGACGAAGTGCACATCGGCGCGGGCAGCGTCTCGGTGCTCGCACAGCTGATCCTCGCCGCGGCCGGCCCGGGCGACGAGGTCGTGTACGCGTGGCGATCGTTCGAGGCCTACCCCGGCCTCGTCCGCGTCGCGGGGGCGACCCCCGTCGAAGTGCCGCTCACGCCCGATGCTCGGCACGATCTTCCGGCAATGGCCGCCCGCGTGGGCGATCGCACGCGCGTCGTGATCGTCTGCAGTCCGAACAACCCGACGGGGCCCGTGGTCACTCACGACGAGTTCGCGGCCTTCCTCGACGCCGTGCCGAGCGACGTCCTCGTCATCCTCGACGAGGCGTACGCGGAGTTCGTCACCGCCCCCGACGCGGTGGACGGAATGCGGGTCCTCGGCCTCCTCGACCGCCCCAACGTGGTGGCGCTCCGCACGTTCTCGAAAGCGTTCGGTCTCGCCGGCCTCCGCATCGGCTACGCGGTCGGTCATCGCCGAGTCCTCGACGCCGCACGGTCGACGGCGATACCGCTCGCGGTCACCGGCCAGGCCGAAGCCGCCGCCCTCGCCAGCCTCGCGGCGGAGTCGGAGCTGCTCGAGCGCGTGCGGGTCATCGCCGCGCGACGCGACCGGTTGGTCGCCGGTCTTCGCGACGCGGGATGGCGGGTGCCCGATGCGCAGGGCAACTTCGTGTGGCTCCCCGCCGGCCAGCACGCGGCCGCCTTCGCGGAGGCGTTCGACGAGGAGGGCCTCATCGTCCGCGTGTTCGCGGGCGATGGCATCCGCATCTCGGTGGGTGAAGAAGAGTCTGTCGAGAAGGTCCTACGGATTGCAGCATCCGTTGTCCAGACCCTCCCAGAAGGCCACTCGGGCCGAGGGTTAGCGTAGGAACCGTGACCGTGCCCGATTCCACCGTGCCCCCCGCACCCGTGCCCGAACAAGCAGTCCTCGACGACGCGACCCTCGACGCTTCGGTTCCCGTCGACGACCCGGAGCTCGTCCGCATCCTCGGTGCCGACGGATCCCTCGCGCCGACGCCGGCCGCCGAGCGCTACCTGCCTCTCATCGACGCTCTGCCCGAGGCCGAGGTCGAGCGGTTCTACCGCGACATGGTGTCGATCCGCGCGTTCGATCGGCAGGCGACGCTGCTGCAGCGCCAGGGGCAACTGGCGCTGTGGCCGCCGAGCTGGGGCCAGGAGGCCGCGCAGGTCGGCTCGGCCAGGGCCGCCCGCAGCCAGGATCACTTGTTCCCCTCGTACCGCGAGCACGTCGTCGCCCGCATCCGCGGCGTCGATCCGGTCGACATCGTGCGGCTCATGCGCGGGCTGACCCATGGCGGATGGAATCCGTTCGATCCGAAGAACGGCAACACGCACCTCTACACGCTCGTCCTGGGCGCCCAGACGCTGCATGCGACAGGCCTCGCCATGGGGATGGCCCTCGATGGCAAGAGCGGAACCGGCGACCCCGACCGTGACGAGGCCGTCATCGTCTATTACGGCGACGGCGCTTCGAGCCAGGGCGACGTGCACGAGTCGATGGTCTATGCCGCGAGCTTCGCCGCGCCCGAGGTCTTCTTCCTCCAGAACAACCAGTGGGCGATCTCAGTGCCCGTCGCGACGCAGTCGCGCTCGCCGCTGTTCCGGCGCAGCGCCGGGTACGGCATCCCGAGCGTGCAGGTCGACGGCAACGACGTGCTCGCCAGCTACGCCGTCACCCGCACGGCCCTCGACGAGGCGCGCGCCGGCGGTGGCCCTCGCGCGATCGAGGCCATGACGTATCGCATGGGCGCGCACACCACGAGCGACGACCCGACGAAGTACCGCACCACGGCCGAAGAGCAGGCGTGGGGCAAACGCGATCCGATCGACCGCATGCGCGCCTACCTCCGCGGCCTCGGTGCGTCAGACGAGTTCTTCGCCGACGTCGAGGCCGAGGCTCTCGCCGTCGCCGAAGACACCCGTGCGCGGACGACGACGCTCGGGGGTCTCGATCCCGATCAGATCTTCACGAACGTGTACTCAGAGCAGCATCCGCTCGTCGAAGAAGAGCGCCGTTGGTTCCATGCCTATGAGGCATCGTTCGAGGGAGGCGCATCGTGAGCACCGAGATGTCACTCGGCAAGGCGCTCAACGCCGGGCTTCGTCGCGCGATGGAAGAGAACGACCGCGTTCTGCTCATGGGCGAAGACATCGGCCCTCTCGGCGGGGTGTTCCGCGTCACCGAGGGTCTGCAGGCCGACTTCGGCGCCCAGCGGGTCATCGACACCCCGCTGGCGGAGTCGGGCATCATCGGCACGGCGATCGGCCTGGCCATGGGCGGGTTCCGGCCTGTCTGCGAGATCCAGTTCGACGGTTTCGTCTTTCCAGGGTTCGACCAGATCACCAGCCAGTTGGCGAAGCTCACCTACCGGCACGAGGGCGCGCTGCAGATGCCCGTCGTCATCCGCATCCCCTACGGCGGACACATCGGTGCGATCGAGCATCACCAGGAGAGCCCCGAGACCTACTTCACCCACACGCCCGGTCTGCGCGTGGTGAGCCCCTCGACCCCGAACGACGCCTACTGGATGATCCAGGAGGCGATCGCCTCTCCTGATCCCGTCGTCTTCCTCGAGCCGAAGAGCCGCTACTGGCCCAAGGGGGAAGTGGATCTCGCCGCACCGGCCCTGCCGTTGCACGCGAGCCGCGTCGTCCGGCGCGGAACCGACGTGACCCTGGTCGGGCACGGGGCGATGGTCGCGACGCTGCTGCAGGCGGCCGCGCTCGCCGAGAACGAGGGAACCAGCTGCGAGGTCATCGACCTGAGGTCGCTCTCGCCCGTCGACTACGGCCCGATCCTCGAATCCGTGCAGCGCACGGGGCGGATGGTCTACGCCCAAGAAGCGCCGGGGTTCGTCAGCCTCGGCAGCGAGATCGCCGCGACCGTCGCCGAACGGGCTTTCTACTCCCTCGAAGCCCCGGTGCTGCGGGTGTCGGGATACGACACCCCGTTCCCCGCGGCGAACCTCGAGGGCAAATACCTCCCGGATGCCGACCGCATCCTCGAGGCCGTCGATCGCACCCTCGCCTACTGACACGTCCCCCTCACCACCTCCGCTTTCCGTCCGCAACCCGGTCCCTGAGCTTTCCCCCGCAACCCGGTCCCTGAGCTTTTCGAAGGGCCGAAAGGACAACCGATGAGCACGCAGAAGTTCCTCCTCCCCGACGTCGGCGAGGGTTTGACCGAGGCCGAGATCGTCTCGTGGCGCGTCGCCCCGGGCGATACCGTCGCCATCGACGACGTGCTCGTCGAGATCGAGACCGCCAAGTCGCTCGTCGAGCTGCCCTCCCCCTTCGCGGGCACGGTCGGTGAGCTTCTCGCCGGCGAGGGCGACACCGTCGAGGTGGGTTCGGCGATCATCACGATCGCCGATTCTTCGGCCGGCTCGGCGACCGGAGGTGCCGCAGCCGCGCCGACCACGGTGCCCGAGCCCGAAGCGCCCGGTGGCGCCGTACTCGTGGGCTACGGCAGCACGGGTCACGTGGCCTCGCGCCGTCGCCCGGCCGCGCCCGACGCCCGCCCGGCGGCGGTGTCGGCGGGTGTCGCGGGTGTCACGGCCAAGCCGCCGATCCGCAAGCTCGCTCGAGACCTCGGAATCGACCTCACCACGGTCACCCCGACCGGAACCTCGGGCGAAGTCACGCGCGACGACGTCATGAAGCACGCCTCGCAGGCCAGCGTGTTCCGCAACATCGAGACCCCCGCGTGGGGCGAGGTGCGCGAAGAGACGATCCCCGTCGAGGCCGGTGCACCGGATGCTGCGCCCCCCGCAGCATCCGCCCCTCCGCGGGCCCAGCCCGTCGCCGAGACGGACGGTCGTGAGGAGTCGATCCCCGTGCGGGGCGTCCGCAAGGCCGTCGCGTCGGGCATGGTGCGAACGGCCTATTCCGCCCCGCACGTCACGGTGTGGACCGACGTCGACGCCAGCCGCACGATGGAACTCGTCAAGCGTCTGAAGACCTCGCCCGACTTCGCCGACGTGAAGGTCTCACCCCTGCTGATCGTCGCGCGCGCCGTGATCTGGGCCGCGCGCCGCACACCGATGGTGAACGCGGCGTGGGTCGACGGCGACGACGGGGCGCAGATCCGCCTGCACCACTACGTGAATCTCGGTATCGCGGCCGCCACCCCGCGCGGGCTGCTCGTGCCGAACATCAAGGACGCGCAGGACATGAGCATGCGCGAGCTCGCCCGCGCGCTCCAGACGCTGACGACCACCGCCCGCGAGGGCAAGAGCACGCCGGCCGATCAGCGCGGCGGCACGATCACGATCACGAACATCGGCGTCTTCGGAATGGATGCGGGCACCCCGATCCTCAACGGCGGCGAGGCGGGCATCATCGCCCTCGGCACGATCCGCCAGAAGCCCTGGGTCGTCGACGGCGAGGTGCGCCCCCGCTGGGTGACCACCGTGTCGGGTTCGTTCGACCACCGCGTGGTCGACGGCGACGGCATGAGCCGGTTCGTCGCCGATGTCGCGTCGATTCTGGAAGAGCCGGCGCTGCTGCTCGACTGAGGTCGCTCGGCGTCGATACGCCTCGACTAGGCCGAGAGCTCTCGTCGGACGATCTCGGCGCCCGCCCCCAGCGCGGCCAGCTTGCCGCGGGCGACGCCCCGTCCCAGCGGCGCCATTCCGCAGTTGGTGGAGGGGTAGAGCTTGTCCGCCTCGACGAACCGAAGTGCGCTCCGTAGGGTGTCGGCGACTTCCTCGGGTGTCTCGATATCGGCGGTGGCCACGTCGATGGCCCCGACCATGACCTTCTTCCCTCGGATGAGCTCGAGCAGATCCATCGGGACGTGCGAATTGTGGCACTCGAGCGAGACGATGTCGATGCGCGAATCGCGCAGTTTCGGCAGGGTCTCTTCGTACTGACGCCACTCCGACCCCAGGGTCTTCTTCCAGTCGGTGTTCGCGGTGATGCCGTAGCCGTAGCAAATATGCACGGCGGTCTCGCACGTGAGTCCCTCGACGGCCCGGTCCAGTGCGGCGACGCCCCAGTCCTTCACGTCATCGAAGAAGACGTTGAATGCGGGCTCGTCGAACTGGATGATGTCGACGCCGGCGGCCTGAAGCTCCCTGGCTTCCTGGTTGAGGATCGCGGCGAACTCCCACGCGAGCTTCTCGCGACTCCCGTAGTGCGCGTCGTAGAGGGTGTCGATCATCGTCATCGGCCCCGGGAGAGCCCACTTGATGGGCTGGTCTGTCTGCGCGCGTAGGAAGCGGGCATCGTCGACGAAGACGGGCTTCTCGCGGCTCACGGCGCCCACGACCGTGGGGACGGATGCGTCGTAGCGATCCCGGATCCGGACGGTCTCACGCTTCTCGAAATCCACTCCGCTGAGGTGCTCGATGAAGGTGGTGACGAAGTGCTGGCGTGTCTGCTCGCCATCGCTCACGATGTCGATGCCCGCCTCCCGCTGGTCGGCCAACGAGAGGCGCAGGGCATCTTTCTTGCCCTCCGCCAACTCGTCATCGCGCAGTTTCCAGGGCGACCACAGCGTCTCGGGCTGCGCGAGCCAGGAGGGCTTCGGCAAGCTCCCCGCGATCGACGTCGGAAGCGAGTTCGTCATGACTGGCTCCCGTGGTGGGCGGTGTACTGGGCGGACCATTCCTCCAGAGCCGCCCTATGGGGCGTGATGAACTTCTCTTCGGCGAACCTGCCCTGCTCCAGCGCCAGTCGGCTGCGGTCTTCGCGGTCGTAGACGATCCGGGTCGTGGAGTAGTCCAGATTTTCCAGGCTCGGTCGGTAGCTCTTTCCCGCCGGGGAATTGGCGTTGTAGATCTCCGGTCGGTAGATCTTCTGGAAGGTCTCCATCGTGCTGACGGTGGAGATCAACTGCAGGTTGGTGTAGCCGTCGAGCAGGTCGCCGACGAAGTAGAAAGCCAGCGGCGCGGTGCTGCGCGGGGGCAGGAAATAGCGGACCCGCAGCCCCATCTTGCTGAAGTAGTCGTCGGTGAGAGAGAACTCGTCCTGGCGGTACTCGACGCCCAGGATGGGGTGTCGATTGTCCGTTCGCTGGTAGGCCTTGGTGCTCGACACGCTCAGACAGATCACGGGCGGCTTGCTGAAATGCTGCGCGTAGGTGTCCGAGTGCAGGAAGCTCCGGAACAGGTTTCCGTGCAACTCTCCGAAACCGGCCGGGACGGCGAATTCCGACCGGCTTTCGTTGTGTTCGGGAAGACGGATGCTGAAGTCGTAGTCGCGAACGTACGACGAGAAGTTGTTCCCCACGATGCCCTCGATACGGTTTCCCGACCGTCGATCCACGATCGTCGTCTGCAATACCTCGATGACGGGGAAGGCGTCGTCCGTGCCTCCTCGGTCGATGTCGACTCCCACGCTGATGATGTCGAGATCCAGCGAATAGCGATCCCGGTTCTCGTTGTCCCAATGGGCGAGCTCATTGAAGCGGTCGTCGATCATCTTGAACGCATTGCGAAGGTTCGCTCGACGGTTCTCACCCCGGGCGAGGTTGGCGAAGTTCGTCGTGATGCGGGTATCGCCGGACGGCTGATAGTCCTCGTCAAAGGCCGTGCGCTTGAGGGAGAACGCGGGAGAGTACGGAGAAGTCAGACGCACGATCAACCGATCTTGTTCGAGCGAGCCGGGGTGACCCGCGGAATCGAGGCCTCGCGCGGCGACGATCGCTCCGATCCTCACGGCTGCGGCGCATGCCCGCAAAGTGCGGCGTAACATCGCGATGCACTCACGCCTCAGCGGACGGCTCGCGGCCAGCTTGTCCCATCCCGGAGGCCCCGTGGTAGTCCGCGGTGATCGGGGTTACCGTGAGGCATGGGCATCCTGTGGCGTCGAATCGCGGTCACGACCGCGGTCGTTGGTGGACTTGCTCTCCTGCTCGCGGCCACGGCGCTTCGCTGGCCGATTTGGGTCCATTTCGTCGGACCGGCCGCCGCGCTGGTCGTCGTTTCCCTCCTCGCGTTCCGACCACGCCACACGGGTGGGGATAGCGATCTCTACGCATCAGACGGATATTCCGACGCCTACCTCGGGCGCGGGCGCCCCACTCACCCTTACCAAGAAACCAGGGGCGCCTCCCAGATCGGACCTGGGTTGCCCCCCGATCCACTCCGTCTGCCTTCATCCGATCAACCGAAACAAACCACTCGAGTTGAGAACGATTATCAGTAACAGTACAGTCGAGATGTGATCAAGAACCGTCTCCTCGTTCCCGCTGCGCTCGTCGCCGCATCCGCCCTCGCTCTCGCCGGCTGCTCCACTGCCTCTGGCTCACCGGGAAGCGATGCGTCGGAGAGTGATCGGGTGCAGGTCGTCGCGTCGACGAACGTGTACGGGCAGATCGCCGAGGCCATCGGCGGCGACCTGATCGATGTCACGTCGATCGTCGCCTCGACGTCGCAGGATCCGCACTCGTTCGAACCGAGCGCGCAAGACCAGCTCGCGGTCAGCCGCGCCGATCTCGTCATCGAGAACGGCGGGGGGTACGACGCGTTCATCGAGGCGCTCATCGATTCGTCGGGTGTCGACGCGCCGGTGGTGACGGCGGTGGAGTACTCGCACGACTGGCCCGAGAACGGCGGACACGACGCGAGCAGTGAGCCCGAGACCGACGACCACGACCATGCCGGGCACGACCACGTCGAGGGGTTCAACGAGCACGTCTGGTACGACCCGCACACCGTCGAGCACGTCGCCGAGGCCATCGCCGAACAGCTCACCGCGCTGCTGCCCGATGACGCCGACGCCATCTCGACCAATCTGGCCGACTTCACCGGCGGGGTCGCCGGCATCGAAGACGCGCTGGGGCAGATCGAGGCGTCGGACGCCGGAGCTGAGGTCTTCGTGACCGAACCCGTTCCGGGATACCTCGTCAGGGCCGCCGGCCTCGCCAACGTCACCCCCGACGCCTTCAGCGAGGCCGTCGAAGAAGGGCAGGACGTGCCGCCCGCAACCCTCCTCGAGGCGCTCGGACTCCTCGAATCGGGTGGTGTGCGCGTCGTCATCACCAACGCGCAGACCGGTGGAGCAGAGACCACGCAGGTCGTCGACGACGCTGACGGCCGAGGCATTCCGGTACTCGAGTTCGCGGAGACGCTCCCCGAGGGACAGACTTACCTCTCGTGGATGAACGAGAACGTCGCGGCGCTCGCGGAGGCACTGGCGCGGTGACGTCGGGTTCCCCGCTCGAGATCCGCGGCGCGGCGCTCCGGCGCGGCGACCGGGAGCTGTGGAGCGGACTCGATCTCGACGTCGCTCCGGGGGAGTTCGTCGCGGTGCTCGGGCCCAGCGGCTCGGGCAAGACGACCCTGCTCCGGGCGATCCTCGGTCTCGAACGACTGAGCACCGGAAGCATCCGGGCCCTCGGAACCGAGGTGCGTCGGCGCGGCAATCGGCGGATCGGCTATGTGCCGCAGCAGCGACCGCTTCCGCCCGAGACCTCGCTCCGCGGTCGGGATCTCGTCGGCCTGGGGGTGGACGGGCACCGCTTCGGGCTGCCGTTCCCCCGGCGCGGTGACCGCGACCGTGTGCGCGAGCTCGTACGAGCGGTCGGTGCCGAAGCTTTCGCCGATCGACCGGTGGGCGAACTCTCGGGCGGCGAGCAGCAACGCCTGCGGGTCGGGCAGGCGCTCGCCGACGATCCGCGGCTGCTGCTCTGCGACGAACCGCTCACCAGCCTCGACCTGGCGAATCAGCGCGCCGTGGTGCGCCTCATCGACCAGCACCGGGCGCGCACCGGGGCGGCCATCGTCTTTGTCACCCACGACATCAATCCGGTGCTGGCGCACGTCGACCGCATCCTCTACATCGCCCACGGGCGCTTCATGCTCGGCACCCCCGACGAGGTGCTCAACTCCGACGTGCTCAGCGACCTCTACGACGCGCCCGTCTACGTCCTGCGCGCCGGAGGGCGTTTGGTGGTCGTCGGCGCCCCCGACGCCGACGAGGAGCATCACCACCACCACGACGACGGCGATGTGACGCCATGACCCGTCACGGTGGAGCGATCGACCTCGTTGCCGAGGTGCCCGAATGAACGCCGCAGACGTGGGAGACGCGCTGTTCGGCGGCCTCGCCGACTACGGCGACATCCTCGCACTGGTGTCGAACTCGGTGATCGCCGGCGCGATCCTGGGGCTCGTCGGCGGCCTGATCGGCGTCTTCGTCATGCAGCGCGACATGGCCTTCGCCGTGCACGGCATCAGCGAGCTGTCGTTCGCGGGAGCCGCGGCCGCCCTCCTCATCGGAGCCGACGTCGTCACGGGCTCCATCGTGGGCTCGATCATCGCCGCCGGTCTCATCGGCTGGCTCGGCGCGCGGGCCAGGGACCGCAACTCGATCATCGGTGTGCTGATGCCGTTCGGCCTGGGACTCGGCATCCTGTTCCTCTCGCTCTACGACGGCCGGAGCGCCAACCGCTTCAGCCTGCTCACCGGCCAGATCGTCTCGGTGCAGACGGGGCAGCTCGGGTGGCTCGTCGCCCTCAGCGCCGTGGCCCTGCTCGCGCTGCTGCTCGTCTGGCGGCCGCTGCGCTTCGACTCGCTCGATCCCCAGTCGGCCGCGGCCCGCGGGGTGCCGACCACGGGGGTGTCGCTCGTGTTCATGCTGCTGCTCGGGCTCGTCGTGGCGGTGGCTGTGCACATCATCGGCGCCCTGCTCGTGATGGCGTTGCTCGTCACCCCGGCGGCCGCGGCGATGCGGGTGGCGTCGGGCGCCGTCTCGGTGCCGGCGCTCGCTGCGACGTTCGGGTTCATCTCGGCGGTGGGGGGCATTCTGCTCGCCGTCGCCGGCACCCTCCCGGTGAGCCCGTACATCACGACGATCTCTTTCGTCATCTACCTCGTCTGCCGGATCATCGGCGCTCGCCGCGGGCGCGTGACCCGCACCGCATGAGCGGCCCCGACGCGAACGCGTGGCGTCCGGCGATCGCCGCGCTGGTGAACGAGACGGCGCGGGAGGTCTACGCGCGCATCGTGCTCGGTGCGTCGGCGACCGATGCGGTCGCCGAACTGCCCGCGGCGCGCGCCGAGTCGGTCATCGCGCTCCTTACGGCCTCGGGCCTGGTCGTCGAACGCGACGGGTATCTCGTCGCCGATACGACGAACCTGAAGCGGATGCTGGCGACCGCTGCTCCGCGACCCACCGGCGTCGACCGGTTCTTCCGTGCCGACGGACGGATCGACCGCTACCCGACGAAGGCGACCGAGCGGGTCGAGATGCTCGCGCGGGTCGGCGCCGAGGTGTTGCAGCCGGGCGAGGTCGTCACCGAGCGCGAGCTCACCGACCGGCTTGCCCCCTTCGCCGACGACGTCGCACTCCTGCGCCGGCACCTCGTCGACCACGGCGTCCTCGAACGCACCCGCTCGGGGTCGCAGTACGCCCTCGCTGCGCCCGGGGTGGCCCGGTGAGCCCGACCGCCGGTCGGCCACCGCGCGGCGGCCCGACCGCTTGTGGACCACTGCGCCGCGGCCCGACCGCTTGTGGACCTCTGCGCCGCGGCGTTCCCCTGTCACGACTGGCGGATGGCACGAGCCGTTTGCGACAGCGGAGCGAGGACACGTCGGTTCCCCTGTCACACGTGGCGGGTGGCACCGGCCGTTCGCGACAGCGGAGCCGAACTGAGCGGGCCGTTTCGACGCGGGCGGATGCTGCGCCCAGGGCGACGTCCAGCGAGCGCCGGTAGGATTCCGGCCATGGCTCAGCGCAACACGTGGCAGCGGGAACGGGTACGCGAGGCGCTTTCCGACGCCCGCGGCTTCGTCAGCGCTCAGTCGTTGCACGCCACGCTCCGGGGGGACAACACCGGCATCGGTCTCGCGACGGTCTACCGGACGCTCGCCGGGCTCGCGGCGCAGGGCGACGCCGATTCGCTGCAGAGCCCCGAGGGCGAGAACCTCTTCCGCGCGTGCGAGACGCCGGGCCACCACCACCACCTCATCTGCCGCTCGTGCGGGCTGACCGTCGAGATCGAGGCGAACGACGTCGAGGAGTGGGCGCAGCGCACCGCCGCCACCCACGGGTTCACCCAAGCCGAGCACATCGTCGACATCTTCGGGCTGTGCGCCGCGTGCGCCGCAGCCCGCGCGAGCGAGCGTGCGGGGCAGTAACGCGACCGCGACACGGCAGGGCGCACCGCTCCGGGTAGGTGTGCCGCTGCTCGTCGGTGCCGCCGTGATCGCCGCACTGTTCGCGATCGATGCCTTCGCGCCGCAACTGTTCGCCGCACCGCTGCCGACCCGGGCGCAGGACGCCATCACCCTCGCGCTCAGCGTGCTCATCGAGTCGCTGCCGTTCGTCGTCCTCGGCGTCGTGCTCTCGATCGTCGTGCAGGTCTGGGTTCCGCCGGGGGTCCTCGAGCGATGGATGCCGCGCCGCGCCTGGGCGCGCAGGGCCGTGCTCTCGCTCCTCGGCATGCTGATCCCCGTCTGCGAGTGCGGCAACGTGCCGTTCGCGCGGGGATTGCTGATGCGCGGATTCACCGTGTCGGAGACGCTCACCTTTCTCGTCGCCGCCCCGATCGTGAACCCGATCGTCATCATCACCACGCATGCCGCATTCGGGTTCGACGACAACATCCTCATCGCGCGCCTCATCGGCGGGTACCTCGTGGCGAACCTGATCGGCTGGCTCTACAGTCGGCACCCGTCTCCCGACGCGTTGGTGACCGACCGCTTCCGTCAGACGTGCGAGCTGCAGCTCTCGCAGGAGGGCGGCGCGAGCGGGCGCGGCCGTCGCAGCCTCGCGCAGTTCGTGATCGAGCTCCGCTCGGTGATGCCGGCGCTCGTCATCGGATCGGCGCTCGCCGGCGCGGTGCAGATCCTCGTACCGCGCGACACGCTCGTCGCCATCGGGTCAGACCCCGCACTGTCGATCGTCGCGATGATCGCGCTCGCCCTGGTGGTGTCGATCTGCTCGAACGTCGACGCGTTCTTCGCACTGTCGTTCGCCGCGT
This sequence comes from Microbacterium shimangi, assembly GCF_043556445.1. NCBI lineage: Bacteria > Bacillati > Actinomycetota > Actinomycetes > Micrococcales > Microbacteriaceae > Microbacterium > Microbacterium shimangi. The sequence continues at coordinate 796,509 of NZ_JBIGII010000003.1, forward strand.
CGTTCACGCCGGGTTCGCTCGTCGCTTTCCTCGTCGTCGGCCCCATCGTCGACGTGAAGATGCTCGCGCTGCTGCGGACGACCTTCACCACCCGCGTGCTGGTGGGTCTGACGGCGGTCGTCGTGCTGTTCGCCTTCGCCCTCGGAACGGTGGTGAATCTCGGTGCGTAACGCGGGTTTCGTCGGCACACGCTGGCTCGGGGTGGGTCTCGCGGCCTGCCTGGCCGTGGTGACCCTCGCGCTGTGGGCCACCGGGCGCCTCGCCCTCTACATCAACCCCGACTCGGCGTGGTTCGCGGTGGGGATGGCCGTGTTGCTCCTCGTCGGCGCCGTCGCCAGCTTCGCCCTTCCGCTGGGCGAAGAAGCCGACCACGGCCACGACCACGGCGATGATCACGACCACGACCACGACGACCACGACCATGTCCCACTTTCCGCAACGATCGGCGGCGATCCTGGCGGAAATCGGGACATGCTCCACCTTCCTGGCCTCCCCACGCTCGCCGGGGGCCTCGTCGCCTCGGGCGTCGTGGTGACGATGCTGGTTTCGCCCCCGGCTTCGCTGTCGGCAGAGCTCGCGATCTCGCGAGACGTCGGTGCACCGCCGCTGTTCGCCGGAGCAGACGTGATCACCCTCGCCTCATCGGGCGACACGACCGAGTTCGGCGTCGGCGAGTGGGCGAGCATCTTCGCCACGGCGACCAACCCCGACACGTTCGACGGCGATGCCATCTCGCTCACCGGGTTCGTGACCCCGAGCGACACCAGTGGCGGTTTCGACCTCACCCGCCTCGTCATCACGCACTGCGTCATCGACGCGCAGCCCGCGAGTCTGCCGATCGCCTCGAGCGCGCCGATCCCCGAGACCGGGCAGTGGGTGACCGTCACCGGAACGGTGAGGTCGACGAGCAGCGGTGCACTCGAGATCACCCCCGATGACGTCGTCACGATCGACGAGCCGCAGGACCCCTATGAGTACTGACCCCGCTTCGCGGCGTATGCGCGGTCAGAAGCGTCGCAGCCGTGCCTTCGTCACCGCGTTCGCCGCGGCTCTCGCCGCGCTCGCTCTGGTGGGAGCGGCGGGGGCGGTCGTCGGCGTCGCCCAGGGCCCCCGGGTCTCGGGCGTGCAGGTCGATCCCACCGGCGCGGTCGCGGCTTCGGGGTCGCGGGTCATCATCGAGACGACGCAGGCGCTGCGCGACGTGGATGCCGCGCAGGTCACCGTCGATCCGCCGGCCCCCTTCACCGTCGACACCTCGGGGCGGAGCGTCGGTGTGCGCTTCACCCTGCCGCTGCGCGACGACACCGACTACACCGTGACGATCGCCGGTGCGGCGGGTCGAGGCGCGGGCCCCGCGGCGACGCTGACCACCGCGTTCCGCACGCCCGCGTTGCAGCCCTACCTGCTGCAACGCGGTGCAGACGACGGCGACACGATCTTCCGCACCACGCTCGACGGCGAGGCCGAGGCGGTCTTCACCCACCCGCACATCGAGGACTACCGTGCCACCGCCACGCACCTCGTCGTGTCGGTGCGCACCGACGACGACCGCGCGGCCCTTCTGGTGATGGGCCCGAGCGGAGAAGATCCGCGCGAGCTCGAACTGCCCGGCGACGGCTTCGTGTCGAACCTGCAGAGCGCCGATCGCGGCGAGACCATCGGCTTCACGTTCTCCGACGCCGACCTCGGGGCCGGGGGCGGGCGCGAGAGCGCCCTGTTCACCACCTCGGTGGCCACGGGTGCGGGTGACGCGCCCCCCGAGGAGGTGGCGCTGGCGGGTGACATCCGGGTGGCGGGGTGGCGGTTCGTGCCCGACAGCGACAGCATCCTGGTGCTCACCTTCGACGGACGACTTCTGCTCGCGGGTTCGGACGGCGAGAACGCCGCCCCCCTCGGTACGGCGCTCGCGATCGACGGCATCGCCCGCGGTTCCTCGCAGGCGGTCGTCGAGCGGCTCGAGGGCATGCGCGTCGTCGACCTCACCGACGGAAGCGAAGCACCTCTCGTGGAGCCGGACCCGCCGATCGGTTCGCTGGGCGCGGTCACTCCGATGCCGGGTGAGGCCGCCGGCACCGTGCGCACGTACGCGGTGCTCGCCGACGACGGCTCTTTCGTCTCGACCGTCGTCGCGCGCGTGACCGACGACGGAACGTCGACCGTGCTGCTCGATGCGTCGACGTCGGATGCCGTCCTGCAGACGTGCGTATCGGCGAGCGGTCGGTACGCCGCGGTGCTGCTCGCACCGGATTCGGCCGGCAACCCCTACGACACCTACCAACTGCCGCTGCCGACGCGGGTCGAGACGCACGTGGTCGAGATCGACTCCGGTGACGAGGTCGCGGTGCTCGACGGGTTCGGTCTGTCGTGGTGCCAGGGGCCCCCGGCGTGAGCGCTGTGCGCCCGGCCACGCGCGACGATCTCGCCGGGCTGCCGGCCGAGGTGGCGCCGCGCCTGCTCGGCGGGGTGCTCGAGACGACCGTCGCCGGAGAACGCGTCGCCGTGCGCCTGACCGAGGTCGAGGCGTACCACGGGCTCGGAACGGGGCCGATCGCCGACCCCGGTTCGCACGCCCGCATGGGGCCGACCCCGCGCAACGCGACGATGTGGGGGGAGCCCGGGCACCTCTACGTCTACCTCAGCCATGGGATCCACTCCTGCGTCAACGTCGTCAGCGGCCCCGAAGGAGCCGCGGGCGGAATCCTCCTGCGGGCGGGCGAAGTGATCGAGGGGACGGATGCGGCGACCCGCCGCCGGCTCGAACGCCATGGAGTCGTCCGGTCGCCGAAAGACCTCGCCGGCGGGCCGGGGCGTCTCGGCGATGCGGTGGGTCTGAAGCATCCGGTGCACGACGGCATCGACGCCATCACGGGGTCGGAACGCGCCGGCGCGACCGCGAAGCTGCTGCTGCGCGCCGAGCCGCTCGAGACCGTGATCACCGGACCCCGCGTCGGAGTGGCCGGGGTCGCGGGCACCGCCGCTTTCCCATGGCGGTTCTGGATCGCCGGTGACCCGACGGTCTCGGCGTTCCGCTGGGGCCGCGGCGCCCGCGACGCCTGACGCGGGCCCGCCGACCCGCTCGCGGGTCTGGGGGGTCTTGGGGGGTCGCCGTCCAGGCGGCTGAGCTAGGTTGGCTTCTCGTGTCGCGAGAACTCCGAAATCTGTGGTTGTGGTTCGTCGGCGCTCATGCGCTCGTCGTGACGCTCGGCTTCGTGCTGTGGAGTCAGCCCATGGGTGACGTCTACAACGTGTACGAGCCGTGGTCGACCCAGGCGCTGCAGGGTGGCGACATCGTGGGCATCACCTCCGAGTGGGTGTACCCGCAGGTCGCGCTGGTACCGATGCTGCTCGCCCACCTGTTCGCGGGGATCAGCGGCTACACCTTCGGCTGGGCGGTTCTCGTCTGCATCCTCAACGCGGGCGCGTTCGCCATGCTGGTGGGCCGCGGCCGGTCTCAGGCGCGCCTCGCGGGTGCCCGCATCTGGCTGGTCCTGTTCGTCCTGCTCGGACCCATCGGGCTCTACCGCATCGACGCCATCACGGTTCCGCTTGCTGTCGTCGCGCTTCTGCTGGCGCTGCGGCACCCCGCGATCAGTGCGGCGATCCTCACCATCGGGGCCTGGATCAAGATCTGGCCCGCCGCGGTGGTGCTCGCCCTCACGATCGCTGCGCGCAAGCGCTGGTGGGTCGTCGTGATCTCGGCCGGTGCGACCGCCGCGGCCGTCGTCGTCGTGATCGTCGCGCTCGGCGGGGCGGAGAACCTCACCGGATTCATCACCGCGCAGGTCGGTCGCGGGCTGCAGATGGAGAGCACCGCCGCCACGCCCTTCGTCTGGCTCGCCGCCTTCGGCGTCAACGGGGCGAAGGTGGCCTTCGATTCCGAGATCATCACGTTCGCCGTGTACGGACCGGGCGTCGACACGATGGCGGCACTGCTGACCCCGCTGATGGCGCTCGCCGTCGCCGCGGTCTGCGTCATCGGCGTGCGCAAATCGATGGCGGGGGCGCGGATGCTGCGCCTCCTCCCCCCGCTCACCCTGACGCTCGTCCTCGTGCTCATCGTCTTCAACAAGGTCGGGTCACCGCAGTTCGTCGCGTGGATCATCGCGCCGCTGGTGCTCTGGACGGTCGTCGACCGGCACCGCATCCGTCGCGGACTGCAGTTCGCCGCTGTCACCGCGTTCCTCACGCAGGGCGTCTACCCGCTCGTCTTCGACCTCGTGCGCGTGGCGAACCCGATCGGCGTCGTCGTGCTCACCGCGCGCAACGCGATGCTCATCGTGCTGTTGGTGTGGGTCGTGCAGCAGCTGCTGCGGGTGCCGACCGAGCGTTCGCGTTCCGCGCTCACCGCAGCATCCGCCCCCCGCGGGGCAGCCGCGCCGCCCATGCTAGGATGACTCTTTGTCTGCGCGCACTCCAGCACGTAGTTCGCGCTTCTGCAGTCCCCGAGTCCATCGAGGGGCCTCGCGAAGCGCAGACAAGGGATCTTGGGTGGCACCGTCCGGTGTCACGGTACTAAGGAGAATCACTATGGCAGCAGTGTGCCAGGTGACCGGAGCTGTTCCCGGCTTCGGTCACAACATCTCGCACTCGCACCGTCGGACGAAGCGCCGCTTCGACCCGAACGTGCAGCGCAAGACCTATCTCGTTCCGTCGCTCGGTCGCAAGATCACGATCAACGTGTCCGCCAAGGGCATCAAGGTCATTGATGTTCGCGGCATCGAGTCGGTCGTCAAAGACATGCTCGCAAGGGGTGTGAAGCTCTGATGGCTAAGAAAGCTCAGGACGTTCGTCCGATCATCAAGCTGCGTTCGACCGCCGGCACGGGGTACACCTACGTCACGCGCAAGAACCGCCGCAACAACCCCGACCGCATCGTGCTGAAGAAGTACGACCCCGTGGTCCGCAAGCACGTCGACTTCCGAGAGGAGCGCTAAACATGGCTAAGAAGAGCAAGATCGCGCGCAACGAGCAGCGCAAGGTCATCGTCGCCCGCTGGGCCACGAAGCGTGCCGAGCTGAAGAAGGCTCTGGTCGACCCCAACTCCACCGACGAGCAGCGCGAAGCCGCCCGCGTGGGCATGCAGAAGCTGCCCCGCAACGCCTCGCCCGCCCGCGTGCGCAGCCGCGACGTCATCGATGGCCGCCCCCGTGGTGTGCTGACGAAGTTCGGCATCTCGCGTGTGCGCTTCCGCGACATGGCCCACCGCGGCGAGCTGCCCGGCGTGACCAAGTCGAGCTGGTAACACCCGCAACGGTCTCAGCGACCGTCTGATCGCCGAAAGGGCGGGATCTCCTCACGGGGGTCCCGCCCTTTCGGCGTTCCCGGCGGAGAACGAGATGCCCGTCACAGGCGTCACATTCGTCACTCCCCTCACAGGACACGGCGTCGGAATGCGTCGTGAACCCCGGAAATACGCGGTTTTCATAGCGATCGTTGATACATTCGAGGCGGTCGATCCGACCACCCGGAGGCAATCAGCCTCCGTCCGAAGAAATATGGGGCGGCGTCTGCCGCCTTGGAGGACACCCCTATGGCTGACAAGTCCATCACCAAGACCGAACTCGTAGCGTCCATCGCGAGCGCCACCGGCCAGAGCCAGTCCGCCGTGTCGGGCGTGCTCGACTCCCTCTTCTCGACCGTGTCCGAGGCCGTCGCCAAGGGCAGCAAGGTTTCGATCCCCGGATGGATCGCCTTCGAGCAGGTCGAGACGTCGGCGCGCACGGGCCGCAACCCCCAGACCGGCGAAGAGATCAAGATCCCCGCGGGCAAGCGCGTCAAGGTGACCGCCGGCTCGAAGCTCAAGGCTGCCGTCAAGTAAGACCGACGCGCACCGCGAAGGCGGTGCAGCTCGTTCTCTCGAAGGGGGATGCTTCGGCATCCCCCTTCTGCTCTGTCCCCGGCCGGCGCGAATAAGCTGGTCGAATGACCACAACGCCCACTCCCCGCGGCACGACCGCGCCGCGCGGGACGTCGGGGCGCGTGAACCCTCCCACCGTGCCTGCGGGCGCCGACACCGGGCAGCGACGCACGAGCCACTCCCGGGTCTTCCGCGTGGCCGGCCCCGCGATCCTCGTGATCGTCAGCGTGGTCACCCTCGTCTGGGGCCTCGCTTTCGGTGGGGGCGCGGCGCCGCTGGTCATCGCCGACGCCGGTCCGGTCATCCGCTGGGGCCTTCCGGCGGCGAAGCTGGTCGTCAACCTCACCGCGGCCGGCATGCTCGGATCCCTCGTCCTCGCGCTCTGGGCGCTTCCGGCCGGAAAGCGGGCGTTCGACGCTGCGCTCGACACGGCGTCGATCAGCGCGGCGGTCTTCACGCTGGCTTCGGCCGCGACCGGGTTCTTCACCTTCGTGAACACGGTCAATGCTCTCCCCAGCGCCGACGCGGTCTTCGGTCAGCAGCTCGGGCGCTTCCTGGTCGAGGTCGAACTCGGCCGCGCGTGGCTCATCACGACCATCGCCGGGGCGGTGCTGACAGTCCTCACCTTCGCGGTGCGTTCATGGACGCCGACGCTCTTCGTCGCGATCCTCGCGGTCGCGTCTCTCGTGCCGATGGCAACCCAGGGCCACGCCGGCGAAGAGGCGAACCACACCCTCGCGGTCACCGCCCTCGTGTTGCACATCATCGCGGCCGCCGTGTGGCTGGGCGGGCTCGTGCTGCTCGTCGTCGTGCGCCCGGTGCTCGAAAGAGATGCGCTGCGTCCGGTGCTGCTGCGGTACTCGAGCCTCGCCCTCGCGTCGTTCGTCGTGGTGGCGATCTCGGGTACGGTGCGTGCCTCCATCGGCCTCGGCGGGTGGGACCAACTGGCTTCGCCCTACGGGGTTCTCGTCCTCGTGAAGGTCGTGGCACTGCTCGCGATGGGCATTCTCGGTGCGTGGTACCGGGTGCGCCTCATCGGACGCATGCCCGACGACTCCGCATCCCGCCGCTTCTGGGGGCTCATCGCCCTCGAACTCGGCTTCATGGGGCTCGCGAGCGGCGCCGCGGCGGCGCTCGCCCGCACGCCTCCTCCCGGGTCGGCAGCACCCCTGCCTCTGCAGACCCCCGCCGAGGTGCTCACCGGCGCCCCGCTGCCGCCCGAACTCGACCTGAACGGGTGGCTCACGACCGTCGACGTCGATCTGCTGTGGGCGTTCGCGGTGGGCTTCGGTCTGTTCTTCTACCTCGCCGGCGTCTACCGGCTCCACCGTCGCGGCGATAAGTGGCCGCTCCACCGCACCGTGTCGTGGGTCGCGGGCATGTTGCTGCTGCTCTGGGTGACCGCGGGGCCGATCAACGCCTATCAGGACTACCTGTTCAGCATGCACATGATCGGTCACATGCTCCTGAGCATGGCGATCCCTCTCCTCCTGGTGCCGGGTGCCCCGGTCACCCTCGCCGCGCGGGCGATCCGCAAACGCGACGACGGCACGCGGGGCGGACGGGAATGGATCCTGTGGGCGGTGCACAGCCCCGCGTCGAAGATCCTCACCAACCCCTACGTCGCCGCCGGGCTCTTCATCGGTTCGCTGTGGCTGTTCTACTACAGCGACCTGTTCCGGTGGTCGCTCTACGACCACATCGGGCACGAGTGGATGGTCGCCCACTTCTTGATCTCGGGCTACCTCTTCGTGCTCTCACTCATCGGCATCGACCCCGTGCCCTACCGGTTGCCGTACGCGATGCGTCTGCTGGTTCTCATCGGGATCATGGCGATGCACGCGTTCTTCGGCATCGCGATCATGATGCAGTCGGGTCTGTTCGTGGCGGAGTGGTTCGGGGCGATGGGTCGCACGTGGGGTGCGACGCCGCTGGAAGACCAGTACGTCGGCGGCGGTGTCGCGTGGTCGGTCGGCGAGATCCCGACGCTGATCCTCGCGATCGCCGTCGCGATCCAGTGGAGTCGTTCGGACGAGCGGATGCAGCGGCGACGCGATCGTCAGGTCGACCGGGTCGGCGACCTCGAACTCGACGCCTACAACGAACGTCTGGCGGCTCTCGCCGACCGCGACGCGCGCTGACCGGCGCAGGCTCACTCGGCTTCGGTGCCACCGACTTTGATCGACGCGGTGCCCTCGGGGGTGACCTCGATGGTTCCGTTCACGACGAACGGCACGTCTTCGGCGACGGTGCGCACCGTTCCGTCGAAGAGCGAGCGGATGTCGACCTCGATGTGCGCGACGGCGTCCGCCTGGGGAATCGACCACCCCGCTCCGTCCGGCAGCACCGATACCTGCGGCTGCCGGGTGATCGACCAGGTCGGCAGGCCGATGATGCGGTTCTGCACGGTGAAGCCGAACGGGCAGCCGGTCGGCTGCAGCACCTGCTGCGTCGCGCACCCGGCGAGGAACTCCTCGACGTTCTTCTGCACGACCCCGACGAACTCCGCTGTCGGTTCGGCCTGGATATCGACCGGAATGCCGGCGGAGGGCAGGTCGGCGAGTACGGCGACGCCCGAGGTGGCCGAGATCGCGGTATCGACGTCGACCGAGTAGATGCCGGGGGAGAAGACGAGCAGCGGCACGGGCGCGAGGGGATCGACCGCGGTTCCGTCGGCGGAGACCTGCCGCTTGTCGACCTCGAAGTCGTTGACGGCGAAGCGCATCGATCCGCGGACGACCAGATCGACGACGGCGAGGGGGCTCCGGCTGAAGCGCCAGTCGGGGGCGACCCCGATCCAGCCGTCTTGGGTGACGTCGAACGTGGTTCGCCCGCCGTGGCCGCCCGCGACGTAGTCGACCGTGACGAGCGTGCGCTCATCGACGGTCTCTTCCGAGACCGCTTTCACGTTCGACAGCGACGAGAGGGCGGCGCTCCGCAGCAACGCGTCTGAGGCGCTCGCGGGCAGGCCAGCGGCTTGCAGGCCGGCGGGATCCACCGCCACGCCGCGCACCGCCAGCGCGTCGGCGGCGCGACCCTCGGCGAGCAGGTCGAGGTAGCGCATCACGAAAGCCGTCGGGCTGTAGAGCTCGCGGTAGAGCGTGACGCCTCCCGCGCCGAGGGCGGCGAGCAGCAGGACGCCCAACACGCCGATCGCGCCGAGCTCGAGTCCGAGACGCCCGCGACGACGAGTCGGTGCGGATGCTGCGCCCCCCGGCTCTTCGTCAGTCACGCCTCCAGTCTAGGAAACCTGGCCGCCGCAGTCGGCAGCATCCGATCGCGGGAGTGGGGGCGCGGGGCGAATAGCATGAACCGGTGACTACGCCCGCCCTGTCTGCCGAGCAGGAAGCTCTCTTCCGGCTGATCGAAGACACCCGCGAGCACGTCTTCGTCACCGGTCGCGCGGGTACCGGCAAGTCGACCCTGCTGCAGCACCTCGCGCATAACACCTCGAAGCAGATCGCCGTTTGCGCGCCCACCGGGGTGGCGGCCCTGAACGTCGAGGGGCAGACGATCCACTCGCTGTTCAAGCTGCCGATCGGACTCATCGCGACGGGCGACATCGATCAGACCGATGCGACGCGCAAGATCCTCAACGCGATCGACACCCTCGTCATCGACGAGATCTCGATGGTGAACGCCGACCTGATGGACGGCATCGACCGCTCGCTCCGTCAGGCCCGCCGCCGCCAGGCCGAGCCGTTCGGCGGAGTGCAGATCATCATGTTCGGCGACCCCTACCAGCTCGCTCCGGTCCCGCCGCGGGGCGACGAGGCGCGCTACATCGCCGACCACTACCGCTCGTTCTGGTTCTTCGACGCGAAGGTGTGGGCGGGCGACGCGGCGGGCGACGGCCTCATCGAGCTCGGTCGGCACGGCGCGCACCTCCATATCCGCGAGCTCACCGAGATCCATCGGCAGTCGGACCCCGCCTTCAAGGCGCTTCTCAACGCCGTCCGCTACGGCCACGTCACGGCCGAGATGGCGGGAGTGCTCAACGGTGCGGGAGCACGCACACCCCCCGACCCCGCCGACGGCGAGCAGCCGGTGATCACCCTCGCGACCCGCAACGACATCGTCAACACCATCAATCGCCGCCACCTCGATGCGCTCGTCGGGCGCATGCAGACGGCGAACGCCGAGATCAACGGCGACTTCGGTCGCGGCGAGGCCAGCTTTCCCGCCGACGCCGAGCTCAAGCTCAAGGTGGGCGCGCAGGTGATGTTCTTGCGCAACGACGTCTCGAACTTCGGCGAACCACCGCGCTGGGTCAACGGCACGATCGGCACCGTTCGGCGGATCACCGGTTCGAGCGTGCGCGTCGACGTGGACGGCAAGACCTACGACGTCGAACCGGCGGTGTGGGAGAGGTTCCGGTATGCGTACAACCCGGGCTCGAAGACCCTGTCGCGCGAGATCGTCGCGGAGTTCCAGCAGTTTCCGCTGCGTCTGGCGTGGGCCGTCACGATCCACAAGTCGCAGGGCAAGACGTACGAGCGTGCGGTCGTGGATCTGGGGGCGGGAGCGTTCGCGCCGGGGCAGACCTACGTGGCGCTGAGCCGACTGACCTCGCTCGAGGGCCTCTACCTGTCGCGGCCGTTGCGGCCCAGCGACATCCGCGTCGACCCCGATGTCCAGCGGTTCATGGCCGGGGTGCGCGCCTCCCGGCCTCAGGCGACCTGAACGGCCTTCGCCCGCCCGAGATCTTCGAACAGCTCGGTGTTGTAGCGGTAGGCGCGCAGCACCTCATCGATGACGCGTTCCTGCTCGTCTGCATCCCAGGGGGCGGCGTCGAGCTGCTCACGGTAGACGTCTTTGAAGGCCTTGGGATCGGCGATCTCGTCGAAGAGGTAGAAGCCGATGCCGTTGGTCTCGAAGCCGAAGCACCGCTGCATGAGGCGGCCGATGAAGAGCCCGCCTGACAGGTCGCCGAGATAGCGGGTGTAGTGGTGGGCGACGAAACCGCCGGGCCAGGTGGCGCCGACCTGCTCGATGCGGGCGACGTACTCGCGTGTCGTCGGAAGAGGCTCGATGCGCTGCCGCCAGTCGGGACCGACCAAGAACTCCAGATCGGCCTCGAGGGCCGGCAGGCGCGTGAGCCGGTCGGTGATGAACACGGATGCGACGGGGTCTTGCCGCATCTGCTCGGCGGCTGCTTCGAGCGCCGAGTAGATGCACCAGTGCTGTGCGACGAGCGCGATGTAGTCGTCGCGGGTTCCTTCGCCCTTCATCAGGTCGGACATGAATCCGGAATGCTCGCTCGACGAGTGCGCGTTGCTCGAGCGCTCGCGCAGCGCGGCGGAGAAGAGGATGACGTCGCTCATATCGGTCATCATAGGGGAAAGTTAGGGCGCCCTAACTTCGAGTTTTCTCCGGAGCGCCCGGGCTTCGCTCAGCCGTGCGGTCGGGCTTCGACGCCGAGTCGCGCGCAGGCTTCGTCGTAGAGCGCGACGATCTCGCGCCGCACGTCGCGCCGCTCGGTGATCGACCCGCCGAGCCAGGCCACCCGCAGTGGTGCGACGACTTCACCCGGCAGGGTGACCGACCAGTCGCCTCCGTCGCCGTCGAACGAGGTCATCGTCGCCGACACCGCCCGGTCGTCGCCGCCGTAGGCCCGCGCGATGAGGATGTTGTCGTCGGTGTGGTCGCTGTTCATGTGACCGAGCACACCGGCGAGGGTCGCGTCGTCGAAGAGGTGCGGCATGGCCCCAGCCTAAGTAACTCGTGATCGACATGTGACCTGTGCCGGGCCGATGGTCGGGGCGTGCCCGAGACGGTGTGATTCAATTCTTGGACGCGTCAAACGGCGCGAGCAGGATCCCCCGGGGGGTGAGGATGCGAATCCTTCCCAAGCGCCGCGGTGCCGCGGTCGCCGCGGCCGTGGTGGTCGCAATGATCGCGTTGAGCGGCTGTTCCGCTGAGCAGACGGTCGACATCGACGTGCCCGCTCAGGTCGACGGACCGCTGCCGGCCGACACCACTTCTCAGCTCGAGGCCGCCGTGTCATCGGCGATGACGGCGGCCGGCGCCTCGGGCGCGATCGTCGGCGTCTGGGCCCCGTGGAGCGGCAGCTGGGTCACCGGCCTCGGCACGCAGTCGCTCGGCGGCTCCGAGCCCGTCTCGGCCGACATGACCTTTCGCGCGGCCGATGTGACCCGCGCGATGACGTGCGACGTGCTGTTCCGCATCGCCGCCGAAGGCACCGTCTCGCTCGACGACAAGGTGACGACGTACGTCTCGGCGGTCCCCGAGCTCTCGTCGGTGTCGCTCCGTCAGCTCTGCGACGGCACCTCGGGCATCGGTTCGTACGCGCCGCAGCTGCAGGCGCTGTGGATGTCGAACCCCGATCGCGTGTGGAACCCGCGCGAACTCGCCGGGTACGGACTCGCCGAGCGCGACGAGTCGCAGCCCGGCAGCGCTTTCCGCGACTCCGACGCCGCCTACCTGCTGCTGGGCCTCGCGCTCGAGCGGGCCAAGAACGAAAGCATCCAGTCGCTCATCGACGAGTACGTCGCCCAGCCGCTGCAACTGCCCGCGACGCGGCTGCCCGATGGCGCCGCTGCGGCGCCGGGCGACGGCGCGGTGCTCGACGGGCATTGGTCGGTACCGGATGCTGCCGGAGCCTGGAACTGCACCGACCCGCTCGACATCACGGTGATGTCGTCCAGCGTCGGCGGGGCGGACTCCGGTGCGGTGACCGATATCGCCGACCTCGGCCGTTACGCCCAGGCGCTGGCATCGGGCGCGCTGACCCCCGACGGCTCCGCCCGTTTCGACAGCCCGCTGCCGGTCGCGGCAGACCAGCCGTCGTGGCTCACGACAGGGGGCGGTGCCTACCAGGCGGGCTCGCTCATCGGCCAGTACGGATCTATACCGGGGTACATCACCGCCGCCTTCGCCGACCCCGCCACGGGAATGAGCGTCGCGGTCGTGCTGAACAACTCGGGCGCGAACCAGGCCATCGGAGCGTGGCTCGCGTGGGAGCTCGCATCGATCGCCTCGAAGGCCCCGGCGGCCTCCGGGCAGACCGCTCCCCAGGCGGGGCTGCCCTGGACGGCCCAGCAGTGGCACGACCAGATCGCGGCCAACGCGATCTGCGCGCCGCCCGCCGCCTGATGCGCGCCCCGTCGGCGCGGTCGTGAGCAACGGCCGCGCGAACACCGCGCTCGCCTTCGTTCTCGTCGGCCTGGTCTGCCAAGAGGTCGGCGCTTCGATCGCCGTGCTGCTGTTCGACGACGTCGGTCCGCTCGGGATGGTGATGCTGCGGCTGGTCTTCTCTGCCGTCATCCTGCTGGCGATCGCCCGGCCGCGCCTGCGCGGGCACGGTCCGAGGGCGTGGCGGGCCGTCGTCGCGTTCGGCGGAGTGCTCGCGCTCATGAACGGTCTGTTCTACCTCGCGCTCGAACGGCTTCCGCTCGGCGTGACGGTGACGATCGAGGTACTGGGCCCGCTCGCCCTGTCGATCATCGCGGCCCGCCGTGCGTCGGCGTGGGTGTGGGCGGGGCTCGCGCTCGTCGGCGTCGCGGCGTTGGGCGGAGGTGGGTGGGACAGACTCGATCTGCTCGGCGTGCTCTACGCCCTGGGCGCCGCGGTCACGTGGGCGCTGTACATCCTCGCCTCGGCGCGGGTGGGCAAGGAGTTTCCGCGGCTCGACGGCCTCGCCCTGGCCATGACCATCGGCGCCCTCATCGCGCTGCCGTTCGGTGTCTTCGACGCCGGCGCGGCTCTTCTCCGACCCGAGCTGCTCGCCTTCGGTCTCGCGGTCGCGGTGTTGTCGTCGACGATCCCGTACACGCTCGAGCTGTTGGCCCTCCGCCGTCTGCCCGCTTCCACGTTCGCGATTCTGATGAGCCTCGGCCCGGTCACCGCGTCGCTTGCCGGGTTCATCCTGCTTGGTCAGCATCTGGCGTGGCTCGAGGTCGTCGGGATCGCGCTCGTCATCATCGCGAGCATCGGCGCGGTGCGGGCGTCCAGCCGCCCCTCCGGGCGAGCGGATGCTGCGGCCTCCGCGATCCGCGATCCCGAAGCCCCGTTCGGCGAACCCGTCGCCTGAGCGCCCCGCGCAGCATCCGTTCGCTTCCCCTGCGCAGCATCCGTTCGTCCGGCGCCCTGCGCAGCATCCGTTCGCTTCCCCTGTCGCAAAAGGCGGGTTGCGGCCGCCATCTGCGACAGGGGAGCGGGGAAGCCGAGCGTTCGGCTGTCGCAAAATGCGGGTGCGACCGGCCGTTTGCGACAGCGGAAGCGAGGGTTGCCGCGCGGGACGGCGCGCCGCAACGTCGGGTAACAGTGGTGCGCAGCGACGGGCGGGATGCCAGCCTGGAGCCATGACCCACCTGGTGAGCGTGTCAGACCTGAGCGAGCTTCTCGCGGCGGGCGTGCCCGTGCGGCTGCTCGACGTGCGCTGGCGACTCGACCGCCCCGAAGGGCGGCCCGACTACCTCGAGGGGCACCTGCCCGGCGCGGTGTACGTCGACCTCGACCGGGAGCTCTCGGCGCACGGCCGGCCGGAGGAGGGCCGGCATCCCGTACCGCCGATCGAGGCCCTCGAGCGCGCCGCGCGTCGCTGGGGCCTCCGCGACGGCGACGTGGTCGTCGCGTACGACGACGTGAAGAGCATCGCCGCGGCGCGGGCCTGGTGGCTGCTGGGCCGGGCCGGTGTCGACGTGCGCGTGCTCGACGGCGGGCTCCGAGCCTGGGTCGCCGCGGGGCATCCGCTCGAGAGCGGAGACGTCGCCGTGCCGAAGGGTGATGCGCATCTCACCGACACGACTGCCGGAGTCATCGACATCGACGAGGCGGCCGCGTTCCCCGAGGCGGGAGTGCTGCTCGATGTGCGCGCCCCTGAGCGCTACCGGGGCGACGTCGAACCCCTCGACCCGATCGCCGGGCACATTCCCGGAGCCGTGAACCTCCCCACGCTCGTGCACGTCGCCCCCGACGGAACCCTCCGCGATCCCGACGAACTGCGCGCGGCCTTCGCCGAGGTGGGGATCACCGCAGACACGCCCGTCGCCGCGTACTGCGGTTCGGGCATCACGGCGGCCCACACCGCGCTCGCCCTCGAAGAGGCGGGCATCGCGGCGCGCGTCTTCCCCGGCTCCTGGAGCGAGTGGTCGAACACCCGCGGACGACCGGTGGCCCGCGGCATTCTGCCCGCCGGCGACGTCGCGTCCGGCTGAGGGTCAGTCGAGCTCGAGAGCCTCGTCGATGCCGCGCAGGTCGAGCACGAACCGATAGCGCACGTCGTTCGACGCGAGCCGCGTGAGGGCCGACGCGACATCGGCGGCGGGGACGACCTCGACGTCGGCCGTGATGCCGTGCTCGGCGCAGAAGTCGAGGAGTTCCTGGGTGCGCCGGTGTCCGCCGCTGCCTCCCGATGAGAGACGCTTGCGACCCACCAGCAGCTCGAGGGCGTCGATCGTCACGGGGCCGAGGTAGCCGAGCGAATAGAGGATGCCGTCGAGATCGAGCGTCGCGAGCACGCCGGAGAGGTCGTGTTCGACCGCGACCGTGTCGAGCACGACGTCGAGGGTGCCCCGGCTCTGCCGCATCGCGTCGGGGTCGGTCGACACCACGACGTGCTGCGCGCCGAGGGCACGGGCGTCGTTCGCCTTCGCCGGTGTCGTCGTGAAGACCGTGACGTCGGCGCCGAGCGCACGGCCGAGGCGAACGGCGAGGTGACCGAGGCCGCCGAGACCGACCACCCCGAGTCGGGTGCCCGGCCCGACGCCCGCTGCGCGCAGCGGCTCCCAGACGGTGATCCCCGCGCACATGAGCGGCGCGACGGCCGCCGGGTCGAGCGAGACCGGCCGGCGGTAGACGAAGCGCTCCTTCGCCACGTACCGGCCGGAGTACGCCCCCATCGTCGGGCTGCCGTCGACCCGGTCGGCTCCGCCGTAGGTGAGCGTCGGGAACTCTTCGCAGAAGTTCTCCTGCCCTGCTCGGCACATGCGGCACTGCCCGCACGAATCGACGATGTTGCCCACCGCCACGGCGTCGCCCGGCGCGAACGAGGTGACGGCGGCGCCCACCCGCACGACGTCTCCGACGAACTCGTGCCCCGGAACGAGGGCGAACTCTTCACCGTCGGTCGCGGGGGTGTGCAGGGCGTGCAGGTCGGAGTGGCACACGCCGCAGAAGCTCACGCGGATGTCGACGTCGTCGGCGCGAAGTTCGCGTCGGTGGATCGTCGTGGGAACGAGTGGTCCGTCGACTCGGCGGGCCTGGAGTGCAATGGTGTCCATAACGTGAGTCTACCTACCAGTTGGTAGTAACAGCCGCCGGTCAATAGGATCGAGGCATGGCAGACGCAAAGGCGACCCGCCGCCGCATCCTCGACGCCGCGACGAGCGAGTTCGCCGCGCGCGGGATCGCCGGAGCGCGCGTGGATCGCATCGCGCTCGCGGCCGGGGCCAGCAAACCGATGCTCTACGCCTACTTCGGTTCGAAGGATCAGCTGTTCGACGCGGTATTCCTCGATCACGTGATCGCGAACAGCGACCGCGTTCCGTTCACCGCCGAAGATCTCCCCGGGTACGCGCAGCGGCTGTACGACGACTACGTGAACGACCCGGCGCTCCTGCGGCTCGTCGCGTGGAAACGCCTCGAGCGCGTGTCGGCCGGGTACCTGTTCGCGGGTCTCGAAGAAGTGGATGCCGGCAACCTGCGGCGCATTGCCGAACAGCAGGAAGCCGGCAGCATCCGCCCCGATGTCGACCCCGCCGACGTCTGGTCGCTCCTCATCGCCGCCTCGTCGACCTGGGCCCAGCTGTCGATCACCGCGGTCGCGGGTGCAGACGACGTCGAGGACGACCACCGGCGCCGACGGAGCGCGGTGGCGTCGATGGTGCGTGACGGGCTGGCGGTTGCGGCCCTGCCGACCAACGAAAAGCACGCCCGATGACGACGACTGCCCTCCCCGATGCGATCCGCGCCTTCATCGATGCGACCAACAGCGGCGACTCGGATGCTTTCGCCGCCGCCTTCACCGAAGACGCCTACCTGGAGGATGGGGGTCGCGGATTCCACGGTCGCGACGGCGTGCTGTCGTGGGATCGCACTGACAACATCGGCAAGCGGTCGCACTTCGACCTCGTCGGAATCGAGCCGGGGTCGCATTCCGACGCCTATGTCGTGACGTTGACGGTCAGCGGCGACGGCTATAACGGCACGGGGCCGATGGTGTTCGAGCTGCGTGGCGGGCTCATCGCCCGTCTGATCATCAGCTGACCCGCCCCCCGCTTCCTGAATCCTTCGGGGTGCGACCCCATGACTCCGGCGTTCTGCTGCACACAGCGAAGCCCCCTCGGGTGGGAACCCGAGGGGGGCGCGCCGCGAGGGCCGCGGCGGGCAGCCGTGATCAGCGCGCGCGCCGCCGCCGAACGATCTTGAGCAGGACGACGGCCGAGACGAGCGTGATGAGGACGACGAAGACCGGGCTCATGTCTTTCGACAGGCTCTGGGCGCCGTCTTCCCGGAGGATCCAGATCGTGAGGGGTGTCGCGTAGGTCGCCGCCAGCAGTCCCGTCCACCAGCGCAGCGGGCGGACGCGTCGGTCGATCAGCGGCGCGATGGCGAGGACCGCCACCGGCAGAACGGCGACCATCGAAAACTGGGCCAGCACGAGGAGGGGGACGCTCCAGGCCGCGATCTGGAAGTACACGGGCGTCCGGCGGGTGGTGGCGGGCGTGAGCGCGGTGAGGGGGTCAGTCATGGTGATGCTCCTCGAGGTGTCGGTGAAAAGGGGTGGTCACTGAGTGGTGTGCTCGCCGCGTCGCGCCGCGGCGGTGACTCCGGCAGCGACGAGTGAGAACGCGGCGGCTCCGAGGAAAACCCAGGAGAAGCCTGACGTCAGCGCTTCGGCGACCGGGGCTCCGGCCGCTTCGAGCGAGCCGGTGCGGGCCGTGGCCAGCGAGGCGAGGATCGCGAGGCCCAGTGCGCCGCCGATCTGCTGGCTGGTGTTGACGAGTCCGCCAGCGAGACCGGCTTCTGCGCCTTCGACGCCGTCGACCGACAGTTGCGTCGCCGTGACGAATGCCCCGCCGAGACCCGTGCCGATCAGGATGCTGGGGCCGAGGATGTGCACCGCGAAGGCGGCGTCGGAGGGAGAGGCGGCGAGCCAGATCAGTCCGCCGGCGAGGACGAGGAGGGAGCCGATGAGCGTTCTCGCGGTTCCGAAACGTCCGACGATCATCGGTGCCGTTCCGGCGACGATGACGAGCGCACCGGCGAGGGGCAGCTGGGTGAGTCCCGCGGCAAGGGCGTCGTAGCCGAGCACGGCCTGCATGTAGACCGAGAGTGCGAAGAAGAGGGCGACCATCGCAGCCCCGACGAGCAGCATGACGACGTTGCCCGCGCGCAGGCCGCGATTGCGGAAGATGCCCAGGGGCACGAGCGGGTTCGCCGTCCGCCGTTCGATGAGCACGAAGGCGGTACCGAGGACGAGGGCGGCCACGATCAGGCCGATCGTGAGGGGGTGGAGGAAGCCGACCTGCTCGACGGCGCTGAGCGCCCCGACTGCTGCGACGAGGGCGCTCGAGATGGTGGCGGCTCCGGGGTAGTCGAGGCGGGTGGTCGCAGTCGCGGTGTCGCGGGTGATGAGGCGGGGGATGAAGGCGATGACGACGACGCCGATCGGCACGTTGACGAAGAAGACGCCCTGCCACCCGACGGTCGCGGTGAGGATTCCCCCGAGCAGCACGCCCGCCGCAGAACCGACGCCGGCGACGGCGCCCCAGATGCCGAGCGCTTTCGTGCGGTCCTTCGCGATCGGGAAGAGGTGGGTGACCAGGGCGAGTGCTGCGGGAGCCAGCAGGGCGGCGGAGGCCCCTTGCGCGGCGCGCGCGCCGAGCAGCATCCCACTGCTGACGGAAAGGCCCGCCACGATCGACGCTGCGACGAAGCCGACGGTTCCGATCACGAAGATCCGGCGGTGGCCGTAGCGATCGGCCAGGCGACCGCCGAGGAGCAGGAGCCCGCCGAAAGGGAGCACGTACGCGGTGATGACCCAGGCGAGCGCGACGGTGTCCATGTCGAGCTGTTCGCCCATCACCGGCAGAGCGATGTTGACGATCGACGCGTCGAGGACGACGAGGAACTGGGCGAGGGCCAGGATGCTGAGCGCGAGCCAGCGGCGGGTGCTCCGCGCTGTCGCGGTGCCGGGCGGGGTGGCGGTGGTGGTCATGAGGTCGTCCTTCGGTTCGGGAGTTGGAGAGTGATTGAACACTCACTCTTGAGGTCATGAAAAAGGAATGTGACCCCGCAGGGGGCTCACGCCGGGTGGGTGATGCCGTTCGAGAGGAGGATCGCCCAGGCTTCGGGGATCTCGTCGACGCGGGTCGTGACGATGAGGTGGCAGAGCTGCCCGTAGGCCATGAACCGCTGGACGTCTTCGTCGGAGCCGCCGGAGCGGCTCTTCACGAACGTGGTGACGCGGGCGAGTCCCGCTCGGAGGGCGTCTCCGATCTCGGTGACGTCGGCGACGGACTGAGCGTGCACCTGGAGCATGAGCAGAGCGCGGTCGGAGATGAGGTGGGCGTAGGCGTCGCCCATCGCCGTCAGTACGGTCTCGGCGCGCTGGTCTTCCGCGGCCTCGGCGCCCGCCTCGAGCGCTCCGACGATGCGGGCGAAGCACTCTTCGAGCGCCGAGACGAAAAGCCGCTCTTTGCTGGGGAAGAGCTTGAACACGTAGGCCGGGGAGATGCCCGCCTCGCGGGCGACGTCAGCGATCGTCGTGCCGTGGTACCCGCCGCGTGCGAACTCGGCCACCGCGTGGTCGATGACGAGCGGCCGTCGAACCTCGGCGGTGGAGAGTACAGAGTTGCGTGCAGGCATGAGAGTGATCGTACACTCACTGCTCGCGCGAACGCAAGAGCTGTGGTGCCGAGCGCGCGGGAGGCGGCGCTGGCATCGACCCTGTCAGAACGTCTGGGCTGACCGCGACGGGTCGGATGCCAGTTCGACCGCGCTCCTTCGATGCAACCGATCCATGTCCGACCAGGCTGTGAGGGGCGACCGATGAGGATGGGTCCCGCACGGTCGACCGCCACGGTCTGTCAGCCATCACCCTGCCGGGGTGCTACGACCCCGGCAGAATGATTGAGACCGTTCCCCCGACCATCAGCGTGCCCGCGACGAAGCCAATAAGAACGAGGCCGAGCGCGACCCCCCCCCGACAATCTTCAGGACTGTCCAGACGTCTGGACCAGCGGGGACGGCAGGATTCGCCGGACCGGTGTTGACGTTCACAGTAACGTGCACGTCAGGGTTGCTACCTGGCGCAGAGGCCTCGGGTGGCGTATTGTTCATAGTGAGTCTCCTCAAGGGACTTATCAGGATTTGAGCGCTCGGTGTTCCAGCACCGGGCGTTCGTCCGTTATGGACGAGACGCCAGCTCGCGGATTCTTCTTCTCTTCTATTTTACCACGGGTATTGATTTTGACCCGGAGATGTGGTAGTGGGCCGTCAATCTTCCGCGCGCCCCTCCGTTGGGGCTTCGTTGTCGCCGTCCAGTCGCTGCGGAAACGCCAGTCGCGGATGCAAAGCAACCCCATCGATTCCAGACTCCTCTGTGCCACCGGTCGGCGCAACTGCTCATCATGCACCCGATGAGCGGGGTCAGGGATACGTGCCGTGCGGATCTACTGCCATGTTTATGGCGGTGCCAGGCCTCCTGTACTAGCGTTGCAACCCCTACCTCTCGAGCGGGCGGTATATAAATAGAAGCCCTGCGTACCCCTGCGCATCCCAGCGCATCCCTCGCACGACTGGTCGCTCCGCTGATCGCGCTAGCGACTTTGAGAGGAGCCCCCATGGTTGCGAAACAAGTACCCCAGGAGGCCATCGACCGACTCGAGAAGGCGGTTGCTCGTTCGAAGCGGAGTGGGAGCGTCAGGTTCCCAGGAGGGTTTGCACGAGACCGCTCGACGAAGGACTACAGTCCGCCGCTGGCTCGTCTGCTGCAAGGTGGTGGGGAGGTCCGGCTCAAAGTTCTGTTGACCGCACTGATGATGGCCACTGCACCTCCGCACGCAACACGCGTCACGAATAAGGACTTGGCGGCCATGCTCAATCTCTCCGAGCCGGAAGGTGCAGGAGCGCGGCGGGTGGGCAAAGCATTCCGGGACCTCGTCGCGATGAAGCTCATCGATAGGAAGGGCGACCCGGGCCGTGTCCCCGAAACTCGTGTCTTGAATCCGATCGGCGACCAAACTGACTGGAATGCCAACAGGCTGGAGAAGGGCTACATCACTCTGCCGCCCGCCCTGTGGCAACGAGGCTGGATTATCGTGCTATCGGGCCGAGCCATCGCCCTCCTGATCATCCTGCGCGAACTCACGAATGGGCGTACGGCGCAGGGGGGATATGTCGACGCGATCCGGAAACGTCAGTACGGATTATCCGAGGACACCTGGACCAGGGCGACAAAGGAGCTCGAGGCGGCCGAGCTCCTCACCGTCCGGCGGGATGTGTTCTCGCATCAAGGTGAGCCGCGCCAGCGAAACTTCTACACACTTCACCTCGATCGCTTGCAGGACGACCCCCCACCCGTCTAAAGGAAAGCAGTCACCTGCCGGATGGGTCGCCCCCGCCTGTGACCTCTCGCATCTCGTAGGCCGCGCCTAGGTGGGGCGGCTTCGACCTACCTTCCGATCCCGAGAATTACGAACTGTCACGTTCGTTGGGGTGAAGAACCGACGCACCTTGTGTTCTGACCACCTCGAGCCGTTTCGGATGTCCGTCCACATCCCCGGGAGCCGAAGCGCCACCGAGGCTTTGGGGTCCGCTCCCGCTTAAGCGCTGCAGTGCGCCTCTCGTATCTCCGCTACGGTGCTCCAGTGGAAGGCAAGAGAGCGACCAAGAATCGGGGGAAAGTCACCAAAGAGTCGGCGCAATCCGACGTTCGTTTTCTGAATGAAGACGATGTTGTGCGGGCGGTTATGGCGTACCTGGAGTCAGAAGGGTGGACCATCGACTCATTTGCGCTGAGCCACCAGCGCGGAGACGACATCGTCGCCAGTCGTGGTCATGAACGCTTAGTCATCGAAGCGAAGGGCGACGGTAGCTCAAAGCGCAGCACGGCCCGATATGGAGAGCCGTTCACCCGTGGGCAGGTCAGGACACATGTGGCCGTCGCAGTCGCCCGCGCGATGCGGGTGGCATCTGCAGGGGCAGCTCGTGGTGCGGTGGCGTTGCCGGGATCCGAATTTCATCGCGTCGAGATCGACGGCATCTCCCCCGCGCTCCGGCAACTCGGAATAAGCGTCTTCTGGGTTGCGCGAGACGGTGCAGTTTCCTTCTGAGACAGGCACGCACGCGCGAGGAGATCGCTTGCGAGTTCAGAGCTCTGCGGCTGCGGCTGCCGTGCTGACGACACCCGTGAGCCACCTGGTGGCTCCTCGTGCTGACCGCACGGCCGATAGCGCATCCGCGGCTGCGGTCTCTCTCGTGGTGTCCGCATCGAGGGCCCCTGTGTGCGCCACTTTGTTCCGCAACTCGAAAAGTCGACCCACCCCTTTGTAGAGCAACGGGTGGTCCGTCTTGAGATGGCGGCCCACCACCGCCTGCGCAATGGGGCCGTAGAGTTCGAAGGCTCTCGAGGACAGCACATTGGTCAGCAATAGCTCGCCCAGTGCTCCCTCTCCACGTGCTTCCAACACGCTGTGGAATGTTCTCTTGGCATGAGATTCAGACGCGATCGCCGCGAGAAGTAGGGCTGTAGAAGGATCGCTGCCGGCGGCGTGGGCGGCCCAGTACGTCGCTTGCGCCAAGAGCCGATCTACAAGGCCGAGGTCTTGCTGCAACGCGTCTTCGACATCAGCTGCCTTGATCGTCTCGTACACGTACCAAGGCGAGGCTGGGGGCCAGTGGTTATACGAGCCCCACTCGCCGCCCCTCTCGCGAACTGCGAAGGACACAAATTCAGGAGGCTGGCCCACCAGCCCAACGTTCGGTTTCGCAGACCTAATGGCGTCCGAGAACCTCATTGCTGCGGTCATCATCGCGCGGGCTGCCCTATCTATGCCTGCCCGGTCGGACGCCTCAGTGGCGACCGTGATTAGACCGGCCACGGCGGCCCCTTCCACAGAGAACGACATCGAGGTCGCATCTGCCAGTGCGAGCATGATCTCGAAACCGTCAATGGACACGCGGTGTAGCTTGTTCGTCAGCGCTGGTTCGACTGGAGCCGAAGTGCTGATGCGCTTGATCGGCACGGGGTCGAGTTCGCCTCGAAGCTCGATTGTCACGGGTGGAACCATACCCCTACGCTTGGCGAGGCGCTTCGAGTCGGGCTTGCGATGCGCCACCCCTCCTCCCCGAGGCCACCCCTTGCCTTGGGGTGTGAACTTGGGCAATCACGTAATTCTTGTGCGGGTGCGGCTAGCTGACATCATCACCGTATGAGCGAGGGCGAGGCGGCGGACGACGACGTGGTTACGTCGATCGCATCTTCTCGGGGAGCGACTGGGTCAGCTTCCGCTCCCCACGAGGATCCAGCGGATGGCTCAGACCGCTTAGCTCCTTCCGATGCAGTCGTGTCAGCCTCCCAGGGCGCCCTTGACGCTAAGCGGCTGCTGGGCGGCATCGATACGTCTTGGGTGTCGGGCGCGCAGTCTGCGTTGGCGAGTGTCGCGGCGTCGAATCGGGCGTTGTTCGATTCCAGTCGGTTGTTGAGTGCGCTGGATACGTCTTGGGTGACGGGCGCGCAGTCTGCGTTGGCGAGTGTCGCGGCGTCGAATCGGGCGTTGTTCGATTCCAGTCGGTTGTTGAGTGCGCTGGATACGTCTTGGGTGACGGGCGCGCAGTCTGCGTTGGCGAGTGTCGCGGCGTCGAATCGGGCGTTGTTCGATTCCAGTCGGTTGTTGAGTGCGCTGGATACGTCTTGGGTGACGGGCGCGCAGTCTGCGTTGGCGAGTGTCGCGGCGTCGAATCGGGCGTTGTTCGATTCCAGTCGGTTATTGAGTGCGCTCGACACATCATGGCTGGCCGAGCTCGTCGAATCGGCGCGTCGCGGATACCGCCTCCTGCCACCTAATTGGTGGGGCGTCAAAGTCGCACTTGATCTCGAAGGAGAAGAACTGCGAGGGCTCCTGCTCGAGGAGGGTATCCCGCTCGCGTGGGTTCCAAGTGCCGGGCTCATCGACCGACTTGTTTCCGCTGACAGCCCACGCCAGCGACGGCAATACATCCGTGATGGGTGGCGAGGAATAGTGCGTGACTGCGAGGTAGCAGTCGGCAGTCTCTCGAGCCGGGATGGGCGCGACGGTGCTCGGTTCGTCCGTCTGTGCGCGGATGCGATTCGTGATGGCCATTTTGAAACAGCTCAGGCACTTGCGGCGAACGTTATAGACACCCTTGGAAACTCATTCGTCAAGAACGAACTCGTAGGACATCGTTGGCAGTCCATCGTGGCGAGGAACGGGCGCGAGCGGCTGTCGAGACTCGATATTCGAGCCCTCCTTGTACTTGGGCCGCTTGCCGCAGGTCACGACAATTACCGATCTGGTGAGCCGATCCCGCGATCGTTCACCCGGCACGCGACTGCCCACGGCGTCTCGAAGAGGCAGTACACGAAGGTCAATAGCCTCATTGCAGTCATGAACGCGACATCTCTACTGTGCTGGCTTGAGCGTGACACGGGAGCTTTCGACGTAGCCTGACCCGCGGTGTCTCAACCAGCATCGTCTCGGTTGGGGTCGTGAGCATCGAGGACGGTCAGTCAAGAGCGGCATCGAAATGGCTAGCCCAGGCTCAGAGCGGAAGGGCATGTGCCATGACGCTGTCGTGGATGCGTTATACGGTTCCGGCATGGGAGACCCAGCACACGACTACGCCGGATTTCGAACGATCGCGATCGACGACCAGGAGGATCTCGCCGCTCTGCTCGCGCTTCGTCAGCGCCTTTCGACCGTCCCGGACGCGATAAAAAGGTGGGATCGGATAGCGAGAATTCATCCGAAGCGCGGCTCACAGATGGCGCTCGACGATACCGCCACCGGCTGGCGTCAAATAAGTCATGGGATCGCGCATCAACTCCACCACGCTGCGGATACTTTGACGGCGCTAACGATGCTGATTCCTCCGGACGGTCCAGTGACGATCCCCTACGTCGCGCACTACGCCGTGGCGCGGTCCGCGCTCGAGGCTGCCTCCTTAGCCCTGTGGATCCTTGCGCCCGATGACCCGCGGCTGCGGGTCGAACGTCACCTTCGCAACGCTTGGCGCGAGGTCTGCGCGGACGCAGAAATGACGTCCGTCGCCATGAAAGCGATCGCCACGGACCCAACCATCGGGCTCTCTTCGATGCTCGACAAGGGACGGAAGCAGACGAAGGCGTGGAAGAGCAAGCACGTCTCGCAAATCCGCGGTTGCGCGAGGGGGATCGGCGCCACCGACCCGACTCTGTCGGATCGCACGGTTGGCTTTGCTGAGATCGTGCGCGACGCCGCAGCAGCCACGGGCGTTCGACCAGCGTTCGGCGAGATGGTCTGGCGCGAAATCAGCGGGCTGTCGCATCCATCGATGATGCGGTCCATGCGCGCGATGAACGTCGAGGAGATCGTCGACCACGGCGATGGCACCATCGGGGCTGTGTTCACGAGCAACACCGCGAAGGGGAAGTACTCGATTGAAGCAGCCCTCCTCGCCTTCACGACGGCGGTCGAATTGTTTGGCAGGCGGAAGCTCGCGCCGGGCGATACGAGGGCCTACTTGCTGGCGTAAGGGATCCAACGCGCGAACGCCACAGCCTCTGTGCGGCCATGAGCGCACCATGTCCCTCTACGCAGGCTGACCGGTTGCACCGAGTCCTCTAGCGACCCGACATCCCGTTCGGTTTCGCACGATCACCCTTTCCGCTGTGGCTTTCACTTCGAACTGCCGCTGTCTGACCGGTTGGGAAACGATACGGTCGCTAGGTGGATCAAGTGGAGCCTTTGGGCGTCATCATTGGAGCTGCGTTGGGTAGCGCCGGTCTCAGCGGCGCTCTAGCTGGTCTCGTTCAGTTCAGTCGTGCCGCGCGCACCGCCCGGCTGATCGAGCACATCAAGAAATCCCTTGAGGGCGACGAAAAGGGGGCCGGCGAGCAGACGCTACGTCTTGCGCTAGACCGAGAGCGCCTGCGACTCGCTTCGCTCTCAATAATTGGGACGCCTCAAGTCTTTGTTCAGTTCTTGGGCTTGCTTGTGGTCACCGCGGCCATCACGGTCGGAGTTCTCTCCACCGGCCTCGTGTCGCTGGCCCTCCCGTGGGGCACGGATAGGGATGGCGACGGCGTCGCGGGCGAGGTGGGTTCAGCGTCGACGGCCGCGTGGCTTGTTGCGGTGGTTTTCGTGGCGTACATCGTTTTCTTTGCATTCGCCATGGACTCGTTCATCACGCGTTCTCGAGCTCGGTTCATGGCCGAGGCCAGCGCGCCGAAGGCAGACCTGCCGAGACTCACACACGAGGCGGGCAACCGGGGAGTACGTTTTTGGATGAGTCCGAATCAACCTGAGGCGCGTAGAGCCGGACGCTCGCAGTAACGAAGTAGCCGCGTTGAAGCCTCCGCGAGACTCGCCAGCCGTGACCCCGGCTTAGATCGACGTCGCCCGTCTACCCGGACGAGGTGTTCGACCAGGAGGAAGCTACGCGCATCTTCTTCCACTATTACGAGACTGGGATGGTCCCACCCGAGTACTCGACCCGTGAGTTCGACCTCACCTGGCCCAAACCGTGAGCCTCGCGTTCGATAGTGCCCAGCACGAACGCCTCCTCGGCAAACTGCACTCCGCCACCGACGGTATTCGCCATCCTCGACAAGCTCGAAGCAGAAGTCAGTCGGACAAGCACGCGTTGGGACGGCGCTGCCCGCGACGCCTACGAATATGCACAAGGGCGTTGGAGTGGCGCCATGACGACTATGAACGGCATCCTCGACCAGGCGGACGCTGCGGCCGTTGTTGCCGGCGAGGCCCTTCGCGGCGCCGAGACGGCTGCAAGGGGCCTGTGGTCTTAGCGCCCAGGCGCCAACTAGATGGTTTCGTGAGCGGCGTTTGCTGCACCCGTACCCCCTCCTTGATGAACCCCCGGTTTCACCGAAGAGCGCGTCTAGGCGGGCCGCCAGAACGCGATCGGAGCCGTCAGCCGTGTGGGAGTAGATGGCGGCCGCGCGGGTAGTTGTATGCCCAAGGCGGCGCATCACCTCTGGCATTGACGCACCAGCCGTATACGCGAGAGTTGCGCCGGTGTGTCGGACGTCGTGCCAAGCGAGATCGGCGCGGCCGATCTGCGTGCGCGCAGCGCGGAAGTCCCGCGAGATGCGTGCATTCGGAACCGGTGCGCCGTTAGGCATGCTTGAAAACCAAGGCGTCGGGTTCGAGGGCAACGTGGCGCTCCATATGGACGCGAAGAGCTTCGACGGCGAAGGCAGGGAGAGTCACGGAACGGCGACTCTTGCGCGTCTTTGTCTTTCCAAATCGAATCGGCATGCCAGGAACCTGTTCGAGCGCGCGCTCGACCCGCAATGTTCAAGTCTCGAGGTCGACATGCCGTCGGGCCAGGGCGAACAACTCTCCATAGCGGAGGCTGTTCCAGGCGGCGATCGTGACCGCCGCGGAAAACCGAGTCGGCATGAGCGCAGCAAGCTGTGAGACCTCTGCCGGAGTCGCAGTGCCGCGCTCCCGATGCGACGTCTGACCGGCACCCTTGATCTGGCGTGGGTTCGAAGGCAGCAGTCCATCAGAGACGGCGGTCGCGAGAATGGCATGCAGCGCTCGATATGCCTGCGCGGCGGTAGTTTCTCCGGCACTGTCCAAGATGTCTGGACGGACCGCCTTGATGGTGGCTGGAAGAGGCGCCCCCATGTCGCGCCACGCGTCCAGGATGGCGGGGCTGAGTCGACCTGTTGGGGCCACCGCCATGCCCGCGCTGAGCGCCCAGACCCGGGCAGGGTGCATTGGACGCTCACGGTTGTGGGAGAGCTGGCGTGAGACGGATACCAGCGCGTGACGGTGGACTGCCGCATACCAGGTGCGGATCGCAGCAGGAGTCAAGTCCGCGACGTTCGTGGTCCAGAGCTCTACGCCCCGAGAACCATCGAGCTGACCGATGCGGGGAAGCATCCAGCGGCGAAGTCCGCGCGCGTAGTTGTCTCTCGTGCGGGGCGCGAGGTCTGGCCGCGACTCGAGCCAGGTCCAGGCGTAGTCCGAAAGGGTCGATCGACCAGACTCTGGGTCTTTCCAGGATCCGCGGGCGCGGTCGGCGAACTCAGCGGCTAGCCACCCGTTTGCTTCGGTCTTTGTGTCAAAGGTGTGCGGCGCCGCGAAGCGCCGGCCATCTCGGCGATAGAAGGCCCGCCACCGACCGGAAGGAAGCTGTTGAACGGTGCCGAGCTGGCTCGGGGTACGGCGACTTGGTGCGGTGGTGCGACGGGTCATCTTGAGCCCTCTTTTCGGCCCGTGAGTACACGGGAGTACTTGGAGAGGGTCTGAACTCACTCACCTGACAGTCCACGATAACCCGGAACCCGCAGGAATCCGCGCTTCTGTAGTGGAGGGGATGACGGGAATCGAACCCGCGCTATCAGCTTGGGAAGCTGAAGTTCTGCCATTGAACTACATCCCCGGGACGCCGTTCGGCGAGGGCCCAGCATATCAGGGGGCGTCGTGGCGCAGCATCCGTCGTTCGTCCTCGGCAGCGCACAGCATCCGGTCGATCCCACATCGTCTCGCCGAGCCGACATCGTGTCGGACCCGACGAGGTGTCGTCTCGGCGAGGTGATGTCGTGTCGACGCGTCTGTAGCCCGCCCCTAGGCTGAACCCGTGCTGCTCTCGGACCGCGACATCCTGCTCGAGCTCGATGCGAAACGCATCGTGCTCGACCCCTCCGACCCGGCGATGGTGCAGCCGTCGAGCGTCGATGTGCGGCTCGACCGATACTTCCGGCTGTTCGACAACCACAAGTACCCGTTCATCGATCCGGCCGAGGATCAGCCCGAGTTGACGCGGCTCATCGAGGTCGCCCCGGACGAGCCGTTCATCCTGCACCCGGGCGAGTTCGCGCTGGGCTCCACGTTCGAGCTCATCGGGCTGCCCGACGACGTCGCCGCTCGGCTCGAGGGCAAGTCTTCGCTCGGCCGCCTCGGCCTTCTGACGCACTCGACCGCGGGGTTCATCGACCCGGGATTCACCGGGCACGTCACGCTCGAGCTGTCCAACGTCGCGACGCTGCCGATCAAGCTCTGGCCGGGAATGAAGATCGGGCAGCTCTGCTTCTTCCGGCTGTCGTCGCCGTCCGAGAATCCGTACGGCTCGGGGCCCTACGGCAACCGCTACCAGGGCCAGCGGGGACCGACGGCGTCGCGCTCGTTCATCAACTTCCACCGCACCGACGTGGGAGTCACGGATGCCGGGGCCCAAGGGTCCTGAGAACGCGAAAAGCACGAAGGGGTGACCATGGGGTGGATGGAAAAGGTCTTCGGCGGTCGGCACGGGGGTAACGGGGCCGCGGTCAAGGAACTCCGCACGGGGTTGCGCCCCCTGGTCCTCCTCGGCGGAGATGTACTCGACCGTGCGGTCGGCTATGTGCTCGACGGCACCACGCCCGAGGTCGTCCTCGAACTCGATCAGACCCGCAACCCCCGGGTTGCCGAACTGGCCGCCATCCGCGAGCTTCCGGCGCGCTGGATGTATGGGATGCAGGGCGTCTCCGCCGACGAAGCGCGTGCCCTCGGCATCACCGACCCGACGGCCCAGCAACGCTTTCCTCAGGACACGCAGGCGGCGCGTCGCGAATGGATGGCGTCGGATGCTGCGCAGGCCGACCAGGTGGCTCGCCTCGGCCGACTGCTCGTGTCGGTCGGGCCGGCTCCCCGCACCGCGGGGCAGGAGATCCCCGGGTGGCTCGCCGCCGTGGCCTATGACGGCGTCCCGATGAACCGCCGGTCCGGCGATGCGCCGGTGCTCGACCCCGCAGCGCTCGTCAGCGTCGGGGGTGCGGGCGGGCTGAGCGAGGATGCGGCGGAGCGGGCGGTTCTGCGACTCACGCTCGACGTTCCGTCGGACCACTACTGGGACGTGGGCGGTCTCGGACTCTTCTTGACGACGGATGCGGCGACCGCGCTCCTGCGTCGCAGACGCGACGTCGTGATCGAGATGCTCCCGACCCTGCCGGCGGAGGCGAAGACCGCTCTGCTCGCCCGCATCCAGTCGCTCGCGGTCGCCGACGAGTTCGCTGCGGAGGTCGCCCTGTTGGCTGTCGACCGGGCGAAGACCGTGCGGACGCTCGCGATCGACGTCTGGTCGACGGTCTCGTCCAGCAAGCAGCTCGCCGTGCTCGTCCCGGCTGTCGCCGGGGCGCCGGCCGCGGTGATCGAGACCGCCGCCGCGGCGATCGCCGCGATGCCGGGTGGGTCCGAGGCGCTGGCCGGGCTCATCGCTGACGCCAAGGGTGCGCGGCTGGCAACCCTCCGTCGTGTCGAGGAGCGGGCATCTCTCACATCGGGTGCGACCGGCGATGACGGCCACTCGGCGGCGGGGACGCCTCCGCTCCCGCCCTTCGAACCGATTCCCGACGGCGAGGTGCCGACCGACTTCGTGGGTCGAGCGGAATCGATGCTGGCCGACCGTCTCGCCGCGCTGAAGGAGAATCGCGCGAAAGCGATCGCGGATGACGCGAACAGCTGGACGATCACGTGGATCGACCGATCCATCGCGAGCACTCGCGAAATGAATCGCGCGAAGCTCTCCCGCCTCCGCGACACCCTGCAGGGCAAAACCGGGGCGACGATCGAGGCCGACTCGAGGCAGCTGCTGTCGCACGGCGATCTGGCCGTCCTCGGCCGGGAGCTGACCCTGGTGCAGTGGCTGCGGCTGAGTCTCGCCCTCGGGAAGGGCAGCCGCGGCATCGGTGTCGACGTGCCGTGGCGCTCACTGCAGATCGACGACCTGCGCGCCGTGGCCGAGGCGTGCGCGCGCGTCGGGATTCCCGACGCCGTGGATGCCGTCGGTGCCCTCGGCATCCAATATTCCACCGTGAAACCCGCCGCGGCCTGGGCGTTCTACGTGGAGCATCCTGAGCACCTCGAGTCGGCGCTCAAGGGCATCGTGCTGGGCGACGCCTCGCGGTGGGGGGTCGACGAACGCCGGGCACGCGCGTTCTCGATCCTCGAGGCCGCCCCGTTCCTGGACCCCCGCGTGCTGCCGATCGTCGCCGACGTCGCGCTCGGAACGGGCAAGACCTTCCGTCGCCGCGCGCAGGCTCTCCTCGCCCGGCACGGCGACGCCCGGCCGCTCGCCGAGCAGGGGCTTCGCGACACCCGTGCAGTGGTGCGTGCGGCGTCGGCCCGGTGGCTCGCGGCGCTCGGGGAGACGGCGTCGAACGACGCGCTGATCGCGGCTGCCGCGGCTGAACGCAACGACACGGCCCGCGCGGCGTTGATCTCCGCGCTCGAGAAGCTGGGTGCCGACACGTCTGCATACCTCTCGCCCGAGGCGTTGCAGAAGGAGGCCGCGCGCGGGCTCAAGCGAGCCTCATCGAAGCTCGACTGGTTCCCCTTTGCCGCTGCCCCGACCGTGCGATGGGCCGACGGATCCCCGGTCGCCCCCGACGTCGTGCGGTGGTGGATCTTCTTCGCCCACAAACTGAACGACCCCGACGGCCGCGGAATCCTCGCGCTCTACCTCGGCCGGCTCCACTCCGACGATGCCGGCGCGCTCGGTCGTTTCGTCCTCGATGCGTGGATCGCGCAAGACACGCAGCATCCGTCGCAGGAGGCCGCCCGCGCATTCGCCCGATCGGCCGCCCCCGCGCGC
Organism: Microbacterium shimangi; assembly: GCF_043556445.1. NCBI lineage: Bacteria > Bacillati > Actinomycetota > Actinomycetes > Micrococcales > Microbacteriaceae > Microbacterium > Microbacterium shimangi. The sequence continues at coordinate 828,157 of NZ_JBIGII010000003.1, forward strand.
CACCAGAGTCTGCAAGACCGCCTGGCGACTGCCCGGCAGCGAGGTCAGAGTCCGCACCTCGATTGGCTGGAGGAGCAAGCGGCGATTCCCCTGGAGCGTCATCTCGAAGACGTGTACCGGGAGCACATCGGCCTCTACCTGGCGACGGCCGCGAGCGACAAGGGACTGCTGGCACTGACGGTGGCGATGCCCGGAGCCGACCTCGCGCACAGCGCCTTGTCGTACCTGAAGACGCACAAGGGCCGGCGGTCGCAGGCAGAGTCGCTCGTCGTGGCCTGCGGGGCCAATGGTGAGCCGGCCGCGCTCCAGGTGGTGCTGTCGGTGGCACGTCGGTTCGCAATGGCGAGCGTGCGGGAGTCGGCACGCGAGCTGGTGGAGTCGATCGCCGAAGACCGGGGATGGACGATGGACCAGCTCGCCGACCGCACCGTTCCGACCGCCGGTTTCGATGACGACGGCATTCTGCGCCTCGACCTCGGACGCCGCGAATACACCGGCCGGCTGACCGATCGATTCACGATCGAGCTCTCGAACGACACCGGCAAGGTCGTCAAGGCGCTGCCCGCGCCGGGTCAGGGCGACGACGCCGAGCAGGCGGCCGAGGCCAAGAAGCAGCTGTCGGCCAGTCGCAAGGAGCTCACCCAGTTGCTCGCGACCCAGACCGCGCGGCTGTACGAAGCGATGTGCCTGCAGCGCGCGTGGCCGGTGGACGAGTGGACCGAGTACGTCCACGGGCACCCGATCATGCGACGGCTCGCCGCCCGACTGGTGTGGGCCGAGCACGGAGAGGGTGGGATCCGCGCGTTCCGTCCCGTGGGTGACGGCGAACTCATCGACGCCGACGATGCCGAGTTCACACTTCGGCCCCGAACGACCGTCACCGTCGCGCACGCGGCGATCATGGCGCCCGATGAGGTGGAGGCGTGGCGGACGCACGTGGCCGACTACGAGGTGCAGGCGCTGTTCCCCCAACTCGAGGAGGGTGCGCCCCCGGCGCCGACGGCTGACGGGCTCTCGATAGACGAGCGTGAGGGGTGGCTCAGCGACACCTTCGCCATTCGCGGCCGAGCGACCACACGCGGCTACGTGCGCGACATGCAGGGTGAGGCGTGGTTCGACGCCTACCGCAAAGACTTCCCCGCCGCCGATCTCTCGGTGGTTCTGGGAATCACGGGGAGTTACGTGCCCGAGGAGCAGTCGCCGGCGGCCGTGACGACCCTCTCGTTCCGTCGCTCGGGAAGCGCGGATGCTGTACGCCTGGCCGACGTTCCCCCGGTGCTGCTCGCCGAGGCCTACCGCGATTACGTCACCATCGCCGAGGCGGGCGCCTTCGACCCCGGATGGAAGAAGGCCACGGCGTGACCGCCGAGGAGGAGGCCGTGCCGGCGGTGCTTCGACCACCGGTCGAAGAGCGCTACGCCGACGAACTCGCCGCGCTGCGACGCGCCGATGCCGAGAGCGATGCAGCGCGACCGCCGGGCTGGGCCCTGAGTGCACGGGCGGTGCGCGCCTTCGTGATCGGCGACGAGCGGTGGGGGGTGCGCCGAAAGTTCTACGGCGACGACCCGCTGGTGGACCGCGCGATCGTCGCTCTCCTCGGCAGGCAGGGTCTCATGCTCGTGGGCGAACCCGGAACGGCGAAGTCGATGCTGTCGGAGCTCCTCGCGGCGGCGATCAGCGGCACCTCGGCGCTGACGGTGCAGGGCACCGCCGGCACCACCGAAGACCACGTGCGCTACTCCTGGAACTACGCTCTGCTGATCGCCGACGGGCCGAGCCATCGCGCGCTCGTTCCGTCGCCGATCTTCCGTGCGATGCAGACCGGCCGCATCGCGCGCTTCGAAGAAGTCACGCGGTGCGCGCCCGAGGTGCAGGACAGCCTGGTGTCGATCCTCTCCGAGAAGGTGCTCATGGTGCCCGAACTCGGTGAGGAGTCGACCGTGTCGGCGCGCCCCGGGTTCAACGTGATCGGTACGGCGAACCTCCGCGACCGTGGCGTGAACGAGATGTCGGCGGCACTGAAACGCCGATTCGCTTTCGAAACGGTGCGACCTATCGCCGATCCCGTCTTCGAGCGCGAGCTGGTGCGCCTGGAGGTGGCCGCCGCGCTCGGGTCGGCGCCCGGGGGCGGCGACCTCTTCGAGACGGACGTTCTCGAGCTGTTGGTGACGGTGTTTCAGGAGCTTCGTTCGGGGGTCACCGCCGAGGGGTCGCCCCTCCGGCGGCCCGAGACGGTGATGTCGACGGCGGAGGCGGTCAACACCGCCATCGCCGCTTCTCTCGAGGCGCGCTACCTCGGCGGTGGGCGACCCGGTGCGGCAGAGATCGCGAGAGCCATGGCCGGCGTGGCGCACAAGGACGACGACGAAGACGCCCAGCGACTGAAGGCCTATGTCGACACGGTCGTGCGGGAGCGCGCCCGCGGATCCCGCACCTGGCGGACCTTCTTCGTGGCCGCCGAGGAGCTGTGGGGGTGAAGGCGTGACCCGCGGCGGCCACCTGCGCGAGCGGGGGGAGCGCGCGGCCTGGGGAAAGGCGCCCGAGCGGTTGCAGCGGGCGGCCGCGGCGCGCGGGGCGCTCGCCGCAGATGGTGTTCACCTCGCCGGCATCCGTCACCACTCGCCGGCGTGCGCCCTGGCCGTCAGGGCGCTCATCGCCGAGGTCCGCCCCTCGGTCGTTCTCATCGAGGGTCCGGCCGAGTTCGATCGGCGACTCGGAGAGCTGCAAGACCCCACCACCCGCCCGCCCATCGCGGTGCTGAGTCTCGCCGGCGACGGGGCGGCGTTCTATCCCCTCGCCGCCTCGTCGCCGGAATGGGTGGCGGTTCGCGCGGCCGCCGATGCGGGGATCCCGGTGGCGTTCATCGACAGCCCGGTGCGCGGCGCCGGAACCGACGACGGAGCCTCCGACGACGCCCTCGCCCGTACGCTCCAGGGCGAGGGGCAGCTGGCACGCAGTCGCAGCATCGCCGCTCTGGCACAACGGCTGCACTGCCGTGACCATGACGAACTCTGGGACCAGCTGTTCGAGTGCCGGACCCCGCAGGCGCTCGCCGATGCGCCGACCCTGCTCGACGACGTCTTCGCGTGGGCGGCGTTGGCCCGTCTCGATTACACCGATGACGAGCTCGCCCACGACGACTCCTTCGATCGTGAGGCGCACATGCTCGCGCACATCCGCCGTCACCGCGCCGGCGGACCCGTGGTCGTCGTGACGGGGGCGTTCCACACCCTCGCCCTCGTCGAAGCTCTCGGCGACATCGCCGAAGGTGAGCCGGTCCGCGCGCGAGCCGGTGCGGTCGATCTCGAGGTGAGCAGCAGCGAGTCGTGGCTGATCCGCTACGACAACGAGCGTCTCGACGCGCTGCGGGGGTACGGGGCGGGGCTGCCTGCCCCCGGATTCTACGAGCGGCTCTGGCAGGAGCTCGAACGCGGCGGCGACCCCGGCGAACTCGCCATCATTCTCCTGCACGAGATCGCCGTCGCCGCGCGCGGGCACGGCAGCCCGATCAGTGCCGCGCAGCTGATCGCGGCGGCCGAGGCCGCACGTCGGCTCGCCGAACTGCGCGAGCGGCCGTGGCCGTGCCGGACCGATCTGCTCGACGCCGTGGCCTCGTGCTTCGCCGACGGCGAAGGGGTGCCGCCGGCCGTTCGCCGCGGCGTCGGCGAGGTGTTCGGCGGTGCGACCCTGGGCGAGGTCGCGCCCTCGGTCGACGCGCCGCCGCTCGTTCGCGAAGCCCGCGCCCGTGCGGTGCAGCTCGGCCTCGGAGTCGACACCTCGACGACCCGCGTCTCGCGCCTCGACCGTCGGGCGACGGGCGCGCGCGCGGAGCGTCATCGGGCGCGCGGGCGGTACTTCGCGCTCATGGCGCTGGTCGATTCGGGCTTCTCGCGGCGGTTGACGGGCCCCGACTTCGCCGCCGGCACGGGCCTCGGCCGCGCCCAGGAGGAGTGGGAGTACGCCTGGACTCCGGCGGTGGAGGCCGCCCTCATCGCCCGCTCTCTGGCACACCCCACCCTCGAGGCGGCCGCCCTGAGCCGCATCGCGCATCGGGCAGACGCCGCGGGTGACGGGGCCGGCGCATCGGCCCGCGTCTCGGCCGCGCTCGTGGACGCCGTGACGGTCGGCCTGCACGCCATGATCCCCGATCTCGGGGTCGTGCTGACGCGCGCGCTGCATGACGACGGCGACATCGGGTCGGTCGCCGCCGCGCTCCACCGCCTCGCCGCGCTCTGGGAGGCCCGGACCGAGCTCGACCTCGAGCGGCACGAGGCGCTCGTGGTCTCGCTGTTCTCCACCGGCGCGGCGGCACTGGCCTACCGCATCCCGGGCCTTGCCGCGGTCGGCGAAGACGAGGAGGGCGCGGCGATCGAGGCTCTCGTGTCGACGCGGGCGCTCGGCGACAGACTCGGGCGAACCGGGCTCCCGGTAGACATCGGTGCGACGACGCGCGCTGCGGCGGTGGTGGGGGCGGACGCGGAGGCCGCGCCGGGGGTGCGGGCCGCGATCCTGGGCCTCGCCGCCGCGCACGAAGAGATGTCCATCGAAGAGTTCGCCCGCTCCGTCGCTTCCTACCTGTCGCCCGGTGCGGAGGCCTCCGCGGCGGCGAGGTTCGTCGGCGGCCTGATGCGCGCAGCATCCGATCTCGTCGTGCACACCCCCGAAGTCATCGACACCGTGGGCGCGAGCCTGGCGGCGATGTCGGAGGAGTCCTTCCTTTCGCGGCTGCCCGACCTTCGGCGCGCATTCTCGACCCTGCGGCCGACCGAGACCCACGAGGTTGCGACGCGGGTCGCGCAGAGCACGGGCGTCGGTGCCGAGTCCATCGACGTCGTGAGCGCTTTCACCGAGGACGACGTGCGGACCGCACTCGCGGTGGAGCAGCAGCTCGCGCGCTCGTTGGGGCGCGACGGACTCGCGGACTGGGTACCGACCGGGGGGCGCCGATGAGCGACAGTGCAGCCCTCGCCCGACGATGGCGGCTCGTGCTGGGACGGTACGCCGAACAGCGGATGCCCCTGGGGCCGGGAAACGAGCGCCTCGACGAGACCCTCGGCTATCTCTACGATCGCGAGTATCGGCGCCGAGGGCACCTCGGTGCCGGCGAGGGCAAGGGGGCGAGCCTGGATGCTTCCGTGGTCGAGGCCGTTCGGTGGCTGGGAGACGCGCGCGAGCTCTTCCCGACCTCGACGTTCGAACGGGTGCAGGCCGAGGCGATCACCCGTTACGGGCTCACCGAGCTGCTGACCGACCCCGCGACCGCGCGCCGCATCGAGCCGAGCGTGGGGCTCGCCGCCGCCCTCCTCCAGGTGCGGGAGCGGCTCGACGAGGCGGCCGCGGCGGGGCTTCGCGAGATCATCGCCAGGGTGGTCGACGAACTCGTCCGCCGCCTCCGTCCTCGATTCGAAACCGCCCTCGGCGGAAGCCGCAACCCGCGGCAGCGATCGCTCCGCCCGCGCGCGGCCGATCTCGACTGGCGGCGCACCGTGCGCGAGAACCTGGGCAACTACGACCGCGAAACGCAGCGGCTCATGATCGACCGGGTCTCCTTCACCGGCCGTGCTCGACGCACCCTGTCGTGGGACGTGGTGCTGCTCGTCGACCAGAGCGGGTCGATGGCCAGCTCGCTGGTCTACAGCGCGGTGTGCGCGAGCGTGTTGAGCGGGCTCCCCGGCATCCGCGTTCGGCTCCTGACCTTCGACACCGGCGTCGTCGATCTGACGTCGTTCGCGCACGACCCCGTGCAGGTGTTGATGGCGGCGCGCCTGGGTGGCGGGACCGACATCGCGGGCGCTCTGGCCTATGCGGAGAGCGTCGTGACCACACCGGCGCGCACGGTCGTCGCGGTCGTCAGCGACTTCTACGAAGGCGGGTCGGTGGGGGCACTGCTGGCGACGGCGCGGCGTATGGCCGCCGGCGGCACCAGGCTGATCGGTATCGCCGCCCTCGACGACACCGGTGTCGCGGCGTACGACACGGCCCTCGCTCGTCGACTCGTCGAGGTGGGCATGGACGTCGCCGCCGTCACCCCCGACCGTTTCGCGGAGTGGCTCGCCGAGGTGATGGCGTGAGCGAAGGGGCCTTCGGGAAGTGGGCGGCGGTCTTTGCCGGGTTCGACGATGCGGCGCTCGCCGGCCTCGCGAACGCCGGCGTCGTGCGCCGCGCGCGCCGCGAGCTCCCGCAGGTCACGCTCGCCGGGCGAGGCGACGCATCCGCGACCGTTCGCGTGGGAGAGGCGACGGTGGTCCTCTCCGGTGCGGGGCCCGCCGCTGCGCGGTGCGACTGCCCGCTGACGGGAATGTGCGCCCACGCGATCGCCGCGGCGATGTGGCTGCGCGACGAAGTGGTGGCGGCCATTCCCGCCGACGCTCCCGACGCCGATCCGATCGCCGAGCTCCTCGCGATGTCGCTCGCCGAGGTGCGCCGCTGGGCGGGCGTGTCCACTCTGCGGCGCGTCGCAGAAGTGCTGCCCGAGGGGGCGGACGGCAGCTGCGAGGTCATGCTCTCCGGAACGAACGCCGAGATCGTCTGGACCGCCGAAGGAACGCCTCGCCGGGTTCTCGCCGTGGCGGGCGCCGGCCTTGCCGGCCTCACCGTGCTCGACGGCCCCCGCGACGCCGCAGGGCAGAAGGCCGTCGCGCTGGAGGCCGTCGTGCGACTGCGGCTCGGTGCCGGCATGCCGTGGGAGTGGCCGGCGGACGTCGCCGGCGTCGATCGTTCCGAGTCTCGGACCGTCGCGGCGCAGGCCGGCGAACTCCTCGACGCCCACCTCGCTCGCGGCCTCGCGCACGTGGGTGCCGACGCCGCGGCCGAGATACGCCTCGCCGGTTCGCGAGCTCGACTCGCGCGTCTTCCTCTCCTCGAGCGCCTTCTCGTCGAGGCCGCTTCGCGCACCGAGTCGTACGCCGCGCGCGACGATGCGACGACCCAGACGCACGTGGCGACGGCATTCGCGCACGCGCGGGCGCTCGCACACGTGCTGAGCCGCGCCGCCGAGCCACCGCCCCACCTCGTCGGCACGGTCAGGCAGGGGAGCGAAGCGGTGCACGGTGAAACGGCCGACCCCGACCGATTCGTTCCGGTCGCCGCGGAGTGGTGGCGGTCGCCCACCGGCGCTCGCGGGGTGACCGTGTCGTTCTGGGACACGGTGATCGGTGAGATGCATCGCGCGACCAGCGCCCGACGGGCGGGCGAAGATCCGGGGTTCACCCGATCGTGGGACGCACCGGCTCTGTGGGAGGTGTCGCCGGCACGCATCGCGGCGGGCCGTTTCGGTCTGAGCGGCATGGAGGTGCGCGACGACGGCAGCGTCAGTGTGACCGCGCGCACCCGCTTCGTGTCGGGCGCCGCGCTCACCGAGGATGACCTGAGGGGGGTGCGGGCAGCCGATTCCTCCGCGATCGTCACCTTCGGCAGGGCGCGAACGGTGCCCGTCATCGTGTGGGTGGGGCGAACCCTCGCCCTCGCCGTGGACGGGGTGCGCCAAGAGTTGGTGTGGTCTGTCGCCTCGGAAGGCCGCGGGATCGAGCAGTTTCGTCTGCCGGCGGCCGATCAGACGGCGGTCGGTGCTCTGATCGCCCTCATCGAAGACGACCGCGATGTCGCCGCCGTCGCTGCCGAGCACCGAGACGAAGGGATGCTGCCGCTCACCGTCTTCTGTGCCGCGCGGGGAGGGCTCGAGGCGGTCTCGCTCTCGCTCACTCCGGTCGCCCGGCCGAAGTCGGCCGTGCCGACCTCCCGGGTTCTCGAACGGCTTCCTCGGGCGGGGGCTGCGCCGGTCGACCCGCCGCTCATCGCCCAGACGCGCGCCGCGCTCGAGGCCGTGGTGTCCCTCGCGGCGACCGGCCGGCGCGCCTCGCCCGCACAGCTCGTGCAGCTCGAACGTCGGGGGGCGGCCCTCGACGCACTCGGGGTGTCGACCGCGGTCGTCGCGCTCGCGAACGTGGGGGAGGAGCAGAGCCCCGCCGCTCTCGCCCGTGCGGTGTTCTTCCTCGACCGCACCCTGCAACTGGCGAGGGTGCGGCCGAGGGGAACGCCCGTCGGCTGAGGGCGGTGCCGAACCCCGGTCAGGCGACGGGAGCGGATGCGGCGGCGCGACCCCGCTCGAACCCGGCGGTGAAGCCGCGCTCATAGGCCTGCTCGCCGTGCGGCTGGTGGTCGCCGCAGCCATGGTCGCGGCCGTGGCCGAATCCGCGGTGCCCGTGGCCGGGACCGAAGCCTCGGTGACCCGGGCCGAAGCCGCGGTGGCCGCCCCCGAAGCCGTCCCGGAAACCCGGGCCGAATCCGCCGGCGAAGCCGTGGCGGCGGTGGCCCGCATCGGCGCTCTCGTCCCAGCCGAGCTCACGCGCGATCGCCTCGAGCGAGGCGAGCGTGGTGTCGAAGTCCTCGGGTGAGACGGCGCCCGAGACGCGCTCGCGCATTCCGTCGACCAGGGCGGCGAGCCGATCCTTCTCGGCCCTGCCGGCTTCGGTCAGCTCCCATCGACCGTCGGCCTCGACGATCCAGCCGCGGTCGGCGAGGCGGCGGACACGGCCGCTCTTTCGGGCGAGCCGCTCGGCCAACCACGGGGTGTCGACGCTGCTGTCGACGGCGTTCAGCAGCATCCAGTCGCGACGCGAGACATCGGCGTCGTCGAGCGACGCGGCGAACTCGTGGGCGAGGAGGCCGTCGACGACGCGCAGCCAGTAGCCGAGCGGACGACGGGGGGTTTCGTTTTCGTTGGTGTCTGAGTTCTCCATGGGGAGAGTCCTTTCGTTGCGGGGCCTAGACGGCCACCGGGATGTATGTCTTATGACAAGTAGTTGTAGAGTGACATGTATTTCGCATGCATGTCAAGTCACATGTAAATTGGATGCCGTGACCACCGATCCCGCCGAACAGATCGCTGCCGCGCTCGCTCGCTTGCGTGGCGGTCGTCCGCGACCCCCGTGGAGCCCGGACGGTGGAGCGCACGGGCCATGGAGTCACGGCGGCCCCCATGCCCACGGGGGAATGTCCGGTGCACCGCCGTGGGCCGAGCGCGGGCGCGGCCGGTTCGGTGGGCCGGCGCGGTTGCGTCTGCTCGAGGCTCTGCTCGCAGCATCCGACCCCCTCACGGTCAGCGAAGCCGCCGCAGCGATCGGTGTGGACCAGCCGCGCGCCTCACGCCTGGTGCAGCAGCTGGCCGATCACGGGCTGGTGAGGCGGGAGGCCGATCCGGCCGACGCGCGGCGCACGCGTATCGCCCTCACCGACGCCGGCGATGCGCTCGTCCGCGGCTTTCGGGGCGAGCGCCGCGATGCGGTGAGCACGGCCTTGGCGGACTTCACCGAGGCCGACCGGGCAGAATTCGCCCGCCTTCTCGCGAAGTTCGCGGAGGCCTGGCCGCGTTAGCGAGCCGCCCCGCGCATTCCGCCGGGTTTCGGTCGCTGAGCGGGTTGGCGGCGGCTGTGCTCCTCTCGTGCGTCTCGTCGAGTCGCGGTCGCTGAGCTTGTCGAAGCGTCCGAGGGCGGGCTTGCCAGGAGGGTCGGCCCGCAAGTTCGAGTGTCGGAGGTATGTTCTAGTCTTTGATCATGAGCGAGCACGGCGAACATCCCGCGGGCGAGGCCCCCGAAGTGCGTGCGTCGTACGGGTTCGATTCCGTCTCCAACGAGGATCGTGAGTGGTTCGATGCGGAGGCGGGTCGCGCTGCGGGTGGGCGTGACGCGCTCGATGACGTGATGGATGTGTCGACGTTGATGTCGTCGTTCGCGGCGCATCGGTTCCAGCGGGTCGAGGCCCTGCGTCGTGACGCGATGGTGGAGGGTGACCGGTTTCGTGGGGTGACGTCGGAGATCATCTGGCGGTCGTTGCGGTTGGAGTTGGCGGCGGTGTTGCAGGTGACGGAGAACGCGGCGGAGCGGATGCTGATCACCGCTGATGGTCTCGTGAACCGGTATCCGACGATGTGGGAGTCGTTGTCGCGTGCCCGCACGACGGAGCGTCACGGTGAGGTGTTCGTGGAGCTCGTCGACACGGTCGAACCGGAACTCCGCGACCGGGTCGTCCCCCTGGGGGTGGAGCTTGCCGAGACTCACGCGCTGGGTGCGTTCCGCCGGCGACTGCGGGCGCTGGTGGAGACGGTGCGGGCGGCGACGTTGGAGGAGCGTCACCGGGAGGCGTTGCGGGAGCGGCGGATGGTGGTGCAACCCGCCGATGACGGGATGGGATGGCTGCTTGTTCACGCGTCGATGGTGAAGATCCGGGCGGTCGCGAACCGGGTCACCGCGATCGGGAAGGTCCTCGCCGCGGAAGAAGGCGAGGAACGCACCCTCGATGAACTCCGCGCCGATGTGGTGGTCGATCTGTTGGTGGATGGGGAGATCGACAGCACTCCGGGGGCGGTGCGGGGGATCCGGGCGACGGTCGCGGTGACGGTGCCGGCGTTGTCCCTCCTCGACCACGCCCACGCGAGGACGGACCCGGCGGTGGTGGAGGGGGTCGGGCCGATCCCGATCGGCGAGGCGCGGGAGTTGTGTGGTGGGGCGGAGGGGTGGATGCGGGTGCTCACCCACCCCGAGACCGGGGTGGTTCTCTCGGTGGGGCGTGATCTGTATCGGCCCCCGGAGTCGCTGCGGCGGGTGGTGAGGTGGCGGGCGGAGCGATGTTCCGCGCCCGGGTGCGGGATCCCCGCCGACCGGTGCCAGATCGATCATCAGATCGCGTGGGAACACGGCGGCAGAACAGAACTCACGAACCTCACCCCCCTCTGCGTCGGACACCACACCGTCAAACACCACGGCGGGTGGCGGGTCGCCCAACTCGACGGGAGTGGTGGCGCGATCGAGTGGCTCTCACCGGGCGGGAGACGATTCATCGTCCATCCGGAACGAAAGGTGCCCACGTTCCGACCCGCGCCCGACCAGGCGGGGGCTGGCGGGGCCGCACCCTTCTAATCGCGAGCCCGCGGGGCCCTTCGACAGGCTCAGGGGCCGGCTTCGCGGAATCAGCGGGGGCTCGGGGTGGCGGCTATCCGCCGACCCGCGGGGTGCGCACCGGCAGGAGCAGGGCCAACCCCACGACGAGAACGATGACGATGCCGAGAATGCCGAACGCGGTGACGCTCGTGATGACGATGAGAAGCGACCAGAGCGCTGACGAGATCCAGCTCGCGGCCCGACCCGTCGTGGCGTACAGGCCGAAGATTTCGCCCTCGCGCCCGGCGGGGGTGACGCGGGCGAGGAACGAACGAGCAGCGGCCTGGGCAGGACCGACGAAGGCGCAGAGGATGAGCCCGCCGATCCAGAAGACGACCTGCCCGCCGTCGCGGAGGAAGAACACCGCGAGCCCGGCGATGATCATGCCGATCAGCGCCGTCACGATGATCTTCTTCGCGCCGAAACGGTCGTCGAGGCGTCCGGCGAGGATCGTCGAGATGCCGGCGACGAGGTTCGCCGCGATGCCGAAGATGACGAGTTTGATGAAGTCGAACCCGAAAACACCGCCGGCGATGATCGCGCCGTAGGCGAAGACCCCCGCGAGGCCGTCGCGGAAGACGGCGCTCGAGACGAGGAACCAGAACGTCGGTCGCGTCTCGGTGTTGCGATACAGCCCGATGACGTCTTTGATCAGCAGCTTGTAGCTGGCGAAGAAGCTCACACGGGCGATCTCGCGACCGGAACTCGGCTCGGGGACCGCGAAGAACAGGGGCACCGAGAACACGATCGCCCAGACGGCGCAGCCGACGGCGATGAGCCGGAACGGCAGTCCGTCGTCGGCGGGGAGGCCGAACCAGTCGGCGAGGTAGAAGACGATGACGAGGGTCAGCGCCACGATGCCGCCGATGTAACCGAAGCCCCAACCGAGGCCCGAGATGCGGCCGATGTTCTTCGGGTTCGCGATGCCGATGAGCAGGGCGTTGTAGTTGACCCCCGCGATCTCGCTGAAGACACTGCCGGCCGCGATGAGGGCCACACCCCACACGAACAGCTCGGGTTCGGGCCGCACGAAGAAGAGCGCGAACATGCACGCGACGAGGAGTCCCGTCGCGCCGGCGAGCCACCGCTTCTGGCGGCCCGAAGCATCCGCTCGCTGACCCAGGACGGGCGCGAACAGCAGGATCAGGAGTCCGGCGACCGTGCCGCCCCAGCCGTAGCCCGCGGCGAGGTCGGCCAACGCGCCGGTGCGCACGGGGTCGTTCTCGGGGAGCGCCGCGACGTCTGCGGGGAGGAACGCCTCGCCGGTCAGGTAGAGCGTCGACGCGAAGATGAACGTCAGGATGACCGAGTTGAAGGGCTGGGTGGCCCAGTCCCAGAAGGCCCACGCCAGCACCGTGCGGCCCGGCACCTTCTTGTCGACCTGCAGGTCGAGGCCCATCGCGGCGACGGCGCCCGTGTTGGCGGTCGCGGGCGGAGCCGACGGCACGGAGTCGTCGCGGTCAGATGCGCTCATTCCGGTCACGCTAGGGCGTCGGGGTGAACAGCCGGTGATGTCACGCCGGGCACCGGTGCGCCGTGATCGCGGGGCAGGGGCCCGGGCATGAACGCCGCCCACCCGCGCCGCTAGGCTCGCGACCGACGAGAGGAACCGACATGGCCGACGATCACCAGAAGCCGCCGCGCGGGGCTGGTGCCCGCCGCCCCACCCGTCGGCAGCGGATCGAGGACTCGGGCATCGACCCCGCCGACATCGCGGCCTACTTCAAGGAGCGGGTGTACGCGACCTTCACCGGGCTCGCGATCGTCCTCGTCGCGGCGACGTCGGAGCATCCCGAGGCCGACCACGCCTTCTTCGCACTCATCCTCGGGGTGATCGGCATCACCGCGGCCGGGTTCGTGTCGGAGATCATCTCCCACCTGTCGGTGCACCAGGAGTTCCCCGATCGCGCGGGGTTCGTCCTCGCGCTGCGCATCGCCGGCGGAGCCATGGGCACGGTGCTGGTGCCCGGCGTCATCCTCGTGCTGGCGTGGATCGACGTGTTCCCGCTGGACGGCGCCCTGATCGCCTGCGTCGTCGTCTTCATCATGACGCTCGCCGTGATCGGCTGGTTCGCGGTCCGTCGCTCCCGTCTGCCCTGGTGGCAACAGCTGCTCGCGCTGGTGATCCTCCTGGCCCTCGGGCTGCTCGTGATCGGCCTGCAGACGATCGCGCACTCCGTCTGAGACCGCCGGCGCGAAGTTGAGCCGATTCATAGCAAGTCCGCTTGACGGCTCCGCGACCGCTCGTTAGCCTTGAGTCATACGGGCTCAACCCTTCGAAAAGGTCAGGGACCTATCGACCCACTCAGGGATCGAGCCCCCCAGAACTCGATATGAACTCAAGGTCCGCAGCATCCGCTCGGTCCGTCTATAAGGAGATCAACATGGCACGTGCTGTTGGAATCGACCTCGGAACGACGAACTCGGTCGTCGCAGTCCTCGAGGGTGGCGAGCCCAAGGTCATCGCGAACGCCGAGGGCTTCCGCACGACCCCCTCGGTCGTCGCGTTCACGAAAGACGGCGAGGTGCTCGTCGGTGAGACCGCGAAGCGCCAGAACGTCACGAACGTCGACCGCACCGTCTCGAGCGTCAAGCGCCACATGGGTACCACGTGGGGCTTCGACGTCGACGGCAAGAAGTGGACGCCGCAGGAGATCTCGGCGCGCATCCTCCAGAAGCTCAAGCGCGATGCCGAGGAGTACCTCGGAGACACGGTGACCGACGCGGTCATCACGGTTCCCGCGTACTTCAACGACGCCGAGCGCCAGGCCACGAAAGAGGCCGGCGAGATCTCGGGTCTCAACGTGCTGCGCATCATCAACGAGCCGACGGCCGCGGCCCTCGCCTACGGTCTTGACAAGGGCAAAGAGGACGAGCTCATCCTGGTCTTCGACCTCGGTGGCGGAACGTTCGACGTGTCGCTGCTCGAGGTGGGCAAGGACGACGACTTCTCGACGATCCAGGTTCGCTCGACCGCGGGTGACAACCGCCTCGGCGGTGACGACTGGGACCAGCGTCTCGTCGAGTACTTCATCAAGCAGTTCAAGGACACCACCGGTGTCGACGTCTCGGGCGACAAGATCGCCCTTCAGCGTCTGAAGGAAGCGGCCGAGCAGGCGAAGAAGGAGCTCTCGAGCTCGACCTCGACCAGCGTCAACCTGCCCTACCTCTCGCTGACCGACTCCGGCCCCGTGTCGCTGTCCGAGACGATCACGCGTGCGAAGTTCGAAGACCTGACGAAGGACCTCCTCGACCGCACCAAGAAGCCGTTCGAAGACGTCATCCGCGAGGCCGGCATCAAGGTCGGCGACATCGACCACGTCGTTCTCGTCGGTGGGTCGACGCGTATGCCCGCCGTCGCCGAGCTCGTCAAGCGCGAGGCCGGCAAGGAAGCCAACAAGGGCGTCAACCCCGATGAGGTCGTCGCCGTGGGTGCTGCCCTCCAGGCCGGCGTGCTGAAGGGCGAGCGCAAAGACGTTCTGCTCATCGACGTCACCCCCCTGAGCCTCGGCATCGAGACCAAGGGCGGCATGATGACGAAGCTCATCGAGCGCAACACCGCCATCCCCACCAAGCGGAGCGAAACCTTCACGACGGCAGACGACAACCAGCCGTCGGTCGCGATCCAGGTCTTCCAGGGCGAGCGCGACTTCACCCGCGACAACAAGCCCCTCGGCACCTTCGAGCTCACCGGCATCGCGCCGGCTCCCCGCGGCATTCCGCAGGTGGAGGTCACCTTCGACATCGACGCGAACGGCATCGTTCACGTCTCGGCGAAGGACAAGGGCACCGGCAAGGAGCAGTCGATGACGATCACCGGCGGCTCTTCGCTGTCGAAGGACGACATCGAGCGCATGGTGCGCGAGGCCGAAGAGAACGCGGCAGAAGACAAGAAGCGCCGCGAATCGGCTGAGGTGCGCAACCAGGCCGAGACCCTCGCGTACTCGATCGACAAGCTGCTCGTTGAGAACGCCGACAAGCTGCCCGACAACGTCAAGTCCGAGGTGCAGGGTGACGTCGACGCGCTGAAGGCCGCTCTCGCGGGCGAGGATGACGACGCGGTGAAGACCGCGTTCGACAAGCTCAACCAGAGCCAGGGCAAGATCGGTGAGGCCATCTACAACGCGGGCCAGTCCGAGCAGTCGGCTCCGGATGCTGCGCCCGACGCACCGACGGATGCCCCCTCGTCTGAGGAGGACGTCGTCGACGCCGAGGTCGTGGACGAAGACGAAGAGAAGAAGTAGTCATGGCCGACAAGAACTTCGACCAGCCGCAGGACGGCGACGACGAGGTTCGGCCGAACGACGAGGGATCGGTGGCTGAGCCCACCGACCCCTCGTCGGCGGACGATCTGACGGTGGACGACATCCTCGGCGCTGCGCAGACCGCTCAGGCGCACGCCGAAGACAACGCACCTGTCCCCGGGCCTGTCGAAGAGCTCGAGTCGCAGCTCCTGAACGACGTGAAGCGGCTGCAGGCCGAGTACGCCAACTATCGTCGACGCACCGAGGACCAGCGCGAGCGAGAGATCGAGCGTGCGAAGGGCGAGGCGGTCAAGGGCATCCTTCCGGTGCTCGACGACCTCGACCGTGCCGTCAAGCACGGCGACCTCGTGCCCGGCACGCCGTTCTCGGCCATCGCCGACAAGGTGCGGGCCGTGGCCGAGCGTCTGGGCGTCATCTCGTACGGCGTCGCCGGTGAGGCATTCGATCCGCAGCAGCACGAGGCGATCTTCCAGGCGCCGACCGCGGGCGTGACGGTGCCCACCGTGCTCGAGGTCGTCGAGGTGGGTTACCGCCTCGGCTCCGTCGAGCTGCGACCGGCGAAGGTCGTCGTCGCCGTCCCGACCGAGTAGGAGCACGATGGCGAGTCAGGACTGGTTCGACAAGGACTTCTACAAGGTGCTCGGGGTGGACAAAGACATCGCGGAGGCCGATCTGAAGAAGACCTACCGCAAGCTCGCCCGCAAGTATCATCCCGACTCGAACCCCGGTGACGCGAAAGCCGAAGCGACCTTCAAAGAGGTCAGCGAGGCCTACGCGGTGTTGAGCGACGCCGAGCAGCGCGCGGAGTACGACCAGATTCGCGCCATGGGCTCCGGTGCGCCCCGGTTCACCGCGGGCGGCGGCGGGAACGCCGGCTTCGAAGACGTGTTCAGCGCCTTCGGTCAGGGTCGCGGGGGCTCGCGCACCCAGTCGGCGGGCAACTTCGAGGACTTCTTCGCGAACTTCGAACCCGGCGGATTCGGTTCGGGCCGGTTCGGCCAGACCACCGGCGGCTATCGCGGTTTCGGCGGTCCGCAGCGCGGCTCCGACGTCACGGCTCGGACGACGGTTGACTTCGTCACGGCGACCAAGGGCGAGACGATCTCGCTGCAGGGCGAAGACGGAAAGCCGTTCAAGGTGAAGATCCCCGCCGGTGTCTCGGACGGGCAGAAGATCCGTCTTCGCGGGCGCGGGCGCCCTTCACCCGACGGCGGCGAAAGCGGCGACATCGTCGTGCAGGTGGCCGTGCGGCCGCATCCGGTCTTCGTGCGCGATGGACTCAACCTGCGCGTGACGGTTCCCGTGACCTTCACCGAGGCCGCCCTCGGAGCCACGATCGAGGTTCCGACCCTCGGCGGTGATTCCGTGAAGCTGCGGGTCGCGCCGGGTACTCCGTCGGGCCGCGTGCTGCGGGTCAAGGGACGCGGCGTCGAGACCTCGAAGGGCACCGGCGACCTCCTCGCCGAGGTGCAGGTCGCTGTGCCGTCGCACCTCGACGACGCGGCTCGTGAGGCGCTGATGCGCTATCAAGAGCTCGAGCCCCGAGAGAACCCGCGCGCCGACCTCATGACCAAAGCGCGCGGCTGAGACGCGCGTGGGCTGACCGACGGAGGTGACGGAGATGATGGACGACGAACTCGACGACGATGCTCCGATCTTCGCGATCGCCGTGGCGGCCGAGCTGGCGAACATGCACCCGCAGACCCTTCGCCAGTACGACCGACTCGGGCTCGTCGTGCCCGAACGCACGCGCGGCGGATCGCGGCGCTACTCCTCGCGTCACGTCGGTCAGCTCCGCGAGGTGTCGCGGCTCTCGAGCGAGGGCATGAGCCTCCCGGCCATCGCGCGGCTGCTCACGCTCGAACAACACGTGCACGCCCTCACCCGCCGCGTGACCGACCTCGAACGCCAGCTGAGCGCGGAACGCCAGGCGCGCCCGGGTGCCCGCGTGTTCGCGGCCGGCGCGACCGGCTCCGTGGTGACGCTTCGCCACGGCGCGCGCGTGCGGCGCGCGACAGACGTCGTGCTGTGGCGTCCCCGGCATCCCGGAGAGCCCGCCGACGGGTCGGCAGCGGACTGACCCGGTACGGCGTTCTCGCTCAGAACGCCCGCCGTGCGGCGTGACGCGTCGCGGGCTCAGCGCGGACCGGGACCGGGGTCGATCCGCAGAACCTCGGGCGATTCGCCGACCGAGAAGTCGTCGACGATGCGGATGCTGCGGGCGATCTCGTCGACGGCGGGTATGACGGTCGCGACGCGCTCGCGATCGGAGCACACGGCGGTCAGGGTCACGAAGTGGGTGCCGGTGTCCCAGGTGTAGGTGGCGAAGGGCGGGGTGCGCGGGTCGGCCGGAAGGTCCATCACGAGCTTCTCGCCCGTTCCGAGGAAGGGGTTCCGGAAGTCCTCGGTGTCGTCGTACTCCATCGGCATGCTGGCGCGGGCGGCGCGCAGCTGAGAGGTGGCCTCCTGCACCTGGGCCATGACGACGACCAGCTCGGGGTCGGCTTTCCACACCCAGACGCGCACGCGGCCCGCGGCTCTGCGCAGGAGGAACGGCGTCGCCTGGCTCGCCGCCCACGCGAGGAAGCCGCTCGCGGGACGCTCGGTCGCGCCCACCGCCGTCTTCGCCTGCCCGAGCAGCATGCGGATGGCGGCCTTGCGATGGCGGCGGCCGCGCAGCCCGAGCGATTCGGTCACGGGCACCCAGCGGGCGGGATCGGCATCTGCCTGCAGTCGGGTCGGCATGGCCCCTAGCGTAGGCGGCTCACGGTGTCTATCCCGTGTCGGAGGTCCGTGGCAGGCTGTGACTACGGCCTCGGTCGCGTCCACCTCACGCTTTCGCACCCTTCGGAGTCCCCGTGCTCGGTAAGCTCCTCATCCGCTACCTGAAGACCTACCGCTGGCTTCTGGTGGGTGTCCTCGTCTTCCAGTTCGCGTCCGCGATGGCGTCGCTGTACCTGCCGCGTCTGAACGCCGACATCATCGACCAGGGCGTCGCCCAGGGAGACACCGGCTTCATCTGGTCGACCGGCATGGTCATGCTCGCCATCTCGCTCGGTCAGATCACCGCGTCGGTGATCGCGACCTACTTCGCCGCGCGCGCCGCGATGGCGGCGGGCCGCGACATCCGCCGCGACGTCTATGACAAGGTCAGCGGGTTCTCCGAGCGCGAGGTCTCGCAGTTCGGCCCCGGCTCGCTCATCACGCGCAACACGAACGACGTGCAGCAGGTGCAGATGCTGGCCATGATGGGCGCGACGATGCTCGTCACCGCCCCGCTCCTGGCCATCGGCGGCGTCATCATGGCGCTGCAGCAAGACGTCGGGCTGAGCTGGCTCATCGGGGTGTCGGTGCCGTCGCTGCTGATCGTCGCCGCGCTCATCATCAGCCGTATGGTGCCGCTGTTCCGCACCTTCCAGAAGAAGCTCGACGCGGTCAACCGCGTCATGCGCGAGCAGCTCACCGGCGTCCGCGTCGTTCGGGCGTTCGTGCGCGAAGACATCGAAGAAGAACGGTTCGGCGTCGCGAACACCGACATCATGGTGGTCGGTCGAAAAGTGGGGTCGCTGTTCGTTCTGCTGTTCCCCCTCGCGATGCTGGTGCTCAACGTGACGGTCGTCGGCGTGATCTGGTTCGGCGGCATCCAGGTCGATGCCGGCACGGTCGAGATCGGTACCCTGTTCGCGTTCATGCAGTACGTCGGTCAGATCCTCATGGGGGTACTGATGGCGAGCTTCATGACGATCATGATCCCGCGCGCGGCGGTGTCGGCCGAGCGCATCGGCGAGGTGCTCGCGAGCGAGTCGACCCTGACCCGCGCGGCGAAGCCCGTGACGGTCTTCCCCGCCCCCGGCTCCCTCGCCTTCGACGGTGTCGCCTTCACCTACCCCGGTGCAGAGTCGCCGGTGCTCGAGGGCATCAGCTTCGAGGTCGCACGCGGTGAGACCGTCGCGATCGTCGGGTCGACGGGGGCCGGAAAGACGACGCTGATCTCGCTCATCCCGCGACTGTTCGACGTGACCGGTGGCGCCGTGCGCGTCGGCGGCGTCGACGTGCGCGAGGCCGACCTCGACGAGCTGTGGAAGGGCATCGGGCTCGTCCCGCAGCGGCCGTTCCTCTTCACCGGCACCGTCGCGTCGAACCTCCGCTTCGGCAGAGAAGAGGCCACCGACGACGAGCTCTGGAAGGCACTCGAGATCGCGCAGGGCAAAGACTTCGTTCTCGAGATGGAGGGCCGGCTCGACGCGCGCATCGCGCAGGGCGGCACCAACGTCTCGGGGGGTCAGCGGCAGCGTCTCGCCATCGCGCGCGCGATCCTGCACCAGCCCGAGATCCTCGTCTTCGACGACTCGTTCTCGGCGCTCGACCTCTCGACCGACGCACGACTGCGTCAGGCGCTCTGGCGAGAACTTCCCGAGGTGACGAAGGTCGTCGTCGCGCAGCGTGTGTCGACGATCACCGACGCCGACCGCATCGTGGTGCTCGAGAACGGCCGCATGGCCGGCGTCGGCACGCACGAACAGCTGCTGGAATCCAGCACCACCTACCGCGAGATCGTCGAATCCCAGCTGGGAGTGGAAGCATGAGCGCCCCCGACGCCCTCACCGAAGACGAGCGCCTCGAACTCGAACTCGCCGAGCAGGCCCGCCAGAACTCGGGCGACTGGGATTCGGTCGCCCCCGGCAAGGCCACGAACTTCGGCAAGAGCTTCGCCCGTCTGATCGGACTCCTGCGGCCGCACGCGGTCGCGTTCGCCTTCGTCTCGGTGCTCGGCGCCATCGGTGTGATGCTCGCAGTACTCGCGCCGCGCATCCTGGGTGAGGCGACGAACCTCATCTTCGAGGGGGTCGTGTCGCGCTCGCTCGCCGACCAGTTCCCCCTCGGCACCAGCCAGGAGAACGTCGTCGAGTCGCTCCGAAACGCCGGCCAAGGCGACCTCGCGAACATCGTCGGCGCGATGCAGAACTTCCAGGTCGGCGCCGGCGTCGACTTCGACCGGCTGCGCATGGTCATCATCGCCGTGCTCGCGATCTACGTCGCCTCGTCGTTCCTCAGCTGGATCCAGGGCTACGTGATCAACATCATCATGGTCCGCACGATGTGGCGCCTGCGTGAATCGGTCGAGGCGAAGATCAACCGCCTGCCCCTGTCGTACTTCGACAAGGTGCAGCGCGGCGAGCTCATCTCGCGGGTCACGAACGACATCGACAACATCACTCAGACGATGCAGCAGTCGCTCTCGACGGTCGTCACCTCCGTGCTGACGGTGATCGGCGTGCTCGTGATGATGTTCACGATCTCGTGGCAGCTCGCCATCGTGGCGCTCATCTCGCTACCGCTCATGGCGGTGATCTTCGGGGTCATCGGCCCCCGCTCGCAGAAGGCGTTCAGCGTCCAGTGGCGCAAGGTCGGGCGCCTCAACGCCCGCGTCGAAGAGTCGTTCTCGGGTCACGCGCTGGTCAAGGTCTACGGCCGCGAGAAAGACTCCCGCGAGAAGTTCGAGGCGGAGAACGAAGAGCTCTACCGCGCGAGTTTCCAGGCGCAGTTCCTCTCCGGCATGATCATGCCCGGCATGATGTTCATCGGAAATCTGACCTACGTCGGCATCGCGGTCCTGGGAGGGCTGATGGTGGCGAGCGGTCAGCTCCGCCTCGGCGACGTGCAGGCGTTCATCCAGTACTCGCAGCAGTTCACGCAGCCGTTGTCGGAGCTCGGCGGAATGGCCGCCGTCGTACAGTCGGGCACGGCATCCGCCGAGCGCGTCTTCGAGCTGCTCGATGCCGAAGAACAAGAGCCCGACGCCGAAGATGCGCCGCGGCCGGTCGACGGTGAGGGCGTCATCGAGTTCGAGCACGTGCGCTTCTCCTACACGCCCGAGCGCCCGCTGATCACCGACCTGTCGTTCCGGGTGGAGCCCGGCCAGACCGTCGCCATCGTCGGGCCCACGGGCGCCGGCAAGACGACGCTGGTCAACCTGATCATGCGGTTCTACGAGCTCGACGGCGGGCGCATCCTGCTCGACGGGCAGGACATCGGCGAGCTGACGCGTGCGGCGGTCCGCTCGCGCACCGGCATGGTGCTGCAAGATCCGTGGCTGTTCGCCGGCACGATCCGAGAGAACATCCGGTACGGGCGCGAGTCGGCGACCGACGAAGAGATCGTCGCCGCGGCCACCGCGACACGCGTCGACCGATTCGTCCAGTCGCTGCCCGACGGGTACGACACCGTGCTCGATGAGGACGCATCCAACGTCTCCGCCGGTGAGAAGCAGCTGATCACGATCGCCCGGGCGTTCGTGGCGCAGCCGGCGGTGCTCATCCTCGATGAGGCCACCTCGTCTGTCGACACGCGCACCGAGCTGCT
The DNA here is from genome assembly GCF_043556445.1 of Microbacterium shimangi. Lineage (NCBI taxonomy): Bacteria > Bacillati > Actinomycetota > Actinomycetes > Micrococcales > Microbacteriaceae > Microbacterium > Microbacterium shimangi. The sequence goes on from NZ_JBIGII010000003.1 coordinate 849,719, forward strand.
GCTGCAGCACGCGATGGCAGCGCTCCGCGAGGGCCGCACGTCATTCGTCATCGCACACCGTCTCTCGACGATCCGCGACGCCGACCTCATCCTCGTGATGGAGCACGGCGACATCGTCGAGAAGGGCACGCACAACGAACTCATCGCCTCCGAGGGCGCGTACTGGCGGCTCTACCAGTCCCAGTTCGAGCAGGCGGCAGACGAGGGGCAGACCGCCCCGGTTGTCGACGCCGAAGCTGCTCCATCGGGCGCGACGGCGACGGCGGGCGAGGCCGCGGGTGACGCGACGGCGGGGGCCGAGTTCGGGGCCGACGGTTCTGCGCCACGCTGAGAGCCGTGTCGCTTTTCGAGGGCTGCGAGGGGCCTCGGGTACAGTGGTGCCGCATGCACCGCACCGTGCGACTCATCCCGCCGCACAGATTGGCCGCCACCCGTGACCTCCCCCGCGACGCCTGACCACGAACGATCCGACGCCGATCGGCCCCTCACCATCCTGGTGGGCTGCGATACGTTCTCTCCCGACATCAACGGGGCCGCCCGCTTCGCCGAACGCCTCGCCGCCGGACTCGTCGTCCGCGGACACGACGTGCACGTCGTGGCGCCGAACACCGAGTACCGGCGCGCGGAACCGCGCACCGAGGTGATCGAAGGTCAGCCGATGACCCTGCACCGGCTGCCGTCGGTGCGCTGGCCCCCGCACGACTGGCTGCGGTTCGTGTGGCCCTGGCGGTCGAAGCACTACGCGCGCCAGGTGCTCGACAGCGTCAAGCCCGACGTCGTCCACATCCAGTCGCACATCGTGATCGGGCGGGGCCTTGCACGCGAGGCGCGCAAGCGCGGCATTCCCCTGGTCGCGACCAACCACGTGATGGCCGAGAACCTGCTCGACTTCACCACGCTGCCGGCGTTCCTCAACCGCATCGTGGTGAAGCTCGCCTGGGCCGACGCGAAGCGCACGTTCGACATGACCCGCGCCGTGACGACCCCGACACGCAACGCCGCTGATTTCCTCGAGTCGACGATCGACCTCGACCGCGTCATCCCCATCAGCTGCGGCATCGACCAGGCGAACTACGTCGCCGACCTGACGCCGCGCGACGCGAACCGCATCCTCTTTGTCGGTCGTCTGACGACCGAGAAGGGCATCGACGTGCTGCTCAATGCCGTTGCAGCCCTCGACCCGAAGCTCGACGTGACCGTCGACCTCGTCGGGGGCGGCGACCAGCGGAAGAACCTCGAGACGCTCACGCAGCAGCTCGGGCTCGACTCCCGCGTCACCTTCCACGGACACGCGAGCGAGGCCGACCTCCGCGCCCTGTACACGCGGGCGAGCCTCTTCGCGATCGCGTCGATCGCCGAGCTGCAGTCGATCGCGACGATGGAGGCAATGGCCTCGGGGCTCCCGATCGTCGCCGCCGACGCGGTCGCCCTCCCGCACCTCGTGCACGACGGCGAGAACGGCTTCCTCTTCGAGCCGGGCAACGTCGGCGAGCTCGCCGAGCGCCTCACCGACGTGCTCACCGCATCGCCGGAGGAACGCCTGCGGATGCAGCAGGCGTCGCTCGACGGCGTCGTGGTGCACGACATCGGCCGTACCCTCGACACCTTCGAAGCCCTCTACCGGGGCGAGCCGATTCCGGAGTAGCGCCGTGCATGTCGTGATGTTCGGCGATCAGCACGTCGAATCCTCCGGCGGCGCCCAGGTGTCGATGCGGCTCCAGCGCCGCTTTCTCGAGCGCGCCGGCCACACCGTCACGATCGTTGCGCCCCGCCTCCACGCGAGGCGCATCTCCGACCCCGCGCTGGTCGACCTGACCTCGCTGCCGATCACGACCGACCGCGAGTACGGCCTGAGCGTCCCCGGGCGACGCACCGATCGGCGCCTCGACCTCGCGATGACCGGGCGGTCCCCGGTCGACGTGGTGCACGTGCAGGCCGACTTCTGGGGCGCGATCATCGGCCACCGTTTCGCACGGCGTCACCGTCTCCCGGTCGTCCACACGATGCACAACCGGGTCGACGTCGGTATCGAGGCCACCGCCCCGTTTCCGGCGCTGGTGCTCCGCGGCCTGAACGCCTGGGGACGACGGATGCTGCGACCCCACGGCAGTCCGAGAATCGCACGACCGGCCCGGGCCTCGCGGGACTCCGGCGGAGCGGTGCGCGAGAGCGCCAGCGACGGCTGGGCCTACCTCCGACTGCTCGCGGCGGGCGCGAATGCGGTCACGGCCCCGTCGTCGCACTTCGCCCGACGGCTCGAGCAGCACGCCGTGTTCCCCCTCGTCGACGTCGTGTGGAACGGGATCGACGACGACATCCTCGACGCGGCGCGTGCCGCTGCCCTCGCTGACGGCTCGCCGCGTGACGAAACGGCGGGTGCGCAGCATCCGCCCCGCGCCCGATTCGTCTGGGTCGGTCGCATGAGTCCCGAGAAGCGACTGCTGCCGTTCCTTCGTGCGGTCGTCGAGGCGAACGCCGCGGTCGACGTCGAGATCATCGGCGGCGGCGGGCAACTCCGGGCGGCCCGCAAGCTCGTCGGCGCTTCGCAGGGAGCGGCGCGCATCTCCTTCGCGGGACGACTGCCCTACGCCGAGACCCTCCGCCGCATCGCCGAGGCCGACGCGGTCGTGCAGACCTCGATCGGGTTCGAGACCCAAGGTATGACGGTGTTCGAGGCGGCGTCGCTGGGGACCCCGGCCGTGGTCAGCGATCCCGACATCGCCGGCGAACTGGCCTCGGGATTCTGGGCGGTGGCGGACCCCTCGCCTGAGGCCCTCGCCCGGACGCTCGCGACGGCCGCTGCCGACATCGTGGGCGGGCAGGCCCCGACGCCGAACCCCGCCGTGGCCGAGGCCTTCCGGCAATCCTCGCGCACCGCCGCGATGGTGGAGGTCTACGACAGGGCGATCGCGCTCAGCCGCTGAAGGCGAACACCAGAACCGTCGTGAGTTGCGAGGCCAGCAGCCCGAACAGCACGACCGCGCCCCCGCCGAGCCCGATGCCCGCGAGCGCTTTGGGGCGCTCCCGGGCGGCGAGACCGATGCCGCCGACCACGACTGCCGCCGCGCCGACGAGGCCCTGGAGGATCGCCATGAAGCCGGTGAAAGCGCCGAACAGGTCGTACCGCACATCTGCGCCGCCGATGATGGCCGCCGAGACGAGCGACGTCACCAGCTGAATGGCGAGCGATGCGGCCACCAGCACGACCGAGATGAGACCCGCCGTATTGCCCGGTCTCTGGGGACCGGCCGGGGATGGTGGATAGGGGGGATTCGTCACGGTCGCCTCGTCTCGTCGGCACGAGTCTAAAGACGCTCGGCGCTTTTCAGTGGAGTCGGGAGCGATCGGTCGGCACCCGGTGGTAGCCGTCGGAGGCGACGGTGAGGGCGGCCGAGACGAGCCCGGCGACAGCGAGGACGGCGAGAGCGATAAGAATCATCATGGCAGTTACGCTATGATGAGCACTATTCCGCCACGAGTGGCAGGATGGACACTTGTCACCGTAATTCTGCCATCGTCATGAATCGAGGTCACCGATGAAGACCGTCGCCGTCATCGTCCAAGAGGGTTTCGCGCCGTTCGAGTTCGGTCTGGCGTGCGAGGCGTTCGGACTCGACCGCAGCGATGACGGAATCGAGCCGTTCGACTTCCGGATCCTCTCGCCCGAGCCCGGCGTGGTGCAGAGCAACATGGGTTTCTCGATCAACGTCGAGCACGATCTGACGTTCGCCGACGAGGCCGATCTCGTCGTCGTCACCCCGATCCCCCGTGAGAAGTGGAGCTCTGTCGACGTGCGCGTCGCCGACGTGGTGCGGCGGGCTGCCGACCGGGGCGCGTGGCTCCTCAGCGTCTGCAGCGGCTCGTTCGTGCTCGCAGCGTCCGGCGTGCTCGACGGTCGGCGGGCCACGACCCACTGGCGGTACGCCGCGGTCATGGCGGCGATGTATCCCTCCATCGACGTCGACCCCGACGTGCTCTACGTGCAATCCGACCGCATCATCACGAGCGCCGGAACGGCCGCCGGTCTCGACGCGTGCCTGCATCTTCTCCGTCAGGAGCTGGGGGCCGAGATGGCGAACATCATCGCCCGGCGCATGGTCGTCCCCCCTCAGCGCGACGGCGGGCAGGCGCAGTTCATCGCCTCGCCGCTGCCCGTCGAAGCATCCCTGTCTCTCGCGCCGGTGAGCGACTGGATGCTGCAGAACCTCACGGCAGAGCTCACCGTCGACCAGCTCGCGGCCAGGGCCCACATGTCGCCGCGCACCTTCGCGCGGCGGTTCAAGGCCGACTTCGGGGCGACTCCCGCGGCCTGGCTCGCCCGGCAGCGGATCATCCACGCCCAGCGACTGCTCGAGCGGTCGGGGTTCGGGCTCGACCGCGTCGCGACCGAGAGCGGCTTCGGATCGGCGGCCGTGCTGCGCCAGAACTTCGCGCGCACGCTGGGGATCACCCCGACCGCCTATCGCACGCGATTCGCCTGCACGGTCGAGGCGCGGGGCGCCATCACGGGTGCGGAGCAGGCGCTCGAACCCACCGACCGCCTGGCGCCCGTCGCCTGACACCGCGGTCGGTGCGCGGTGTCGGTTCCCGCGGCGAGGGTCAGGATCCGGCGGCGACGAACGCGGCGTGGTCGGCGCGCGTGAGCTCGGCGTACGCGAACGCCCAGTCGACGATCGGACCCGTGAGGGCGCGGCCGCTTCCGGCGTAGCCCGCGACGACAGGAGCGTTCGGCGACTGGGCGTGGGCACGCGCGAGGGTTGCCGCACACGCCTGCGCGTAGCGGTGGAAGGGTGCGTCGTCGAGTTCGACCATCTCGATGCCGCCCTTCATGTCGTGGAACTGTCGGGCGTAGTAGTCCTGATCGGGGCTCTGCACGTGTCCGAGGAACGGGTCGGAGACCGCCTGCAGCACGCGCTGCAGCGCGACCACTCGGGCGCCCTCGCCCGAGGCGGCGATCATCTCGGTGAGGGGTGCCGGCTGGTGCACGCCGCCGAACTGTTCGAGCACGCTGCGGCCCGCCTCCTTGCCCTGCACGACGAGCGCATGACCGTCGCCGTCCTGCAGCAACACGAGAAAACAGCGGGTGCCGACGCTGCCGACCCCGACCACGCGGTGCACGACGTCGACGGCCTCGTACTGCGCGAGCAGCATGCGCACGTCGACGTTCACCGAGGCACGATAATCGGCGTCGGCGCCCAGCATCCGTCGGCGCGCGTCGGCATCGACGTGCACCATCGTCGGGGGCATCTCGATGAAGGCCAGTCGCCCGTCGCCGGCGTCGACCGTGAGCCGGCGCACTGCGCGGCGGCCGGTGCGGCGCTTGGCGTCACGGATGGCCTCGACGATCACCTCGCGCGACTCCGCGTCGTACGAGTCGAGCAGAGCGTGCGGGCTGAAGTGCTCGAAGTAGCGGGCGAGCGGGTCGCGTTCGACGAGGCGACCCAGCACCCGCGCATAGGTGCGCACGGCTGCGGCGGCGGTCTCGCGCACGACCCCGTCATCGCGCGAGGTCTCGTGGCCGGCGAGCACGATGCTCGTCACCAGGCGCTTCACGTCCCACTCCCACGGGGCCCACGCGGCCTCGTCGAAGTCGTTGAGGTCGAACACGAGGGTGCGCTGCGGTGAGGCGTAGAAGCCGAAGTTCGCGACGTGCGCGTCACCGCACGAGGCGACGGTGATGCCCGAATGCGCGTCGCGGGCCAGGTCGGCGGCCATGACGGCCGCGGCTCCCCGATAGAACGCGAAGACGCTCGCCGACATGCGTTCGGCGCGAAGCGGAACGAGTTCGGGAACACGGGTGGCGTTCTGGGTGGCCAGCACGCCGAGAGGGTCGCGGCCGGTCGTCGTCAGAACCGAGAGGTCGCGCCGGGGCAGGCGCTGCCGCGCGTCTCGGCCGAAGGACCGGCGATCGGCCGTGCTCGGGGGCGGAGTGCGCGGGGAGTCGGTCGAGGGCGTCGTCACGGGCTCACCGTAGTCCTCCGCGGGGAAGGGCTGGTGAGAACCGGGCGACGCCTGTTAAACTTGAGTCAACGGCACTCAAGTTTACAGCGGTGCCCACCCTCGCTTTCAGGAGATCACATGAACGCCACGCAACAGCCCGGGCAGGAGGAGGCGCAGAGCGCTCTCGAACAGTTCGGGATCAACCTCACCGACCGTGCCCGCCAGGGAAAGCTCGATCCCGTCATCGGTCGCGACTCCGAGATCCGCCGCGTCAGCCAGGTGCTCACCCGCCGCACCAAGAACAACCCCGTCCTCATCGGCGAGCCCGGCGTGGGCAAGACCGCAGTGGTCGAAGGGTTGGCTCAGCGCATCGTCGCCGGCGATGTGGCGGAGAGCCTCAAGGGCAAAGAGCTGATCACGCTCGACATCTCGGCCCTCGTCGCCGGCGCCATGTACCGCGGGCAGTTCGAGGAGCGCCTCAAGGGCGTCCTCAAAGAGATCACCGAGTCCGACGGAAAGATCATCACTTTCATCGACGAGTTGCACGTGCTGATGGGCGCGGGCGGCGGCGAGGGCTCTGTCGCCGCATCGAACATGCTCAAGCCCATGCTCGCGCGTGGCGAACTGCGTCTCATCGGCGCGACGACGCTCAACGAGTACCGCGAGTTCATCGAGAAAGACGCCGCCCTCGAACGCCGCTTCCAGCAGGTCTACGTCGGCGAGCCCACGGTCGAAGACACGATCGCGATCCTCCGGGGGCTGAAGGAGCGCTACGAGGCCCACCACAAGGTCGCGATCGCCGACGCCGCGCTCGTGGCAGCAGCATCCCTCTCGAACCGGTACATCCCCTCGCGGCAACTGCCCGACAAGGCGATCGATCTCATCGACGAGGCGGCGTCGCGCCTGCGCATGGAGATCGACTCCGCGCCGCTCGAGATCGACGAGCTGCGCCGGCACGTCGACCGACTGAAGCTCGAAGAGCTGGCGCTGAAGAAGGAGAAAGACGCGGCCTCGAAGGAGCGACTCGCGGTTCTGCGCGAGACGCTCGGCAAGGAGCAGACCCACCTCGATCAGCTGCAGGCGCGGTGGGAGCGCGAGCGCGCTTCGCTCAACCGTGTCGGCGATCTGAAGACGCGCCTCGACGCGGCGCGCGGTGAGGCCGAGCGGGCGCAGCGCGAGGGCAACCTCGAGAAGGCATCACGTCTGTTGTACGCCGAGATCCCCGCCCTCGAGCGCGACCTGGTCACGGCCGAGGGAGAAGACGCGTCGGCCAACTCCGAGGCCGACGGAGGTCGGATGGTGAACGACCACGTGACCGACGAAGACATCGCGTCGGTCATCGCCGCCTGGACCGGCATTCCCGTCGGGCGTCTGCTCCAGGGCGAGACCGAGAAGCTGCTGCACCTCGAATCCGAGCTCGGCAAGCGCCTGATCGGGCAGAAGGATGCCGTCAAGGCGGTCGCCGATGCGGTGCGCCGCTCACGCGCGGGCATCAGCGACCCGAACCGTCCGACGGGGTCGTTCCTCTTCCTCGGCCCCACGGGCGTCGGCAAGACGGAGCTCGCCAAGTCGCTCGCCGACTTCCTCTTCGACGACGAGCACGCGATGGTGCGCATCGACATGTCGGAGTACGGCGAGAAGCACTCGGTCTCGCGGCTCGTCGGTGCCCCTCCGGGCTACATCGGGTACGAGCAGGGCGGGCAGCTCACCGAGGCCGTGCGCCGTCGCCCCTACAGTGTCGTGCTGCTCGACGAGGTCGAGAAAGCGCACCCCGAGGTGTTCGACATCCTCCTGCAGGTCATGGACGACGGTCGTCTGACCGACGGTCAGGGACGCACGGTCGACTTCACGAACGTCATTCTGATCCTCACATCGAACCTGGGGTCGCCGATCCTCATCGATCCGCTGCTGTCGATCGAGACCAAGCGCGCGCAGGTGCAGGCGCTCGTCCGTCAGGCCTTCAAGCCCGAGTTCATCAACCGCCTCGACGACATCGTGATCTTCCAGGCGCTCACGCAAGACGACCTCGCGCAGATCGTCGAGCTGTCGGTGTACGCCCTCCAGCGGCGGCTCCGCGAGCGTCGGTTGACACTCGCGGTCACCCCCGACGCCCGTTCCTGGCTCGCCGAAGCCGGATACGATCCGATGTTCGGCGCGCGGCCGCTCCGCCGCCTCATCCAGTCCGAGATCCAAGACCGCCTCGCGATGGCGATCCTCTCCGGCGGGGTGCACGACGGCGACGTGGTGCGGGTCGATGTCGACGCCTCGGGCTCGACGCTGGTGCTGACGAGCGAGGGCCCGGCCGCAGCATCCGACGAGCCCTCCGACGGTGACGACGTGATCGAGGCCGAACTGCTCGACGATTAGCCGCGCATAGGCCCCCGCACGCTCCCCGGTCAAGGGAGGGGCGGCCACCCGCGAGAGCGGCATACGCTGGCGGCTTCCTCTTCGACCTCCGTCAGTCGGGGGGCGACGAGGGGAATCGCAGATGTCGAAGAACAAATCAGGCACGGCGTCGATCAAGCGGGTACCGAAGAAGGCGTACGAAGCCGAACTGGAGCGCCTGCAGATCGAGCTCGTCGAGATGCAGCAGTGGGTGGCCGCGGTCGGCGCTCGAGTACTCGTCATCTTCGAGGGGCGTGACGCGGCAGGCAAGGGCGGCGCGATCAAGCGGGTCACCCAGTACCTGAACCCGCGGCACGCCAGGGTCGTCGCGCTGTCGAAGCCTTCGGATCGTGAGCGCGGTCAGTGGTACTACCAGCGCTACCTCGAGCACCTGCCGGCGGCCGGCGAAATCGTTCTGATGGACCGCTCGTGGTACAACCGGGCCGGCGTCGAGCGGGTCATGGGGTACTCCACCGAAGAGGAGTACCAGCGCTTCCTCGTCCAGACTCCGATCCTCGAGCGCCTGCTGGTCGAAGACGGCATCATCGTGCTGAAGTACTGGTTCTCGGTCTCGGACGACGTGCAGCAAGACCGCTTCGCCTCGCGCTTGAACGACCCGATGCGACGATGGAAGCTGTCGCCGACCGACCTGGAGTCGATCCTGCGGTGGGAGGACTACTCCCGCGCGAAAGACGCCATGTTCGCTGCCACCGACATCGACGAAGCGCCGTGGTGGACCATCGAGAGCGACGACAAGCGCGCGTCGCGGTTGAACTCGATCGCGCATCTGCTCAGCAGCGTCCCGTACCAGCGACAGGAACTCAAAGAGATCTCGATCCCCGACCGGCCGGCGGTCACCGATTACGAGCGGCCGCCGCGCGGGCACCACCGCTACGTGCCCGACGTCGCCGGTGAGCTCGGCAAGAAGAAGAAGTGACCCGTCGCCACGGGTAGCGTCGAAACCATGAAGACGCTTCGCGCGCTGTGGGGCTCCACGCATCCCGGGCCGGCGCTCGTCGTCACCGCTCTCTCGCTCGCACTGGGGATCGCGACGGGGCTGGATGCTGCGCGGTCGGCGATTCTGGTCTTGTCGGTCTTCCTCAACCAGGTGTCGGTCGGTCTTTCGAACGATGTGATCGACGCCGGCCGAGACCGGGCGGTCGGCCGCACCGACAAGCCGATCGCCGCCGGAGTCGTGTCGGTACGGCTCGCCCTCACCGTCGCGGTCACCGCTGTCGTCGTGTCGCTCGCCCTCTCGGCGGTACTCGGATTCGGGATGCTGGCGGCGCAAGCGCTCTTCCTCGCCGGCGCGTGGGCCTACAACGCGGGGCTGAAGTCATCGGCCGTCTCACTCGTGCCGTTCCTGGTCAGCTTCGGGATCTTCCCCTCGTTCGCCACCCTCTCTGCCGCGGCCCCGGCGCTCGCGCCGCTGTGGGCCGGCATCGCGGGAGCGGCGCTCGGCGCGGCCGTGCACCTCACGAACGTGCTCCCCGACCTCGACGACGATCGGGCGACCGGGGTGCGGGGCTTCCCGCACCGGATCGGGGCCCGAGCTTCGGCCGTGCTCGCCGTCGCCGGGCTCTTCGTCGGTGCGGCGGCCGTGCTCCTCGGGCCGGCCGGCGGCGATCTCGGCCGCGTGTCGGTGCCCGGGTGGGTCTTCGCGGCAGCGGTCGCGATCGTGGCGGTGGCCACCGGCATCCGTGCCCTCGTGCGGCCCCCCGACCGCACGGTGTTCCGCTTGGTCATGCTCGCCGCCCTGCTGCTGTCGGCGCAGCTCGTGGCCACCGGATCGGCGCTGACCGGCTGACCCCGGCGGCGTCACGGCTCGCGGGTCTGCGGGCGCGGTCACGCGGCGCGGTCGAGGCCCATCGCGTAGGCGTGAGCGACGAAACCGCTCAGGGGCGTGCCGAGCACTGCGCGCAGCGCGGTGCGCCGCAGCGCGTCGCCGCTCGGGCCCATCGTGCGCCCGAGCGTGGTGTTCATCGCGGCCAGTCGTGCGGCGGTGCGCGCCGACGCGACGCGGTCGCGCTCCCACCGCCGTAGCGCGGCGTCGGGTCGACGGTCGGTGCGCAGCCACTCGATCAGCAGCGGGGCGAGGGTCGCGGCGTCGAGGAGTCCGAGATTCATGCCCTGCCCGCCGATGGGGCTCACCTCGTGTGCCGTGTCGCCGATGACGAACAGGCCGCCGCGGACGAGTGCGGGAGCCACGGCCCGCCGCACGCGGAAGGCCGACGCCGCCTCGAGCGCGGCGGCGGCTTCGTGCTCCCCGCGTCGCTCGAGACGGGCGCGCAGGCGTGTCGTGCGAGCGGCGGGGTCGGCGTCGTCGGCCCCGCCGTCCCAGGCCACGAACCGCCGCCGACCGCTCGGCAGGGGGAACGACTCGAGCACGCCGTCGCGGTCGAGATGGACGACCGCCACCGGGCCGCCGGGGGCGGCGAGATCGGCCATCAGATAGCGGTCGGGGTACTGGCGCACGGCGACGCCGTCGTCGCGGAACACCAGTCGACGGGAGCCGACTCCCGCCGCCACGATCACGACGCGGGCGAGAAGCTGCTCGGTGCCGTCGAAGAAGACGCGTACACGTCCGCCCTCGGGGCGCACCGCGGTGACGTCGACGCCGCGCCGAACCCGGGGAGCATCGACGGCCAACGCCGCCTCGGTCTCGGACTGCGGCAGGGTCGCCACGAACGGGAAGCGCGTCGAGAGGCGATCGAAGCGTATGCGCCCGAGGAGGCGCCCTTCGCTGCGTGCCTCGCCGCTCGAGACGCGCAGGGCCCGCGCGAGAAGGCGCTCGGTGACCCCCGACGCCTCGAGTGCGGCCAGCACGGGGGCGTGCAGACCGATCGCGCGCGATCCGGGGGAGCTCTCGGGTCGCCGCTCGAGCACGGTCACCTCGAGCCCCGCGCGGTGCAGCCGCCCGGCGAGCAGCATGCCGACCGGCCCCGCGCCGACGATCACGACGTCATGCACGGCCGACTCCCGTCGCCAATACCCGGAACGGCGCGGGCCGCACGACGCGCCACGGTCCGCCGAGGGCGTCGGCGAGCTCGTCGGCGCGGTAGCTGCGGCGGATCGACCGGAGTCCGTCGGTGTGGAGGAACGTGCCCGGCGACAGGGGCAGCACCCCGACGGCGTAGAGCCCGTAGGCCAGGCGTCCGCGCTCGATGTCGGAGTGCAGCACGACGCCCGACGACAGGGCGAGGGAGTCGTGGGCGAACGTCGACAGTGCCTCGGGCGACAGGTGGTGCAGCACGTGGTTCGACAGCACGACGTCGAACGACTCGCCCGCCGCGAGCAGGTCGGTCGAGTCGGCGTTGGTGAAACGGATGCTGCGCGAGCCCCGCCCGATCGCGGCGGCGTGGGCGCGGGGGTCGGGGTCGGCGCCCGTCCAGTCGACGCGGAGTCCGTCGTTCGCGGCGAGCCGATCGAGTCGGACGAGCAGGTCGCCCCCGCCCGAGCCGAGGTCGAGCACCCGGGCCTCGCGGCCGAGGCTCCGCAGATACGGCCGGAGATGGGCGCGATAGACCGCTCCCCACCCCGAGACCAACCGATTCACCGCGCCGAAGCGCCGGTAGGTCGCATCGAGGCGCACCGGATCGCAACCCGGGTCGTCCATGATCTCGGTGAGAGCGACCGCGCGCTCGCGCAGGCTCATCGCCGGTTCGCGCCCGCGACGAGGTCGCGCCGCTCCGACGCCGTCACCGACGGCGCGACACCGCGCACCGTCGCACGGGCGGCCTCGATGGTGAGACCGGGGCCGAAGGCCAGAATCGCGAGCCGTTCGCCTTCGGTGCGTTCGCCCGCCATCATGCGCTGCAGAACGAACAGGATCGTCGCGCTCGACATGTTCCCGTACTCCCGCAGCACGGTTCGAGAGTCCGAGAGCGCCTCCGGTGAAAGGCCCAGACCGTCTTCGACGCGGTCCAGGATGCTGCGCCCGCCCGGGTGCACGGCCCAGGCGTCGACGGCATCCGCGCCCCCGAACAGGTCGGCGGCGACCGCCTCGATCTCACGGCCGATGATGCGGGGCACCTGCGCGGTGAGAGTCATCTCGAACCCCTCGTCGCCGACCGTCCAGACCATGTCGTCTTCGCCGTCGTCGGTCAGACGCGTGCCGAAGCCTTCGAGGTCGAGGCGGGGCCCGCTCCGGCGGGTGGGGTCGGCGCTGACGACGGCCGCGGCCGCCCCGTCGGCGAAGACCGAGGCAGCGACGATCTGCTCGGGGTCGGACGAACTGCGGATGTGCAGCGAGCACAGTTCGGCCGTCACGACGAGCACCACCGCTTCGGGCTGCGCGGCGGTGATCCGCGAAGCGGCTCGGAGGCCGGGGATCGCGGCGGCGCATCCGATGAACCCGAGGTGGTAGCGCTCGGTCGAGGGCGAGAGCCCGAGGTCGCGCACGAGAAGGTAGTCGGGGCCAGGCGCGAACATGCCCGTGCACGAGATGGTGATCACGTGGGTCACCTCGGCGGGTGCGACGCCCGACCGGGCGAGGGCGTCGCGCGCCGCCTCGGCGAAGAGGGCGGGGACGACGCGGCGATACTCGGCGTTCCGCTCACCCGTCGACGGCACCCGCAGCACCGGGGTCCCATCACTGAGGGACAGGCCTGAGGGGGCGCCGCCGCCGAGCTCACCGAGCACGGTGTAGCGCGTGTCGATGGCTGCCGCGCCGAACGCCGCCCCGAGCAGGCGGCGGGCACGTCGGTCGAGGCCCGGCTGCGCGGCGAGGAGGTCGCGCACGTCGCCCTGCATCAGGCGCGTGGCGGGCACGGCGGTGCCGATCCCCAAGATGCTCGCAGTCATGCTTCACCATAGGCACCCCGGCGGGCTTCGGGGGTCGGACTGGCGAACGATCTCGGCGCCGTCTATGGTGCGGCGTCGTCGACGCGCTCTCGCTCGAGCGGATGCTGCGCGGCGACCTCTTGACCGCGGACGCGGCGGTTGATTCGATCAGACCATGTCGATCGTCCACTCCGCAGATGGAACACCGATCTTCTTCGACACGACGGGTGACGGACCCGCGGTCGTGGTCGTCAACGGCGCGTTCTCGACGGCGGCCGATGCCGGAGCGCTCGCCGGGGTCCTTGCCGCGTCGGGGTACACCGCCGTCGTCTACGACCGCCGCGCTCGCGCCCGCAGCGGCGACACCCGCCCGTCGACCCCCGAGCGGGAGGTCGACGACCTCGCCGCCGTGATCGAGGCCGCCGGGGGAGTCGAGGCGGTGCTGGGGCACTCGTCCGGTGCCGTGCTCGCCCTGTTCGCCGCGTCTCGCGGTGTGCCCGTGGGTCATCTCTTCCTGTCCGAGCCGCCGTTCCGCTTCGGGGAGGGAGAACCGGCGGCCGACCTGCCCGAGCGGCTGCAGCAGCTCGTCGACGAAGGACGCAACGGCGACGCGGTCGCGACGTTCCAGCTCGAGGGAGTCGGGCTGCCGGCGGCGATGGTCGAGCAGATCCGCGCCAGCCCGATGTTCGACTCTCTGGCGGCACTGGCGCAATCGACCGTCTACGACGCGACTCTCACGCGTCAGGTGTCGAATCCGACCGCCGAGATGCTGCAGGTCTCCGCGCCGGTCATCGTTCTGAGCGGCACCGACACGTTCCCGTTCCTCCACGCGGCGTCCGAACGCCTCGCGGAGGAGGTCTCGGGGGCCGTGTTCGTCGAAGTGCCCGAGTCGGTGCAGCACCGACTCGACCCGGAGGCGACCACCCGCGTGATCGCCGCGCACCTGCGACCCTGACCTTTCTGCCGCATCCCTACGAAGGAGACATCGTGTTCACCACCGACAAAGCATTCAGCGCATTCTCCGTCGACGACATCGACGCCGCGCGCCTGTTCTACCGCGACACCCTCGGTCTCGAGGTGGTCGATGACCCCATGGGCTTCTTCAGCATCCGTCTCGCCTCGGGCGCATCGGTGTTCGTCTACGCGAAACCCGATCACGAGCCTGCGAGCTTCACGATCCTGAACTTCCCGACCGCCGACGTCGACGCGGCCGTCGGCGACCTGAACGCGCGCGGCGTGGTGACGAAGATCTACAGCGACGACGAACTGCCCACCGACGAGAGGGGCATCTCGCGAGGCCGGGGTCCGGTCATGGCATGGTTCCGCGACCCCGCAGGCAACGTGCTGTCGGTCATCGCCGTCTGATCCGGGGTTCCCCTGCCGCGAGGTGCGGGTCGAACCGACCGGATGCGACAGGGGAGCCGGCGGCGGGTCGCCCGACCGAGCACCGGCTATTTCGTGGAGGCCCAGGCGTCGGGGCCGTCGGTGCCGGCGCGGTAGTCGTCGATCGGCACGGCGCCGCTTCGCCAGGCGTCGATGACGGGCTGCACGATCCGCCAGCACTGCTCGGCCGCATCGCCGCGCACCGACAGCACCGCGTCGCCGTCGAGGATCCCCGACAGCACCTCCGCGTAGGCCTTGAGGCTCCCCTCGCCGAGGTCGGCGTCGAGCGAGGCGCGGTCGAGTTCGAACGGGTCGTCGCCGCCGTTGACGTTGAGTTCGAGCGACATGCGGTCGGGGCCGAGCGAGAAGCGCAGCACCGAGGGTGCCGTGCTGCCGGTGAACCCGACGGGCAGGTGCCGCACCGGACGAAAGCGCACCACGACCTCGCGCTCGGCGTCGTCGAGGGCTTTGCCCGAGCGCAGCGTGATCGGCACGCCGGCCCACCGCGAGGTGCGCACCTCGCAGGTCATCTCGGCGAGGGTCTCGGTGTCGCGCGAGGGATCGACGCCCTCCTCGTCGACGTACGACGGGAGCGTGCGGTCGCCGATCGTGCCGGCGGTGTAGCGGGCGCGATGCGAAGACGCCACCGGGTCGTCGTCCCAGACGTGCGTCGCGCGGAGCACGGCCGCGGTGGCATCGCGGAAGTCGAGCTGGTTGAGACTCGCCGGCGGCTCCATCGCGAGGATGGCGAGCACCTGCAGCAGGTGGCTCTGGATCATGTCGGCCAGCGCCCCGGCTTTGTCGTAGTAGCCGGCCCGGCCCTCGAGGCCGAGCGTCTCGTCGTAGCGGATGAGCACCGACTCGATGTGCTCGGCCGACCACACCTGCGCCAACAGTCGGTTCGCCACGCGCGCTCCGATGAGGTTCAGCGTCGTCGAGCGCCCGAGAAAGTGGTCGATCCGGAACACCTGCGCCTCGGGGACGATGCGTTTGACCGTCTCGTTGAGGGCGTGGGCGGATGCTTCGTCGCTGCCGAACGGTTTCTCCAGAGCCAGGATCAGCCCGTCGGGGATCGAGATCGTCGCCAAGGCCTCGCACGCGCGGGCGGCGATCGCCGGCGGCACGGCGAAGTACAGCGCCACACGGCCCGAGTTTCCGGCGAGGAGCGACGCCAGGTCGTCGGCATTCGTGATGTCGGTGCGCGTGTAGGTCGTCTCGGACACCGCGTCGAAGGACGACGCGGTGTCGGTGGTGGCGAAAGAGGTGCGCACCACCTCGCGCCACTGCTCGTCGGTCCAGTCGTCGATGCCGGCCCCGCGCAGGTGGATCGAGCGGTCGGGCTCACGCGCCAGCAGCTGGCCGAGCGCGGGAAGCAAGAGCCTCGAGGTGAGGTCTCCGGATGCTCCGAGGATGAGCAGAGTCGTGGGTTCGGACGCCATGAGGCCCACCCTAGGACTCGCCGGGAAACTCCGGCCTCCCCACGGTGCGGAGTTGACAGAATCAGGCGATGCCTGCCCCGATAGAGGATTACGCCCTGCTCAGCGACTGTCGCACCGCCGCGCTGGTGTCGGCGGCGGGCAGCATCGACTGGCTGTGTCTGCCGCGGTACGACTCGCCCTCGGTGTTCGGCGCCCTCCTCGGCGACGATGCGCACGGGTCGTGGAGCCTCCGCCCGACGGATCCGTCGGCCACCTCCGAGCGCCGTTACGACGGCGACACGTTCATTCTGGTGACGCGGTGGACGACCGAGTCCGGGGTGGCCGAAGTGCACGACTTCCTCGCGTACGACGACCACCGGCACGATCTCGTGCGTCGTGTCATCGGGGTCCGCGGTGACGTCGAGTTCGAGAGCGCTCTGCGGCTGCGCTTCGACTACGCCCGAGCGCTGCCGTGGGTGCGACAGATCGGCTCGCCCGTGCAGCCGGCGCTTCTGGCGATCGCGGGTCCCGATGCGCTCGTCGCCCGGGGACCACTGCACACGGCCGACGGCCAGGCCCACATCGCCCGATGGCCGGTCGGTGCCGACGAGGCCGTCGACAGCACCCTGACGTGGGCTCCGTCGTACCGAGAGGTGCCCGACCCGGTCGACGTCGAGGGTGCATGGGAGCGCACGCGCGAATGGTGGACCGACTGGGCGGGCAGCCTCTCTCACGTCGGGCCGCACCACACCCTGGTCATCCGCTCGCTGCTCGTCCTGCGGGCACTGACCCACCGCGACACCGGCGGCATCGTCGCGGCCGCCACGACCTCGCTCCCCGAGCAGGTCGGCGGAGCCCGCAACTGGGATTACCGCTACGTCTGGCTGCGCGACGCCGCGCTGACGATCCAGGCCTACGCGGCGCACGGTCTTCTCGCCGCCGCCGCGCAGTGGCGGGAGTGGCTGCTGCGCGCGATCGCCGGAGACCCCGGCGACATCCAGATCATGTACGGGGTCGCCGGCGAGCGCGATCTGCCCGAGCGCGAACTGTCGAGCCTGCCGGGATACGACGGGGCAGCCCCCGTGCGGGTCGGCAACGGCGCGGTGTCCCAGTGGCAGGCCGACGTCATCGGCGAGGTGATGGTGGCGCTGGATGCTGCGCGCCGCGCCGGCCTCGCCGAATCGCAGTTCTCGTGGGCGCTGCAGCTGCAACTCCTCGCCCAGGCGGCTGCGACGGTCGACGAGCCCGATCAGGGAATCTGGGAGATCCGCGGGGAGCCGAGGATGTTCACCCACTCACGCGTCATGATGTGGGCCGCCTTCGACCGTGGCGTGAGGGCCGCTGACGAGCTCGGGCTCGAGGGCGACGTCGAGCTGTGGCGGGGTCTGCGCGATCGGCTCCGCGACGAGATCGACGCCCGCGGCGTCGGCGCCGACGGCTTCTTCGTGCAGCATCCGGACACCACCGAGGTCGACGCCGCCCTGCTGCAGCTTCCGCTCGTCGGCTTCTGCGCAGCCGATGACCCGCGGATGCTGCGCACGGTCGAGCGGATCGAGCGGACCCTCATGCCCGACGGGTTCGTGCGCCGCTACCGCACCGCATCGGGCGTCGACGGTCTCGCCGGTGACGAGAACCCGTTCGTCGCGTGCTCGTTCTGGCTGGTGCAGCAATATGCCGGGTCGGGGCGCCACGCAGACGCTGCCGGTCTCATGGCGACGACGTGTGCGGCGGCGAACGACCTCGGACTGTTGTCGGAGGAGTACGACCCGGTGTCGCGCCATCAACTCGGCAACACCCCGCAGGCCTTGTCTCACCTCGCGCTGGTCGGGGCCGCCGACGCGCTCGCCGTCTGACTCGACGGCCATCGCCGTCCCACCCGGGTGTCGGGCGGGACGGCGACGGCGGTCGGGTCGTGCGTCGGTGGTCAGTTCTTGAGTGCCTCGGCGAGCTTCACCCGGGCGCCCATGCGCAGCAGCGTGTTCTGGTAGATGCGGGCGCCGAGGAGGATCGCTCCGATGCAGGTGACGACGAGGATCACGAGCGAGAGGAGCGGCTCGTACCATTGCGCGTCGCCGAGGTAGAGGCGCAGCGGCATGCCGACCGGCGCAGAGAACGGCACGTACGACATCACCGCCAGCACGATCGGGTTGTCGTTGAAGAAGATGACCAAGAAGTACGGCGCCATCACCAGCAGCATCAGCGGGGTGGTGGTCGCCCCGATGTCTTCCTGGCGCGAAACCATCGCGCCGGCCGCGGCGAAGAGGGCGGCGAGCAGCACGAAGCCGAAGAAGAAGAACACGGCGAACCACACCAGCGGCCCACCGAGCCCGCTCAGCAGTTCGGATTGCCCGGTGATCGACAGCCCCACGATCGCGATCACGACGAGGCCGATGATCTGGCCCATCGCGAGGACCGTGTTGCCGATGACCTTGCCGGCGAGAAGAGCTCGCACGGGGATCGCCGAGATCAGGATCTCGACGACGCGCGTCTGCTTCTCTTCGACGACGCTCTGCGAGATGGTCGCGCCGAAAGTGATCGCCGCCATGAAGAAGACGATGCCGAACCCGAACGCGACGATGGTGCGCATGGCGTTGTCGACGGCGCCGGCCGGGTCGAGCAGCTCGACGGTCGGCGATTCGCTGAGGAGCGGCAGCAGGCCGCTCGGCGCGCCGTCGTCGGCGACGACCTTGTAAGAGAACGCCCCGCCCGAGCTGTCGGGAACGAGGGCAGCGTCCACGGTGCCGTCTTGCACGAGGGCGGTCGCCGCATCCGCGCTGTCGGCGACGGTCACGTCGAGGCCGTTCAACCCGCTGACCTCGGTCTGCGTCTCGCTGGTCACCGCGATCGGGATGCCATCGTCGCCGGCGGTGTTCGCGGCGATCCCGCCCCAGATCACGCTGGCGAGAGCGAGGAGCAGCAGGATCGCCGATGAGATGACGAACGACTTGCTGCGCAGCTTCGAGCCGATCTCGCGCTCGGTGACGAGCCAGACGCTCTGCAGCTCGCTGGGCGCGGAGCGCCGCGATGCGGTCGGACGGGCGGTGGTGGTAGGTGAGGTGCTCACTGGATGACCTCCTTGAAGATCTGGGCGAGGGTCGGATGCTGGGGGGCGAAGCTCGCGACGTCGCCGCGCTCGACGGCCTGCTGCAAGATTCGCTGCGCCGTCGTCGCGTCGGCGTCGAAGAGCGCGTAGCCGCCGTCGAAGTCGACGACGGTGACGCCCGCCTGCTCGCGGATCCAGCCCGCGTCGCCCGACGACACCAGTTCGTAGCGGCTGCGGGCGTGCTCGGCGCGGAGGGCGTCGCGCGCTCCTGCCGCACGGATCGTGCCGTCGGCGATGATGATGAGGTCGTCGCAGAGGCGCTCGACGACGTCGAGCTGGTGCGAAGAGAAGAGCACGGCGGTGCCGGCGGCCGCGCGTTCTTGCAGAACGCCCGCGACGACGTCGACGGCGAGCGGGTCGAGGCCCGAGAACGGCTCGTCGAGGATCAGCACCTCGGGGTCGTGCACGAGGGCCGCCGCGATCTGCGCGCGCTGCTGGTTGCCGAGCGAGAGCGTCTCGACGTTGTCGCGCAGGCGCTCCGACAGCCCGAGACGGTCGAGCAGGGTCTCGGCCGCCTTCGTGGCCTCGGCCTTGCCGTAGCCGTGCAGCCGGGCGAGGTAGGCGATGTGTTCGCCGACCCGCATCTTCGGGTAGAGCCCGCGCTCTTCGGGCATGTAGCCGAAACGACGTCGGTCGGCCGCGGTGATGGGCGCACCGTCGAGGGCGACCTGGCCGTCGTCTTTCGAGAGCACGCCCAGGGCGATGCGCATCGTGGTCGTCTTTCCCGCGCCGTTGCCGCCGACGAAGCCGGTCAGGCGTCCTTCGGTGACACTGAACGACACGTCATCGAGCACGCGGCGGCCACCGTAGCTCTTGGTGATCCCGGTCAACTGGAGCACGTCTCCTCCTCCTTCGGCGCCCACTCGGGCTTCCTGTGGACGACGTTACGGACGCGCGGGTTCGGCGGCATCCACCCCAGAGCGGGTTTCGCCCCTCCTCCTCACGGGGGAGTGCCCTCAGGCGAGGCCGTGCCG
Organism: Microbacterium shimangi; assembly: GCF_043556445.1. NCBI lineage: Bacteria > Bacillati > Actinomycetota > Actinomycetes > Micrococcales > Microbacteriaceae > Microbacterium > Microbacterium shimangi. Next base: position 869,704 of record NZ_JBIGII010000003.1, read on the forward strand.
GTGTGCCAGCACGACGGCCTGCACGCGGTCGCGGGCGCCGAGCTTCTGCAGCACGTTCGAGACGTGGGTCTTGACGGTGGCTTCGCCGATGAACAGGCGCGCGGCGATCTCGGCGTTGCTGAGGGCCTCCGACATGAGCCGCAGTACCTCGGTCTCGCGCTCGGTGAGAGGTTCGAGAAGGGGGAGGGGCGTGGTCGGCGCCGATGCGTTCGCCGAGTCGGGAGCCGCGAACCGCTCGATCACGCGGCGGGTCACTTCGGGGGCGAGGAGTGCGTCGCCCCCCGCGACGATCCGGACCGCCGAGACCAGCTCTTCCGGCCCGGCGTTCTTGAGCAGAAAGCCGCTTGCCCCGGCGGAGAGGGCTTCGAACAGGTAGTCGTCGCGGTCGAAGGTCGTGACGATGAGCACCGCGGCATCGGTCGTGGCGTCGGCCACGATCCGCCGGGTGGCTTCGAGCCCGTCCATTCCGGGCATCTGCACGTCCATGCAGATGACGTGGGGATCGAGGGCGGATGCTGCGGCGACCGCTTCGGCTCCGTTCGCGGCTTCGCCGACGACGGCGATGTCGTCTTCGAGCGAGAGGATCGTGCGGAACCCGGCACGCATCATGGCGTGATCGTCGACGAGCAGGACGCGGATCTCAGACATGGGTGACCGTTTTCGCTGCGAGGGGGATGTGCACGCGCACGAGATAACCGCCGCGGGGGCGGGGGCCGATCTCGATCGACCCTCCCGAGGCCCCCGCGCGTTCCCGCATTCCGAGCTGGCCGAGGCCCGGCGCACCCGTCGCGACGCGGCCGGTATTGGCCACCTCGAGTTCGACCGAGTCGGCGGTGTAGCGCAGGCGAACGTCGGCGGTGGCGTGCGGTCCGGCGTGGCGGCGGGCGTTCGTCAGCGCCTCCTGGGTGATCCGGTAGAGGTTGACCTGCACCAGCTCCGGAACGGCCGAGGGGTCGCCGACCTCGCTGTAGGTCGTCGGAAGACCCGCGGCGGTCGTCTCTTCGACCAGCGCGGGGATCGCGGCGAGACCCCGGGTGGTCGGGGCCGTGTGGGGCTCGGTGTCGGTATCGGGGGTGCGGAGCGTCGCGAGCAACTGCCGCAGTTCTGTGAGCGACTGCCGGGCGGCCGACTCGACGTCTTCGAGGATCGACCGCGCCTGGTCGGGGTTCTTCGACATGACCGACCGGGCGGCTCCCGCCTGGACGCCCATGAGCGACACGTGGTGGGCGACGACGTCGTGCAGTTCGCGGGCGATGCGCACACGGTCGAGTGCGACGGCCTGCGCCGCGGTGACTTCGCGCTCCCGCTCGAGTTCGGCGGTGCGCTCCTCCAGCGCCGCGCGCTCGTGCATCTGCTGGTACGAGCGCTCGCCGAAGTAGTACGCGCCGCCGAAGTAGAGCGCGTTGACCAAGAAGCTCAGCAGGGTGTACGCGACGTAGGGCGAGAAAGCGCCGGCGCGCGAGAGCAGTTCTTCTGATTCGGCCGAGACCGGGCCGGTGGCATCGACGAGCATCACGATGGTCAACCAGAGGAACATGCCGGCGATGATGACGACCCGCACGATGGTCGCACGACGGCGACTCGTCGACCAGGCGCCGACCGTGTAGAGCGCGATGAACATCGCGACGTTGCCGGCATAGATCTCGGGCACGCGCAGCGTGACGGCGGCGAAGTAGGCGATCGCAACGATCACGGCGACGGCTTCGGGCCAGCGGCGTCGGAAGGCGATGGGGACGGCCAGCGCGAACGCGTAGGCGACGGCGAGCGGCATGCCGGCCTGGTCGCGTCCGTAGAGCCCCGAGATCGCAGACAACGCCGCGCTGATCACCGCGCCGACGAGGACGACGACGGCGAGTCCGATGTCGGCCTGCTGTTGCGCGCGCGTGGGGATCATCCCCTCACGTTACGAGACCGGGCGCGGCGCAGCATCCGCCTCACGGGGGAGTGCTGTGCATTCAGGGGAGACGCCCGCGGCGTGCCCTGAGCGAGCGCCGCCCCGCTCGCCGGACACTTCGACGAGCTCGGTGACCGGCGGGCGGGGCCGTGCTCAGCCGAAGATCATCGGGCGGTCGTCGTCTTCGGGGGCGTTCAGGCCGAGGTCGACGACGACGGGCACGTGATCGCTGGGCACCTCGCCCTTGCGCTCGTTGCGGTGGATCGACGCCCCCGAGACGCGGTCGGCGAAGGCGCGCGAGCCCAGGACGAAGTCGATGCGCAACCCCTCGTTGCGGGGAAAGGCCAGTTGCTTGTAATCCCAGTAGGTGTAGCCGGTCGGGACGAGCGGGCGCACGACGTCGGTGAGTCCGGCCGACTCCAGGGCGGCGAAGGCCGCTCGCTCGGGTGGCGACACGTGAGTGGTCTTCCCGACGACGACCCCCGGTGCGCCGTTGTCGGCGTCGGTCGGCGCGATGTTGAAGTCGCCCGTCAGCGCCAGAGCGAGGTCGGGCATCTGGGCGAGAATGTCCGAGGTGTATTCCCGCAGCGCGTTCAGCCAGTCGAGCTTGTAGACGTAGTGCGGGTCGTCGAGCGAGCGGCCGTTCGGCACGTACAGGCTCCACACCCTCACTCCGCCGACGGTCGCGCCGATCGCGCGGGGCTCCTGCGGAGCATCCGGACCCTCGTGGCCCTTCGCGAAGCCGGGCATGCCCGGAAACCCGAGCTCGACGTCGGTGATCGGCTCACGGCTGGCGATCGCGACGCCGTTCCACTGGTTGAGGCCGTGCGCGGCGACGTGGTATCCGGCCTCTTCGAACGCGGCGTACGGAAACTGCTCCGTCTTGCATTTGATCTCTTGCATGGCCAGCACGTCGATGTTCTCGCGGACGGCGAACTCGACGGTGCGGGTCACGCGGGCGCGGATCGAATTGACGTTCCAGGTGGCCAGGCGCATGGGCTCCAGCCTAGAGGCGGGGCCCGCCTGCCACGGATGCGGTGCGCCCCCGCCGATTAGGCTGAACGGCATGACCGTCGCCTCCACCCCCGAGCTCGAAGCCGACCGCCAGGGACTCATCGGTCTCATCAACGACGAGGCCGTCTTCCGCGGAGACTTCACCCTTTCGAGCGGCAAGAAGGCGACCTACTACGTCGACATGCGCAAGCTCACCCTCGACCACCGCGCGGCTCCCGCGATCGGGCGCATCATGCTCGACCTGATCCGCGACATCGACGGAGTCGTGGCCGTGGGGGGCCTCACCCTCGGAGCCGATCCGATTGCGAACGGGATGCTGCACGAGTCCGTGCGTGCGGGCGCCCCGGTCGATGCCTTCGTCGTGCGAAAAGAGCCGAAGGATCACGGTCGCGGTCGCCAGGTCGAGGGCGCGGACGTCGCGGGCAAGCGCGTCGTCGTCGTCGAAGACACCTCGACCACCGGGCAGTCGGCGCTCAAGGCCGTCGAGGTGCTCCGTCGCGAGGGGGCAGAGGTCGTCGCCGTCGCGGTGATCGTCGACCGACGCACCGGGGCCCAGGCCGCTGTCGAAGCCGCCGGTCTGCGCTGGCTGGCCGCGATCGATCTCGACGACCTCGGTCTCGCGCCGCAGTAGTCGCGCGCCGCGGTACTCGCCCCATCAGCCCCGAAGGGTTCAGTCGTCGTCGCGGTCGCGGCGACGGGAGCGCACCCACTGGACGGTGAACACGACGAGCGTGGTCGAGAGGGTCACGAACGACAGCAGCAGGATCGCCGTACGGTCATCCATCAGGGCCTCTTTCCGGTTGCGGCATCGGCCACGATACGAGCGATCCGCGCCGCGCGGGTCTCTGGCCGCTTGGCCGTCGCGATCTGCGTGAGCCCGTACTTCTTGACCGAGGGCGGAAACGCGTCCCACTGGGCGCGCGCCTCGGGAACCTCGTCGAGGGCCCGCGTGAACTCGGCCGGCTCGATGCCCGCCTCCGGCCCGTCGAGCACCTCCCACGAGCCGTTCGCCCGTGCGATCTCGACCGCCCGGCGCCCGGCGTCGGTCATCTCACCGGATGCCTCGAGCTCGATGAGTCGCTTCTTGTTCGTCGCCGCCCAGCCGCTCCGAGGGCGGCGCGGCGAGAACAGGATGCCGCTGGTCTCTTCGTCGATCGGCAGAGCGGTGCCGTCGACCCACCCGAAGCAGAGCGCCTGGCGCACCGCATCCTCGTACGAGACGAGCACGCGGTCGGAGCCGGCGCGGGTGCGAACCAGCACGATGCCCGTCGACGTGGTGTGGTTCTCTGCGAGCCAGGCGCGCCAGGCCGCAGCATCCGGGAATGCGAGACGCTCTTTCGCGTCGTGTACGCCCATCAGAGGCCGTCGTTGATGCCCGCCTCGGTCATCTCGGTCTCGCCCGGCTCGTTGCGGAGCAGGTCGGCGACCGATCCGAGGATCTCGTCGGGACGGAAGGGGTAGCGGTCGATCTCGGCCTGGTCGCTGATGCCGGTCATCACGAGCACGGTGTGCAGGCCCGCCTCGATGCCGGCCACGACGTCGGTGTCCATGCGGTCACCGATCATGCCGGTGTTCTCGGAGTGGGCGCCGATGCGGTTCAGCGCCGAGCGGAACATCATCGGGTTGGGCTTGCCCACGACGTAGGGCTCTTTGCCGATGGCCTTCGTGATGAGAGCGGAGATCGCGCCGGTCGCGGGCAGGACGCCCTCGGCCGACGGCCCGGTCGCGTCGGGGTTGGTCGCGATGAACCGGGCGCCGTTGCCGATGAAGCGGATCGCCTTCGTGATCGCCTCGAACGAGTAGTTGCGGGTCTCGCCGACGACGACGTAGTCGGGATGCGACTCGGTCATGATGAACCCGGCCTCGTGGAGCGCCGTCGTCAGCCCGACTTCTCCGATGACGAAGGCACTGCCCCCGGGCTTCTGCGACTTCAGGAAGTCGGCGGTGGCGAGCGCGGAGGTCCAGATCGCGGCTTCGGGAACGTTGAGTCCCGACGCGCGCAGACGCGCGCTGAGGTCGCGCGGCGTGTAGATCGAGTTGTTCGTCAGAACGAGGAACGGCGTGCCCTCGTCGCTCCACTGTGCGAGCAGTTCGGCCGCCCCCGGGATCGGGACGTTCTCGTGCACGAGCACGCCGTCCATGTCGGTCAACCAGCACTCGATGTCGCCCCGGGTCCGCATGGCCTCAGCCTAAACCCCGCCGCCGACGCACCTGAAGGGCACCGGCGCCCACCAGTTCTATGCCTTTCGAGACATACCGGGCGCGGCGAGGGCGTGTGACCGATAACGTCGGAGCGTGACGCGAGCGGAATGGAACCCTCGAGAGCTCTCCGACCTGACGGGGCGCACCTATGTGGTCACCGGCGCCACGAAGGGGCTCGGCTTCTTCTCGTGCGACCAGCTCGCCCGGGCGGGCGCGCACGTCATCCTCACCGGCCGACACCCGAACCGACTGGTCACCGCGCGCGCGGCGCTGGTCCACCGGGTGCCGGATGCTTCGGTCGAGACCCTGCTGCTCGACACCAGCAAGCTCGGCTCGGTGCGCGCGGCCGCCGCGACCCTCCGCGCCCGAGGGGCGCTGGACGGTCTGCTGTTGAACGCCGGCGTCGTGCACCCGCCGCGGGCCCGCGAGACCGTCGACGGCAACGAGCTGGTGCTCGCGACGAACGTCCTCGGTCACTTCGCGCTCGCCGGTGAGTTGCTGCAACCGCTGGCCGCGGGCCGAGGGCGCATGGTCTGGGTCGGCAGTATCTCGACCTCGCTGTGGAAGTACGATCCCGTCGACCCGCAGCTCGTGACGGGGTACACGCCCTGGCGCGCCTACGTGCAGTCGAAGATCGCCGCCACCGCCCTCGGCTTCGAAGCCGACCGGCGCCTGCGGGCGACCGGGGTTCCGGTGCGAAGCCTCACCGCCCACCCCGGGTACTCGATGGGGGGTCGCACCGTCGGCATCCGCGGGGTGAACGAACCGTCGCGCAGGAAGCGCTTCCTCGCGAACCTGCAGGCGCCCGTGACCCAGTCCAAAGAAGACGGCGCGTGGTCGCTGGTGCGCGCTCTCACCGATCCCGAGGCGGAGGGCGGCGATTTCTGGGGCCCCGGCCGCATGACGCGCGGCCTGCCGCGGCGCGCGAAAGCCGCCGCTGTCACCCGGGATCCCGCGATCGCCGAGCGCATCTGGAACCTCTGCGAAGAGGCGACCGGCGTGCGGTGGCCGTTCGCGAAGGCCGCTCGCGCGGCCCGCTGAACTCGGCACCGACCCCGGCCGCCGACCTCAGGCGCGCTGGTCCGACACGCTGAGCCACACCGCGTCGGCGGCGCCCTCGGGAAGGTCGATCTCGGTGCCGGCGACCTTCACCGTTCCGGCCCCGACGACGTCGAGCGTGACTCCCACGTCGATCCCGACATCGACCAGCGCGCGCAGCAGCGCCGGATCGCGGTCGCTCACCCGCAGCACGCGGCCGGTGTGCCGGGGTGCGGCGTCGGCGAGCAGCACGAACGGCTCGCGATGCACGACCCCCGCAGCATCCGGAATGGCATCACCGTGGGGGTCGAAACGCGGGCGACCGAGACGGTCGTCGATGCCCTCGAGCAGGCGGTCGCTCAGGGAGTGCTCGAGCACGTCGGCCTCGTCGTGCACCTCGTCCCACGAGTAGCCGAAGTCGCGCACGAGCCAGGTCTCGATGAGGCGGTGGCGGCGGATGACCGACGCCGCCCGTCTCTCGCCGACGTCGGTGAGCGACACGGGACCGTAGGGGCGGTGGGTCACGAGACCGAGGGCAGCGAGCTTCTTCACCATTTCGGTGACGCTCGAGGGGGCGAGTCCCAGGACGGTCGCGAGCTGCGACGGGGTGATGCGCGCGTCTTGCCACTCGGTGTGGTGGTAGATCGTCTTCAGGTAGTCGTCGACGGCAGGTGAGGCCACCCCGACAGGCTATCCGCCCGTCAGCACGAGCCACAGCAGCAGCCCGTTCAGGGCGATCAAGAAGACGGATGCCGCGATCCCGGCGACCGTCGTCAGGGTGCGGTTGCGGAACCGCCCGAGTACGTCGCTCTTCGCAGTGAGCGCAACCAGCGGGATCAGGGCGAAAGGGATGCCGAACGACAGCACAACCTGGCTCAGCACCAGCGCGAGGGTCGGATCGACACCGACCCCGAGGATGAGGAGCGCCGGGGCCAGGGTCACCAGCCGTCGCGCGAGCAGTGGCACCCGCACGCGCAGGAGCCCGTGCATGATCTCGGCGCCGGCGTAGGCGCCCACCGAGGTCGAGGCGAGCCCGCTCGCGAGCAACCCGACCGCGAAGAGCGTGGCCACGACCGGCCCGATGCCGTCGCGGAGCGCGGCGTACGCCCCCTCGAGCGAATCGGTGCCGGGCACCCCGGCGAGGTTCGCGGCGGCCAGCAGCAGAATGCCCAGGTTCACCGTGCCCGCGATCGCCATTGCGATCGTGACGTCCCAGCGCGTGGCCTTCAGCAGCCGCGCCGTGCCGATTCCGCGGGCAGCCTCGAGCCCCGCGGGGTGCCGCTCACCGGGCGTGGCGGGCGCGAACCGGTCGCGCGCGAGGGCGGAGTGGGCGTAGATCGCGTGCGGCATGATCGTCGCCCCGAGAATGGATGCCGCCAGCAGCACCGACTGCGAATCCTCGAAGCGGGGCACGAGGCCGCCGACGACCCCCGCCGGGTCGGGCGGAGCGATGAAGACGCCGAAGAGGAAGCCGACCCCGATCACGACGACGAGCCCGACGATGATGAGCTCGAACGAGCGTGCACCGTGTCGCGACTGCACCAACAGCAGTCCCATCGACACGGCGCCGGTGATGACTCCGCCCCAGAGGAGCGGCACGTTGAACAGCAGGTTGAGGGCGACGGCCCCGCCGATCACCTCCGCGATGTCGGTGGCCATGGCCACGAGCTCTGCCTGCAGCCAGTAGGCGCGCCTGCCCCACGGATTGCGGATGCGGTGGCCGAGGGTCTCGGGCAGGCTCTCGCCCGTGACGATCCCGAGCTTCGCCGAGAGGTATTGGATGAGCCACGCCATGAGGTTGCCGAGCACGACCACCCAGACGAGCAGGTAGCCGAAGACGGCCCCGGCGGTCATGTTGCTCGCCACGTTGCCGGGGTCGAGATAGGCCACCCCCGCGACGAGTGCCGGTCCGATCAGCCACGCCGCGCGGGTCGGGCGGGCGGTGCTGCGCTCCAGCGCGGGACGTGTTTTCGGCATACCGAAACCTTAGCGATATTTCGGTAGGCCGAAATCTGCGGGCGACGGGGTGGCGCGGTGGAGTGTGCGCCCGAGGGAGCATGCTTCCCGCGCGGGGAGGGCGGGTAGCCTGAGGCGGTGGATGCTACGGGGGTGGATGTCACCGCGGTGCCCGAACCCGCGCTCGAGCCCGAGGCGCAGGTCGAACACGGACTCGGCCCGTGGGAGGGCGAGTGGCCCGACGACCCGCGCTACGACCCCGAACTGCTCGAGCACGGTGACCGTCGCAACGTCGTCGACGAGTTCCGGTACTGGCGCATGGACGCGATCGTCGCCCACCTCGACGAACGGCGGCACCCCTTCCACGTGGCGATCGAGAACTGGCAGCACGACCTCAACATCGGATCGATCGTCCGCAGCGCCAACGCGTTCCTCGCGGCCGAGGTGCACATCATCGGCAAACGCCGGTGGAACCGCCGCGGCGCGATGGTGACCGACCGCTACCAGCACGTGCGGCACCACGAAGACGTCGCGACGTTCGTCGCCTGGGCGACCGACGCCGGCCTCCCCGTGATCGCCGTCGACAACGTCGAGGGCTCGGTGCCGGTCGATCGCGCAGAACTCCCGGAGCGATGCGTGCTGCTGTTCGGCCAGGAGGGCCCGGGCCTCTCGGGCGAGGCGGTGGCCTCGGCATCCGGCGTCGTCGAGATCACGCAGTACGGCTCCACCCGCTCGCTCAACGCCTCGGCCGCCGCCGCCGTCGTGATGTACGAGTGGTGCCGGCGCTGGGTCGCTCAGCCCTGAACGCGCTCAGGCCCGAGTCGCGCCCGCCGTCATCCACGCCATTCCGCGCACCCGCCACCCCAGGGTCGCGAGGCGGGCGAGCATGTACGCGCCGAAGAAGGTCGCGGCCAGCCATGCCAGCCCCGCGGCATCGGTCGGTCCGAGCACCGCGACGAGCGCGAGCGCCGGGGCGAAGACGAGCAGGTTGAGTCCCCCGGCGACGGCGAGATACCGCGCGTCGCCCGCCCCGATCAGTACACCGTCGAGCACGAACACCACGGCCGCGAGGGGCTGACCGATCGCCAGCACGAGCAGCGCGGGCTGAATGAGCGCGGCGATCGCCGGGTCGCCCGTGAAGACGAGCCCGATGACACCCGAAAGGGCAGCGATGGCGCCGCCCACGACCACGCCGAAGCACACGCCCCACGCGGTCGTCCGCTGCAGCACACGCTGCACCCCCCTCGGATCGCCGGCGCCGAGTCCCTTCCCGACGAGGGCCTGGGCCGCGATCGCCAGTGCGTCGAGGGCGAAGGCCGCCGTCGAGAAGATCGTGAAGACGACCTGCCACCCGGCGAGTTCGGGTGCCCCGAGCCCCGTGGCGACGAAGACGGTCGCGAGGAGCGCTGCGCGAAGGGTGACGGTGCGAAGCAGCATCCATCCTCCCGACACCGCCGATCCGCGAACGCCCTCGCGTTGCGGGCGAACGGATGCCGCGTGCTGCCGCGCGAGCCGGCCCACCACGGCGACGTAGGCGCCGACCATCGCCCACTGCGCGATGACCGTGCCGACGGCAGAACCCGCGATGCCCCAGCCGAAGCCGTAGATGAACAGCGCGTTGAGCAGGGCGTTCGCCCCGAACCCCACTCCGGCGATCCACAGCGGCGTCAGGGTGTTCTGCATGCCGCGCAGGAGTCCGGTCGCGGCGAAGACGATCAGCATCGCGGGGAGGCCCCACATGGAGATGCCGAGGTAGATGCGGGCCTGCTCGGCGACGTTCTCGGGTGCACCGAACAGGTCGACGAGCACCGGGGTCGACAGCGACCCCGCCAGGGCGAGCAGCGCGCCGATCCCGAGGGCGAGCCACATGCCGTCGATGCCGACCGAGACCGCCCGGGTGGGATCGCCCGCGCCGAAGCGGCGGGCGACGGCCGGGGTCGTCGAGTAGGCGAGGAAGACCATGAGGCCGACGATGGTCTGCAGCACGGCGCCCGCGATCCCGAGGCCGGCGAGGGGGTCGACACCGAGGTGTCCGATGAGCGCCGAGTCGACGATCAGGAAGAGCGGTTCGGCGATGAGCGCGCCGAGCGCCGGTACGGCGAGGCGCAGGATGTCGCGGTTGAGCGTGTCGCCGGTCACTGTTCGACCCTATGGCTCACCCACCGCCCTCACCTGCCGCGGGCATGTCCCATTTTCCGCAACGATAGGGCCCATTCCTTGCGGAATTCGGGACATGCCCGGGAGGAGTGGGAGATGGGAGGGTGCTGGCCGACCCGCCCATCGTCGGGGGTGCCGCCTATCCTTGACGCATGACCGATTCCCCCCGATCCGGCCTCGCGCTCGACGAACTGAGCGACGAGATCCGCCCTCAGGACGACCTCTTCCGCTACGTCAACGGCCGGTGGCTCGATCGCACCGAGATCCCCGACGACAAAGCGCGCTGGGGGGCGTTCCACCTGCTGGCCGAACAGGCCGAGAGCCATGTGCGGGCGATCATCGAGGAGTCGCAAGACGCCGAGCCCGGCACCGAGACGCGCAAGATCGGCGACCTGTACGCCAGCTTCCTCGACACCGCGCGCATCAACGAGCTGGGCGCTCAGCCGATCGCCGACCAGCTCGCCCGTGTCGACGAGATCACCGACATCGCGTCGTTCCTCCGCACGGTCGGGGCGCTCGAGCGCGACGGCGTGAGCGGTCTCATCGAGCTCTACATCGAGCCCGACCCCGGCAACCCGCAGCGGTACGTGCCCTTCCTCATCCAGGGCGGACTCTCGCTCCCCGACGAGAGCTATTACCGGGTCGAGAGCTTCGAAGAGGTCCGCGCGGCCTATCGCGCCCACATCGAGCGCATCCTCGAACTCGCGGGTGTGGCCGACTCCGCAGCATCCGCCGACCGCGTCTTCGCGCTCGAGCACGACATCGCGGCCCACCACTGGGACAAGGTCCGAAGCCGCGACGCCGTCGCGACCTACAACCTGCGCACCTGGGACCAGACGGTCGAGCTCGCCGGCGTCGACCTTCGGCCGTGGCTCGAGGGCGTGGCCCCCGAGCACGCCGACTCGTTCGCCGAGGTCGTGATCTACCAGCCGAGCTTCGTGGAGGCGCTGCAGACCGTCTTGACCGCCGAGCGGCTCGACGACTGGAAGGCCTGGCTGCGCTTCAAGATCGTGCACTCGGCCGCCGCGTTCTTGACCGACGATTTCGTCGCCGAGAACTTCGGCTTCTACGGCACGCAGCTCACCGGTGTTCCCGTGAACCGCGAACGGTGGAAGCGCGGCGTGAGCCTCGTCGAGGCTGCCCTCGGTGAGGCCGTGGGTCAGGTCTACGTCGAACGGCACTTCCCGCCGGCGGCGAAGGACGCGATGGACGAGCTGGTGGCGAACCTCATCGAGGCCTACCGGCAGTCGATCTCGGCCCTGGAGTGGATGACTCCCGAGACGCGCGAGCGCGCCCTGGCGAAGCTCGATGCCTTCACCCCCAAGATCGCCTACCCGGTGAAGTGGAAGGACTACTCGGCCCTCCAGGTCGACGCGACCGACCTCGTCGGCAACGTACGCCGGGCGCACGTGTTCGAGCACGATCGCCAACTCGGCAAGGTCGGGCAGCCGATCGACCGCGACGAGTGGCTCATGACGCCGCAGACGGTGAACGCGTACTACAACCCGCTGATGAACGAGATCGTCTTCCCCGCGGCGATCCTGCAGTACCCGTTCTTCGATGCCGATCGCGACGCGGCCGCCAACTACGGCGGGATCGGCGCCGTGATCGGACACGAGCTCGGCCACGGGTTCGACGACCAGGGCAGCCGCTTCGACGGCGACGGGTCGCTGCGCGACTGGTGGACCGATGCCGACCGCGCGGCCTTCGAGCAGCGCACACGCACCCTCATCGAGCAGTACGACGAACTCGTCCCCCGAGGTCTCGCTGACGAACACCGGGTGAACGGCGAACTCACCATCGGCGAGAACATCGGCGATCTCGGCGGACTCGGCATCGCGATCCGGGCCTACCGGCTGTCGCTCCAGACGGCCGACGGTGCAGGCGACGTCGAGGCGCCCGTGGTCGACGGGCTCACCGGAATCCAGCGGCTTCTGATCAGTTGGGCCCAGGTCTGGCAGCAGAAAGGCCGCGAGGCCGAGACCGTGCGCCTGCTCACGATCGACCCGCACTCGCCGAACGAATTCCGGTGCAACCAGATCGTCCGCAACATCGACGCGTTCTACGACGCGTTCGACGTGACGGAGTCCGACGACCTGTGGCTCGATCCCGACCGCCGGGTCACCATCTGGTAACCCGGGTCTGGTGAGATGCCGATGTTGAACAGCTGACCCGGTCGGGGAGGAGCTTCGCCATGGGTACGTCCGCAGACACCCCCCGTGAGTCCGCCGCGCTCCGCACCACCGATCGCCGCAGCACGCGCGGGGGTCCTCGCCGCAAAGGCTCGGGTGCGCGTTCGTTCACCTCGACGCTCCGCGCACTCGACGCGGTGGCGGCCTCCGGCGCGAGGGTGTCGGTGCGCGTCGACGACCTCGACCGCGGCACGGCCGTGCTCGCGGGTGATGACTTCGACACCCTGCCGGTCGGCGGGCTGGGTGTCGTGCCGCTCCTGGTCGAGGTGGCCGCCGCGTTCGAAGAGGGTCGACTCGACCCGCTCGAGATCGTCGACCGCGCGGGCCTCGAGCCGGTCGGTGTCGCCGGTATCTGGCGGCACCTGAAGATCCCGGCCCTGCCGCTGATCGATGCGGCGGTTCTCACGGGTGCCACCGGCGATGCGCTCGCCGCGAATGCGCTTCTCCAGCGCGTCGGCCTCCCCGCGGTGCGCACGCGGATCGAGTCGCTCGGACTGACTCGCTCGGCGCTTCTCGACCAGTTCCGCGATGCCCGCGGACCCGACGATGCGCCCCAGGTCGCGCTCGCGTCGGCGCAGGAATTGGCGCAGCTGTTCTCGGCACTGGTGAACTCCCGAGCGGTCAGCCCGGGCGTGAGCGCGCAGGTGTCGGAGTGGCTGAGCCTCAATCAAGACCTCAGCCTCGTCGCATCCGCCACGGGTCTCGATCCGTTTGCTCACGAGCACGACGAGCACGAGCTGCTGTTCGTGAACAAGACCGGACGCGATGCGGGTGTCCGCGCCGAAGCGGGGGTTCTCGCCGGTCCGCGGGCCGGCGTCGCCTACGCCCTCATCGTGTGCTTCGACGATCTGTCGATCACGCACCGCCTGCGCGCCCACGACGCGTTCCGCACGCTCGGCGTCGAGCTGATGGAGTACGTCTACTGACGCCACCGCGGACAGCGGATGACGCCGTGCGTCGCCCGGAGAAGCAGGGCCGGATGCGGCGAACTACCATCGCAGCATGACCGTCAACCCGCCGTTCCGCGCCGACATCGTCGGCAGTTTCCTCCGCCCCGCCGCCCTCGCCGAAGCACGTGCGCAGTACGCTGCCGGTGAACTCTCGGGCGACGCGTTGCGGGCGTCGGAGGACGCGGCGGTCATCGACCTCGTGCAGAAGCAGGCCGACAACGGCCTCCGGGTCGCCTCCGACGGAGAGTTCCGCCGGTCGTGGTGGCACTTCGATTTCTTCGGTCTGCTCGACGGTGTCGAGATCGTCGAACTCGACCACGGCATCCAGTTCCAGGGCGCGCAGACCCGCCCCCGCGGTGTCGAGATCTCGGGCCCCATCCGCTTCCCCGCCGATCACCCGTTCCTCGCCCACTACCGCGCGCTGCAGAAAGACACGGAGCGCACCGGGGCGACACCGAAGTTCACCATCCCGGCGCCGACCGTTCTCGACTTCCGCATCGAACCCGGACACATCGACTCGGCGACCTACGACGGCCGCGATGCGATCGCCGACGACCTCGTCGCCGCGTACCGAGACGCCCTCGGCGCGTTCTACGACGCGGGCGCCCGCTACCTGCAGTTCGACGACACCGCGTGGGCCTACCTCTGTTCGGATGTCGAACTGGCCAAGGCCCGCGACCGCGGCATCGACACCGACGGCATCGCCGAGCGGTACGCGAACCTGCTGAACCGCATCCTCGACGGCAAGCCCGACGACCTCGTCGTCACCACCCACGTGTGTCGCGGCAACTTCCGTTCCACCTGGATCTCGTCGGGCGGCTACGAGCCCGTCGCCGAGCAGTTGCTCGGCAACACCGCGTACGACGGCTACTTCCTCGAGTACGACTCCGAGCGTGCCGGCGGCTTCGAGCCGCTGCGTTTCCTTCCCGCCGGCAACAAGACGGTCGAACTGGGGCTCATCACCACCAAGACGGGCGAGCTCGAAGACGCCGACGCGATCCGCGGGCGCATCGACGAGGCATCCGCCTTCGCCCCCCTCGATCAACTCGCCCTCAGCCCGCAGTGCGGCTTCGCATCGACCGAAGAGGGCAACACGCTCACCGAAGACGAGCAGTGGGCGAAGATCCGCTCGGTGGTCTCGATCGCCGAGGCCGTCTGGGGCTGACTCGCCCGCAGCGCCGCCTCGCTCGCCGCGGCTTCCCCTGTCACGAACGGTCGGTCGCACCCGCCGGATGTGACAGGGGAGTGCCGGGGAGGTGCGCTCCCCTGTCACGAACGGTCGGTCGCACCCGCCGGATGTGACAGGGGAGCGGGACGGGCGCGGGGCGCGGGTCAGACGGCCGGGGTGCCGTGGGTGTGGAACGTCTCGATCGTCTTCATGCCCCAGGCCTGACCCTTCTTGCGCTCTTCCTGGGTCCACTCGACGACGGGCTGGTCGGGGTCGAGCAGCAGGCGGGCGCCGGCGTTGGCGAACTCGATGCGGTTGCCGCCGGGCTCGTAGACGTAGAGGAAGAAGGTCTGGTTGATCGCGTGCTTGTGCGGACCCGACTCGATGTGGATGCCGTTCTCGAGAAAGATGTCGGCGGCCTTGAGGATGTCTTCGCGGGTGTCGGGGGCGAAGGCGATGTGGTGCAGACGGTTGCCGTGCTTCGTCCAGTCGTCGGAGTAGACGACGTCGTACGACTTCAGCGAGAAGTGGAACCACCACGCGGCGAACTTGCCGTCGTCGTTGCGGATGCGCTCGCTCTCGCGCATCGCGAGTGCCGTCGCCATGAACTCGCCGTTCGCCTCGACGTCTTTCGCGAGGAAGTTGATGTGGTCGAGGCGCCGGGCGTTGACGCCGCGGCCGGGAAAGGCTGAGGCCTGGTTCTTCAGCGCGGGCTTGTCGTCGGTCGCGACGTAGCGCTCTGTCTCGTAGTAGATGCCCATCGAGTGCCCGTCGGGGTCCTGGAACATGAACGTGGGACCGGTGCCGACCTCGCCGTCGACCCACCCGCCTCCGACGGCGGTGCCGAGCCCGCTGCTCTCGATCGCGGCGACGCGTCGCTGGAGGGCCTCGGCCGATGTCGCGCGGAAGGTCGTGCGGCCGACCCCGGCAGCATCCGACGGGGTGAGCTTGATCGTGTACAGCTCGTACTCGTCCCAGGTGCGGAGGAACGTCGAGCCCCCCTGCTCGGCGACCACGCGCATGGCGAGCAGGTCGCGGAAGAACCACAGGCTCTTGTCGAACTCGGGGGTCAATATCTCGACACTGCCGAGGTGGGCGACGTCGAAGGCGGTGGAGTCGGTCATGATGCGGGTCCTCACTGACGGGCGGTCGTTGGCGTTGGGGCAACTCAGCGGCGTGGTCGGGCGAAGACCGTGCCGTCGAAGATCTTGCGGGCGGTGCGCACCGACGACGACGATGCGCGCCACGTGCCGTCGGCCTCGCGCGACACCGTGACGGCGGCGGGGAACGTGCCGGTGGGGTGTTCGACGCCGGTGGTTTCTTCGGCGGGATCGATCCGGGCGAGGTCTGCACCGACAGCACCGGGAATGCGGATGCCGGCGGCGACGGATGCTGCCATGAGCACCCCGATCGACGTGTGCACCCGCGAGGGGATGAACGCACGCGTCGAGATCGCTCCACCCTCGCGCGGAGCGGAGAGCAGCAGCATCTTCGGCACGGTCTGCTCTGCGACGTCGCCGAGCCCCATGAGGGGTCCGGCCGCCCGCCGCACCCGTTCGACGGCATCGCGGAGGTCGTCTCGGGACTCGAGGTCGGCGGGCGATTCGTCGCCGTCCACCCCGAACTCGTCGGCGCGCAACAGGACGACGGGCATGCCGTTGTCGATGAGGGTCACGCGGTGCCCGCCGATCTCATCCGAGACCGCGCCGGTCGGCAGCAGCGGCTTCTCGCCACCGCTGAGCGCGATGTCGATGCGCCCCGCCGTGCCGGGCACCCCGTCGATCGCCACGTCGCCGTCGTAATCGGGCCGGCCGTCGGGGGTGGCGAACGAGACCCGCGCGACGTCGCCGGTGTTGACGAGACGGATGCTGACGGTGCTGCGCTCCGTCGTCGCCTGCGCGAGGCCGCGCTCGATCGCGAACGGTCCGACCGCGGCCAGGAGGTTGCCGCAGGTCTGCGCGGTGCCGATGACGGGTTCGTCGACCCCGACCTGGAAGAAGAGGTAGTCGATGTCGATATCGGGCTCGGTCGAGCGCGAGACGACCGCCACCTTCGAGGTCAGCGGATGCGCCCCACCCAGACCGTCGATCTGCGTCGGGTCGGGGCTTCCCATGATCCGCAGCAGCAGGTCGTCGCGCTCGGCCGGGTCGGTGGGCAGGTCTTCGGCGACGAAGAACGCGCCCTTCGACGTGCCCCCGCGCAGCATCATGCAGCGAATGCCGTCGCGAACCGGATCAGCGACCGCCACGATCGTGCTCTTCCTGGGTCACGAAGCGCACGCCCAGGCCCTCGAGCACCGGACGCAGGTTGTTGACATCCATCGAGATCTCACCCGCCCGGTAGCGCTCGCGGTTCGCCGTTTCTTTCGCGGTGCGGGCGCGCGCAGCATCCAGCGTCTGTTCCGCTCGCTGTCGGGGAACGATCGTGACCCCGTCGTCGTCGGCGACCACGACATCACCGGGGTGCACCTCGACCTGGTCGAGGATCACGGGGAGGTTCACCGACCCGGCGGTGTCTTTCACGGTGCCCTGCGCGCTGACGTGCGCCGTCCACACCGGGAAACCCATCTCGCGCAGCTCGGCGGTGTCGCGGACGCCGCCAGAGGTCACGTACGCGCGCACTCCACGGGTCTGCATCTGGGTCGCCATGAGGTCGCCGATGAAACCGAATGCCGAGTCGGTGATCGGCACGACGACGATGACGTCGCCCGCGCGGGCCTGCTCGATCGCCGCGTGCACCATGAGGTTGTCGCCCGGCGCGACCTGCACCGTGATCGCCGTTCCCGCGATGCGGGTGCCCTGCTGGATCGGGCGGATCCGGGGGCCGGCATAACCCACGCGGCCCATGGCCTCGTGCACGGTCGCAGAGCCGAATTCGGCGAGAGCCGCGGCGGTCGCCGCATCCGCTCGCTCGATATCGGTGACCACGACCCCGGTCACTCGAGCACCGCCGTCACCTGCGGCAGGTACCGCATGTAGGCCTCGCCCATGGTGTCGTGCGCGAGCCCCAGGTTCGGCCCGGCGTTGCGCTTGACCTGCACGCCGCGACGAACCGCGAGGTCGGTGTAATACGACCACATGTGCTTCTGCGCGGGTAGGCACTCCATCGCCGCGCGCTTGCGGTCGAACGCCTCGGTGATGTCGAGCAGCAGGTTGGGCTTGAAGTCGCTCTGCTCGGGCTGGTGCGGCTCGAAGAAGAAGACCGGCGGGGCGCCGATGATCTCGTCTTTCGTGGGGAACGTACCGTCGGAGTTCGCGACGCCGATCGCCTGCGCGAGCACCCGGGCTTCGAGCGCCATGCGCGCGGCGACCGGGTGGTCACCGTTGTACGGGTCGGTCAGCGGATGGGTGAGCACCACGGTGGGCTGCACGCGACGGTAGATGTCGATGAGCGCGGCGACGGCCTCTGGCGTCTCGCGAAGCGGGTAGTCGCCGAGGTCGAGAAAGACGATCTCGGCACCGAGAGCGGATGCTGCCGCCTCGGCCTCGCCGCGACGGATCGCCTTGATCTCGTCGAGGTCTTTGCCCTGCAGCCACTGGCTCGCGGACTCTCCGCGTTCGCCGTAGCTGAGGCAGACGACGGTCGCGCGCTCGCCGCGGAGGGCGGCGGCGGCGATAGCGCCGCCGGCTCGCCAGACGAAATCGCCGGCGTGCGCGCTGACCACGACAAGGGAGGGGTGGGGCTGGGCCATGGCAGTCAGCGAACCACACCCCTGGCGGAATGGTCAAGATTTTGTTTACAATCGGGGCGACCGGAACCACTATGGACAGAGGCATATTGCCGCCGTACCGTGGCGGCTGTCAGACACGTCTGAACATGCTGCTCAATGAAGAGAGAGTCGAGGGAGCCCCATGGCGCGCAATCTGCAGGAGTTGCTGGATGAGAAGGGCGGCATCGTTGAGATGCTCCGCAACTCGCAGCTCGGAACGTATATCTACCCGGTGGTCCCGGCCGAGTTCACGAACTGGCGGCGCGAGCAGAAGGCGTGGCGCGAGACCGCGGTGCTCTACGACCAGACCCACCACATGGTCAACTTCTTCATCTCGGGTCCCGACGCGCTCAAGCTGCTGAGCGACACGGGCATCAACTCGTTCGCGAACTTCCCGGTGAACACGGCGAAGCAGTTCGTTCCGACCGCGTCCAACGGCGGCGTGATCGGCGACGGCATCCTCTTCCACGAGGCCGAAGGCGAATACGTCTACGTCGGTCGCGCACCGGGTGCGAACTGGTTGCAGTTCCACGCCGAGACCGGCGGCTACGACGTCGAGACCCGCTACGACGATCGCTCGCCCTCGCGTCCCTACGGCGAGGCCGTGCACCGCGAGTACTACCGCTTCCAGATCCAGGGCCCGAACGCGTGGTCGATCATCGAGAAGCTGAACGGCGGATCGCTGGAGAAGGTCAAGTTCTTCCACATGGGCGAGATGACGATCGCGGGCGAGCAGGTGCGCACCCTCCGTCACGGCATGGCGGGTGCCCCCGGTCTCGAGATCTGGGGTCCGTACGCGCACCACGGCAAGATCCGCGAGGCCGTGCTCGAGGCCGGTCGCGAGTTCGGCATCGAGCCCTGCGGCTCGCGCGCCTACTCGTCGAACACGCTCGAGTCGGGCTGGATCCCCTCGCCCCTCCCCGCGATCTACACGGGTGAGGCCGAGCGCGCCTACCGCGAGTGGCTGCCCGCGAACAGCTACGAGGCGATCAACGCGCTCGCCGGTTCGTTCGTCTCGGAGAACATCGAGGACTACTACCTGAACCCCTGGGAGCTCGGCTACGGCTCGTTCGTGAAGTTCGACCACGACTTCATCGGACGCGAGGCGCTCGAGAAGATCGACGCCGGCGCGCAGCGCAAGAAGGTCACGCTCGCGTGGAACGACGAAGACCTCGCCAAGATCCTCACGAGCGTCATCGACCGCGACGGCGTCGGGTATCAGTTCTTCGACCTCCCGAACGCGAACTACGGTTCGTCGAACTACGACGCGGTCATCGATGCCGACGGCAACACCGTGGGGGTGTCGCTGTTCACGGGAATCACCGCGAACGAGAAGCGTGGACTGTCGCTCGCGACCGTCGACCACGACGTGCCGATCGGCGCCGAGGTGCGGGTCGTCTGGGGTGAGCCCGACGGAGGGTCTGAGAAGACGACGGTCGAGCCGCACGAGCAGATCTCGGTGCGCGCGATCGTGAGCCCCGTGCCCTACGCCGAGACGGCGCGGCAGGAGTACCAGGGCGGCTGGCGCACGGCCGGCGCCCAGTAGCATCCGATTTCTCGCCCCCTGGTCCGTCGTCGCGGGTCAGGGGGCGAGTTCGTTCTCGGCGAGGCGGCCGAGCAGCTCTGCGAGCGTTCGCCGTTCGGCGGCTGAGAGGGTCGCAAGAGCCTCTTCCTCGGTCGCGAGATGGTCTGGCAGAACCTCGTCGAGCGTGCGCTTGCCCGCCGCGGTCAGCGCGACGAGCTTGCCCCGGCCGTCTTGCGGGTGGGGTGCGCGGGTGACGAAGCCGAGGTCGACGAGTCGGTTCAGGCGCTGCGCGACCGCGCTCGAGGTGATCATCGCCTCGGCCGCGAGAGTCGAGGGAGTGGCGCGATAGGGGGGACCCTGCCGGGCAAGCGTTGCCAGCACGTCGAACGTGGGGGCGTCGATCCCGTGCTGCGCGAACGTCTGCGCGAGCCTGGTCTCGATCGCGGAGGCCGCTCGGCTGAGACGCCCGACGACGGCCATCGGCGAGACGTCGAGGTCGGGGCGCTCTGCTCGCCACTGTTCCAGAATCCGGTCGACGTCGTCCATGGGGCGAGTCTAATCGCTAAGCGCTGAGCTATATTTGCTAAGTGCTTAGCAATACCCGCGCCATCCTTCTCACCGCTCTGGCCCCTCTCCTCTGGGGAACGACCTACTTCACCGCGACGACCTTCGTGATCGGCGGACACCCGCTCCTGACGGCCGCCCTGCGTGCGCTACCCGCTGGGCTCGTCCTCTTGCTGATCGTCCGCAGGCTGCCCCGGGGCGATTGGTGGATCAAGTCGATCGTCTTGGGCGCGCTGAACATCGGAGTGTTCTTCGCGCTCCTCTTCGTCGCCGCCGATCGGCTCCCCGGGGGCGTGGCCGCGATCGTCGGTGGCATTCAGCCGCTGCTCGTGGCCGCTCTCGCGTCTCGGTTGCTCGCTGAGCGGTTGCGAACCTCGGTCGTTGCCGCGGGGGTCGCCGGCATCGTCGGTGTCGGGCTCATCGTTCTTCGCGCTGACGCCGGTCTCGACCCCGTCGGCGTCACGGCGGCGCTCCTCGGTGCGCTGTCGATGGCGACAGGTGTGGTGCTGGCGAAGCGGTGGCGGAGTAACGAGCCCCCGCTCGTCACCACGACGTGGCAGCTGATGGCCGGCGGTCTGATGCTCGCCCTCGCCGCGGTCGTTGCGGAGCCGCTGCCCACAGAGCCGCCCACTGCGGCGCAGATGGGGGGCTACGTCTATCTGGCGATAGCGGGCACGGCGTTCGCGTACGTGGTGTGGTTCCGCGGTATCGCGGTGCTCCCGACCCGAGTGCCCGCGTTCCTCGGACTTCTCAGTCCGATCGTCGCTCTCGGAGTCGGGATGGTCGCCGCGGGAGAAACGCTCTCCGTGGCGCAGGCGGCCGGGGTGGGGATCATCCTGCTGTCGGTCGTCGCGGTGATCGCAGGTTCGCGCCATCCTCGCGCTCCGGTCCGCGAGGACGACTTCACCGATCGAGCGCGTCGCCGTGGATGACCTGGAACCGCCCCGACGATCCGCGGATCGCGTGGGCGACGGTCGCGAACAGCCAGTCGAGCGCCGCGGTGTGTTGCGTGGTCGAACGGCGATAGAGGCTGATGTCGATGGCGGGCATCTCGAACGGCAGTGGACGAACCACGAGGGGCCAGGTCTTCGTCCAGCCCTCGGCGATCGTGTCGGGCATCGTCGCGATGAGATCGTCGCTCGCCGCGATCAGCGGGGGGAGCGCGGCGTAGTGATTCGACGCGATCTTGGGCTCGATCGCGATTCCCGCCCGGTGCAAGGCCCGGTCGACGGCTGAGGCGCCGGAGTCGCTCGCGACCACCACGTGCCCGGCGTCTGCGTAGGCCTCGAGGTCGAGAGTGCCGGAGGCGAGCGGATGCTTCGGCGACATCACGACGCCGTAGGCCTGCGACTTGAGCACCACCTTCTCGAACCGTCCCGGCACCGTGGACGGCGTGACGGCGAGGTCGACGGTGCCGCGCCCGAGCCAGTCGGGCAGCTCGCGGGCGTTCATCGGCACGACCTCTATGCGCATCGCGGGCGCCTTCGCACGGACGGCGCGAACGATCGCGGGCAGCCAGCCGATCTCGCCGAGCTCCGAAAGGGCGATGCGGAAGGTGCGGTCGGATGCGGCGGGGTCGAACCCGTGCACGCCGTCGAGGGTGCGGTCGACCGCCGCGAGCGCTTCGCGGAACCCCGGCATCACGGTCTCGGCGAGCGGGGTCGGCACCATCGCACGGCCCTCCCGGTGGAAGAGCGGGTCGTCGAGCTCCCGGCGCAGCCGGGCGAGAGCCTGACTGACCGCGGGCTGCGTGACGTAGAGACGAGCGGCGGCGGCGGTGAGGCTCCGCGTCTCGGCGATGGCGACGAAGACCCGGATGAGGTTCAGGTCCATGGGGTTTCTCCGGGGCGGCTAACGGATACTTCGGCGTCCATAAGCATCCATTATGCGCACTCGCTCTCTTCATGCGTTCCGCTGTCTAGCATTGCGGGCAGGACACACCGGACGAAGGAGTTCACGATGACCGAAACCGCCGCCGAGGCTATTGCCCGCGCAGGAAGCCCCGTCGAGCTGCTGCGCAATGCGCAGTCGCGACCGACGATCTTCCCCGTCACTCCCGAGTTCAGCAACTGGCGCTCGGAGCAGCTGTCGTGGCGCACGAGCGTCGCCCTCCTCGACCAGTCGCATCACATGACCGACCTCTTCATCTCGGGGCCCGACGCGCTGCGCCTGTTGAGCGAGACCGGCGTGAACAGCTTCGCGAAGTTCCCCGTCGACGCGGCGAAGCAGTTCATCGCGGTGAACCACGAGGGCTACCTCATCGGCGATGCGATCCTGTTCCACCTCGACGATGACGTGTACGACCTCGTCGGGTGGCACATGGTGCTCGACTGGGTGCAGTTCATCGGCGAGACCGGCGACTACGACGTGACGTTCGAGCGCGACGCGAACTCGCTCATGCGCGAACCCGGCACCGATCCGAAGCTCTACCGCTACGAGCTCCAGGGTCCTCACGCCCTGGCGCTCATGGAGAAGCTCACCGGAGCACCGGTGCCTCCGACGAAGTTCTTCGGCATGGCCACTTTCGAGATCGCCGGCATCACGGTGCGGTCGCTGCGTCACGGCATGGCGGGCCAGCCCGGCTTCGAACTGTTCGGCCCGTGGCCCGACGGCGTGCGGGTGCGCGAGGCCATCGTCGCCGCCGGCGAGGAGTTCGACCTGGTGCTGGTCGGATCGCGGGCGTACTCGTCGGCGAACCTCGAGTCGGCGTGGGTGCCGTCGCCGCTTCCGGCGATCTTCACCGGCGAACGCTCGGCCGAGTACCTCGCGTGGCTCCCCGCGGCGCGCACCGGGTCGCTCGCGGGCAGCGTCGTCGCCGACCGCATCGAGGACTACTACCTGACGCCGTACGACCTCGGGTACGGCCGGAGCATCGCCTTCGACCACGACTTCATCGGGCGCGCGGCGCTCGAGCGGCACGCCGCGGCGACGCAGCGGGTGAAGGTGACCCTCGTGTGGGACCCCGAAGACGTGGCGGCCGCCCAGCGGTCGCTCTACGAAGAGGGGATCCCGGCGAAGTACCTCGAGTTCCCGAAGGCGCGCTACGGGGTGTACCAGGTCGATCGCGTGAGCATCGACGGCACCGACGTCGGCATCTCGCACGACTGCGGATACATCACGAACGAGCAGGCGTTCGTCTCGCTCGCGAGCGTCGACGCGGCGTCTGCAGAACCCGGTACGCGCGTCGTCGTGACCTGGGGCGAGCAGCCGAACAGTCGCAAACCGGCGGTCGAACCGCACCGGCAGGTCGAGATCCGCGCAACGGTGGCACCGGCCCCCTACTCGCGTTTCGCCCGGGAGAACTACCGCAAGAGCTGAGAAACCCGCCTACGCTGTGGACCCTGCCGACCGAAGGATTCGACGTGTCCACTCCCCATGAACCGACCATTCCCGAGCTCGAGGTCGACGAAACCGTCGCGCCGCGTCCGGAGGAGGAGATCGCCGACGTTCTGCGTGCGAAGCCCGATGTGGCGGACCACAGCCAGCATCCGGAATGACACCCCCGCGGGGAATGGTCTGAGGCCCGAGCGGGAGATCGTTCGACGCCAGAAGTCATCCGGCCCCGCTCGCCCGCGGGGCGGCCAGAATCGAAGGATGTCCCGACGCAAAGACGGAAGACCCCGCACCCTCGTGCAGCCGATCGACACGGGCGGCGCGGTGCAATCCGGCGCACCCGCGGACGCCCCGCCCGCCCCTCAGATCGCCGACACCCCGACTTCCCGCACCGACGGCGAGTGAGCCGTTACGGGAGAACCATCTGAGAGCTGAGACGACGAACGGGGAGCCCGACATTGCCCATCATCCGAACGGCCCACACCGAGCTGGAGTACTTCGACGACGGACCCGCCGATGGCCGGCCGGTCGTGATGGCCCACGGGTTTCCTGACGAGCCCTCGACCTGGGATGACGTCGTGGACCTCCTTCCCGAAGGCGTACGCGTCATCCGGCCCTACCTCCGCGGTGTGGGGAACAGCCGCGTCACCGACCCGGCGGCGATGTCGGCCCAGGTGGCGGCGCTCGCGACCGACCTCGTCGACCTGATGAGTGCGCTCGAGCTGGGCCCGGCCGTCTTGGTGGGTCACGACTGGGGAGCACGTGCGGCGCACGCCGCGGCCGTGGTCGCTCCGCAGGCGCTGACCGGGCTCGTGACGCTCTCCACCGCCTACGGTGCGGGCGCCGACCTCACCGCCACCGAAGCGCTGGATGATGCCGCCGTCGCGTGGTACCGGTATTGGCTGTGCACGGCGACCGGCGCCGAAGCCTTTCGCCGCGACCCCGCCGCACTCGTTCGCTGGGCGTGGCGACACTGGTCGCCCGAGTTGCAGCTGTCGGAGCGGGAGATGGCCGTGATTCTGGATGCTGTCGACACCGAGCAGTTCGCCGACAACGTCGTGCACTACTACCGGCACGGCACCGGCGAAGCCCCGGGATCGGCCGTCTACGCCGAGACGCAGGCAACGCTCGACCAGTGGCCGGCCATCACCGTGCCGACCACCTTCTTGATCGGCACGGCCGACGGGTGCGAAACGTTGCCGCTCGCCCGCAGAAACGCGTCGCTGTTCAGCGTCGGGCGCGATCTCGTCGAACTCGGGGGCATCGGGCACTTCATCCCGCGCGAGGCGCCCACGTTCGTCGCCGAGGCGATCCGCGGGTACCTGCACGACTAGCCGTCAGTTCGCGATCGGCGCGAGCGTACGACGCAATGCCTCTCTCGCTCTCTGATATCGACCGCGGGCCGTCGACGAAGGAATGCCGAGGAGCGTCGCCGCGTCGACGAGGGAGAAGCCATCCCAGTGCACGAGTCGAACCAGCTCCGCGAGGTCGCCGTCGAGCCGGTCGATCGCATCCCTGATCTCGGCACCCGAATCTGCCGCGGGGGCGCTGCGGAGCGTCAGCTCGTTACGCAGGCGGTCGGCAAGCTGCGATCTGCGGACGGTGCTGCGGTGCATGTGGAGCAAGACATTGCGCGCGACACCGAACAGCCACATCCGTGCCTCGGCGGGCTCATCCGGCAGCGCGTCCACGCGTGTCCACGCGGTGGTCATCACGTCAGCGAGCGCGTCTGCGGCATCTTCACGGTCGAGGCGACGCAAGAAGTAGCGCAGCAGATCGTCT
Organism: Microbacterium shimangi; assembly: GCF_043556445.1. Lineage (NCBI taxonomy): Bacteria > Bacillati > Actinomycetota > Actinomycetes > Micrococcales > Microbacteriaceae > Microbacterium > Microbacterium shimangi. The sequence goes on from NZ_JBIGII010000003.1 coordinate 895,188, forward strand.
GAGGATTCGCGCAGAGCAACAGTCAGCCGACTCTTTCGGGATGTCGTCGAGCTCATTCGCAGAATCCTTGTCCGCCGATGCTCGTCCACTTGTCGTCGAGGTCGTGCGCCGCGAGAGCTCGCTCGATACGCAGGGTGACAGCCCAGGAGATACCGGTCTCATACGCATGGGCGTCCGTGAGCGGATCTCCCGTCACCCCTACGTATGCGGCTCCCTCTGCGATGTCGGCGTCGGTGAGATCTAGGTCCGCCAAAGCCTCTCGGATCACCTGGTCGACCTCGTCCGGCGCTCCCCGCACGTTGCCGATGCGCCATTCACACGAGACGCCACTAGGAAGCTCGTAGTGGACGATGGCGAGCGCGTCGTTCTGTGCCCAGCCCTCCCAGAGACCGCTCGCCGCTGCCGCTGCCATCCCGCCACCACCGAGCAGCACCGCGGCGATCGCTCCCACGGCAAGCGGCCGCGCATAGCCCCGACGCTTCCGCATCGGTGTGGACTTCTCGATCATCTCTGCCGTAAGGCGCCGCTCTTGCGCCGATAGGTCGTTCGCGGGGTCGCTCCTGGTCAAGAGCTGGTCGATTTCATCCGTGTGCATGTCGTTCTCCCGAGGGTGAGATGGTCTCACTCTGCACATTCCCGGATACCCGCGAATCGTCCTTAGCCCTGGGAAGCTCGTCTCGCCCCGACGGCCGGCATCAGCTAGCGACTGGGCGCTCCGAGCGCCGCGAGCACCACGTCGTCGATCACCGAGACGAAGAATTCCCGCGAGGCGAGTTCGTGGTTGGTGTTCAGACGGTGAGTACTCATCGCGGGAATCACGTCGGCCAAGATGCTCGCGCGCCCGGCGAGGTTCGCCGGTATCTCGCCCCTATGGATCGCGCGTTCGAGTAGGCGACGGTAGATCTCGACGTACGGCTCGGTCACCTCGGTTCGGACCGCGTCAGCCAAGCTCGCAGCGCTCCGGCCTGCCGAGGCAAGGCCCGCGAAGATCGAAGCGCGACGGTCGGGCCCGCCGAGCCAGGGGGAGTCGATCACCGCGAGCAGGTCCGAGCGGAGGGACCCGCTGTCGGGCAGGTTGTCGATCTCGGGAGGCCGCCCGATGGAGTGGATCGCGGCGAGGACGAGGTCGTCCTTCGTGGCCCATCGGCGGTACAACGTCGTCTTGGCCTTGCCTGTACGGGTGGCGACGGCGTCGATTGTGACGCGTTCGTACGCCCGTTCTGAGAGCAGGTCGAGGGTCGTTGCCAAGATCAGCGCGTCGCTGGACCGGTCGTAGGGGCGGCCGGCCGAGGGAGCAGAAGCGTTCACCTCTCGAGAGTACGGGACGGTTGGTCATTACGCTACTAGGGAGTAGCGTAATACGAGTCGAGCGCCGCCGTGGGCGGGCCGGCTGAAGGGAAGATCATGAAGATTCAAGACTCCGTGTTCGTCGTCACCGGAGCGTCATCCGGAATCGGGGCGGCAACCGCGCGAGCTGCGGCGGCCGCCGGTGCGCGCGTCGTTCTCGCCGCTCGGCGGGAGAATCGCTTGCGTGAGCTCGCGGCAGAGCTCGAGGGAGCGATAGCGGTGCGGTGCGATGTCACCGACCAGGCGCAGGTGGCCGCGTTGGTGCAGGCGACACTCGACGCCTTCGGGCGGATCGACGTCCTCGTCAACAACGCCGCCCAGGGGCTCCAGGCTGAGATCGAGCGCCTCTCGCTCGACGACTTCCGCGGTGTTCTCGAGCTGAACCTCGTAGCGCCGCTGGCTGTGATGCAAGCCGTGTTGCCGACCATGCGGCGGCAGGGTGCGGGCAGCATCGTCAACGTCAGCTCGGGAACGACCTTCGCCGACGTTCCCGGAACGGGTGGGTACGTGGCATCCAAGATCGCCCTCGAGCGTCTCTCTGCGATCGCGCGGAATGAACTCGAGGGCACGGGGATCACCGTCTCGACGGTGATTCCCTTCGCCACGAGCACGGAGTTCATGAGCTCGATCCGCGCGGGGCGTGCCGAGGCGGAGGCGATGACGGCCGGGGCGACCTTCGATGCCCCCGAGCAGGTCGCCGACGCCATCCTCGAACTGGTCGAAAGCGGCGGGTCCCGTCTGGACCTCGTTCCCGCGGCCTACGGCGGCAGCCGATAGCGCGCGTTCCCATGTCGGGTGACCGACCGCTTTCGCGACGTCAGCGGGGGTGGGCGGCTTCGAGGAGTTCGCGTCGCCGGGTGGGGGACTTCGTGACCGGGCGCCATTTCTGGGCGGGGTCCCACCACACCGGCCCGAGGATTTCAGGGACGCCGTGGTTCATCCGCACTTTCCACCCACCGGTGTCGATCGTGCGGTGATGGAACCAGCAGAGGAGGAGGCCGTTGTCGGTGTGGGTGGGCCCGCCGCGGGCTGCTTCGACGGCGTGGTGGATCTCGCACCAAGCGGCGGGGACGTGACACCCGGGAATCACGCATTCCCCGTCGCGGAGAACGATCGCTTTGCGTTGGGTGTGGGTGAAGACGCGGTCGGTGACGGCGATCGTCACGATCCGACCGAAAGCGTCGGACACGACCCGTTGCACCCCACCGGTGCACGCGGTGTGTCGCGCCACGGCCAGGGAAACAGGTTCATCGATGCCCTGCACGTAGGCGGTGCCGGTACCCGTTCTCATGTCGGTCTCCCGGACCGAGACCACCAGCGTCGGCGCGCCACCGCCGATGGTGGGGAGCTGCCCCGACGCGGTCGCGACAGAGAGGGCCGTGACGAGGGCGTCGTGTTGTTTCTGCGCCCGGGTGCGGGTGTCGCACACCGCGTCGGGGTCTTCGTCACCCTCCGACACGAACCGGGGACCGGTGGGTCCGGCGAGTTTGGGGTTGTTAACGCTGTCCCACGCACGGGTCAACAAACCCGCAGCTTCGGGGAGCAGGTTTCCCCGGATCGGGATCAGCCCGTCACGAACGACCCCGAGGGTGACGCCCCGCTTCCGGAACGCCCGCGCCTCACGCGGTTCCGGACCGTCCTGGTCGAGGAACGCGGCCCACACGGCCGCTTGCGCACGCAGATCATCCGCCGGCAACGGAGGCGCCCCGTCGACACCTTCGCCCCGGGCAGCGGCGGCGAGTTCTTCATCCGCGGCGAGGATCGCCTCCCGCCCCACCCCCAGCCCGTCCAACTCCCCGGCCACCGCGACAACCCCGTCAACACCGACGAACCCGTCGATGAGGGTCTCCCGAAGCATCGGGAACACGGCCGGCAATACCTCCCCGGTGGCGAGTGCCGTGGTCTGGCGCACGCCACGACCGGCCGTGATCAGGTCACCCGCCCGCCGCGAGGCGAACCGGGTGGTGCGACCCACGAGTTCTCGAACGGACCGGCACCCGTACTTCGTGGTCATCTGCACCGATACGTCCCGCTGATCCGAACGGGCATCGACTTCACCGACCGTGTCGACCAACAACGCCTCGGCACGACGGACGACCGACGCGGCAGCATCCATCACCGCCAACAACTCGTCCCCATCGAGCGCCCGCGCATCACCGTCGCGAAGCTGACCGACCACGACCGTCGCCAGCGCCGCATCGAGGCCGCGGAGCGCCGCAACAGGGTTCGTCATACCCCCATTCTGCCGAGGGCCACCGACATTCCCGGGCCAAAACGGGCCAGATCAGAGGTGGAAACTCGGCCCTGTGGGGAACCCGCGAAACTGGCCCCTGGGGAGGAGACGAACTTGCCAGACCCGAGTCAAGTTCAGGCCTGGGATGTGCTCGAGCCCGCCTGAACGATCCGACCGCGAACGAACGGCAGCGCCGGTGCGCGGTACATCAGCGCGGGCTCGTCATCCGGCTCGAGAGTGAAGTCGGCCTGCCCGAACCGCCACAGTCGGTTGAACAAGAAGACGCCGATCACGACCGCGCGGTCTGTCGGAACCTGCCACGTGCCGAGGCCCCACTGGGTCGGGTGTCCGCGCCCCTCGATGACGAGCGTCGGTTTGACGCCGCCGTACAGCGCGAACCACGGTTTGTTCAGGATCAGGTCGATGCGGCGGTTCGCGGGGTCACTCATCTGACCCATCTTGGGGCCGGTCGGCGAGGATGCGCTCGAACCATGCCAGCGTTCCGCGCGTCATATCGGCGGGTTGCCCCGTCGAATCCAGTTCGGCGAGCACGTCGCGCACCTCGTGCTCGCGGCGCTCGGCGTGCTGGTACGTGCCCGCGACGAAGCGTTCGAGGAGCGCGGGCCCCTCGGCGCCGAGCTCGGACGCCATCTGCGCGCGAACCCACTCCTCGGCACCTGCCGCCCGGGCAGCGGTCAGGGTTTCGATGGCCAGCGTCGCCAAACCCTTCGTGAAGATGCTCCGCAGGAGCTTCATCCGCGCGGCCTCACCGACCCCTCCGTCGAGAACGTCTATCGGGGCGCCGAGCGGACGCAGCATCCCGGCGAGGCGGGGGGCCGCCGGTCCGCTCGCGAGGAGTGGGGTGCGTTCCGCCGCGCGAGGGACGGGCGCGAGCACCGCCACGTCGGCGACGTCGATGCCGTGGTCAGCCCCCATTCTCGCGATCCGACCCTTCAGTTCGGGGGACGCGGTGTTGAAGTCGGCGAAGATCACCGGAGGCTTCACGCGAGAGAAGACCTGCGCCGCGACGTCTTCTGCGGATGCTGCGCCCACCAGGCTGATGACGAGCTCGGCGCCTTCGACGGCGTCGGCGAGTCGCTCCACCTGCTCGCCGCTCGCGAGGCGGGGGCGAAGGTCGTATCCGCGGACTTCGGCGCCGGCAGCGCTGAAGCCGCGAGCGTAGAGGCGGCCGGCCTCGCCGAGACCGATGACCGCGATCTCCGTCACCGGCCCGCCCGCCCCGTCGCCGCGGTCGATCCGCCCGCGACCGAGCGCGGCACGCGGGCATCGAGGGCGGCGATGTACTCCCACGAACGCGCCGACACCCCGGCGTCGGGGCGCGGTCCGTGCACGGCGGCGTTCTCGTCGCTGTCGGAGGCGTAGGCGTCGCGGAGCGAGCGGGTGACCCCCGCGGCGGCGACACGCAGCACCTCGACCACGGGCGCGGCCGACGAGTCGTCGTTGCGGACGACCGCTCCCATCGCGGCGTAGACCGAGCCGTCGGGTCCGCGGACCGGAACGGCGATCCCGCGTGACTCGAGGTGGATGTGCCCGGGCGCGATGGCGAGGTCGTCGGCGCGGATGCGGCGGAGGGTCGAGCGGAGTCCGGCGCCGGTCGCGATGGTGCGCGAGGTGTAGGCGCGGAGACCGTGGGCGATGGTTTCTTCGATCACGGCGTCGGGAGCGTGCGCCAGCAGAACGAGACCGATCGACGAGGCGTGCAGCGGAATGCGTCCGCCGATCAGCGTCGCGTTGACGACGGCGTCCTTCGTCGACATCCGCTCGATGAAGAGCACGTCGGTGCCGGATCGCACGCCGAGCTGCAGGTGCTGCCGAATGCGCGCGTGCGCGGCCGCGAGCCACGGTCGCGCGACTTCGCGGAGCCCCAGCGCGCCGGGCGTGCGCGAGGCGTACTCCCAGAGCCGCACACCGAGGCGGTACGTGCGATCGGGCATGCGTTCCAGCATCCCCTCCTGCAGAAGCTCGCCGACCAGCCGGTGGGTGGTCGACAGCGGAAGGTCGGCGGCGCGGGCCAGCTCTCCGAGGGTGAGGAACGGTCGGAGAGCGTCGAAGGCGTCGAGGACGCGCAGATGACGGTGCAGCGCCGACTCACCAGCGGATCTTCGCGCCATCGCGACCTCCTCCTCGAGAGGTTACACACCGCCGCCCCGCCCCGGCCCCTTCGACAAAAGCATCCGCCGATCCTTTCCGCTGCACTTTCCGTCATCCGCTCCATCGATGAACGACGCGGGTGGCGCAAAGTGCAGCGGAAGAGGTTGCTGCGGGGTGCAAGCAGCGAGAATCGCGGATGCTGCGTCACGTCAGGCGCGATAGACCGTGCGCGCCCAGTCGTGGTAGGGCGCGGGAGCGACGGTGGCGCGGATCTTCACCTGGCGGTGGGCCTGATCGACCGAGTCCTTCTTCGACACCGGATACTCGCCCCAGACGACCTCGACCTCGGTGCCGTCTGCGACGTCGACGTCGATCGTCGCGAGCGACATGTACAGCTGATCGAACGCGATGTAGCCGGCGTCGGTGGAGATGCCGACGCTCGCGCCGTCGTGCTGCACGTCGTCCATCTGGTAGAGCCCGTAGCGCGCCTTCGGGAAGTCGAGGAACTTCGCCGGGGTGCCCGGTTCGAGCTGTGATCGAACGACCGATGCGACGTCTTCCGCGTTCCAGAGGAGCGTGACCTTGCGGCGGCTCTGCACCTCGGCGTGGCGCTCGAGGGCCGCGCGACCGTGGAAGTCATGGTCGAAGCGCACCGAGCGCCCGAGGCCCAGGTCGTAGGGGGTCAGGTAGAAGTCGCGCACGTCGTCGGAGAAGAGCGAACCGGCGACCGACCCGATCCTGGCGGCGGGAAGCCATTCGCGGTAGTCGGCGAGATCTTCGTCGAAGACCGCGGGGAACGGGGTCGGAACCCAGCCCGACTCCAGCGGCGTGGCGGAGTACGCCTTCGCTCCGACGCGGCGGATCTCGAACTCCGCGCCCGCTTCGAGGATCGCGTCGAGCACGGCCTCGCTATCGGCCCACGGCCCGAAGAACTCGAACCCCGGCTGTCCGGCCATCCCGTGGCGCAGGCCCTTCACGGCCCGCCCGCCGATCTCGAAGTCGCCGATGTGGAAGAACTTCACCTCGGGGGGCGGCCCACCGAAGAGCTTCTCCATGACCTCGTTCGCGCGGGGCCCCTGCAGCTCGTAGCGGTAGAAGGTCGGCGGCCCCTGCCGCATGTGCGAGTTGGGCTCGAGCCGGTGGTGCACGTCCTTGCCGGCGGCCGCGGCCTTCTCGACGTTGAAGCGGATCCAGTCGATGAGGATGTGGTGGCCGACGAGGACGAGCCCCTCGGGGGCGTCTTCGTTGTAGAACAAGATGCCGTCGCCGATGAGGTAGCCGCCCTCGTTGACCGAGATGAGCTGCTTCGCGACACCCGGGCGGAACGTCGCGAACGTGTTCGGCGACACCGATTCGAGCAGTGGGATGAGCTCGCTTCCGCCGAGGAAGAGCTGCGTCATGTGGTGGGACTGGTCCATGAGCGCCACGGTGGTGCTCCAGGAGCGCTGTTCGTCGCGCCAGTTGGTGAACTCCGGCGCCACCGGGAAGGTGAATGCCGGCCAGTTCTGGTTGCGCAGCAGCTCCACGGCGGAGCCGGCGCGGGTGATCGCCGAGGCGAGGGATTCGGATGTCATCGTCGACTTTCCTTTCGTTACGTCCGATGGTGCGCCCCTTGTCGCCATCCGACGCGTCGTCTTCCGATGAAAGGAATCGAGGGGTCCGGATGCGGCGTCCGGTGCCACGGTGGGACGCAACGGCAGCGCGGCCGGGCGCCAGAAGCGGCGGGTCGAGCATCACGGGCGGATAACTGCACGCCAAAATCGTTGACAATCGGAGCGCGGATCCGTAACTTCCCAGACAGGGCGGGATTCGCCCGGAATGTCGCGAGCGAAGACGCTGCGACACGGAAGAGGTGAGCATGGCGGCTCGGCTGACACTGCAGGAGGTGAACCTGCGATTCGGTGGCATCACGGTGCTCGAGAACGTGGGGTTCACGGTCGAACCGGGCCAGATCTTCGGTCTGGTCGGTCCGAACGGCGCGGGCAAGACCTCGCTGTTCAACTGCATCAGTGGGCACTATCGCCCGAATTCCGGCTCGATCCGCATCGACGAAGACGAGATGCTCGGCTCGACCCCGGCACGTCTGGCTCGGCGGGGTCTGGCCCGGACCTTCCAGCATCCGGCCCTGCAACTGCACTCGACGGTGCTCGAGAACGTGCTGCTCGGCGCCCACACGCGTCTGCCGGGCGGGCCCACCGAATGGTCGCTCCGGTCACCGCGCACGCTGCGCTCGGAGCGCGAACTGCGCGCCGAGGCGCGGGCGCTGCTCGAGCGCACCGGACTCGACTGGGCGGCCGATCTTCCGGCCGACGAGCTGTCGCACGGTCTGCACAAGGGCATCGAGATCTGCCGTGCGCTGCTCTCGCGCCCCCGGCTGCTGCTCCTCGACGAGCCCGCCGCCGGCCTTCCGCACTCCGAGGTGGAGCAGCTCATCGCGACGGTCCGCCGCATCCGCGACGACGACATCACCGTCATCGTGGTCGAGCACCACATGGGACTCATCGCCGCCCTGACCGACCGCGTCGTCGTCCTCGACCACGGCCGCAAGCTCATGGAGGGCACGGCCGCTCAGGCGCAGAACGACCCGCGCGTCATCGAGGCCTACATCGGAAAGGACGCGGTCGATGGCGCTGCTTGAACTCGAGAACGTCACGGCGTTCTACGGCCCCGTGCAGGTGCTCGACGGCGTGTCGCTGTCGGTGCCCGAAGGCGGCGCGGTGGGCATCCTCGGCGCGAACGGCGCGGGAAAGACCACGACCCTCCGCGCGATCAGCGGTGTCGTGCGGGCGGGCGGCAGCATCCGCTTCGACGGCGCCGACATCCGCGGCATGCGCACCGACCGTGTCGCGGGAATCGGCATCGCCCACGTACCGGAGGGGCGCGGCACGCTCGGCTCCCTCACCGTGCGCGAGAACCTCGGCGTCGGGGCCTACCGGCGCAAAGACCGCAAGGGCGTGCAGTCCGACATCGACTACTGCCTCGAGCTCTTCCCGAACCTGAAGGAGCGCTTCCGCTCCCACGCCTCCGCCCTCTCGGGGGGTGAGCAGCAGATGCTCGCCGTCGCCCGCGCGTTCATGGCGCGGCCCCGACTGCTGCTGCTCGACGAGGCCTCGCTGGGTCTCGCCCCCAGCACGGCCCGCAATGTCTACGACGCCATCGCGCGTCTCCGCACGGAGTCGGGCATCGCGATGCTCGTCGTCGAGCAGAACGCCAACCTCGCCTTCCGCCTCGTCGACAGCGCCACCGTGCTCGAGACGGGGCGCAACGTGCTGACCGGCACCTCGTCCGAGCTCAAGGGCATGGACGAGATCCGACGCGCCTACCTGGGAGGCTGACCGATGGGTACCTTCGTCCAACTCGTCGTCGACGGACTGTCGATCGGATCGGTGTACGCGGCCCTCGCCCTCGCCATCGTCCTCGTCAATCAAGCGACGGGATTGATCAACTTCGCGCAGGGCGGCATGGCCGTGCTCTCGGCCTACATCGCCTGGTGGTTCACCGGCTTCGGCATTCCGCTGATCGTCGCGATCCTGCTCTCGATCCTCGTGTCGTTCGCCATGGGTGCCTTCATCGAACGGTGGGTGATGCGCCGGTTCGAGCGGGGCGACCCCGACACCGCAGTGGTGGTCACGATCGGTCTGCTGACACTCATCACCGGAATCTGCGGCTGGCTGTTCACGTACAACAACCAGCAGTTCGCCTCGCTCTTCTCGCTCGACACCGTGGCGGTGCTCGGTGCGTCGGTGAGCGTGCGATCGATCGGCACGACCCTGGTGATCGTCGCGATCATGATCGCGTTGCAGGCGCTCTTCCTCGGCACAAAGCTGGGGCTCGCACTCCGGGCGGTCGCGGTGAACCCGCAGTCGGCGTCGTTCTCGGGGCTCCCCGTCGGGCGACTGCTCATGGTCGGCTGGGGCCTCGCGGCCGTGCTCGGCGCCGTCGCGGGCGCGCTCATCGCCCCGCAGCTCACGCTGACCCCCGGAATGATGGACAACGCCCTCGTGTACGCCCTCGCCGCCGTCATCCTCGGCGGCCTGTCGAGCCCGTTCGGGGTGGTGTTGGCGGCCTGGATCATCGGGGTGCTCGAGAACCTCGCCGCCGTCTACGTGCCGTTCATCGGCTACGACCTCAAGGTCGCCGTGCCGTTCGTGCTGATCTTCGTCGTGCTCATCGTGCGACCGCAGGGCCTGTTCGGCCGGAAAGCCGTGGTGCGCGTCTGATGTCCGCTGCAGCATCCTTCCTCTCCCGCCGCTGGGTCAAGCCCGCGATCGCCGTCGCCGTCGTGGTGATCCTGCTCGTCCTTCCGCTTCTGCTCCCCGAGTTCGAGAGCCAGACTCTCGCTCGCATCGGCGTCTTCGCCGTCGCCGTCCTCGGCCTCAACGTGGTCATGGGCTACACCGGGCAGGTGTCGCTGGGGCAGATCTTCTTCGTCGGATTCGGTGCGTACATCACCGCCTACGGGGTCGAGAGCGACTGGAACATCACGCTCGTGTTCATCGCGAGCATCGTGCTGCCGGGCATCGTCGGACTCATCATCGCCCTCGCCGCGGCACGTCTCGGCGGACTCGCGATCGCCATGGTCACGATCGCGCTCCCGATCGTCGGGGTGCCGCTGGCCAAGCGGCTGTCGGAGTTCACCGGCGGTTCGCAGGGCACCTCGGCGCGTTTCACCGACGCGCCGGAATGGACCGGGCTGGCCGATGACCAGTGGCAGCTCTACATCGTGATCCTCGTCGCCGGGGTCACCTTCCTCCTCACCCGGAACCTGGTGCGGGGCAAGTACGGCCGCGCGTTCGCCATTGTGAAAGAGAACGAGGCCGTCGCATCGTCGATGGGCATCTCGCCCTACCGCTACAAGGTGCTCGCGTTCACCGTCGCCTCGCTCATCGGCGGGGTGAGCGGCTTCCTCTACATGGTGGTGGTGCAGTACACCTCACCCGAGACCATGAGCTTCGGTCACAGCATCCAGCTTCTCGCCGCCATGGTCATCGGCGGCGCGGGCAGCATCGTCGGGTCGCTTCTCGGCGGCGCGTACTACGTGCTCGCCCCGCAGCTGACGAACGAGATCGACCCGAACCTCACCGCGGTGCTGCAGGGCGCTCTGCTGCTGCTCGTGCTCTTCCTCCTTCCCGGCGGGCTGGCCTCGCTGCCTGCCCGACTGCGACGCCTTCGACGCACACCTCACCACTCTGCGCCCACCGGCGCCCCACCCGCTTCGACGCGGGGCGCACAGCAGCGCTCCGCATCGGAGGGAACCACCCCTCGAGACGCCGCAGCAGGCGGCTCCGCGGGGACCGACACCAAGAAAGAAGATCAGGCATGAACATGAGCAAGAGGAGCAGGAGCGTCCTGGGCATCGTCGCCCTCGGATCGGCGCTCGCGTTGACGCTCGCGGGCTGCGCGCGCGGTGCCGATGGCGGCGGAGGGGGTGAGTCGGGCGCGGCAGAAGCGAGCCCCGGCATCACCGACACGACCCTCACGCTCGGCATCACGACACCGCTCAGCGGCGCGACCGCCGGTCCCGGCACGTGCACCGTCGCGGGGATCACGGCCTACTTCGGCGCGAAGAACGCCGACGGCGGCATCGAGTTCGGCGACGGGAAGACCCGGCAGGTCGAGATCAATGCCCTCGACGACGCCTACGACCCGCAGAAGGCCAAGGCCAACTTCGACCAGTTGAAAGACAGCGTCTTCGCGATGACCGCGGGTCTGGGTACGCCCACGAACCGCGCCTACCTCGAGGCCGCGGTCGCCGACGAGGTGCCCCAGGTGCTCGTCATGACCGGTGACCCGATCTTCAGCGAGACCGAAGAGAGCCCCTGGCAGCTCGGCTTCGTGCCGATCTACCAGAACGAGGGTCAGGCGTTCGGCGAGCTGCTGGCGTCGTCGTCCGAAGACCACAAGGTCGCCGTGCTGTACCAGAACGACGACTACGGCGAGGGGTACCTCGAAGGCTTCAAGTCGGCCGTCGAGGGTTCGGACAACATCGAGATCGTCAAGGAGCTGACCTACGAAGCGACCGACACGGCCGTCGACGCGCAGCTCACCGAACTCGCCGCGACCGACGCCGACGTCTTCGTCAACGCGATGTCGATCACCCCGCTCGTGATCTCGTCGCTGCAGAAGGCGCAGCAGCTCGACTGGAAGCCGAGCTGGTTCTTGCCCTCGAACACGTCGAGCCCCACCGCGATCCTTCAGCCCGGCGGCGCCGATGCGTTCCCCGGCATCTACTCGGTGTCGTTCGCGAAGGCACCGCAGAGCCCCGCGTTCGCCGAAGACCCGGATGTCGTGGAGTACCTCTCGGCGCTGAAGGAGTACGGCGACTACCCCGACATGCCGGCGTTCCCCCACTGCCAGTGGAGCTGGATGGTCGGAGCGACCCTCGAGCAGGCGTTCGGGGAGATGACCGAGCCCACCCGTGAGAACTTCATGGAGGCCCTGCGCGGCATCACCGACTTCCAGGCCCCGCTGATGCTCGACGGCACCGCCGTCGACACGACGGTCGACGGCCAGCCCGCGGTCTCGTCGGTGGTCGTCCAGAAGTACAACGGCACCGGATACGCGACGGTCGAAGACTTCGGCTGATCCCGTCCCGCGCGAAACGGTGGTCCGACCCCCAGGGTCGGGCCACCGTTTTCGTGCACGGGGCGAGCGGATGCTGCGAGACCACACCCGGGTCGAGACCTGTACGGCGGCCCCGACCGCACCCGTCGCGTGTCGCGTCGGGGTGGAGGACTTTCGACTCTGGCGCGGGGGGCCGACAACGGACGAGCGTGGGGAGCGTCTCCACCGCCGGTGGGGACGAGACCGAAAGCGGATCATGCAGAAGACCTCACTCGTCGCGCTCGCGCGACATGAACTCGATCTGGCGCGCGCGGCGTCCAGCGGTCGGAGTGCGAAGACCGTGTACGGCGGCCACGAACACCTCCTTCGTCAGACCCTGATCGCCCTGCGGGCCGGCGAACAGCTCGCAGAACACGAGAACCCCGGGGAGGCGACCCTGCACGTTCTCACGGGGCGCGTCACGCTGACGGCGGGCGAGGTGTTCTGGAACGGCTCACCGGGAGACCTTCTGACCATCCCTGACGAACGGCACGCGCTCGACGCGATCGAGGACTCGGTGATCCTTCTGACCGTTGTGAAGCGGGCCGCCGAGAGGGGACCTTCGGCTCTACCCGTGCCGTAGCCGAAAGGCGAGATTGGTTATGAGGCCCACCCGGCCGAGACAGCCTGGAGGCTTTCATGACCATTCCCACCGACTTCGATCGACGCGTCTCCGCGTCGTCCGCCGCCGCCACTACTCCCGTGCGCACCGAGCCGGTCGCCAGCCATGCGGGCCGTCGCGTTCTCGCCCTCTTGCGGATCGCCAGCGGGTTCATCTTTCTCTGGGCGTTCTTCGACAAGACGTTCGGGCTCGGTTTTTCGACGCTCGCCGAGCGTGCGTGGGTCGCAGGCGGCACACCCAGCCAGGGCTTCCTTCGGAGTGACAGCGTGGTCGGCCCGTTGAAGGACGTCTTTGCTGCGATTGCCAGCCCCGCCAGCGACGTCCTCTTCCAGCTGGCGATGCTCGGTATCGGCGTGGCCGTCATCCTCGGTATCGGGCTGCGTGTGAGCGCTGTCGTCGGCAGTCTGGTGATGGTGCTGATGTACCTCGCCGAGTGGCCGTTCATGGCGAACGCCGCCTCGACGAACCCCCTTGTCGACTACCACATCATCTACGCGCTGGCTCTGATCGTCGTCGCCGTGCTGCACGCGGGTGACACCTGGGGTGCGGGCGCGTGGTGGAAGAAGCTGCCGCTCGTGCAGCGCCTTCCGTGGCTCATCTGATGGCGCCCGTCCGGCCAGCCACCAGCGCGCCGACGGCGAAGCCGGTGGCCCACCACGCGCACACCGTGGAAGAGGTCCTCCGAGATCTCGATACCCACGACTCCGGACTGAGCGCGGATGAAGCGGCTCGCCGGCTGCGTGTGCACGGACCGAATGCTCTGCCCACGCCTCGCGCCCCGCATCCGATATCGACGTTCCTCCGCCAGTTCAACGACATCCTCATCTACGTTCTGCTCGGCGCCGCGGTGGTGACCTTCGTGATGGGCGACTGGGTCGACGCGAGCGTGATCCTCGCGGTGACGATCATCAACGCGATCGTCGGCGTCGTCCAAGACGGTCGTTCGCAGCGGGCGCTGGAGGGCATCCGTGCGATGCTCTCGCTGAGCGCGAAGACCAAACGTGCCGGACAGTGGACGAACATCGACGCCGCCGAGCTCGTCGCGGGCGACATCGTCCGCGTCGAGCCGGGCGACAAGGTGCCGGGGGACGCCCGTCTGATCCGGAGCAGCGTCCTCCGGGTCGATGAGTCGGCGCTGACCGGAGAGTCTCTTCCCACCGCGAAGAACCTCGCCCCGGTGCCGGTGTCCAGCAGCCTGGGCGACCGATCCAACGTCGTGTTCTCGGGTACGCACGTCACTGCCGGTGACGGGATGGCCGTCGTCACCGCGACGGGGCTCGACACCGAGATCGGTCACATCCACGCTCTGGTGACCGGGACCAAGAACACGGCGACGCCTCTGACGCGGCAACTGGATGCTTTCCGCAAGAAGATCTCGCTGACGATCGTCGCCATCGCGGGGGTGATGTTGATCATCGGACGACTGGTTCACGAACGCGATTTCGGCGAGTTGATCCCGGCGACCATCGGGTTCGCGGTCGCCGCGATCCCCGAGGGACTGCCCGCGCTCGTCACGATCACGCTCGCTCTCGGGGTGCGTCAGATGGCGGGCCACAACGCCATCGTCAGAAAGCTGACCGCCGTCGAGACGCTCGGTTCGGTCACCACGATCTGCACCGACAAGACGGGAACGCTGACGCGCAATGAGATGACCGCCCGCTCGGTCGTCACGGGCGCCGCCCGCTACACCGTCTCGGGCGGAGGCTATTCGCCCGTCGGCGCCATCACGCGTCTCGACGGCGATGGCGCGATCCACTCGGATCTCCGGGCCGTCGTCGAGGCCTTCGCCCTCTGCAACGACGCGCATCTTCGAGAGGTCGAGGGGGAATGGCAGATCGTCGGCGACCCGACGGAGGGTGCCCTGCGGACCCTCGCAGCGAAGGCGTCGTTCGAGACCGGCCGGCAGGCGCGCCTGGCGGTGGTCCCCTTCTCCGCCGAGACGAAGTACATGGCGACGCGGAACCAGGCGGCAGACGGCACCTCGCGGATCTACCTCAAGGGAGCGCCGGGGGTCGTGCTCGCCCGCTGTACCCACGAGCTCGGCGCAGACGGCCGGCCTCACCCGATCGATCGGGCCAGGTGGGCGGAGATCATCGACGGGCTCAGTGCCCACGGCCTGCGCGTTCTGGCCGCCGCTCGGTCGGACACGACCCCGGAGACGGGCGACCTGAGCAGTGAAGACTTCGATTCCGGGATGCTGTTCCTCGGAGTCGCCGGGATTCTCGACCCTCCTCGCGCGGAGGCCGTTGCCGCCATCGGAGTGATGCACTCGGCGGGGATCCGCGTCAAGATGATCACCGGTGACCACCCGGGCACCGCACTCGCGATCGCCCGGGAGATGGGTATCGCCGACGTCGACTCGCCCACCCTCACCGGCGATGCCATCGAGGCCATGACCGACGAGGAGCTCGCCGACGTGGCGTCCGGCGTCGACGTCTATGCGCGGACGAGCCCCGAGCACAAGCTCCGCATCGTGGCAGCGCTCCAGTCGCGCGGCGAAATCGTGGCGATGACAGGTGACGGCGTCAACGACGCTCCCGCGCTGCGTCGTGCCGACATCGGAGTGGCGATGGGGATCAAGGGCACGGAGACGACGAAGGAGGCCGCCGATATCGTTCTCGCGGACGACAACTTCGCGACGATCGGCCACGCCGTGCAGGAGGGGCGTCGAATTCGCGACAACCTGCAGAAATCGATCCTCTTCCTTCTGCCCACGACCTCCGCGCAGGCGCTCGTGGTGCTGCTCGCGGTTCTCGTCGGGTTTGCGCTCCCGCTGCAGGCCACGCAGATCCTCTGGGTCAACCTGATCACCGCCATCACCCTGTCCCTGGCGCTCGCAACCGAACCGGCGGAGCCCGGAGTGATGGGACGGCCCCCCGCTCGGACGGGCCGAGGAATCCTGGACCGCAGTTTCGTCGGACGGATCATCTGGGTGACGGCGCTGATCACCGCCGCGACCATCGGCGTCTTCTTCTACGAGACCGGTATCGGCTCCACGAGTGCCGAAGCACAGACCACCGCGGTGACGATGTTGACCCTGGGTCAGCTCGCCTTCCTCTTCAGCTGTCGTTTCCTCCGCGCCTCGAGCCTGCGTCTGGCGGTTCTGCACGGAAACCGCGCGATCTACATCTCGGCGGGCACGCTTCTCGTCCTTCAGCTCGTCTTCGTCTACGCGCCCTTCATGCACCCGTGGTTCCACTCGGCCCCGATCGGGGTTCGCGAATGGGCCTACACCGTCGGACTGGCCGCTCTCGTCTTCGTGCTCGCGGAGGTCGGGAAGTCCGTCGAGAGGCGTCTGCGAAACGACCGCGCGGTGTCGGGACCTTCGACTCTTCAGCCCGCGCGCGGCGGTGCGTAGCGTCGAAGACAGGAGCGGCGACACGAACGCAGACGTGATCGTGAGTCGCCTCCGCAATACCCGGTGACGGGTGAAAGAGACTCTCATGACCACCACGATCGAGCACAGCTCAGCCACCACCCTCAACTCGGAGCGGGGCACCACGACGATCGAGCATGACGTGATCGCGAAGGTCGTCGGCATCGCGGCTCACGATGTCACCGGAGTGCACGCACTGGGAGGAGTCGCAGGTCGTGTCATCGGCGTGGTGCGGGGCGCGCTGAACAACACGAACCACAGCCAGGGGGTCACCGTGACCGTGACCGATTCGACGGTGAGTGCGGATGTGACACTTTCGGCCGAGTTCCCGATGAGCCTGCAGGAGGTCGCATCCGACGTGCGAAACGCCGTGATAGACGCGGTCGAAACCTTCGTCGGTCTCGAAGTCACCGCCGTGAACGTGACCGTGAACGACATCTTCACCCCGGAAGAGGCCGCTCAGCCCGAGACCGAACCCGCAGCCTGACCCGACCGAGTCTGGTCGCCTCGCGCCCGCCTCCGACGATCAATCGATCCGAGGCGGGCGCAGCTCTGTCTGCAAGACGGCGGCCTGGGTGCGCCGCTCCAGCCCCAGTTTGCTCAGGACGCTCGAGACGTAGTTCTTGATGGTCTTCTCGGCGAGCGAGAGCTCGACGCCGATCTGCCGGTTCGTTAGACCGTCGGCGATCAACGAAAGAATCTGCTGCTCGCGGGCACTGAGGCCCGCGAGCCGCGGGTCCACGCTGTGTTCACCCCGGAGGCGCGCGGCAACGGCGGCGACGACCGCGGGTTCGAGGAGGGTGTCTCCGACGGCCGTCGCGCGGACCGCGTCGACAAGGCCGGCGCCCCTGATGTCTTTCAACACGTACCCGGAGGCGCCGGCGATGACAGCCGCGTACAGCGCCTTGTCATCGTCGTACGCGGTGAGGATGAGGCAGCGCACCTCGGGGTCGCGGGAGCGCACGTCTCTGCAGACGTCGATGCCGCTCCCGTCAGGAAGCCTCACATCGAGGACGGCGACGTCGGGTCGTGACGCGAGGATCTGCGGAAGAGCCGCGGCCGCCGTCCCCGCCTGACCGACGATCTCGATGTCGGACTCGGTGTCGAGCAACTCGGCGAGCCCGCGGCGGACGATCTCGTGGTCGTCGACGAGGAACACTCGGATTGCGCTCATGGGTGGGTCCTCTCGCGGTCTGCGGGGAAGGGGACCGACCAGCGCACTCGCGTGTCGCCGGGTGCACTGGTGACGGTGAAGGTTCCCGACCGGTTCTCTGCGCGCTGCTGCAGATTGGCGAGCCCGCTTCGCCGGGTCTCCGCGGCGAAACCTCTGCCGTCGTCACCGATCTCGAGCGTGATCCGGCCGTCGGAGGCGGCCAGGTGCAACGTGATCGTGGTGGCTCTCGCGTGCCGAGCGGTATTGGTGAGTGCCTCGCGCGCCACCGCGAGGACGTCGTCGGAGAGTTGCCCCGTGACGAGCAGATCGACGGCTCCCGCGAAGCTGATATTCGGGGTTCGCCGGAGGACGGGTGCGAGTTCGTGAACGAGATCGAGAAGCCTGTGGCGCACCGTGACGACGTCTTCGGCGTTCGCGGTGAGAGCGAAGATGACCGTGCGGATGTGCGAGATGCTGACGTCGAGGCTGTCGACGGCGTGCGCGATCCGCGATCCCGTGGAGCCGGGGGGCAGGCTGCCCGCTATCTGATGAAGGCCGAGCCCCGTGGCGAACAGCTCTTGGATGACGTGATCGTGGAGGTCTCGCGCGATCCGCCCGCGGTCTTCGAGCAGCACCATGCGCTGCTGCGCCTCGCGCGCAGCCGCCAACTCCATCGCGACGCTGACATAGTCGGCGAAGTCCGACACCATGTCGACATCGGCGGTGCTGAACCCGACACGACCGGCTCTGCGGGTGACAGCGAGCACTCCCAGCGTCTTCGACGCCGCGACCAGGGGTACGGCGAGAACCGGACCGCCGGCGGTGGGTAGGCCCCCGGCGCGGGCCGGCGGGATGCTGTCGAGCACGCGCGGTTGCTTCCCCGCGAGGACGCTGCCCGAGATGGAGCCCCGCGCACGGATGACCTGGCCCTCGAAGGCCTCCGCGTCGACGCCCCGGGCGACACCGATCCGCAACAGGTCGTCGTCGTCGGTCGGGAAGACGATCGCGACCAGATCGGCTTCTGCGAGGTCGAGGATACGCGCGGCGACGAGACCGATGACGTCTTCGCTGTCGCTGGCCAGGATCGCCGAGGTCGTCTCGGCAGCGGCCTGCGCCCAGCGCTGCCGCAGCCGCGTCTCAGCGAACAGGCGGGCGTTCTCGATCGCGACCCCGGCGGTCGCGGCGAGAGCGACGACGAGGTGTTCGTCGTTCGAGGTGAAGGAACCGGCTCGGGCGTTGGTGAGGTAGAGGTTGCCGAACACCCGGTCGCGGACGCGGATCGGGACCCCGAGGAAGGACTCCATCGCCGGGTGCGCCGGGGGAAAGCCGCTGGCGCGTGCGTCGTCGTGGATGTCCGCGAGGCGGACAGGGTGCGGGTCGGCGATCAGCGCGCCGAGGAGGCCGTGGCCCGCGGGCGGATGACCGATGGCATCGGCGGCGACGGCGTCCATTCCGACGTGGATGAACTGGTCGATCGTCCCGTCGGTCCCGACCACACCGAGGGCCCCGTACTCCGCATCCACCAGCTCGACGGCGGCATCGACGATCCGCCGCAGCACTGCCGGGAGGTCGATGTCTTCGACGATCGCCCGATTCGCCCGGAGGAGCGCCCTCAACTGCGTGGAGATGCCGTCGGCCCGCGGCTCTCGGTCGCCCGCGGGGGCAGGGTCCAGTTGCGGCACGAAAACTCCGCTCTGCCGTCGGTCGGGTGACACGGCTATGTGGTGATGGTCGCTCCACCCGCCGCCATTCACCCACCCCCTTGCACATACGCGCCGGTGCTGACAGGCCGCCCCGCAGAGACGGGACGTTAGGCACTGGGCGACGAACGAGATCGCGTCCAGGCTGAGGAGTGGAGGTAATTCGATGAAAGGCAGAGTTCTCGTCGGTGTCGACGGTTCAGGACCCAGCGAGGCAGCGACCACCTGGGCGGCAGAGCGTGCTGCTCGGTTGGGGCTCGATCTGACGCTCCTGCACGCTGTCGACGGCGGGAAGGATGGGCTCGTCGGGGGCGAGTCGGTGCCGCGGTTCTCACTCGAGCACGCCGTGACGTCGTCGCGCCGCATCCCCGGAGTGGGCGCCGTGAAAGGCTTGTCCGTCGAGGGCGACCCGATGGCAGAACTCATCGCCGCGTCCGGCGACGCGTCGATTGTTGTGGTCGGCAGCCACAAGACCGGCTTTCTCCGCGGTCGGGTCTTCGGCTCACGGAGCTTGCGTCTGGTCGCCACGGCATCGTGCCCCGTTGCGGTCATTCCCGAACCATCCGGACGCGCCCGGCACGGCGTCACCGTCGGCGTCGACGGGTCGGAGGCCGGGCGGCGCGCCGTCGTGTTCGCTGCGAAGGAGGCCGTCGCGCTCGGAGAAGACCTGACCTTGATCCGCGGAGACGAACCTCTGCTGCCCCTCGGCGCGGACGTCGAAGTCGCGACGGGCGCAGACCGGCTGCTCGCCGCAGCCCGGGACGCGGTCACCGGAGTCGCTCCTGAGGTGCGCGTGCTACTCCGATCGGTCGAGTTGTCGGCGGCGGAGGCCCTCGCAGACGCGTCCCCGACCAGCATCCTGCTCGTGTTGGCGGCGTCCACCGGGGGAGGTGCGACCCTCGGGTCAACCGCCCACGACGTCTTGATGAACTTGGCGGGGCCCACCGTGTTCGTGCCGGGGGGATGAGGGGAGGGCTCAGACCCGCGGATCTGAGCCCCACGTCCACTGTGCGACGACGGGAATGTCCTGCCCGAACTCCCGGGTGTAGGTGCGCGCCGAAAGGCGGGCATCCTGCATCTCCTGTCGAAATGCGGCCTCGCGAGCCGCGAGTCCCGGAACCCGATCCAGGACGTCGATGACGAGGCGGTACCGGTCGAGTTCGTTGAGCATGACCATGTCGAACGGCGTCGTCGTCGTGCCCTCCTCGATGAATCCCCGCACGTGCAGGTTCGCGTGGCCGTTTCGCCGGTAGGTCAGGCGATGGATCAGCCACGGGTAGCCGTGGTAGGCGAAGATGACGGGGCGGTCGGTTGTGAAGATCGCGTCGTACTCGGCATCGCTGAGACCGTGGGGGTGCTCGCCCTCGCTCTGCAGCCGCATCAGGTCCACGACGTTCACGACGCGCACTTTCAGGGTCGGGATGGCCGCGCGGAGCAGGCTGGCCGCTGCGAGGACCTCGAGCGTGGGCACGTCGCCGGCGCAGGCGAGCACGACATCGGGTTCTTCCCCGTGCTTCTCGGTCCCCGCCCAGTCGAAGATGCCCAACCCGCGCGTGCAGTGCCTGATGGCGTCGGGCATCGACAACCAATTCGCCTCGGGTTGCTTTCCCGCGACGACGACGTTCACGTAGTCAAACGAACGCAGACAGTGGTCGTACGTCGAAAGCAGCGTGTTGGCGTCGAACGGCAGGTAGACCCGGACGATGTCGGCCTTCTTGTTCATCACGTGGTCGATGAAGCCGGGGTCTTGATGCGAGGCGCCGTTGTGATCCTGGCGCCAGACGTGCGAACTGAGCAGGTAGTTCAACGAAGAGATCGGTTGGCGCCAGGCGATCGCCCGCGAGGATTTCAGCCACTTCGCGTGCTGGTTGAACATCGAGTCGACGATGTGGATGAACGCCTCGTAGGAGTTGATCAACCCGTGCCGCCCCGTGAGGAGATAGCCCTCGAGCCATCCTTCGCACTGGTGTTCCGACAGCATCTCCACCACCCGCCCGGAGTGAGCCAGATGATTGTCGAAGTCCTGGTCCGAGACCTCGCCGTCCCACTGCTTGTCGGTCACCTCGAACACGGCCTGGAGCCGGTTGGAGGCCGTCTCGTCCGGGCCGAAGATGCGGAAGTTGTCGGGGTTGGCGACGATGACGTCGCGAAGCCATGTTCCGAGCACCGCGGTGGCCGAAGCGGTTGTCGCACCGGGGGAGGGGACGTCGACGGCGTAGTCGCGAAAGTCGGGCAGCCGCAGCGGTCGGCGCAGCAACCCGCCGTTCGCGACGGGGTTCGCGCTCATCCGCCGTTCCCCCCGGGGTGCCAAGGCGGTCGCAAGGCCGACGACAGCCCCGGCGTCGTCGAAGAGCTCTTCCGGCCGGTACGAGCGCAGCCACCCCTCCAGTACGGCGACGTGCTCCGGGGTGTCCCGGGCGTTCGCGAGCGGAACCTGGTGCGAGCGCCAGCTGTTCTCGGCGGGCTTCCCGTCGATGAAGGGCGGACAGGTCCATCCTTTCGGGGTGCGGAGGATGATCATCGGCCACGCGGGTCGCCCGTGGAGGCGCCCTGAACGAGCGTCAGCCTTGATCCGCGCGATCTGGTTCATGGCCTCGTCGATCACCGCGGCGAAGCGACGGTGCACCGCGCGGGGGTCTTCGCCGCCGAACCCGCCCGAAACGAGGTAGGGAGTGTGCCCGTAGCCGCGCATCAACTGGTCGAGTTCGTGGTCGGGGATGCGGGCGAGCACGGTGGGATTGGCGATCTTGTACCCGTTGAGATGCAGGATCGGCAGAACCACGCCGTCGCGCAACGGGTCGATGAATTTGTTCGAGTGCCAACTCGTGGCCAAGGGGCCCGTCTCGGCCTCCCCGTCGCCGACCACGGCCGCGACGAGGAGATCCGGGTTGTCGAAAGCGGCGCCGTAGGCGTGGGAGAGCGAGTACCCGAGCTCGCCGCCCTCGTGGATCGAGCCGGGCGTCTCGGGAGCGACATGACTCGGAATGCCGCCGGGAAAGGAGAACTGACGGAAGAGCTTGCGCACCCCGTCGGTGGTCTGGTCGATGTCGTCGTAGATCTCGCTGTAGGTGCCGTCGAGATACGCGTTCGCCACCATCCCCGGGCCACCGTGACCCGGCCCCGTGACGAAGATCGTGTTCAGGTCGCGTTCGCGGATCACGCGGTTGAGGTGGGCATAGATGAAGTTCAGACCGGGTGTGGTACCCCAGTGCCCGAGCAACCGCGGTTTGATGTGCGCCGGCTCGAGAGGTGTGCGCAGCAGCGGGTTGTCGAGGAGGTAGATCTGCCCGATCGAGAGGTAGTTGGCGGCCCGCCACCACGCGTCCAACTCATCGAGCGAGCGGTCGCTCACGCCGGCCGTGCTCAACGCAGCCCACGCCGTCTGCGTCGTCGTGACGGGCACGTCGACGGCACTCATACGAGGGCCTCTTTCGTCGAGACCTTCGCTGCACCCGGTGACCGCTGTTCCGTCACGCGCCGCGCCGCGCCGGGGTGACCGGCGATGATCAGTGGAACGCGGAGGTTCATGACGAGCTGGTGGCTGATCGACCCCACCCGCAGGCGTTGCCATCCCGAGAGACCGCGGTTGCCGATGACGATGACGGCGGCGGCCGGTGTCAGTTCGGCGAGGGCCTGCGCCGCGTTGCCGAGAACGAGGTGCGTCTCGATCGTCAGGTTCGGGTACGTCGCGGTAGCCAGAAGCTGCGCGGCGTCGAGGATGCTGTGGTGGTCGGTCTCGACGTCGGCGACGTAATCGTCATTCATCGAGAACGGGGTGTAGTACAGCATCGGCTTCACCCAGGTGTGGACGAGACGAAGAGTCTCGTGGCGCCGGTCGGCCTCGGCGGCGGCGATCAGCACGGCCGAGTCCGACGAGGCGGAGCCGTCCACACCGACGGCTACGCCTGTCAACGACGGGTCGACCGTTGCGGGGACGATCGCGATCGGACCGTGGGCGAGCAACGGAAGGTGCGCTCCGACCGAGAAGCCGAACCGCAGACGAGAGCCTTCTCGGTCTTCGGTGCCGATGACGAGAAGGGTGTCTGCTCGCGTCAGTTCAGAGAGCGCGTGCAGAGCGAATCCGTAGACGACCTTGCCGCGGAGCGCGACGCCGGGAGACGAATCACCGACTTGGTTGATCAGGTGCTGCACAGCGCGCTCGTCGAAGGCCATGGTCGACGCGGTGACCTCCGAGTCGCTGTCGGACAACGGCTCGTCGGCGACCATGACGATGTCGACGTGACCGGGCATCGGGCCGGCTTGCTCCCGAGCGACCGCCCATTCCAGCGCCGAACGCGAAGGCCGGCTCCCGTCCCACCCGACGACCGTTCGCGCGGGGATCTGCGTCGACGGTCGCGTCAGCGCGACCTCGTCCTCCGCTTCGCGGGCCGACGACACTTCCCGCGGGCCGGCGACGTGCCGCCCCACGATGACGGTCGGAACGGTCAGATTGAGCAGGAGCTCGTGGCTGGCGGAGCCCAGCAGCATCCGTTCGATGCGCGTGTGATTTCCGTCACCGGCGACGACCAATGAGCGACCGATCGACGCGTCGAGGAGGGCGCGCCCGGCGCTGGCGTCGGCGACCGTGCCCACGACCTCGAGAGCGGGGTGGAGGCGACGCGCTTCGTCGACGGCCTCGGTGAGGATCTCAGCGTGCTGTGCGTCGATTTCCGTCAGGGAACGGGCCGGCGGCATGGCACGGTCGCGCCAGAGCGAAGAGCTGTGCCAGGCGTGCACGACGTGGAGGGAATCCCCCGCGAGCTCTGCCTGCTGCGCTGCGAAGATGAGGGCGGCGCGGGCTCCGTCGGAGTCATCGACACCCACCACGACGCCGGAAGCGGTGAGGGGAAGGTCGTCTCCGATGATCGCGACCGGTCCGGCCGCCACCGCCGCCAGCCGTGCGCCTACGCTCCATCCCGCCCGGAACCGCAGCGCGGAGCGGTGCCGGTCGCCGACGATCAGCAGCACGTCGGGGCGTGTGAACCGGGCGAGTTCTTCGGCGGCACCGCCCTCGACCGTTCGGGTCTCGACCACGAGGTGAGGGGCCGATTCGCGCACACCGGCGGCGGCAGCTTCGAGCGAAGAGTCCCGCTCCGACAGCGGTACGCCCCACGGATCGAAGCTGTCGACCAGGGTGCCCTCCTTCACGACCTGCACGAGCAAGAGCGACGTTGCGCCTCGCTGTTGCTGTGCCCACCCGAGCGCGCGTTGCGCTGAGGCCGACCCGTCCCATCCGACGACGAGTTGTGCGTTCATGAGGTGTTCCCTTCCCGACAGCCGAAAACCGGCTGCTCCCAGCGTCACCCGGCGCGGGCGGCAGTAACAGGGCCGAACGTCCCGCCCCGCCGTCTTCGGCCGGAAAGCAGCCACGCTCGGCTCAGCGACCCGGGAGCCCTGAACGTTGGTCGCTGCCGGCGGGCGGCGCGAAATGCGGGATGGGGTGAGGTTTGCGTGAGCGAGCCGCGTTGACCAGGGCGGTCGCCGGCACCCCGCCGAGTAGGCCCCGCGTCAGGGGGTTCCGGCGGTCGCGGAACCGTCGACCACTGACCGTTCTCGGCACTAGCCGGAGGAAGATCTGCTTGACGGTGGGGCTTGCCGTGACCAGAGACGCGACCCCCGATGCATCGATGTCCGCGTCGAGACTCAGCCGTTCCACGACGCCGCGCACGACGACGCTCCACCGGAACCCGGCGTCTTCTCCGTCGACTTCGAAGGCCACGCTCGGATGACCGGCGATGCTTCGCAGTTTCGCGCCGGGAGCCGACCGCATGAAGATGTCTCCCCCCGCGGCGAGATAGTTCACGGGGAACACGTCGGGCATGCCGTCGAAGCTGAGCACAGCCAGCCGGCCGAAATCCGCGTTCTCGAGGAAATCCCAGCAGCGGCTCACTGTGAGGCTCTCCACTTCCGAAGACGACGCCACCGGGGAGCGGGGTGGGGAGGACTCAGAGGGCGCGGAAGCGGGAGCCGCCGATGATGTCCGCGAGTCGGGAGCCGTGTAGGGGGGGATTGTCATGGTGAGAGCCTTCCGTGCGTCTGCGCCCAGCCAATCCCGGCGTCGGTCGCGACGATAGGGGCGAAAGTCCTCCGTCTTCGTGCCGCGGGGGAGGACCTTCGCCTCTGCCGCCCCCGCCGTGCCGCTGCCAGCCTCGTAGTGGGAGCCCGTGTGTCAACGACGATCCGCCGGCTCCCGAACGGCTCGCTCCGATCGGAAAGCAGAAAAATGAACGCGCGCACCTCCCGGGTCTCCCACAGGGCGGCCAAAGTCGTGGGGATCGTCTCGGGCTCGATCGCCACCGCGGCAGGTGTCCTGCTCGTCGTCGTTCTCGGCGCGGGCGGCATCTTCGCACCCGCTGATTACCTCGAGCCGTGGGCGGAGGACTACGCGGAGAAGCTCGACGATCCACGGATGCGCCTCGTCGCGCACGCAATTCTGGCGCCCAGCAGCCACAACGAGCAGCCCTGGACGGTGACGTTGGACGAGGCTGACGAGAACGTGATGTACGTCTACGCCGACCCCTCTCGTCTCACCCCCGAGGTGGATCCGCTTGCGCGGCAGACGATGATCTCGCAGGGCACCTTCTTGGAGTACCTCCGCGTTGCGGGGGCGAAGGTCGGGACTGGGGTGTCGATCGAGTTGTTCCCCGAGGGCGAGTACGACGAAGGAGATCTTTCCGAGAGCATGAGCCGTCTCCCGGTCGCGAAAGTCGCGCTGACTTCGGGCACCGCTACTGCCGACGTCGACTACGCGTCGATGTTCCGCTCCGACACGAACCGCAGCCCGTACGCGGCGACGGAGGTCACCGTGGCGCAGGCGGATGAGCTCGCGGGCCTCGCCACGAGCGGCAGCAGTGTCGCGCTCTACCGTGAGCCGGACGATGTCGCGGCGATCGGTGACGCCACCGTCAGGGGATCGATCATCGAGTCCCAGAACAGTGCCGTCGCGGCGGAGAGTGCCGATGTCTTCCGGTCGAACGAGTACAGCAAGAACGAGGCGCGTTCCGGCTTCGCCGTCGAGGGGCAGGGCACGACGGGCTTCATGAAGTACCTCCTCCAGGGGCTCGCGACGTTGCTGCCCGCCACCAACAGCCCGGCCGTATCGGCCCAACGCGATGTCGCCCTCGCCACCGACGGCGCCGCGCACACGCCCGCCTATGCCGGCGTTGACACCGCGGGAAACAGCAGGACGGAGCAGGTCGACGCCGGGATGCTGTACGCGAAACTGTCGTTGCGGGCCCGGAGTCTCGGCCTCGTCGTTCAACCCGTCAGTCAGGTTCTCGAGGAATACTCTTCGATGGAAAAGGAGCGGGCGGCAATTCACGAGGCGTACGCACCGGGCGGATCGACGATCCAGATGCTGGTCCGGGTCGGTACGGCGACGGTCGAGTATCCGCCCACGATGCGTCGTGACGCCGATGACTTCGTCGCCGGCCAGGAGTGAGGGCCCGGTGAGGCGCGAAATCGCCCCTTCCGAGTCGGTGTTCCAGGACTCGGCGGCCCGCGTCGCCCGGCACTTTCCCCACCTCGCTCGTGCGCGTATCGACGCGATGATGCGTACCCAGTACGCCGCATTCGCCGGTCTGCCGATTCAGATGTACGTGGCCAATCTGGTCGAGCATGACACCCGCTCCCGTCTCGCGCGCGAGAGTCGAGACGCGGCGGGCGACATCGCGAGACCTGTGGGAGACGGGCCACGGTGACAGCGCGAAAGTACTTCGCGCCGCTGCTCCCCGGCAGGGCGGACTACCGTCAGGTGCCGCGAACCTGGCGGGGCGACCTTGTCGCCGGAGTCACCGTCGGAATCGTCGCACTGCCGCTCGCCCTCGCGTTCGGAGTGAGTTCCGGGGTCGGCGCGGAGGTCGGGTTGATCACCGCGATCATCGCGGGCGTCGTTGCCGCGGTGTTCGGAGGATCGAACGTGCAGGTCTCCGGTCCGACGGGCGCGATGGTCGTCGTACTCGGACCGATCGTGGCGACCCAGGGCGCGCAGGTCGTTCCCCTGCTCAGCGTCCTCGCGGGGATCTTCGTGCTCATCGCCGGCGTCGCGAAACTCGGCCGCATCGTGTCATTCATCCCCTGGCCGGTGATCGAAGGCTTCACCCTCGGCATAGCCGTCATCATCTTCCTGCAGCAGGTGCCTGCATCTCTCGGGGTCTCGCCCGGTCCGAGCAGCAACACGGTCGTGGCCGCTGTCGAGGCGTTGCCGTCCGTGACGGGATCCGAAACGGCCTGGGCCGTCGGCGCCACGCTGGCGGTCGCCGCGATCATGATCGTCCTGCCGCGGTTCACCCGCCGCATCCCGGCCTCCCTCATCGCTATCGTCGTCGTCACGATCGTCGCGGTGGTCGCGAAGCTGCCCATCGACCGGATCGGACAACTCCCCTCCGCGCTACCCGCGCCCGCCCTCCCCACGGTCAGTTTCGCGTTGGTGGCGACATTGACGGGTCCGGCCCTGACGATCGCGGTGCTCGCGGCGATCGAGTCGCTGCTCTCCGCCCGGGTTGCCGCGTCGCTGTCCGATACCGGCCCCTACGACGCCGACCGCGAACTCGTGGGGCAGGGCCTCGCGTCCATCGCATCGGGCCTTTTCGGCGGGATGCCGGCAACCGGCGCGATCGCGCGCACCGCGGTGAACCTTCGCTCGGGGGCGCAGAGCCGTCTCGCCGCGGTCACCCACTCGGTCGTTCTCGTCGCGGTCGTCTATCTGGCCACGACGGCCGTGTCTCAGATTCCGCTCGCGGCCCTCGCCGGTGTGCTCATGGTGACCGCAACCCGGATGGTCTCTCCCTCCACGGTCCGGAGCGTCGTCACCGCCAGCAAGGCCGACGCCGTCGTCTTCGTCGCCACCGCCGTCGTGACCGTGTCGTTCGACCTCATCATCGCCGTCGGCATCGGGATAGCCGCCGCCGCGTTCTTCGCCCTGCGTGCCCTTGCCGCTTCCGGAGGAGTGCACCGCGAAGAGATCAGTCCGCCGGCTCGCGACGAGGATGCGGAGATCGCGGTGTTCCGACTGGATGGAGCGCTGTTCTTCGGGGCCGCCGACCGCATGATCGACGTGGTCAGCAGCATCAGCGGCGTCTCCGTCGTCATCCTCCGTCTTTCTCATCTCCAGGTTCTCGACGCCACCGGCGCCCGCGTCGTCACCGAACTCGTGCAGTCTCTGGAGCGGAGGAATATCACGGTCCTCATCAAAGGGATCCAGCCACGCCACCTCCGCGTGGCGACCCGTGTCGGCGTCATCTCCGCACTGCGACACCAGAACCATCTCTTCGAAGATCTCCCGGCGGCAGTCGAGCACGCACGGAGCCACGTGCGCCGTGCCCGAAGGCTTTGACCACCGTTCGATCGTTCAGATGAGGAAGAGCGCGAGCAGTATCGGAAGGGTGAGGCGTAGGCGTCGGCCGGCGAGGACGTAGATCGTGCCCATGATGAGCGAAAGCACGATTCCGTACACGCCGGTCGCCGCGTCTTGGGTGAGGAAGTGGACGAGACCCCAGGTGACCCCGAGGGTCATGCCACCCCACGGGACGCGGGTGCGGCCGAATCGGATCTCGCCGGCGCGCTGTCCGAACGCGACGATCAACGCCATGACCCCGAGTTCTGCGACGTAGTAGACGACCTGTGCGATCCAGGCCACCGTCCCGGCGTCACCGAACCGTTCCGTCAGGGCGCCGTGCTCGGCAACGGGCGCGAGAACGCCTCCTCGCAGCATGAGCTGTCCGGCAACCGTGAGCACGACAAGCCCCCCGATCGCTGACCACCGTGCAGGGGAGACGGGCAGGCGAACCGGGGGCGACACGAAGAAGTCCGTGCGTCGACGAGCCCAGGCGACAAGGGAGACCGCGCCGCTTGCCCAGACGAGCGTGGTGATGAGCCAGTGCGTCAGCGCGGCGTGGACGGTTCCCGGTTCAACCGGCAAGTAAGGCTCTACGACGACGAGCACGAGCTCAAGGCCGAGAAGCGCGAACGCCGCCAGTGCGAGGTTCAGGTAGGTCGACGCGCTCGATGACGTCTTCATCGACTCGTCTCGAGTTTCTCCGGTGCCGAGGACGGGCGCCCGGATGCGAACCGCCTGGCCGGCGGGCGGAGGGCGCGGAGCGCGTTGAGGATGCAGATGAGGTCGACAACCTCTTGAGTGCCGGCGCCGACGGCAGCCGGGATGACGCCGAAGGCGGCGACCAGCATCAGCGCGATGCTCAGGACGATGCCGATCCAGATGCTCTGCAACGCGATGCGCACGCTGTCTTTTCCGATCGACACCGCGGCGGCTGCGCGGGAAAGATCATCGACGAGGATCACGACGTCGGCTGAATCGCTCGCTGCGGTCGCGCCGCGGGCTCCCAACGCGATACCCACGTCGGCGGCAGCGAGGACCGGCGCGTCATTGACCCCGTCTCCGATCATCACGACCGGACGCTCGGTCATACCGATCACGGCGGCGACTTTGTCTGCCGGGAGGCACCCCGACCGTACATCCGTGATCCCGGCCTGAGCCGCTATCGCGTTCGCGGTCGTGCGCGCGTCTCCTGTCATCATGACGATGCGCTCGGCGCCGAGCCGTCGCAGTTCGGCGATGGTGCTCACGGCGTTCGCGCGGAGCGGGTCCTGCGCGATGATCGCACCCGCGAACCGGCCATCGACGCAGACGTAGATCGCCAACTCGCCGGCGGCCAGGGGGTAAGCGTGTGCCGTCGGCGCCTGGGAGAGCACGAACGACAACTTTCCCACCAGAACCTGGCCTGATCTGAACCTCGCCCTCACCCCCGCGGTGGCCACCTCTTGAGCATCGTCCGTCGACTCGAGCGCCAGGTCTCGGGCACGAGCGTGGGCCATGATCGATTCCGCCAACACATGACTCGAGTACTGCTCAGCCGACGCCGCGAGCCGCAACACCTCGCGTTCGGAGAACCCGTCCTCGACCCGGATGGTCGAGATCGAAGGCCTGCCCTCCGTGAGCGTTCCGGTCTTGTCGAACACCACGCTCCTAGTTCGCGAGAGAGCCTCGAGAATGGCTCCTCCCTTCACGATGATGCCCGCGCGCGCCGCCCGACTCATCCCCGCCATGAAGGCGATCGGCGCCGCGATGATGAGCGGGCAGGGTGTCGCAAGCACGAGCACTTGCGCGAACCGCACGGGGTCGCCCGAGAGCGCCCACGCCACCACGCCGATCAGGAGCGCAGCGGCGGTGAACGGGAGTGCGAACCGGTCAGCAAGCCTCACGACCGGGGCGGGATGAGACGAGGCCTCGCTCACGAGCAGCACGATGCTTTGGTACTGGCTGTGCGCCGCATCCGTCGTCGCGGTCATCGTCACCGCGGTGGGGCCGTTGATCGATCCACTCAGCAGGAGTTGCCCACCGTGCCGTTCCACCGGAAGGCTCTCGCCGGTCAGCGTCGACTCGTCGAATTCCGCCGAAGGGACCGCGGCGGAGAGCAGCCCGTCGACCGGCACGATTTCAGAGGGCCTGAGCAGCAGAAGGTCACCCACGGCGACGCCATCGACAGGCACCTCGTCGATCGTTTGCGACCCGTCGGACGCGGTTGTGATCAGGTGCGCCGCACGGGGTGCACGGTCGATGAGGGAGCGGAGTTCGTTCTGGGCGCGTGCTTGGGCGAAGTCTTCGAGCGCTTCACCCCCGGTCAGCATGAGAACGATGATCAGTGAGGCGAGATATTCGCCGACCCACACCGTGGAGACGATGGCGATCACCGCCAGCAGGTCCACCCCGATCACGTGCTGCCGGAGCCGTGCGACCATTTTCACCAGTTCGAGCCCGGCTATCACGAGCGAGTAACTCGCGACGAGCACGGCGGCCGCTGCGGGGAGGCCCGCAGCGAGGAAACCGCCGGCACTCGCCCCGACGGCCACCGTCGTGGTCACCAGAGGGTAGCGGGCGAGTATCGCGCGGGATGTCATGGTGGAGCCTCCGAGGTACTCGTCTTTCCATCCACTGTGACAACAGCTGGCGGCCGGAGACAGGGCCGTTGGTCCCCTTCGGTGAGCGGATTCGGAACCGCCGAGGTCTCACACGCGCCCATCGGTGAGGCGCCACCGGTGCGAGGACCTTCGGCCCTACGCGCTTTCTGCCTGCGCGACGAGCATCGAGATATGCGAAGAGTGCACGAGAGCCACGCCCTTCTGACCCGCGCACTTCTCGGACTCCTTGCTTTCGGAGCGATCTCTGCTCTCGTGGGTGGAGCTTTGGGCGTAGTGGTCAACGGCGCTGGTGTTCCGCTGGAGTATCTCGAGGCGACCCCGTTCGACTCCTACGTGATCCCGGGCTTGATCCTCGGCGTCGTCGTCGGAGGGACCCAAGGGTTCGCCGCGATCAGTACGCAACGTCGACGTTCATACGGTCTTCTCGCGGCGGCGGTGGCCGGGTTCGGGATGACCATCTGGATCTTCGTCGAGGTGACCATCACCGGATACTCCTGGCTGCAGGTCGTCTTCCTCGGTCTCGGTATCGGGGAAATAGCCCTGGTGCTGTTGCTGCTCGGCATCCTCCACCCTTCTCGCACCTGGTCAGACCCCCGTCCGGGCGCCCGCAGCCCCGGAAAAGCGCCGCGATGAACTTCCCCCCGCACCGTCGTGAACGCCGCGTCTCACTTCCGCGCTCCGCGGTGAACGTAGGTCGACCGCGGCGGCACTGCGGTGTTGACTGGGGCTATGGAGATGTCTGCCGATACCCCGAACCACCGAGCCGACCAAGAAGTGGAGTCCGAGGTTCGGAGGCTCTCGAAGGACGAGGCGGATGATCTCGATCGAACTCGTCACGGTCATCGAGTGAAGAAGATCCTCAGTGATGCGGACAAGCGTGACGAGGATGCTACGGCGCGAGACGCCGTCTCGGACGAGCGCGCAAGAGTCGCCGACCGGGAGGCGTTCACTCAGGCCGACGGCGCGTACCCCGGTCAGGGAGAACGTCGCGCCGCCGCACGCGACCGCGCCGATTCGAAGACCGACCGCGAATCTTCTGCCGAAGACCGTGCACAGTTGAGTGAGGACTCAACGACGAGCGGCGCGTCGACGGCGTCAGGGGATGGGTCTTCCGAGGATCGGTGAGTTCACGCACCCCACGGGCAACGAAGTCCGAGGGGTCGGCCGGCAGCGGTCAAGGCCGAAGTGATCAGCGTGCAAGACTGAGGCCAAACAGGGGGACCCTGCATGTTGAGACACGCCGTTGTGGCAATGGGAGCGGCCGTTGCGGTCGCCGTCTTCGTCAGTCTCCCCCTCGCGTCGCTGGCGAATACCTCAGAGCGCGCGCTGCCGGGCCCGACAGCGGTGATGACCATTCCCGACGGCCTGACGGTCGCCGGGCTCAGCGTCGCCGACGGCGTTGACGGCTCGCTCTCGATCGCTATTTCCGGGTGTGGCGCGGGCGAATCCGTGCGTTTCGCCGCTCGCCTGCGATTCGCGACCGGGGGCGGTTCGACCGAAACGCCGATCCTCTTGGAGCCCGCCGTCCCGATTCCCGCGACCGGAGTCGCAGAGATCTCATTGGAGCTCATCTCGGAGTGGCTGGTGGCGCAGCAGCCCGAACGTGGTGCAGAGGTCGTCGTCGAGGCGACGTGCATTCTGACGACGGGCGGTGCACAGTTTCCCGGTGAGACGGTTACTCGGGTCATCCCCGCAGGGATCGACGTCGCCGAGCCTGTACCGACGCCCCCCGGCTCGGACGCTCCGAGTCCGTCGCCGTCTGCCTCGTCCACCCCGCCGGTCGAAGACGAGGGTGTCGCCGAGATCGTGCCCCCCACGGGAGAAGATGTCTTGGCGGAATCCGGCGCGGAGGTAGCGATGCTCGTCCCTACCGTCGGTCTGGGGATGCTGCTTCTTCTGTCGGGCACCGCAGCTCGTCTCGTTCGGCACCGGCTCGCGACCTAAGGGCGCGCTCACGAACCGCGAACGCGTCGCTGCGTGCACGTCATAACGACCAGGACGATACCCCCCCTCGATCAGGACCTACGCCCCTGGCGCGCGCAGCGCGCAGAGAGTGGAATCAGTTGCGCCGCCATCGGGTGGCCGGCCCCGGTCGTTCTCTCTATATCCCTCGCGGGAGGAGCACCATGTCTGACACGTCCTTGCCCGAGGGGTCTGCGTTCGAGTCGCGGCCCGAGCCGCACTCGGGAAGCCTCGCCGGCCGGCTCAACTGGTTGCGTGCCGGGGTGCTGGGCGCGAACGACGGAATCGTCTCCGTGGCCGCGATCGTCGTCGGTGTCGCTGGCGCCGGTTCGTCGACGGCTGCCGTCATCGCCGCGGGTTCCGCCGCTCTCGTCGGGGGAGCGATCTCGATGGCCCTGGGCGAGTACGTCTCGGTGAGCAGTCAGAGCGACAGTCAGCGTGCCCTCATCGAGAAGGAGAAGGTCGAGCTGCGCGATGATCCGGACGGCGAACTCGTCGAACTCGCGGAACTCTACGAGGCTCGCGGGTTGTCGTCGCAGACTGCTCGACAAGTCGCCATCGAGCTCACGGCGAAGGATTCGCTGAAGGCCCACCTCTCGATGGAATTGAACATCGACGAAGCCGACGTCGCGAGTCCCTGGCACGCGGCGGGTGCGTCCGCTCTCGCCTTCCTCGTCGGTGGAATCCTTCCGCTCCTCGCGATCCTCTTGACCCCTGACACCGCCCGAGTGCCGGTCACCTTCGTGGTCGTGCTGGTGGCTCTCGCCGCCACCGGGGCGATCGGAGCCCGCCTCGGCGGAAGCGGCGCGATCGTCGCGACCCTTCGCGTCGTCGTCGGAGGAGCGCTGGCCCTGATTGCCACGTTCGGCGTCGGGACGCTCCTCGGCACGACGGGCATCGTATAAAGCCGCGCGGTGCCGTCCGGCGTCGCGGTCGTCAGGTTCCGTGCCGGGTCAGTCGAGGGTGCGGAGCACGTCGACGATGCCCGCGAGGTGGGTGCGGGTCGCGGCCTCCGCAGCATCCGCATCGCCCGCGATCACGGCGTCGATGATCGCGATGTGCTCGGGGGCCGACCGCGCGGCGCGGCCGGGCGCGAACGCGAGGCGGAACTGGTGGCGGGCCGACTGGGCGCGCAGCCGTTCGAGCAGCTGGGTGGCGGTGGCGTGCCCGCTGAGTTCACGCAGGCGACGGTCCATCTCTTGATTCAGCCGCGAGTACTCGACGAGGTCGCCGGTGGCGACAGCGGTCTCGATGCGGCCGCGCAGGTCGCGAAGCCAGGCGATGTCGTCGGCGTCGGCGTTCTCGGCGGCCTTGCGGGCGCAGAGCGATTCGAGGCCGACACGCACCTCGACGATCTCGACCGCCTCGTCGACGCTGATCGCACGCACACGCGCGCCGCGGTTCGGTAGTCGTTCGACGAGCCCCTCGCTCGCGAGAGTGAGCAATGCGGTGCGAACGGCCGCGCGCGTCGCGTCGAACCGGGCGCTCAGATCGGCCTCGATGAGGCGCTGGTGCGGGGCGAACTCGCCGCCGAGAATGGCTTCGCGGATCTGCTGGTCGATAGCCGACCGGCTGACGACGTCGGCGTCGTCGGCGACGGGCATGAGGGTCATGGGTCCACACTCTCTGTGAGAGGGTCCGCGCGGGTGACCGCGGCGGGCGTTGGCACCATTGTCACCGATCCGGGCGCCATTCTCGACGACATTCCTCTGGATGCCGTCCGCGCGCGGCGACGGGCTGCACGTTCGGAGGAGTATTCGCGTTCGGAGGGCGAGCGCGCCGCATCCTTTCCTCCGAAACGGAATTCTCCTCCGCTGCTGCGCGGGACGAGGGCGAGGGGCAGAGGGGAGGCGCGGGAGAGGGGCAGGGGGGCGCGGGAGAAGGGAGGGGGCGGATGCTGCGGCGTCAGGCCGCGGGATGGGTGCTCGCGGCGAGCCGCCAGGTCGCATCCGGGATCGTCCCGACCGTGGCGACGGTCACCGCGCGCGCCGAGGCGGCGCTGGGCTCGAGGTGCGCGACGCAGCCGTGGGCGGCCTCGATGCGCACCGCGACGCCGTGCGGCTGCAGCACCGCCATGAGGGCATCGGCGATCTGCTGGCCGAGGCGCTCCTGCAGCTGCGGGCGGCGGGCGGCGAGTTCGACCAGGGTCGCGATGCGGCTGAGGCCGGCGATGTGCCGGCTCGGGGCGTAGTAGACGTCGACCGTTCCCTGGAAGGGCAGCAGGTGGTGTTCGCACACCGAGCGGAACGGAATGCCGGTGAGCCCGACCAGCTCGCCCGGCTGCTCGTTCTCGGTCAGAGCGACCGGGGCGCCCAGCGCCGAGGCGGGGTCGACGCCGAGACCCGAGAACAGGTCGAGGAAGAGGTCCGCGACCCGCTCGGGGGTGCGGAGCAAGCCCAGGCGGTCGGCGTCTTCGCCGACGGCCAGAAGCAGCTCTCGGACCGCAGAGACGGCGCGGGCGCGGTCGACGCGGGTGGGGGTCGTGATGGTCATGGGGCCTCCTCGGCACCTTCGAGCCGGTCGATCAGACCGAGCCCGCTGCGTGCCCACTGGATCTCGCCGAGCGCACGCTCGACCAGGCCCTCGTAGGCGAATCTCTTGTAGGCGATGGTGCGCGCGCGGTCTTCGTCGGCGGTGACCGCCAACCGGCGCACGAGCATCGGGTTGTCGACGGCGTCGATGCGGCGCAGCTCGCCCTCCCACTGCTCCAGCTCGCCCTCCCACTGCGCGACGTGCGCGCGGAGGAAGGCGCGACCCTGCGCGGGGGTGGCCGATTCGAGATAGGCCGCGCGAAGGTGCGCGGGGTCGCGCACGCGCTGGTAGTCGGGTGGCGAGGCCATCCAGTCGAGGAACGCCTGCTCCCCGGCGGGGGTGATGTGGTACATCTTGCGCGTGCCGCGCTCGCCGCGGGTCTGCTCCTCGCTCGAGAGCAATCCCTCGACCTCCATGCGCCGCAGCTCGGGGTAGATCTGCGAGTCGGGCGCGTGCCAGACGTGGCCGACCGAGACGGCGAACTGCTTCTGCAGCTCGTAGCCGGATTGCGGACCTACCCGCACGAGTGCGAGAAGCGCGTATCGCAGGCTCATCCCCATCCTTCCGTTCGTGGCCGTTCGCCGGGTCCCGACGCTACCCGCCGACGACATCGGGGTGCGGCGAGGGGCCCGGGCGTGTTCGCCCAGGCCCCTCGGACGCTCGCGCTCAGTCGTTGTAGCCGGTGCGCCAGCCGCCCTGGTAGGTCGACCGGGCGACGGTGGAGTACGGAACCGGGCTGACCACGACCCGCACCTCGGTCTGCTCGTGCTTCTCGACCGATGCCTTCGACGTACCGCCGTCGGGCTCGCCCCAGATGACCTTGAGCTCGGTGCCCTCGGGAACGTCGGGGTTCACGACGCCGAGCGACAGGCCGCGCTTCTCGTTGGCGCTGTAGCCGGTGAACATCGAGAAGCCGACGTTCGTGCCGTCGGCGTCGACGATCGAGTCGTAGTTCGCCGAGCCGTAGTTCGCCAGCGGCAGGTCGAAGAACTTGTAGTTCGGACCGTCGACGTTCAGCAGCGATCCCCAGACGCCGGCGAGGTCTTCGGCGTTCCACGCCAGGGTGACCTTCTTGCGCTGGCTCGCGGGGTCGATCTTCTCGAGCGCGTCGCGACCGATGAAGTCGTGGTCGAACTTCACGAACGAGCCGTAGCCGAGCTCCCACGGGGTGAGGTAGTAGTCCTCGATGTCGTCGGAGACGAACGAA
The DNA here is from genome assembly GCF_043556445.1 of Microbacterium shimangi. Lineage (NCBI taxonomy): Bacteria > Bacillati > Actinomycetota > Actinomycetes > Micrococcales > Microbacteriaceae > Microbacterium > Microbacterium shimangi. The sequence continues at coordinate 931,972 of NZ_JBIGII010000003.1, forward strand.
CCGGCGAGCGTGCCGGTGGCCTCGTAACTGTCGGTGCCCAGCCACTCGCGGTACGCCCGCTCGGGCTCGCCGGTGTAGATGGCGGGGAGGGGCGACGGGATCCAGCCCGACTCGAGCGTGTTCGAGGGGTACGCGCGCGAGCCGACGGCGACGAGACCGAACTCGGCACCCGCCTCGACGATCGCGTCGCGGATCGCGCCGTGGTCGGCGTAGGGGCCCCAGATCTCGAGGCCTGGGGCACCGGCCATGCCGTGACGGAGGGTGCGCACCTGCTTGCCCGCGATCGTCATCGTCGACATGTTGAAGAAGCCGAGCTTCTCGAGCGGGCCGCCGTTGAGCTTCTCGATGACCGCCCAGGCGTTCGGGCCCTGGATCTGGAAGCGGTAGTACTGACGCGTGACGGGGGCGCCGTACGGGCGCGACGGTGAGCGACGGTCGACCGTAAGGTCGAGGTTCGAGTAGCCGCCGGTCTCGGCGTGGAACATCAGCCAGTTCGACGCGGGGGCGCGGCCGACGTAGGTGTACTCGTCCTCTGCCTCACGGAAGAGGATGCCGTCGCCGATGACGTGGCCCGACGAGGTCGTGGGCACGTACTGCTTGGCCTTGTTCACCGCGAAGTTCGCCACCGAGTTGATCGCGGTGTCGCTGATGAGCTTGATCGCGTCGGAACCCTTGAGGAACACGTTGTCCATGTGGTGCGACTGGTCGTACAGCACGGCGGTGTTGCGCCATGCCTGCTGCTCCTTGATCCAGTTCTGGAAGTCGGCGGGCACGACGGGGTAGATGTACGAACCGATCTGCGAATTGCGCAGCATCTCGACCGGGTTTGTCTGGTCGAGCAGTCCTTGCAGGTTGTCAGCCATGGAGTGTGAACCTCTCTGTTCTCTCGGGCGATGCCTCGGATGAGGCGTCTGGGTCAGGTGAAGACGATGGTCTGGTTGCCGTGCCGGATGACGCGGTCTTCGGCGTGCCACTGCACCGCGCGCGAGAGCACCGCGCGCTCGACGTAGGCGCCCCGGGCCTGCAGCGCGGCTGCCGAATGGGAGTGGTCGACCCGAGCGACGTCCTGCTCGATGATCGGGCCCTCGTCGAGGTCTTTCGTGACGTAGTGCGAGGTGGCGCCGATGAGCTTCACGCCGCGTTCCTTGGCCTTCTTGTACGGGCCGGCTCCGATGAAGGCGGGAAGGAACGAGTGATGGATGTTGATCACCGGCACCTCGACGCCCGTGATGAAGTCGTCGGAGAGGATCTGCATGTACCGGGCGAGGACGACGAAGTCGACGTTGCCCGCGAGGAGCTTGAGGATCTCGGCCTCGGCGGCCGACTTGTCGGGGCCCGACGAAGGAACGTGGAAGAACGGGATGCCGAACGACCGCACGTCTTCTGCGGTGTTGGTGTGGTTGGAGATCACCATCGGGATCGTCACGTTGAGCTCGCCCCGGCGGTGGCGCCACAGCAGCTCGAGCAGACAGTGGTCGCTGGTCGAGGCGAGGATCGCCATGCGCTTCGGCACCGACTGGTCGGTCAGCTTCCACGTCATGGCGTACGGCGCCAGGGTTTCGGTGAAGTCGGCTTCGAGCTCGGGCATCGCGGCCGAGAGGTTCGACCGGTGGAACACCACGCGCTGGAAGAAGTCGCCGCCCTGGGGGTTGTCGGAGTACTGGTCCAACGAGACGATGTTCGCGTCGTGGCGGGTGATCAGCGCCGTCACCGCAGCGACGAGCCCGGGCTGGTCAGGACCGTGGACGATCAGGCAGGCGTGATCGCGAAGGGCGGCGGTGTGCAGTGACATGCGGTTTCTCCTCAGGCCTCGGTCGTCGGACGACGTCTCAGGAACGAGCCGCGAGGTAGTCGCGGGCCCACTCGGACGTCGCCTTCAGACCGCCGAACGTGTAGAAATGCAGTTTGACATCCCCCGATGCGGGGTTCTGCGCGAGGGCGCCGGCGAGGTCGGTCACGAATTTGTCGGGCCCCGCCGTTCCCATGAGGTTGGTCAACGAGAACCCGTACTTCTTCACGATCATCGCATTCGCGCCGACACCGAAGCGGCGGGCGAAGCCGATGAGCCGCTTGATGCCCGCGGGCCCCGGTGTGCCGATGCGGATCTCCGAGGTGATGCCGCGTTCGCGCACGCTGTCGACCCATGCCGTGACCGGGTCGGTGTCGAAGGCGAACTGGGTGAGGATGACAGCATCCAGACCCTGCTCTTTCAGGGCGTTCGACTTGTCTTCGAGGTGGCGCCACAGCACATCGTTCGGAATGTCGGGGTGGCCCTCGGGGTACCCCGCGATCGAGACGTCGACCGTGCCGTACTTCTGCAGGAGGCCCGAGCGGATGACCGAGAGCGCGTCGGGGTAGGGGCCCTCGGGCTCGGCCGGGTCGCCGCCGACGGCGAAGACGTGCTCGCTGGCGCCGACCTGCTGCAGGCGGTCGAGGTACTCCTCGAGCTGCGCCGAAGACGAGAGCCGCCGAGCCGAGATGTGGGGCACGGGGATGAAGCCCATCTCGGCGACGGCCTTCGATGCGGCGACGCGCATCTCGAGGTCTTCGTTGCCGAGGAACGTCACGTTGATCTTAGTGCCGGCGGGAATGCTGTGCCGTGCTTCTTCGAGGCCGGGGATGTCTTTGCCGGTCATCTCGAGTGAGAAGCCTTCAACGAGGCGAATGGATGCTGCGCTGTCGCCCGCGGGAGTTGTGTGTGCCACTGATCGAGGTCCTTTCCGCTCTCAGGGGGAGTGCTTCGTTGCGCCTCCAAGAGGGACGTTACCTATGTTGATAGGTAATGGCAAGAGGTATTCCTGGCGCCCGCGTCGATGAACCGGCGACGGCACTGGCGAGCGCGCGCTGGCCCGCGTCGTTCGGATGCAGGTGGTCGCCCGAGTCATAGTCCGGATGCAGCCGGCTCGGGTGCGCAGGATCGGCGAGGGTCCGATCGGCATCGACGACCTGGTCGGCCAGCTGGCCCGTACGGATCGCCGCATTGACCCGTTGGCGGGTCGTCTCGCCCGCCGGCTCGTAGTTCTCCGAGCCCTCGTAGGGGGTGAGGGTCAGGACGGTGACGCGAACGCCGGCGGCATGGGCCACGCGCGTGAACTCCGCGATGCCGGACGCGATGCGCTCGGCGTCGTACTCGTGAGGCTCCCCCTGCACGTCGTTGATCACGTCGGCGAGGATGAGCTCCGTCACCCCGTCTACGGCGAGTCCGTCGGTGACCTCGCGAGAGAGACTGCCGGGCAGGTCGGGGTAGCTGGTGAGCAGCCGGGTCGCGCCGATGCTGGCGTTTACCACCCTCACACGCGAGCCCACCGCGGTGAGCTGCTTCTGCACGATGTCGGGCCACGCGCCTCCGGGGGTCGCGCGGTGACCGGCCGAGATCGACGCCCCGATCACCACCGTCACGGGGGCGCCCGGTGGTGACCGAAGAACCTGGGTCGGTGTCGGCGGTTCTGCGGGCGTGGCAGGGGGTGCTCCCACCGCCAGGGCGACCATCATCGCCACCACGACGACGTGGAGGAGCACCAAGGTCGTGGCAGGGGTCAAGCGCATCGTCACGCCGTCCGCGCGAGCGCCGGTCGCGGGGTGCGGGCGGGTGCGTTCTCGGTCCACTTCGTGAGGATCAGTCGGTGGCCCGGAACCTCGATCACCCGGTGCAGCGCCCAGGCGCTCCCCAACCCGACGACCAGCGCCAGACCCGTGAGGGCCAGCGCCTCCGGAGTCTCGAGCGAGGGCCGCGAGTGCGGATAGAAGGCCGCGATCGCCTGGATCACGAGCAGATGCACGAGGTAGAACGGGAAAGAGAGCGTCCCGAGCTGCACGAGAGTGCGCGAAGCGAGTGCCGTCGGTGCACCCTCGAAGTCGGTGCGGGCGAGAGCGGCGATGAGCAGGCAGAAGCCGACGATGGTGAATCCCGAGAACGCCCCCGCAGAATCTGGCCAGGTCAGGGCCGCGCCGTACCCCGCCGCGGTGAGCGCGATCGCCGGAGGCAGCGCCGGTCCGCTCCACCATCCGTTGCGCAAGAGACGGGCGAGAAGGATGCCGGAGACGAACTCCGGAAGCCGCATCACGGGGGAGGTCGCTGCCGAGATCGGCAACGACAGCGTCTGCGATACGAGAGGGCCCGCGATCACCATGAGGACGGCGGCGATCAGCGACAGGACGAGTGGCGTGCGCTCCAGCCTGCGCACGAGCGGAGCGGCGAACGGGAAGACGAGGTAGAAGAACGCCTCGCACACCAACGACCAGCTCACAGGGTTACCCGACTGCCACCATTCGTGGTTCCACGCGCTTGTGAGGGTCAGATTCGAGAGCACCGCCCAGGGGTCGGTCGTGGCGATCGAGGGCACGACCGTTGCGGCGAGAACGAGGGCGAGGGCAAGCGTCGCGACGTGCAGCGGATAGATGCGCGCGATGCGATGACGCCAGAACGAGGGGATGCTGGTGTCGCGCCCCGATCGAGAGGCCCACTCGAGCACGAACCCCGAGAGCACGAAGAACAGTGAGACGCCGGTGGCGCCGGCCCCGAAGAGGGCTGTCATCACGCGCCCGCCGTCTACGTCGAAGTACCCCGCGTTGCGGACGTGGAAGGCGAAGACGACGAGCGCCGCAACCCAGCGCAGCCCAGTGAGGGAGGGCAGCACCGGCGTGGATGTCGCCCGGTCGATGGTCGGTCGCATGGATACCTCCGATGGCCGCTCGGTGCGGCATCATCCAGACAAGACCTGGGCGTGTTGCGACGTCGTTCGGGAAAGCGCTTATCTTTCCCATAGCGGTGGCGGCGGGCGGGTGACCTGTGCAAAACGTATGGGTTTGTCCGAACGAGGGTGCAACAACCGATCGGGTTGACTCGGATGATCGTGCGGCATCCGGCAACGGAGTGCGCTGCACGCAGACGCAGGAGCGGAGCAGGCATGCGGGTACTGATCGTCGAGGACGAGGGCTTCCTGGCCGATGCCATGCAGCGGGGACTCCGGCTGGAGGCGTTCGCTGCGGACATCGCCCGGGACGGCGCGGAGGCGTTGGAGAAGATCGCGGCGAACAGCTACGACGCGATCGTTCTCGACCGCGACATCCCGATCGTGCACGGCGATGAGATCTGTGCGCGTCTGGCGCGCACGCCCGGTGCGCCTTCCGTCCTCATGCTGACCGCCGCGTCGACTCTCGCCGAGAAGGTCGCCGGTCTCGAGCTCGGCGCCGACGATTATCTCGCCAAACCCTTCGACTTCGAGGAGCTCGTCGCGCGACTGCACGCGCTGCACCGGCGGGGCACCGTCGCACGCCCCCCTGTCCTCGAACAAGCGGGCATCTCGCTCGACCCCTTCCGGAGGGAGGTCTTCCGAGGTGGACGGTACGTGCGCCTGAGTCGGAAGGAGTTCGCGGTGCTGGCAGTGCTGATGGAGGCGCGCGGTGGGGTCGTGAGCGCGGAGACGCTCCTGGAGAAGGCCTGGGACGAGAACGCGGATCCGTTCACCAATGCCGTCCGCATCACGATCTCCACGCTGCGCAAACGGCTCGGCGACCCGACTCCCATCGAGACCGTCTCCGGCGCGGGGTACCGCATCGCCGACAGCGACCCGCAGGGGGGTGTCGGTGCCACCGTCGGCTTCTGAGCGTCGCTCGGCGGGCCTCAGCATCCGGGCCCGACTCAGCCTCACCTACAGCGCCCTGATCCTCAGCACCGGTCTGGCGATGATCGTCGCCGTGAGGATCACGATCAGCGTCATGAACGGCGCTCTGGTCGACACGCTCTACCAGGTGGCTGCCGTGACCGTTCTCGTCGTTGCCGCGGTGGGAGCGCTTGCGAGCTGGTTCGTGGCCGGCCGGATGCTGCGTCCCCTCCAGCGCCTGAACACCGTTGCGAGAGCGGTGGACGAGACGACTCTGGGGACCCGGCTGAACATGACAGGGCCGGTCGACGAGATCCGATCCCTCTCCGACACCTTCGACGTCATGTTCGCGCGCCTGGAGGCCGCCTTCGCGAGCCGGGCACTCTTCGCCGCGAATGCTTCGCACGAACTGCGCACACCGCTCGCGACGATGAAGACGATGTTGCAGGTCGAATTGAAGGGCGACCTCTCGCCGCAGACGCGGGAGACGCACGAGAGGTTGCTGCTCACCGTCGAGTCGATGAGCGCGACCACGGGGGCGCTCCTCGATCTCGCCCAGGGCCAGGAGGTCGAGGGGGACGACGAGGTCGATCTCTCCGAGCTGGTCCGCGCGGCCGTCGAGGACGAAGTGCGCCAGGACTCCCTCGACGTGACGTTGCATCTGCCGCCCACCCCGATCGCGGGCGACCGGCGGCTGCTGCAGAACCTCGTGTCGAACCTCGTTCGCAACGCCGTCGTGCACAACACCCCGAGAGGGTGGGTGAGGGTGGCGGTCGAATCCGCGATCGACGGTCGGGTGATCCTCACCGTCGAGAACTCGGGCGAGGTCGTGCCCGACGATGTCGTACCGCTCCTGGCCGAGCCCTTCTACCGGGCTCGCTTGCGCACGGCCGGGGGACACGGTCTCGGGTTGGCCCTCGTCAGGGCGATCGCGGACGCGCACCGCGCGAGGGTCGTCATCGAGGCCGGCCGCCCGAGTGGCCTCAGGGTCATCGTCACCTTCGCCGCGCCGACCTCGGCGCACGGGTGACCGCGACACGATACCGCGCAGCCGGCGGCATGCGCGCGGCTACCCCCACGACCAGGGGTCTGCCCAGCGGGGTGGGTCGAGACCCGGCCCGAGGTCGACCTCTCGGGGCGGAGGCGATGCGGCGGCGGCCGGCCCGATCGTGCCGTCGGGTACCGAGAGCCATTTCGCTTCCGTTGTCGAGAGGAACGCCGCGACCTCGGCCCACTGCGCCTCGTTCAGCTGCGTCGTCGGCACGTCGTCGCCCACCGCGAAGAGGGTGGGGGTCTTCTCGCGGAGCGCGGTGCGGAGCAGCTCGACGCCTTCGTCGGTGTCGCCCGCGACCAGTCGCAGCAGGGTGCGGCTGTTGACCAGGGCGAGGACGGTGGCCGCGGCGTCGTCGGGGCCGAAAGCCATCTCTGCTCCGAAGTCGCGGGAGTACTCGGCGGCGGGTCGGTCGACGCCCAGAAGAGCCACGGCCTCCCCTGCCCCGACGACCTCGTGAACGATGTCGGTGAGCAGGTATTCGAAGGGGGAACGATCGATCACGATCACATAGCAGGGGGCCAGCATTCCCCCATCATGGGCCTTCGGTCTGTGCGCATCCACCCCCGGCGCCCGATCCCTCCACAACCGCGGGCCTCAAGCTCGGGCGCCCGCGGTCTCGAGTTCGTCGGCTTCGTCCGCATCCGCCTCGCGGACCTTCTCGATCATGTCGCGGAGCAGGGTGTTGAGCGCGGCGACGTCCTCGGCGGGCATGCCGTCGAGGATCACATCCTGCCCGCTCACCGAGATCGGCATCATCGCGGCGTGCATCTCCGCTCCGGCGGCCGTGAGATAGAGCGGCCGCGAGCCGCGGGGGCCGTCGACGAGCGCGATGAGGTCGCGTTCGGACAGGGCGGTCACGCTCTTGGACACCACGGCCTTGTTGACGCCGATGAACTCCGTCACCTCGGTTGCCGACGCGCCCGGCTTGATTCCGAGCACCGAGATGACGCGCCAGTCATTCGTCCCGAGACCGAAACGACGGCGCAGCTGATGCGACTCGCGCCACACGAGGGCGTTCGAGAGGAGCGCCATCAATCGCGGGGTGAAATTCTCCGGATCGATCGTCTGACTCAGGGGTTCGGTGATGAGATCGCTGTCCCCGAGGGGAACTCTCGTCGAGGTGGTGCCCTTCGGCATGCGGATCCTTCCGTCATCGGTGGGCTGAACGGCAGATGGGACCCGGCCGGGCGGCCGAGCCCCATCTGCGTTCAGGGGGTGTCAGTGGGCCATGCCCGCGAGCGCCTCCGGGTCGATCGTGGCGATCGAGCGGGTGTCCTGGAACGCGCGGACGCCCTCGATGCCCTGTTCGCGCCCGAAACCCGACTGCTTCACGCCGCCGAAGGGAGCGCGGAGGTCGAGGCGGTTGGCGCCGTGGTCGTTGACCCAGACGTACCCGACCTCGAGGCGGCTGCCGACGCGGTGCGCCGCCGCCGGGTCGGCGGTCCACACCGAGCCGCCCAGGCCCGCCCAGGAGTCGTTCGCGAGGCGGATGGCGTCTTCTTCGGTGTCGAACGGGATGACGGGGATGACGGGGCCGAACTGCTCCTGAGTGACCACCCGAAGATCCAACGCCGGGTCGACGACGATCGCCGGGCGCAGGAAGTTGCCGCCGGCGAGTTCGCCGTCGGGGAGTTCGCCGAACTCGCGCACGTCGGCGCCGGCATCCTTCGCCTCGGCGATGATGTCTTCGACGAAGGCCTTCTGGGCCGGCTGGTGGAGCGGCCCCATGGTGGTGCCCTCATCGAGCCCGTATCCGAGCACGACCTTGTCGAGGCGGGCCGAGAGCCCGGCCACGACCTCGTCCATCCGAGACCGGTGCACGAAGACGCGCTTGGCGTTCATGCAGATCTGGCCGGTCGTGTCGAACACCGCGCCGTAGAGGCGGTCGAGGTGCGTGTCGTCGATCACCGCATCCTCGAGGAACACCGCGGCGTCGTTTCCGCCCAGCTCCAGCGTGACGCGCGTGAGCGACTTCGACGCCATCTCCATCATGCGCTTTCCGCCGCCGACCGAACCGGTGAAGCAGACCTTCGCCACGTCGGTGTTCTGGATGAGAGCGGCCATGTTCTCGTCGCGCCCGGTGACCACGTTCAGGACTCCCGGCGGCAGCTTCTCGGCGACGCGCTGGACGACACGGGTGGTCGCCAGGGGTGCCGAGGGCGGCGGTTTCACGATGGCGGTGTTGCCCGCGAGCAGCGCGTGCGGGAGGGCGGCGCCCAGGATCGCGATCGGCCAGTTGAACGGCACGATGACGGTCACGACCCCGATCGACTGGTAGGCGACCTCCGTCGAGACGGGGATGGCGCCGGGGACGACGGGGAGCGTCTTCGTCGTGTCGACCTCGTCGGCGAGCATCAGGGCGAGGTTCCACCGGATCTCGAACACGAGGGCATCGACCCACGATTCCATCCGCACCTTGCCGTTCTCCTGCGAGAGGATCGCGGCGTCCTCGTCGCGCTCGTCGGCGATGCCCTTGATGGCCTCGGCCATGAGGCGGGCCCTCTCCTTCGCGCCGAGCGCCGACCAGGCGGGATAGGCGGATTTCGCGGCGGCGACGGCATCGGCCACATCGTCGGCGGATGCCGCGGCAGCCTCTCCGACGATGACACCGGGCTTGCCCGGATCGACGATCGAGAGCGTGTTCTCGGTGAACCGCTCCTCCCCGCCGATATAGAGACCGGTCCGCGTTCCCGCGGTGGTCAGAACATCTCCAGTCATCTCGACATACACCTCTCTGTGAGTCGTACTTCTCGGGTGAATCGGGCATACGCCACCTCGGAAGAGCGGCGATGTTTCCCCTGATTCTGCGGGCTGCGAGCGGGACCCACAACCTCTCCGCGAGTTTACGTGCATTCCTGTTTACATGTAAATAGCTTCGTGCTAGCGTCACTTCCGTCGGGAGGCAGAAGGTTCCGACAGCCCGAGAGTGTCGAAGAAGATGCCTGATGAGGCGCCGTAATTCGGCATGCGTGTCAATCAATGAGGAGAGATGCGATGAGTACGCACACCCTTCAAACAGGGACGCGACCCGACGTCGAGGAGCTCGAGGAGCTCTCGTTCGAGTTGCGCGCGAAGCTGTTGGAACTCTGCGGAACGTATGAAGGGGCCGTGCACATCGGTGGCGACCTTTCGGCCGCCGATATCTTCACCGTGCTGTTCCACTACGGAATGCACGTCGACCCCACCGATATCGCAAATCCCGAACGCGACCGCTTCGTCCTCAGCAAAGGGCACGCCGCGGTCTGCATGTACATCACCATGGCGATGCGCGGCTTCTTCTCGTACGAGGGGATCGTCGCCACCTACGGGCAGCTCGACAGCGCCTACGGCATGCATCCCTGCAAAGTGCAGCTGCCCGGCGTCGAGGCCTCCACCGGCTCGCTGGGTCACGGGCTGCCGTTGGCGGTCGGCATGGCTCTCAGTGCCAGGCACCGCGGCGACGACCACCGCGTCTTCACCCTGCTCGGCGACGGTGAGACCGGCGAAGGCTCGGTCTGGGAGGCCGCGATGGCCGGCCGTAGCAACAAACTCGGCAACCTCGTCGCCTTCATCGATCGCAATCGTCAGCTCATGACGAGCCACGCCGAGGAGCGGGTCATGTTCGAGCCGTACCCCGACAAGTGGCGCGCCTTCGGGTGGAACGTCGTCGTCGTCGACGGTCACGACATGAGGCAGCTCGTCGAGGCGGTCGACGCGTTGCCGGCCCCCGACAGCGACGTGCCGACGGTGATCATCGCCGAGACCATCAAGGGCAAGGGCGTCGATTTCATGGAGCGCAACCTCGCCTGGCACGCCGGATCCCTCGGCGCCGCCGATCTCGAGAAGGCTCTCGCCGCCCTGCAGGCCTCGCGCACGAAGGAGAACGTCTGATGCCCACCACCTTCACCTTCGGCGAATTCCTCGGAGCCCGCTCCGTCATCGGGTCGACCCTCGCCGAACTCGGCGCCGACCACCCGAACCTCTGGGTGCTCACCCCTGACATCGGCGCCACCCTGGTCGAGTTCCGCGACAAGTTCCCCGAGCGCTTCGTCGACGTCGGCCTCGCCGAACAGGCGTGCGTCGGGATCGCTGCCGGCCTCGCCTACGACGGCAACATCCCCGTCGTCTCCGGGATGCTGCCGTTCCTCTCGATGCGCGCGCTCGAGCAGGTGCGCAGCGACGTCTGCTACCCCAACCTCCCGGTGAAGATCATCGGCACCCACGGCGGCCTCGTCGGCAACGGCGGGTCGACGCACTACGCGGTCGAAGACCTCGCGCTGATGTGCGCGCTGACGAACATGACGGTCACGTCGATCGGCGACCCCCTCATGGTGGGTGAGATCCTCCGCCAGTCCATGTCGATGCCGGGGCCGATCTACATCCGTCTCGCCGTCGGCAAGAAAGACAAGGTGCTCTACGAACCCGGCCAGCACGACGTGCGCATCGGCAAGGGGATCGTCGCGCGCGAGGGTACGGACGCGACGATCTTCACCCACGGCACGACGGTCGCCCAGGCGCTGGAGGCCGCGGAAGAACTCGCGAAGGATGGGCGGTCGATCCGCGTCGTCGACATGTTCACGCTCAAGCCGATCGACGAAGAACTCATCGTGCAGTGCGCTGACGAGACCGGGGGCCGATTCGTGGTGCTCGAAGATCACCTCGCCTACGGCGGGCTGGCCTCGCGCATCGCCGACGTCGTCGCCGATCGGGGCGTGCGGCTGACTGCCTTCGAGCGCCTCGGGATTCCGCAGGTCTACGCCGGCTTCGGCGAAGACGAGCAGTTGCGCGACAAGTACGGTTACGGGCTCGAGGCGACGGTGGTCGCCCTCCGCAGCGTCATCGCCGCGCAGTACTGACAACCCATCCACCTCGGTTTCAACGGAGAAACGAATGAGAACGGTAGCGGTCACCCGGATCGGCAGCCTGCGCGATCCCGACGAGACCACGCGAGGACGCATCGGCGTCGTGGACTTCCCCGAGCAGCCGCTCGGACCCGAAGACGTGCGCATTCGCGTGGCGTACTCGGCGATCTGCGGGTCTGACCCGCACCTCGCCGAGGGCTTCTTCGGCACGGACGTGCCCATCGGACTCGGTCACGAGCTCTCGGGCATCGTCGAGGCGCTCGGCGAGCGGGCCCACCGCAACGGCTTGCGGGTGGGCGATCGGGTCGCGGGCAACTTCCTGCGGTTCTGCGGAACGTGCCGCCCCTGCCAGGAGGGGAAGCAGCAGTTCTGCGAGAACATCCAGGACTACAACCGCCCGGGCATGGCCGAGACGGTGACGTGGCACGAGTCGCAGGTCTACCGCCTGCCCGACGACGTGAGCCTGCTGCACGGCAGCATCCTCGAACCGACGTCCGTCGCCGTGCGCATCGCCGACAAGGCGAGGGCCCGGGTGGGGGATCGCGTGGCGATCTGCGGCGGCGGGCCGATCGGTCAGCTCACGCTCCAGGTGATGAAGATGAACGGTGCGACGTCGCTCACGCTGATCGAACCGATCGCCGAGCGGCGGGAGATGGCGCTGCGTCACGGTGCGGATTTCGTCATCGACCCCGTGAACGAGGACCAGGCCTCGATCGCCGCAGAGATCACCGACGGTCGCGGGTACGACATCGTGATCGACGCGTCGGGATCGCCGCGGGCCACCCGCGGGCTGCTCGACATCGCGGGCAAGGGCGCCACCGTGGTCTACGGAGCGATGTACCCCGAGAACTACGAGCTTCCGCTCAACCTCTCCGACTACCTGTATCTGAAGGAGCTGACGCTGACGGGCGTCTTCGTCTCGCCCTACGCGTTCCCGCGGGCGCTGCAGATCCTGCCGTACCTGCAGCTCGACGAGCTGACCGAAGCGGTCTTCGACCTCGAAGACGCGGTCGAGGCGTTCGACGTCCACGTGAGCGGCCGTTTCGCGAAGGTCGTGCTGCGTTGCAACGACATCGACGACGAGAGGGCCGCATCATGACGACCGCCGAACAGACACCCCGGATCGGCGTTACGACGCCCGCCCTCGAAGCCCGCGACATCGTCAAGCGTTTCGACGGCGTCCACGCTCTGAACGGGGCGCGGCTGTCGGTGCGCCCGGGGGAGATCCACGCCCTCCTCGGAGAGAACGGGGCCGGCAAATCCACGCTGATCAAAGTGCTGACGGGGGTGTACGCGCCGGACTCGGGAACGTTGTTGCGCGACGGTGAAGAGATCGAGCTCGCCAATGTGCGCGTCGCGAACCGCGCGGGCATCGTTGCCCTGTACCAGGAGCTGTCGATCATCCCCACGATCAGCGTCGCCGAGAACATCCTGCTCGGGGAGCAGACGCCGTCGCGCGGCGGAATCGTGAGCTGGCGGATGCTGCGTCGTAAAGCGCGCGAGCAGCTCGAACGCATTCATCAGAAGATCCCGCTCGGCAAGCTCGCGGGGGAGCTGTCTCCCGTGCAGCAGACGATGGTCGCGTTCGCGCGCGCCCTCGCCACGGATGCCCAGGTGCTGATCCTGGACGAGCCGACGGCGTCGCTCACCGACACCGAGATCTCCGAGCTGTTCTCGGTGCTGCGTCGACTCCGCGACGAAGGGGTGGCGATCGTCTACGTTTCGCACCGTCTCGAGGAGGTCTTCGAGCTCTGCGATCGTCTGACGATCATGCGCAACGGTGAGACGATCCTGACGAAGGACGTCGTCGACTCGCACATCGAAGAAGTCATCTCGAACATGGTGGGGCGCCCGAGCGGCGATCTCTATCCCGAGCGGACACCGGTCGGCACCGAGGTCGCGCTGCGGGTGGAGAATCTGCAGGGCCGGCGCGTGAAAGACGTCTCGTTCGTCGCACACCGCGGTGAGGTGCTGGGGATCGGCGGCCTCGCCGGCGCTGGCCGCAGCGAGCTGCTGCGCATTCTCGCCGGAGCGCAGAAGCGCGCGGGCGGCACCGTCACCGTGGGCACGAAGACCCTGCGGCCGGCGCCCAGCGTCGGTCGCGCGCTCGACGCGGGTATCGCGCTCGTCCCCGAGGAACGCCGTACGCAGGGTGTGATCCTCGGCAGCACCATCCGCGACAACATCGCGGTGGCGAACATCCCCGGGGTCAGCTCCTTCGGCATGGTGTCGGGCGCGAAGATCTCCGACATCGTCACGCGCGGAATGGCCGACCTCCAGATCAAGGCGCGCAGTTCCCGGCAGCCGGTGGGTGAGCTCTCGGGCGGCAACCAGCAGAAGGTCGTCCTGGCCAAGATGCTCGCGCGGAGCCCCCAGGTGCTTCTGCTCGACGAACCGACCCGGGGGATCGACGTCGGCACGAAGGCCGAGATCTACCGCCTGATCCGTCAACTCGTGGCGGGCGGGACGACCGTCATCGCGGTCAGTTCGGAGCTTCCCGAACTCATCGGGATGTGCGACCGCGTCTTGATCATGCACGAAGGCCGGATCGCCGGCGACGTGCCCGCCGAAGGGGCGGACGAAGAAGTCCTCTTGTCCTACTGCTACGGAAAGGCCCACTCATGACCACGACGCAGAACCCGGGGCTGGAAGACACCTCTCGCACCCGAGCAGTCCCCCGCCGCTCCGTGGGGCAGTCGCTGCTGTCCAGCGGAACCGTGCTCGCACTGGTGGTGCTGGTCGTCTTCTTCTTCATCATGCGGCCCGACGTGTTCCTCACGTTCACGAACGTGCGCAACATCCTCTACCAGGTGGCGATCCTCGCCATCATCGCGGGGGCGCAGTCGCTCGTCATGGTCGTCGGAGACTTCGACCTCTCTGTCGCGGCGACGTCCGCGCTGGCGGGCGCGGTCGCCGCATCCCTCATGCTCGACGGCATGCCGGTGACGCTGGCGATCCTCATCGCGCTCGCCGTAGGGCTTCTCATCGGTATCGCGAACGGACTGCTCGTCGCCTATCTGAACCTCTCGGCCTTCGTCGCCACGCTGGCGACATTGACTTCGGTGACGGGCCTCGCCTACCTCGTCACCGAGGGGACGACGCTCTTCAACCTGCCGCCCGAGTTCAACGCACTCGGGCAGGGCAGGTTCCTCGAGATCCCGCTCCCGGTCTTCTTCGCGATCGCGATTCTGCTCATCCTCTGGTTCGTCCTCAAATACACGACCCTCGGGCGTCGCTGGTACGCGACCGGCGGCAACGTCGAGGTCTCGCGACTGTCGGGTGTGAACGTGCGACGGGCGAGGCTTCTCGCCTTCGCGTTCGCGGGTCTCGTCTCGGCCGTAGGCGGCATTCTGCTGGCAGCCCGCCTCGGCAGTGCAAGCGCCGTGCAGGGCGAAGACAACCTTCTCTTCTCGGTGGCCGCGGTCTTCCTCGGCATGACGGTCGTTCGTTCGGGAGCCGCGAACATCATCGGCACGGTCGTGGGCGTCGCGATCATCGGCGTGATGAGCAACGGGCTCAACATCCTCGGTGTCAACGCCTACGTGCAGCAGGTCGTCACCGGTCTCATCATCATCGCCGCCGTCACCCTGTCGTCGTTCAAGAGCCGAGAGCGATAGCGGCACCTGCTTTCCCCGAAACCGGGCGGGGCCACCCGCCCGGAGCACCATCAGCACCACACGCAATGACAACAAAGGAGTGGACAATGCGTACACGTATCAAGGCCCTCGCGGCCGCGGCCGCCGTCGCGGCACTGACCCTGACCGGATGCTCGAGCGGCGGAGGCGGCGGCGCCGCCGGCGACGACACGTTCAAGGTCATCGCTTTCACGTCGGGCAACCAGACCCCGGTCGGCGCCTGGTGGGTCAAGGCCGTCCAGGAGAAGGCCGACGAGCTCGGTTGGGATCTCACCATGATCCAGGGCGACTTCGACTTCCAGAAGATGAACCCGGCCGTCGAGAGTGCCATCGGACAGGGCGCCGACGCCATCTTCAACGGCTACACCGACTACGCCTCGATCAGCTCGATCATCACCGCCGCGAAAGACGCCGACATCCCGATGTTCGCGATGGACGCCGGCACCGAGGCGACCGACGGCTTCGTGCTGAACATCACCGCCGACCAGCAGGGGATCGTCGACCAGACGGTCGACGAGATCGACACGACGCTGGGCGGCCTCGAGGGCAAGAACATCATGGTCATCGGCCACGACCCCCACCCCGGCATCCGCATGCGGGCCGGTCTCGCCGCGGACGCCTTCGAAGAGGCGGGTGCGAACATCGCCGGCGGGTCCATCCAGAAGGTGACGTCACCCGCGACCGGACGCACCGAGGCGCTGAGCCTCGTGCAGGACTACCTGCAGGCGAACCCCGGCGGCCTCGACGCGGTATGGGTCGGCTGGGACGACGCCGCCCTCGGTGCGTCGCAGGCGCTCACCGAGGCCGGATCGGATGCTGTCGTCACGGGCGTCGATGCGACCAGCGAGGCGATCGCGGCCATCGAATCGGGCGGCACGTTCCTCGCCACGGTCGAGCAGCCGTGGCCGAGCATTCTCGACACGGTGGTCGAGGCGATGGTCGCCTACCAGGAGGACGGAACGATGCCGTCGAGCAACTTCGACGCCGTCGGCACGACCCTCGTCGACAAGGCGAACGCCGCCGACATCACCCCGTCCGACAAGCTCTGACGGATCCCCCGCGGGGGCGGGCGCGCCATCGCCCGCCCCCGCACCTCTTTCGTGAAAGGAACACCATGCGTTTGGAAGGCAAAGTAGCCGTCATCACCGGCGGCGCCAGCGGGATCGGTCGCGCGACCGTCGAGAAGTTCGTGCGCGAGGGCGCGAAGGTGTTGATCGCCGACATCGCCCTCGACCGGGCGCAGCAGGCGGTGGACGAGATCACCGCGGCCGGCTTCGACGGGGCGACCGCTGCCTTCCAGGTCGACGTGTCGGTGTTCGCCGAGGTCGAGGCGATGGTCGCCGAAGCCGCCCGCGTCTTCGGCAAGCTCGACGTCATCTTCAACAACGCCGGTATCGCCGGCGGTAAGCCGCTCCTCGACCACGACCCGGCCGTCGACTATGACCCGATGATCCGCATCGACCAGGACGGCGTCTACTACGGCATCCTCGCGGCCGGCCGCCGGTTCCGCGACCAGGGCACCCCCGGCGTGATCATCAGTACCTCTTCGATCTACGGCGAGCAGGCGGCCGAGCTGTCGTTCACCTACAGTGCGGCCAAGGCCGCCGTGATCTCGTTCACCCGCTCGGCCGCCTATGAGCTCGCGCAGTACGGCATCCGCGCGGTGGCGATCACCCCCGGCCGTGTCGGCACCGCGATCATCAATCAGTTCAGCGACGAGTTGAAAGAGACCTTCGCCAGCGAGCAGCTGCGCAACAAGATGACCGCTCCGTCCGAGATCGCCGACGTGGTGGCGTTCCTCGCCTCCGACGAAGCGAACGTCATCAACGGCACGGTCGTCCACGTCGATGACGGGTACTCGGTCTTCAAGCAGCGGCTCGACCTTCCGACCTTCTGACATGAACCCCGACCTGGAGCTCGATCTCGACCTCGCGTGTCACGTCAACGTGCTCGTGGCCGACGTCGAGCCGCGCGCGCTCGGCGAGGCGCTCCGCACCCTCGCGGGTCTGGGGTATCGGCGGGCGGTGCTTCCTCCCCTCGACAGCGGGGCGACGGATGCTGCAGCGCTTCGCGCGCTCTTCGCGGGCAGCGGGATCGCGCCCATCACGATCGCGGGACAGTGGCCCGGTGCCGATGTCTCGTCGGAGGATCCCGACGAGGCGGCGGCGGGTGAGGCGGCTCTTCGGGCAACGGTGGATCTGACGGCGGCGCTCGGCGGCGACCAGATGAACGGCGTCCCGTATGGGCTCTTCTCCCACCCCACGGCGCCCGTGAGCGCACAGCGACGCGACCGCTCGGCGCGCGCCGTGGGGAGGGTCGCCGACTACGCGCACGAGCGAGGGATCGTGATGACCTTCGAAGTGCTGAACAGGTACGAGACGTCGTTGGTCAACACCGCCGCCCAGGCGATGGAGTTGGCCGAGCGGAGCGGCTCGGAACACCTGCGCATCCACCTCGACACCTTCCACATGGCGGTGGAGGAGGCCGACCTCGCCGCCGCGATCCGTACCGCGCTGCCTCGGCTGGCCTATCTCGAACTCGGGCAGTCCGGCCGAGGCTTTCTCTCGGGCGGTGCCATCGACCTGCCGGTGCTCGTCAGCCGGGCGATCGATGACGGCTACGACGGGCGGTGGGGGGTCGAGGCCTTCTCGCGCGGCGGGCTCATCGAACCCGTCGCCGACATGTTGGCGATCTGGCGGTCGCCGTTCGAAGATGGCAGGGGGCTCGCCGAAGACGCCCTGCGTGTGATCCGCCGCGGTTGGTCGGACAGCACCGCCGGGCGGCGGGCGCAGCGACGAGCGCGAGGCGCCACCGTTTAGCAGGTCCACCGATGAAGGGAACGAAGATGTCCACCATCACCGAGGTCGATGAACGCCTCATCGACGAGAAGACGACGGCCGGCAAGATCTACCTCGACGGCGCGTGGGTGCCGGGCGGCGGCGGTGACGCAGCATCCGTCGCCCCCGCGACAGGTGAGACCATCGCGACCGTCGGTCTCGCGTCGGTCGACGACGTGGCGCGTGCCGCCGAATCGGCAGCCGTCGCGCAGAAGGCGTGGGCCGCCACCCCGCACCCCGCCCGCGCGGCCGTGCTCCGGCGCGCGGGAGCGCTGTGGGAGAAGCACGCCGACGAGATCATGGGCTGGAACATCCGCGAGGTCGGGGCGATCCCCCCGCTCGCCGGTTTCGCACTGCACGTCACGGCCGAGGAGTGCTACGAAGCGGCGACGCTGCCGTCGGCACCGCAGGGCACGATCCTCTCGAGCGCCGAACCGCGCCTGTCGCTCGCCCAGCGTGTGCCCGTCGGCGTCGTCGCGGTGATCTCGCCCTTCAACGTGCCGCTCATCCTCGGCATCCGCGCGGTCGCGCCGGCTCTCGCTCTGGGCAACGCGGTGCTGCTGAAACCCGATCCGCGAACGGTCATGACCGGCGGCGTCGCGATGGTGCGCATCTTCGAAGAGGCGGGGCTCCCGCCGGGCCTCTTGCAGCTCGTCCCGGGAGGCGCCGAGGTGGGCGAGGCCCTCGTCACGCACCCGCGCGTTCGCGTGATCGCGTTCACCGGATCGACGAGGGCCGGGCGCATCGTCGGCGAGCTCGCCGGGCGTCACCTCAAGCGCGCGCACCTCGAACTCGGCGGCAACTCCGCGTTTCTCGTGCGCGCCGACGCCGACGTCGATCAGGCGGTGAACCTCGCCACGTGGGGTGCGTTCCTGCACCAGGGCCAGATCTGCATGACGGTCGGGCGCCACATCGTGCACGAATCGCTGTTCGACGAGTACGTGGCGAAGCTCGCCGCGAAGGCCGATTCGATGATCGTCGGCGACCCGGCGGCGGGTCCGGTGCATCTCGGACCGCTCATCGATGAGGTGCAGCGCGATCGCGTCCACACGCTGGTGCAAGACGCTGTCGCGCAGGGCGCGACGCTCGCCGCGGGTGGTTCGTACGACGGGCTGTTCTATCGCCCGACCGTTCTGGCGAACACGCCCCGTGACGCCGCCGCGTATTGCGACGAGGTCTTCGGCCCGGTCGCCTCGGTCGTGCCCTTCGCAACCGACGACGAGGCGGTCGAGCTCGCCGCCGAGACCGATTACGGACTCGCGCTCGGCATCGTCAGCCGCGACGCGATGGCCGCGCTCGAGCTTGCGCAGCGCATTCCGACCGGGATCGTGCACATCAACGACCAGACCGTCAACGACGAGGCGAACGCGCCGTTCGGTGGGGTCGGCGCGTCGGGCACGGGGTCACGGCACGGCGGCGCCGAGGCCAACATCGACGCCTTCACCGAAACCAGATGGATCACCCTGCGTCGCGAACCGGGGCAGTACCCGCTCTGAGGGGAGCGGGACCCCGTTCGCTCACCTTCGCGGTGTGCTGTTCGGCAGGGCGGCGAGCCCGCGGACGACGAGGCCGAGCCAGATCCAGCACACGCCGGTCACCGCGCACAGCTGCAGGAAGAGGGTCAGCCCGCGCACGGGGGCGGGCTGACCCGACAGCAGCTCTGCCGCCGGTCCCAGGCTCCACGCGGCGAGAACGGCGGTCACCACCGCGACGGCGGCATGCAGGGCGACGCCTCGTCGCGGGGGCTGCATCCGGAACGTCGCGTTCGTGAAGCCGATGCCGGCGAGCCACCCCGCCGCCAGAGCAAGCAGGAAGGGGACGAACTCGAGCCCCTGACCGACGACGAAGAAGGGCAGGGCGACGGCCGCGCACCCCGCCGCCCAGACGAAGGCGCTGCCGAGCAGGCGTCGCCACAGCGGCGCGGGCGGCAGATCAGCGGGCGACGTCATGACCCCTCGATGGTAGGGGTCATCGGCCGGATGCCCCTGCTCGATGGGCTCCGCGCCGCGGTGGAGGAGGCCCCCGCTTCATCCGCGACCACACGGAGTCCCTAGTATGGGGCCACGATTGCGCCGACGACCGAAGGACCTTTCATGCCGGACCACGCTCAGATCGCCTCTTCTCTGACTTCCCCCGAGGCTCTTCTCGCCCTCACCGATCAGCCGAAGATCCTCGGTGCGAAGAAGCAGGCGAAGGCTGCGTTCGATCTGTGGAGTCGCGCCGACCAGCGCTACGTCGGTTCGTATCGCGGCTTTCGTGCTCCCGGGGGATCGGGCACGGGCTTCGTCATCCGGGTGTTCTGGGACCCCGCGACGACGACTCCCGACGTTGCCGCGATAGCGGTCGCGATCGATACGGCGCTCCCCGTCGACCTGACCCGCGCGGACGAGAAGGCGACGTACAAGGAGCGCGACAAGAAGCAGGCCGCCTTCTTCCTCTGGCAGGGGATGAGCTCGCGTCCGCTCTCGCAGTGGTTCCAGGAACGTTTCGGTGTGAGCGCGTGCGCCACGCAGCTCTTCGATCGTTCGGACCTCAGCCAGAACGTCGCCGTCGTGGCGGTGGAGAACGGCGTCGACCACCTCTGGTCTCTCACCGCACCGGAGTGAGCGGCCTCGGCTCATCTCGCGGGGCCTCGCGCATGAGGATCCTGCGCCGCGCGGCGCTGAGTGCGCTGGGGTGGCTGTTCACCGCGATCGGTGTGCTCGCGGTCATGTTCATCATGGGCGGGGGCGTGCCGGGATGGATGTCGTCAGCGATCGGCACGATCGTCGCACTCGCGATCGGGGTGAGCGCACTCGTTCCCGTGGTGCTCGGCGTCGCGTACCTGGTGGTGCGCGCACGGGTGCGATCGGCAGAAGAGTCGGAACACGAACCCCCCGTCGTGTCGAGAGCAGCTGCCGCCCAGTCCGCCATCGCCGTGATGCTCGACTCGGTGCACGCGTCGGGCGACGACGTGCTCGGCATGGAGCGTCGTGTCGCCGCTGATCGGGTGCGACTGACGGCGACGACGCTCGCAGAAATCGACGATCGCGCGGATGCGCTGTCGTTCATCTGGTTCGTTCGCCCTTCCCAGCCCGCTGACTTCGCTGCGAGCCCGCAATTTCGCGGTCTGCCGGACTGGGCGCGCAACGCGGTCGTGCTCCTCGATCTGCGACGCAGCCTGCAGCTGGTCGGCGGCGTCGAGACCTTCATCGCCGATTCGGGTTTCTACCATCATCCGTTCGACCGGATCTTGGTGGCCGCAGGATCGACCGGCGACGACGAGCTGGGCTTCGCCCTGCGCGCTGCCCGCCTCGCCGCCGAGCAGGGCGGTTCGGGCCCGGAGCTCGAAACCGCCGTCGAACGGGTGGTGGAGCTGCTCGACGACGTGCAGACCTGGGCGCGCGTCGTCGGCTGACGACGGCGGGCGCCGTCGCTCAGACCCGCTCGAGAACGAACCGCTCACGGCCGACGGCGGCACCCACGGCGACCTGCGCGAGCGGAACGGCGAGCAGAACGAGGAGCGACAGCATCCACTGTCCGTCGATGCCGTGCAGGGCCCCGAAGACCGGTGGCCCGAGGGCGGCGAAGAGGTAGCCGACCGACTGCGACATGCCCGAGAGAGCCGATGACGCCACCGAATCGCGCGCGCGCTCGGCCATGAGGGTCAGCGACATGTTGAGCGAGGCTCCGGCACCCAAGCCCGCGAACAACGCCCAGGCGGTGAGCGCATCGGGCGCGACGAGCAGCCCCACGACGCCGACGACGGTGGCGAGCGGAAGCGCGGCGGGCACCCACCGGCGGGCCCGGCCGCGCAGCAGGAGGGGCACGAGAAGCGAACCGACGACCGTCATGATCTGGAAGATCATGGTGTCGAACCCGGCGGCGACGGCCGTGCGGCCGTGCGAGACGGCGAACGGGGCGAGCCAGGTCACGAGCATGTAGAAGAACGCCGACTGCAGCGCCATGTAGGCCGCCACGAGCCAGGCGACGGGATCGCGCCAGATGCCGGTTCCGCGCCGCCGGGTCGCGCCGTCCGTCTGGGGCGGGCGCGGGGTCGGGGGGTGTCCGGCCCGTCGGCGCGTGTCGGCCATGGCCCACATCCACAGCGCGATGGCGATCGGCAGCAGAGCGGCGGTGCTGGCGAGGGCGACACGCCACCCGTCGGCGCCCCCTCCGGCGGCGAGCGAGACGGGTACGACCACGCCCGACGCGATGGCGCCGAACCCTCCGAGGAGCGCGGTGTACAGGCCCATCATGAGCGGTACCCGCGTGCCGAAGTCACGCTTGATGACCGCGGGCATGAGCACGTTCGCGACCGCCAGGGCCGCGCCGATGAAGATCGTACCCAGCCACAGGTTCACGCCCGACCCGGGCCAGGAGCGCCACGCGGTTCCGACCCCCAGCGCGATGAGCGAGACGAGCACGACCCGCGACATGCCGAAGCGGGTCGAGAGCGCGTGGGTGGCCGGCGACACGATGCCCCAGGTGATGAGCGGTACAGAGGCCAGCGCGCCGAGAGCGGCGGTGCTCGTGCCCTGGTCGTCGGCGATCTGGTCGAGGAGCGGCCCCACGCCGGTGATCGTGGTGCGCATGTTCGCCGCGATGACGCACACCGCGCAGATGAGGAGCGCGATGCCGAGACCGCGGCGGGCCGGAGGACGCGGCGGAGAAGTGGTCACGATCGTCGGACTCTACCCCGGGTGGGGCGGATGCTGCGCCGGGTTCGAGTGCGCGTCATCCGAGCCCGGTCTCGAACGGCCACCCGGTGTAGGCCTCGGCGAGGTAGGTGCGCCCCGCTTCGGATTCGATCACCGAACGCAGCTCGCCGAGCTGTCGACGTCGGTCGAATTCGGTGGCGTCGGGGGTCGAGTGCAGCATCGTCGTCATCCACCACGAGAAGTGCTGGGCCTTCCAGATGCGGCGGATCGCGGTCTCTTCGTAGGCGTCGAGCGGGCGCTCGTCGCCGCCCCGCAGCAGCTCCACGAGAGCACGGTGCAGCAGTACCACGTCGGCGATCGCGAGGTTCATGCCCTTCGCGCCGGTCGGCGGAACGGTGTGGGCGGCATCGCCCACGAGGGCTGCCCGCCCGCGGCGCAGGTGCGGCGCGACGAAGCTGCGGAACCGCAGTACGTCGCGCTGGAAGATCGGACCCTCGGTCAGCGTGGTGCCGGGCACCCTCATTCGCAGTTCGTCCCAGATCTGCGCCTCCGAGAGCGCCTCGGGGTCGGTCTCGGGATCGCACTGGAAATACATGCGCTGCACGGTGGCGCTGCGCTGACTGATGAGCGCGAAACCGTCGGGGGAGTTGCTGTAGATGAGTTCGTCCGAGCTCGGTGGCGCTTCGCAGAGGATGCCGAACCACGCGAAGGGGTACTCGCGGAACAGATCTCCCCGCGTCCCTTCGGTGACCGCCGACCGCACGGCCGACCGAGATCCATCGGCACCCACGACGAAATCCGCCTCGATCTCGAACGGGCGGCCCTCAGCATCCGTTCCAATTACCCGCGGTCGCGTCGTGGCAGCGTCATCGACGCGTTCGACGGTGGCTTCGAGGCGCAGGTCTTGGCCCGCTGACAGGCGCGCGGCGACCAGGTCGCGCAGCACCTCGTGCTGGGGGTAGAGCCAGACGCTCCGGCCCACCAGCGAGGGGAAGTCGATGCGGTGCCCTTCGCCGTCGAACCAGAGCTCGATACCGTCGTGCCGGTTGCCGTCGGTGAGCACCCTCGTCGAGGCGCCGGTTTCGACGAGCAGATCGACCGTTCCCTGCTCGAGGATTCCCGCGCGGATGGTGTTCTCGATCTCTTCGCGCGAGCGCCGGTCGACCACGACCGATTCGATGCCGGAGGCGGCGAGCAGGTGCGACAGCAGCAGGCCGGCAGGCCCCGCCCCCACGATCGCGACGCGGGTGCGTTCGACTCGGGTCATGGCGTCTCCTTCGACGTCTCCTCGCGGTCGGCGAGGTGCGGATGCTGTCGACCACTCTGACGCGACCGGCGCCCATCGCCGCGGTCATTCTCACCTGATGGGAGGCTCGGGCGGGCCGAGCGGTGTCAGGCGAGGATGAGCTCGATCTCGGGGTGATCGGCGAACACCTCGAGCACGACGTCGAAATAGGTCGCGCCCCGACCCGCCTCCAGGTCTTGCAGCAACGAGCGGAAATGCCGCGCCGAGTACGTCTCGGGATGGCGCAGCTTCTCTCGGTAGTACTCGATGGTGGCGGCGGGCCCGAGCGCGCGGCGGCTGGTTTCGTGGTCGTTCCAGACGACGCGCACGTCATCGGCGCCGTGGAGCGCACCGAACCCGCCGTGAAGCAGGTCGTTCAGCGCATCGAGGCTGGCACCGAGCCGCCAGTCTTCGCCCGTCATGAACACGCGGTTCAGCTCGTCGTAGAGCGCACCGATGTCGCGCACCGCCCCGCCGTCGATGGTGAAGGTCGTCATCCTCCCAGCTTGGTCATCGGGTGCCGCTCGACCGAATCGCACCGCGATCGAAAAACTTCTTGACCTGGGCGGCTAATGCCCTTAGCTTAAAGCTATGACACTTAGCCAGCCCACCAGCCCGACACAGTTCCTCCCCCTCGACGGCGGCACCATCGCCTACGACCTGACCGGCGAAGGCCCGCTGGTCGTGCTCGCCCACGGCATGGGCGACAGCCGAAACTCCTACCGTTTCATCGTTCCCGCCCTCGTTGCGGCGGGGTATCGCGTCGCCAACGTCGACATCCGCGGGTGCGGCGAGTCGAGCACCGACTGGGCGGGGTACAGCCGCACCGACATCGCCGGTGACCTGGTCGCGCTCGTCCGCCATCTCGGTGGCCCCGCGGTGATCGTCGGCCAGTCGATCAGCGGCGGTGCCGCGACGATCGCCGCCGCCACCGCGCCCGAGCTGATCGTCGGTCTCGCAGAAATCGCCCCCTTCACGCGCAAGCAGTCCATGGACTTCGCCGGACTCCTGCGGGTCAAAGCGCACCGGGCGGGCACCGTCGAGCTCGCGAAGGTCATGATGACCGGCAGCCTGAAAGCGTGGCTGGCCTACCTCGACCTGGCGATCCCCGCGAAGCCCGCCGACTGGAGCAGCGAGCGTGCGCGGATCGAAACCGCTCTCACCCGACCCGAGCGGATGCGGGTGCTGCACGCCATGACGAAGACCACCCCCGCCGACGCCGGCGCCCAGTTGGCGAACGTGCGGTGCCCCGTGCTCATCGTCGAGGGCAGCGCCGATCCCGACTGGGCCGACCCGCGGGCCGAGGGTGAGCGGATCATCGCCGACCTCCCGACCGGACTCGGCGAGCTCGCCGTCATCGACGGCGCGGGCCACTACCCGCACGCCGAGACCCCCGACCGACTCGTCGCGGTGCTTCTGCCGTTCCTCGCCAAGACCCTCGCCCCGACGATGCCGGCCGGCGATGCCTAGGGCCGGTCTCGATGCGGCGGTCGTCACCGAGGCCGGGGCCTGCCTCGCCGACGAGATCGGCCTCGACCGGCTGAGCATGATCGCCGTGGCCGACCGGCTCGGGGTGAAGGCCCCCTCGCTCTATAAGCACGTCGACGGTCTGGCCGCCCTCACCCACCGCATCGCCGTCCTCGGCGCGACCGAAGTGGGCGACACGGTGCGCGACGCCACGCAGGGCCGTGCGGGCGGGGAGGCTCTCGCCGCCGCGGCGCAGGCGCTCCGCGCCTACGTGAGCGCGCATCCCGGACGGTACGCCGCGACGACCGGCGCGCGCGCCCGGGACGCCGACGATCCGTTCGCGCCGGCGGTCGAGCAGACCCTCACCGCCCTCGCCGCCGCGTTGCACGGCTACCGGCTCGCCGCCGACGACCGCGTCCCCGCACTGCGGATGCTGCGCAGCATCCTGCACGGCTTCGCCACTCTCGAGGCGGCCGACGGTTTTCAGCTGAACACCGATGTCGACGACAGCTTCGCCTGGGCCATCGAATTCATCGATCGGGGCCTCCGCGCGAAGAGGGCGGCGTAGCCACTCCCCGTCAGACCGCCACCGGAGCGCGGGGCCGTCGCCCGGGCTTCGAGGTTCGGCGGCTTCCCCCGGTAGCCTCGCCGGAGGAGGACGCGATGACCGACGGGGTGCTGCGACGGGCGATGGGCCTCCTCGGTGCGTTCACCGAAGACGATCCGCAGCTCACCGCGAGCCAGCTCGCCGAACGCTCGGGGCTCGCCCTCTCGACGGTGCACCGGCTCATCGCGATGATGCTCGACGAGGGGATGCTGACGCGCACCCCCGGGCATCATTACGCGGTCGGCGCCCGCCTGTGGGAGATCGGCGAACTGTCGCCGCTCGCGGCGCAGCTGCGCGAGACGGCGCTGCCGCACATGGTGCGGCTGTACGAGGCCACCGGCGAGAACGTGCACCTCGCGGTGCTCGACGACCCGACGCCGGCCGCCGCATCCGCCATCTTCGTGGGCCGCATCACGGGACGCGCCTCGGTTCCGACGATCAGCCGGAGCGGCGGGCGGCACCCGCTCCACGCGACCGGGGTGGGCAAAGCGCTGCTCGCCACCCGCGACGATCCCTGGCTCGACGACTACCTGGCTGCGCCGCTCGAACTCGAGACGCGCCTGTCGATCACCGACCCCGTGCATCTTCGCGCCGATATCGAGCGTGCGCGGGCGCGGGGGTACGCGACCACCCGCGAGGAGATGACCCTCGGCAACTTCTCCGTCGCCGCCGCCCTCGGCTCGGTGCCGGGGCTGCCCCCGGCGGCGCTCGGCATCGTGGCGCATCTGGGCGAGGCCCTCGACGAGCGCCGTCTCGCCCCTCTCGTGATGCAGACCGCGAAAGACCTCACCCGCGCTCTCCGGCACCCTGAATCTCACTGAGCCCTCCGCGCTCCCGATGCCCTGAGCCCTCCCGCCCACCCTCTGTCTGCCCTGATCCCGCATGCACCCTCCCCTGTCGCAAACGGTGGGACGACCTCGCCATTCGTGACAGGGGAACGAGGCGCGCGGCGTTTCCCCTGTCGCAATCGGTGGGACCAACTCGCCATTCGTGACAGGGGAGCGAAAGCGGCGGCGGTGCGGTCAATCTCGCTGAGTGGGAATTCGGATGCTGCGCAGGTCGCATCCGGTGCGACCCTGAGCAGAACCCACCCGTCTGGATCGTCGAAGGAGACACCATGACCGCTCCCGAAGCCGAGTCGCGCGGCGACGAGGCATTCGCCTCGAGCGTCGTCCTCGAGCCGACGGCCGCCGCGCCGGAGTCGCTGCTGGCCTCGCCCGACATGCCGACGCAACGCGAGATCACGGCCGAGATCGCCGCCCAGCACGCCGACGCCGAGGCGCGAGAGCAGTCCGGCGAGTCGCTCCCGCGGACGCTGATCGACTTCGCGCCCTACCGCTCGAGCGTCTTGCGCCACCCCACGAAGAACCCCCGCCTCGTCGACCCCGAGACGATCGAGCTGTTCTCACCGGCGTACGGCCAGCGCGACGTCGCGGCGATCGAGGCCGACCTCACCCTGCAGCACCGGGGCGAACCGCAGGGCGAGCGCATCACCGTCACCGGTCGCGTCCTCGACAGCTGGGGCCGCCCCCTGGCGAATCAGCTCGTGGAGGTGTGGCAGGCGAATGCCGCCGGTCGTTACATCCACCAGAGGGATCAGCATCCGGCCCCTCTCGATCCGCACTTCACCGGCGCCGGCCGCACCGTCACGAACGATGCGGGCGAGTACTCGTTCACCACGATCAAGCCGGGCCCCTACCCGTGGAAGAACCACGTCAACGCGTGGCGTCCGGCACACATCCACTTCTCGCTGTTCGGCTCGGGGTTCACGCAGCGCGTCATCACGCAGATGTACTTCCCCGGAGACCCGCTCTTCGCGCTCGATCCGATCTACAACACCATCCGCCGCCAGAGCGACCGTGACCGTCTGATCTCGGCGTACGACCACGACCTCACCGTGCCGGAGTTCTCGATGGGCTACCGCTGGGACATCGTCGTCGACGGCCCGGATGCCACCTGGTTCGAGCCCGAGGGAGAGCACTGATGACCGACACGAGCAACGCCCGCGCGCGACGCGGCGCACCGCCCCTCGAAGCCACGGCCGGGCAGACCATCGGCCCGTTCTTCGCCTTCGGATTGCAGTACCCGAAGATGCACGAGGTCGCGTTCCCCCATTCGCCCGGCGCGATCGTGGTCGGGGGCACGCTCCTCGACGGAGCCGGCGCGCCGATCCCCGACGCCTGCATCGAGATCTGGGGCGCCGACACCGACGGCTCTGTCTCTCGCGAGCGGGGTGCGCGGCGCCGCGACGACCACACGTTCACGGGGTTCGGGCGATCGTTCACGACCGACGAGGGGCGCTTCGAGTTCTGGACCCGCAACCCGGGCGCTGCCCCGGGTAAGGCGCCGTTCTTCGCGGTGGTCGTCTTCGCGCGGGGCCTCCCCGACAAGCTGCACACTCGCATCTACCTGCCCGAGAACGCCGCAGAACTCGACGCCGACCCGCTCCTCGCCTCCCTCGACGAGGGCGACCGCGCTACGCTCATCGCGACCCGCACGCCCGAGGGTCACCTCCGGCACGACATCCGGCTGCAGGGCGAGAAGGAGACCGTCTTCCTTGCCTTCTGACCCGCCCCCCTTCGACGTCGGCCTCCTCTCTCCGGTGAGCGCGGGGCATGACGAGGCGGTGTCGGATGCTGCCGTGCTCGACGCGCTCGTGGCCGCCGAGGTCGGCCTCGTACGCGCGCTCGCCGCGGTCGGGGCAGCCCCCGCAGATATCGCCGATGAGGTGTCGGGGGCGCTCGGATGGATCGACCGGGGGAGCGGATGCCGCGGGCACGGCCTCCAGCCGGCTGCCCTCGCCGCGGCGGCCGTGGGCGCCGGAAACCCGGTGGTCCCGCTCGTGGCGTTGCTGAAGGAACGGGTCCCCCCGCGCACACGGGAGTGGGTGCACCGCGGAGCGACGAGCCAAGACATCCTCGACAACGCGCTGCTGCTGGTCTGTCTCGGGGCCGCCGGCCGGGTGCTCGCCGATCTCGAGCGCGCCGACGCCGCGCTCACGGCGTTCGCCGAGACCAACCGCGACGTCGTGGCCGCGGCCCGTACCCTCACCCAGCACGCGGTGCCGACGACGGTCGGCGCGCGCGCGGCGGCGTGGGTCCGCGGCATCCGCCGTGCCATCGACCGGCTCGCGGCCGCGCGGGGCGAACTCCCGGTGCAGCTCGGCGGGGCCGCGGGCACCCTCGCCGCCTTCGTCGCCGACCTCGGCACCGCGCGGGCGGCCGCTCTGCCCGCCGCCTACGCCGTCGAGCTGGGGCTCCGGCCGGCGGACGACCCGTGGCACACGACGCGCTGGCCGGTCACCGAGCTCGGCGATGCGCTCGTGCAGGCGATCGACGCCCTCGGCGTTCTCGCCACCGACATCGCCACGCTCGGCCGCACCGAGATCGGCGAACTGGCAGAGGCGAGCGGCGGCGGGTCGTCGGCCATGCCGCAGAAGGCGAACCCCGTCGCCTCGGTGCTGATCCGCTCGGCAGCGCTCCGCGCACCGCAGCTCGGAGCGACCCTGCATCTCGCCGCCGCGCTCGCGGGCGACGAACGGCCCGACGGGGCGTGGCACGCCGAGTGGCCCACGCTGCGCGAGGCGCTGCGTCTCGCCCTCGGGGCAGCTGCCCACGGTGCGACCCTCGCCGAGGGGTTGAGGGTCGATCGCGACGCGGTGGCCCGCAACCTCGCCCTCACGAGTGGCCTGATCGTGAGCGAGCGCCTCGGGATCGCGCTCATCCCTCTGATCGGGCGCGAGAGGTTCGCCGCGCTGATCCGCGAGGCCGCAGGCGGCGCCGACCTCGGCGATCTGGTGCGCGGGCTCGACGAAGCCGGTGGGCTCGACATCGACGATCTGCTCGACCCGGCCGCCTACACCGGACTCGCAGGCTTCGCGGTCGACCGCCTCGCCGGAGAGGGTCGGCCGTGAGCGTCCCCGTACTCGCGTCGACCGTGCCCGTCGGGCCCGCGGATGCCCCCCTCCTTCTCCTCGGCCCCTCGCTGGGCACGTCGACGATCCTGTGGGAGCACGCCGTCGACGCCCTGGCCGCCACCCATCGGGTCGTCGCGTGGGATCTTCCGGGGCACGGCTCCTCGCCCGCAGCATCCGGCCCCTTCACCGTCGGCGAACTCGCCGACGCGGTGGCCGGGCTCGCGCGCGGGATGTCTGACCGGCCGATCCGCTACGCGGGGGTCTCGCTCGGCGGAGCCACCGGCCTCGAACTCGCGCTCCGTCACCCCGACCTCGTCGAAGCCACTGCCGTCATCGCTTCGGGCGCGCAGCTCGGCGACCCCGCGTCGTGGCATGCGCGAGCGGCCCAGGTGCGCGCGCAGTCGACGTCGTCGGTCATCGCGTCGTCGGCCGGACGCTGGTTCGCGCCCGACTCCCTCGCGCGCGACCCCGAGCTGACCGGTCGCCTGCTGCACGCCCTGCAAGACGCCGACGACGAGAGCTACGCCGCGTGCTGCGAGGCGCTCGCCGCCTACGACGTGCGCCCGCGCCTCGGCGAGATCGCCGCGCCGGTGCTCGCGGTGTGGGGCGAGCACGACCAGGTGGCCCCCGAGGCCAAAGCCGACGAAGTCGCACGGGGCGTCCGCCACGGCCGCAGCATCCGCATCGCCGACGCCGCGCACCTGCCACCGGCAGAGCAGCCCGACGCGGTCGTGTCGGCGCTGAACGAGTTCTTCCACCGCATCGAGGGGGCCGCATGACCACGCCGAACCACGGCTCGAGCGACGCCGAGCGGCATGCCCAGGGCATGCGCGTGCGGCGCGAGGTGCTCTCCGACGAGCACGTCGATCGCGCGGTCGACCGGACGACCCCGTTCACCGCCGACTTCCAAGACCTCATCACGCGCTACGCGTGGGGCGACGTCTGGTCGCGACCCGGGCTCGACCGGCGATCGCGTTCGATCGCCGTGCTCACGGCGCTCATCGCGCTGGGCCACCACGAAGAGCTCGCGATGCACCTGCGCGCGGCGCTCCGCAACGGTCTGACCGCCCCCGAGATCTCCGAGGTCATCCTGCAGTCGGCCATCTACTGCGGCGTCCCGGCGGCCAATACGGCGTACCGGATCGCCTCCGAGGTCTTCGCCGAGGGCTCCGCATGATCGACAAGGTTCTGGCGGATGCCGCAGACGCCGTCGCCGGCATCACCGACGGTGCGACGGTCATGATCGGCGGCTTCGGTCGCGCCGGGCAGCCCGTCGAGCTGATCGACGCACTCATCGCGTCGGGTGCGAGCGGGCTGACGATCGTGAACAACAACGCCGGCAACGGCGACACCGGGCTCGCCGCGCTGCTGGCGGCGGGACAGGTTCGCAAGATCGTGTGTTCCTTTCCGCGGCAGTCCGACTCGTGGGTGTTCGACCGGCTGTACCGCGCGGGCGAGATCGAACTCGAGCTCGTCCCGCAGGGCAACCTCGCAGAGCGCATCCGCGCGGCGGGCGCCGGGATCGGCGGTTTCTTCTCGCCCACCGGCGTCGGTACGCAGCTCGCGGAGGGCAAAGAAGAGCGCGAGATCGACGGGCGGCGGTACGTGCTCGAGTACCCGATCCGCGCCGACTTCGCCCTGATCTCGGCGCTCCGGGCCGACCGGTGGGGCAACCTCGTCTATCGCGAGACCGCGCGCAACTTCGGCCCCATCATGGCGACCGCGGCCGCCACGACCATCGTGCAGGTCGACGAGGTCGTGCCCCTCGGCGACCTCGACCCCGAGACCGTGGTGACCCCGGGCATCTTCGTCGACCGGGTCGTCGCGGTCGGCGAACGGCGCTGGCTGCGCGGCGGAGAGTTCGTGGGGGGCGTCGACCTCGAGGGTCGCCCGCTCGTCGACACCGCCGAGGAGGCGTCATGACCACCCGCATCTCGCGCAACGACCTCGCGGCGCGCATCGCCGCGGACATTCCCGAGGGTGCGGTCGTGAACCTCGGCATTGGGGCCCCGACGCTCGTGGCGAACTTCCTCCCGGAGGGCGACGAGATTCTTCTCCACACCGAGAACGGGCTGCTCGGCATGGGCCCGGCTCCCCGAGCGGGTGAGGTCGACCCCGACTTGATCAACGCCGGCAAGCAGGCCGTCACCGCCCTCGCGGGCGCGGCCTACTTCCATCACGCCGACTCGTTCGCGATGATGCGCGGCGGCCACCTCGACGTCTGCGTGCTCGGCGCATTCCAGGTCGCCCAGAACGGCGACCTCGCCAACTGGTCGACCGGTGAGCCGGGCGCGATCCCCGCCGTCGGCGGCGCGATGGACCTCGCGATCGGAGCGAAAGACGTCTACGTCATGACCGATCTGCTGACGAAGGCGGGTGAGCCCAAACTCGTCGCGTCGTGCTCGTACCCGCTCACCGGCGTCGGGTGCGTGTCGCGCGTGTACACCGACCACGCCGTCTTCGACGTCACGCCCGACGGGTTCGCGGTGCGCGAGCTCTTCGGCGACAACACCGTCGTATCGCTCGAAGCGATCCTCGGACTCTCCCTCACGCCCGACCCGAAGGACTGACCGTGCCGAGCACCTGGATCTACGACGCCGTTCGCACCCCCTTCGGCCGTGCGGGCGGAGCACTCTCCGGTGTTCGCCCCGACGACCTCGCCGCGGTGGTCATGGCAGCATCCGTCGCACGGACCGGCCTCGACCCGGCGCGCATCGACGACGTCATCTTCGGCGACGCGAACCAGGCGGGCGAAGACAACCGCGACGTCGCCCGATTCGGTGCCCTTCTCGCCGGGTTCCCGTCGAGCGTTCCGGGGGTCACGGTGAACCGCCTCTGCGGTTCGTCGTTGGAGGCCGTCATCCAGGGGTCGCGCGCGATCGAGACCGGCGACGCCGACATCGTGCTGACGGGCGGTGTCGAGTCGATGAGCCGGGCGCCGTTCGTGGTCGAGAAGTCGACGAAGCCGTTCCCCGCCGTCGGCAACCCGACGATGTGGAACACCGCGATCGGGTGGCGCATGGTGAATCCGCGCCTCCGGAAAGACTGGACGATCTCGAACGGCGAGTCGGCCGAGAAGCTCGCCGGTCTGTACGACATCACCCGCGCACAGCAAGACGCGTTCGCCCTCGCGAGCCACCGCCGAGCCGCGGACGCGTGGTCAGCGGGTGTCTTCGACGGCGAGATCGTGCAGGTCGAGGGTGCACCGTTGGATCGCGATGAGAGCATCCGCGAAGACACCACGCTCGAGAAGCTCGCCGGGCTCAAGACGCTCTTCGCCGCCGACGGGTCGGTCACGGCCGGCAATTCGTCGCCGATCAACGACGGGGCCTCGGCCGTGCTTCTGGGAGCGGAGGGGGCGATGGATGCGGAACCCCTCGCCCGCATCGCGGGGCGGGGCGCATTCGGCAACGACCCCGACGTGTTCGGCATCGCGCCGGTCGAGGCCGCGAACCGGGCGCTGGCCCGTGCCGGCCGCACCTGGGCCGACGTCGATTTCGTCGAGCTGAACGAGGCCTTCGCCGCGCAGTCGCTGGCCTGCGCGAAGCTCTGGACCGAGCTCGACCCCGAAAAGCTCAACATCCACGGCGGAGCCCTCGCGATCGGTCACCCGCTCGGTGCTTCGGGCGGCCGGGTCATCGGGCGTGCCGCGCACGAACTGGCCCGACGCGGCGGCGGTGTGGCGGTCGTCGCGATCTGCATCGGTGTCGGACAGGGCCTGGCGGTCGTCCTCGAGCGCTGATCCCCATCGCGCCCGAGCGCACGGCCCCACGCCGTGCGCGCTCGGCGAGAACCCGTGCGTTCGGCGCGCAGCCCGGCCCGGCCGCTCGGCCTACGCTGGAAGCACCCCCCTGCTCGCCTCGACGGAGAAGAACCGTGTCGCCATCCGTGCTCGCCCCCGCCCCGGGATGGCGCATGTGGCTGGTGTGGGCGGTGGGCCTCGCCGGCTACATCCTGTCGGTGACCAACCGCACCTCGCTGTCAGCGGTGGGAGTGGATGCCGCGACCCGCTTCAACGCGGATGCCTCGGCCCTGTCGATGTTCGCCGTGATCCAGCTGGCGGTCTACGGCGGCATGCAGATCCCGGTCGGGCTGCTGCTCGACCGGTTCGGCGCGCGCCCCGTGATGACCGTCGGGATGGTGCTGATGGCGGCCGGGCAACTCGTCATGGCCTTCGCGTCCGACGTCGGCATCGGCATCTTCGCCCGCGTGCTGCTGGGAGCCGGTGACGCGGCGATCTTCCCCGGGGTGCTCCGCGTGATCGCCACCTGGTTCCCGGCGCAGCGCGCGCCGTTCCTCGTGCAGATGACCGGCATCATCGGCCAGCTGGGGCAGATCGTCTCGGTCATCCCGCTGGCGGCGCTTCTGCACGCGACGTCGTGGAGCGTGGCGTTCGGCGGTCTCGCCGGTCTCGGGATGCTGTTCGCCGTCCTCATTTTCGTGATCATCCGCAACCGCCCGCCGAGCCGCGCGGCCGACGTCACGGTCGACACCGACACGGGCGCCATCACCGTCGTGCGTTCCTCGGCGGATCTGCGTCAGGGTTTTCGCGAGGCCTGGGGTCACCCCGCGACGCGCCTCGGATTCTGGTCGCACTTCACGCCCCCGATGGCGGGCAACGCCTTCGTCATCCTGTGGGGCTTCCCGTTCCTCACGGCGGGCGAAGGCCTCCAACCAGCGCAGGCCTCCCTCGTGCTCACCGCGTTCGTCCTGTTCGGCATCGTCATCGGCCCGGTGATGGGCGCGCTGTCGAGTCGGCACCCGATGCGTCGGTCACGGATGCTGGTGCTCCCCTCCATCGCGCTGCAGGTCGCGGCGTGGGTCGCGGTCGCCGCCTGGCCGGGGCCCGCACCCCTGTGGCTTCTGCTGGTTCTGGCGTTCGCCATGGGCACCGGTGGTCCGGCGTCGATGATCGCGTTCGACCACGCGCGCGCCTACAACCCCAGCCATCGCCTCAGTACGGCGACGGGCATCGTGAACGGCGGCGGATTTCTCGCGGGGCTCCTCGCGATCC
Organism: Microbacterium shimangi; assembly: GCF_043556445.1. Lineage (NCBI taxonomy): Bacteria > Bacillati > Actinomycetota > Actinomycetes > Micrococcales > Microbacteriaceae > Microbacterium > Microbacterium shimangi. The sequence continues at coordinate 966,871 of NZ_JBIGII010000003.1, forward strand.
TCTTCATCGGCATCGCGATGGATCTTCAGGGCGCGGGTACCCCCGCCACCTACTCGCTCGACGCGTTCCGCATCGCATTCCTGACCCAGCTGCCGCTCTGGCTGCTCGGCACCATCTTCATCCTCGTCGAGCGCAAGCGCACCCGCATCCACGTCGGTCTCGACCAGCCCCGTCGCGGCCGCTGACCCGCGGCCCGGACCCCGCCGGAGCCGCGAAACCGCTTCTGCGCGACGAGACCCCGGCAGAGAACCAGGGTGTCGCCGCGCAGAAGCGGTCTCGCGAATACTGCTCGGGAGGCCTCAGACCGCCAGGCGGGGGTAGTCCGTGTAGCCCTCGGCTCCGGCGCCGTAGAACGTCGCCGGGTTCGGCTCGTTCTCGGGATGGCCGCCCTGCCAGCGTGCGACGAGGTCGGGGTTGGCGATCGAAAGTCGCCCGACGGCGACAGCATCCGCGTTTCCGCGAGCCACGAACTCGGCCGCTTCGTCCTTCGTCGTGAGCTGACCGAAGCCGCTGTTGGCGATGAGCACGCCACCGAAGCGGGCACGGAGGTCTTGCACGAGCTCACCGTGGGGCTCGGCGTGCAGCACGCTGAGGTACGCGAGGCCGAGGGGCGCGAGGCCGTCGACGAGGGCCTCGTAGGTGGCGCGCACGTCGGCCTCGTCGGTCTCGACGACATCCTGGATGTTGTGCGCCGGCGACAGGCGGATTCCGACGCGGCCCGCGCCCACAGCATCCGCCACCGCCGCCGTGACCTCGATCACGAACTTCGCGCGTGCCTCGGGTGAGCCGCCGTAGCCGTCGGTGCGCTGGTTCGACACCGGCGAGAGGAACTGGTGCAGCAGGTAGCCGTTGGCGCCGTGCACCTCGACCCCGTCGAGACCTGCGTCGATGGCGCGTCGGGCTGCGGCGACGAACTCGTCGCGCACCTCGGCCAGCTCCGCCGTCGTCAGGGCATGCGGAACGGGAAACGCCTTCTTGCCGTCTGGCGTATGCACCTCGCCCTCGATCGCCACGGCGCTGGGCGCGACGATGCGGTCGGTTCCGGTGATGTCGGTGTGCGAGACGCGCCCGCCGTTCATGAGCTGCATGACGATGCGTCCGCCTTCTGCGTGCACGGCCTCGGCGACGGCCCGCCATCCCGCGGTCTGCTCGTCGGTGACGATGCCCGGCTGACCCCAGTACGCGCGCGACTCGGTGCTCGGGTAGACGCCCTCGGTGATGATGAGGCCGTGCCCGGCGCGCTGGGCGTAGTGCTCGGCGACGATGTCGCCGGGAACGCCGTCGGCACCGGAACGCGTGCGCGTCAGCGGTGCCATCACCACGCGGTTGGGCAGGTCGAGGTCGCCGGCGGAGAGCGGGGAGAACAGATCCATGGGTGTCCTTTCGGGGGGAGCTATCGACGCGTGGTCCACGGCCGACCCCCTGCCCAACGGCACGCTCCTCGCGCCTATTCCTGCCTGACAATTCGCCCAGACGTTCGCCCTGCGGAGCGAACGGCGGTCGACACCCTTCCCCCGACTACTCGTTGAGGAGCTCGACCTCGGCGATGTGATCGAGGCGGTCGAGGAGGAGTACCCCGTCGTTCGTCATCGACGCGATCGACCACGAGAAGACGAGCAGGAAGAGCATCGAGAAGAACAGCACTGACACCACTCGCCGGTCGCGCCGCACGGTGATGACGAGCGCCGCCGCCGCGCTGAGAACCGCGATGGTCTTCCCCGCCACGGCGCCGAAGGCCATGCGCAGGGCGGTTTCTTCCGTCAACGGCCCCCCGGGGAAAGCCGCGAAGGCCACGATGATCGGGGCGAGCACCACGCCGAGCAGCAAGATCGTGGCACGGTTGAACCGTCTCGGCGGCCGACGATCGATGGGGAGTCGTTCCGGCGCCAGTGCGGTCATGGCCCCGACCTTATCCCGCTGCCTCCGGGGGCGCGAGGGATGCGCCCCCGAAGACAGCTCCGGCGAGGTTGTCAAGGGCCGCATGATTGTGGGCGGCCGGTGGCAGTGTCACTACTGCAACGCGTGCGGTACAAGAGATGGTCGCGATTCGGGTCCGACATCTCTGCTGGTGCGCGGCGACCCCTGCGGTGGGTATTCCTGCGGGGGTCGTTCTGCATTGAGGGGCGAGGAGCGGATGCTGCGCCCCGCCGCCTCAGTACGCGACGCTGACGTGCGCCCGACGGTGGGCGGGGGTGTCGATCTCGTCGAGGATGGCGAGCGCGAAGTCGGCCCCGCTGATCGCCGAGACACCGGCCTCGTCGAAGAAGGCGACCTCTCCGCCGACCCGGTAGCGGCCGAGTGCCTCGCCGGGCACGTAGGAGCCGAACTGCTGGGCGGGGGAGAAGAAGACCCAGTCGACCGTCTCCGGTCCCGAGATCAGCTCGGAGAGGATCGTGTTCATCTGCTTGGCCTCGGCGGCGAACTGCGGCGGAATGTCGTCTCCCTCCGCGAAGCGGGGTGCGCCCTCCTCCGGACGGAGCGAACTGAAGCCGCCGACGACCGCGATGCGCTTGCCCTGCTCGCCGGCGAGGGCGGCGAGTTCGCGGTCGACCTCGACGATGCGGCCGTCGAGCTCGCCGCGCGGCGAGAGCGTCGAGATGACGACGTCGGCACCGGCGACGGCGCGAGCACGCACGTCGGCGTCGAGCAGGGAGCCCGTTTCGTAGGTGACGCCGGCGATGCGGGCGTCGGAGGTGGGCTCGTTGCGGCTGTACGAGACGACGTCGTGGCCGCGTGAGGCTGCCTCGCGGACGATGTGGCTGCCGGCGAAGCCGGTTCCGCCGAGGACGGTGATTCGGGTCATGGTGTTCCTCCGAGATAGTGCGTGGATCGGTGTGTGTCGCTACGCTAAATCCGATAGTCACTTTTCGGAAGTAGGCACTTCTTGGTAACCATGGCCGGCGCGCGAGATTCCGCGGCAAAGACCGAGTTCACTCTCGACGACCTCGATCCGTACGCGGAGGGTTGCCCGAGTCGTCGGCTGCTCGACCGCATCGGCGATCGCTGGACGGTGCTGATCATCGGCACGCTCGGCGAGGGCCCCCGCCGCTTCTCCGAGATTCGCCGCGCCGTCGCCGGCATCTCGCAGAAGATGTTGACGCAGACGCTCCGTGGGCTCGAACGCGACGGCCTCGTCACGCGCACGGTGTACGCCGAGGTTCCCCCGCGCGTCGAGTACGAACTGACCCCCGCCGGTGAGACGCTGCGGGAGCCGTTGAAGGCGCTCGAGCGCTGGTCGATCGAGCACTTCGGGCAGGTCGCCGAGTCGCGAGACCGCTACGACGGGGCGCGCGAATGATCTGACGCGAGCGAGCGGTGGGCCGCTAGACGGGCTCGGTGGTGCGGATCAGCCCGCAGTTGATGCACGACCACGCGACGAGGAAGCGCTCGTCGTCGAGGATCTCGAACTGCAGCACGTCGCCGCAGGTGGGGCACACACGCGGGTCGGCGACGGGGGCGGTCACGTCGCCATCACGTAGCGCATCGCCACCGCGCCCGACTCGAACTCCGTGCGGCCCACGAGCGTCAGATCCAGAGGCTTCGATAGCCCCGCCAACAGCATGGGTCCGTGGCCGGCCACCGTCGGGTGCACGATGAACTCGTACTCGTCGATCAGTCGCAGCTCGGCCAAGGCCGTCGGCAGCTGCACTCCGCCGACGAACAGTCCGTTGCCCGGCGCGTCCTTGAGGCGTTGCACGGCTTCTCGGAGGTCGCCGCGCAGAAGCTCCGCGTTCCAGTCGAGGTCTTCCCGCGTGCTCGAGACGACGTACTTCTTCGCGGCGTTCATGGTTCGGGCGAACGGCTGAGTCCACTCGGGCATCTCGTCGGATGCGGGTGGACGCCACGCACTCTCCATCAGCTCGTACGTCTTACGTCCGAGCAGCAGGGCATCGGCCCGCCCGATGCTCTCCGCCGCGTACCGGTGGCCCTCTTCACTGGCTACGCCGGCCCGATGGTCCACGCATCCGTCGAGCATCACGTTGATGGAGTACCTCAGCGGCCGCATGTTCGAACGGTACTGGCGCGCAGGCCGGAACGAAAGAGCGGTCGGCGAGCGCCGCCCGTAGGATGGTCGACTCATCCGTCGCGGAGGCATACCGGAGCAATGACAGACGCATCTCGCATCGACCGCCTTTCGCTGTCTGTCGGAGGGCTCGCGCGACCGGAGTTGCTGCGAAGGCTGGCCGGCCAGGGGGTCCTTCTGAACCCGCACGCCGAGACGCTGCTCGACCACGCGATCTTCGAAGAGCAACCCGTGCGGCAGGTCGTCGTGGCCGAGCGCACGGTCGGCGACCTGGGGCTTGTCGGCGGTGCGACCCTGGGTGAGGTGTTCGACCGTGCGCGGACGCGGGGTCTGATTCTGTGCCCGGCGGACGCGGGACCCTATCTGCGGATGGCATGGAAAGACCAGGCGCCGTCTGCCGACCGGGTCGTGTCGTCGGGGAGGGCGCCCACCGCATCCCTCACGGTCGCCGCGGAACCGCTCAGCGAAGACGACGACTATCCGAAGGGTTTCTACCTTCGCGTCGTCGAGGGGAGACCATGGCTTCGCGGGTACCGGTGCGATGACGAGCACGTCTGGTCACCCGATGACCGTTTCGCCTTCTGCCTACCCCCGGTGGGCTTCTGATTCCTGCGGGGGGCTGCCCAGAGCCTTCGCGAGGAAGTGGTCTGCGTAGGGGGAGTCGCTGAAGGGGGCGACCGGTCGGTACCCGGCGCTCTCGTAGAGGCGGCGGGCCTCCACGAGGTCGTCGCGGACGGTCAGCCGCAGCAGGTGCAGCCCGCGGTGGGCTCCGGTTGCCTCGAGCTCGCGGAGCAGGGCGTGCCCTCCGCGTCTCCCGCGCGCCACGGGGTCGACGAAGATGCGGGTGAGTTCCCCGACGCCGGGCTCGACGACGCGAACGCCGCCGCACCCGACCACCTGCGCTCCATCGCGGACGACGACCAAGAACCCCGTCGCGCCTCGGAGGTCGCTGCTGGGCTCGTCGAGCATCACTCGCGCCAGCTCCGCCGGAGTCGGCGGCCGGCCCCGCCGGCGGGCGACGATGTCGGTGAAGAACCGGCTCAGGACCGACTGCGCGTCCGGTGAGCCCGGATCCGCGAGGCCGAAGGTCAGCGGGGCTCTCGCCTCGTCGCCATCCGGCGTCGATCCGCCTCGTGGGGAATGTGAGCGCATGGGCACCGCCGGTGGACCGCCCGTGGGCGGAGGGGATACGAGGAGGGGAGGGGCTTTTGCGGGAATCGCGCCCTCCGCCCACCGTATGCCCTCCGCCCGGCGGAGGGGTCGGTGATCATCGGCGAGTGGCGGCGCGCGATCGCAGCCACCTGACCCGTGCGGCGAGCTGCCCGGCCTGAGTAGTCTGTGCAGCAGCCGGCCCGACGGTCTGCGGCAGGAGGCGCACGCGTGCTCACAGACATTCTGACGGCCCTGCTCGCCGTCGCTTCAGCCCTTCTCGTCGGGTTCGTCGCGCGGCGCATCCTCGAGACGCCGGTGGGATGGCCGCGCAGCCTGGTCGTCGGTCTCCTCGTCTTCAGCATCGGGCTCCCCTTCGCCAACTGGACGCTGGACCAGTCCGGTCTGCTCGTCGACGAACGCGCCCGTGACACCGGGGCCGCCCTTCTCGCGCTCGGGGTCGTCGCCCTCTCGATCGCGTGGATCTTCGCGCTCGGACTCGCCGTTCTCGTGGCGCTCGAAGCGATCTTCCCGACGCGACCGCTCCCGAACCCGATCGAGGTCGTCAGAGGGGCGATCCGCCAGCGCAAACGCACGCGCCGGTACTTCCAGATCCTCGCCATCGCCTCGCGGCACGGCGCCGGGTGGCTCATCCACGGCACCTCGCGGGTAGAGCACGAGTCGACCACGAGCGAGCAGCGTGCGCAGGCGCTCGTCTCGACCATCAATGATTCGGGCGTCACTTTCATCAAACTCGGGCAGGTGCTCTCGACCCGGCGTGACATGATCCCCGAGCCCTACATCTCCGCGCTCGCGTCGTTGCAGTCGAGCGCGACCACCCTCCCTTGGGAGACGGTGGAGACGGTGATCCAGGCCGAGCTGGGCCGACCGATCGCCGAGGTGTTCGCGTCGATCGACCCCACGCCCCTCGCCGCAGCATCCGTCGCCCAGGTTCACACCGCGCGCCTCGTCGACGGTGCCCCCGTGGTGGTGAAGGTGCAGCGCCCCGCGGCGCGCGCGCAGGTGGAGGCCGATGTCGACATCATTCTGCGGCTCGCCCAGCGCGCCGAACGGCAGACGCGGGCGGGCAAAGACCTGCGGCTCGAATCGGTCGCACGGGGGTTCACCTCGACCCTGCTCGAAGAGCTTGACTACCGCGTTGAGGCGCGGAACATGGAGATGGTCCGCACCGCTCTCGCGCTGATGGCCGCCACCGACGGCGGGGGCGAGGCCGTGCTGTCGATTCCCGCCGTGCATGCGCACGCCTCATCGACACGGCTGCTCACGATGGATCTCGTCGACGGTGAGCCGCTCAGCCGCGCCGGCGCCCGCCTGGAGCGGATGACGGCCGAAGAACGCGACGCGCTCGCGCTCGGTCTGATGACCTCGGTGATCGAGCAGATCCTGCTCTACGGCGTCTTCCACGCCGATCTTCACCCCGGCAACGTCATCCTGCGCGCCGACGGAACCCTCGGACTCATCGACTTCGGAGCGATCGGGGTCATCGAACGCAGCCAGCGCGAGCACATGACGGCGCTCCTCCTCGGCGCGCTGACAGAGGACGACGTGATCGCCAGCGATGCCCTGCTACTCGTCGTCGACGTGCCGCCCGACGCCGACCTCGATGCGTTCCGACACGACATCGGCACGGTGCTGACGTCGGAGCGCTTTCGGCCGGCGGGCGAAGGATCGATCTTTTCGCGCATGGTCGATGTCATCCGAGACCACCGCATCGCTCTTCCCGGCGACCTGGCCTCGGCGTTCCGCAGTTTCGCGACGTTGGAGGGCTGCCTGCGGGTTCTCGTACCCGATTTCGATCTGATCGGGCGGGCGCTTCCCGTGGTGCCGCATCTCGTGCAGAAGCTGGCGTCACCGGAGAAGCTGGCGCTCGACGCGCAGGCCAGTGGGGCGCTCGCCGCCGTGAGGACGAAGGCCCTGCCGCAGCGCCTCGAGTCGCTGATGGCGGGCATCGAGAACGGCACCGCGGGCCTGCGCGTGCGGTCGTCCCGTGACGAGGCCGAAGACGGGATGCTGCGCGGTATCGCGTCGCACGTCGTGGGCGCGCTGGTGTCGATCACCGCCGTCGTACTCGCCGTGGTGCTGATCGTCACCGACGTCGGCCCGCAGTACGCCGGGGGTCTGGGGCTGTTCGATCTGCTCGGGGCGACGATAGGCCTCTTCGGATTCCTCGGACTCCTGCGCGCCGTGCGGCAGCTGTTCGTGAGACCGCCGCGCTGACGAACCCGCGTCAGGCCTCGCCCGGCGCCAGGAGCCCGCTCTCGTATGCCGCGATGACCAACTGTGCGCGGTCGTGCGCGTAGAGCTTCGTCATGATGCGGTTCACATGGGTCTTCGCCGTGTGGGGAGAGATCACGAGGTCGTCGGCGATGTTCTGGTTCGACCGACCGCGGCCGACGAGGAGCAGCACCTCTCGTTCGCGCTCGGTGAGGTGCGCGAGCGCGGGCGGCACGGGAGCGGGGGCGCCGGTGTCAGCGGGAGCTGGCGGCAGCACGTAACGGGTGATGAGGCTTCTCGTCGCGGTCGGCGAGAGCAAGGCGTCGCCCGCGTGCACCGCCCGCACGGCGCGTGAGATGTCTTCGGGTTCCGATCCCTTGCCGATGAAGCCGCTGGCGCCCGCGCGAAGCGCCGCCACCAGATACTCGTCCTCTTCGAAGGTGGTCAGAATGAGAACGCGCGTGTCGGCCAGAGCGGGCTCCGCGCAGATCGCCGAGGTGGCGCCGATGCCGTCGAGGCCGGGCATGCGGATGTCCATCAGCACCACATCGGGGCGCAGGTCGAGGGCCATCGCCACGGCGACCGCCCCGTTCACGGCTTCGCCGACGACGGTGATATCGGGTTCGGACGACAGGATGTCGGTCACGGCCTGCCGGATCAGCGATTGGTCGTCGACGACGAGCACGGTGGTCACGAGGTCTCCTTGCGCGTGAGGGGCAGCGTGGCGGCGACTCGCCACCCGCCGACCGTCATACCGGCTTCGACCGTTCCGCGCACCGAGGCGACCCGCTCGCGGATTCCGAGGAGCCCGTGTCCGCGGGCGCGGTCGTCGTCACCAGCGGCGTCGGCGCGCGCTGTTCGAACGGGATTCACCACGACGACGGTGACGGTGGTCTCGCCCACGTCGACCAGGACGTGGGCTCGATGCTCGGCGCCGTGCTTCTGCGCGTTGGTGAGCCCCTCCTGGATCACTCGGTAGGCCACCAGTCCGGCGGCACCGTCGACCCTGCGCAGGTCGCCCTCGACCCGTGTCTGGACGGCGAGCCCCACTCGGGCGAAGTCGGCCACGAGGTCGTCGAACCGGTCGAGCCCCGGTTGGGGAACCTTCGCGCGTTCGACGTCGTCGTCGGCGCGCAGCACCTCGAGCAGGTTGCCGATCTCGCCCAGCACCGTGCGCGACGCCTGACGGATGGTGCCGAGCGCTTCGCGGGCCTTCTCGGGTCTTGTCTCCAGTGCCGACGTCGCGACCCCGGCGTTCAGGCTGATCACCGAGATCTGGTGGGCCACCGCATCGTGGAGGTCGCGGGCGATGCGCAGCCGCTCCTCCGCGACGCGGCGGCTGGCTTCGGCCTCGTGAGTCCGTTCGGCCCGCTCGGCTCGTTCGGTGACGGCGGTGATGTATTCGCGACGCGAGCGGGTGGCGTCTCCTGCTGCCGCGGCGAAGGCGATGGTGATGGCGAACTGCAGGGCGCGGGCGTCGAACACGCTTCCGACGGTCGCGAGAAGACTGAGGAGCACCAAGCCGACGACGGCGATCGCCGCGACGACGAACGTCACCCGTCTCGTGGATCGGGTTGCCACGCGGAACATCGCGACCGCGGCGGCGATCGCGTTGCCGGCGGAGAGCGTGCCGACGAGGGCAGCCGCGCCGTAGAGCCCGATGATCACGGCGAGAACGGAGATCGGCCACCGCCGGCGGAACGGCAAGACGAACGCGGGCGCGATGACGAGGACGATCGCGAGCGCGCTGCCGGGTCGGAACTCCGCCTCGGGGAAGGGGGCGAACGCCGCACCGACGACGAGTGCTCCCGCCACCACGTCGCCGACCCAGGTCGGCGGACGCCGGTGCCCGGGTGCCCGGAGACGTCCCAAAGCATCCACCATCGTTCCAGTGTGCCGGTCATCCGCCCCCGGCGACTCCTCCGCACGGGTCATCCGGCATACCGCCTTCGCGGTACGCAGGGTGTCCGCGGACGGGGGACGCCCCGGATGCTGAGGGCCGCGAGTCTGGAGGAGCTTCGGAAAAGCCGGAGCCCACCCAGGGGAGTGCACCATGACGCCGATCATCTCGGTCCGGGACGTACGCAGATCGTACGGTCGCGGGCAGAACCGCTTCGAAGCCCTGAAGGGGGTGAGCTTCGACATCTTCGAGGGTGAGAGCGTGGCGATCGTCGGCAAGAGCGGATCGGGAAAGTCGACGCTCATGCACGTGCTCGCGCTTCTCGACGCTCCGAGCTCGGGCACGGTCGAGCTGGAAGGGGTGGACACCCGCACCCTGCACGGACGCCGCCTCAACAAGACGCGCAACAAGACCTTCGGCTTCGTGTTCCAGCAGTTCTTCCTCACCGCGAACGCCTCGGTGCTCGAGAACGTCATCCTGCCGATGAAGATCGCGGGCATCAAGCGCGGTGACCGTCGACGGCGGGGGATGGCCGCGCTCGCGCAATTGGAGCTCGACGACAAGGCGAAGAACAAGGCGGTGAACCTGTCGGGCGGCCAGAAGCAGCGCACCGTCATCGCGCGGGCCCTCGTGAACGACCCGCGCATCATCTTCGCCGACGAGCCCACCGGAAACCTCGACTCGCAGACGGGCGCCGTGGTCGAAGACATCCTCTTCGCGCTCAACCGCGAGAGCGGCATCACGCTGATCGTCGTCACCCACGACGAAGAACTCGCGGCGCGCTGCGACCGCCGCATCCTGATCCGCGACGGCCTGCTGGTCGACGAGACGGCGGCGGTGGCGGCGTGAGAACCATCGACCTGGTCGGCACGGCCGTCGCGAACACCTTCCGCTCGAAGACCCGCACCATTCTGACGATCCTCGCGATCTTCGTCGGTGCGTTCACCCTCACCCTCACCAACGGGCTCGGCACGGGCATCAACGCCTACATCGACGACACGGTCTCGGGGGTCGGGGCATCGGACACCATGACCGTCACCAAGACCGCCGAGTCCGACACCGCGTTCGGCGCGGCCGATTCGGGGCCGGCCGAGTACAACCCCGACGCGGTCAGCGCCGGCCAGAACGCCGTTCCCGGCTCGACGGTCGTCGCGCTCGGCCCCTCCGACCTCGAGGCGCTCGCCGACGTCGACGGTGTGCGCGACGTGCAGGCCACGAAGTCGATCTCGGCCGATTACATCGAGGCGGGCGACGGCACCAAGTATGTCGTCGGCGTCGGAAGCCTCGTCCCCGGTCAGACGGTGAACCTCCTCGCCGGGGCTCAGCCCGACGCTGACGCCGACGAGTTGCAGCTCGCGCTGCCCGCTTCGTACGTCGAGCCCCTCGGCTTCTCGAGCAACGAAGACGCGGTCGGCAAGACGGTCACGATCGCCGTCACCGATGCCCAGCGCACGCAGCACGTGGTCGAAGCGACCATCACGGGCGTGGCCGAAGAGAGCATCGCATCGCCGGCGGGTGCCTCGATCGTGCCCAACGACGCTCTCACCGACGAGCTGTTCACGACCCAGAACATCGGGGTGCCGTCAGACCAGGTGGAGCGTTACGCGCAGGCGACGGTCTGGTTCAGTCCCGACGCGACCGAGCAGCAGATCACCGACCTGAAGGCCGAACTGAGCGACGCCGGATACACGGGAACGACCGTCGCCGACCAGCTCGGCACGATCAAGACCGTGATCGACGGCATCGTGCTCGTGCTCAACGCCTTCGCCGTCATCGCCCTGCTCGCCGCGAGTTTCGGCATCGTGAACACGCTGCTGATGTCGGTGCAGGAACGCACCCGTGAGATCGGCCTCATGAAGGCCATGGGCATGGGAAGCGGCAAGGTGTTCGGGCTGTTCAGCCTCGAGGCCGCGTTCATCGGGTTCCTCGGGAGCGCGATCGGAGCCGCCGGCGCGATCATCGCGGGAACCGGAATCAGCGCCGCCCTGTCGGGATCGCTCTTGGCCGATCTGCCGGGGCTGAATCTGATCGCCTTCGACCCGCTGTCGATCGCCGTCGTGATCCTGATCGTGATGGGCATCGCCTTCCTCGCGGGCACCCTGCCCGCGGCCCGCGCCGCGAAGGCCGACCCGGTGGAGTCGCTGCGCTACGAGTGACCGCGCCGCTCGATGTGTTCCCCTGTCACGAATGGTCGACGAGACCCGCTATTCGTGACAGGGCAACCTCATCGGGCCACCTTCCCCTGTCACGAATGGTCGGTGAGACCCGCTGTTCGTGACAGGGGAACCTCGGCGGGCGGCAGGGGAGCGAGAGGATGCTGCGCCGGGACGAAGCTCAGCGGGCCGCAGCATCCTCGAGTCCGGCTTCGAGCGCGTCGAGCCACGCGCCCACGTTCGCCCGCGCCTCGGGGGTGTCGGGATAGCGCGAGCGCAGCTGGAGTCCGCTGCGCGTCGCGGTGAACCAGATCATGACCCCGTCGACGTCGATCGCCGCCGAGACGTGCTGGATCTCGAGCTCGGGGTCGGTCGGCATCGTCATGCGACGGACGTCGAGCCACGAGAGGGCGAACATGCCCGGCCGCACGGGCATGCCGCCGTAGGGGGCGAGGATCGGGGCGAGCGGGTACGAGCCCAGCGCCATCGCTTCTCTGACCGAGGCGGCGCACGCGACCGGGTCGTCGTCGTCGCTCTCGATCACGGCGTTGGTGATGAACCAACCGACGGCGTCGTGCCACCGGTGGTCGTACCGGCTGTGCACCGGAAAGACCGCGCGGAGCGGGGCATCGGCCAGCGTCCGCGTGACGCGCGTGAGCACGCTCATCGCCAGAGCGATCGCCCGCACCGACAGCGCCGCGGCCGCCGCGTCGAACCGGCGCAGTTCGGCGGAGTCGAGCACGTCGCGCACCTCGACGACCGCCCGCCGCGGGCTCGACACGTCGCCCAGCGGAAGCGGGAAGAGCGGCATCGCGCCCGCCTCCGCGGCGAGGATCGCCTCCCAGCGCCGCGAGACCTCCGCGGGAGCCGGGGGCATCTGCTCGAGCAGATCGGTGTGCTCGGCGAAAGACGCCGCGGGCTCGGAGTCGGCCCCGTCGATCGCGGCGAGCAGGTCGCGGATCACGACGTGCCACGACCACATGTCGACGTGCGAGTGATCGGCGCCGATGACGACGACACCGCCCTCGGTCTCATCGAGCGGCTCGAGCAGGCAGAGTCGATACGACGGCGACTGGTACGGCGCGCAGGCTTCGTCGAAGACGTCGCGCACCACCTCGCGGGCGGTGCGACCGGGGGCGACCGGATGCTGCAACCACTCGCCCGAGATCACCTCGATCTCGTGCAGGGTCGGCACGCCGTCGTCGCCCGGGCGGAAGGCCGTGCGAAAAGTGCCGTGACGCGCGATGACCCGCAGCCACCCCGCCGCGAGGTCATCGCGATCGACGCCGAGCGGAAGACGGAAGGCGACGGCCATCCACGACCCGGGGCGCTGCCCCTCACCGACGTGACGTCGCTGATCGAACGAGACGGGGAGGCGCCGACCGGGGGTCTCGCTCGTGTGAATGACGAAACTCGACACCCGTCCCGGGGGAAGCGTCATTCGTGTGACTGTGGTCAACCGCATGGCGCCGTAGTCTAAACGGACGATATCTCGGGATGGTGACGGAGGATGACGGTGGGGTTGCTCGATCTCGGTGGAGCAGCGATCTCTTACGATGTCACCGGCGACTCGGGACCGCTGGCCGTGCAGCTGCACGGGCTGACGTCGAGCCGTTCCCGCGATGCCCAGCTCGGGCTCGATCTCGGCCGTGCCCTGAACCGTGCCCGTGTGCTGCGCTACGACGCCCGAGGCCACGGGCGCTCCACCGGCGACACCGATCCCGCGTCGTACGGGTGGGACCGCCTCGCCGACGATCTGCTCCGGGTGCTCGACGACGTCGCCCCCGGCGAGCGGGTGCACGGCGTCGGGCCGTCGATGGGAACGGGCACGCTGCTGCACGCCGCGGTCCGCGACCCCGACCGGTTCGCCAGCCTCACGCTGGTCGTACCGCCGACGGCGTGGACGACGCGCGCCGCGCAGTCGGAGACCTACCTCCGCAACGCCCGATTCGTCGAGCGGGAGGGCGTCGACGCGCTCGTCGAGCTCGGCAGCTCCGCTCCGGTTCCGCCGGCGCTCGCCGACGCCCCCGAGAGCTACCCGGCGGTCGATGTGGGGCTGCTCCCCACCGTGCTCCGCGGCGCCGCGGCGACCGATTTCCCACCTGTCGGAACCCTGCGGAAGATCGTCACGCCCACGCTCGTTCTCGCCTGGGCGGGCGACCCGGCGCACCCGCTCTCGACGGCCGAGAAGCTGCGCGAGATCATTCCGGGCAGCATCCTGTCGGTGGCGCGCTCACCCCACGAAGTGCTGGGGTGGGCAGGCCGGTTCGCCGAGCACGTCAGCGCCGTCGCGCGGCGCAAGGTCTGACGCCGCAGCATCCGCACCGCCCCATCGTGTGCCTCAGTGGGGGAGCGACGGATGCTTCTCGGCCGAGCGCGTCGGAATGAACAGCGCGATGACGAGGGCGATGACAGCGGCCCCGCCGCCGAGCAGGAACGAGACTTGGAACGCCTCGGGAGTCGGCACCTGCGTGTCGCCCTGGACGGTCGACATCGACGCGAGGACGACACCGACGATCGCTGCGGCGGTGCTCGTGCCGAGGGAGCGGGCGAGGGCGTTCAGTCCGTTCGACGCGCCTGTCTCGCTCGGCGGCACCGAGCGCATGATGAGCATCGGCATCGCGGCGTAGCCGAAGCCGATGCCGAAGCCGATGAGGATGTTCGCCACGACGAGCTGCCACACCTCGCTCGCGAACAGCAGGGTGAAGCCATAGGCCGCGATCAGCGACACGGCACCGGCGATGAGCAGCACGCGCGGACCGATCGTGCGGGCCAGTCGCCCCGAGATCGGCGAGAGCACCATCATCACGAGGCCCGAGGGCATGACGACGAGGCTCGCGGCGAGGAGCGAGAGCCCGAATCCCGAGCCCGTCTCCACCGGCAGCTCGAGGATCTGCGGGTAGACGACGTTCGAGGCGAACAGCGCGAAACCCATCGCGACCGAGGCGAGGTTCGTCAGCAGCACCGGGCGTCGCGCGGCGACACGGAGGTCGAGCAGCGGATCGTCGATGCGCAGCTCGTACCAGCCCCAGACGAGCAGCACGACGACGCCACCGAGCCCGAGGGCGAGGGTGATCGGCGAGAGCCACCCCCAGGTGTTGCCGCGCGAGACGGCGAGGAGCACGCCGATGAGGCCGATCGCGAGGCCCGCGGCACCGACGAAGTCGAACCGGCCGGGGGTGCGCAGCACACTCACCGGCACGACCCACAGCACCAGCACGAAGACGACCGCCCCGAGCCCGCCGGCGATCCAGAACAGCACGTGCCAGTCGCTGTACTCCGACACCAGGGCGCTGATCGGCAGACCGAGCGCTCCGCCGACGCCGAGGGTGGCGCTGATGAGCGCGATCGCGCTGTCGACGCGCTTCTCGTGCAGCACGTCGCGAAGGATCGAGACGCCGAGGGGGACGACGCCGACGACCGCGCCCTGCAGGGTACGGCCGACGATCATGCTGCCGATGCCGGTCGAGAGGGCGGCGATGACCGACCCCAGCACGAGCACCGCGAGCAGCACCAGGACGATCCGTCGCTTGCCGTACATGTCGCCGAGGCGCCCCGCGATCGGGGTGGTCACCGCCGCGGCGAGGAGCGTCGACGTGACGACCCAGGCGGTGTCGTCTCGCGAGGCGTTCAGCAGCTGCGGCAGTTGCGTCTGGATCGGTACGACCAGGGTGAACATGAACGACGAACAGAGTCCGGCGACCGCCAGCACCGCGATCACGGCCCACTGGGGGGAGGTTCGGGTCAAGCGTTCACGTGCATTCTCATCCCGGGCCACTGTCCCCAGGCTAGCTGCGGCCCGAGGCGCCGGGGTCGCCGGTGCGAGACTGGGGCCATGCCCGAATCGGCCGGTCTCGCCATCCGCACGCTCGACACGGTCGACGGGGTTCACGCCGCATCCCGCCTCTTCGACGAGGTGTGGCCCGGCGAACGCAGCACCATGCCGGCGAACATCCTGCGCGCACTCGAGCACGCGGGCAACTACGTCGTCGGGGTCTACGAGGGCGAGCGGATGCTGGCTGCCTCGGCCGCGTTCTTCGGCGCCCCCGCCGCGCGCACCCTGCACTCCCACATCACCGGCGTGCTGCCCGAGGCGCAGGGGCGGGGCATCGGCCGTGCCGTGAAGCTGCACCAGCGCGCCTGGGCGAGAGAGCGCGAGATCGACCGCATCACCTGGACGTTCGACCCCTTGATCGCGCGGAACGCCCACTTCAACCTGACCGTGCTGGGCGGCGGGGTGGCCGACTACCTGGTCGACCAGTACGGCCAGATGGGCGATGACGTGAACCGCGGCGACGCCTCGGACCGCCTCCTGGTGTCGTGGGCGGTCGCGGGGTCGCCGCCACTCCTCGGCGAGGTGGTCGCGGCGGTGCAGATTCCTCGCGACATCGGGGCGATCCGCGCCACCTCACCCGAAGACGCCGCCGAATGGCGACTGCGGGTGCGTGAAAGTCTTCTCGCCGCGCTCGCAGACGGGCTCCGGGTCGGCGGCTTCGACGTCGAGCGCGGCTATCTGTTGACCCGCTGAGGTCGCGACGGGGCGCTACGCGCCGTCGGCCTCGGGGTCGCCCTGGCCGGGGCCCGGGCGCACGGCCGCGTCGTCGCGGATGTCGATCCGCGTGATGCCGTCGTGCTCGGTCACGTCGATGCGGGGCGCGGCGTCGGCCTCGGTCGCGTCCGGGGCACTCGTGAGTTGATCGTGGCGCTTCTCGGCGTCGCTCATCTCATGCGCGCTCATCTCGTGCGTGCTGTCCTGTTCGGTCATGTCGGTCTCCTCGTCGTCCGGACGATCACTTGCCGGCGTCACGCCAGGCGTCGCTCTCGAGGTGGGATCCGGCCTGCGGGCCCATCTGCAGCATCCCGCCGTCGACGACCCAGCTGGCACCCGAGACGTACGATGCCGCGGGGGAAGCGAGGAACGCCACCACGGCCGCGATCTCGTCGGGCGTGCCAGGGCGGCCGAGCGGAATGCCGCCGCGATGCGTCGTCTGGGCGTCTTCGGCCGACATGTCGTTGATCGGCGTCGCGATCTCACCCGGGGCCACCGCGTTCGCGGTGATGCCGTAACGCCCGAGTTCGAGCGCCATGGTCTTCAGCAGTCCGCCGATGCCGTGCTTGGCGGCGACGTACGCCGCGCTCCCGACGCGCGGCTGGTGCTCGTGCACGCTCGAGACGGCGATGAGGCGCCCGCCGCGTCCGGCGGCGACCATGCGCCGCGCCGCTGCCTGCAGACCGATGAACGCCCCGTCGAGGTTGAGGGCGATGTCTTGCCGCCAGGCGTCTAGGTCCATATCGAGGAAGGGGCCGCCCGATCCGCCGCCCGCGTTGTTCACGAAGACGTCGACGCCACCGAGCTCGTCGGCGAGGTCGTCGATCACGCGACCGGCCGCGTCGAAGTCCGTCGCGTCGAAGCGTGCCACGACGGCGCGCCCGCCGCGGGCGCGAACCTGCTTGGCTGTGCCCTGCGCCCCCTCCTCATCGGAGTGCCAGGTGATGCCGACGTCGAGGCCGGCCTCGGCGAGGGCGACGGCGGTCGCCGCACCGATGCCGGAGTCCGAAGCGGTCACGATGGCGTGGCGCGGGGAGAAATCAGAAGAAGCCATGGTTCGAGGTTAGGTCGCAGCGCAACGGTCGGCGCGGCCCTTTACAGCCCGGGACCGGTTCACTAGCGTGCTCGGACTCGCACTCCCAGGAATCGTTAACTCGACTCGCGCCCCAGAAGTGACAAACTCGCGACATGTCGACCTCCGAACCCTTCCTGCCCGTGCCCGGCGAAGACACCGCCCTCGACGACGCGCCCCTCGAACGCGAAGACCACGACGAGGAGGACGAGAACGAACCCGATATTTTCTCCGGCCCGTCGGACGACGCCCAGGACGCGACCGACGAACCGCCCGTCGCCGACCACACCGTCTTCCGCACCCCCGCGGGCGATAGCGCCGACCCCGCGAAGGACTGACCCGCGCCCGACCCCGTCGACCCCACCTCGGACCGACGGGCGCCGAGCGGGCGGGGCGGTTGCCCAGCGAGCCGCCGATACCCTGATCCCATGCCTCCCGTGCGATCCTCGGCCCCCGTGCGCCTGTCGGGCCTCGAGCTGCGTGTTCTGCACCTGCCGCTCGTCTCGCCGTTCACGACCTCGTTCGGTACGGAAGACGTGCGCGAAGTCATCGTGGTGCGTGCCCGCACGGCCGACGGCGACGGCTGGGGCGAGGTCGTCACGCAGCACGCGCCGCTGTACTCGAGCGAATACACGCACGGCGCGTGGGACGCGCTGCGACGCTGGTTGATCCCCGCGCTCCTCGATCGCCCGACCATCGCGGCCGAGGAGGTCGGCGGGGTGCTCGCCCCGTTCGTCGGACACCGGATGGCCAAAGCCGGGCTCGAGACCGCCGTGCTCGACGCCGCCCTGCGCGCCGAGGGGCGCTCGTTCGCCGCCTATCTCGGTACCGAGCGCGACCGCGTGCCCGCCGGTGTCTCGGTCGGCATCCAGCGAGACCCCGCCGCGCTCGTGCAGGCGGTCGGGGGCTACCTCGACGAGGGCTACGCCCGCATCAAGATCAAGATCAAACCCGGCCGTGACCTCGCCGACACCGCCGCCGTGCGCGACGCGTTCGGGATGATTCCGTTGCAGGTCGACGCGAATTCGGCGTACACGCTCGCCGACGCCGACCTGCTCGCCGAGCTCGATCGGTTCGACCTGCTCCTCATCGAGCAGCCGCTGCAAGAAGACGACATCGTCGACCACGCTGCCCTCGCCGCACGGCTCCGCACCCCCGTGTGCCTCGACGAATCCATCGTCTCGGCGAAGGCCGCAGCCGACGCGATCGCGTTGCGCGCCGCATCCGTCATCAACATCAAGGCCGGACGCGTCGGCGGCTACCTCGAGGCCGTCGCGATCCACGACCTCTGTCGGGCCGCCGGGCTTCCGGTCTGGTGCGGCGGCATGCTCGAGACGGGTATCGGACGCGCGGCCAACGCCGCACTCGCCGCACTCCCCGGTTTCACGCTCCCCGGCGACATCTCGGCATCATCGCGTTTCTACGAGCGCGACATCGTCACCGAGCCGGTCGTCCTCGACGACGGCCACGTTCGCGTGCCGACGGGGCACGGTCTCGGTATCGAGATCGACGAGGCCGCGCTCGACGCGTTCACGGTGCAGCGCGAGACGATCGCCCGGTGACGCGCAGAACACCGAAGGTGCGCGCGGGCGCGCTGGCCGCCGGTCTCCTCGTGCTCCTCGCGCTCGCCGGCTGCACGGCGGCGCCGCATCCCTCGCCGTCGGCGACAGCGCTGCCGTCGGGGATCACCGCCAGCCTGGTGCAGCTTCGCGGTGACGTCGCGGCCCGCCAAGCGCAGGTGCAGATCACCAACGGTGCCGAAGACACCCTGCGCATCGGCAAGGTCGAGGTCGAAGACGACCGCTTCGACGGCATCGCGAGCAGGGTCGTCGCCCACGACACCGACATCGCGCCCGGGCGCACCGTCAACGTGCGCGTGCAGCTGCCCCCGATGAACTGCGACGCCCCCGATGAGGGGTCGTCCATGCTCGAGGTCAAGTTCGACGTCGGTGCGGCCGATTCGATCGCCCGCTTCGAGATCGACGATGCGCTCGGGTTCGTCTCCGACCTGCACCGCCGCGAATGTCTCGCCGGTGCTCTCGCGCAGACGGCGGAGGTGTCGATCGCGTCGTTCGCCCCCGCCCCACCCGGAGAGGCCGGCACGCTGACGGTCGCCGTCGATCCGACCGGCGCCGGCTCCGCCCGACTCACGGCCGTGCACGCGACGCCGCTCCTCATGTACGGGGTCGGCGGACCCGCCGAGAGCCATGCCCTCCGCCTCGACATCGCGCCCGAATCGGGCCCCGCGGTCATCGAGATCCCGCTCGCCCCGCAACGCTGCGATCCGCACGTCGTGCAGGAGGACAAGCGTGGCACCGTCTTCACCTTCGACGTCACGGTCGACAGGATCGAAGGGCAGGCAGACATCGCCGCCTCGCCCGAAATGAAAGCCGACTTGCTGACGTGGGTCGCCGACTGGTGCGGCTTCGGTACCGGGGCCGACACGGCGACCGGCTGAGCGCATTCCTGCCCGGAACTAGGATGGACAACGTAGCCTTTCGGCTGCGAAAACCCCGCGTCGCATTCGACCCCTGGAGCCACCGTGGCCGAACAGTCCCGCCTTGATAAGGTCATCGCCCTCGCCCGCCATCGCGGGTTCGTCTTCCAAGCGGGCGAGATCTACGGCGGTTCCCGCTCGGCGTGGGACTACGGACCGTTGGGTACCGAGCTCAAAGAGAACATCCGCCGTCAGTGGTGGCAGACCTTCGTGCGCGGACGCGGCGACATGGTCGGCCTCGACTCGTCGGTCATCCTGCCGAAGCGGGTGTGGGAAGCATCCGGTCACGTCGCGACCTTCACCGATCCGCTGGTCGAGTGTCTGCACTGCCACAAGCGGTTCCGCGCCGACACCCTGATCGAGGACTTCGAGGCGCGGAAGGGCCGTGCCGCCGAGAACGGCCTGCTCGACGTGCCGTGCCCGAACTGCGGCACCAAGGGCCAGTACACCGAGCCGCGTTCGTTCTCGGGCCTCGTGAAGACCTACCTCGGTGTCGTCGACGACGAGAGTGGACTGTTCTACCTGCGTCCCGAGACGGCGCAGGGCATCTTCGTGAACTTCACCAACGTGCTGACCGCGTCGCGCAAGAAGCCGCCGTTCGGCATCGGCCAGGTCGGCAAGTCGTTCCGTAACGAAATCACCCCGGGCAACTTCATCTTCCGCACGCGCGAGTTCGAACAGATGGAGATCGAGTACTTCACCGCCCCCGACGAGGCGCAGCAGTGGTTCGAGCACTGGGTCGAAGCGTGCTGGAACTGGTTCATCGACCTGGGCGTCGACCCCGCGAACATGCGCCAGTTCGACGTTCCCGAAGACGACCGTGCGCACTACTCGGCCGGCACGATCGACGTCGAGTACCGCTTCGGCTTCCCCGGCAAGGAGTGGGGCGAGCTCATGGGTGTCGCCAACCGCACCGACTACGACCTGACGAGCCACTCCGAAGCATCCGGGGCCAAGCTCAACTTCTTCGACCAGACCAGTGGCACCACCTACACGCCGTACGTCATCGAACCCTCGTTCGGTCTCACCCGGGCGATGATGGCGTTCCTCGTCGACGCCTACCGCGAAGAAGAGGTGCCCAACGCTAAAGGCGGCACCGACAGCCGCACCGTGCTGAAGCTCGATCCTCGCCTCGCGCCCGTCAAGGTCGCCGTGCTGCCGCTCTCGCGCAACGAGCGGCTGTCGCCGCTGGCGCGCGAAGTGGCCGACGATCTGCGCGCGCAGTGGAACGTCGACTTCGACGACGCCGGCGCGATCGGTCGTCGCTACCGTCGTCAAGACGAGATCGGCACACCGTTCTGCGTCACGATCGACTTCGACTCGCTCGACGACCGCGCCGTGACGGTGCGCGACCGCGACACCATGACCCAGGAGCGTGTGCCGCTCGACGCCCTCCACGGCTATCTCGCTGAGCGTCTGCGCGGGGCGTGACGTCGCCCGGGGTCGCCGACCGCGACCCTGAACCGTCGGCGGACCACGCGACACCCGAACCCGCCGGCCCTCCCTCGGGCATCGCGCGGGTCACCTGGATGGCCTGGCCGTTCGTCGCGTGGGGGCTGCCGATCTTCCTCGTCGTGCGCGGCTTCATCAGCGACAACGGCGGGTGGGAAGCCCTGATCTTCCTGGTGCTCTCGCCCGTGCTCGTGCCGGGGGCGGGGCTGCTCGGGGTGCTGCCCCGGTTCTTGCTGCGCCGCAAGGGCGTGCGCACCACACCGTCGCCGATCGTGCCGTTGCTCCACGTGCACTGGTGGAGCTGGATCGCCGGGATCATCACCATCCCGGGCATCGGTGATTCGGGCGAGATGCCCTCCCTGCTGCGCTCCGTGGTGTCGGCGCCGATCTCGCGGCCGGCGGAGACGGTCATCTTCTCCGCCGCCCTCGTGATCGCCGTCGCGACGTGGCTCGTGATCCTCATTCTCGCCGTCGCTCGACGACCGAGCACGAGTCCGCCGGGACCCGGACGGACCGTCGTCGGCTGGATCGCGCTCTTCGCCGCTCCCGCCCTGCTCGTCGGCGCCGTCGCGATCGCTGCGGGTGCGACGTCGAACCAGCGCGACGCCGCGGGCGACACCGTCACCGCAGCCGCGAGTCGTTCTCTCTCGGAACAGACCGACCTGGCGGTGCAGCGCCATGACGAGACCCAGGCGATGCTCGTTCCGCTCCGCGAGGAGTTCGGGCCGACGGGATGGGTGGCCACCAGCGCGGGCTTCGGATGGAGCGACTGCAAAAAACTGGCCGCCGAGTGTTACGACTTCGAGCTCGGTTTCCGCCTCGATCCGCGTCTCGGTGACACGACCCCGGAACTCCTTGCCGAGCGACTCGGGGCAGAGGGGTGGGATACCTGGCACGACAGCATGAACGTCAGCGCAGAGAACCCCGCCGGCTACACCCTCGACATCTCGTACTCCCCGACCGGTGTCGAAATCGAGCTCTTCTCGCCCGACTGGTGGGGAGACGTGTACGACATCCGTCGAGAGCTCGAAGCTCGATCCGGCTCTTCGTCGGAGATCGCCGAGTCGTACACCTACGAGGAGTGGCCACCGCTGCGCTGAGCCGATTTTCCCTCGGCGGTGCTCTGCTCGTCAGGCCGCGCGCCGGACCGGATCGATCTCCACGCCTACTCGGTCACGAAAACGCAGGATGACCGAGTCGGCCGCGAGGGAGTAGCCGTAGGGCATCACGATGCGATCCTGATAGGCGCCCGCAGCATCCCACAGGATGGTGACGCTCTTCGGCTTGAGTTCGGCGAGAAAGCGGCGGGTGTCGCCTTCGCGCGACTCGGACTCTTCTTCCCACTCCCGCAGGAGTGCCGATGGAGCAGAATCGGGATCGTCCAGAGCCGACACCAGCGCGTCACGGGCCATCGTGTCGATCCGCTCCCAGCCGAGGAGGATGGCGTCGAGTTGCGCGAGCTGCCGCTCGTCGAAGCGAGCCGGGTAGTCCACTTCGAGGCGGAGCGGCACGGTGGCGCCGCTGAGCTCGGTCGACGTTTCGAACACGGCGCCGCCGAGACCGCCGACGAGCTCCACGGGTCCGAGGACACGGCTTTCCATTGCGATGCGATCCGTTCTGTTCGGGGGTTCCTGATGAGGCTCAGGAGCTCGGCGTGAGGGCTTCGGATGCAGCAAGGTCCTCGACGGTTTGCCGGCTCTCTTCGTCGGTGTTGAAGTAGTTCTCCACCTCGGCGTCGAAGAGATCCTTGCCGCGAGAGTATTCCTCCAACGTCGACTTGAGTGCATCGGCCGTGTAGTCGAACAGACTGAGCGCAGAGGAGTGCGTTCCGCTCGAGATCTGCAGGTGAGGCGTCGGGTCCGAGTCGGGCGGGGATCCGAGTGCGGTCTTCGCGGCGTCGAGGCCCTCGATCACACGCTGCATATTGCTCGACACGGTGTCCGTATGCTGGCGCACCATCACGATCTCGTCGGAGAAGGCCTCATCCTGCGGGTGGATCTTGTAGCGGTTGAGATCGAAGCCGCCCGGGTCCGCGGCGACCGCGCTGACGGCGCCGGAGAGCATGGTGCGAACCTCGGATTCCTGATCGGAGACCGCCGAGCGGAGTGTCTCCAGTGCCTCCTCGAACGACGACATGAGCTCGTCGTAGCTTCCGCCCGTAATCGAAGCATCCGCGCTGATAGCGGCGACCGCGGTCGAGGCCGCAGCCGAGAGGGTGACCATCGCGCCGACCAGGGGTGCTGCGGCGCCGGCCGTCGCCACGGTCGCCACCGCAGCGGCGACTGTCGCCACGACTCCCAGCGTGACTTGGAAGTCGGCCGTTCCCTTGCTCTCCGCATACTCGGCACACGCGGATTCCGCGTTCTCGATGATGGTGGCCACGTCGTCGCGCACACCCTGCCACATGCTCGACTGCATCGTGTAGTTCATCTGCAGGATCGCGGCAGCGGCTCCGAGGCTCTGCGAGATTCCCTTGAACTGCGTGTAGTACTTGTCGAGCATCGGTCCGATGAAGGACGCGACGAGCTGCTGCGTGAGCAGATCGCCCATGGTGTTCGTCGACGTGAGAATCGCTCCGTCGTCGGCAACAGACGCGCCGGTCCCCGACGCCCCGAGGCTGGCGGCCGCGCTCGACGTGGACGTCTTGTACACGCCGGCGGCCGTGCCGGTGGGCAGATCCCGCCAAATTTCGACTGCGTTATCGACGCGTGAGCGGATGCCGTCGAAAGAGATGTCATCGTCCCAAGGCATGCCGTCGACCTTGCCGCCGCCTTCGCCGGCGTCGTTCGGCATCTCGTAGCCGTTCGGCGCGAAGCCCCACTTGTAGTACTTGTTCTCACCGAGCTTGTCTTTGTAGAAGGCGTCGTCAGCCATCCACGCGTCGATCGCCGCCTTCTTCAGCTTGCCGATGGCATCGTCCAGGTCGTCGTAGCTCACAGAAGTATCCTCACCCGTCCCTTGCGCACGGTCCACTGCTGGTGGTGTCCACGAGCGAAGACACCGTCCCAACAACCTCGCATACCGAGTGCAGAAAGAGAACCCCTCGCGGGTCGATGTGCGTCGTTCGCCTATGCTCGTCGTGTCTCGAACGGGGGAAGCCAATGCCCGAAGGTTCATCGCTCGCGGTGTCGCGGCTGCGTATGGCGAGCGTGGGGCTCTCTCTTGCCGCTCTCGCATTTTTCGCGGTGGGGATGCTCTTGTCTTGGTCGCGCGTGGCCGTGCTGATCCTGCCCGTGGTATTCGGTGTGGTCGCGCTCGTGCTCGCGATCAGGGCGCGAGGGTTCGCCGCCGCTCGCCCCGGCCGCGTCATCGCATTCGTGATGTCTGCGCTGGCGATGATCGTTCCCGCTGTGACCATCGTCGCGGTGATCCTCGCGGGAGCCCTGGCCCCGTCCGCGGTCTACACGCTCACGGTCGACTCGTCGGAACCCGTCAACGTGGTAATCAGGAACGGCGCCGATCGCACGAGCGTGGAGTGGGACTCGGGAGACACGATCACTCTCGACTCGAACGCGACGGTCATCGGGATCGGAGCGCAGACGTCGACCCCCACCACGGTGATCTCGTGCGAGATCCGCCGCGACGGCAACATCCTGGTCGCTGACGAGCGCGCCGGATCAGTCGACTGCAGCTTCATCGAGGGTGACGAGTAGCCAAGCCTGCCCGAGCCGGACGGGCGGACCGCAGCGCGTTCGAGCCAGGCGATTGCGAGAAGCGGCGTGTCGCCCTCGCCGCCTGTTCGTGGGCTTCAGGCCTTCGCTTCCTTGGCGGCGGCCTTCATCTCACGCTTGTGCTCACGCACCTTGATGAGGGAGTCGGGGCTCGTGATGTCGGCCACCGAACGGAACGAGCCCTCTTCGCCGTAAGGGGCGGATGCTTCGCGCCATCCTTCGCCCGTGAAGCCGCGCTGCTTGCCGAGCTGGGACCGCTGCGCACCTCAACGCTGAGGGCCTCACCACCGCGACAGGTGCGCCGTGGTCTGCGAACACCGTAGCGAAGGTGTGCAAGCGCATCGAGGTCGCTTCATTCGGTGGTTGGAGGCGCGTCGCATAGTGGCTGGCCGTCCGGGTCGGAGTTTCGCACTTGCGGGTCTCGTGATAGCAGCTGTCGCGCCCGACCTGGGTGATTAACGCCGCAAATACAGGGAACTTTGCCGCAGGAGGGATCCAGGCATCAAGCCGCCCGCATGAAACACCTAGCCCAATGAGCGCTAGCGAACACCCGTCCGCGCCTGAGGGCAAGCGTCGCAGCCCGTGTTTACGGCACATACTTCCGGATCGGTGTTCGTTAGGTCGTGACAGTCAACGAACATGCTTTAGCCATTCGTAGACACGGCGGTCGGTAATGCGTGGTAGTTGCCCCCCGAGAGCCCGGAAAAACAGATGACAATGCCGCGGCATCTCGGGCGGGGAGCCTCTAGCGCGAGATGGGCGCGTAAAACGCAGCATTTATCGGTGACATGAGCCGATGTATGTGATACGGTCGCCTGGACTCGAACCTGGGAGAGACTCATGAGCACTGAGAACGAAGATCTAGAAATAAAAGCGATGGGGGCCATCTCATCGGCACTTTCACCGCTGGAACCCGAGCAGCAGAACCGCATCCTGCGATGGGCTGCTGACCGCTACTCCGTGCGAGACCTCAAGACCGATGCGGTATCGAAGTCAGACTTCGAGGATACTGCGCCACGGATGTCGGCGGAAGCGCCGAGCTCCGGCTACTCGTCGATCGACGAGCTTTTCGAGACGGGAGTCGCGAAGACCAACACGCAAAAGGCTTTGCTCGCTGCGTACTGGTTCCAAGTCGTGCAGGGCAGCGGCACTTTCCAGTCTTTTACGTTGAACACCGCGCTCAAGAACATGGGCCAAGGCATCCCCAACATCACCGATGCGCTCGGAACGGCAGAGGCTCAGAAGCCCGCACTGGTCATGCAGACCGGCAAGACTGGAAAAAGCCGACAGGCTCGAAAGACTTACAAGCTGACGACCGCGGGCGTGAAAGCAGTCGAGGCGATCCTCGCGGATTCCGATGCCGATTGACCCCAAGACCGCTTTCGCGGTCTTGCCTCCGGCCCTCGCGCAGGACTTGCTTGATGCCCACGCGGAAGTTGTCACCAATTACGCCGAGCATCGGTGGGAGCCCTCCGAGCTCAACGGAGGGAAGCTCTGCGAAGCGGTCTACACGATCATCGAGGGCTATCTGTCGGGCACGTATCCTGCGCGGGCAAGTAAACCCAGGAACATGCCCGCGGCCTGTCTCGCTCTTGAGCAGAAGTACACGACGGCGGATCGGTCTCCACGCATCCAGATCCCCCGGATGATCATCGCGCTCTACGAGATTCGAAACAACCGTGGGGTTGGGCACGCAGGCGGTGATGTGAATCCAAACCAGATGGACGCTACAGCGGTGCTCTACATGTCCAAGTGGCTCATGGCAGAACTTGTCCGGCTTCTGCACCGATTGACGACGGTCCGCGCCACAGAGGTAGTCGAGGCGCTCGTGGAACGCGAGGTCAGCCTGGTGTGGAAATGGGGCGAGAAGCGTCGAGTGCTGCGTACCGGCCTCACGCTGAAGCAGCAGGCGCTCCTTCTACTCGCAGGCGTGACTGAGGGCACCGAGTCGGATCTCGTGTCGTGGCTCGAACACAAGCGCCCAAACGATCTACGGAGGACTGTCCTGCGTCCAATGCATGTGGACCGCTTAATTGACTTCGACGAAGTGACGAAAGTCGTCCGGCTCCTGCCGCCCGGTGTCCAGGCGGCTGAGCATCTCATCCATACCCTCTCGAAGTCGTAACCCTCAACCATCCAATGGAGGACCCGAACATGAACGCTAGTGAATTCGACACCCGTCTTGAGCGGGTCCGGCGTGCATCTGATGTGGTGAGCTCGCTTCCGGAAAAGTTGCAGGCTGATGCGTTTTACTACCTGATCGGAAGCGCCCCCCTGTCTTTCGCCGAGACCCCTGCCATCCCGACAGTCGAGGAAGAGGGGTCGCTGTCTGGCGCTCAGCCGCCCGCGTCGAGCGACGGCGGGTCGACCTCGACCAGGCGTGCGCGTAAGAACAGCGCTAAGCCCGGCAAGTCGGTATCCAACGATCCAAACATCGAACTGTTCCCGGATGGCAAAACCTCATTCAAGGCGTTCGCCGCCGAGAAGTCGCCGGGCTCTAACGACGAGCGCTACGCCGTCGCTGTCTACTGGATCCTGAGGCTTGCAGAGCTCGATGTGGCGACGGTAGCGCAGGTCATGAGCTGCTTCATGGTCGCAGACTGGAGGCTCCCGAGTGATGCAGCCAATGCGGCATCTCAGTCCCGCAAGGCTGGGTTCCTCAGCAGCGCGAAATCGGACGACCTCAAGCTCAGCTCCATCGGCGTCAACCTCGTGAAGTCCGACTTGCCCCGCGCAAAGGCCAAGAGCTAGAGCGTGGCTGGACCCAGCTGTTGGTGGTGCGGCGCCCCGGCCGATTCGCGGGAGCACAAGTTCGCCGCCGCCGAGTTGCGGCTAAACCACGGTCGCGGGTCCTGGTCGGGTGACAACGCCGTCGTGCACTTCAGTTCAGGCAGTGAGCCAACCGATGTGAGGGGCGCGAAGGCTGACATCCTCAAGTGGGAGCCGAGCCTCTGTCGTGAGTGCAATAACACTCGGAGTCAGCCGTTTGACCATTCGTATATAACACTGCTGAAGTATTTGGACGCACACGAGACGTCTTTCGATGACGGCCCTCCGTTGGGCTTCCTCCATCTGATCTCACGCTTGCCGGTCCACGCTCGTGAGGTCTGGGCCTGCCTCGGCTGCCTCGATTCGTCGCCTCTGGACGCGCAGCTCGTCGCGCTCGCCTTCGAGCTGAGCGACGGCCGGGACACGACCTCGGCTGGCAGCTCCCGCGCCGTGAACGACGCCATGAGCCGCGCTATGGCCTCCTCGACCTCGGCAAGCCGACCCGCGCCTGCGAACTCCAGCTTGGGGGTCGCGAGGTCAACGTCCGCGAGCTTCGCCAAGACCACAGCGGTCACCAGCTCGTCAACAGGGGCCGCACTGGCGGCGACCGTGTGAGTGGCGTCGGAGCACCTGTACGCCGGGTACTGAGCAGCGTTGCCGTACCCACCCACGAGGTCGCCACGGCGCCTTGAGGTACGGCACCAGCACCAGGCGCGGGTCAAGTGGCGGAGCCGGTCAAACGTCGCCGCTCTAGTGGCGAGGGCAACGACGACGCAGAGCGTTCGCTCGCGTAGAGTTTCGACTCTGGTCACGTCGGAGTTGGATATAGCTTGTGCCGCCCCGTACAGAGACTTCCGCGTCGCCTCGTCCGGGAGTTATGGGAACCGCGGCACCGAGATATCGCCCACCCATACGTCTGCGGTGCCGCCAGAGGCGCGGGCGGGCCAGCCGTTGCAGGCCAGGGGAGCAGGTGCAGACTCGCGGAGATTGGACAGCAGAGGTGTTGAATAAGCCCGTCGGCGTGACCCCCTCGGTGCGGGCCCTAATCCGGCGGGTAAGCGGCATCGTCGCCCTCCCGGTAGCTCACGCTTTCGGCATCCCAACGGGCATGGGTTCGGAGAAGCGAGAGGCTCACATCATTCTCCGCGACGAGCTCAGCACTCACCACGGTAATTCCGGGCACGCCGTCGAAAGCCTCTTTGAGTTCTTCTACGAGCTCGCTGCAGTCGGCCCAGGACGTCTTAGATGGCCAATCCTCATCGAGCATGGTTCCTACTATTGAGACGCTGTACGCCGTGTCCCTTGGTAACTCGTCGATCTGGGTCGCGAGATAGATTCCAGAAAGCTTCGAGCCGCGCTTTTTGATAGCCGTCTCGATACTTTTCTGGGCAGGGCGAAGTCGTTCGTTAAATTCATCCGCGAACACCGCCCGTTGGTATCGAAACGACAGCCACGCGGCAAATATGCGTCGGTCAGACTCGGATAGGCTGAAATCAGGCTTGAGGCTGGCCAGGATTCTGCGCCCTATGAGGAATTTGTTCCCGGCCTCGATTGACACGACACCCGACTTGATCTCGATGTGCAGCTTCCGCGGATTTTTGCGGAAGGTGAGATTGCCGTCGGTCTTTTCGAGGATGTCTATAGGGATCAACTCGACGTGCGGATCCCTCTCGAAGCTGAGCGAGACGACGTCGCACGGATGGGAAGCCACGATGTATTGCGAAGTTTCAACGCCGTCGAGACCCAAATCCGTCGCCGACGCTGTGAGAACGCTGCCCTGCGTCCAGCCGAGGCTTCGGACGGTCAGGATGTCGGCGTCGATTTCACTCACGATTCAAACGACAGCGGCCGTCCCGTAGCGAGATCGAAGTCGGCGGCGGTGCGTTTAGGAATGCCCGCATCGCGCGTCGCCTGTTTGATTCGGTTCATCGCTGCGAGCCGCTCGGGTTGCCCAGCCTGCATTTTCAGGCAGTGCTCAATCTCAGCCTGCCACGCGAAAGGGTCATCAGTGAGCGCGTCTCGGAGCGTGATCCCCGGAGCGACCTCCGCGGCCATCTCTGGTTTGCGCCCGCCAGCGCCTACCTGCCCCCACAGGTCCGCAAGCCTGACCACGCTCTGCAGGTGACGGGCTTTCGCAGGGCTGGGTGTCGCTGAGTCCTTCAGCCACGAGTAGATGGTCGGCCGCTCCACGCCCAGCGCAGAAGCAAGATCAGTCACCGACATCGCGAATGCGGTGCGTACGTAGTTTACGAGTTCGGAAGTCGTTCGCCAATCAACAGGAGCGGCCGCCGACCGACCCACGACCACCATCTTCGAGAGTCCACCCGTCGGGCAGGACTGAAACAAGCTCAGAACGGAGTCGGTGACCACACCTCCCGTGCCCGCCAGTTTCCAAAGATCAATCGATGATCCTCGTGACGAGATGGAACCGGAGTTTGCCAGGACGTTATGGAACCCTCCGGACGCGCCAAACGCAACCTGGAAGACGGCGTCGGTCCAGCCAGTCGTGGGTTCCAGCCTTCGCGCAGGGTGTACAGCTCCTAATCTGGTCACTCGTCGTCTCCCACGCGCTCGCCCCATATGTCGCGAGCCTCATCCGTGATTGCCTTCCAGAAGGCAGTACTTGCGTAATGATGCACCGCCCACAGTCTCTCTTCTATGAGTTCCCACCGAAACTCCGTCCGGCGGGCATCGGAACTGTCAATATCGAGAATGGCGTGAGTGCCAGGTATGACCCGTGAAAGGTCTTCAAGTTCAGGGGTTTGCAGATCCGGGGGGAGGATTGCGGAATCCTTGACTTGTGTCAACCGGATTTGAAGGCCTCCGAAATCCGTCTCGGCCATGATGTGTTGATTGAACTGGAGCGATTTCACTCCCAGATCTGCCGCACTGAACGTCAAGGCGCTCTCGTTGAAGTACCTTTGCACGTCGTCGGCGATGTTTTCGATGGCGTCGACATAACGCAGGCCGATGCGACCAGTGAAACTTGGTTCCGCGACCTTCGACAAGACTGTAACGGCGACGCGAATAAGCTTGAGAAACGACTCAAAATCCGTGTATTGCGTAGTCTGAACCGATGCGCCCTCCGTCGTTAGGGTGATTGCGTTCGAATTGTCCGCAGAAGAAAAAACCCATCGGGACGTCGTTTGAATCGTAGGTTCGCCCCCACCCAGAATCATCTGGAACTGTTGCACCGCATTGGCGGTAAAAGCCGGGAATCCGCTTTTTCGGAGATTTTCTTGGATCTCTGGAATGAGGGTCGGCATCGACAGGATGGGAGCGAAGCGGATTTCCGTTAGGGCAATGAGGAGAGGGGGTTTCTCCAACCGCCGCTTCCCTTGGGTTCGAGGCATGCACCAAGTTTACACATGACTTTACAGTGCGCGGAAGGCCCAGTTCAGGCCGACAGGAAGAGGGTGAGTTGCACGCCAGCTCCACTCTCAGGGGCCTACCTACAGCTGGCGTCCCTCGGTAGTCCTCCTGCGCCTGGGCTGCGGATGCACTGCGGAGGAGGGGCATGGCCTCATGAACAGTATGTCAACGCGCCGCCTTAGCCCGTAAGGGCATAAACACCCAACCTGGCAGCGCTGCGAGGGGGGATGAAGCCGACCCGACAGAACGCCGGCGCGGGCTTGCTGGCAGACCTGGGTGAAGCAGAGAGCCACCGGAACGGGGCGGGCGAAGGCGCATCTCGGAGACGGAAGCGCGGCTCCCGGGCCACTGGTCGAGGGACGCGTGCAGGCAAGTGCAGAACCGGGGAAACTCAGGGGTTTTCGGCCAACCGTGGAAAATCGAGCGGCCTGACGTGGAAAACGTTCCGTACCGCCTTCTGCGACCCCCCTGTCCCGTAAGGGATCGGGGATTTCCTGAACCACCCCACCCGAGCTTTCGCACTCGACATCGAGACTGCATCCTGCAGGCGGGACATCGGCGTGCGACCGCAGTCTCGTCCGCACGATGACGTTTCGCGGGGAGAGGGAGGGGGAGCGCGGTCAGGCGACGCCGGGCTCGGCGATCGCGGCACTGACCTCGGGCTCGGCGACGGTGACGCCGTAGAGGGTCGAGAGCGCGGCGACGAAGTCGTCGGTGCGGCCGTCTTCGGCCAGCTGGTGGGCGCGGGTCGTGGGGGTGTGCAGCAGCACGCCGACGAGGTGGCGCAGCGCCTGCTCGGTGCGACCGTCGTCGTCTCCGCGCGCCTTGGCGCGTGCGATCTCCGACTCCATCAGCCCGAAGACGTGGGTACGCAGGGCGACGACCGCCGGGGTGATGCTCTTGCGCTCGCCCACGGTTGCGAACCGGCGAGCGGCGTCGCGGACGACTTCGCGCGCAGCATCCGTCGCCTGCAACTCCTCGAGGGGAGCGTGGATGCGGATCGTCTCGAGGTCGAGCAGATCGACGCCCGCGACGGTCGCGACATCGGGGTCGACGTTGCGCGGCAGGCCCAGATCGATGACGAGGCGTCGCTCGGGGGCAGCGATGGGGCATCCGGATGCTGCCGCCACGGCGACGTCGTACGCCCCGCGACCGGCGGCGAAGGTGGCGGCGCTGAGCACGTGGTGCTCGGCGGTGGTGCAGGTGATCACGAGGTCGGCGTGGATCGCGGCCGAGGGGAATCGCTCGGGAGCCACCGCGCGGATGCCGTGCTTGGCCGCGAACGCCGCGGCACGGCCCGAGGGGGAGTGTACGGAGATGTCTTCGGCTCCGTGGTCGCGGAGGGCGGCGAGGGTGACGGCGGCGTACGAACCGGTGCCGATCAGCAGCACGCGCAGCTTCGACCAGTCGGTGATGCGGCTGTCGGCGAGATCGAGCGCGAGGCGCACGAGCGAACGGCCCGCACGGCCGATCGCGGTGGCGTTCTTCACGCCGCGCTGCGCTTCGGAGGCCCGCTGGAAGAGGCGCTCGAGTTCGGTCGACGTGGTTCCGAGCCGACGCGAATCGGTCAGCGCGCGGCGCACCTGACCTGCGATCTCGCCTTCGCCGACGACGACGGACTCGAGGCCCGAGGCGACCGAGAAGAGATGCTCGGCGACTTCATCTCCGCCCAGGAGACGGTACGTTCCGTCGAGTTCTGCCGCGGGGACGCCGGTGGCGGCCTCGATGGCCGCGAGTGTCGCTTCGAGGCCGACGGCCCCCGAGGCGGTAACCGGCTCGTCCATGTCGACGTAGGCCTCGAAGCGGTTGCACGTGGCGACGACGACCGCACCCTGGACGCACTCGGAGTGCGCCGCGATCAACGGGGCGATAGGTGTGGAGGGGACGCTGAGGCGCTCGAGGAGATCGAAGGGCGCGGTCTTGTGACTCGCGCTGACACACAGCAGCACACCGACGATTCTACCGAACGCCCCGCGGCCCCCGTCGTCGAGCGACAAGACTGTGTCTCGACGGCGAGAGGTCAGGGGACCCTTATCGCCGCGACGCCGGTGGGAGAATGGATGCCATGGCTTCTCCCGATGCACCTCTGCTCCGCGCCCTCCGCGGTGACCGACCCGAACGGCCCCCGGTGTGGTTCATGCGGCAGGCGGGGCGCTCGCTTCCCGAGTACCGCGAACTGCGCGTCGGAACACGGATGCTGGACGCCTGCTTGACTCCCGAGCTCGCCGCCGAGATCACCCTCCAGCCGGTGCGCCGCCACGACGTCGACGCGGGCATCTTCTTCAGCGACATCGTGGTGCCGCTGCGCCTCGCGGGGATCGACGTCGAGATCGAACCCGGTCGCGGCCCCGTCTTCGCCGACCCGGTGCGCTCCGCCGCCGACGTCGCGCGCATCATCGCCGTCGACCCGGCCGACGTGGCCGCGGCGGCAGAGCCGGTGCGCGAGGCCGTGCGCATCGTCACCGCCGAACTGGGTGACAAACCGCTCATCGGCTTCGCCGGGGCACCGTTCACGCTGGCGGCTTATCTCGTCGAGGGCGGGCCTTCGAAAGAGCACCTGCGCGCCCGCGGGATGATGCACGCCGATCCCGAGTCGTGGCATCGCCTGGCCGGCTGGCTCGCTCTCGTCTCGCGCGCCTTCCTTCAGGCGCAGATCGACGGCGGCGCCTCGGCGGTGCAGCTCTTCGACTCGTGGGCGGGTTCGCTCTCGCGGCCCGACTACCTCGCCTTCGTGGCGCCGCATTCCACCGTCGCGCTCGAGGGCATCGCGGTGCCGCGCATCCACTTCGGCGTCGGCACGGGGGCGCTCCTCGACGACATGCGCCTCGGCGGCCTCGCCGACGCGGTGGGAGTCGACTGGCGGACCCCGCTCGACGAGGCGGCCGCCGTTCTCGGCCCCGACACCACGGTGCAGGGCAATATCGACCCCGCTCTCCTCGGTGCCCCGTGGCCCGTGCTCGCGGCCCACATCGACGACATCGTCGAGCGCGGTCGCGCGGCGCGCGCACACGTCCTGAACCTCGGCCACGGTGTGCCGCCCGACGCCGACCCGGCGGTACTCAGCCGGATCGTCGAGCACGTCCACGGGCTCGATTCGTGAGCGAGTCCGCCGAATCGCTCGAGCCGCTCGAGCGACTCGCGGCGATCGCCGCCGAGTCGAGAGTGGTGGTCGTCGGCGGGGGCATGGCGGGTCTCACGGCCGCGCTCGAGTTCGCGAAGGTGGGGCTGCGGGTCACCCTGCTCGAGGCGGGCGAGCGTTTCGGCGGAGTGCTGCGATCGGCCGAGGTCGGCGGCCTCACGCTCGACGTCGGCGCCGAGAGCTACGCCACGCGAGGCGGTGTCGTGCGTGCGCTCGTCGACGAACTCGGCCTCGGCGACGCCGTCGTCACGCCGAACCCCGCCGGCGCCTGGGTCGCCGGCCTCCCCGGCGGCCTCGCCGCTCCCCTCCCGCAGGGCGGGGTGCTCGGCATACCCGACAACCCGTGGTCTCCCGAAGTACGCCGCATCATCGGCAACCGAGGTGTCTGGCGGGCGTTCGTCGACCGCATCCGACCGCCCCTGACGATCGGTCACGAGCGAAGCCTCGGAGCGCTGGTGCGCTCCCGGATGGGCGCCCGCGTGCTCGACCGCCTCGTCGCGCCGGTGACCGGTGGGGTCTATTCGGCCCGGCCCGACGACATCGACGTCGACCTCGCGGTTCCCGGGCTCAACGCCGCCCTCACGCGCGTCGGCTCGCTCTCGGGCGCGGTCGCCGAGCTGCGCGCCGGGCGCACCGTCGCCCCGGGCGGCGCCGTCGAAGGCCTCAGCGGGGGCATGGGCCGCCTCGTCGAGGCGCTGGTCGCGCGGCTCCTCGATCTGGGAGTCGAGCTTCAAACCGGTGCGGAGGTCGCTGCGCTGCGGCCGAGCACGACCCCCGCGCGGAGCGGAGGCGGCTCGGACGGTTGGACCGTCGTGCTGGCCGACGGTGAAGAACGCGATGCGAGCGCGGTGCTCGTCGCCCTCCCCGAAGCCGCGGCGCTCGCGCTCCTGTCGCCGCATGCGCCCGACCTCGATCCGGTCGCCGAGCTCGCGCCCGTCGTCGAGGTGGTCACGCTCGTCGTCGACGAGCCCCAGCTCGATGCTCACCCCCGCGGAGCCGGGGTGCTGGTCGTGCCCGGAAGCCGCGCCGCGAAGGCACTCACCCACTCGACGGCCAAATGGCGCTGGCTCGCCGAACAGGCCGATTCCGGAGTGCACGTCCTGCGCGTCTCGTTCGGCACGCAGGGCGAGGAGCCGGCGACCTCGACCCTCGACGACGCGGATGCTGCCGCGCTCGCGCTCGCAGAAGCATCCGCTCTTCTCGGGGTCGCTCTCGACCCCGCACGCCTGCGCGCAGCGCGCCGTGAGCGCTACACCCAGTCGCAGCCCGGCGCGGCGATCGGACGCGCAGCCCGCACCACGGCTGCCCGCAGCACGATCCGCGCGGTGCCCGGCATCGGTGCGACCGGGGCCTGGCTGTCGGGCACGGGGCTGGCTCAGGTCGTGCCAGATGCGCAGCGCGAGGCCGACCGATTGCGCAGCGCAGTGCTGTGGAAAGGCGGCACCCTTCTCTGAGGGTGCGGACTGCCCCGCATCGCCCGGGATGTCAAGGGCGGATGCCTCTGACGGAATATCTGGCTAGCCTGGGATCACACAGCAGGCTCCACCGAGCGCGAGGAGGCCCGTATGAAGGGCAAAGTAGGACTCATCATCGGCCTCTCGGCCGGATACGTACTCGGCACCCGCGCGGGGCGCGAGCGTTACGAGCAGATCAAGACGCAGGCGACCAAGGTGTGGGAGCTCGAGCCCGTGCAGACCCAGGTCACCAAGGTGCAGGCCTTCGGCGCGAGTGCCCTCAAGGCCGTGCCGAGCGCGCTGTTCTCGGGAGCGAAGCGCGTCACCGGCGCCGCCTCCGAGTCGGGCACGGTGCAGGAGCGCGCCAAGCGTGCCGGCGCCGCCGCGAAGTCGTCGGCCAAGGATGTCGCGGACGCCGTCGAGGAGTCGGTCGACGACGCCAAGAAGGCGGCATCGCCCACCACGTCGTCGACCTCGAAGACCAACTCCCCGTCCTCCTCTTCTGGGAGCTGACGTGACGACGCCCCGCGGATTCCGCGACCGCGCGGACGACGGTCTTTTCACCCTGCTCGGCGACGTGCCCGAGCTCGTCCGCAACCTCGTCGTCGCCGAGATCAACGCCGCCAAGGCGTGGCTGACCAAGACCGCCAAAGACGCCGGAATCGGCGCCGGATGGTTCGTCGGTGCGCTGTTCGTACTGTTCTGGTCGCTGCCGGTCTTCTTCGCTTTCGTGATCGCGGGGCTCTCGTCGTGGTGGCCCGTCTGGCTGTCGGCACTCGTCGTGTTCGGTGTGATGCTGCTGATCGTCGCGGTGCTCGCCCTCCTCGGGATCATGCGCTTCCGAAAGCTGAGTAAACGAGACAACCCCGGCGAAGCCGTGGCCGAAGACATCCGGATCGTCAAGGAGGCTGGCGATGAGCGTTGATCGTCCCGTTCCCGTTCCCCGCACCGCCGTTGCTCTGGGTCTGACCGACCCGGTCGAAAGTGCGCGCGCAGAACTGAAAGCCGCGCTCGCCGCGATCGAGATCAAGGCGAATCTGCCCCGACGTGTCGAGCACGGCGTCACCCGTGTCACCACTCAGGCGCGGGATTTCCGCCGGAAGAACCCGATCGGCGCAGCGGCCGCGGTCGCCGGCGTCGCGGTGACCATCGGCGGTCTCGTCTGGCTCGCGGTTCGGTCGTACGCGCGCTGAGCCGCCCTGGCCTCGCATGTCCCGAATTCCGCAAGGAATGGACGGAATCGTTGCGGAAAGTGGGACATGCCGGCGCGATAGTGGCCGGTAGCTCGGTGTCGACAGGTCTGAACGCTCGGCGTTTGGCGTGAATACCGTGCAGAGAGAGACTGGAAGCATGCCCGAGGACTCCGCAGCAACCGCCTTCACCCTGTGGGCGGTCTTCCGCCGCGACTCCCAGAACCCCGTCGGCGAAGTCGACAGCACGGAGCTGGCCGACATCGTCGCGCTGATCCAGCAGGGTGGTTCGGTCACCGTTCGCGGGTTCTACGACGTGAGCGGTCTGCGCTCCGATGCCGACCTGATGGTCTGGCTGTACGGCCCCGACGCCGAGACGCTGCAGCGTGCGCTGCGCCGCCTGCGCCGCACCGAGCTGCTCCGCCCGCTGTTGCCGACGTGGAACGCCATGGGCGTTCACCGCGACGCGGAGTTCAACCGTTCGCACGTGCCCGGCTTCCTCCGGGGTGAGCGCGCCCGCGATTGGCTGTGCCTCTACCCGTTCGTCCGAAGCTACGAGTGGTACCTCCTCCCAGAAGAGGAGCGGCGCGCGATGCTCATCGATCACGGGCGAAAGGGTGCCGCGTTCACCGGCGTCGTCGCCAACACGGTGGCCTCGTTCGCTCTGGGCGACTACGAGTGGCTGCTGCCGATGGAGGCCGACGAACTCACCGATCTCGTCGACATGATGCGCGAGCTGCGCTACACCGAGGCGCGTCGTCACGTGCGCGAAGAAGTGCCGTTCTACACCGGCCGTCTGCTCGACCTCGCGGAGATCCCCGAGGTACTGCAGTGAGTCGCGCGCGATGAGCGCGCCCCTCCGTCTCGGAACCCGCCGCAGCGCTCTCGCCCTCGCGCAGTCCCAACAGATCGCCGATGCGCTCTCACGTGTCTCGGGACGTGCGGTCGACCTCGTTCCGATCGTCTCCGAGGGTGACGTCAACCGCGGCTCCCTCTCGCAGCTCGGAGGACGAGGTGTCTTCGCGAACGGGTTGCGCGAGGCCCTCGCCGCGGGCGAATGCGACCTGCTGGTGCACTCGCTCAAAGATCTTCCGACGGCGCAGCCCGACGGTCTGGTGATCGCGGCCACCCCCTCCCGCGTCGATGCTCGGGATGTCGTCATCACCCGAGACGGCACGCCTCTCGCGGCGCTGCCGGAGGGTTCGGTCGTGGGCACCGGATCGCCGCGGCGCGTCGCGCAGGTGCTGCGTCACAACCACCGCGTGCAGATGCGCGACCTCCGGGGCAACGTCGATTCGCGCCTCGCGCGCGTGCGCGACGGCGACCTCGACGCCGTCGTGCTCGCGGCTGCCGGGCTCGCCCGCCTGGGGGGTGACCTCGGCGGGCTCTTCGCCGAGGCCATGGGGCTCGACGAGTGGCCCACCGCCCCCGGGCAAGGATCGCTCGCCGTCGAGACGCGCGAAGACGCGGCATCCGACCTCCTCGAGGCCCTCGCGGTGCTCGACGATCAGCAGACGCGCATAGAGATCACCGCCGAGCGGGCGGTGCTGGCGACCCTCGATGCGGGGTGCCACGCACCGGTGGGCACCCACGCGGGAGTCACCGACGGCGATCTGCGCATCCGCGCCGTCGTGTACGCGCTCGACGGCGGTCACCGCATCGCAATCGACCGGACGGTGAGGCTCGAGCCGGGGTATGCTCGGTCAGCAGGCAGCGGCGATGGTGCGATTGCTGCCGATGGCGCGGACCCGATCGCGCGAGCTGCGCGCACCGGGGACGATGTTGCACATCGGCTGCTCGAACGCGGGGCGGCCGATCTTGTCCCACGAGAGTCGACCCCATGAATTCCAGCCCCCGGCACACGCCGACGCCTGACCGGCCCCTCGCGGGCTGGCGCGTCCTCGTGCCGCGGGGCGGCCCGTGGGGCGACGGTGTCGCGGCGACGCTGCGGCGCCAGGGCGCCACGCCCGTCATCGCCCCCCTCATCAATTTCGCCCCGACCAATGACCAGGCCGCGCTCGAAGCAGCGCTCGCCGACCTCGCCGGCGGAGCGTTCGACTGGTTGACCGTCACCAGCGCCACGACGGTCGACGTGCTCTACGCCTACCGCGCCGTGATCCCCGCCTCGACGAAGGTCGCGGCGGTGGGTGAGACGACCGCTGCGGCGCTCCAAGCCGCGGGGTACCGGGTCGACCTGGTTCCCGAGCGTGACAACTCCGCCGCCGGCATGGCCGAGCAGATGATCGCGATCGAGCCGACCAGCCGGCGGGTGCTCGCTCTGCGGAGCGAGATCGCCAAGCCGGTGCTCACCCGCATGCTGATCGAGGCGGGGCACGACGTGCGCAGCGTCGTCGCCTACCGCACCGTCGGGGTTCCGGTGACCGACAAGATCGCCCACGACGTGCAGACCGGGCGCATCAACGCCATCCTCGTCACGAGCGGTTCGGTCGCCGAGCAGGTGCACGCGCAGTTCCGCGAGATCCCCGAGGCCACCGTCATCGCCGCGATCGGCCCGCGCACGGCGAAAGACGCACGCCGCGCCGGTCTCACCGTCGACGTCATCGCCGACCAGCAGACCGTCGACTCCCTCATCGCGGCCGTGGCGGGCTTCCCGCTCCCCGACCCGGCCGACGAGTTCTCGTCGTGAGCTTTCCGCAGCATCGTCCCCGGCGCCTGCGGCAGGCGCCCGCGGTCAGGCGGCTCGTGCGCGAGACGCACCTCTCGCCGTCGCAGCTCGTTCTCCCCATGTTCGTGCGCGAGGCGATCGCCGAGCCGTCGCCCATCTCGTCGATGCCGGGCGTGGTGCAGCACACGCTGGATTCCCTCCGCTCCGCGGCGGCCGAGGCGGCGACCGCCGGTGTCGGCGGGGTGATGCTCTTCGGCGTGCCCGAGGTGCGCGATGCCCGGGGCTCCGGCGCCGACGACCCCCGCGGCATCCTGAATCTCGCCACCGAGGCGTTGGTCGCCGAGGTGGGCGATTCCCTCGTGGTGCAGACCGACCTCTGCCTCGATGAATTCACCGACCACGGGCACTGCGGAGTCCTCGACGCGAAAGGCCGGGTCGACAACGACGCCACCCTCGAGCGGTACGCCTCGATGGCACTCGCACAGGCACGGGCCGGTTCGGTGATGCTCGGTCTGTCGGGAATGATGGACGGCCAGACCGCCCACGTCCGCGCCGCTCTCGACGCCGAGGGCTTCATCGACACGATGATCCTCGCCTACTCGGCGAAGTACGCCGGGGCGTTCTACGGCCCGTTCCGCGAGGCCGTCGATTCGCAGCTCGTCGGCGACCGCCGCACCTACCAGCTCGACCCCGCCAACGGCCGTGAGGGTGTGCGCGAAGCCCTGCTCGACGCCGAGGAGGGCGCCGACGTCGTCATGGTCAAGCCCGCCATGCCCTACCTCGACGTGCTGGCCGAGGTGCGCGCTTCGGTCGACATCCCCGTCTGGGCGTACCAGGTGTCGGGCGAGTTCGCGATGATCGAGGCGGCAGCGGCGAACGGGTGGATCGACCGCCGCCGGGCGATCGAAGAGAGCCTGCTCGGCATCCGCCGCGCCGGCGCCGACGCGATCCTCACGTACTGGGCCGTCGAGGCCGCCACCTGGCTCCGCGACACCCGCTGACCCCGCGTTCCGGCTTCGCCGCCCGTTCGCCGCACTAACTCAGGCTGAATCGGGTCTAGAAGCTCCGTCGGGGCGGTTTTTGCAGCATCCAGCCTGAGTTAGTGACGGGAAACCCACATGACTGACCGCAACGACGAACTTTTCGCCCGAGCCCGCGAGGTGATTCCGGGCGGGGTGAACTCGCCCGTGCGGGCCTACGGATCGGTCGGCGGCACCCCGCGGTTCCTGGCATCGGCGCGGGGGGCTGTGGTGACGGATGCGGCGGGGCGCGACTTCGTCGACCTGGTCGCATCGTGGGGGCCGGCCCTCCTGGGGCACGCGCACCCGGAGGTCGTCGAAGCGGTGCAGTCCGCCGCCTCCCGCGGCCTCTCGTTCGGCGCGCCGACCGGCGCCGAGGTCGAGCTCGCCGCGCTGATCGCCGACCGCGTCGCGGTGGGCGATGCGAAACCGATCGAGAAGGTGCGGCTGGTCTCCACCGGCACCGAGG
This sequence comes from Microbacterium shimangi, assembly GCF_043556445.1. Lineage (NCBI taxonomy): Bacteria > Bacillati > Actinomycetota > Actinomycetes > Micrococcales > Microbacteriaceae > Microbacterium > Microbacterium shimangi. Next base: position 1,007,611 of record NZ_JBIGII010000003.1, read on the forward strand.
CCACGATGACGGCGATCCGTCTCGCACGGGGGGTCACCGGCCGCGACCTGCTCATCAAGTTCGCCGGGCATTACCACGGACACTCCGACGGGCTGCTCGCGGCTGCGGGCTCCGGTGTCGCGACGCTCGCGCTTCCGGGTTCCGCGGGTGTCCCCGCCCCGATCGCGGCGCAGACCCTCGTGCTGCCCTACAACGACCTCGACGCTGTTCGCGAAGCGTTCGCGGTGCACGGCGACCGTATCGCCGCGATCATCGTCGAGGCGGCCGCCGCGAACATGGGCGTTGTCGCCCCGCTGCCCGGCTTCAACGCCGCTCTCGCCGACATCGCGCATGAGAACGGCGCGCTGTTGATCATCGACGAGGTGCTCACCGGCTTCCGCGTGCATCCGGCCGGGTTCTGGGGGCTACAGGCCGAGGCCGGCGAGAACTACACGCCCGACATCTTCGCCTTCGGCAAGGTCGTGGGCGGAGGGATGCCGCTGGCCGCCCTCGGTGGCCGCGCCGACGTCATGGATCACCTCGCCCCCCTCGGCCCGGTGTACCAGGCGGGCACTCTCTCGGGGAACCCGCTGTCGGTGGCGGCGGGCCTCGCGACCCTGCGCCTCGCCACACCCGAGATTTACGCCCGCGTCGATGCGGCGGCGGCGGTCGTCGCCGATGCGCTGTCTGCCGCACTCTCCGCCGAGGGGGTCGTGCACGCGGTGCCTCGCGCCGGCTCGCTGTTCGGTGTCGCGTTCCTTTCCGATGCGCCCCGCGACTACGCGACCGCGCTGACGCAGGAATCGTGGCGTTACGCCCCGTTCTTCCACGCGATGCTCGACGCCGGTGTCTCGCTGCCGCCCAGCGTCTTCGAAGCCTGGTTCCTCACCGCCGCGCACGACGACGCGGCGATCGAGCAGATCGTCGCCGCGCTCGCTCCGGCAGCGAAGGCCGCAGCATCCGTTCCCCAGCCCCCGCTCGGCTCGTGACGCGCGTCGTCGTGCTCGCCGGCGGGGTCGGTGGGGCGAAGTTCACCCTCGGGGTCCGCGACGCGCTCGTGCGCCGCGGTGCGCCCGAACCCACGGTCGTGGTCAACACGGGCGACGATCTCTGGCTGTCGGGGGTGCGGCTGCAGCCCGACATCGACTCGATCCTCTACGCGCTCGCCGGTGTCAATGACACCCAGCGCGGGTGGGGTCGCGCCGGCGACACCGAGCGTGTGAACGAAGAGTTGCAGGCATGGGGAGCCGGCTGGCCGTGGTTCACCCTCGGCGATCTCGACCTCGGCACGCACCTCGCACGCACCGGCTGGCTCCGCGACGGCGCTTCGCCGACCGAGGTGCTCGAGCGGCTGTCTCGGCGGTGGCCGCTGGGGATCCGGATGCTGCCGATGACCGACACCGAGGTCGACACCCGGGTGGTGCTCGACGACGGCCGGGACATGCACTTCCAGGAGTGGTGGACCCGCTACCGCGCCACCCTGGAACCCGTCCGCTTCGACAACCCCGGCATCGAGGTCGCCGCCCCGGCACCGGGCATCGCCGAGGCGATCGCCGCCGCCGACGTGGTGCTCATCGCCCCCTCGAACCCTGTCGTCTCGATCGGCCCCATTCTGCGGGTGCCGGGCATCCGTGAGGCGTTGGCCGCAGCATCCGCCCGCGTCATCGGCGTCTCACCGATCATCGGTGGTCGCGTCGTGCGGGGGATGGCGGATGTTTGTCTCGCCGCGATCGGGGTCGAGACCTCGGCCTCGGCCGTTGCCGGGCACTACGGCGCACGGTCGGCGGGCGGTCTGCTCGATGCGTGGCTGATCGCCGAAGAAGACGCGGATGCGGCTGTCTCGGTCGAGGGGCTCGGCATGCGGGCGGTCGTCGCGCCACTGTGGATGAGCGACGTCGCGGCCTCTGCGGCCATCGTCGAAGCCGCGCTTTCGGCCTGAGTCGACGACACGGCTTAGGAACGAGCGCACGGCCGGGGTAGGGCGCGGAGCCGTGTGCTCGGGCGGAACCCGTGCGCTCGGGGTCGGGGCGGAACCGGTGCGCTCGGGGTCGGGGCGAAACCGTGCGCCCGGGTCAGGCGGCAGAGGCGCCGAGCACCGCGGCGGTGCGCGCGCCCAGCCCCAGGAGGGATGCTTCGGCCAACTGCTCGGCGGTGTCGACATCGCGCCGGAGGGTCGAGTCGGGCGGTACGTCGAGCGGCGTGCAGCCCAGGAGCTTGTGGCGCGAGAACGAATCTTCGCCGAAGGCCGAGATCCACGTGGCGCCCGCCCGCGCGGTGACCAGGGTTGAGCCCTCTCCTTCGGCGTCGGCCACGACACCGCGCTCGACGGCTTCCGCCGCTTCGAGTGCGGTGTCGAGATCGAACGGGCGGAGGGCGGGGAGGTCGCCGAGCAGGGCCGCGCGAGGGGTGTCGGGTCCGGCGGCGGCGGCACCCGTGGCGATCGCGGCGTCGAGCCCGCGCTGATCGCCTTCGCGGACGACGTCGACGTAAGGCATGCGCCGCACCGCCGCCGCGATGTCGGCGTCTTCGGTCACGACGATCACCCGCTGCACCGCGGTGGCTGCCGCCGCTGCCACGATGGTGTCGAGCGCGAGGGCGCGAGCGAGGGCCGCGCGGTTCGGCGCAGCATCCGTCAGTCGAGACTTGCCGACCGCTGTCGGCTTCACGGGCACGATGACGACCCACCCGGATGGCCCGTACTCAGGCTGCGCGGGCGAGGTGCGCGGCAAGAAGCGGTCAGACAGAGACATCTCGACAATTCTGCCCGAGTACGGGTCGATGGCGGGTGGGCCGTGCCGAGAACCGCTCAGTCGGCGAAGCGTGCGCGCAGGCGCGGCAGGATCTCGGCGCCGTACGTGCGGAGGAACTCCTCCTGGTCGTGGCCCGGATCGTGGAACACGAGGTGGCGGAACCCCAACTCGACGTAGCGCGCGATCTTCTCGACGTGCTCTTCGGGGTCGGTCGACACGATGAATCGCGAGGCGGCGCGCTCCAGCGGCAGCTCGGACGCGAGGCGCTGCATCTCGAGGGGGTCGTGCACGTCGCGCTTCTCTTCGGGAGACAGGGCGAGGGGCGCCCAGAACCGGGTCTTCTCCATCGCGGTGTCGTGGTCGGGGTGGTACGAGACCTTGACCTCGATCATCGTGTCGATGGCGTCGGCATCGCGGCCGGCCTTGTCGAGGCCCTCGCGGAGCGCCGGCAGCAGGGTGTCGGTGTAGAGCGCCGGATCTTTGCCGCTCGTGGTGATGTAGCCGTCGGCGATGCGTCCCGCGAGGCGCGTTGCCGCAGGACCCGAGGCGCCGATGTAGATCGGCACGGTCTGGTCGGCCGGGGGCCGGTCGTAGATCGTGGCGTCCTTGACCGAGTAGTAGGTGCCCTCGTAGGTGACGCGCTCGTCGGCCCACAGCTTCTCGATGAGGATGATCGCCTCTTTGAGACGCTGGAAACGCTCCGGCGGCTCGGGCCACTCGAGTCCGAGCGTGACCTCGTTCAGGGCCTCACCCGTTCCGACACCGAGGATGACCCGCCCGGGGTACATGACGCCGAGCGTGGCGAACGCCTGGGCGACGACTCCCGGGTGGTAGCGGAACGTGGGGGTGAGCACCGACGTGCCCATCACGATCTTCGAGGTGCGGGCGCCGAGCGCACCCAGCCAGGGAAGAGCCGCGGGTGCGTGGCCGCCCTCGTGCATCCAGGGTTGCAGATGGTCGGACAAGAAGACGGAGTCGAACCCCATCTCTTCGGCGAGCACCGCGAATTCGAGAAGCTCGGAGGGCCCGAACTGCTCGCTGGACGCCTTGTAGCCGAAACGCAGGGGTACGGTCATGATTCTCCTCCGGTCTGCCCGCGGCGCGCGGGCGCGTGCGCGGGTTCGAATTCACTGCCGTCGGCGGCGGCGAGCCGCTCACGGAAAGCTTGCACGGTGCCGGGCCACAACAGCGTGAGCCGCCCCGAGCGATCGTCGACGTACCAATTGCCGCATCCGCCGGTGAGCCAGGGGGTGGATGCTGCGGCCGACGCGATCTCGGCGGTGTACGCCTCCTCGGCCGTGGGCCGCGTTCGCAGCACCCGGTCGGCGCGCCGGTCGCGTTCGACCAGCGCCCGGACGACGTAGGTCGCCTGCTCCTCGCTCATCAGCACGGACGAGTTGTGCCCGAGACTCGCGTTCGGCCCGTTGAGGACGAACAGGTTCGGAAAGCCCGCGACCACCGTCGACGCGAACGACGTCATTCCGCTCGACCAGTGCTCGGCGAGCGTGATGCCGTCATCGCCCTGGACGAGCTCGGCGTAGGGCTGCCGCGACGCGACGAACCCGGTCGCCAGCACGATCACGTCGGCCTCGTAGCGCTCGCCGCTCGCAGCGGTGAGGGTCGACCCCTCGACCGAGGCGAGCGCGGACGCCTCGAGCGCCACGGCGTCGGACGCGACGGCCGGGTAGAACGTGTCGGAGAGGAGCACCCGCTTGCAGCCGAAGGCGTAGTCGGGGGTCAGCGCACGCCGGAGCGCGGGGTCGGCGACCTGCGCCTCGAGATGGGCGAGGGCGATCCGCGTCGCGTCGGCGGAGGCCGCGGCATCTCCGGATCTCGAGGCGAAGCGGGCCTCGCCCTCGGTGAAGAGCTCTGCGCGCAGGCGTGCGAGTTCGTCAGGGTGGTCGGCGAAGCGCTCCTGCTCGGCGGGGGTGTAATCGCGCCCGCCGCGCGGAACGATCCACGCGGGCGTCCGCTGGAAGAGGGTGACAGCAGCGGCGATCGCTGCGAGCTCGGGCACGATCTGCACCGCACTCGCACCGGTGCCGACGACGGCCACGCGGGCGCCCTCGAGGTCTGCGGAGTGGTCCCAGCGGGCGGAGTGGAAGATCGCGCCGGGGAAAGACTCGAGTCCGGGGATCGACGGAACGTGGGGTTCGGTCAGTCGCCCGCACGCCAGAACGAGGGAGCGCGCCTCGATCTGTTCGCCGTTCGCGTCGATACGCCAGAGCGCGGCGGCGTCGTCCCACTGCGCGCCGAGAACCGGGGTGCGAAGCCGAAGCCGGTCGCCCAGCTCTTCGTGGCGTGCCACGGTTTCGAGGTAGGAGTGGATCTCGGGGCCTCGGGCGAACGTCGCCGACCAGTGGGGCTGCGGGTGGGCCGCGAAGCCGTAGAGGTGCGAGGGCACGTCGCACGCGACGCCCGGGTAGGTGTTGTCGCGCCAGGTGCCACCGACGGTGTCGCCGCGTTCGAGCACGACGAAATCGTCGCGACCCGCGCGTCGGAGCGCCATCGCCATGCCGAGCCCGGCGAAACCCGCACCGACGATCGCGACATCGACGCGCGTCACGTCGCGCTCGGTCCGCGCGACGGGGTTCCGTAATCGGTGGTGCGCAGGCGGAACGGGCGGAAGAGCTTCGCCGCGATCCTCGTCGCATCGGCCACCGGCAGCTCGAGGCCCAGTTCGACGCCCGTGTCGGGGAGCACGCGCCCGTCGAGCAGGGTTCCCCCCAGGTCGTCGCCGCCCGAGCGCAGCAGCTCGGCCGCAGCATCCGTTCCGACGCGCGTCCACGGGATCTGGATGTGCGGGATGCTCCCCGACAGCAGCAACCGCGAAACCGCCACCATGGCTCGGTGCTCGTCGAGCGGCGCCCGGCCGGCGACGAGGGGCACGCCGTGGCCGGGGAGAGCGCCGGAGCCGAGCGGTGCCGGAGGCAGGGGAATCGGCACGAACTCGCTGAAACCGCCGCGAGCCGCCGAGCCCGCTGCGGCGTCTTGGAGGCGGCGCAGTTCTCGCAGGTGCGCGATGCGCTCTGCCGCGGTTTCGACGTGGCCGTAGAACAGCACCGACGTCGAGCGGAAGCCGGCGCGGTGGGCAGCGGCGATCCCCTCGACCCAGCGGTCGATCGCGAGGTCGCCGGGGGCGACGAGCGCGCGCACCCGCTCGCTCAGCACTTTCACCCCGGTGCCAGGGACGCTGTCGACCCCGGCGTCCCGGAGAGCGCTGAGCGCCTCATCGAGCCCGAGGCCGGCCCGGTCGGCGAAGTCGCGCACGTCTTGCGGACGGTAGGCGTGCAGGTGCACGCCGGGAGCCGCTTCCTTCACGGCGCGGGCGATCGCGAGGTAGGCGGTGGGGTCTTCGCTCGGGTCGATGAGGCCCTGGACGCAGATCTCGGTGGCGCCCAGATCGACGGCGTCGCGCGCGATGGCGGCGACGTCGGTGAGGTCGAAGGTGCCGGGGGCAGCGCGGCCGGCCGCACGGAAGCCCGTCGAAGTGAGGTTGCGGTTCACGACGAGGCTCACGGTTTCGCCGACGGTGTAGCGCCGCAGGTCGTCTGCGGTCGAGGTCAGCGCGTCGAGCTCGGTGCCGGTGGCCTCGAGAAGCCGCACCCACTCCGCGTCATCGAGCGCGAGCGGGTCGGCCGCGGCGGCTTCGGCGAGGCGCCGCACGGCGGCCCCACCTGTGCCCGCCCCCGCAGCAACCCGTGCTGCCGTGCCGGCCCCTGCGCCGCCGGCCCCTGCGCCGCAGGCCCCTGCGCCGCCGGCCCCTGCGCCGCCGGCCCCCGCGCCGCCGGCACTCGCGCCAACCGTACTCAGGCTGGTTCCGGTGGCCGGATCGGAGATCTGCGGTTTTCCGGGGGTGGGCTGATCGAGTTGCGGCAACGAGCCTGAGTTAGTGCGCGCGGCGGTGCTCGACCCCGGAGCGTCCACCGCAGGGCGGGCGTCCGCCGGGCGGTGCGGGTGGGCGGCGAGCCCCGTGGCGGGGTCGGCGAGGGCCGCGACCGCGCCGTGGAGGGCGGGATCGATCCAGCGGTCGGCGTCGAGCACGAACTCGGGCTGCGCGGTCAGGCGTTCGCGCAACTCGAATCCGAGCCCGGCCGTCATGCCGGCCAGGTCGTCGAGGTGCGGCCAGGGGCGCTCGGGGTTGACGTGGTCGGCGGTGAGCGGCGAGATTCCGCCCCAGTCGTCTGCGCCGGCGCGCACGAGGAGCGAGAACTCTGCGGTGTCGGAGAGGTTCGGGGGAACCTGGATGCGCATGTGCGGGCCGAAGACGAGGCGGGCGACCGCGACCGCGGCGACGTACTCGAGGAGGTCGGCGTCGGGGGCGTCCTGCATCGCGGTCCGGGGCTTCGCGCGGAAGTTCTGCACGATGATCTCTTGCACGTGCCCGTGCCGCTCGTGCAGCTCGCGCATTGCGATGAGCGAGTCCGCCCGGTCGCGCAGCGTCTCACCGATCCCGACGAGGATGCCGGTGGTGAACGGGATGCGGGCCTCGCCGGCTTCGGCGATCACCCGGAGGCGGAGGCTCGGGTCTTTGTCGGGGGAGCCGAAGTGCACCTGCCCGGGCTCTTCGAAGAGACGGCGCGAGGTCGTCTCGAGCATCATGCCCATCGACGGCGCGGTGGGGCGCAGCATCCGCAGCTCTTCGGCGTGCATCACGCCGGGGTTCGCGTGCGCGAGCAAGCCCGTCTCGGCGGTGATGAGGCGTGCGATGGCGGCGACGTAATCGAGGGTCGAGGCGTAGCCGTGTTCGTCGAGCCACGCGCGGGCCTCGGGCCACCGGTCTTCCGGGCGGTCGCCGAGGGTGAGGAGCACCTCCTTGCACCCCATCGCCTGGCCCTGCCGCACGACGGCGAGCACCTGCTCGGGCGACATGTAGGCCGGCTGACGCTTCTTCAGCAGCTGACCGGGGGTGTCGACGAAGACGCAGTAGTGGCAGCGATCGCGACAGAGGGTCGTCAGCGGCACGAACACCTTGCGCGAATACGTGATGACGCCGGGGCGGCCGGCGGCGGCGAGTCCGGCGTCGCGGGTGGTGCCGGCGAGCTCGAGCACCGCGTCGAGGTCGGAGCCCGTCGCGGTGAGGAGGACCTCAGCCGCCGACGCGTCGAGCGCGACGCCGTGGCGGAGGCCGTCGAGGAGGTCGGCGACGGACGTTATGGTGCTGCCGACGCTCATGGATTCAGGCTATCCCGCCTCTCGCAACCCCGGGCCGGTGCGGCGGCGCTCGATCGTTGTCGTCCTGTGAGCAAGCGGCCCGGAATGGGCTCGGCGCCGCTGGCAGACTGGAGGCATGGTCACGCTGCTGCTCGATTCGACACAACTCGAGGTCGTGCTCGCGCCGACCGAGAGGGCGATGGCGCTCCGCCGCGGCAACATCAAAGTGCCGCGCGAGACCATCGTGAGGGCGCAACTCACCGACGACGCCTGGACGTGGCTGCGCGGTGTGCCGAACCCCGGACTCTCCCTGCCGGTGGCCGTGGCGATGGGCACGTGGAAGTCGGTGGGCGGCAACGATTTCGCCCTGATCCGTCGCCGCCGACCCAGTGTCGTCATCGACCTCGAGGGCCACGACGAGTTCGAGCGTCTCATCCTCACCACCCAGCACGGCGCCGCTCTGCTGCAGGCGCTGCGTCTCGACGTGGCCGATGCGCCCGAAGACGTCGCCGTGATCGCGAAGAAGCCGCGCCGGCGACCCTGACCGCTCTTCAGTCGAGGTCGCGTCGCCAGCTCGTGAGTCGCCCGAGCGCGAGGAAGACCGCCGCGTAACCGAGCAGCACGAGCCCGCCCGCCCACCACTCGAGGGGTTCTGAAGCGCTCGCCGCCGCGATCGAGAGGGCGCTGCTTCCGACGAGCGCGTCGCCCGCCGCTCCCGGCAGCACGCGCGTGATCGGTTCGAGGGCATCGACGAATCCCCCCGCGACACGGGCGATGGGCTCGATGAACTGCGTGAAGGCGAGCACCAGCACGATGGCCACGACCTGGTTGCGGACGACGGTGCCGACGCCGAGGCCGACCAGGGTCCAGATCGCGAAAGCGAGCACCATGCGGCCGATCAGGGCCCACGTGTCGCTCTCGCCGAGCAGGGTCGGAACATCGGATGCTGCCAGCACCAGCGCGCCCGGTCCGACAGCGGCGACGACCCCGACGACGCCGTAGAGCGCGCCGAGAACGACGCCGACGACGACCTTCGCCGCCAGCACGGTTCCGCGGCGGGGTGTCGCGAGGAACGTGGGGGTGAGGGTCTTGTGGCGGAATTCCGACGTCGCCATCAGCGTGCCGATGAGGAGCGGGAAGACGTACCCGAACGACGTCGCCACGCTGTAGACGATGGGAGGGAGCACGGCGGCGGGGATCTGCGCGCCGCTCGCGCCGGGGAGGGAGCCCGTGGCGACAGCGGCGAGGACCCATCCGAATCCGGCCGACACGAGCGCGACGTAGACGGCGAGCACGAGCGCGAGGATCCACCAGATCGCGGTGGTGAACTGCTTGGTCAGCTCGGAGCGGGTGGCGGTGGCGAGGCTCATCGCTGCTCCTCCTCGGTGGGCGGCGCGGGGTCGGTGGGCGCTTCGTCAGGCTCAGGGACCGACGGCGTCGCGGGGTCGGTGGGCCCTTCGTCAGGCTCAGGGACCGACGGCGTCGCCTCTGGTTCGCGCGCCGGCGGGGCGGGCTCGGGAGGAGCGGTCGCTGAGCCGGTCGAAGCGTCCGCGGCGGCGAGCGACCCGGCGCCCGCGTCGCCGCTGACCAGCTCGAGGAAGATCTCCTCGAGTCCCGCGCCTCGGCGTTGCAGGCTCGACAGCACGATTCCGGCGGCGCCCGCGATCGCGCCGACCTCGAGAGGCTCCGCGCGCTGCACCGTCAGGCCGTTGCGCAACACCGCATACTCCAGGCCTGCGGCCTCGATCGCGGCGATCAATGCCGCCCGGTCGGGGGCGTCGATGATCGTGGCCTGCTCGCTGCGCTCGGCGAGATCTTCGATACCGCCCTGGAACACCAGTCGGCCCGAGGCGATGATGAGGAGCGCATCGACGGTCTGCTGCACCTCGGCGAGCAGGTGCGAAGAGATGAGAACGGTGCGGCCTTCGGCGGCGAGGCCGCGCAGAAGCCCGCGCATCCAGCGGATGCCCTCGGGGTCGAGCCCGTTCGTCGGCTCATCGAGGACGAGTACCCCCGGGTCGCCGAGGAGTGCCGAGGCGAGTCCGAGCCGCTGGCGCATGCCGAGCGAGAATCCACCGACCTTGCGACCGGCGACATCGGCGAGTCCGACGAGACCGAGCACCTCGTCGACACGCGTGCGGCGAATGCCGGCAGCCTGCGCGTAGACGGTCAGGTGGTTCGCGGCGGAACGCCCCGGGTGGAAGCTCGACGCTTCGAGTGCGGCTCCCACCGTCTGCAGCGGGTCGCGAAGCGTCGTGTACGACTGTCCGCCGATCGTCGCGGTTCCCTCCGTCGGGCGCACGAGTCCGAGCAGCATCCGCAACGACGTGGTCTTGCCGGCGCCGTTCGGGCCCAAGAACCCCGTGACGAGCCCCGGTTCGACGCGGGCCGTGAGCCCGTCGACGGCCGCCACGGATCCGAAGCGTTTGACGATCCCGGAGAATTCCAGCACCTGTCCGTCTGGCATGCCGCAACCTCCCGTTCATGCGTACGTTGCCTCCATCTTGGCCGAAAAGCCTCCCGATCCCGCATTTCCCGTCTTCGAGCGACCTCGCCGCCCCCGCGAACCGTGTCCCGTTTTCCGCAACCCAGGGTCCCGATCGTTGCGGAATTCGGGACATACGCCGATCCGTGTCCCGTTTTCCGCAACGCAGGGCCCCGATCGTTGCGGAATTCGGGACATGCGCCGGAGGGAAGCGGGCGGCGAGGCAGGCGCGCTAGCGTGACGACGTGGATGCTGCGACCGAACCCCGTGTACTCGTTCGCGCGTCGAGCGGACTCGGCCGTCTCACGCTGAACCGCCCCCGCGCGATCAACGCGCTCGACCTCGGCATGGTGCACACCCTCGCGGCGGCGCTCGACGAATGGGAGAGCGACCCCGACGTCGGCATCGTGCTCCTCGACGGCACGGGGGACCGCGGGTTCTGCGCCGGCGGCGACGTGCGCGGGTTGGCCGAGCAGATCCAGACCGGCAACGCGGAGGCAGCGACCGCTTTCTTCCGCGACGAGTACGCCCTGAACGCCCGCATCGCGGAGTATCCGAGGCAGATCGTGGTGATCGCCGACGGCATCACGATGGGCGGCGGCATCGGCCTCGCCGGACACGCGGCCGTGCGCGTGGTCACCGAGCGCTCGGCGCTGGCGATGCCCGAGACCCGCATCGGGTTCACCCCCGACGTCGGCGGCACCTGGCTGCTCGGCCGCGCGCCCGGGCGGCTGGGCGAATACCTCGCCCTCACCGGCGCGTCGATGGACGCCGCCGACGCGGTCTATGCCGGGTTCGCCGACCACGTCGTGCCGAGCGCGCACCTCGACGCGCTGCGCGACGCGCTCGAGACCCGCGCCGATCCGGCGACACCCGCCGAACTCGTGCTGCTGTTCGACGAGACCCCGCCACCCTCGAAGCTCGAGGTGGCGCGCGCCTGGATCGACGACGCCTTCGCCGCCGACACCGTCGCCGAGATCATCGCCCGCCTCCGCGAGCAGGCAGAGCGGGCCGAGCAGGCCGAGGGCGCCGCGGAGCACGGACCGGCCGCTACCGCCGACACCCTCGAAGAGCTCTCGCCCGTCGCGCTGACGGTGACGCTCGAGGCCGTCCGTCGCGCACGCGCGCTGCCGAACCTGCGGGCGGCCCTCGCCCAGGAGTACGGCCTCGTCGGATGGTTCGCAGCGACCCAACCCGACCTCGTCGAGGGGATCCGCGCGCAACTCGTCGACAAAGACCGCTCGCCCCGCTGGGTACCGGCGTCACTCGATCAGATCGGGGCGCGCCTCGTGGCGGAGGCGTTCGCCCACCGCCCCGCGATCCCGCTGTGGAGTTGAGATGGGGGGAGCGAAGCGCCGCCGCCGAGTCGAGGGTGCGCTCGACTGGTTCTTCTTCGTCTTCGCCGGCCTCGCCGCCGTCTGGCTCGCCTACCTGAGCTTCACCGAGACCTTCACCGTCGGCTGGTGGGGAATCCCTCTCGGCATCGTGTTCTGGGTGCTCCTGGCCTACCTCGTCCTGCCGCGACTGCACCGCATCCTCACCACCGTCTACGTGCCCGACTACTTCATCGGTCGCGCCCGCACGAGCGACGGGTTGCTGGGCGACCCGGTCAACCTCGCCTTCATGGGGTCGCGCGCGCAGATCGAGGCGGTGCTCGTCGCCGCGGGGTGGCGGACGGCCGACCCCGTGACCCTGCGTTCGTCGTGGCGCATCATCACGTCGACCCTCACCCGCCGCAGCTACGACGAAGCGCCGGTCAGCCCGCTGTTCCTCTTCGGGCGCCAGCAGGACTTCGCCTATCAACAGGAGTTCGCCGGAAACCCCTCGCAGCGTCACCACGTGCGGTTCTGGCGGTGTCCCGACGAATGGATGCTGCCGGGCGGCTACCGCGTCGAGTGGGTCGCGGCGGGCACCTTCGACACCGCGGTCGGTCTGTCGCTGTTCACCCTGCAGGTGACCCACCGCATCGACGCCGACACCGATATCGAGCGAGACCACATCGTCGATTCGCTCACCGCCGCCGATGCGCGGGTGCTCGTCGACGTCATACGCGACTTCTCGACCGGCTACCACTCCCGCAACGGCGGGGGCGACAGCATCCGCACCGATGGCGACCTTCCGATCGTCGACGTGCGAGCCGTGGCGACGGGGGCGGCCTCATGAGCGCACTCGGTCGCGGCAGAGACGGGCGGGTGCCCGAGAAGCGGCCGGCGTTCGAGGTTCCGGCAGCCCTCGACCGGCCCGCCGCCGATCCGGCGATGAAGCGCCCGATCGCGACGACCGCGGGGGCGGGCCTCGTGCTCCTGCGCGTGGCGGCCGGAGTCGTGTGGACGGTCTCGGTCGCGCTCGACTGGGACGGCTGGGTGCGCAGCTACACGGGCGAGACGGCGGATGCTGCCGGGCTCACCCCCGACGTGCTCGGCATCGGGTTGGCGGCGTTCCTCGTGGTCTGCGGGCTCTTCCTGCTCGGGGAGGCCGTGTTCGGTCTTCTGATCCTCGGGGGGCGGAACTTCCCCCGCATGGTCGTCATGATCTTCTCGACGCTCTCGATCTCGACGGCGTTCACGGGGTGGTGGGTGCAGGGCCAGGACATCCGGCTCGACACCACGCTCATCACGCTGGCACTCGACATCCTCGTGCTCCTGGCGCTCTCGAGCCGGGGCGCCGCCGCCTATGCGCACCGTCGTCGTCGAGACTGACGGCCCCCGCACATCTGCGGCGGGTTAGCCTGTCGGATGCTGCGCATGCGCGCGGCAGGGGAGGTTCCGGTGTTCGACAGCCCGGTGTCCGCATCGGCGTACGACGTGCTCGGCGTGAGCGCCGACGTCGACGACGAGGAGTTGCGGCGTGCCTACCGGCTGCGCCTGCGCCAGACCCACCCCGACACCGGTGGTGACGCCGCGGTCTTCATCCAGGTGCAGCGCGCCTGGGAACTCGTCGGCACCCCCGATGCGCGCGCGTCGTACGACCGCGGTCGCGGCGTGCAGAGCCCCGAGTGGTCTGCGCCCCGCGCGAGTGCTCCGCGAGCCGACACGCGGCCGCGGGCGCGCACCCACGGGCAGCCCGGAGGGTGGCGCCGCGAGCGCTACCTCACGCTGATCCGCGAGTGGGTGGGCCGGGGTGTGGATCTCGCCGACCCCTACGATCCGCAACTGGTGCGGTCGGCGCCCCACGAGCTGCGTCGCATGCTCGCCGACGCGCTCGCCGAAGAGGCGACGGCCCGCATCATCGCCGACCTCGGCATGGGCTACACCGTCTGGCACGACGTCGACGCCTCGCGCGACGGCGACCATGAAGACAAGCTCGACCACATCGTTCTCGGTCCGAGCGGCCTGTACGCGCTCCTGTCCGAAGACTTCGGCGCCCCCGTCGGTTTCCGTCGCGGCGAGATCGTCGGCGCGCACGTCGCCGGCGCCCCGGTCACCGAGCTCGTATCGCGGTTGCGCGTCATCGCCCGGGCCGCCGGCGTCCGCTTCAGCGGCGCGATCGTGGTGCTCCCCGACGGCGATGTGCTGGGCTCGGTCACCGAACTCGGAAAGGTGCGCGGCACCCCGGTCGCCGTCGTGTCCCAGTCGGGGCTCTCCACGCTGCTCCGTCAGGGGATCACGGGTGCGCGTGACATCGGCGGCACCGAGCTCTTCGACATCCGCACCCGCCTGCAGCAGCGCGTCCGGCACGTCTGACCCGCAGCCGGCGCGCCGTCGCGCTCCCCACCGGTTCGGCGAGGGCGGGCCGCGTCAGCCGGCGAGGCCGAACAGCTCGAGCGGGTGTGTGAGGCGCCACCACGCGGTCGGGGGCTCGATCTCTCCGGTCAGCCGCAGCTCCACCGTGTCGGTGTCGACGGCGCTCGCGACGGTCAGGGTGCCGACGGTGGCTCCTTCGTCGACGGCGTCACCGAGGGTGTACTCGGTCGTCGGGGTCGCCGCCGCGCCGTTCCACAGCACGACGACGGCGTCGTCGGAGGTCACGACGTCGACCGACTCGCCCCACTCCGTCACGGCCTCGCCCACGCGGGTGCCCGCCGGCACCGACGGCTGCGGCTGCAGGTCGGCCTCGGCCTGCGCGAAGAGCGTGCGCATCGCCGCGTCGCGCGTCGCGCGATCGGGCTGGCCGAGCACCGAGCCGTAGACGCGCACGGTCGTGTCGCCGACAGTGATGTTCTTCGCGGCCAGCAGGTTGTACGAATCGAGGGTGCCGGTCTTGAGGCCCACGACCCCGGGGTCGTTCAGCAGATCGTTCGTATTCTCGACGCGGCCGGCACCGGGGAGGTCGATGACCGGCTTTGCGACGATCTCGGCGATGACCGGGTTCTCGAGCGCCGCGACGGCCAGGGGGATGAGTGCTTCGGGGGTCGCCGCGTTTCCGGCGACGATGCCCGAGGGATCATCGATCGAGATGCCCGAGATGCCATGGGCCGAGAGCCAGGCGCGGGCGGCATCGGCGAACACCTCGTCGGAGGGGAACAGGTCGCCCGAAAGGCGGTCGGCGTAGTTGTTCGCCGAACCCACCAGCAGGCCTTCGAGCATCTGGTACTGGGTCAGCGTGCCGCCGACCGGCACATCGAGGGCGGACTCACCCGCGGCGCGATCGGCCTGGTACTGACGGCGGTCGGCGGCGGTGAAGGCGTAATCGGGGCCCGCTTCGCCGAGGGCCAGGGGCATCTCGTCGAGGACCACGAGCGCGGTGACGATCTTCGTGATGCTCGCGATCGACTCCGACTCGCTCGAGGACGAGAGGATGCTGCCGGCCCCCGCGACCGTGATGGCCGCTCCGCCGTCGGCAGGCCAAGCGGGCGCCACCACGGCGGACGCGGCCGGCTGCACCGAGAAGGCCTCGATCTCGGGCTCCACCGCGTAGAGCGGCCACAGCAGCGTCGTCGCGACGTACGCGCCGATGACGACGATGAGAACGGCGAGGGGAACGAGCACGCCCGGTCGCCAGGGCGAGCGGCGGGGGGCCGTGGCGAGCAGATCGGCGCCCGGCTTCGTCGACGGTGCGCTCACTGCTAGCGACGACGGCGAGTCGGGCGCGGCGACCCTGTTGTCGTCGACCCAGGCGAGCGCGACGAAGCGTCCGGGCTGCGACGCCACGATCGCGGCAGGCGCCTCGTCGAGGATGCGCTCGGCCGATTGCTCGCCGGGCTCGTCGGCAGACGATCCGTCGACGATCGGCTGCTCCGCGGTGGCGCGTTCGCGCAACTCACGCCGCGTCGGGGGCGCGGTGGCGTCGGGTCCCATGGGCCTAACGTATCCGACCGGCGGTCTATACTCGTCGGAAACCACGGGAGTCCGGTGAGCCGGGCTGAGAGGAAGCGATCCACGCTTCGACCGTCGAACCTGATCTGGGTAATGCCAGCGCAGGGAGGAGAGAACATGCACGTTTCCGCGTCCCCATCGACCGGGACTCACCGCTATTCGTGGCGGGTCGTCGACATCGTCGTAGCGAGCGTGATCGGCGTCGCCGCCGGTCTCGTCTTCTGGCTCTGGGGGCAGGCCTGGCCCGTCCTCGACACCACCCTCGCGTTCACCCCGGGGCTTTCGGGCCTGCTCGCGGGCGGATGGCTGTTCGCCGGCGTCCTCGGTGGCCTGATCATCCGCAAGCCCGGGGCGGCGTTGTTCACCGAGGTGGTGGCTGCCGTCGTGTCGATGGCCATCGGCACCCAGTGGGGTTTCACCACGCTGATCTGGGGCATCCTCGAAGGCCTCGGCGCTGAACTCGCGTTCGCGCTGTTCGCCTACGCCAACTGGCGGCTGGGCGTCGCGCTTCTCTCGGGCGGGCTCGCGGGCCTCTCGGTCGCCCTCCTCGACACCAATTTCTCGTCGGTCGCGGCGCTCGCTTTCGAGGCGCGGGCGGTCTATTTCGTCTCGGCGGTCGTGTCGGGCGTTCTGATCGCCGGCCTCGTCTCCTGGGTGCTCGCTCGAGCGTTGGCCGCTACCGGGGCCCTCGACCGGTTCGCTTCCGGACGCGCGTACCGCTCTCGCGAGACGCCCGCCGTCGACGCCGCGTGACGCGCGGGCCCGCGGCCGTCCGCGCCCGATCGTGGGGGTGGCGGCACGCCGGCCGCCGTCGGTGGGCGGTCAGCGGTCTCGATCTCGCAATCGACCCGGGCGAGCGGGTGCTCCTGCTCGGCGCCAGCGGCTCGGGGAAGAGCACGCTGCTTCAGGCTCTCGCGGGGGTGCTGGGTGACGACGGCGACGACGGCGAGAGCGTCGGCGAGCTACAGGTCGACGGCGTGCCCCCGTCCGCCGGGCGCGGGAGGTCGGGGCTCGTCCTGCAAGACCCCGACTCCCAGGTGGTTCTCGCGCGCGCGGGCGACGACGTCGCTTTCGCGTGCGAGAACCTCGGTATTCCCCGCGAGCAGATCTGGCCCAGGGTCGATGCTGCGCTCGAGTCCGTCGGTCTGAACGTCGGGCGAGGGCATCCGACGGCCCGGTTGTCGGGCGGACAGAAGCAGCGGCTCGCCATCGCGGGAATCCTCGCGATGCGCCCGGGGCTCATGCTGCTGGACGAGCCGACGGCGAATGTCGATCCCGAGGGGGCCGTTCTGGTGCGCGACGCGGTCGTGGCGGCGGCGCGGGCCACCGGCGCGACGCTCGTCGTGGTCGAGCATCGTGTGGCGTTGTGGGCCGATGCCGTCGACCGCGTGATCGTCCTCGGCGAGAGTCGGGGCGACGGCACCGGCGGAGGGATCATCGCCGACGGCCCCCCTGCCGCGGTGTTCCGGGAGCACGGCCGATCGCTCACCGAGTCGGGGGTGTGGGTTCCGGGTGTGGCCGTCGACACGGATCGGAGGCCGCGCTCGGCAGCATCCGACACCCTGCTCACCGCGACAGCGCTCGCGGTGGGGCGCCGGGCCTTCGCCGCACGGACCACGACGGTCGTCGCATCCGGTCTTTCGACCGCTCTCGAGGCCGGCCGTGCCCTCGCCGTCACCGGGCCGAACGGGGCGGGAAAGTCCACTCTGGCCCTGACGCTGGCGGGGCTCCTGCCCCCGGCTGCCGGGAGCCTGGCGGCACTGCCCGCGCTCGCGGCCGGTCTCGGCCCGACGCCCACGAAGTGGCGCTCACGCGAACTGCTCACGCGGATCGGCATGGTCTTCCAGGAGCCCGAGCACCAACTGCTCACAACGAGGGTGCGCGACGAACTGGCCGTCGGGCTGCGCGCGCTCCGCCGCGAGCCCGCAGAGATCGCGGGTACCGTCGATGAACTGCTCGAACGCCTGCGACTGACCCGGCTCGCCGACGTGAACCCGTTCACCCTCTCGGGGGGCGAGAAGCGCCGACTCACGGTCGCGGCGGCGATCGCGACCGCACCCCGCGCGCTCGTGCTCGACGAGCCGACCTTCGGGCAAGACGCCCGCACCTGGCGGGAGATCGCCGATCTCCTCGATGCGCTCCGCGCCGACGGCACGGCCATCGCCTTCGTCACCCACGACCGCGAACTGGTGACCGCGCTCGCCGACGCCGAACTCACGGTGAGTGCCCCGTGAGCCTGTTGACGCTGGGTCCGCCCGACGGGCTGCTCGCGCGCCTCAATCCCGTGGCGAAGCTCGCGGCGACGCTGATACTGACCGGGGCGCTGCTGGCCTCGATCGACCCGGTCTCGGCCGGGGTCACGCTCGCGGCGACACTCCTGCTCCTCCCCTTCGCGCGACTTCCCCTCCGCGATCTCTGGCTGCGGCTCTGGCCGCTCGTTCTCGGCGCTGTCGTCGCCTCGCTCGCGACCCTCCTCTACGGGCGCCCGGCGGGAAGCATGTACGTCGAGTGGGGGGTGCTGCGGGTGAGCGACGGCTCGATCGACCTCGCGCTCGCCATCCTTCTCCGCGTGCTCGCGATCTCGGTGCCCAGCGTCGTGCTGTTCGCCACGACAGACCCGACCGACCTCGCCGACGGGCTCGGTCAGATCCTCCGCCTCCCCGCGCGGTTCGTTCTCGGCGCTCTCGCCGGCCTCCGTCTCGTCGGGCTGCTGATCGAAGACTGGCGAGAACTGGCGCTCGCCCGACGCGCCCGCGGGGTGGCCGACGCCGGCCGGGCGCGCCGGCTGCTCGGCCAGACCTTCGCGCTGCTCGTGCTCGCCATCCGCCGCGGATCGAAGCTCGCGACGGCGATGGAGTCTCGTGGCTTCGGTGCCCCCGGGCCCCGCACCTGGGCGCGCCCGTCACGTCTGAGGGGAAAGGACGCCGCGCTGATCGCGATCGCCTTCGGCATCGCCGCAGCATCCGTCGTCATCTCCGTCGCCTCGGGGGCGTGGCGCCCGATCTTCGGTCTCTGACGGGCACCCGCCCCGTAGGGTGGAGACGGGTTCGAAGGAGAGCGAATGCACATCGACGGCGCTGCCGCCCTCGTCACGGGCGGAGCCAGCGGGCTGGGGCTCGCCACCGCGCGGCGCCTCGCCGCATCCGGCGCCCGCGTCACCCTCGTCGACCTGCCGGGATCGGCGGGTGCCGCCCTCGCCGACGAGCTCGGAGGGCGCTTCGCCGCGGCCGACGTCACCGATCCCGCGCAGATCGCCGCTGCCGTCGCGCTCGCCGCAGAAGCGGGGCCGCTGCGGGTCGTCGTCAACTGCGCGGGCATCGCACCGCCGGCCAAAGTGCTCGACCGAGACGGCGTGCCGACGCCCCTCGCCGACTTCGAACGCGTCATCAGGGTCAACCTGGTCGGCACCTACAACGTCACGGCGCAGGCGTCGGCGGTGATGAGCCGGAACGAGCCGGATGCTGAGGGCGACCGCGGCGTCATCGTGAACACGGCGAGCGTCGCCGCTTTCGAGGGGCAGGTCGGCCAACCCGCCTACGCCGCCAGCAAGGGTGGAGTCGCCGCGATGACGCTGCCCGTCGCCCGCGAGCTGGCCCGCCACGCGATCCGCGTGGTCACGATCGCGCCGGGCATCATGGAGACGCCGATGTTGAAGGGCCTTCCGCAGGCCGCGCAGGACTCGCTCGGCCAGCAGGTGCCCTACCCGGCACGGCTGGGCTCGCCCGACGAATACGCCCGGCTCGTGCTCGCGATCGTCGACAACGGCTATCTCAACGGTGAGACGATCCGCCTCGACGGCGCCATTCGCATGGCACCGAAGTGACCCGCCTCGATCAAGGAGCGACAGTGACCGACAGCATCCTCTTCTCCGTCTCCGACGGCCTGGCCCGCGTGACCTTCAATCGGCCCGCGTCGCTGAACGCGATGGACTTCGAGATGGGTGAACGGTGGCGCGA
Source organism: Microbacterium shimangi (assembly GCF_043556445.1). NCBI lineage: Bacteria > Bacillati > Actinomycetota > Actinomycetes > Micrococcales > Microbacteriaceae > Microbacterium > Microbacterium shimangi. Next base: position 1,027,190 of record NZ_JBIGII010000003.1, read on the forward strand.
CATCGCCCGTGCGGTCGCGGTCGATCCGACGATCGGGGCGGTGATCCTGGATGCTGCGGGGCCGGCCTTCTGCGCCGGGGGAGACGTCGTCATGATGGGCACGTCCGGCGCCTCGGGAGCCGACGTCACCGAGACGGCGGCCGTGATCCACGAGGGCATCCGCATCTTCACCGAGATCCCGGTGCCCATCGTCGCGGCCGTCCAGGGCGCCGTGGCGGGCGGAGGCCTCGGCCTCATGTTGACGGCGGACTACGTGGTCGCCGCCAGCGTCGCCCGGTTCGTCAGCAAGTACGCCAACATCGGGCTGACCCCCGACCTCGGCGTCTCGACGCTCCTCCCCGCCGCGATCGGGCAGCGGCGAGCACTGCAGCTGCTCTTGCAAGATCGCACCCTCGACGCCGACGAAGCCCTCGCCTGGGGGCTCGTGGCCGAAGTCGTGCCGCTCGCCGACGTGGCGACCCGCGCCGAGGCGGTCGCCCGATTCTGGCTCGACGGGGCGACGGCGGCCTTCGGCCAGGCCAAGCGGCTCGTACGCACGGGTGCCGGGCGCACCCTCGCCGAGAACCTCGACGACGAGGCATCCACCATCGGCGCGGCCTTCGACACCCCCGCGTCGCAGCATCGCGTCGCGGCCTTCGCCGCAGCATCCGCCAAGAACAAGCGCTGACCCTCCGCGCACGTCGGGACACGGCGGAGCGGAACCCACGAACGGGAGAAACCCATGACACGGACACTGGCCGGAAAGACCATCCTCATGTCGGGCGGCAGTCGGGGCATCGGGCTCGCGATCGCCCTCCGCGCCGCGCGCGACGGGGCCAACATCGCGATGCTCGCCAAGACCGACACTCCGCATCCGAAGCTCGAGGGCACGATCCACACTGCGGCCGCGGCGATCCGCGAGGTGGGTGGTCAGGCGCTTCCCATCGTCGGCGACGTGCGCAACGACGACGACATCACCGAGGCCGTGATGAAGACGCAGGGGGAGTTCGGCGGCATCGACATCGTCGTCAACAACGCGAGCGTCATCGATCTGTCGGGATCGCTCGATCTTGCGAGCAAGAAGTACGACCTCATGCAGGGGGTCAACGTGCGCGGCACCTTTCTGCTGTCGCGGGCCGCGATCCCCGTGCTGAAAGACGCCGCGAACCCGCACATCCTGTCGCTGTCGCCGCCACTGAACGTCACGGCCAAATGGCTCGGCGCGCACACGGGATACAGCCTGGCGAAGTTCGGCATGACGATGGCGACGCTCGGCATCGCCGCGGAGTTCGCGGAGTCGGGCATCGCGGCGAACACCCTGTGGCCGCGCACCACCATCGCCACGGCGGCGGTGCAGAACGTGCTGGGCGGCGATCGGATCATGGCCGCGAGTCGCACCCCCGAGATCTACGCCGACGCCGCCTACGAGGTGCTCATCACACCGTCGAGCGAGCGGTCGGGTCAGACGCTCATCGTCGAGGACGTGCTCGAGGCCGCCGGCATCACCGACTTCGCGAAGTACGCCGCCGTGCCGGGCACGCCCGACGAGGCGCTGTTCCCCGACATCTTCCTCGACTGACCCCGCGGCCCGGTGGGCACGCTCGCGGGGCGCCAACAACGGAGGAGATGTGCATAAAGGAGGACGCTTACAGCGAGAAACTCCTCCGCACTGCATATCTCCTCCGGCGAGCACACCGGCGGGTCCGAGGGCTCGGCGACCGTGAACGCGTCAGATCAGTCCGTGCTTCACGAACGCGGCGTGGACGCCGTCATCGTGCACGCTCGTGGTGACCTCGTCGGCGTGCGCCTTCACCGCATCGTCGGCGTTGCCCATGGCGATACCGACGCCGCACACCTGCAGCATCTCGAGGTCGTTGTAGCTGTCGCCGATGCCGATCGCGTCGGCGAGGGTCAGGCCGAGGTGTTCCACCAGTTCGGTGATGGCCGCTCCCTTGTTCACCCCGTGCAGGCTGATCTCGCCGCCCGAGCCTCCGAGGTAGGGGATCGTGCCCGTGATCACGTGGAATCGGTCGCCCAGCGCATCGCGCACCTTCTCGAACGCCCGCGGATCTGTGCCGAAGAAGGTGGCTTTGGCGACCGCGTCCTCGGGCGCGGGCCCGCGGTAGGCCATGGCCTTCTCGAGGCGCAGAAGGTCGGTGGATGCGGCGTCTTCGGGCGCTCGTCCGACGACCTGGTCGATCACCGGGGCGATGCTCTCGAACATGCGCCGACTCGGATAGATCTCGTCGTAGGCCTGCAGGATGTACTCGATGTCGTTGTCCTCCAAGAACGCCACGAGCTCGTGCAGCGCCGCGCTCGGCATCGTGTGTTCGGCGACGCGCTCATCGCCCCGGTCGACGAAGCCGCCGCCGGCCGAGATCACGCCGTCGAAGCCGATCGCGGTCACGGGTTCCGGAATCTCGGTGCGCGACCTGCCGGTGCAGAGGTAGACGAGGTGCCCGCGGGCGCGTGCACCTCGTACGGCTTCGATCGCCGAAGGGGCGAGGCGCTGGTGGTGGTCGATGAGGGTTCCGTCCACGTCGAGGAACGCGATGCGGCGATGGGGGATGTCGTCGGGATGCACCGTTCCACGGTAGTCGCGGCCAGCCCGCGCGCAGCCGAGTCCCGTACCCTGGGAACATGATCGAGCAGCCCCCCGTGCGCACCACGAAACCCCGTCAGGTGCGCCCGGCGACAGAGGGCTGGTCGCAGCAGAAAGACGACACCGGCCGTCCGCTCCTGCAGTTCGCGAGCCCCAAACGGGGGAAGCCCCCCGTGCACCTCGCCGACCTGACCGCCGATGAGCGCGCCGCGAAGGTGAAAGAGCTCGGCATGCCGGGCTTCCGTGCGAAGCAGCTCGAGAAGCACTACTTCGAGCACTACACGAGCGACCCGGCGCACATGACCGACCTGCCCGCATCGGGTCGTGAAGAACTCGTCGCCGGCATGCTCCCGCCCCTTCTGACCGAGGTCAAGCGGCTCGAGACCGATCGCGGCGACACGATCAAGTTCCTCTGGAAGCTGCACGACGGTGCGCTCGTCGAGTCGGTGCTCATGCGCTACCCGGGCCGCATCACGCTCTGCGTGTCGTCGCAAGCCGGGTGCGGCATGAACTGCCCCTTCTGCGCCACCGGGCAGGCGGGCCTCACCCGCAACATGTCGGCGGCCGAGATCATCGAGCAGATCGTGCGCGCGAACCGCCTCATCGCCGACGGCGGCCTCGGCGGCAAGAAGCACGACGACCACTCGGCCGATCGGGTGTCGAACATCGTCTTTATGGGAATGGGCGAGCCGCTCGCGAACTACGCGCGGGTCATGCAGGCCGTGCGGGTCATGGTCGACAAAGAGCACGGCCTCGGCATGAGTGCGCGGGGGATCACGGTGTCGACCGTCGGACTCGTGCCCGCGATGATCAAACTCGCGAACGAGGACATCCCCGTGACGTTCGCGCTGTCGCTGCACGCGCCCGACGATCTGCTGCGCGACGAACTCATCCCCGTCAATTCGCGGTGGAAGGTCGACGAGGCCCTCGATGCGGCGCGCAACTACTTCGAGAAGACCGGCCGCCGTGTATCGATCGAGTATGCCTTGATCAAAGACATGAACGACCACGCCTGGCGCGCCGATCTACTGGCCGAGAAGCTCAATGCGCGCGGCCGCGGCTGGGTGCACGTGAACCCGATCCCGCTGAATCCGACCCCCGGCTCGATCTGGACCGCATCAGAGGTGCCGGTGCAGAACGAGTTCGTGCGGCGCCTCAACGATGCGGGCATTCCGACCACGCTCCGCGACACCCGCGGCAAAGAGATCGACGGCGCCTGCGGACAGCTCGTGGCCACCGAAGAAGACCAGGTCGCCGCCGACGCGACGCCCGTCGTCTGACCCGACCTCGATGCGCACGGTCGGCGTCGACCTGGCCGCCGAGAGCACGAAGACCGCGGTGGCGGTCATCGAGTGGGGCGGGGCGGATGCTGCGCTGACACGGCTCTCCGTCGGAGTCGCCGACGCCGAGATCGTCGATGCCTCGCGTGGCGCCGACAAGGTCGGCATCGACTGCGCCTTCGGCTGGCCCGACGAGTTCGTCGCGTTCGTGGTCGCTCAGGCCGATTCGGCGGCGGCGACCTTCGACGGCGGCATGGAGTGGCGCCGCACCCTCGCCTATCGCGAGACCGACCGTTTCGCCCGTCACGTCACCGGCCGCTGGCCGCTGAGCGTCTCGACGGACCGGCTCGGGCTCACCGCGATGCGCTGCAGCGGGCTGCTCGGAAGGCTGCGCGATGCGGGGCACGACGTCGACCGCTCGGGCTCGGGCGACGTCGCCGAGGTGTACCCCGGAGCGAGTCTTCGCCTGTGGGGCTTCGACACGACGGGTTACCGTTCTGACGCCGAGACCCGCACCCGGCTGCTCGCGGGTGTGGTGGCGGGGGCGCCGTGGCTGCACCTCGGCGGTCACGCCGAGCTGATGGCACGCTCGGGCGACGCGTTCGACGCGGTCGTGGCAGCTCTCGCCGCCCGAAGCGCTGCCCTCGGCAGGTACACGCCACCCGCGCCGGAACTGCTCGACCGAGCCCGCCGCGAAGGGTGGATCGCCCTGCCGAGCGGCGCGCTCGCCGACCTGGTCGCGTCGCGTGCTTAGGAGATGGAGCGGAGGCAGGACGATCCGCGGCGAATCCGCCTGCGCTCGCGTCAGCTCCTACGTCCGCCACGTCGGTCGCGATCGGCCGGCGCCGAGCGGCTCGGGCCGCTCGGTCGGCTCGCGAAGTGCCGGGCTAGGAGACGATGCCGTTGCGGAACGCCCACGCGACAAGTGTCGCCCGCGTGTTGACCCCGACTTTCGCGCTGATGCGCTGAATGTGACTCTTGACGGTCGTCGGCGATAGTCCGAGCTGGCCGGCGATGGCTTCGTTCGTGGAGGTGTCCGAGCACAGCAAGCGCACGACCTCGATCTCACGCCGCGAGAGCAGTCTCACTGCGTCATCCATCGGCCGGACATCGGACGTGCGATACGTCACGTGGTCGACGACGCGACGCGCCACGGTCGCGGAGATCACCAGATCGCCGCGTGACGCGGCCCGGATCGCGGTGATGAGTTCTTCGAGGGGGCCGGTCTTGAGGACGTATCCGGAAACGCCGGCCTGCAGAGACCGGAACAGGGCGTCGTCGATGTCGAACGACGTCATCATCACTGTCGGCAGGGGCGGCTGGCGTTTCGCGAGGATGCGCGACGCCGAGATGCCGTCGCCGCCGGGCATCCGCACATCCATCAAGGCGACATCGAAGTGTCGACGTTTCGAGATCTCGAGGGCCGCTGGGCCTGAGGCGACCTCGCCCGCGACCGTGATGTCGGGTTCGGCATTCAGCATCTCGCGCAGGCCGCGCCGGACCGCCACCTGATCGTCGACAAGCAGGACTCGGATCACAGCACCCCCCGATGGCTCGTTCCGTCAGCCTAGATCGTGCCGTGCAGCCCGCTGACGGATGGCGGCGTGCGGCCGCGATTACCGCCCAAAGTTCGTCCGAACAGACGATTCGCTCGCCGAGGAAACCGACCACGCTGCGTGGTGGTCGACTCCTCGGCGGACAGATGAGGAGCGTGCTCGCCCTCCGTCAGTGAGGCGTGCACCACATCGCGGCGGTCAGCTCGCGCCGAGCAGCTCGGCCATCCGGGCGTAGAACGCCGCCGGGTCGCCGGCGAGTGACGCCTTGACCATGGCGGTCCAGTCGTCGACGATGACCTCGATCGATCCGGCGGCGAGGCCGTCGAACGACATCCGCGGCACGTCGCGAGGATCGATCTTCGGGCCGTCGTAGGCCGCGGTCAGGTCGGTGTCGGCGGCGCCCAGCAGAACGCCCTGCACGAGGGTTCCCTGCGCGGCGAGCTCGAGGCGAACGCCGTTCGTCATGTTCCATTCGGCGGCCTTCGCGGCGGCGTACGAGGCGCCGGTGGGAGCGGCGAACCACGACAGCGCCGAGAGGATGTTCACGACCGCGCCGCCGCCGTTCGCGGCGAGGACGGGGGCGAACGCGCGGATCATGCCGAGCGTCCCCCAGAAGTGGGTGTTCATCTCGCGGTGGATCTCGGAGAGGTCGCCCGTCAGGAGAGAGGCGCCGGTCGAGATGCCGGCGTTGTTGACGAGGAGGGTCGTGTCGGAGGCAGCCTCGGCCGCCGCGGCGATGGACGCGTCGTCGAGCAGGTCGAGCCGAACCGGCACGACGCGGCTGTCTGCGAAGTCGACCGTTTCGGGCCGCCGTGCGGTCGCGTAGACCTTCGCGGCCCCTCGGTCGAGCAGTTCGAGTACGAACTGGCGTCCGATGCCGCGGTTTGCTCCGGTGACGAGGGCGATCTGGTCGGTGATTTCCATGGGTTCTGGCTTTCTCATGAGGCGGAGGCGGGCGCCGAAAGGCCCGCCGTCGGCTACGCTAAACCTTGACATTGACGTCAAGGGCAAGTCTTGAACGAAAGGTGCGAGACGCATGAGGATCGGCGACGTCGCAGACCGCGCGGGAGTCAGCACGAGGGCGCTGCGCTATTACGAAGAGCAGGGTCTGCTCCATTCCGAGCGCACCTCGACGGGTCAGCGCATCTACGCCGAACCCGCCGTCGAGCGCGTGCAGCTCATCCAGCAGTTCTTCACCGCCGGTCTGGCGAGCCGCACGATCTTGCAACTCCTGCCCTGCGTCGACACCGGGCAGGCGTCTGCGGAGGTGTTCGAGATGCTCGAAGCCGAGCGCAGTCGCATCACCTCCGCGATGGCCGACCTCGCCGCCGCGCGCGATGCCCTCGACCGCATGATCGACATCGCTCACCACCCCACGCCCGAGCATTGTCCCGCTCTGCGCGATCCTGCGTGGGCGCCCGTCGCCGGGGTCCACTGATCGGTGGATGCCGCGCCCACCGCGTGACGGTGGTGCGCAGCATCCGATCACGGCATTCTCAGGGGTATGACAGATGCCGTCGTCGAGGTCGCGAACCTCACGAAGAAGTACCGCGGGGGATTCGAGGCGCTCAAGGGCGTCAGTTTCGACATCCGCCGCGGCGAGACGTTCGCTCTCCTCGGACCCAACGGTGCGGGTAAGAGCACGACGATCGAGATCCTCGAGGGGTACCGCGACCGCAGCGGCGGAACGGTGTCCGTGCTCGGCGTCGACCCGCACCGCGCCACTCTCGAGTGGAAGGCGCGATTGGGCATCGTGCTGCAGAACACGGGTGAGGCACCCAGTGCATCGGTGCGCGATCTGCTGTCGCACTTCGCGGGGTTCTATCCGCGCGCCCGCGACGTCGACGAGGTCATCGCGGCCGTGGGGCTCACCGAGAAGGCGAAGACCCCGGTGCGGAAGCTCTCGGGCGGTCAGCGCCGGCGCGTCGACGTCGCCCTGGGCATCATCGGGCAACCCGACCTGCTCTTCCTCGATGAGCCGACGACGGGGTTCGATCCCGAGGCGCGTCGACAGTTCTGGGACCTGATCCGGGGGCTGCAACACGAGGGGACGACGATTCTCCTCACCACCCACTACCTCGACGAGGCTGCCGAACTCTCGCAGCGTGCGGCCATCGTCGTGGGCGGTCGACTCGTCTCGATCGGGCCGATCGATCAGCTCGGCGGGCCCGAGTCGCGCATTCCGGTGGTGCGCTGGCGCGAGAACGGCGAGGTGCGCGAAGAGCGCACCGACAGCCCCGGCGAATTCGTCGCCCACCTGGTCGCCGCCGGCGGTTCGGCGGGCAGCGGTCACGAGCCCGACGGTCTCGAGGTCGTGCGCCCGAGCCTCGAAGACATCTACCTCTCGTTCGTCGAGTCACCGGCAGTACTCGAAGCTGAAGGAGTTCGCGCATGACCGCCCCGCTGACCGCCGCTCACCGCGCGGCGCCCGTCTCGTTCGGTCTCGGACGCACCCTCCGGCTCGGCTTCTCGCGCATCGCGTTCGAGGTGCGCTCCTACTTCCGCCAGGGCGACTCGGTCTTCTTCACGTTCCTCTTTCCGGTGCTGTTCCTGTTGATCTTCTCGGTCGCGTTCAGCTCGAGCACTTTCGGGCCTCCCGGGGCGCAGATCTCGTCGGCCGCCTACTACCTCCCCGGCATGGTGGCCGCCGGTCTGCTGCTCTCCGGTACCCAGAACCTCGCGCTCGACATCGCGATGGAACGCAGCGACGGCACGTTGAAACGCCTGGGCGGCACCCCGCTCTCCCCGGTGTCGTATTTCATGGGCAAGCTCGGGCAGGTGCTGATCACCGGCATCCTGCAGGCGGGTCTCCTCATCGCGATCGCGGCGATCTTCTTCGGTGTCTCGCTGCCGACGGAGCCCGAGCGGTGGCTGACCTTCGCGTGGGTCTTCTTGCTCGGCGTGACGACCTGCGCCATTCTCGGGGTCGGCCTCAGCGCCCTTCCGCGCAGCGGCCGCAGCGCGACGGCGGTCGTGATTCCGATCGTGCTCGTGCTGCAGTTCATCTCGGGGGTCTACATCCAGTTCTCGGCATTGCCCGACTGGCTGCAGAATTTCGCGGGCATCTTTCCGCTGAAGTGGCTCGCCCAGGGAATGCGTTCGGTGTTCCTCCCCGAGTCGTTCGCCGTGGCCGAGCCCGGGGGCACCTGGCAGCACGGACTCACCCTGATCGTCACGCTCCTCTGGCTCGTCGTCGGACTCGTACTCGTGCGGCTCACCTTTCGGTGGATCCGCAAGGACGGTTAGGTCAGGGCGCCGCGAAGGTGGCGACGCATGACACCGGCCGACGGAGGAGGTTCCTCCGACCTGTCCGGCCCGGCTCCACTGCCTGGCTGGGATTACGCCTCCACCTGGGTGAGAGTCTCGGCGACCCTCGTGAGGAGTGAACGCAATTGGCCTTGCTCCGAAAGGGTGAGGTCGGTGGTCGTTCGCGCCTCGAGATCGCGCCATACGGAGGTGACGGGTTCCTCGAGCGCGCGACCCGCGTCGGTCAGGGACACCAGCACGACGCGCCGGTCGACCTCGGAGCGTTCGCGCGTGATCATGCCGCTTCGTTCGAGGCGGGCGAGCATTTTCGCCGTGGTCGGCGCCTCCACCATCAGGAGCCGAGTCAGGTCGACCTGCGAACGGGGCGATTCCTCCCACAGCAGCATCATCGCAAGTTCTTGCCCCGGCGCCAGTCCGAGGTCTTGGAGGAGCGCTCCGGCGAGCTTGCGGTGAGCCTTCGCGACCGCGGGGATCAGCGAGCTGATGGGGTCGGCGCCGGGCTCGGAGAGTGCTCTGTCGACTTTCATCGCGCCCCTTGGAATAATGGTTAGCCGGCTAAGGTTGTGTCTGGATATCGACTAGAAGGAGTCAACCATGACTGAACCCACCACCCCCCTGATCGCCGTCTTCGCCGCTACCGGAAGCCAGGGAGGAGCCGTCGTCGACGCCCTCCTCTCCCGCGGTGCGGGCGTGCGCGCACTTCTGCGCGACACCGGCTCCGAGAAGGCCCGCGCCCTCGCCGCGCGTGGCGTGGAGCTCGCGAAGGTCGACATCGACGATGCAGCCACGTTGTCATCCGCCCTCGACGCCGTCGACGCGTTCTGGTTCATGACGACTCCTCCCGGTGGGATACAGAACGCCGACACGGAAGGCGAGACCAACCAGGGAATCGCCCTCGCGGATGCTGCCGCCGCCGCCCGCGTGCCCCACGTGGTCTTCAGCTCGGTGGGAGGCGCCGAGCGCCACTCCGGCGTCCCTCATTTCGAATCCAAGCGGCTCGTGGAACAGCATCTCGCCGCTCTCGGGGTCGCAAGCACCGTGATCCGCCCCGTCTTCTTCATGGAGAACTTCTTCGGGTTCGCCCCGACGGTCGAGGAAGGAACCCTCGTGGTTCGTCTGCCCTTCGCCGATGACGTTCCCATGCAGATGATCGCCGTCCGCGACATCGGAACCGTTGCCGCGAGCGCCCTGCTCGAGCCTTCGGTGCTGCCGGCCGAGATCGAGATCGCCGGCGACGAGCTCACGGGCAGCGGAATTGCCGCAGCCTTCGCGGAGAGGGCGGGAATGCCCGCTCGCTACGAGGCTCTGCCGCTGGCCGTGCTCGATGGTCAGGACGACCTGCAGGCGATGTTCCGCTGGTTCGTCGAGACCCCTGCCTACCAGGCCGACATCGAGGCGACCCGTCGTGTGGCGCCCGACGCGGCGACGTTCCGCAGCTGGCTCGACACCATCGGCTATGCACCCACGTCGGGACAGGACGAGAACGAAGCGGGCTGAGCCGCGAGCGGCGGGTTCGGCGGCCCGCAACCCCGGCCCGCTGACCCCGTCATCGGGCATAGCGTGGAAGACATGGTCAACTATCGCTATCTCGGAAACAGTGGTCTCAAGGTCTCGGAGATCACCTACGGCAACTGGGTGACGCACGCGTCGCAGGTCGAAGACGATGCGGCCGTGAAGACCGTTCATGCCGCCCTCGACGCCGGCATCACGACGTTCGACACGGCTGACGCCTACGCCAACACCGCGGCCGAGGTCATTCTCGGGAAGGCGCTCGAAGGGCAGCGCCGCGAGTCGCTCGAGATCTTCACGAAGGTCTACTTTCCGACCGGTCCCGGCGGCCCCAACGACACCGGCCTCAGCCGCAAGCACATCACCGAGTCGATCCACGGCTCGCTGAAGCGCCTCGGCACCGACTACGTCGACCTCTACCAGGCGCACCGTTTCGACTACGAGACACCGCTCGAAGAGACGTTCCAGACCTTCGCCGACCTCGTTCACCAGGGCAAGGTGCTCTACATCGGCGTCTCGGAGTGGACCGCAGAGCAGCTGCGCGAGGGGCACGCTCTGGCGAAGGAGCTCAAGATCCAGCTCATCTCGAACCAGCCGCAGTACTCCATGCTGTGGCGCGTCATCGAAGAGAAGGTCGTACCGACGAGCGAAGAGCTGGGTATCTCCCAGATCGTCTGGTCGCCGATGGCGCAGGGCGTGCTGAGCGGCAAGTACCTGCCGGGCCAGCCCGTGCCCGACGGATCGCGCGCGACCGACGAGAAGAGCGGTGCGACCTTCATCAAGCGCTTCCTCGCCGAAGACACCCTCACCGCCGTGCAGCGGCTCAAGCCGGTCGCCGAGCAGGCGGGTCTGTCGATGCCGCAGATGGCGATCGCGTGGGTGCTGCAGAACCCGAACGTCGCCGCCGCGCTCGTGGGCGCGTCGCGGCCCGAGCAGCTCGCCGACACCGTGAAGGCCTCGGGGATCACGCTCGACGCCGACACTCTCGCGGCGATCGACACCGCGCTGAGCGGCGCCGTCGAGAGCGACGGGCAGAAGACGTACGAATCATCGCCGAAGTCGCGAGTGGCCTGAGGCCGGATCATGGTGGCGATGAGCGCCGGCATTCTGCTCTACCGGCTCGAAGCCGGCGGGGTGCAGGTGCTCATCGCCCACATGGGCGGGCCGTACTGGGCCGCGAAAGAGGCCGCTGCCTGGTCGATTCCGAAGGGCGAGTTCGACCCCGACCACGAGACGGCGCTGGATGCTGCGCGCCGCGAATTTCGTGAGGAACTCGGGGTCGGCGCGCCCGCCGTCGCCTATGCCGAGCTCGGCACCTTCGCGTACTCGTCGGGGAAACGCGTCGCGGTGTTCGTCGCCGACGGGGCCGGGTTCGACGCCTCCGGATTCGTCTTCGGCGAGTTCGAGCTCGAGTGGCCGCCCCGGTCAGGCAAGACCGCGATGTTCCCCGAGGTCGACCGAGCGGAGTGGGTGGCGCTCGACGTCGCGCGCGATCGCCTGGTGAAGGGGCAGCGGCCCGCTCTCGACGCACTCGAACGGATGCTCGCAGAGGTCGAGCGCAACCGCCTCGACGGGACGCGACGAACGACGTAGCGTTCTCGAACCGCGACGATGCGCGCCGCGGAGGTGAGGAGCATCCCATGATCGATTCGTCCCGAGGCTTCACCGTGGAGCGGCTGCTCGACGCGACACCCGAACAGATCTGGACGGCGTGGACCGACGCCGACGAGGCCGCGCAGTGGTGGCATCCGGCGGGTGCGACCACCCCGCGCGAGTCGGTGAGCATCGACCCGCGTGTGGGGGGTCTGTACACCTACACGATGGTCGACGACACGTCGGGCGAAGAGTTTCCGACGGGCGGGCAGTACCTCGAGGTCGTGCCGCAGGAGCGACTCGTCTTCACCTGGGGCGAGCCCGGCGCCGACCCCGACGACACACCCGTCGTGACCGTCACGATCGCGTCGGCGGGCGACCTGGCGCGCCTGACCTTCGACCTCCGCGGTGTCGACGGCACGGCGGGCGACGAGAGCTACTATGACGGCTGGGCGAGCGCCCTCGACGAGCTCGTCACGCACCTCGGGCAGTCGGCCGTCCACGGCTGACCTCGCAGTGCGGGCAGTATGGGTAGGGAATGCCCCACGAAAGGCCCCCCATGACGATCTCGCACCACCTCCGCGTCCACCGCAGCGACGAGTACCTGCCGCGCGAGGGCGAGCTGGCCTGGCACCTCGCCGAGGTCGCCGCTGACGAGGTCGCGGTCGACGATGACGTGGTCGAGATGATCATCAACCGCGTCATCGACAACGCCGCGGTCGCCGCGGCATCCCTCACCCGTCACCCGGTGAGCGCAGCGCGCCAGCAGGCCCTCGATCACCCCGTGTCGATCAGCGGCCCGGGCTCGACGATCTTCGGCTGCGCCCTCGAACGTCGCACGAGCCCCGAGTGGGCGGCCTGGGCGAACGGCGTCGCGGTGCGCGAGCTCGACTACCACGACACCTTCCTCGCGGCCGATTACTCGCACCCGGGCGACAACATCCCGCCGATCCTCGCCGTCGCCCAGCACACCGGGCGCGACGGTGCGGCGCTCGTCCGCGGCCTCGCCACGGCGTACGAGATCCAGATCGACCTGGTGCGGGCCATCTCGCTGCACCGGCACAAGATCGATCACGTCGCGCACCTCGGCCCCGCCGCCGCCGCCGGAATCGGCACGTTGCTCGGTCTCGCAACCCCCACGATCCACCAGGCGATCGGGCAGGCGCTGCACACCACGACCGCCACCCGGCAGTCGCGCAAGGGCCAGATCTCGACCTGGAAGGCCTTCGCCCCCGCCTTCGCCGGCAAGCTCGCCGTCGAAGCGGTCGACCGCGCGATGCGCGGCGAGACCTCGCCCGCGCCGATCTACGAGGGCGAAGACGGCGTCGTCGCGTGGCTGCTCGACGGCAACGATGCGAGCTACGACGTGCCGCTTCCGGCGGCGGGGGAGTCCAAGCGCGCCATCCTCGACTCGTACACGAAGGAGCACTCCGCCGAGTACCAGGCGCAGGCCTGGATCGACCTCGCCCGCCGACTCGGCACCGAACGGCCCGACCTGCGTGACCCCGCGAACATCGCGTCGATCGTGCTGCACACGAGCCACCACACGCACTACGTGATCGGTTCCGGCGCGAACGACCCGCAGAAGTACGAGCCCACCGCGTCGCGCGAGACGCTCGACCACTCGATCCCGTACATCTTCGCCGTCGCCCTGCAGGATGCCGCGTGGCACCACGTCGACTCGTACCTGCCCGAACGCGCCGGACGCCCCGACACGGTCGACCTCTGGCGCAAAGTCACCACGGCAGAAGACGCCGAATGGACCCGCCGGTACCACTCCGAAGACCCGAACGAGAAGGCCTTCGGCGGGCGCGTGGTCATCACCCTCGCCGACGGCTCGACCGTCGAAGACGAGATCGCCGTCGCCGACGCCCACCCGCTCGGCGCGCGGCCGTTCGCCCGCGAAGACTACGTCCGCAAGTTCCGGCTGCTGGCCGAGCCCGTGCTGCTGCCCGAAGAGATCGAGCGCTTCCTCGATCTCGCCCAGCGCCTGCCCGAGCTGACGCCGGCCGAGGTGCTGCAGCTGAACATCACGGCGAAGCACGGCGTCCTGGCTCTCGCGCCCGCTCCGAAGGGCCTCTTCTGATGTGCGGCCGACTTCGGCGTGGCGCGGGCCTTCGCGCACGAACTCAGGCTGAATTCGTCGCAGGGGCCTCGACACGCCGCTTCTCGGCGGTGTCGACCGCATTCAGCCTGAGTGCGGGCGCGAGCGAGGGCGGCAACTGATGTTGTACGCGCAGACCCCGGCACACGAGAAGCGGCGGATACTCCGCGAACGTCTGGCATCCGGCGAACTGCTGCGGTTCCCCGGGGCGTTCAACCCGCTCTCGGCGCGACTGATCGAGCGCAAGGGCTTCGACGGTGTGTACATCTCGGGTGCGGTGCTGGCGGCCGACCTCGGGTTGCCCGACATCGGGCTGACGACGCTGTCCGAAGTGGCGGGTCGGGGGCAGCAGATCGCGCGCATGACCGAGCTTCCGGCGATCATCGACGCCGACACCGGCTTCGGTGAGCCGATGAACGTGGCCCGCACGATCCAGACGCTCGAAGACGCCGGGATCGCCGGCGCGCACATCGAAGACCAGATCAACCCGAAGCGCTGCGGGCACCTCGACGGCAAGAGCGTGGTCGACCGTGAGACGGCGGTCAAACGCATCCGCGCCGCCGTCGATGCACGTCGCGACCCGAATTTTCTCGTGATGGCGCGCACCGACATCCGCGCCGTCGAGGGACTGGACGCTGCCATCGACCGGGCGAAAGCGCTCGTCGATGCCGGCGCCGACGCGATCTTCCCCGAGGCGATGCGCGACCTCGGCGAGTTCGAAGCCATGCGCGCGGCGCTCGACGTGCCGATCCTCGCGAACATGACCGAGTTCGGGAAGAGCGAGCTCTTCTCCACCGGCCAGCTTCGCGACGTCGGCGTCAACATCGTGATCTGGCCGGTGTCGCTGCTGCGCCTGGCCATGGGCGCCGCCGACCGCGGCCTCGATACGCTCCAGGGCGAAGGGCACCTCACCGCGAAGCTCGGAGAGATGCAGCACCGCGCCAACCTCTACGACCTGATCGACTACGAGGGCTACACCCGCTTCGACACGAGCGTCTTCGACTTCCGCGTCGAGCGGTAACGGACCCGACCCGTGTCCCGATTTCCGCAAGAATCGGCGTCGTTCCTTGCGGAAAATGGGACATGCGGGCAGAACACCCCGAATCTCGAAGGAGAGACATGACCGAGATCAAGAAGGGCCTCGCCGGCGTCGTGGTGGATTACACCGCGATCAGCAAGGTCAACCCCGACACCAACAGCCTCCTGTACCGCGGCTACCCCGTGCAAGAGCTCGCCGCGACCCAGCCGTTCGAGGCGGTCGCCTACCTGCTGTGGCACGGTGAGCTGCCGACGGCCTCGCAGCTCGCGGAGTTCCGCCTCGAAGAGCGCCGGCACCGGACGCTGCTCCCCGCCGTGCGGACGGCGATCGACCTCGTGCCGCGCACCGCGCACCCGATGGACGTCGTTCGGACGGCCGTCAGCGTCATCGGGGCCTCCGACCCGGCAGCCGACGACTCGAGCCCCGACGCCGAGTTGGCCAGCAGCATCCGATTGTTGGCCGCGCTGCCGGCGGTCATCGCGTACGACCAGCGACGCCGCAGGGGCGAAGACCCGATCGAGGCCCGCGACGACCTCGACTACGCGGCCAACTTCCTCTGGATGACGTTCGGCGAAGAGGCCGAACCCCTCGTCGTCGACGCGTTCACCGTCTCGCTGATCCTCTACGCCGAGCACTCCTTCAACGCGTCGACCTTCACCGCGCGCGTGATCACCTCGACCCTGAGCGACCTGTACTCCGCGGTCGTGGGGGCGGTCGGGGCCTTGAAGGGGGCACTGCACGGCGGAGCGAACGAGGCCGTCATGCACGTGTTCGAAGAGATCGGCGACTCGTCGAACGTCGTGCCGTGGCTCGATGAAGCACTGTCGAGCAAGCGCAAGGTCATGGGTTTCGGGCACCGGGTGTACAAGCACGGCGACTCGCGCGTGCCAACGATGCGCAACGCGCTCGTAGCGCTCGTCGCGCACTACGACCGACCCGACGTGCTCGATCTCTACGACGCCCTCGAGACGGAGTTCGTCGCGCGGAAGGGCATTTACCCCAATCTCGACTACCCCTCCGGCCCGGCGTATCACCTCATGGGTTTCGACACCGCGACCTTCACGCCGCTGTTCGTCGCGGCGCGGGTGACGGGGTGGACGGCGCACATCAGGGAGCAGCGCGCGGCGAACGCCCTCATCCGCCCGCTCTCGGAGTACAACGGCCCCGACGAGCGTCACGTCGAGGGATACGAGGCACCCGCCGACGATGACACGGCTGCGCGTCCGGAGGAGGCGGCCGGCTGATGCGCGAACGCGTGGTGGTGGTCGCCGGTGCGCGGACGCCGATCGGCAGCTTCGCCGGCTCGCTGTCGAGCGTGCCGGCGCACGAACTCGGAGCGGTCGCCGTCACGGCGGCGCTCGCGCGGGCGGGCGTGGCACCCGCGGAGGTCGGCGAAGTCATCATGGGCTGCATCGCGCAGAACGGCCCCGACGCCTACAACGCCCGCCGCGTCGCGCTCGCGGCCGGGTTGCCGACGCGGGTGCCCGCGTTCACGGTGAACCGCCTCTGCGGCTCGGGGCTCCAGGCGATCTGGTCGGGCGCCCAGGAACTGTTGTGGGGCGGCGTCGACGCGGTCGTCGCGGGCGGTGACGAAAGCATGTCGCGCACACCGTTCCTCGATTTCGGCGCACGCGACGGTGCACGGCTGGGCAACCGGACGCTGCTCGACGGCACCCTCGCGATCCTCACCGATCCGTTCAGCGGTGAGCACATGGGAACGACCGCCGAGAACGTGGCCGAGCGCTACGGCGTCTCGCGACGCGAGCAAGACGAATTCGCCGTGGAGAGCCAGCGAAGGGCGGCGACGGATGCTGCGCGCTCCGCCTTCGCCGCAGAGATCGTGCCCGTGACGACGCCGGGGCGATCCGGCGTCGAGGTGTCGGTCGACCAGCATCCGCGCCCCGGCACCACCCTCGACGTGCTGGCAGGGCTCCGTGCAGCGTTTCGTCCCGGCGGCTCGGTCACCGCGGGCAACTCGTCGGGCATCAACGACGGCGCGGCGGCCGTCGTGCTGATGCGGGAATCCGACGTTCGCGAGAGGGGCATGAACGGCCTCGTGACCCTCGAGGCCGTCGCCACCGCGGGCGTCGATCCCGACATCATGGGATACGCGCCGGTGGTCGCCCTCGAGCGGCTCTGGGAGCAGACCGGGCTCAGCGCCTCCGATATCGACGTGATCGAGCTGAACGAGGCTTTCGCCGCCCAGGCGGTCGCCGTCATCCGTGACGCCGGTCTCGACCCGGCGAAGACGAATCCGTACGGCGGGGCGATCGCTCTGGGACACCCGGTCGGGGCGACCGGGGCGATCCTCACCGTTCGTGCGGCGATGGACCTGCAGCGCCGTGACCTCGAATACGCGGTCGTGACGATGTGCATCGGCGGCGGCCAAGCCCTCGCCGCGCTGTTCCGGCGCTGGGACGGCTGAGGCGCTCCCGCCCGCCGGACCCCGCGATCACTGATCCTCGGCGTCGAACCTCTCTCTCGCGCGCTCGACCTCGGGCAGGTTCTCGGTCGTCCAGCGCAGGAGGGCGTCGATGAGCTGGTTGAGCGACGTGCCGACGGGCGCGATGCGGTACTCCACGGCGATGGGGCGCGTCTGCAGGACGACGCGCTCGATCATGCCGTTGCGTTCGAGGCGGCGCAGCGTCGTGGTGAGCGATTTCTGGCCGATCAGCGGAATCGCGCGACGCAGCTCGTTGAACCGCGAGGGTCTGGTGCACAGCTCGTCCATCACCTGCAGCGACCACTTGTCGAGAAGCTGGTCGAGAAGCTCGCGGTGGGGAGTGTCGATCTGCAGCAGGTCGGTATCGGCCGGGGCGGTGTCGGTCATGACACCTAGTCTCGTTGAAGTTCCCTGGGGGCACTAGGTAGACAGGGGGTACCACTTCATCGCCGACCGAAGGAAGACCCCATGACCGTTCAGACCCTGTCTCCCGAGGGCATGTTCCAGCCCGTGCCCTACCACCACGTCTCGATCGCGACCGGAAGCCGGCACGTGCACGTCGCAGGCCAGATCGCGCGTGATGGCGTCGGCAACCGCCTCGCACCCGACGACCTCACCCGGCAGGTGGCGGAGGTCTTCCGCAACGCCGCCCGCGGGCTGGCCGGTGCGGACGCGACGTTCTCGGATGTGGTGCGGATGCGATTCTTCACGACGCACTCGAAACCCGAGATGTTCGACGCCTTCTTCGCCGGAGTCGAGCGGGTCACCGCCGAGCTGTCGCTTCCGACGCCGCTTCCGCCCGTCTCGGTCATCGGCGTCGACATGCTCTTCGAGCCCGACGTGCTGGTCGAACTCGAGGTGTACGCGATCCTCGACTGAGGTCGCCGATGAATGAGAGAGGCCCCCACCCGGCAAGGGTGAGGGCCTCTCTGGTGTCAGGCGTGTGTCAGCTGACGGTGCGGCGCTTGCGCAGCGCGAACACCAGGCCACCGGCGACCAGCAGGAAGCCGGCCCCGAGGGCGATGCCGTACGGCATCTCAGACCCGGTGGCGGCCAGGGCGCCGGGCGCCGTGACCATCACGCCGACCGAGATCGGCTCGACACCCGCAGCGGTGACCACGAGGCGGTGTGCACCGAGATCGAAGTCCGCCGGGATGGCGATCGAGAAGGTCGTCGTGCCCGCGGCGTTCGCCGCGGGGATGCCCGAGACCGCGATCGGGTCGCTGAACAGCGTCGCCGCGATCTGCTGGCCGGGCTCGAGGCCCGACACGGTGACCTTCAGCGAGCCGCCCTGTTCGACGCGCCCCCCGTTGCTGAGCGAGACGTCGGCCCAGTCGCCGCCGACCTGTGTTCCCACCGCGGGCGGCGTGCCGCCCGGGTCGACCGGAGTCGGCGGGATCGTCGGGGTCGGGTTGGTCGGCTCCGGGTTGGTCGGCTCTTCGGTGCCCGGCTCTTCGACCGGCGGCTCTTCGCCGATGAGGTAGGCGCGGTTCGCCGGTGACGGCGAGACGCTGCCCTTCGCGTCGAAGTAGTCGACCGAGGCCTGAAGGTCGATCTGACCCGAGTCGGCGAGGCTCGTGCCCGCCTTGAAGGTGGCGAACGCGTCACCGCCCGCGGCGAGGAACGAGTTGGTCACGATGCGGATCTTCGTGGTGTTGTCAATCGGCAGTGTCTTGTCGGACGGCAGCAGCTCCTTGCCGTTCAGCTGCATCGACACGATGTTCGAACCCTTTGCCGCTGCCGGGTCGTACTCGAAGGTGAAACCCTTCGAGACGCCGAGCGCGAGCTTCGGACGCGAAGCGCCCGCGGGCTGCCACTGCTCCTCGAGAACACCCTTGATCTGCGCCGGTGTCAGTTCGAGCGTGACGAGGGTGTTGCCGAAGGGCTGCACGTTGGCGGCCTCGCGGTACGACACCGAACCGTTGTCGGAACCGAACAGCAGGTCGGCGCGGAGGCCGCCCGGGTTCATGAACGCGATCTCCGCATCGGTGCCCCCGAAGTCCGGGTTCTCGCTCGTAGCCCACAGGTACACGTCGGCGACGGTGTTTCCGAGGGTCGAGTGGGATCCGCGGTCTTCCGCACCGGTCTCGGTCTTCGCGCGCAGGATGTCGGCCGTGATGGTTCCGACCTCTTCGGCACCCTTGACCGCGGCGATGGCTTTCGCATCGCTGACGACCTTGGCCGTTTCGGCCTGGCTGTACGCGATGTACGACGTGGTGACCGGCTCGAGCAGCGGGACGACACCGGGGGTGATCGACTCGAGCGCGCCCGCGTCGGTCAGCTCGATGTCGAGCGTTCCGAGCGTCGTGCCGTACTGGTTGGCCTGGATGACCGGACGGTTCTCACCGGTCGGGCCGGGCAGTGCGCACGGGTACGTCTGGTGCGTGTGCGCCGAGACGATCGCGTCGATGTCGGCCGAGGCCTGCGACACGGTCTTGCCGAAGGCGCTGGCGGCCTCCGACGCGGTGACGTCGCAGTTGGAGTCGACGAAACCGTCGTGCGTCAGGAGGATCGTGATGTCGGCCAGGTTCTCGGCCTCGATCTTCGCCGAGACGCGGTTGGCGGCCTCGGTCGGGTCTCCGAACTCGATGTCGGCGATGCCGTCGGGGTTCACCAGGGTGGCGGTGTCGGCCGTGACGGTTCCGATGAACGCGATCTTCACGCCGTTCACCTCGCGGATCGCGTACTCCTTCAGTGCGGGCGTTTTCGTGCCCTTCTGGTACACGTTCGCACCGAGACCGAAGTCGGGGTTTCCGTAGTTGCCCGTTCCGGTTTCGGTCAACCGCTCCTGCAGATCGGCGAAGCCCTTGTCGAACTCGTGGTTGCCGACGGCACTCAGGTCGAGGCGCGCGGTCTTGAGGGCGTCGACGGTGGGGTCGTCGTTGCTGAGGAACGACTCGAACGCCGTGGCGCCGATGTTGTCGCCGGCCGAGACGAACAGCGTGTTCGGGTTGATCTGACGGTACTTGTCGACGGCGCCGGCCAGGACCGCCGCTCCGGCGACCCCGCCGGTCTCTTGCACGAGGCGTCCGTGGAAGTCGTTGATCGTCAGCACCTGCACGTCGGGCTGTGTTTCGAGGAGCGCTTCGACGTCGTAGGTGGTCGTCGTTCCCGATACCTCGTTGCCGACGACCAGGTAGGGCGTGCCGGTCTGCGAGCGGGTGGCCGAGACGAACGCGATACCCTCGGGGCCGAGGTCGCCGGCTGCCGGGGTCTCCACGTCCTTCGTGACGTCGCGGTTGTTGACGTAGGTGACGTACGTCGAGTTCTTCGGGTCGGTGATGTCGTAGACCATCACGCCGCCGACGCGCTCGAGACCGATGAAGGCGTAGGTGCGGCCGTCGACGACGCCGACGGCGATCGCCTCGGGCTCGGGGCCCTTGTCGTCGCTGCGGTCGTCGACCGTGTTGTTGTCGTTGCTGACGTTGAAGTAGGCCGGAGCGACCTCGCGCAGCTTCTGCTCGAAGTCGTCGCCCGAATCGAAGACGAGCTGACCCTTCGTGTCCCAGATCGAGAACGAGCGTCCGCCGTACGAGTACAGGTCGTTGTAGCACCCGGCGTCGGTCTTGCCGAGGTCGGAGACGACCTTGAGGCGGCCGAGCGCGTCGTCGGCCTTGAGAGCGGCGAGCGGGCTCGTGGCGCAGATGTCGAGTGACTTCACTCGAGCCTCGTCGATGAAGTCACCCCACTCGCGCGCATCGCCCTCGTTCGCGGTCACGAGGTAGGTGGCGGCCGCACCCGCGACGGTCGCCTGGTACGACTGCAGGCCGTCGGGCATGTAGAGACCCTTGAGGCCCGGGTAGGCCTCGAGGCCGACGCCGTCTTTGTCGCTCGCGTCGAGCGCGTTGGCGGCGACGCCGTAGTCCTTGTAGCCGAGGGGCAGGATGCTGGTGACCTCGGGCTTGGTGAGGTCGATCACCGCGATGGCGTTCGCCTCCTGGAGACCCACGTACGCGGTGGTGCCGCTCGTGGTGATGTACTCCGGTTCGAGGTTGCGGCTCACGCGGTTGCCCGCGAGAGGGGTGGTGCCCTGGTCGGGGGCTGCCACGTCGGGACCGAAGACCCGGACCTTCGGGTCGAGCGTCTTCGTCCCTCCGTTGGCGGCCGACTCGAACGCGCGGAAGTTCGCCGTCTTGACGGCGGCCGGAAGCGCGATGCCGGTGGGGAGCGCGATGACGCTGACCGAACCTTCGGGGTCGACCGTGAAGTCGTCCGACGGCTCGGCCTCGTTCGCGACGACGGCGTAGGCGCCGTCTTTCGAGATGGTGACCATGTCGGGGAGGGCGCCGACGGTGAGCTCCCCGAGAACGGCAGCGGTGCCGCTCGTGGCGTTCGCGTCGAAGAACACGACGTGCCCGGGGTCGGTCTTCACGGGCGCCTCGAAAGCGATGACACCGAGGCCGTCGTCGCGGATCGCGACCGAGTTGGCCGTACCGGTCGAGGCGATCTCGAACAGCTCCGTCGGGTTCGTCGGGTCGGAGTTGTCGAGCACCCCGACGGTTCCGGCCTGTGCGTTGACGACGAAGATGCGGTCGCGGTAGGTCTGAACGATCTCGGCGGCGGACTCTTTGTAGACGCCCGACTCGAAGGTGCCGATGGGCGAAAGCCCGAGTGCGGCGTTGGTGACGCTGTCGGTGATCGGGGAAGGGACGATCGCGGCAGAAGCCGCGGTGGCGCTCGACAGGGCGAGCGCGCACACCGCCGCGGTGGTCGCGGCGAAGGCGACGGCGCGGCGGAAGGGATGCGTAGGCATGCGTGTCCTCGGTTAGGGGATGGAGCGGGGGTACGCGCAGGAGCTGCAGAGCGCAGTCCAGACCTCTCGAGCATCGTCCGTCCGGGTGACGGAGAGATGAACGAGAAGGAACGATCGTGCTTCGCTCGACTCCGGGTGCGCGGCAGGAGAGGATCGAGACGCTGCGCCGGCAGCATCCGCTCTTCGGAAGGACGCCATGACCTACGAGACCCTTCTCACCGAAACGCGCGGGCGTGTCGGCTGGATCACTCTGAACCGGCCGGAGGCCCTCAACGCCCTGAACACGACCCTGATGCGCGAGATCGTCGACGCGTCCGAGGCGTTCGACGCCTCGCCCGAGATCGGTGCCATCGTGGTGACGGGGTCGGCGAAGGCCTTCGCCGCCGGCGCCGACATCAAAGAGATGGAGTCGAAGTCGGCGGTCGAGATGTTGCTCGAAGATCGCTTCGGCACGTGGGGCCGCTTCGCCGCCGTCCGCACGCCCACGATCGCCGCCGTCGCGGGATACGCGCTCGGTGGCGGCTGCGAGCTGGCGCTCATGTGCGACCTCGTGATCGCCGCCGACTCCGCGAGGTTCGGTCAGCCCGAGATCACGCTCGGCGTCATTCCGGGAATGGGTGGGTCGCAGCGTCTCGCACGGGCCATCGGGTCGTACAAGACCGCCGACCTGATCCTCACCGGACGCACGATGGATGCTGCGGAGGCGGAGCGCTCCGGGATCGTTTCGCGGGTCGTGCCCGCCGACGAGCTGCTCGCCCAGGTTGCGGAGATCGCCGAGGGCATCGCGTCGAAGCCGCTTCCGGCGCTGTACGCGGCGACCGCTGCGCTGGATGCCGCACTCGAAACCCCGCTCGCCGAAGGGCTGCGTTTCGAGAAGCAGGCGTTCGCCGCCCTGTTCGCGACCGACGATCAGAAGGAGGGCATGGCGGCTTTCCGCGAGAAGCGCGCCCCCCGCTTCCGTCACCGCTGATGGGTCGTTCACGATGGATCGGTGCGGCGATCGTTGTGGCGATGCTCGCGATGTCGGGCTGCGCCCCCGAACGGAGCGCGTCCGCGCCGTCGCCCTCGTCGTCCGCCGACGACGCGATCGCCGAGTTCTGCCGCGGCCCCGCCGTCGCGGAGTGCGAGCGAGGTGACGCGTTCGTCGTGGTGACCGTCGCGAATTCGGCCGATGAGCAGCAGACCATCCAGCTCGCTCGGCAACTTCGGGTGTTGGCCGAGGCGGAGGAGCTCGGGAACGGCGCGAGCCTGCGTCGCGAGAGCGCCGATGCGGCGGCTATCGATCCCGACGTCACGACGCCGCCGGCGTGGGAGTTCTCGGTGTACCCGGGGGACGCCGGCGAAATCGAAGGGTCGGTGTCGGGACTCCTGGCGGTGGAACAGGTCGCGGGAACCCTCGGCGCCGGGGTCAGTGGGGGCTGGCCTCACGTCACCGTCGCGTCCATCGACGACTTCGCCGCGGTCTTCGACGCGGTCGCCGCGACGCCGCTGTTCCGTGACGGGGGCACCTACACGCTGTGGTCGGTCGACGAGCAGTTGCGCATCGTTCACACCCCGAAGTGGTTCTCGGGCGCGGGTATCGCGGAGGTCATCGACCTCGCGTCGGCCTACCCGGCCGCCGAGGTTCTGCTCGAGGCTCCCGAGGGAGGCAGTCAGCCTCCCGTTCTGTACGTCTCCCGGCTCACGCCCGACGAGGTCGCGGCGATCGACGCCCGACTCTCACAGCCGGCCCTTGCGCGGGCGAGCGTCGAGGGAGGAGCAATCGAGTACGTGCTCGGGACGACGGGGAGCGACGGGGCGACCTACACCGGCGGCACCTTCGGTGGCACGGCCGTGGAATGAACTACCGCGAGCATCGAACTTCTCGGTGCCGGCCCGGTCGCACGAAAATCTAGACTTCGATCGTGGTCAAGACGCGCGGAGGGGGTGCCGGTGTCGACGCGCCCGCCCGTCTCGGTCGCTTCACCCGCCGGCAGTGGATCGGCGGAGGTCTCGTCGGAGCGGTCGTGCTCATCGTCGCCCTCGCGGCGGTGGTCTTCGGGACGCGGTTCGCGCTGACGGTCGAGCCGCTGCGCTCTTTCGTCGCGACGCACCCCGGGGAGTATCCGCTGCCGCCGGGA
Source organism: Microbacterium shimangi (assembly GCF_043556445.1). Taxonomy (NCBI): domain Bacteria; kingdom Bacillati; phylum Actinomycetota; class Actinomycetes; order Micrococcales; family Microbacteriaceae; genus Microbacterium; species Microbacterium shimangi. The sequence continues at coordinate 1,051,435 of NZ_JBIGII010000003.1, forward strand.
GCCCCCGTCGGAATACCGCCGTGGCTCGGCTGGCAGCACTTCTTCAACACCTTCTTGATCGTGCTGATCCTGCGCTCGGGGTGGCAGGTGCGAAACCAGAAGCGACCCGCCGCCTTCTGGTCGCCGCGCGGCGACAAGCGTCGCAAGATGAGCCTGTCGCTCTGGTTCCACCTCGCGCTCGACCTGCTGTGGACGGTCAACGGTGTGGTGTACGTGACACTGCTCTTCGCGACGGGGCAGTGGATGAAGATCGTCCCCACCTCGTGGCAGGTCTTCCCCGAAGCTTTCTCGGCCGCCCTGCGATACGCCTCGCTCGACTGGCCCACCCACAACGGGTGGGTGAACTACAACAGCCTCCAACAGCTCTTCTACTTCGTCACCGTCTTCGTCGCGGCCCCGCTGGCGATCGTGACGGGTGTGCGGCTCAGCATGTTCTGGCCGCGTCGTGCCGAAAGGCTGAACCGGCTCGTGCCCTTCGACGCGGCGCGACGGGTGCACGTCTGGGTGATGGTCTACTTCGTGATCTTCATTGCGGTGCACGTGGCTCTGGTCATGGCCACGGGGGCGCTGCGCAACCTCAACCACATGTACGCCTCGCAAGACGTCGTCAACTGGGCGGGCTTCTGGATCTTCGCCGTCTCCCTCGTCGTCCTCGCGGCGGGGTGGGTGGCCGCGCGCCCGTCGGTGCTCGTTCCGCTCGCCCGCCTCTTCGGCGACGTGAAGCAGCGCTGACGACCCGTCCGCGTCATCCGGGCACCTGATTCGGGCTCTCCCCGGCCCGTTCATCCCTTGGCAGCATCCGCCCCTCCGCTCGGTGGAGGGCATATGGCGGGCGGAGGGTGGTGTCGCCGCTTTTCGTCCTCCCCCGGCCAGATCCCCTCCGCTCGACGGAGGGGTCAGCGAGCTCGACGGAGGGTCAGGGGGCGAGGGATGCTGCGCCCGCGGCGAATCCCTCGGCGCGGGCTTCGTCGGCGCCCTGACGGAACATGTCGCGCTCGCCGGGGCGGACGATCGACCGTGCGCCGGGAAGGTCGAGCGCCCCGACCAGGTCGGCTCGACCGCGGACGACCGCGACGGGTTTGCGCGTCGCCTTGCCCTTGACGAGATCGGCGGCCGCGGCGATCTCGTCGGCGACGCACGGCATCGTCACGACGAGCGGTCGGCCCTCAGCGTCGGTCTGCCCTCGAAGGTCTTCGAACACCTCGACCCCTCCGGCACCGATCGCTGAATCGGTCTGCCCTTCTCGCCACGCGCGACCGAGGGTGTCGGAGATGATCACTCCGACGTGAGCACCGGTTCGTGCCCTGAGCCCTTCGGCGAGGCGCCGCGCCGAGGCGTCCGGATCGACGGGAAGCAGCAGCACCGTACCCGCGGGGGTGTTGCTGGCGTCGACGCCGGCCGCCGCGGCGACGATCCCGAGTCGGTTCTCGACGATGCGGGTGGTGTGCCCGGTGGGCGAGGTCCTCGTCGAGACGACCCGCACGGTTTCGGCGGTGATCGCGTCTTCGCGATCTTCGGCGTCGATGATGCGGCCCTCGGCCTTCGAGACGATCTTGCTCGTCACGACCAGGATGTCGCCGTCCTGGAGCTGACCGTGAGAGGCCGCGGCGATGATCGAAACGAGGTCGTCGCCGGGCGTGATCTCACCGATGCCGTCGAGGGCCCAGAGCTGAAGCACGTCAGCGGACGAAGCGCACCTCGGTGAGTGTCTCGCCGAGGAAGGGTTCGGTGTGCGAAGCGCCGTCGAGGGTGAAGCCGTTGCGGACCCAGAAGCGGTGGGCGCGGGGATTGTCTTCGGCGACCCAGAGATAGATCTCTTCGCCCGGCTCGACGGCGGCGTCGAACAGCTGCTGGCCGATGCCGGTGCCGTGCCACGCGTCGAGGAGATAGATGAAGAAGAGCTCGCGGCCGCGGGGGGCATCTTCGTCCCGGGCGGGACCCGAGCCCACGAAGCCGACGATGTCGCCGTCGACCAGGGCCGCCTGCATGCGGTAATCCTCGCCCTGCGAGGCCCAGTGCGTCCACAGCTCCGCCATGCGACGCGCCGAGACCCGCTCGAGTGCGGCCTTGCTGATCAGGTGGTCGTAGGTCTCGTGCCAGCAGGTCGCGTGGACGCGCCCAAGGGCTTCGGCGTCCACGTCGCGAACCGGTCGGACGACGATGTCGTTCTGGATCTCGATGGGGGTTTCGGCTGCCATGGCCAGACTCTACGCGGGCACGCGGCGGGCGGCGAAATCGGTTCACGAAACCCCGGAGGCCAGCTACGATCCGGTTCGTGAACGTGATCTGGCGCACCCTCCTCGTGATCCTCCGCGCACGCCTGCACCGGGTGAGCCACCCGCTCGCGGCGACGGCGATCAGCCGCATCCGGGTGCGCACCCTGCCGACCGACATCGACCTCTTGCGGCACATGAACAACGGCCGGTATCTGTCGCTGTTCGACCTCGGGCGGTGGGATCTCCTGGTGCGCACCGGACTCGCCGACGCGACCCGCACGCAGGGGTGGTACCCCGTCGTGTCGAACGAGACGATCACGTTCCGCAAGTCGCTGAACCTCTGGCAGAGCTTCGTCATCGAGACCCGCTTCATCGGGCACGACGACCGGGCCTTCTTCCTCGAGCACCGTGCGGTCGTCGACGGCGAGATCTACGCCCAGGCGATCATCCGCGCCCGCATGCTGCGTCGCTCGGGCGGCACCGTCCCGCACGAGGAGCTCTTCGCCGCTATCGGGCGGCCCGAAGGCCTCCCGGAGGTCGAGCCGTGGCTGCACGAGTGGGCAGCGGCATCCACGCTCCCCTCCACCCGGCGGCCCGCCCCCAGCATCTGGGAGTGAGACCCGGAAGACCCGTTCGGCGGGCCGCCGGGGTGCGGTGCCCGGGCGTCCTTAGGCTGTGGGCATGACCGCCCAGACCGAGCCCGCGAGCGCCGCACTCGACCTCCCCGATCGGGCGGTGACGCTCGCCGGGCGCTGGGTCTCGGCATCCGCCTCGGAGCCGACGGATGCTTCCGCGCAACGCCTCGCCGGGGTGCTTCGCGACCCGAAGGGCCTGCCCTTCACCATCGGCTTCGTCGACGGCGTGATGCGACCGGAGAGTCTGGCGGCCGCGGCGACTCGCCTGCATCGGATCGCGCCCCTCGTGCCGGGTTTTCTGCCGTGGTACCTGCGCGGAGCGGTGCAGGTCGGGGGAGCGGTGGCGAAGGTCCTGCCGACGCCGGTCGTCCCTCTCGCCCGTCGGGCGCTGCGAGAGATGGTCGGGCACCTCGTCGTCGACGCCCGCCCCGACAAGCTCGGGCCCGCGATCGCGTCGCTCCGAGAGAACGGGGCCCGCCTGAACCTCAACCTCCTGGGAGAGGCCGTCTTGGGGGAGGCCGAGGCGGAGCGGCGGCTGAAGGGCATCCATGAGCTCATCCGCCGGCCCGACGTCGACTACGTCTCGGTCAAGGTGTCGGCGATCGCTTCCCACATCTCGATGTGGGCCTTCGACGATGTCGTCGATCGGGTGGCCGAGCGGCTTCTTCCGCTTTACATCGACGCCGCGTCGTCGACCCTCCCCACCTTCATCAACCTCGACATGGAGGAGTACCGCGACCTCGACCTCACGATCGCGGTGTTCACGCGCATTCTCGAAGACCCGCGGCTGGCAGACCTCGAGGCGGGCATCGTGCTGCAGGCCTACCTGCCCGACGCGCTGCCCGCGCTCCGGCAGCTGACGGCTTGGGCGCGGCAGCGCGTGGCCGGCGGTGGCGCACGCATCAAGGTGCGCCTGGTCAAGGGCGCGAATCTCGCGATGGAACGCGTCGACGCGGTCATGCACGACTGGTCGCTCGCGACCTACGGCAGCAAGCTCGACACCGACGCCAACTACCTCCGTTGCCTGGACGAAGCGCTCACGGCCAAGGCGACCGACGCGGTGCGTATCGGAATCGCCGGACACAACCTGTTCGACATCGCCTACGCGTGGGAGCTCGCCGGCGACCGCGGGGTGCGTGAGGCCGTCGAGATCGAGATGCTGCTGGGGATGGCCCAAGGACAGGTCGCCGCGGTCGCCGGCGACGTCGGGCACGTGCTCCTCTACGTTCCCGTCGTTCGCCCCGATGAGTTCGACGTGGCGATCAGCTATCTCGTGCGGCGGCTCGAAGAGAACGCCTCGGGCGAGAACTTCCTCTCGTCGGCCTTCGACCTCGCCGATGATCCCGCCCTGTTCGCGCGAGAGCGCGATCGCTTCCTCGCCTCGCTCGAACGTGCCGCAGATCCGGCCCTGCCGATCGGCCCCCACCGACGGCAGGATCGCGCGTTCTCGCTCGAGGCAGCCGAGCCGGCGATCCTCCGTGAGCCCGCCGCCGAAGACCCGGGGCTGACGCAGGCCGTGCTCGGCATCGCGCGCGACGCGACAGCATCCGACGCCCCTCCCGAGCACGTGCTGTTCGGCGGGCAGCCGTTCGTCGAGACGGCGGTGTACGCGCCGCGAGAGAGCGGCGACGCGGTCGGCGCTCCGGGCTTCCGCAACGTCGCCGACTCCGACCCCGCTCTCCCCGCGAACCGCGACTGGGCCCGTGACGTGCTCGCCCGTGTCGACGGCTCGACCGCCGGAACAGCTCTGATCGCGGCCGCCCGCGTCGACGATGCCGACGCGCTCGACGCGCTCGTCGCACGGACGGCGGATGCTGCCGGCTCGTGGAGCACGTCATCCGCCGCAGAACGGGCCACCCTGCTGCAGAGCGCCGCCCGCGTACTCGCCGAGCGCCGCGGGCTGCTCATCGAGGTCGCCGCCTCCGAAACGGGCAAGGTGTTCGCCGAAGCCGACGTCGAGGTGAGCGAGGCCGTCGACTTCGCGAACTACTACGCCGCGACCGCCCGCGAGCTCGACCGTGTCGGCGGCGCGGTGTTCGTGCCCGCGCGGGTGACCGTGGTCGCCCCGCCCTGGAACTTCCCGATCGCGATACCCGCCGGGGGCGTGCTCGCCGCGCTCGCCGCGGGCTCGGGGGTCGTCTTCAAGCCGGCCCCCCAGGCCCGTCGAACGGCCGCGGTCGTCGCCGAGGCCCTGTGGGACGCGGGTGTGCCGCGCGACGTGCTCGCGCTCGTCGACCTCGACGAAGAGGCGCTCGGACGCCGACTGATCGAACATCCGACGGTCGACCGGGTGCTGCTGACCGGCTCGTGGGAGACGGCGCAGCTCTTCCGCTCGTGGCGGCCCGACCTGTCTCTGCACGCCGAGACCAGCGGCAAGAACGCGATGATCGTCACGGGGTCTGCCGACCTCGACCTCGCCGCCTCCGACCTCGCGCGCAGCGCCTTCGGCCACGGCGGGCAGAAGTGCTCCGCCGCCTCCCTCGCGATCCTCGTCGGGTCGGTCGCTCGCTCGCGGCGGTTCGCCGAGCAGCTGATCGACGCGACGACGTCGTTGCGCGTGGGACCGCCGTCCGATCCTCTGTCAGAGGTCGGCCCGCTGATCGAAGAACCCCGCGGCAAGCTGCGGTGGGCACTGACGACTCTCGGTGAGGGGGAGCGGTGGCTCGTCGAGCCGCGGGAGCTCGACTTCGATCCGTCCGGCCCGGGAGCCGACAGCGCGGGCAGATTCTGGACGCCCGGTATCCGCACCGGCGTGCAACCCGGGTCGCGCTTCCACCGCGAAGAATTCTTCGGTCCCGTCCTCGGGATCATGCACGCCCACTCGCTGGCGCACGCCATCGAGCTGCAGAACGCCGTCGAGTACGGGCTGACCGCCGGCCTCTACACGCAAGACCCCGACGAACTCGCGCTGTGGCTCGACAGGGTCGAGGCCGGCAATCTCTACGTCAACCGCGGCACGACGGGTGCGATCGTCCAGCGCCAGCCGTTCGGCGGGTGGAAGCGGTCGTCGGTGGGGACGGGGGCCAAGGCCGGCGGGCCCAACCACCTCATCGGGCTCGGTTCGTGGCGCCCGTCATCGGGCGGTCCGGCGTCGTCGACGCTGCACCTGCGCGGCCTCGACTCGCGGTTGACCTCGATCATCGAGGCCGCTCAGCCGACCCTGTCGTACGAAGCCTTCGAATGGCTGCGCCGCGGGGCGTTGTCGGACGCGATCGTCTGGGACCGCGAGTTCGGTCGGGTGAAAGACGTCTCGCGTCTGGGCGTCGAGCGCAACCTGTTCCGCTACCGCCCGACGTCGGTGGCGGTGAGAGCCACCGGCGATGCCCCGTGGCAAGCGGTTCTGCGGGTGGTGCTGGCAGCCGTGCGGTCGGGCTCGGTCTTCACCCTCAGCGTTCCCGTCGGGCTGCCCGGAGACGTGCGCCGTGTGCTCGGCGACCTCGACGTGCCGGTGTGGGTCGAGAGCGAAGACGAGTGGATCGAGCGCATGACGGGCGACGCCGGCATCGTCTCGGCCGCCGCCGATGAGGCCTCGCCGCCGCGTCCGCCGCGCGCTCGCCTGGTGGGCGCGCCCGACTCGGTGGCCGAGCTGCGCCGGGCCCTCGCCGAGGCGACGGCGGGCGACCCCGATCTCGCGGTCTACGCCGACGAGGTCACGACGGCCGGCCGCATCGAGTTGCTGCCGTTTCTCCGCGAGCAGGCGATCTCGATCACCGCGCACCGGTTCGGCACCCCCGATCCGTGGAGCGAGCCCGTCATCTGAGCTGCTCGGCGCAGCATCCGCCCCCGTGAGATCAGCGGTTGATGTCAGGCGGTGGCGAGTTCCGCGCGGCGGGCCTGGAGGTCGTCGAACGAGGGGAACGAGTCGGCGATGGGGTTTCCGGTGAAGTGACCGACCCAGCCGTCGTCGTCGTGGAAGAAGCGGATGCTGGTGAACTCGGGCGCCGCCACTCCCAGGTCGAACCAGTGCGTCGTGTTCGCGGGAACGGAGACGAGATCGCCGGCCTCGCAGTACAACGCGTAGACCTGGTCGTTCACGTGCAGGTAGAAGACGCCCGCGCCCTTGGCGAAGAAGCGGTCTTCGTCGTCGTCGTGCTGGTGCTCCGAGAGGAACTTCTGGCGCGACGGCCCCTTGACCTCGTCGTAGTTCGCCTGGGACGGCGAGAGCTGCATGACGTCGACGAGCGTGTAGCCCTCGCTCTGCTTCACCGCTTCGACCTCGTCGGCGTACAGCGCGAGCACCTCTTCGAGCGAGGCGTCGTCGGCGAAGTCCTTGATCTCCCAGCGCGAGAAGCGCGCGCCCAGGGTGGCGAGAGTGTCGCGGATCTCGGTCTCGTCGATGGTCTCGAGCACGGGGACGCTCGAGTCGGTGTCTTTCCAGACGGTCAGCAGTGTCATGGGGATCTCCTCCGGGTGCGGGGTCTCGAGATCGATTCTCGCGCCTTCCCGCCCCGGCCGGCCAGCCGGGCGCGGTATTGCGGTCGTGGGCCGTAACAATGCGCAACGACGGCTTGGGTGCGTTGGGACGCTCCTGCTTGACTGCTCCCGCGCCGGACAGCACCGGCGGCGTCCCCCCGCATCCCTCACCCGAAGGTGACACCATGTCGTTCTCTCCTCCGCACCGCCGACTGCTCGGCATCGCCGCGGCGGCCAGCGCCGCTGCGCTGCTCCTCGCCGGATGCGCCCAGCAGACCGCGGCCACTCCCGCCGACTCCGCTCCGTCGCAGCAGGTCGCCACCGCCGATCTGCCCGCGCCTTTCGACGGCGAACCCGTCAAGGTCGCCCTCGTGCAGCAGTCGGGTGCCGGTGACTACTTCACCGCCTGGACCGCCGGCGCGAAGGCGCAGGCCGCGGCCGCGAACATCGAGCTCACCGTCTCCGATGCGCGCAACGACAACGCCAAGCAGGCGTCCGACCTCGAGCAGGCCATCGCGTCCCAGCCCGATGCGATCATCGTCGACCACGGTCAGACCGACACGATCGAGCCGCGCATCCGCGACGCGGTCGACGCCGGCATCCCGGTCATCGTCTACGACCTCGCCATCGAGAACACCGAAGGTGTGCTCGTGACGTCGCAGTCCGACCAGTCGATGGCCGAGGGGGTTCTCGACGAACTCGTCGCCGATGTGGGCGAGAACGCCAAGGTCGGCCTCGTCAGCGCCGAGGGCTTCGCGCCTCTCGACCGCCGCAAGGTCGTCTGGGACGAGTACCTGAGCGAGCACGGCCTCGACGAGCTGTTCTTCACGGGCGAGGTCACCGAGTCGACCGCGACCGACAACATTCCGCTGACCGATGCTGCGCTGAAGGCGAACCCCGACGTTCAGGCGATCTTCGCGCCCTACGACGAGATCACGAAGGCCGTCGTGCAGGCCGTCACGCAGAACAACCTGCAAGACCAGGTCAAGGTCTACGGCATCGACATCTCCAACGCCGACATCGAGGTCATCATCGCCGACGGTAGCCCCTGGGTCGCCACCTCGGCCACCGACCCCGCGTCGATCGGTGCCGCGGTCGTCCGCACGCTCGCGCTCTCCCTCGCGGGCGAGCTCGACGAGACCGAGGTGCAGTTCCCCGCGGTCACCGTCACGCGTGACTTCCTGATCGAGAACGAGATCACCAACGTCGCCCAGCTTCGCGAGGCGGAGCCGTCGCTCCTGCTCGACGACGTGGTGGTCGCCGATTGGCTGCCCGCCGTCTCGGGATGACTTCTCCAGAAGACGGGTCCCTGAGCTCGTCGAAGGGCGCTCAGGCGGACGACCGACCCGTCGTCCGCCTGAGCGGCGTCGGCGTGCGCTTCGGGGCGAACGAAGTGCTGCGCGACGTCTCGCTCGAGCTCGCGGCCGGCACCATCACGGCGCTTCTGGGTACGAACGGGGCGGGCAAGTCGACGCTCATCGGCGCCGTGTCGGGCGCGAACCCCGGATACATGGGCTCGATCGAGGTCTCCGGCTCATCCGCGCGGCTGACGTCTCCGGCGCGGGCGCGTCGCGCCGGCATCGAGACCGTTCACCAGCGCATCGCCGACGGAATCGTGCCGTCGCTCTCGGTCGCCGACAACATCGCGCTCACCGATCTGTCGTCGGGTGGACACCGCGTGGTGCGCCGGGCCGAGACCGAGCGGATCGCCCGTGCCGCGCTCGACCGGCTGGGCCTGCACTGGTCGGACGACGTGCTGCGCGCCGACGCCGGCCGCCTCGGCACCTCTGACGCGCAGCTGCTGATCCTCGCTCGGGCACTTCGCTCGACTCCGCGCCTGCTGATCCTCGACGAGCCGACCTCGGCTCTCACCGCGGCCGAGGCAGACCGGCTCTTCGACGTGCTGCGCGCCCTGCGAGACGGGGAGGCAGGGCGCCCCGGTCTCGCGATCCTCTTCGTCAGCCACCGGTTCGGCGAGATCGAGCGGCTCGCCGACCGCATCCTCGTGCTCCGCGACGGTGGCCTCACCCTGGCCGCGTCGCGCCCGTTCGACTGGCATGCGGCGCTCGAGGCCATGCTGGGCGTGCCGACCGAACTGCAGCAGCACGTCACCGAGCCCGAGCCGGCGGGTGATGTTGTCTTCGCTGTCGACGACGCGCGGCTGCTCCCAGGGGCCGAACCGCTGTCGCTGCAGGTGCACGGCGGCCAGGTCACCGGCATCCTGGGACTTCTCGGCGCGGGCAAGACCGAGCTGGCCGAGATCGTCGCGGGGGTGCGCGCGGCGGGCGGCGCCCGCATGACACTGGCGGGCGGGGCGTACCGTCCGGCGAACCCGGCGGCCGCGAAAGAGGCCGGCGTCGTCCTCGTGCCCGAAGATCGCCAGCGCGGCGGCATCCAGCCCGGCTGGTCGATCGCGCGCACGGTGGGGCTCCCGGTGCTCCGCGAGATCTCCGACCGTCTCGGTGTGGTCGGGGTGCGGCGTGAGCGCGCGGTCGCCGACGAGGTCATCGACGCCTACGACGTCGTCGCCCCGTCGGCCGAGACGCCGGTCGACGAGCTGTCGGGCGGCAACCAGCAGAAGGTCATCGTCGGTCGGTGGCTGCGCACCGGCCCCACGCTCGCCGTGCTCGACGAACCGTTCCGCGGCGTCGACATCGGAGCCCGCCGCCGCATCGGCGACGCGGCGCGTGGCCGCGCGAAAGAGGGCGCGGCCGTCGTCGTGCTCTCGAGCGACGTCGACGAGATCCTCGACGTCGCCGACCGCATCGTGGTCCTCGTCTCGGGCCGCATCGCCCTCGATACCCCCGCCGGAGTGCTCGAGCGGACGCGCATCGTCAGCGCGCTGCTGGATGACCCCGGACACCCCAAGGAGACGGCATGAGCCTCACATCGACAGCATCCGCCCCCCGCCTCGGCGCCAGCGTCGTCGACAGGGTCATCGATGGTGTCGCGAAGTGGGGGTTCGTCGCCGTCACCGCGCTGCTGATCCTGTTCTTCGTCTTCACCGAACCCGCGTTCGGCACGGTCGACAACGTCTTCGGGATGCTGAAGTTCATCGCCCCCGTCGGCATCGCCGGCCTCGGGGTCACCCTCGCGATGACGGTCGGCGGACTCGACCTGTCGGTCGGCGCGAACGCCGGCTTCGCCGTGTCGATCGCCGCGTGGACCCTCGTGATCGCCGGCCAGGTCGGCGGCATCGCGGTCGGGGTCGTGCTGCTGTCAGGAGCCCTGATCGGGGCGCTGAATGCGGCGCTGATCGTGTTCGCGCGCATCCCCGATCTGCTGGCGACGCTCGCCACGATGTTCACCGTGGTCGGCCTCAAGCTGATCATCGTCGACGGCAAGTCGATCTCGTCGCAGATGACCCTCGCCGACGGCTCGACCGCGCCCGGCCGCTTCACCCCCGACTTCCTGTGGTTCGACCGGGGGACGATCGGCCCGGTCTCGGTGCCGGTCATCCTCTTCCTGCTGCTGACCGCGCTGCTGTGGTTCGTGCTCGACCGCACCCGGTGGGGCCGCGCGCTCGCCGCTGTCGGGTCGAACCCCGAGGCCGCGCGCCTGGCGGGTGTGCGGGTGCGCGCCTACCGCGCGGCCGCCTACATCGGGTGCGGCGTGCTCGCCTCGATCGCCGGCCTCGTGCTCGCCGCGCGCATCGGCCAGGGCGACGTGTCGGCGGGCAACTCGCTGCTGCTCGACGCGGTGGCCGTGGCGCTCGTCGGCGTCTCGGTGCTGGGTATCGGACGCCCGAACGCGTGGGGCACGGCGCTGGGCGCGGTGCTCATCGCGGTCATGGTGACGGGCTTCTCCATGATGGGATTGCCGTACTACATCCAAGACTTCGGCAAGGGCGTCGTGCTGCTGGTGGCTCTGCTGTTCAGCTTCACGTTCCGACGTCGCAAGACCACGATCATCGCCGGGAGCACCACCGTATGAGCGACCTCGAAGCCGACCTCCTCTCCGTCGACACGGTCGCCGCGTACCTCGTGGCCCGGCCGCACCTTGCGGGCCCCGTCGACACGGCGGCGATCGAGTCCGTCGTCGAGGTCGGTGACGGCAACCTGAACCTCGTCTTCATCGTGACGGATTCTGCGGGCAACGGCGTCGTCGTCAAGCAGTCGCTCCCGCACGTCCGTGTCGACCCGACCTGGCCTCTGACGCGAACGCGGGCGAAGCGGGAGGCCGTCGTTCTCGCCGCCCACGAAGCGGTCGACCCGGGTCACGTCCCCGCGTTGTACGGCTTCGACGAAGCATCCCTCGCCCTCTCGATCGAGGATCTCAGCGATCACGCCGTCTGGCGCAACGAGCTCAACGCGGGGCGGCTGCACACCTACGCCGCCGCGGAGCTCGGTCGCTACGTCGGGGCGGTCGGCTTCGCGACGAGCGTGTTCGGCACCCCCGGTCCCGAGCGCCGGCGCCGCATCGCGGAGGCTACGAACCCCGAGCTGTCGGAGATCACCGAAGACCTCGTCTTCACCGAGCCCTACGTCGACCACGAGCACAACGGGTGGCTCGCCGCCAACGCAGAAGACGTGCGCGAGCTGCGCGCCGATCGCGTGTTCGTCCGCGAGATCGGGCTGGCGAAGCAGCGCTTCCAAGAAGACACCCAGAGCCTCGTCCACGGCGACCTGCACACCGGATCGGTGTTCGTGCGCGCCTCGGCCGACGGCGGCTCGGTGCGCGCGTTCGACTCGGAGTTCGGCACATATGCCCCGACCGGCTTCGACCTCGGCGCGGTGTGGGCGAACCTCATCATCGCCGCGGCCCGCGCCTCGGTGCTCGGGCGCGAGGCCGACGCCGAGCAGCTGCTGGCGCTTCCGGTCGAACTGATGGCGGCGTTCGAGGCGGAGTACACCCGCCGCTGGCCCGAGCGCGTCGACCCGCGCGTCTACGGCGACGACGTGCTGTCGGTGACGCTCCGCCGCATCCGTTCCGATGCCGCCATGTTCGCCGCGGCGAAGGCCGTGCGGCGGATCGTGGGCTTCTCGAAGGTCGCCGACATCCAGACCCTGCCCGAGCACGAACGCGCCATCGCCGCCCGCCGGGTTCTGCTCACGGCGCGCACGCTCGGCGTCGCGCGCCTGATCGACCCCGACCCGAAGCGTCTTACCCAGCTGTCACGCGAGCCCCTGCTGACCTAGCGCGTCACTCGCCTGCGTCGCGGGCGAGCGGATGCTGCGGTGTCGCCGAGCCCACATCGTGTCGCCGAGCCGACACCGTATCGCCGCAATTCAGATGTCGGTTCGGCGAGCTGATAGCGGGTCGACGAGGCGAGCGGATGCTGCGGACTCAGGGCGTCAGCGGGCGGAAAGACTCCGGCGGGGTACGGGTGCCGGCGAGGAACAGGGCCAGACCTTTCTGGAAGTCCAGGATCGAGGCGACGAAGAGCGCGCTCTCGTCGGGTGCGATGTAGATCTTTCCGCCACCCCGAACGCGATGAAAAACGCAGACTCCCTGGTCGTCATCGAGGACGATGACGGCGAGCTCGGCGTCCGGGGCGAGGAGCGCGAAGTAGCCGCGCCCGACATCGGCGAGGCGTTCGATCTCTGCGGTCGCGCCGGTACCCCCGGCAGGCTCCCCGGAGTTCGTCATGATGTGCGCGTCGCGACGACGAAACGCAGGAGCCACTCGGTGATCTCGAGGTGCCGGCGGGCGGCCGCGGCATCTTCCCCCCAGGCGTAGATGCCGTGCGACGCCACGATCATGGCGGGCACCTCGGGCACCTCCGCGGTGCCGGGCACGTAGATCTCGTCGAAGCGCGCGGCCTCCACCGCCATGTCCTGATCGTTGACGATCACCGGGATCACGACGGTCTCGCCGTGCGCGGCGTGGCCGATGCCCTTGAGCATCTCCATGTCGCGCAGCTCCACGCCCGAGGGCCACCGGTGGCCCGCGACCACGGCGTCGAGCGCGTGCACGTGGAACACCGCTCCCGCTCCGGTGCGCGCCGCGATATGTGCGTGCAGGCCGGCCTCGGCCGACGGGGGCCGCGGGTCGTCGGCGTCGAGGCCCCGGCCGTCGGCGCCGACGAGCACCACGTCGGCCTCGGTGAGTTCGGACTTCTCGAGCCCCGACGCGGTGACCGCCAGCACGAGCGGGTCGCGGTCGATCACGAGCGAGAGGTTGCCGGAGGTGCCGCGCATCCAGCCGTAGCCCGAGAAGCGTGCGGCCTCGGTCGCGAGCGTCGCACCGGCCTCGAGCGTGCGCGCGGTCGACAGCGCGCTCATCGCGTGAGGTCGATCTCGTCGAAGGAGTGCACGACGGGGCCTTCGAACGCGGTACCGGCCCAGGGCTCGCCCGCGCGGTCCAGCGCGACCGTCTGCCAGCCGGCGGCGCGGGCGGCGGTCACCTCTTCGGGGTGGTCGGTGAGGAAGAGCGCCCGGGCGGGCTCGACGCCCAGGGCTTCGGCGATCTTCGCGTACGACGCCGCATCCTTCTTGCCGCCCGCGTTGACCGTGTCGAACCAGGCCTCGACGAGGGTCGACAGGTCGCCCTGGGGGGCGTGACGGAACCACGGATGCTGCGAGGCCACCGAACCGGAGGAATACACCGCGATCCGCTGACCGGCGGCCGCCCACGCCCGCAGCCGCGGAGGCACGTCGTCGAAGAACTGCGACGTGATCTCGCCCGCGGCGAAGCCTTCGGCCCAGATCACGCCCTGGATGGTCTTCAGCGGAGTCGACTTGACGTCGGTCGCCATGAGCGCGCGGAGCGCATCGGCGACGTCGGCGTCGGTCGCCTCGCCCGCGATCCCCGTTTCGGCGATCGCCGCGGCGCGCGCTTCGCGCAGCTCGGGGCGACCCAGCGCCTCTTCGAGCCGGGGGCGGGCGTAGTCGTACAGGTCGCCGAGGATGAACCCGGCCTCGCTGGTCGTGCCTTCGATGTCGAGCACGACGATGTCGGCGGAAAGCGTGATTGTCATGCGGGGTCTCCGTCGGCGAAGGGGTGGAACGCGACGGTGTCGGGCTGGACGGCGTCGTTGACCGCAATCGGCGCCACCGGCGTCCGGCGCCGACGGAGCGCGGGAACGCTCGAGCCCACGGCGAGCGCCTCGGGGTCAGCGGTGAAGTGGTCGGCGACACGGGCGGGCTCGAACGTGCCGCGACTGGTGGCGATACGGGTCACGAGATGCGGCGGGGTGACGTCGAACGCCGGGTACCAGGCATCCGTCACCAGGGGGCTCGCGGTGCGGTGGCCGAGCACCTCGAGAACCTCGGCCGGGTCGCGGTCTTCGATCACGACATCGGCGCCGGTCGGGGCGGAGCGATCGGGCGCCTCGGCCATCGCGTAGTAAGGGACCCCGAAGACCGAGGCGGCGGCAGCCAGCGCGAGGGTGCCGACCTTGTTCACGACCGAGCCGTCGAGCGCCACCCGGTCGGCGGCGGTCACAACCGCGTCGATCGGACCGCTGCCCGCCCCGCGCGGCGACGAGAGGGCCGCCGCCCCCATGCCGTCGGTGATGAGCGTCACCTTCTGCCCGAGTTCGCGCAAGGAGTGCGCGGTCAGGCGCGCTCCCTGCAGGTAGGGGCGGGTCTCGGTGGCGACCCATTCGATCTCGCGGTCGGCCTCGTCTGCGGCGGCGACGAGACCGAACAGGTAGGCGTCGGCCCAGCAGTGCGTGAGAATGCGCGGCGACTCCGGCAGCAACGACAGAGTGGCCCGCCCGAGGCGCCGTGCCGCGTCGCGGTAGTCGCGGTCGACACCCGCCGCGGCCGACAGGGTCGCCTCGACGAGCTCGCCGGTGGTGTCGGCGTCCCTGCCTGCGGCGAGGATCGTCGCGACGGCATCGCGCGGGTGCGCGTTGGTCGGGCGCGCGGTGGCGAGTGCGCGGCCCGCGTGTCCGAGCGCGGTCCGTGCCGCGCCGAGCGGCAGGTCGCGCGACTGGAGTGCGGCCAACGCCATCCCGGCGGTGGCGGCGTGAAGCGGACCCGAACTCTGCGTCACCATGTCGCGGACGGCGGTGGCGACAGCATCCGGTGTCTCTGCCACCATCCACTCGACGCGGGCCGGAAAGACGCGGCGGTCGAGGATGCGGACGACTCCCGCAGCCTCATCCAACACGACGGAGTTCTCTAGGGTCGCGGTCACGCCCCCATCCTTCCACGCAGCGCCGAAGCGGGCTCGCGTCGGATCAGCGCCGGGGTGCACAATGGAGGCGGCGTGTCCGGGTCTGTCTGTCCACTCCGCTCTCGACGAGAGCGGTGGGGAGAGCCGCCGGGCCCCAGGACAGCGTCCGCCGCCTCTTGCTATACGCACAGTCGAGGAGCCCCATGTCCACGAACGACACCGCCACGACCCCCGCCCCCGCATCGTCGTCGGAGCGCGTCGCGCAGCACCGCCGCTATCTCATGTGCCGGCCCCAGCACTTCACGGTGAGCTACAGCATCAACCCGTGGATGGAGCCGAGCCGCCCCACCGACACCGACGTGGCGCTGCGCCAGTGGCAGACGCTCTACGACACCTACCTCGCTCTCGGCCACGAGGTCGAGCTCATCGACCCGCTCGAGGGCCTCCCCGACATGGTCTACACCGCCAACGGCGGGTTCATCATCGACAACATCGCCTACGGCGCGAAGTTCCGTTTTCCCGAACGCGCGCCCGAGGGCCCCGCGTTCATGGACTGGTTCCGCGACAACGGATACGAGGTCGCCGAGCCCGTCGAGGTGAACGAGGGCGAGGGCGATTTCCTGCTCGTCGGCGACACGATCCTCGCCGGCACGGGTTTCCGTTCGACCGGAGACAGCCACCGCGAGGTCGGCGAGGTCTTCGGCAAGGAGGTCGTCTCGTTGACCCTCACCGACCCCCGCTTCTACCACCTCGACACGGCGATCTCGGTGCTCGACCCCGTGCAAGGGCCGGGCGGCGCCGAGCGTGCCAACATCGCCTATCTGCCGAGTGCGTTCGACGCGGAGGGTCGCGGCATCCTCGCCGAGCGTTACCCCGACGCGATCCTCGTCGACGATGCCGACGGCGCGGTCTTCGGACTCAACTCCGCCAGCGACGGCCGCAACGTGCTCATCTCGCCCCGCGCCAAGGGGTTCGAAGCGCAATTGCGTGATCGCGGGTACACCCCGGTGCTGATCGACCTGTCGGAGCTCCTCCTCGGCGGCGGCGGCATCAAGTGCTGCACGCTCGAACTGCGCGGCGGCACCCGATGAGCGCCTCGACCGACACCGGCACGCTGCGGATCATCTCGGCCGAAGACGAGCACCTCGCCCACAACTACCACCCGCTCCCCGTCGTCATCACTCGAGGCGAGGGCGCGTGGGTCACCGACGTCGAGGGCAAGCGCTACCTCGACCTGCTGTCGGCCTACTCGGCGCTGAACTTCGGACACGGCCACCCCGCGATCCTCGCGGCCGCGCGCGAGCAGCTCGACAAGCTCACCCTCACCAGCCGGGCTTACCACAACGACCGTCTGGGCCCCTTTGCGACGGCGCTCGCCGAACTGTGCCGCAAAGACGTCGTGCTGCCGATGAACACCGGCGCCGAAGCGGTCGAGACCGGCATCAAGGTCGCCCGCGCCTGGGCCTACCGGGTGAAGGGCGTCGCACCGGATGCGGCGACCATCATCGTGGCGAACGGCAACTTCCACGGGCGCACCACCACGATCGTCGGCTTCAGCGACGACCCTACGGCGCACGACGACTTCGGCCCCTACGCGCCCGGATTCGTCCACGTGCCGTTCGGCGACGCGTCGGCGATCGGGGCCGCGATCGACGAGAACACGGCCGCCGTGCTGATCGAGCCGATCCAGGGCGAAGCCGGGGTCGTGATCCCGCCCGAGGGGTACCTCCGCGCGGTTCGCGAACTGTGCACCGCGCGCAACGTGCTGTTCATCGCCGACGAGATCCAGTCGGGCCTCGGTCGCGTCGGCACCACGTTCGCGTGCGACCGCGAGGGTGTCGTTCCCGACGTCTACCTCCTCGGCAAGGCACTCGGCGGCGGCATCGTTCCGCTGTCGGCCGTCGTCGCCGACCGCGACGTGCTGGGAGTGATCCACCCCGGCGAGCACGGTTCGACGTTCGGCGGCAACCCGCTTGCGGCAGCCGTCGGCCTGCAGGTCGTCGAGATGCTCGCGTCGGGGGAGTTCCAGGCCCGTGCCGCGGCTCTCGGCGAACACCTCGCTGCGAGCCTCGACTCGCTCGTCGGGCACGGCGTGACCGCCATCCGCATCGCCGGCCTCTGGGCGGGTATCGACATCGATCCCGCGGCCGGCACCGGGCGCGAGGTCGCGGAGCGCCTGCTCGCACGCGGCGTTCTGGTGAAAGACACCCACGGTCAGACGATCCGCATCGCCCCGCCCCTGGTCGTCCGCGCGACCGAGCTCGATTGGGCGGTCGAGCAGTTGCGTCACGTGCTGGCGGCCTGACCGCGCAGCATCCGTCTCCGGCATAGGCGATGCGCCGAGCGAAGGACGATTCCGCGCGGATCGTCCTTCCTCCGGCGATTCTCCTACGCTCGGCGCGCGACTCAGCGCACGGTGACCTCGACCGAATGCCATCCCGTCGCGCCGTCGGGCACGACGTTCGCCTCATCGGGGGTCTGCGTCTCGCCGTCGACGTTCGTCGCGCGGCAGGTGAGGCGATGCGAACCCGGTTCGGCAGCCCAGGGCACGCTCCACTGCACCCACGTGTCGTCGCTGATGGCGGTGGCGAGGGTCGCCTGCTGCCAGTCGCCGTCGTCGACCTTCACCTCGACACCCGCGACTCCGACGTGCTGCTGCCATGCGACGCCGGCGATCACCGTGTCACCGGCGGCGACCGACGTGCTGCGGCGAGGTACGTCGATGCGTGACTCGAGCTTGATCGGTCCGCGCTCCGACCACCCGCGGTCGGTCCAGTACGAAGTCGCGGCGTCGAACCGGGTTACCTCGAGCTCGGTCACCCACTTGGTGGCCGAGACGTAGCCGTAGAGCCCGGGGACGACCATCCGCACCGGAAAACCGTGCTCGGTCGGCAGCGGCTCGCCGTTCATGCCGACCGCGAGGATCGCGTTGCGTTCGTCGGTCAGGGCCTCGATCGGCGACGAGGCGGTGAACCCGTCGATCGACCGAGACAGCACCATGTCGGCGTCGGCGGTCGGACGAGCGCGGGCGAGCAGCTCGCGAATCGGGTATCCCAGCCAGAGCGCATTGCCGATGAGGTCGCCGCCGACCTCGTTCGACACGCAGGTGAGGGTCGTGATGCTCTCCTCGAGCGGCAACGCGACCAGTTCGTCCCACGTCAGCGTCACTTCTTGCTCGACCATTCCGTGGATGCGGAGCGACCAATCCGATGCTGCCACCTGCGGCACCACGAGTGCCGTGTCGATGCGGTAGAACTCGCCGTTGGGGGTGACGACCGGGGCGAGTCCGTCGATGCCGAGCTCGGCGGCCGCCGGGACGGGCGGAGCGGCGACGGCCGGTGCGGGCAGGCGGAGGGCGTCGCGTGCCGCGGTGACGGCTTGGGCGCCCGCCCGCACCGCGCCACCGGCGATCGCCAGTACCAGGCCCGTCGCCGTGGTGACGCCCGCCCAGACGAAGAAGCGGCGTCGGTCGGGATCGGCCGGACCGCCCTCGACGGGGTCGGCCGGACCACCTTCGCCCTCCGCGGGAGCCGGCGAAACCTGCGACCGGTTCGCCGACCGGGCGAGAAAGCCGATGGCGATGGCCCCGATCGCACCCGCCAGCGCCGCGGGGAACCAGGCCGCCTCGGTGGCGCCCGCTCGGGTGGCTGCGACGAAGGCTCCGCCGATCCCGAACGCGGCCACCACGACGCGGCCCCACGGAGCCTTGCGCGCCTCGAGCCAGCCGGCTCCGGCGGCGAGGATCACCGCGACCAGACCGATGCCGACGAGGAGGGCGATCTTGTCGCTCGTGCCGAACAACGCGATGGCGGTGTCTTTCGCCCACGAGGGGGCGAGGTCGATGATCGCGCCGCCGACGACCGCGAACGGACTCGACGCCGGGGCGAACAGGCCCGCGAGCAGCTCTCCCGCGCCCGCGCCGAGCGCGACGGAGGCGATACCGGCGAGAGCCGGAGGGAGCGGCGAAGGGCGGGGCATGCGCACAGCGTACGTCCGCCGGCTTGGCGCAGCATCCGTACGCTCCGCGCCCGGAAACATTGCGGCAACACGGCCGGGGATAGGCTCGGGGGATGGGCGACCTGTTCGACGGCTATGGCTCCACGTTGGCGCCGCGCAAGACCGCATCCGGGGTTCCGGCCTTCGACGAGATGTTCGGTCATCCCGCGAATCCGGGCGAGGCGGCGCAGTCGCGGGCGGCGTACCGCGAGCTCTATCAAGCACTCGCGAAGATGACGCAGGAAGAGCTGCGGGGGCGCACCGACTCGCTCGCCAGTTCGTACCTCGCGCAGGGGGTCACGTTCGACTTCGCGGGCGAAGAGCGCCCCTTCCCGCTCGATGCGGTGCCGCGGGTCATCACGTACGACGAGTGGTCGAAGGTCGAAGCCGGGGTCAAGCAGCGCGTCAAGGCGCTCGAAGCCTTTCTCGACGACGCCTACGGCCACCAGCACGCGGTGCGCGACGGCGTCATCCCCGCGCGGCTGATCTCGTCGTCGCAGTACTTCTACCGTCAGGCCGCGGGCATCCGCAGCGCGAACGGCGTACGCATCCAGGTGTCGGGCATCGACCTCATCCGCGACGAGAACGGCGAGATGCGGGTGCTCGAAGACAACGTGCGCGTGCCCTCGGGCGTGAGCTACGTGATCTCGAACCGACGCGTCATGGCGCAGACGCTTCCCGAGCTGTTCGTCTCGATGCGCGTGCGCCCCGTCGGCGACTACCCGAACAAGCTCCTCGCCGCGCTGCGCGCCTCGGCCCCGCCCGGAATCGAAGACCCGAACGTCGTGGTGCTCACCCCCGGCGTCTACAACTCCGCGTACTTCGAGCACACGCTGCTCGCCCGCCTCATGGGGGTCGAGCTCGTCGAGGGCCGCGACCTCCTGACCGCCGGCGGCAAGGTCTTCATGCGCACGACCCGCGGACCGCAGCGCGTCGACGTGATCTACCGTCGCGTCGACGACGAGTTCCTCGACCCGCTGCAGTTCCGCGCAGACTCGATGCTCGGTGCTCCCGGGCTCATGCTCGCCGCGCGTCTGGGCAACGTGACGATCGCCAACGCCGTCGGCAACGGTGTCGCCGACGACAAGCTGGTCTACACGTACGTGCCCGACCTGATCCGCTACTACCTCGCCGAGGAGCCGATCCTGAAGAACGTCGACACCTGGCGCCTCGAAGATCCGAACGCGCTCGAAGAGGTGCTCGATCGCCTCGACGAACTCGTGGTCAAACCGGTCGACGGTTCGGGCGGTAAGGGACTGGTGGTGGGGCCGGATGCTTCGCCCTCGGAGCTCGAGAAACTCCGTCAGCGCCTGCTGGCCGACCCGCGCGGATGGATCGCGCAGCCGGTCGTCATGCTCTCGACCATCCCGACCCTCGTCGAAGACGGCATGCGACCGCGTCACGCCGACCTTCGGCCGTTCGCGGTGAACGACGGCGAAGACGTCTGGGTGCTGCCCGGCGGCCTCACCCGCGTCGCCCTCCCCGAAGGACAGCTCGTGGTGAACTCGAGCCAGGGCGGCGGATCGAAAGACACGTGGATCGTCGGGGGGTCTGCACCCGGACACGTCGAGTACGGCCAGGGCGTGGGTCTCCCCGGTCTCGTGGCCGACCAGGCCTCGACCGTCACCGAGGCCATCCCGATCATCTACGACGGTCAGCCCTCGGTCTCGGTGTCGCCGCACGACCGCCCGCGCTCGCGCAGCGAGCAGCAGGAACAGCAGCAGCAGGCCGACCCCGAGCACGGTCCCTCGTCGCTCGAACAAGCGGAGCAGCAACAGCAGCAGGCGCAGCATCCGTCTTCCCCCCTCCCGCATGTCCCACTTTCCGCAACGAAAGCGGCGAGTCCTTGCGGAATTCGGGACACGCAGGGCGGTGAGTCAGGATGCTGAGCCGGATCGCGGAATCGCTGTTCTGGATCGGGCGGTACATCGAGCGCAGTGACGGAACCGCGCGCATCCTCGACGTGCACCTCCAGTTGCTGCTCGAAGACCCCTGGATCGACGAAGACACCGCGTGCCGGTCTCTTCTGAGCGTGATGGGTTCGTCTCAGCCCGAGGGCGGTGACCCGGTGCGTCGAGAAGACGTCTTGCAGCGGCTCGCCGTCGACCGCATGAACCCGGCGAGCATCGCTTATTCGCTGACCGCCGCCCGCGAGAACGCCCGACGTGCGCGCGAGATCGTCTCGACCGAGCTGTGGGAGACCCTGAACACGTCGAACTCTCGCATGCCCCGGCGCCTGCAGACCGAGAAGGTCAGCGAGTTCTTCCACTGGGTGCGCGAGCGTGCGGCCCTCGCCGTCGGCATCGTCGACTCGTCGACCAGCCGCGACGAGGCCTGGCAGTTCTTCACCCTGGGCCGCAGCATCGAACGGGCCGACATGACTGCGCGCTTGCTGGCGACGCGGTCGCTGACCCAGGCATCCGGTCCTTCGTGGACCACGATCCTGCGCTCGTGCGGGGCCTACGAGCCCTACCTCCGCACCTACCGGGGCATGCCGAGCGCCCACAATGCGGCCGAGTTCCTGCTGCTCGACCGGCTGTTCCCCCGGTCGATCATCTACTCGATCCAGCGCGCCGAAGAATGCATGAGCTCCATCGATCCGCGCGCCGATCGGGTCGGGCACTCGAACACCGTGCTGCGAGCACTCGGCCAGATCCGCAACGACCTCGAATACAGCCCGATCAGCGACGTTCTCACCGAGCTGCCGCACCACATGAAGCGAGTGCAGAAGGTGACGCGCGAAGCATCCGAAGCCATCCGACAGCGGTTCTTCCCCACGCAGGCCGAGCCGAGCTGGATCGGAGAGATCTCGTGAAGAGACTTCGCATCGAGCACTCCACCGGGTTCTCGTACAAAGGAGACGTCACCGCGTCGTACAACGAGGCGCGGATGCTGCCGGTGTCGACCGACAGCCAGTTCGTGCTGAGTTCGTCGCTCGACATCGAGCCGTCGACGTCGGTCAACCAGTACGTCGACTACTTCGGAACGCGGGTGAGCGCTTTCGACGTGCTCTCGCCTCACGCCGATCTGAGCATCACCGCGCGTTCGCTCGTCGAGGTGCGCCCGCGCCCCATTCAGCACGTCGCGATGACGTGGGCGTCTCTCGCCCTCGAGGTGGAGCGTTCCATCGGCACGATCGAGCAGCTCACCCAGACGGTGCGCACGCGGCCGCACCCCGAGGTCGCCGAGATCGCCCGCTCCGTGGCCGCGCAGCACGAGCACCCGGGCCGCGCGGCGCACGCCATCGCCGAAGCCGTCGGCGACGCGGTCGAGTACATGCACGGTGTGACGAGCGTGCAGTCGACCGCGACCGACGCGTGGGTGGCCCGCAAGGGCGTCTGCCAAGACATCGCCCACATCACGCTCGGCGCTCTCCGCGAGGTGGGCATTCCCGCGCGCTACGTCTCGGGATACCTGCACCCCCGCCCGAACGCCGAGGTCGGCGTCGCGGTGACGGGCGAGTCGCACGCCTGGGTGGAATGGTTCGCCGGTGACTGGCAGGGGTTCGACCCCACCAACAACATCGAGATCGGCGATCGCCACGTGCTCGTGGGCCGCGGTCGCGACTACAACGACGTGCCGCCGCTGCGGGGCGTGTACGCCGGTCCGTTCAAGTCGGCGCTGAACGTGAAAGTGACGATCACTCGCGAGATGTGACGGCGGGCTGCTCCTCCCTCCGCTCCGGCGCGCGCCGGCTGCGGTGACGCCGGACCGCGGCGCGGTTCGCGCACCGCACGGAGCAATAACGCTGCCGCCCGTTCCGGGTGACGTCGACGACGACGTTCCGGCAGGGATCGCCGGGGGCCTCGCCCGCCTCGCAGCGGCGCAGACGCGACATGCCCCGCGTGGTCAGATGCAGCGCCGTGCCGACCGAGACGACGGCGTCGAGCACGTGGGCGAGGGACTGCCCCTGGTCCCGATAGTGCAGGTGCCAGCCCTCTCCGTCATGATCGGTCAGTCGGGGGTAGGCGGCGATCGCCGCCATCCGTGCGTTGAGCAGGGCGGCCCGCTGGTCGGCGTGTGGAGCATCCACGACGGCGAGCCAACCATCGAGCGCGGCGCGAGTCTCGGGGTGGTCGTCGGCGCCGACGGTGAACGCCATCGTCATCCCGAAATCCCTCGTGCGCGCCTCGATGCCCGCCCGGTCGGGCGGCCAGTCGTTCGCGAGTGACGCGGCCAGCAGAATCGCGTACTCCCCGTAAGGGTTGAGATGCATAAGACCATGACATCACAGTGGAATGCATGACGACTCACCTCGCTTCGGAGCACCGAGCAGACCTGGCCCACCCCGCATCCACCCCCCACGAGCACGGATGGGTGACCGAGTCGGCCCATCGCACCAGCGACGGCGTCGTGCGGTACGTGCGGTGCGCGGAGTGCCGCCTGCGCCGCGTAGACCTCCAGGCATCCGCCGCGGAACCGCCCGTCGCTCTCAGCGACGCGCGTGGGTGAGAGCTTGGGCCCTCCGCGTCGGTCGGGGCGCTCTCGACCGCGACGACGCATGTCCCATTTTCCGCAACGATGCGCCCCGTTTCTTGCGGAAAGTGGGACATGCTCTCGTTCGTGTCCCGTTTTCCGCAACCGCCAGGGCTGTTTCTTGCGGAAAGTGGGACATGCCGGCGTCGACGCCGCCGGTCGCGTCGCCGAGTCGTCGGCCCCCTCCGACTAAGTTGATCGCATGCCCGAAGACGCGTTCTCGACCACTGCCCCGAAGAACTGGGCGGGAACGTACGCGTACCGCGCGGCCACCCGCGCGCATCCGCGTGACCTCGACGAGGTGGTGCAGCTCGTGCGGAGCGGTGGCGGCCGCATCCACGCCCTCGGCACGCGTCACTCGTTCACCGACCTGCCCGACACCGAGGGCACGCTGATCGATCTTTCCGCCCTCCGCGGCGACGTCGTCATCGACGCGGCCTCGCGCACCGCCGTCGTGCCCGCGGGCACCCGGTACGGTGTGCTCGCCCTGAAGCTCGAGGCCGAGGGGTGGGCGCTGCACAACATGGGGTCGCTTCCGCACATCGGCGTTGCCGGTGCGACGGCGACGGGAACGCACGGTTCGGGCAACGGCAACGGCGTGCTCTCGACCGCCGTGCGCGCCCTCCGGTACGTCGGCGCCGACGGCGAGGTGCACGACACGCGCCGCGGTGATGCCGACTTCGCCGCCCTCGTCGTCGGGCTCGGCGCCTTCGGGCTCGTCACCGAAGTCACCCTCGACCTCGAGCCTTCCTACCGCATGCGCCAAGACGTCTACACGGGGGTGACGTGGGAGGCGGCGCTGGCCGACCTCGACGCTCTGACGTCGGCGGCGTACAGCGTGTCGGTCTTCACGAAGTGGGAGGGCGACGAGGTCGGTTACGTGTGGACCAAGACCCGTCTCGGCACCGACCACGACGGCGTTCCCGCCACGCTCCTCGACGGTGCGCTCGCCGCGAAAGACGATTCACCCCTCGCGAGCGACGACAACGTCACCGAGCTCGGGGGAGTGCCAGGACCATGGATGCTGCGGTTGCCTCACTTCCGGCTCGACCGTGAGCCCTCCTTCGGAGCCGAGATCCAGACCGAGTACTTCGTCGACCGGGCCGACGCGCCCGCCGCGCTGCGCGCGGTGCGCGAGCTCGCGCCGCAGATCCGCCCGCACCTCGTCGTCAGCGAGCTGCGCACCGCAGCCCGAGACCAGCTGTGGCTGAGCGGTGCCTACGAGCGGGACTTCCTCGCCATCCACTTCACGTGGCTCGATCGTCCCGAGGAGGTCAGTCGCGTGATCCCGCACATCGAAGCGGCGCTGGCGCCGTTCGCCGCCCGACCGCACTGGGGCAAGGTGCACGCGTTCAACGCCGAGCGGATGGCCGCGGTGCACCCTCGCCTCGCCGACGCCCGTGCCGTCTTCGAGCGCCTCGACCCCACCGGCCGCTTCGTCAACGCGCACCTCGAGCGGGTCGGCGTGCGCGAGCCGCGCTGACGGCGTCGGCCGGGCCGTTCGGCGCCGGGCGAGCGGTGGCGTCAGCGGACTCAGCGCCGCGCGGCGGGTTCGCCCTGGCGGGGCAGAGGGATCGCGGTCGTGCCGGCGACCTCGTCGCTGAACTCCTCGGGCACGATCACGTCGATCGGACGCGTCTCGTCGAGCGTGAGGGCGAAGCGTCGGCTCTCGTGCCGGTGCACGCGACCGGAGGCCAGCGTCCAGGCGACCCCGACGCCGCACGCGACGAGCGCGGCGACGGCGGCGACCATGATCGCGGCGCGCGGGCCCCACTCCGATGCGACCCAACCGACGACGGGGGCACCCACCGGCGTGCCGCCGAGGAGGATCGCGACGTACAGGGCGAGCACCCGCCCGCGCAGGGCGGGGTCGGTTGTGCTCTGCACGTAGCCGTTGGCGGTGGTGAGCATCGTGACGACCGAGAATCCGACGAAGACGAGGGAGAGCGCGTAGGTCAGGTAGGTCGGGGCGAGTGCCGACGCGCACATCGCGACGGCGAAACCGCCGGCGGCGATCACCACCAACCGCAGTCGAGCCCGTTCGCGCCGCGCGGCGAGCAGCGCGCCGGTGAGCGACCCGATGGCGAGGATCGAGCTGAGCAGACCGAACCCGTCGGCGCCCTGACCGAACTCGAGGGCCATCGTCGAGGCGAAGATCGGGAAGTTCATGCCGAACGCCCCGAGAAGGAAGACCATCGCGAAGATCACGACGAGGTCGCCGCGGCCCCGCACGTAACGGAAGCCGTCGGCGAGTCGCGACGTACCCCGCATCTTCGGACGCGGGACGAGCTCGTGCGGGCGGATGAGCCACAGGGCTCCGACCATCGCCACGAACGTGAAGGCGTTGACGAGGAACACCCAGCCGCTCCCGATGACCACGATCAGCACGCCGGCCACGGCCGGGCCGATGAGTCGCGCGGTGTTGAACGACGCGGCGTTCAGTGCGACGGCATTGGAGGTGTTCTCGCGCTCGACGAGATCGGACACGAACGCCTGCCGCGCCGGATTGTCGAATGCCGTCACGACGCCGAGAGCCAGTGCGAAGCCGTACATCAGGGGGAGGGTCATGACGCCCGTGAGGATGAGCACGCCCAGGCTGATCGCGAGCAGCAGCATGGCCGCCTGGGTCACCATGATGAGCTTGCGTCGCTCGAATCGATCGGCGACCCAGCCGGTGACGCCCACGAGCAGGAGCGGCGGCGCGAACTGCAGCGCCATCGTCACCCCCATCGCGCCGGCGTCGCCGTCGGTGAGCTGCGTCAGAACGACCCAGCTCTGGGCGGTCGACTGCATCCACGCGCCGATGTTCGACACGACGGCGCCGATGAACCAGACGCGGTAGTTGAAGACCGCGAGGGAGCGGAACATGGGGGTGACGGTCATCGCTCCGCCAAACGCTGCATGATCTCGGCGGCTCGCGCCAGGGTGCGGCGGTCGTCCTCCGGTATCTCGGAGAGGGCGCCCTCGAGCCACGCGTCGCGTCGCCGGGCGGTCTCTTCGACCACGGCGCGGCCGTCGGCCGTCAGGTCGAGGGTGATCTTTCGGCGGTCGTCGCTCGACGGAGTGCGGCTGACCAGGCCCGACTCTTCGAGGCTGTTGACCGTGCGGTTCATCGACGGCGCGGTGACACGTTCGCGGGTGGCCAGTTCGCCGAGGGTGTGCGGTCCGAAGACCTTCAGGGCGGCGAGCACGGCGAACTGGCCATCGCTCATCGTGTCGACCGCGCGTTGCGCACGCAGACGCCGAGCGAGCCGGAACGTCGCCATCCGAAAATCGGATGCTGCGGCGCTGAGGTCACTCGGAGGACCGGGGGGAGTCGTCGACGCGTTCATTCATTCCTTAGCTTAGCTCATTAGTAACGCTAAGGGGTTGGCGGAAGGCGCCTTGCGACGGAACGCGCCGCTAGGCTCGGCCCCATGCCCGAGTTCGCCGACGCGCACGGTGTCGTGATCGTCTATGACGTCCACCCCGCAGACCGGCCGCGAGCCGTGGTGCAGCTGCTGCACGGCGTGGGTGAGCACGCGGGGCGCTACGCGGCGCTCGTCGCCGCCCTGGTCGCAGACGGGTACACGGTCTACGCAGACGATCACCGCGGACACGGACGCACCGGCATGCGCCAGCACGGCGGAGACGCGACGCGGCTCGGCCGGCTCGGACGCGGCGGCCATCGCGCGGCCGTCGAAGCGGTGCGGATGCTGTCGGAGCGCATCCGCACGGATCATTCCGATCTGCCGCTCATCCTCCTCGGGCACTCGTGGGGCTCGTTCCTCGCGCAGATCCTCGTGAATCAGCATCCCGAGCTCTACGACGCCGTCATCCTCAGCGGATCCGCCCTCCGAACCCCGGGGTCGCTGAACGCCGGCGACCTGAACGCGGCGTGGAAGGCGAAGGGCGCGACCGGCACGGAGTGGCTGTCGTCCGACCATGAGATCGGAAAGGCTTTCCTCGACGATCCGCTGACCACGTCCGTGCCGCTGCTGAAACTGTTCGGACCCCTCGACGCGGCGCGGCTGTACGGCCGCCCCGCGCGGAACCTCCCCGACATCCCCGCGCTTCTGATGGTCGGGCGCGACGATTCGGTCGGGGGTCCGAGGAGCGTGCACCGGCTCGCCGACGCATACCGCACGCGATCGGGCCTCACCGACGTGACGACCCTCGTCTACCCCGAAGCGCGACACGAGATCTTCAACGAGCGCAACCAGGCCGAGGTGCGCGCCGACCTGTTGGGCTGGCTCTCCCCCCGCTTCCCCGCCCGCGCCTGACCCCCGTGGCGCCGGGACGGACTCCGCGGCGACGGCGAAGGCCCGACCCGGGCGGGGTCGGGCCGTCGTCGAGGACTGCTACTTCGTGCTGAAGGCGGAGTCGAAGGCTGCGGCCGACGGCTCGTAGGTCGACAGCTTGCGGACGAAGCCGAGGGCCTCGGGGGCGCCGACGAGGCGGTCCATCCCTGCGTCCTCCCACTCGACCGAGAGCGGCCCCTGGTAGCCGATGGCGTTCAGCATCCGGAACGCGTCTTCCCAGGGCACGTCGCCGTGTCCGGTCGAGATGAAGTCCCACCCGCGAC
Organism: Microbacterium shimangi; assembly: GCF_043556445.1. Classification (NCBI taxonomy): domain Bacteria; kingdom Bacillati; phylum Actinomycetota; class Actinomycetes; order Micrococcales; family Microbacteriaceae; genus Microbacterium; species Microbacterium shimangi. The sequence goes on from NZ_JBIGII010000003.1 coordinate 1,079,799, forward strand.
GCGGATCCGCCCACGGCAGGTGCGAGCCGAGGCGTCCGTTGCGGCCGTCGGTGAGGCGCTTCTTCGTGTCCTTGCAGTGCACGTGGTAGATGCGGTCCTGGAAGTCCCACAGGAAACCGACCGGGTCGATGTCCTGCCACACCATGTGCGAGGGGTCCCAATTCAGCCCGAAGGCTTCGCGGTGGCCGATGGCCTCGAGTGCGGCCTTCGTCGTCCAGTAGTCGTAGGCGATCTCTGACGGGTGCACCTCGTGGGCGAAGCGCACGCCGACCTCGTCGAAGACGTCGAGGATCGGGTTCCATCGGTCGGCGAAGTCCTGATATCCGGCGGCGACCATCTCCGCCGAGGCGGGCGGGAACATCGCGACGTACTTCCAGATCGACGACCCGGTGAAGCCGGTCACGGTCTTCACGCCGAGCTTCGCCGCCAGCCGCGCCGTGTTCCTCAATTCCTCGGCGGCGCGCTGTCGCACACCCTCGGGGTCGCCGTCGCCCCACACGTGGTCCGAAACGATGTCGCGGTGGCGCTGATCGATCGGGTCGTCGCAGACGACCTGACCCTTCAGGTGGTTCGAGATCGTCCACACCTTCAGGCCGTTGCGCTCGAGCACATCGAGCTTGCCCTGCACATAAGCGTCGTCATCCCACCGCCACGGGTCGAGGTGGTCGCCCCAGCAGGCGATCTCGAGTCCGTCGTAGCCCCACTCGCCCGCGAGTCGGGCGACTTCTTCGAAGGGCAGGTCTGCCCACTGGCCGGTGAACAAGGTAATCGGTCGCGCCATCGCGGAGTCCTCTCGTCGGATCAAGAATGCCGCGGAAGAGCGGCGGGGGAAAGGGAAAGGGTCAGGCGACCGGGGTCCAGACGCTGTCGGCGTTCGAGCTTCGCTCGACGGCGTCGAGCACCCGCTGGACGTGCAGCCCGTCGGCGAACGAGGGCCGCGGCTCGGAGCCTTCGGCGACCGCCTCGACGAAGTCCTTCGCCTGGTGCGCGAAACCGTGCTCGTAGCCGAGCATGTGGCCGGTGGGCCACCACTTGCCAACGTAGGGGTGTCCGGGTTCGGTGACCAGGATGCGGCGGAATCCCAGCTCTTCCGAGGGGGCGGTCGCGTCGTAGTACTCGAGTTCGTTGAGGCGTTCGAGGTCGAACGACAGTGCACCGGTCGATCCGGAGATCTCGATGCGGAGGGCGTTCTTGCGGCCCAGCCGGAAGCGGCTGGCCTCGAAAGAGGCGAGGGCGCCCGATGACAAGCGTCCGGTGAACAGGGCGAGGTCATCGACGGTGACGGCGCCACGACCGGATGCCGCCGAGCCCGACAATCCGGTGCCTTCACCCAGCAGCGGCCGCTCGGCGACGATCGTTTCGAGGATTCCCGAGACGCGCGAGACGCGCTGACCGGTGATGAACTCGGTGAGGTCGACGGCGTGAGCGCCGATGTCACCCAGCGCGCCGGAGCCGGCGCGGTCTTTCTGCATGCGCCAGGTGAGCGGGGCTTCAGCGTCGCTCAGCCAGTCCTGCAGGTACTCGGCCCGCACTTGGCGGACATCGCCGATGCGGCCGGCGGCGACGAGGTCGCGAGCGAATGTGGCCGCGGGGACGCGACGGTAGGTGAAGCCGACCATCGAGCGCACTCCCCGTGCCGCGGCGCGTTCCGCAGCCTCGGTCATGGCCTCGGCTTCGGCGACGGAGTTGGCGAGGGGTTTCTCGCAGAGAACGTGCTTGCCCGCCTCGAGCGCCGCGATGGCGATCTCGGCGTGCGTGTCGCCCGGCGTCACGACGTCGACCACGTCGATGTCATCGCGCGCGATGACCTCGCGCCAGTCCGCTGATGATTCCGCCCAACCCCAACATTCGGCCGATTTCCGGGTGCGGTCGAGATCGCGGCCGACCAGCACCGACATCTCGGGTTGCACGGGGAGATCGAAGAAGCGGGGGGCCACGCGCCATCCCTGGGAATGCGCGGCGCCCATGAAGCCGGCGCCGATCATCGCGACGCGGAGAGGCTGGGTCAAGGCAATGTCTTTCTCTAACTGACGGAAGAGGGAGGGGGGCACCCGGTGACCGGGTGCCCCCACCCACTCAGGACTCGAACGAGAGGTCGATGAACTCGGCCACGTTCTCCTTCGTCACGACCGGTGCGTCCAGAACGATGCGGTTCGGAACGCTCGGGGTGATCAGGTCGCCCGCGGTCTTGCCCTGCGCGATGAGACGCGCGAGTGCGATTCCGTCGGCAGCCTGGGTCGAGGGGTAGATGACGGTTGCCTTCAGCACGCTGTCGTCGGCCTCGATGGCCTCCATCGCGTTGCGGCTACCCGCTCCACCGACCATGAAGAACTCGTCGCGACCCGAAGCGCTGATGGCCGCGAGGACACCGATGCCCTGGTCGTCGTCGTGGTTCCAGATGGCGTCGATCTGCGGGTTGGCCGAGAGCATCTGCGAGGTGGCAGCTTCGCCACCCTGCACCGTGAAGTCAGCCGCCACGCGGGGGCCGACCTCGAGGCCGCAGTCGGACAGTGCGTCGGCGAAGCCCGCGGAGCGGTCCTGCGTCAGCGGCAGCGAGTCGATGCCGGCGATCTCACCGACGATCGCGTCGGGGTTGTCACCGAGCTGCTCACAGACGTAGACACCGGCGCTGACGCCCATGCCGTAGTTGTCGCCGAGCACGGTCGAACGCGCGGCGAACGGGCTCGAGAACTCGCGGTCGACGTTGATCACGGGGATGCCGGCCTCCATCGCCTTGATGGCGACCTCGGTCAGAGCAGCGCCGTCGCTGGGGAGCAGGACGATCGCGTCGACGCCATCGTTGATGAAGGTCTCGACGGCAGCGATCTGGGCGTTGACGTCGTTCGTGCCCTCGGCGACCTGGAGGTCGACGTCGGGGAAGCTCTCGGCGGCGGCAAGCGCGCCGGAGTTGATCGCGCCGAGCCAACCGTGGTCGGCAGCGGGTCCCGAGAAGCCGATGACGACGGTGTCGCCCGTCTCGGCGTTCTCTTCGGTCGACGTTCCCTGGTCGACGACGTTCTCACTCTCGTTCGCGGTGCCGCCGGTGCAGCCCGCGAGAAGACCGATGGATGCGAAAAGCGCCGCGCCGGTGAGCACCAGGCGTGAGCGCGACTTCAGGTATGTGCGCATGTTCTTTCCTCCTTGAATGTGATGCAGCTTGGTTCAGCGGCCCCTCGGGGTAGTCCATGCAAAGGAGAGGTCGACGCTGACGAGCCTCACCGTAACAGAAGTCATGCAGGATCGGTCAACTTTTGTTATCCGACGGTTATAAGTTCTGCTTCCCCGTGAACGCGGACAAAATACGGGAATCCCGCCGTCTCGCGGCATCCGTAGTTCTTCCAGAGATACGCGGGACGAAAGGGTCGCGCGACGCACCGGAGGCGTGTTATGTTCGCCGGGTGATCAAAGTTGACCATCAATCGTCATTACTCCAGGTTCGGGGCGTAACGAAGTCCTTCGCCGGCGTTCGGGCGCTGCGGGGCGTCGATCTCGACATCGCGCCGGGCGAAGTCCACTGCGTACTCGGTCAGAACGGCGCGGGCAAGTCCACGCTCATCAAGACCCTCGCCGGTGTCCACCGCCCCGACGGCGGTGAGATCAGCTGGCGCGGCGAGGTCGTCGAGATCGCGACCCCCGAAGCCGCCATCGAGATGGGCATCGCGACGATGTACCAAGAACTCGATGTCGTCGACGGGCTCACGATCGCCGAGAACATCTTCCTCGGCCACGAGCTCGCGAGCGGCGGGTTTACGCGGCGTTCCGAAGCGGCCAAGCAGACCAGGGCCCTGTTGAAGCGCCTCGGCCACTCGAACCTCTCGCCTCACACCGAGGTGGGTTCGCTCAGCGCGGCCAACAAGCAGATCGTGAGCATGGCGCGGGCGCTCTCGCACGACATCAAGCTCATCATCATGGACGAGCCGTCGGCCGTGCTCGATACCGAAGAGGTGAAGAACCTCTTCCAGGTCGTGCACGAACTCACCGCCGAAGGCATCGCGGTCGTGTACATCACCCACCGCCTCGAAGAGATCCGCCAGATCGGCGATCGCATCACCGTGCTCAAGGATGGCCGGACGACAGCGGTCGGCCTCTCGGCCTCCGAGACTCCCACTCCCGAGCTCATCCGGTTGATGACCGGTCGTGAGGTCGCGAACGTCTTCCCGACTCGCTCGCCGATCGCGGCGGACGCAGCGACCGTGCTCGAGGTCAAAGACCTCGCGCTCGCCGGCGTCTTCGAAGACGTCTCGTTCACCGTTCGTGCCGGCGAGGTCGTAGGGCTCGCCGGGCTCGTCGGGTCGGGGCGCTCCGAGATCCTCGAAACGGTCTACGGCGCGCGCAAGTCGACCAAGGGCACGGTCAGCGTCCGAGACAAGACGCTTCGCCGCGGCTCCGTCGTCGCGGCGGTCGATGCGGGCATCGGGCTCTCGCCCGAAGAGCGCAAGAGTCAAGGACTCGTGCTCGACGAACCCATCTTCGTCAACATCACGCTGGCATCGATGAGGCGTTTCGCGAAGGGCGGTCTGCTCGACGACCGTTCCGCACGTCGCGTCGCGCGCGAGCAGATCGACGCGTTCGAGCTGCGCCCCGCAGACCCCGACCGCCCCGCGCGGACCCTCTCGGGGGGCAACCAGCAGAAGATCCTCCTCGCCCGCTGGCTGGTGCACGGTACGCGTGTGCTGCTGCTGGACGAACCCACGCGTGGCGTCGACGTCGGCGCCCGCGCCGAGATCTACACCCTCATCCGCGATCTCGCCGCCGCCGGCAACGCCGTCGTCGTCGTCTCCAGTGAGATCGAGGAGGTGCTCGGTCTCGCCGATGTCGTTCTCGTCATCTCCGACGGTCGCGTCCTCCGCACCCTCCCGTCCGACCAGATCGACGAGCACGGAGTGCTCGACCTCGTCATGAAAGGATCCGCCGCGTGAGCGAGCAGATTTCCCCCACCGGGGTTCGAACCGCCTCTCCCGACACCTCCGCTATCGCCGCCGAGCCCCCGCAGCCGGCCTGGCGTCGCTTCCTCTCCGGATCGGCCGGCCGCAACCTCGGCCTCGTCGTCGGACTGCTGCTGATCATCGTCGTCGGCGCCATCAGCGCTCCGGGTAGCTTCACCAGCATCGACAACGTCCTCGTGATCCTGCGCCAGGCCTCGATCGTCGGCGTGATCAGCGTCGGGATGACGCTCGTCATCATCGCGGGCGGCATCGATCTGTCGGTCGGCTCGGTGATGGGCCTGGCTTCGGTCGTCGCCACCCTTGCCGCCGTGCAGGATCTCTCCGACCAACTGCACTGGACGGTCATGATCGTCATCGCGCTGCTCGTCGGCGTGGGTGCAGGTCTCGTCAACGGCATCGTCATCGCTTACGGCAACGTCGTCGCCTTCATGGCGACACTCGCCATGCTCGTGGCCGCCCGCGGTCTCGCCGAGATCCTGGCCGATCGACGGACGCTGGTCGTGGAAGACCGCGGATTCATCACCTTCATGAACGGTGATTTCCTCGGCATCGACATCCTCATCTGGATCTTCGCTCTCGTCGCGGTGATGGGGTGGGTGCTTCTCAACCGCACCACCTTCGGCCGCCGCACGGTCGCCATCGGCGGCAACCGCGAAGCCGCCCGCCTCGCCGGCATCAACGTCAAGCGGCACACCATGTGGCTCTACGCGCTGGCGGGCCTCACCGCCGGAATCGCCGCGGTGATGATCCTCGGCCGAACGACAGCGGGCACGTCGACGCACGGCCAGCTCATCGAGCTCGACGCGATCGCCGCGGTCGTCGTCGGTGGAACGCTCCTCGTGGGCGGCCGAGGCACGATCACCGGAACGGTGTTCGGCGTGCTCATCTTCTCGACGCTGACGAACGTCTTCGTGCAGAACAACCTCTCGTCGTCGGTGCAGGCCGTCGCGAAGGGCGTGATCATCGTCATCGCGGTTCTGCTGCAGCAGCGCTTCTCGCGGCCCTCGGGACGAGCGAGCTGACCCTACCGAGTAACGACGGCGGCCATGCTTCTTGCGTGGCCGCCGTCGTCTTATCGGCCCCACCTAAGCAACTAATGATGTACTGAGGGCGTGGCAAGAATGACGACGGACTCCGCACAATCAGTGACAGGCGTAAGCCAGCTGTTCCAGCTGCTGCGCGACGGGGTGCCCCGCACCCGAGCGGAGCTCGCCAAGTCGACCGGTCTCGCCCGCTCGACGGTGGCCGTGCGCGTGGATGAACTCATGCGAATGGGCCTCATCACCCCCGTCGCCGACGGGGTGTCGACCGGCGGTCGCCCGCCGTCGCAGTTCGCGATCAACCCCGCCGCGAAGGTCGTCGTCGCGGTCGACATCGGCGCCTCGCACGCCACCGTGGCCATCACCGATCTCACCGGCCAGGTGCTCGACGAGCACTCCGAGGAGCTCGACATCGCCCTGGGCCCCGAGCCCGTCCTCACGTGGCTCATCGAGTCGACGACGGCGTTGCTGACGGCGTCGGGCCGGACGGTGGCCGACGTGGCCGCGATCGGTATCGGCGTTCCCGGCCCGGTCGAGCATTCGACCGGTCAGCCGGTGAACCCGCCGATCATGCCCGGCTGGGATCGCTTCGACATCCCCGGGTGGATCCAGCAGCACCTCCCCCTCCCGGTCCCGGTGCTCGTCGACAACGACGTGAACATCATGGCGCTCGGAGAACGGGCCGTGGCCTGGCCCGGCGTCGACCACCTCATGTTCGTCAAGGTCTCGACCGGTATCGGCACGGGCATCGTCTCGGGCGGCGAGCTGCAGCGCGGCGCGCAGGGCATCGCCGGCGACATCGGGCACGTGCAGGTGGCGCGGGGAGCGAACGTGCCCTGCCAGTGCGGAAATCGCGGATGCCTCGAAGCCTTGGCCTCGGGCCCCGCCATCGCCCGTGCGCTGCGCGAGCAGGGCATCGACGCGCACACCGGCTCCGACGTCGTCGATCTCGTCAAGCGCGGCAACATCGACGCGATCCAGGCCGTTCGACAGGCCGGACGCGACATCGGTGAGGTGCTGACGACGTGTGTCAGCCTGATGAACCCCTCGATCATCGCCATCGGCGGATCGATGGCACGCGTGGGCGAGCACCTCATCGCCGGCGTCCGTGAGGTCGTCTACACCCGCTCGACCCCGCTCGCGACGGAATACCTCTCGATCGTGCAGTCGATCGCCGCCGACCGGGCGGCTGTGCTCGGGGCGAGCATGCTCGCCGTCGAGTACGCGCTGTCACCCGAGGCGTTGAGCAGCGGCTTCAACGCGTCGTGATCGGCTCCACCGCGTCGTAGACAGGACTCGGTCTTGGTCCACCTGCGGCGCGGGGTGTCCCTCCCCACGCCGCAGGTGTGTCTCGGGGCTCGCTAGCGCGAGCCGGGCGATGCGCTGCTGCCGGCCGCGACCGGGGCGGCAGCATCCACCGTCTCTTCGCTCGCACGCTCGGCCCTGGCCGCGGCGACGGCTTCGTCGATGGCCCGCTGGTGCGCGACCTTGCTCCGCTTGCGTGCGATGACGCGCCAGACGATGAGCCCGGCGACGACGACGAGGATCGCCAGCGCCGTCCACGGCACGGCCGCCGTCAGCGCCGACGCCGAAGAGACGACCGGCTCGGGGAGTGCGGCATCCGTCGTCACGCCCGGTGAGACGACGGATGCCGTCGACGTCACGTTCGCGGTGAGGACGGCCAAGGGGAGGACCGAGGCGACGTCGACGGTGCGCTCGATCGAACTGCCGGGCAGCAGGTCGGGAACGTCGTCGGAGGCGCTCACGGCCGCCCAGCCGAAGGGCCCGGCGACGGAGACGTCGACATCGGGGTCGAGCCGGGTGTTGCCGGTGTTGGTGAGCGTGTAGGTGACGCTCGCCGACCCGCTCTCGACCGGGTTCACGGTGCCGCGGTAGTCGACGGTGACGCCCGAGACGGTGAGCGCGGGAACGAGGTCGCCGAGGACGCGCAGGTGGATGCGGGATCCGAGGCGTCGCTCGGTGACCGTGCCGTTGTCGGCGGTGACGAGCATCGAGGCGACGATCCCCGCCGCATAGTCTCCGGGGGGCGCTGCCGCGGGGACCGCGACCGAGAAGGGGATCTCGGTCGTCTCGCCGCTGGCGAGGGTGATCTGGGGAACGTCGATGGCGACCCAACTGCCGAGCTCGGTCGAGGGCTCTGCACCGGCGAGGATGTCGAGCGATCCGTCGGCCGTCAGGAACCCGTCGGCCGCGTAGACGTCGAGGGTGAGCGGCTCGGTGCTGCGGTTGGTCACGACGAGTGCGTCGCCGAGGGTGCCCCCGGGGTTCAGCTCGTAGGCGAAGTTGGGGCGCCCGGTGCCCTGGGCGGAGTCCGCGGGGCGGACGCTCCACGAGACGGCGGTCTCGGAGGTCGGCTCGGGGGAGGTCTGCGCGAAGGCCGCCGCTCCGGGTGTCATCAGGGCGAAGAGGAGGGCGAGGACGAGGGCGAAGAACGCGCGGGACCGGGTGTTGGTGGGGGAGGGGGACAGGATCGCCTGGGACATGGCGGGGGACTCGCTTTCGAGAAGGGGGGTCCCGCCCGGGCCGTGGTTGTTGTGTGGCCCGGGCGGGAGGGTGATCAGCTGAGTGCGGTCAGGGTGATCGTTGCGGTGTAGGTGCCGCGGGGTGTGTCGAGCGGGAGTTTGAGCTCGAGGTCGGCGCTGACGAGTGAGGAGCCGCGTTCGTGGCCTTCGTCTGCGGTTGCGAGGGTGCGTGCGACGGAGAGTCCGTCGCCGCTGTCGAAGCCGGAGGGGATGGCTGCGCCGGCGATGGCGCTTCCTTCGGTTTCGAGTACTTCGGGTGTCCAGCCGAGGTATTTGCTGGAGACTGCTTCGCCGCCGGCGGTGAAGTCGGAGACCTGGGCGGTGAGTGACCACTCGGGGTTTCCGGCGCGGGTGTCCTGGATGCGGATCGGGACGATCTCGCCGTCGGCGTAGTAGTGGTCGAGCATTTCTTCGGCGATTCCGAGGTCGACGAGGCGTGAGGTGCCCTCGATCGACCAGGTGAATTCTCCGTCGGCTTGTTCGGGGACGGTGACGACGACGGACTGGTCGCCGTCGGCGGGTTGGGCGGGGGCGTCGCCGGTGTGGTCGCCGGTGATGGATCCGGCGAAGACGCCGGTGCCGAGGGCGGCGGCGGGGGTGTTGCCGTCGAGGGTGAGTGCGCCGTAGACGGTGGTCGCGGCGACGCGGAGGTTCGCGGTGTTGTCGGTGAGGTTGAGGTCACCGCCGATGGAGTTCGCGAATGCGTCGGCTGCGCCGTCGGCGTCTGCGCCGATGAGCACGTCGCGGGAGCTTCCGCTGACGGTGACGCTGCCCTTCACGACCGCGCCCCCGACCGAGACACCGTAGTCGGAGCCATCGATCGAGACATCCCCACCCACAGACGTCCGCACCACATCGACATAACTCGCCGTGCGGGTGGTGAGAGAACCGCCGATGGCGGTGTCCGTCACCTCGACGTCGATTCCCTCTGCCTCGACCGACCCTGCGACATCGAGGTCGTTGAGGTAGAGGAAGCCGCCGCGGGTGTCGGCCGACGCCGCCACCACATCGCCGCCGACGCTGGTGCCGTCGATCGATACGCCGTAGGCGTCGGTGGCGATGACGTCGCCCGTGATGGTGGCCGACGTCGCGTCGAGCCATCCCCCCGGTTCGACGATGACGTCGCCCTCGACGGTTCCACCGCCGATGACGCAGTCGACGCCGTCGGGCACCGTGAGAGTGCCCGACACGGTCTGGCCGGCCAGGTCACCCGAGCAGGTCAGGTCGGCCGCGTAAGCCGGGACCGCGACGACGGTGCCGCCGACGACGAGAAGCGCAACCGTGGTTGCTTTGATCAGATTCTTCATGAGCTGTCCTTGGTTTCTCAGCCGCGCAGCGCGGCGATTTTGTCGTAGCTGCGGTCGGCGTTCGCCAGCGAGTTGCCCGGGTTGATCGGCACCGTCGAAGCGTTGTCCTGCTCGTACAGCCCGTACCGCTGACCGCGGTCGCGCAACTGCGAGAGGAACGACGTGTAGTCGATGTCGCCCGCGCCGAACTCGATGATGTCGTAGCCGTTGGGGCTGTTCGGGTTGAGCTTTCCGTCCTTGAGGTGCACGAGGGGGAAGCGGCGCGGGTCGCGCTTGATGTAGTCGATCGGCTCGAACCCCGGGTAGAGGTGGCGGCCGACGTGCGCCCAGTAGATGTCCATCTGGAAGAAGACCGTCTCGGGGTTGAATTCGTCCCAGAGCAGGTCGTAGACCCGGCGGGTCGGGTTGTCGGAGGTGAAGCTGAACTCGCCCTGGTGGTTGTGGATGTAGAGCTTGATTCCGGCGGCCTTCGCCTTCTCGCCCATCTCGTTCCAGGTCTGCGCCGCGGTGGTCCAGCCGGCTACCGAGTTGTCACCGCGCGGGGCGATGGAGCCACCCTGTCCGAGGTGGGGCAACCCGAGGGTGCGGGCGATCTCGAGTTGCTGGTCGATGTTGCCCGGGTTCAGAGTGGTGTGCGAACCGACGGCGCGCAGGCCGTTGTCGTCGAGCAGCTGCCGGAGCTCGGCGGGAGTGATGGCGCCGAGCTGCCCCTGCGTGTAACCGGCGAACTCGATCTCGGAGTAGCCGATGCGCGCGAGCTCTTCGAAGACGGCGCGGAATCCGAGCGAGCTGACCTTGTCGCGGACGGTGAAGAGCTGAATGCCGATGCGGTTGATCGGAACCAGGCGCTTGCCGGCGCTGACGGTCGGCAGTGCGGCCTTGGTGCCGAAGGCGGATGCTGCGGAAGCGGCCGGGGCGCTGACGGCGCCGATGCCGACGGCGACGGACGATGCCGCCAGCGCCTTCAGCATCGTGCGACGGCTCATCGGCTGAGCCGAGACCGTCGGGTGGGCGTGATCGTGGTGGTTCATGACTCTCCTTTGAGTGGGATCCGCCCCGTGGCCGGGTCGGTGGAAAAAGGGGGGTCCCGCCCGGGCCGTGGTTGTGCGTGGCCCGGGCGGGAGGGTGATCAGCTGAGTGCGGTCAGGGTGATCGTTGCGGTGTAGGTGCCGCGGGGTGTGTCGAGCGGGAGTTTGAGCTCGAGGTCGGCGCTGACGAGTGAGGAGCCGCGTTCGTGGCCTTCGTCTGCGGTTGCGAGGGTGCGTGCGACGGAGAGTCCGTCGCCGCTGTCGAAGCCGGAGGGGATGGCTGCGCCGGCGATGGCGCTTCCTTCGGTTTCGAGTACTTCGGGTGTCCAGCCGAGGTATTTGCTGGAGACTGCTTCGCCGCCGGCGGTGAAGTCGGAGACCTGGGCGGTGAGTGACCACTCGGGGTTTCCGGCGCGGGTGTCCTGGATGCGGATCGGGACGATCTCGCCGTCGGCGTAGTAGTGGTCGAGCATTTCTTCGGCGATTCCGAGGTCGACGAGGCGTGAGGTGCCCTCGATCGACCAGGTGAATTCTCCGTCGGCTTGTTCGGGGACGGTGACGACGACGGACTGGTCGCCGTCGGCGGGTTGGGCGGGGGCGTCGCCGGTGTGGTCGCCGGTGATGGATCCGGCGAAGACGCCGGTGCCGAGGGCGGCGGCGGGGGTGTTGCCGTCGAGGGTGAGTGCGCCGTAGACGGTGGTCGCGGCGACGCGGAGGTTCGCGGTGTTGTCGGTGAGGTTGAGGTCACCGCCGATGGAGTTCGCGAATGCGTCGGCTGCGCCGTCGGCGTCTGCGCCGATGAGCACGTCGCGGGAGCTTCCGCTGACGGTGACGCTGCCCTTCACGACCGCGCCCCCGACCGAGACACCGTAGTCGGAGCCATCGATCGAGACATCCCCACCCACAGACGTCCGCACCACATCGACATAACTCGCCG